>NZ_JAAGWG010000012.1 GCF_010682065.1 Blastococcus saxobsidens
GGTCGAGGACGAGGACGTCGTCGTGCCGGTCGAGGGTGGGCATCGGTTCTCCTGGGGAGTGGGAGGACAGTCGAGGACGGCGCCGACGGCGGCCGCCAGTTGTCGGCGGGTGAGTGGGCGCACCCGGCCGGCACGGATGTCGGGGAACAGCAGCGCCGCCGGCAACCGCACGACGCAGGTGGTGACGACGTCGAGCGCGGCGCGTCCCGCACGGTCGTCGATCGCTGCGGCGAGCCGGCGCAGGACCTCGCCGAGCTCCCGGTCGAGCGCCCGCAGGTCCGCGGCCACCGGTCCGGCCACGTCCTCGGTCAGGACGTCGTCGCGGGTGAGGACGGTGAGCAGCTGGGCGGCGCGGAGGTCCTCCTCGGCCAGCCGGGCGGGGGCGTCGGCGGCTGCCTGCAGCGCGCGCCGTCCGTCGCCCGCGGCCAGCTCCGCGTCGACCGCCGTCCGCAGGAGCGCCAGGAACCGGCGGGCCCGCCGGAGCCACGCGGTGGCCAGCAGGGTCTCCACGTCGCCGAACGCGTGGTAGACGCTCCCGTTCGAGGCGCCCGTCCGCGCGCTCAGCGCCCGGACGGTGAGACCGGCCCGCCCGGAGCCGACCACGATCGCCTCGGCCGCGTCCAGCAGCGCGTCCGGCGTGTGCAGTCGCGGTCGGGCCACGGCGGTTATTAGAGCACGTGCTCCACAACAGGCCCTGCACACCTCGCGGGCGCCCTGCCCCGTTCCGGATCCTGTGGTTGAGTGGTCGGGGTCACAACCGCGCCCCGGGGGACGGCGTCGCCGACTCACCCGGGCAGCGCCGAAGGAGATCCAGCCATGGCTCAGCCCGCCACCGAGCCGACCCGCACCGCCTCCGCTCCCCCGGCCGAGGGCGAGCCCGCCGCCGGGTCCCCCGAGCAGGCCGCAGAGGCCGCGACCGGCCTGGACATGGTGCTGGTCGACGCCGCCCGCGGCCCGCTCCGCCGCCTGGTCCCGCCGGCCGGGACCACCCTGCGCTTCGCCTCCGCCCTGGCCCGCAAGCCCGATGCGGTCGCGCGCCGGGCCGGTGAACTGGTCCAGGAGGTCGCCCGGATCGCCGGGGGGAGCTCGGAGATCGCGCCCGGCAAGAAGGACAAGCGCTTCGCCGACCCGGCGTGGAGCGGCAACCCGCTGCTGAGGCGTGCGATGCAGCTGCACCTGGCCACCGCGCGCACCGCCTGGGAGCTGATCGAGGACGCCGACCTCGACTGGCAGGACGACGAACGGATCCGGTTCACCGCGACCAACCTCGTCGACGCGCTGGCCCCCAGCAACGTCCCGGTGCTCAACCCGCTGTCCCTCAAGGCGGCCATCGACACCGGCGGGAAGAGCGCCGTCAAGGGCCTGAGCCGGTTCGTCCGCGACCTCGCCAACCCGCCGCGGGTGCCGACGATGGTGGAGCCGGACGCCTTCACCGTGGGCGAGGACCTGGCGGTCTCCCCCGGCGCCGTCGTGCTCCGGACGGAGGTGTTCGAGCTGATCCAGTACCGGCCCACCACGGAGAAGGTCCGCGCGGTGCCGCTGGTGATGGTGCCGCCGACGATCAACAAGTACTACATCACCGACCTGGCGCCCGGCCGCAGCATCGTCGAGCACTACGTGGGCGCCGGCCAGCAGGTCTTCATGATCTCCTGGCGCAACCCCGACGAGCGGCACGCCGACTGGGACCTCGACACCTACGGCCAGGCCCTGCTCGACGCCATGGACGCCGTCGAGCGGATCACCGGCCAGGAGCAGGTGGCGCTCCAGGCGTTCTGCTCCGGCGGGATCATCACCGCGATGGTGCTGGCCCACCTGGCGGCCACCGGCAAGCAGGACCGGGTGCGCGCGGCCAGCTACGCGGTCACCGTCCTGGACTGGTCGCGCGCCGGCACGGTGTCCGCGCTCATGGACCGCGAGGCGGTGGAGGCGGCCACCGAGCGCTCGCGGAAGAAGGGCTACCTCGACGGCGCGCAGCTGGCCGAGGTGTTCGCGTGGCTCCGCCCCAACGACCTGGTGTGGAACTACTGGGTCAACAACTACCTGCAGGGCAAGCCGCCGCCGAACTTCGACATCCTCTACTGGAACGCCGACACCACCCGGATGACGGCGGGCCTGCACCGCGACTTCATCGACGTCGCGGTGCGCAACGCGCTCACCGAGCCGGATGCGGTGAGCATGCTCGGCTCGCCGGTGGACCTGTCGAAGGTCACGGTGGACACCTACGCAACCGCCGGTGTCGCCGACCACCTGTGCCCCTGGCAGGCCTGCTACCGCACCACCCAGCTACTGGGCGGCGAGAGCCGGTTCGTCCTCTCCACCAGCGGCCACATCGCCTCGCTGGTGAACCCGCCCGGGAACCCGAAGTCGACGTTCCAGGTGGCCCAGCAGACCCCGCCGGACGCCGACCGGTGGATGAAGCAGGCCGAGACGGTCAAGGGCTCCTGGTGGCCGGACTTCATGGACTGGCTCGGCGAGCGGTCCGGCGAGGAGATCCCGGCGCCGGCCGAGCTCGGCGGCAACGGTCTGGAGCCACTGGCGGACGCACCCGGCACCTATGTCTTCGACAAGTAGCCGGGAGGTCGTCCGCAGCCTGACCATCGGCGGCCGGACGCTGCGGACCGCCGTCCGCCCGGGTACGGACGACGACGTCCCGCCGCTGCTGCTGATGAACGGCATCGGCGCGAGCCTGGAGGTCCTGCAGCCGTTCGTGGACGCCCTCGATCCCCGGCGGACCGTGATCCGGTTCGACGTCCCGGGTGTGGGCGGCTCACCGCGGCCCGTCGTCCCCTACGTGCTGTCGACGCTGAGCCCGGTGGTGGCCGGGCTGCTCAGCCGGCTGGGCTACGAGCAACCGGTCGACGTCCTGGGCCTGTCCTGGGGCGGCGGCCTGGCGCAGCACTTCGCCGTGCAGCACCGGCGCCGCTGCCGCCGGCTGGTCCTCGCCGCGACGGCGACCGGCTCGATCATGGTGCCGGCGCACCCGCGGGTGCTGGCCCGCATGCTCACCCCCCGGCGGCACCGCGACCCGGAGTACGCCCGCCAGATCGCCGGCGACATCTACGGCGGGACCATGCGGACCGAGCCGGAACGCGCCGCGGCCGTGCTGCACACGCACACCCGGGTGGGGCCCAAGCGCGGCTACTACTACCAGCTGGCGTCGAGCACCGGCTGGAGCAGCCTGCCGTTCCTGCGGCTGATCCGGCAGCCCACGCTCGTGATCGCCGGCGACGACGACCCGATCATCCCGGTGGTGAACGCGCGGGTCATGGCCCGGCTCATCCCCCGGGCCCAGCTGCACGTCTACCGCGGTGGGCACATCGCGCTGATCACCGAGGCCGACGAGCTGGCGCCGGTGATCGAGCGGTTCCTCGACGGGTGACGGAACGGATCAGGCCCCGGCCCGCTGACCGGCGACGTGCTCCTCGTACCTGTCCAGGACGTCGTCGATCAGCTGCGCATGGGTGTAGTCGACGACGTCGTAGCCCAGCGGGCCGGGGTCCCGACCGCCCGCGTCGAGCCTGACGACGACGCCGGACCCGGCCGCATCATCGGTCTGCCCGCCGCGGCCGCCGAGGTTCGCGGGAACCCTCGGCCGGATGCAGTACCGGAAGGGCGTCCCGCCGTGGACCTCTGCCGAGAGCTCGACGCCCTGGCCCCCCGTCCCGTCGTCGACCACGCGCGTCCGGGATTCGACCTCGCGCGCCCGCAGCTCGGCCACGGCTTCGGCCAGCGCGGGGCCGACGGTCTCCCGGAGGTACTCGTCGGCCCGTTCCCGGCCCCGGGGAGCCGACGTGTTGCGCCGTCGCAGCCGGCCCCGCGACCGGATCCGCCGGCGGGCCCCCGGTCGGCCGGTGGGCCAGACCCGGTGCCGGTTGGCCCCGCGGTCGACCTCCTGGCGCAGCGCCCGGTACAGACCGACCATCACCAGCACCATCACGAAGCCGAAGGGCAGGCCCATGATGATCGTGGCGTTCTGCAGCGCGGGCACACCGCCGACCAGCAGCATGGCCGCGGTGAGGACACCGGTCGCCACCGCCCAGAGGATCCTCAAGCCCGCCGCGGCGTCGTCCTGCGGCCGGGGGAGCCGGGAGGACAGGTTCGCCATCACCAGAGCACCGGAATCGGCCGACGTCACGTAGAAGAGCAGCCCGACGAAGGTCGCGATCGCCGCGATGAACGGGAACGCGGGGTAGTCGGCGAGGAGCGTGTAGAAGCCGCGCTCCGGGGTGTTCATCGCCGTCTCCCCGAAGGCCGCGTCGCCCTGGCGGATCCGGTCGATCGCGCTGTTCCCGAAGATCGACACCCACATGAGGATGTAGCTGAACGGGAGCAGCAGCGTCCCGGCGACGAACTGGCGGATCGTGCGCCCTCGGGAGATGCGGGCGAGGAAGAGGCCGACGAAGGAGGCCCAGGCGATCCACCACGCCCAGAAGAAGAGCGTCCAGCCGTTCAGCCACTCGTCCGGCCGGTCGTAGGCGAACGTGTCCAGGGTCCGGCCGGGGAAGCTGCTCACGAAGTCGCCGACGTTCTGCACCAGGCCGTTGAGCAGGAAGGCCGTGTTGCCGGTGACGAGGACGAAGGCGGCCAGCCCCATCGCCAGGAGGACGTTGAGCTGCGAGAGCCGCTTGATGCCCCGGTCGACGCCGCTCACCGCGGACACCGCGGCCACGCCGACGGCCAGGCCGATCAGGCCCAGCTGGGCCGCCCGGCCCTCGGGGATGCCGAAGAGCACGGACAGCCCGTAGTTCAGCTGGACGACGCCGATGCCCAGCGACGTGGCGACGCCGAAGATCGTGCCCAGGACGGCCGCGATGTCCACCCCGTCGCCCAGCGCCCCGTGCACCCGCCGGCCGAAGACCGGGTACAGGGTGGAGCGGATCGCCAGGGGCATGTTCCGGCGGTAGGCGTAGTAGGCCAGCGCCATGCCCATCAGCGCGTACATGCCCCAGCCGTTGATGCCGTAGTGGAACAGCGTCCACACCGTCGCCTCGCGGGCGGCCTCCACCGTCTCGCCGTCCCCCACCGGCGGGGCCAGGTACTGGGTGACCGGCTCGGCGACGGCGAAGAACATCAGGTCGGTGCCGATGCCCGCCGCGAAGAGCATCGAGGCCCAGGCGAAGGTGCTGAACTGCGGGGTGGAGTGCTCGGGGCCCAGCTTGACCTTGCCGTATCGGGAGAAGGCGATGGCCAGCACGAAGACCAGCACGGCCGTCGCGAAGGCGATGTAGAACCAGCCGAACCACTCCGACGTCCAGCCCACCAGCGACCCGATGGCGTCCGCCGCCGCCGCGGGGCTCGCCATCGCCCACAGTGCGACGGCCAGCACGCCGACGATCGAGCCGACGAGCACCCGGCCCTTCACCCCGGTCCGGGCGTCGGCGGAGTCGACCTCGGAGACGCTCATGCCGGCCCGTCGGGTGCGGTCGCCGCTGATAGCGCTGCCCTCGGATGCGGTTCGCCGGTCACCGGCCGGATGGTGGCACATCCGGCCGCGCGCGGCAGAACGCAGCTGTCGGTGACGCCTGCCAGAAAGGGGTCAGCAGCCGCCCGGGGTGACCAGGTAGCCGCCCGTCGTGCCGTAGGGCTCGACGACGAAGCCGAGCTGGGTCAGCACGTTGGCGACGGCCACGGTCATGGAGTACTGGACGGCGTCGCCCGCCTCGGCACCGCGCACCTGCTCGACGCTCATCCGGTCGTGCTGCCGCCAGGTGACGACGAGGCCGCCGGACTCCAGGTGCGGCGTCAGGCAGGCGCCACCGGAGCGGGGCGCCCCGTCGGAGTCGTCGCAGTCGTGCAGCGGCAGCCCGGCCTCGAGCAGCGCGGCGGTGACGTCGACGGCGAGCGTCGTCAGGGCGTCCTCGTCCTCGATGAGCGCCGTCCACTCCTCCGGCAGGCGGTCGAGCTGGCGCCCGAGCTCGTCCAGCCAGGCCCGCTCCTGCGGGGACTGCCGGCGCAGCACGCTGCCGTCCTCGCGCTGCGCGCCGTAGACCGCCCGCGCCGTCTCGGGCAGGGCGAGGGAGAAGGCCGCCCAGTCGGCGTCGATCGCGTCGTCGAAGGGACCGGCCAGCGGGGCGCCGGGGCCGTCGACCAGCCACCAGCCGGTGGCCATCGGGGCGAGCGCGGTCAGCCGCCCCGCCGGGTGGGTCGCCACGGGGGCCGGTGACGGGGACGCCTGGGCCGCCGGACGGTGCGCAGAGGTGGCCTGACCGGGACCCTGCTGCCCGGAGGTCGACCGGGACGCGGCAGGCAGCTGCGGCCCGGACGTCGGGCCGGTGGGAACCGACCGCGGGTCCCCGGGGACGGCGTCCCGCCGGCTCGACGCGCTGGTGCGCTCGAGCTCGTAGCGTGCGGTGGAGCTGGCGCCCAGCACGATGACCAGCCCGAGGCTGGCGAACAGGGCGACCGCGAGCCACATCAGCTCACCAGGCACGCCAGGCCCCCTGCGGTCCTTCGCCCCAGGCCGCCGCCCGCTGCGTCCAGTCCTGGGCACGGGCCACCAGTCCCGGGCCCGGGGTGGGAGCCGGCCCGGGCAGGGGCGCGGGCTCCATCAGGTCCAGCAGCAGTCCGAGGCCGCCGTCGAGGGGCAGCCCTCCGCTCGTGGCGGGGGTGTGCACCGACTGGCCGGACGTGTTCACGCTGAGCTCCTCACGGTCGTGCTCCGCGGCTGGGGAAGCGCCGCGGACAGCCCGAAGGCTAGGTCCGGGAAGGGGCTCGGGAAGCCGCCTCGGGACACCCCGCGGACGGCACGTTTCCCATTCGTTGTGGAGGCCTTCTCAGGCGGTCGATGACCCGCTCTCCGGCCGGCCGTCTTGTCGACAAACCGTGGATCTCGAGCGTGGAGGGGCGGGATCGCGACGTCGGTCATCCCGGCGGCGCTCCGGCACGACGGCGTGTCGGAGGCTGGGCACCCGGTCGAACGGACTGCTCCGCGCCGGTGCGTCCCCCCTTCCATCGGCGGGCCGCCCCGCCGCCGTGACCGTCCGCTCTTCCACAGGAGCCCACTCGGAGGCTCTGGGGGCCCTGTTCGCGCTTCGGGGGTCCTGCAGGGCTGCCGGTGGGCGAGGACCACCCCCAGAGCGGGACGAGGCGGCCGCACCGCCGCCGTGACCGCCCTCGCGACGAGGAGGCGGGCACGGCGGCGCGGTCAGCGGATCAGGCCGCCGACCTCGGAGAGCCCGGGGCCACCGAGGACGACGGTCGCGCCGCCGGCCTCCACCGCCTGCAGCGTACGGAGCTGCAGGAGCCCCGGCTGCTCGGCGACCATCTTGGCCGCGTTCGCCAGCGCCCGCGCCGCCGCGACCTCCGACCGCGCGCGCTCCAGGGCCGCCTGACCCTGTGCCCGCGCCGTCACGACCTCCGCGGCCGCGCGCCGGAGCTCCGCCGGCACCATGACGTCGCGCAGCGCCAGCGTCTCGATGCCGATCCCGACCGCGGCCGCCGCGGCGGCGACGCCCTCGCGGATCTCCTCCGGCACCGTGCGCCGGTCGGTGAGCAGGGTCTCCAGCGAGCGCGCCGCGACCGCCTCCCGCAGCGCGAGCTGCAGCGCGGTGTAGACGTAGCCGTCGGCGTCGTCGACGGCCTCGTGCCAGCGACGGGCGTCCACGGTCCGGACGGACACGGACAGGCTCACCTTCACCGACAGCCCGTCGGCGGTGAGCACCTCCTGGGCCGGGACGACCAGCATCCGGGGCCGGACGGGGACGCGCACCCTCCGCCGCCGCCACCGGGTGCGCCGGTGCGCGCCGGCGCCGAGCGCCTCCTCGAAGCGCCCGTCGCGGTAGACGAGCACCTGCTCCCACTCCTGCACGACGATCCGCACGTCCGATGACCTCCCTCCGGTGTGTCCTGGGGACGCGGACCGTCCGGCGCGTGGTCGGGCGCCGGCGGGGAGCGCACGGGGCGCTGCAGACCGTCGATACCGGGATGACCACGCGCCGAACGGCGTCGGGAGTCGAACCCGCGCGTTCCGAAGACGCTTGCCCACATGGCATGCCCGTGACCGACGCGCAGGACCTGCGGCGGCGATGCCGCCCGGCTGCTGATCACGTGCGGAGGGACGGTAGCGGGATCCGGACCTCGGGCGCACCGGGTTTTCGGGCTCGTCAGCCGGTGAGGACGACGAGCCGTTGCGTGGCCCGGGTCATGGCGACGTAGCGGTCGACGGCGCCGGCGATCCCGTCGCCGAACGTGTCGGGCTCGATCAGCACCACGAGGTCGAACTCGAGCCCCTTCGCCAGCGACGGCGTCAGCGACCGGACGCGGGGGGTCGGTTCGAACGACGGGTCGCCGATGACGCACGCGATGCCTTCGTCGTGCTCGGCGAGCCAGTTCCCGAGGATCTCGCGCAGCTCCCCTCCCGATCCGTGCGTGACCGGCACGCCGCTGCTGCGGATGGAGGTGGGCACGTTCGCGTCCGGGAGCGCCGCCCGGATGACCGGCTCGGCCTCGGCCATGACCTCGGCCGGCGTCCGGTAGTTGATGGTCAGCGTGGCGAGGGTGACCCGGTCCAGGCCCACCCGCTCCAGCCGCTCCTGCCACGACTCGGCGAACCCGTGCCGGGCCTGGGCGCGGTCGCCGACGACGGTGAAGCTCCCCGACGGGCAGCGCAGGAGCAGCATCTGCCACTCGGCGTCGGTCAGCTCCTGCGCCTCGTCGACGACGACGTGCGCGAACGGGCCGGCCAGCACGTCCGGGTCGGCGGTGGGCACGGCACCCTGGTCGACGAGGGCGTCCTGCAGGTCCCCGTGCCGCAGGCTCGTCATCAGCAGCAGCTCGGAGTCGTCGGCGGCGATCAGCTCGTCGATGACGGAGCTCATGCGTTCCCGCTCGCCCGCGACGACCGCCTGCTGCCGGCGGGTGCGCCGGGCGACCTCCGGATCACCGAGCCGCTGCCGGGCGGCGTCCAGGAGCGGCAGGTCGGAGAGCGTCCAGGCGCGGGCATCGTCGCGCTGCAGCCTGCGGACCTCTTCGGGGCTCAGCCACGGGGCGCACTTCCGCAGGTAGGCGGGCACCGACCACAGGTCCCCGACGACGTCGGTCGCCTCCAGCAGCGGCCACGCGCGGTTGAAGACGGCGAGCAGCTCCCGGTTCTGCGACAACGACGTCCGGAGGTGGTCGTCCTCCTCCCCGTCGTACCTGTCCTCGCAGATCGTGAGCAGCTCGTCCCACACCTGGGCGCGCGCCAGGTTGTGCGGCGTCCCAGGATCGGGCACCTCGAACGCCTCCGCCCAGTCGTCGGCGGTCAGCCGGATGTCGCCCGCGTCGGTCTCGACCGTCATGCCCGTGCGGGGCGGCTCCTCGTAGAACCGGACGGCGGCCTCGATCGCGCCGACCAGGTCCGCGGAGGCCTTGAGGCGGGCGACCTCGGGGTCGGTCTCGGCTCCCGCCGTCGCCCCCTCGGGGACGAGATCGCGCAGGGTGCACGTCCGCACGCCCTCCTCGCCGAGACTGGGCAGGACGTCGGAGACGTAGGCCAGGTAGGGCTCGTGCGGGCCGACGAACAGCACCCCGCCGCGGTTGTGGCCCAGCCGCGGATCGGCGTAGAGCAGGTAGGCGGTGCGGTGCAGGGCGACGACGGTCTTCCCGGTCCCGGGCCCGCCGTCGACCACCAGCGCGCCCGAGGAGCCGGCGCGGATGATCGCGTCCTGGTCTGCCTGGATGGTGCCGAGCACGTCGCGCATGCGGGCCGATCGGTTGCTGCCCAGGGTGGCGATGAACGCGGACTGGTCGTCGAGCGCGGCGTGGCCTTCCAGCCCGTCGGGGGTGAACACCTCGTCCCAGTAGTCGGTGACGCGGCCGCGGGTCCAGCGGTAGCGACGGCGGCTCACCAGGCCGGTCGGGTCGGCGTGGGTGGCGCCGAAGAACGGCTCGGCCGCGGGCGACCGCCAGTCGAGCAGCAGACGGCGGCCCGCGCGGTCGGTGAGGCCGAGCCGTCCGATGTAGACCGGCTCCGGATCGTCGGCGAAGACGATCCGGCCGAGGCACAGGTCCAGGCCGAACCGGCGCAGCGTGCGGAGGCGGGCGCTCAGCCGGTGGATCTCCAGGTCCCGGTTCAGCGCCTCCTCGCCGCTGCCGCCGGGTGCCCTGCGTTCGGCATCGAGGCGTTCGGAGAGCTCGGCGATCTGCTGCTGGAGCGTCTCGGCGATGGCGGCGAAGTGCTGCTCGTCGCCGGCGATCAGGCCCGGATCGGCCTTGGCGGCGAGGGTGTCGGGAAGGGCGAAAGCGCTGGTCGGACGGTCCACGACGAGCGAGTGTGGGGGCGGACCGGGGTCTTGCCGCAAGCCCCCGCCTGCGCTATACGTTGAAGTGGGAGTTGACCGCAGTCCTCCCAGCCCCCGTACACGGCCTGCCGCCGGCCGTTCCCGAGTGGGCCCCGTGGGGATCGAACCCACAACCCGCGGATTAAAAGTTCCCAAAAGACACTTTTCTGATCAGCGCATTCTACGCGGAACTGGGCCATGACCAGCGGAAATACCGTTTGCTGCGATCGGCCGATGTTGGTCGCGAACGGCCCTTCTGTGGGCGTCTTGTGGGCGCGGTGTGGGCGGGAGACCGTCCGGTGAAGCGTCCCCACTGACCCGCACGCCATGGTGAACCATCCGGGTGATGGCGAGCGCCGTAGCTGGGGGGCACCCACCCCCGACCTGGACGACGGGCGGCGGCACTAACCGGAACGGTGCTCAGCGCCCCGTCGTCGAAGGCTCCGGCGGGCGCCGCCCGCTCAGCGCGATATGCCTCGCCCTGCGGCGGTGTGCCGGGTGAGTGCCGCGAGGTCCTCGGGCCGCGGGAGGCGGACACCCGGCTCGGAGGCGGTCGGCAGCGGGGCGGCCGATCGGTGTGGGTTCGGGTCGGCGTCCTGGCGTGCACGCCAGGTGTCCCGCTCTCCGGCGAGGCGGTCGGGCGGCTGGGCGCGGAGCGCCGGCTCGGAGGTCAGTCGTGCGATGCGCGCGCGTACATCGGTGAGCTGCTGGCGAGCAGCGGCGATCTGGTGTTCGGTGTCGGACAGTCGCTCCGCCGGGTCGAAGGTCCGGGCGAGCGGTCCGAAGCGGGCGAGCCGGTTCTCGTGCTGGCGGCGGGCGTCGGCCACCGCGGCCCCGGCGTGCCGGTGGGCCTCCTGGGCGGTGGCTGCGGTCGCGCGCAACTGAGCGTGCTCCGGGTGGGCGTGTTCGGCGTGGTGGCGGGCGTAGGAGTCGAAGGCGGTCCACAGCCGCGGTTGGTCGTCGGACCGGTCAGCCAGGCGCGCGATCTGCCGCGGGTCGGTGGGCATGGCCGGCAGGTAGGGCCGCCAGGCGTCCGCCCAGTCCACCAGCTGCTCGCCGGCCCGGTTCACCGCCGCCAGCCGAAGCCGGAGCCGGCCGGGACCGTCGAGCACGACCCGCGCGGCGTCGCGGGCGGCGTCCCGCCCGGTGTCCCAGCTGGCGAGCAGCGTGTCGCGGATCCGGTCGGTCTCGGCGGTGACGGCCGCGCCGCTGGCGTCGGCCCGCGCCGTGGCGTGTCGGGCGTCGATCCCTGTCTGCCGATAGGCCTCGGTGAGCGCGGCGGTCCGGTCGGCGTGGGCCGACTTGAGCGCGACGATCTCGCGTAGCGCGTCCCGGCGCGGCAGGTCGGAGGCGAGCCGATCCAGGCAGCGTTGCTCGGCCGTCCACGCAGAGTGCAGGTCGGCGAGCGACTGTTCCAGCGGTCGGGGCGTGGCGTAGCGGGTGGCTTCGGCGGCGGCCAGCCGGGCGGCGTGTGCGGGGCCGAGGTCGGCGCGGTCGCGGGCGAAGACCGCGAGCCACTGCTCCCGTGCCTCGGCGGGGTCGTCGGCGACGAGGTGGGCGGTGTTGGCGGTTCGGCCGCGGGTCATCCCGACGTAGGCCGCGGCCGCGCCGGTGTCCTCGCCGACCACCAGGTGGGCGGCGGTCACAGTGTCGCCTTGGATGCCGTGCGCGGTGGTGGCGTAGGCCAGTTCCACATGCGCGGTGACGTAGTCGGCGGGCAGCACCCGCGCCCGGTTCCCGGCCGGGGGAACGGCGGGGGTGACAGCTGCGGACCCGCCGCTGGCGGGGGTGACATGGGGTGTGCGGTCGGGGGTGACGAGCAGCCCGCCGTCCCGGTCGACGCCGGTGACCGTCCACACGTCGCGGTTGGCGACCTGCAGGTCGCGGTCGTTGCGCCGGGTGGCGATCCGGTCGCCGACGCCGATCCGCTCCCCGGCCCCGGTCACGACCACACGCCGGTCGTCGACCCGACCGTCGGTGACGAGCCGGTCCCGGATGGCGGCATTGAGGGCGGCGGCCTGCTCACGGATGGCGACCACCACGGCCACCCGCTCGCCCGCGGTGTAGCACTGCGCCGCGGTGGCGGCGAGCTCCTTCCGCAGCGCCTGCGCGTCGGGGTGCAGCCGGATCTGCCCGCGGGCCAGCAGAGTGTCGAACACCGTCCCGGGGTTCTCGCCGGCGCGCATCGCCAGGGTCAGCTCGGCGTAGTCGCTGTCCGGTGTCGTGGCGCCGGTGGCGTCGGTGCGGGTGAAGCGGTGTACCCCGTCCAGGGTCAGGTGCCCGGTCAGGTCAACCTGGGCCGCGGCGAGGTCCAGCACGCCACCCCGCCCGACCGCCGCGAGCTGATGCCGGTCACCGAGCAGGGCGACGCGCACCCGGCACTCGTCGGCGACCGTCAGGAGGGCCCGGGCCGTGTCCTGATCCAGCATCCCGGCCTCGTCGACGACGAGGAGGTCCCCCGGGCGGAGTCGCGCTCCCTCCCCCGGCCCGGCGTAGACACCTCCCGTGGTCGGACAGAGATCTCCGATACCGAGCCGGGTCCAGGCGCCGTCGTTGTTCCAGCGCCAGCCGTGCTGGAAGGCCAGCCGGGCCGCCGACCCCGCGACCGCCCCGACCTCCGCGGCGGCGACCTTGGCCGCCTTCAGCGTCGGGGTGACGACCACCAGCCGGCGCCCCTGCTGGTCGAGCACGTTGCGGGTGGCGGCGAGGGTGGTGGTCTTGCCGGCGCCGGCCGCACCCTCCACCACGGCCAGTGGCCGGTCGCCGGCCAGTGCGGCGACCGCCGCGGCCTGGCCGGCATCCAGCCGCGCGGCGCCGGCCGCGAGGTCGACCGGGGGTGTCAGGTCGGTTTCCGGTCCGCCGGTCCTGGCGCGGGCGGCGAGGCGGGCGGTCAGCTCGGCCTCGACGGCGAGCACCGGCCGCGACGTCCAGGCCCGGATGTGCTCGGGGACGCCGTCGCGGTCCAGCAGTGGCAGGCAGCGGTCCATCGCGCGGGCGGCGAGGTCCTCGGCCAGCTCGAGGCGCACCGCCGCCCCGGCGACGACGCCCGCCGCGGCGATCAGCCGCTCGACCTCGCCGCGGACGTCCGCGGCGTTCCACGCCGACCGGCCCGCCGCCAGCCGGGCCAACGCGCGCTGCACCAGCTCCTCCCGATCGAGGGCACCGACCTGGGTGGGCGCAAGGTCCACGGGACCGGCCGGGCCGCGGTAGCCGAGCCCCAACAGCTGCCCCCGCCACCGTTCGTCGAGGGTCACCCCGCGCTGCGCAACCACCTTGTCCGGGCGGCCGTCGGCCCAGGCGCGGGCGTCCCACGCCCGCCGCAGCGCCGGGCCTGGCCGTTCACCGGGGTGCGCGGCGGTCCACTCGGCTTCGTAGCGGTCCACATTCCGGGCGATCTGCGCGTTCCGCGCGCTGAACGGGCCGACATAGTCGGCGAGCTCCAGTATTTCTCCAGTAGCGTCCTTCGTGTAGCCGTGCGCGGCGAACGCGGCGTTCAATTCCGGGTCACACGCCATCGCCGCGTGCCCGATGCCGTTGATCGCCCCGAGCGAGTCGCGGACCCCGACGGTGTGCAGCCCGCGCCATTTTCCGACGGCGAACACGCGGGACAGGATCTGCAGGTGCAGATGCCAGTGCGGATCGCCGGCGCGGGAGGTGTAGTGCCGCACCGTCGCCGCCTCCAGCACCTGCAGCGGCACCTGCACCTGCCCGCCGCGCGGGCCGACCCTGGTGGTGGCGTGCTGCGAGAGCCAGCCGATGATCTGCTCGGCCGCGCGGTCCTGCGCCGCCTCGTACGCGGCGGCGATGTCCGGGTGCAGTGCGGCGGCCAGCGACCAGGTTTTCGGGCCGTTGACCACCACCTCGACGAACCGCACCGCCCGGTCGTCGTCGCGCAGCTGCCCCCGCGGCTGGTCGGTGTCCGGGTCGTGGCCGGCCACCCAGGTCTCGTATCCGTCGCCGGTCAACGGGGCCAGTTCGGTCACGCGGGCGTCGGTGGCGGTGAAGCGGCGGGCGAAGCCGGTGCCCTCGGCCAGGTAGTAGTCATCGGCCCGACCCCGATCAGCCTCCACATAGGCGCGGGCGGCGGCCGGGTCGCCGACGTACACCTTCATTCCCCCGTGCATTTTCAACGCCACCCAATAATGACCAACAGGTCACCCCTAGAAACGGCGATGGGCCCCGCGAAGCGGGGCCCGAACTACCCGCAAGGGTAGCATGCGTGCCGTCCTTCAGTGAGGCCTTGGGCGGTGCAGGAACCTGTTGACGACTTGGTTGTCCGGGGCGGGCTACTGGATTATTGGGTGATCACGGTAATGAATGATTGGGTTAGGACTTTGCGGCGGCTCTCGGTTGATTATTGGCGTTGAGCGACACACTCCCCTGCTTTCGGATCCACGATCGCCGGCAAGCGGCAAGTACCGACAGGCCGACGAGCACCGACCCGTGGCGCAAGACGGTGGGACCGGACGAGGCGTCTCACGCCGGCCTGGCGCACTGGGCGCGCCCCGTCGCAGCGCGACGGACGGCGGTCGCTTCCTTCCCCGAGTCAGCCGCCTGCGGTCTCGTCAGATTCAGGCCGTGGGCTCTCCTGCCACCGGGCGATGGCATCGCCCAACTCGGTGCGGAGGAAGGCGGCGAAGGCGAGGGCTTCGGAGATCCGGGTGCCGCCTGGCGTGCCTCTGCGAAGGGACTGGACTGCGTCGGTGAGTCTGTCCTCGGCGGTGCGCACCCGTTGGATCCTGGATGCCAGGTAGCGCGGTAGGGGATTGTGCTGAGCCAGCGCGTAGAGGTCGCTGCGGACTCCTGGCTCTCTGGTGCGTTCGACGAGGCCGAGGTCCATCAACTGGTGCAGGGCGCCGGAGATGGCGGCGGGGCTGACATCCAGACCTTCGGCGAACTGTCCGGCGGTATGGGTGTCGTGATCGGCGACGAGGGCGTAGGCCAGCACGCGCGCCGGCATGGGTGGAATGGCCAGTCGGCAGAGTTCGAGCGCCAGCCGCTCGACCAGCTCGAGGAGGTCTGCTCGATCGGGGACATGCCGGTGGGTCGGGTCCCCGCCTGCCGGCCGCTCGACGGGTGGACCGGATGGGCCTCGACGGTGCGAGACCCCCGGGTCAGGGCCGTTCATCGGGGCCGGAGAGGGAACTGGCGATGCGGAGCGTGGCCACTCCGGTTCGGAGTCCCTCGGTGGCGTCCTGCTCGTCGAGCGGCGGCAGCGGCTCAGCGCCCGGCGGGTTGAGCGCGTCGAAGGCCAGGGAGAGGTAGCGGCGGCGGACGGCGGGGGTTGCTCGGGGGGTGGAGAGACCGACCAGGAGCATGCTGAAGATGCGCGGAATGTCGTGGGGTTGCAGGTCGGCCCTGATCTCGCCGGCGTGCTGGGCCCGTCGCAGCAGGATGGCGAAGGGGTCGACGAAGTCCCGCAGCAGTTCATCGGTGAGCACGGCGAAGTTCGCCGAGGACGCGATCAGCCCGCGCTCCCTGTCGACCAGGTCCAACAGGCGGTCGGCGATCGCCATGAAGGTGGCCCTGGGGGTGCTCTGGGCACAGGACTCGGTGAGCAGGGGGACGAGTTCGGTGTCGAAGATGGACCGGTAGACCGCGCGGGTCAGCAGCTCGCGGTTGGGGAAGTGCCGGTACAGGGTGGCGATGCCCAGCCCGGCCTCGGCGGCGATCTCCTCCAGCGACGCCTGCCCGTTCCGGGCGAAGACGCTGCGCGCGGCGGTGATCAGCCGTTCGGTGTTGGAGGTCGCGTCGCGTCGCCGGGTCTTCACCGCCTCGTCGGCCATCGTGTCCTCCCGGGCGCCGTCATCAGGTCCGTCACGTCGTTGCCCGGCCGATGCTATCGTTCCGCCTGATAGTTGACTATCACTTCGATGATCATGGTTGTCGGGTGAGACGAGCCAGGGGGACCCCGTGTCGACGTTTCTCTACCGCGTGGGACGGGCGGCCTACCGTCATCCGCTGCGTGCGATCGGCGCCTGGGTGCTGCTGTTGGCGGTCCTGATCGGCGCTCTCGTGCTGAATCCGCCGCGGTTGAGCACCGAGTTCCGGATCGACGGCACGCCGGCGCAGGAGGTCATCGACCAGCTGGGCCGGGAGCTGCCGGAGGCGGCGGGCGGGCAGGGCTCGATCGTGTTCCAGGCGCCCGAGGGTGAGCGCCTCGACTCCCTGGCCCTGGCCGCCGCGGTCGCCGAGTCGGTCGCGAACGTCTATGCCGTCGAGCACGTCGTCGACCCGGCGGAACTGATCGCCGCCCAATCCGAGCGCGGCGGCGCGCCCGCACCCCCGGGTGGGAGCCCGCCCGGGAACCCGGAGCAGGCGCCGGCTGCCCCGCCGGCCGGCATGCTGGTGGTCGACGGCCAGCCGGTGCTCGGGGTGACCGTGTCCCCCGACGGGCGGGTGGCGCTCCTGCAGTTCCAGTTCACCGACCAGCTCTTCGAGCTGCCCGCCGGGACGGTCGGCGACACAGTCGCGGCCGCGGAGGCACCGGCGGAGGACGCCGGCATCGCGGTGCTCCCCGGCGCCACCCTGCAAGAGATCCCCGAGGTCATCGGGGTCGCGGAGATCGTGGGCGTCGGTGTCGCGGCCCTCGTCCTGCTGGTCACCCTCGGCTCCGTGGTCGCCGCCGGCCTGCCGCTGGCCAACGCGCTGGTCGGGGTGGCCACCGGCATCGGCGGGGCCTTCGCCCTGGGGCACCTGTTCCAGCTCAACTCGATCTCGGTCGTCCTGGCACTCATGCTCGGCCTGGCAGTGGGCATCGACTACGCCCTGTTCATCGTCAACCGGCAGCGCTGGCTCATCCTGAACAAGGGGCTGGACGCCCAGGAGGCCACGGCCCGCGCGGTCGGCACCGCCGGCAGCGCCGTCTTCTTCGCCGGAACCACGGTCGTCATCGCCCTGACCGCCATGCTGGTGGTCGGCATCTCGCTGCTCAGTGTCATGGCCCTCATCGCCGCCGCCACCGTCGCCATCGCCGTGCTCGTCGCGCTGACCTTCCTGCCCGCCCTGCTGGGCCTGCTCAAGGAGCGGATCTGCTCGCCGGCGGCCCGCCGCCGCGCGGCCGGACATGCCGACCGGTCGCGCTCCCCGTCGCGGCAGTGGTCCGGCTTCGTCGTGCGGCACCGACTGCTGGTCGTCCTGGCCGTCGTCGCGGTCACCGCCCTGCTGGCCGCGCCGATGACGAGCATGCGGCTGGGCATGCCCTCGGCGGAGAGCTACAGCAGCGGCACGCCGCAGCGGGACGGGTACGACGCCGTCGCGGACAGCTTCGGGGAAGGCTTCAACGGCCCCCTCGTCGCGGTCGCCAGCTCCACTCAGCCGGGCACACCCCTGGACCAGCAGGCCCTGCAGGAGGTGGTTGGCGACCTCGGCGCGCTGGACGGCGTGCAGACCGCCATCCCGGCCGGGCTCAGTCAGGACGGCGCCACCGCGGTGCTCTCGGTCATCCCCACCAGCGGACCGACCGACGAAGCCACCGAGGAACTGGTCACCCAGATCCGCGACCGCGCCGATCGCTACGCCGACGAGTTCGGCATCGACCTCGGCGTCACCGGCCTCACCGCCATCGGGATCGACATGTCCGAGCGCCTGGCCGAGGTCCTGCCGCTCTACCTCGCCGTGGTCCTCGGCCTGTCGCTGCTGGTGCTGCTGCTGGTCTTCCGCTCGGTCCTCGTCCCGATCAAGGCCACCGCCGGCTTCCTGCTCAGCATCCTGGCCACCTTCGGCGCCACCACCGCGGTGTTCCAGTGGGGCTGGCTGAACGAGGTCTTCGGGTTCGACACCACCACGCCGGTGATGAGCATGCTGCCGATCATCGTCACCGGCGTGCTGTACGGGCTGGCGATGGACTACCAGATCTTCCTGGTGTCCTCCATGCGCGAGTCCCACGTCCACGGCCACCACGGCACCGACAGCGTGGTGGACGGGTTCACCCAGGCCAGCCGGGTCGTGGTGGCCGCGGCCGTCATCATGATCGCCGTCTTCAGCGGGTTCATCTTCAACGCCGACCCGATGGTCAAGCAGATGGGCTTCGCCCTGGCCATCGGCATCACCATCGACGCGTTCCTCATCCGCCTCACCCTGGTCCCGGCGGTGATGTCCATGTTCGGCGACCGGGCCTGGTGGCTGCCCCGATGGCTGGACCGCCTCCTGCCCGACCTCGACGTCGAGGGAGACAAGCTCCTCCAGCAGCTCGACCGGCAGAGACAGGACGCCGCCGCGCCGGAACGGCGGACCGCCGAAGAACCGGTGTCCACCCCGAGCCGATGAGCGCGCGCACTCCCGGCAGGAGGACCACGGGCACGTCGGCCCGCGGGCCAGACCTGCGGCGGTGGGGACGGCGGCTGATCGCCGCCTCCGCCGTCGCCAGCGCCACCCTGCCATGGCTGGCCGACTGGAACCGTCGGCACACGTTCGGGCCGGAGTACGGCCCGCACGCGCGCTGGCACGGCGCCTCCGAAGTCGTCAGCGCGACCCTGGACGGCCTGATCGCCCTCTGGCTCCTGCGCGAGGGCGAACGCGACCACCCCGGGTCGCAACGGACCGTCACCGCCGCCGCGCTGCTGCCCATCGCACGGTGGGCACCGTTCAACCTCACCCTGCTCCTGCCCGGCACCTCCCCCTACGACCAGCACCGCCTCCCGCAACGGGTGCTCGGCGTGCCGGCCGCCCTCCTCAGCCAGGACCTCATCGCAGCCACCGCAGCCACCGGACTGCTCCTGCACCGACGAGGACATCGCAGGCGGTAGTCAGGCGCGGTGCCCTCCGGACGGTTAGACGATGATCCTCGCTGAGCCCCTGGGGGCTGAACAAACGTCCCGGGCACCACCCCAAGCCTGAAGCGCACGGGCGCAGGCGGTCACCGAGTCCACTCGGGTTCGCACTCACCCGCCGACGCAACACCGTCTTGCTATGCCGGTTGCTGCACTTCTCCAGCACGTCGGATACGCGCCCTCGTCGATGTCGTGAAGAGAAGGCATCGTCCCCTTGAGTCGATGCTCAGGGTGCGACGGGCGGATCTCCTGCCGCTGCGCCGGCGAAGTGCTGGAGTGGCACGACGACGAACAGCGCCTTCGCGGTGAACGCTGTGTTGCCGGCGTCATCGGTCCCGGTGGCCTCGACGAACAGCTTGCGGCCTTCCCGCCGTTCCAATCGGGCCTCGAGCACATAGCGACGCTGGAGCAGCACCGGGGCGTGATAGTCGACCTCCAGGTGCCGGGTGACGGCCGGCTCTCCCACGAGGTAGAGGACGAACCCGAAGAGGTCGTCGACGACGGTCGCCACCGCGCCACCGTGAGCGATGCCTGGCGCGCCGACGTGCCGGGCATCGAAGACGTGCTCGCTCACTACGCGTTCACCGGCGCGCCGCACCTGGAGGTGATGACCGTGTGCATTGTCCGGCCCGCAGCCGAGGCACTCCGGGTGGTGCGCTGGCAGGACGTCCGCCGCTGTGGACCGGTGATTGAAGCCGGCGGCCCAGTCCGCGAGCACGCCGTCGGCCTCACTCATGCGGCACCGGCATCCAACTTGAGCAAATCTCCGATGCACTTCTCATGGCTGGTCCTCTTCCTGGTCTTCGGCGTGCGTTCCGTGGCAGGCCAGGTCGGCCGTCACCCGAAATGGCACGCGGCAACTGCCGGGCGACTGGGATCTGCGCATCTCATCGACCAGCGAAGGCGAGAGCGTCCTGCCAGGCGGTTCGCCGTCCGATCATCGCCCGATATTTCATGATCTTGCCCGGCATGTTTAACGCGAGGGCGCCCACGAGCAGGTCCTCATGGCGGTACAGCGCGAGCCACCGAGTGCCGTCCAGGTCCCCGATCACGGTGACCTCGTCGGCGGCGGTGATGCCGACCATCTGCAACTTGTCGGTGTACCAGTCCGACCAGAAGTAAGGAACGGTGCCGTACGGGGTGGCCTCGGCGGGGGCCAGAGCGTTGCGCGCGGCTGCGGCGCCTTGCTCGGCGGCCGACGTCCAGTGCTCCAGGCGCATCGTCCGGCCGAAGAGCGGGTTGGGCCAGCGGGCGACGTCCCCCGCGGCGTACACCTCGGTGTCGGCGCGCAGTGTCTCGTCGCAGACGACGCCGTCGTCGACCTGCAGTCCTGAATCGGTGAGCCAGTCGGTGACGGGGTCGGCGCCGATGCCGACGACGACGAGATCGGCGGGCAGGACCGAGCCGTCGGACAGCGCGACGCCTTCGACGCGATCCTCGCCTTCGAGCCCGGTAACGGAGACACCGCACCGCAGCTCGGTGCCGTTGCGGGCGTGAAGGTCTGCGCACGGGGCGGCCATCTGCTCGCCGACGGCACGAACGAGCGGCAGCGGGGCCGCCTCGAGGATGGTGACGTCGACGTCCCGCTTGCGGGCGGCCGAGGCGACCTCGGACCCGATGAAGCCACCACCGACGACGACCGTGCGGCAGCCAGCGTCCAGGGCCCGGCGGATGCTGCGGGCGTCCTCGACGGTGCGCAGGGTGTGCATCCCGTCGAGCTGCTTCCCGGGCAGCTGGCGGGCGCGCGCACCGGTGGCGATGACCAGCCGCTCGTAGCGCAGCCACTCGTCATCGCCAAGGATGATCTCCCGGCCGGCGGTGTCGAGCGCGGTCGCGGGGACGCCGAGCCGCAGCTCGACGTCCAGGGCGCGCAGCTCGTCCTCGGTGCGGTGGTGCGGCATCGCCGGTTCGTCGCCCGGGTCGAGAAAGGTCTTGGACAGCGGTGGCCGGTCGTAGGGCAGGTGCTCCTCGGCCCCGACAAGGATCAGCCGACCGGTGTAGCCGCTCTTGCGGGCGGACTCGACCGCCCGCAAGCCGGCCAGGGACGCGCCGACGACGACGAAGGGTTCCTCGGGCAAATTTCCTCCAGGGAACGGCCGGGGACGGTGGGCCGGCGGAGCGTGCCGACGTGCTAGGAGGGTGGCTCGCGGCCGAGGAATACCCCGACCGGTGTCAGGGTGAAGGTCGAACCGACGCCCATCTCCTCGGCCACCGACCGCATCACCTCGTCGTAGGCGGTGAGCGTCGGGTTTCTGCACGACGCCGAGCATCCGGCTGGCCTGGTCGTACCGGGGCGCCAGCTCGTCCTGTCAGTCGGTGATGTGCGAACACTGCCGGTCCCGGAAGAACGGCGCCGGCGAAGACGACCACCTTGCCGACCTTGCTGATCCGCTGGATCCCCTTGAGCCCCAGGCGGGGGGCCCACAGGAACCGGCGGACATCCCATGAGGTCCGGGGCAAGGTGTCGTCGGTGAAGCGCAGCCCGGCCTCGAGCACGGTGACCCGGTAGCCCTTCTCCGACGGCCGCAGCGCCGCGACGCTGCCACCGAAGCCGCTGCCGATGACCAGGACGTCGGCGTCGTGCTCCGGGCGCGGTGCGCCCATCCTCACTCCTCGATGCTCAGCGCGCTGGTGGGGCAGGCCGCGACGGCCTCCTCCATCAGCGCCCGCCGGTCCTCCGGGGGCGTGGGGTTCAGCAGGTTGAGTGCGCCGTCGTCACCGACCTCGAAGAAGTTCGGGGCCACCGACTCACACATCCCCAGCGACGAGCACTTGTTCTCGTCCAGCACGATCCTCACGGGAGTGTCCTTTCCGGTCGGGTGGGTCGGTCAGCGCTCCGGGGTGAAGCGCACGGGCAGGTGGTTGACGCCGTGGAAGAAGGTGCTGACCGTGTAGGAGGGCTCGCCGGACACCTCGATGTCGGGCAGCCGGGTCAGCAGCTCGCGGTAGATGGCCGCCAGCTGCTGGCGGGCCAGCTGATTGCCCAGGCAGTGGTGGATCCCGCCCCCGCCGAAGCTCACGTGCGGGTTCGGGTTCCGGGAGAGGTCGAAGCGCTCGGGCGCGTCGAACACCTCGGTGTCCCAGTTGGCCGAGGCGTAGAACATGACCACCTTGTCGCCATGGGTGATCTGCTGCCCGTTCAGCTCGCAGTCGCGGGACGCGGTGCGCCGGAAGGTCATGATCGGGGTGGCCCACCGGACCATCTCCTCGACCGCCCCCTTGAGCCGGCCGTCGAGGTCCTCCATGAGCCAGGCCTTCTGCTCGGGGAAGTCGGTGAGGGCCTTCATCGCGTGACTGGTGCTCTGCCGGGTGGTGTCGTTACCGGCGATGGTGAGCAGCCCGAAGAAGGACATGATCTCGTCGTCGGTCAGCCGCTCGCCGTCGACCTCGGCCTGCACGAGGTTGCTGAGCAGATCCTCGCCCGGGTTGCGCCGGCGCTCGGCGATGTACCTGCCGGCCAGCTCACCGAGGTAGAGCATGGCCTCGAACAGGCGGCCGAGGGGTTCCTGGTCACCCATCAACTCCGGGTCGTTCCAGCCGCCGGCGAACTGCGCCTCGTAGGCCATCTTCGTCCGGTCGGCCTCGTCGATGCCCATCATGTCGCAGATGTTGTGCATCGGGACGAGAGCCGCGACCTCGGGGACGAAGTCGACCTCCCCCCGGGTCGCGATGTCGTCCACGATGCGCCCGGCGTTGGCCTGGATCTGGTCGTGGATGCGGCGGATCTGCTTCGGGGTGAACGCCGAGCTCAGCAGCCGCCGGATCTTGGTGTGCCGCGGCGGGTCCATCGCGATGAAGCCCTGGCCCGCGTCGAGCAGTTCCTGCGGCATCGACTCCATCACGATGCCCTCGCCCGAGATGAAGTCCTCGTGCCGCTTGGTGACCTCGACCAGGTCGGCGTGGCGCACGACAGCCCAGAACCCCTGGTCGTTCGGGTCCTTCATCAGCATGTCCTCGACCGGCTGGTGCCAGCTCACCGGACGCTCGGCACGCAGTACGGCGTAGGTCTTCTCCCGCTCGGCGGCCGTCTGCGACCAGAACGCTCGGGACGAGATGTCCGCGGGGTCATAGGGGCGGGTGTCGCGCGGATGGGCAACAGTGGTCATCACGGCTCCAGGGTCTGCTCCGTACGGGTGGCCCCAGGTTGACACACAGCCAACTTTTGTCAAGTTATGGACCCAGACCTCGTACTTGTCAGGACCGGCCTTCGATGGAAGGAGTCTCCGACAGTTGGCTGTGACAGACTGTCGGCAATTGTCAAGGACCGAACAAACATGACCGGACGGGGGCGGCCAGTGGCGGCAGAGCCTCTTCGTCTGACCTTCCGGCAACACGTGCGCGATCGCGCACTGGACGCAGCGCGGGCCCTGACGGTCGAGAAGGGCTGGTCGCGGGTGCGCGTGGGCGATGTCGCCGCGCTGACCGGGGTATCGCGCCCGACGTTGTACAAGGAGTTCGGCGACAAACAGGGCCTCGGGGAAGCGCTGATCATGCAGGAAACCGAGCGGTTTCTCGTCGGCATCTCCCGCACCCTCGAAGCCCACCCTCAGGACGCCGCCGGAGGAATCACCGCAGCAATCGAGTACGTGCTCGCCGAGGCCGACGCCAGTCCCTTGCTGTGCGCCATCCTCACCTCTGCACGCGACGCCGACAACGAGCTGCTGCCCATGCTCACGACGCGTTCCGCACCTGTGCTCGACGCCGCCACCCGAACCCTGATCTCCTGGTTCACCGAGCACTTCCCGCAGCTCGACCCGCAAGACCTGGCCGACGGCGTGGACGCCCTGGTCCGACTCGCCGTCAGCCATCTCGTACTACCCGCCGATGACCAGACCACCACCGCCCGCAGCCTCGCTCGGATCGCCCTGCGCACCCTGCGGCTCGACTCCACCTGAGAATCGGTTCACCCTGACCGGCGAATCGTCGAGACGGTCCACAAACGATCTGCGCATGGACTTCCACGGGGATCGGACGCTCGAAGCCGTTCACGGCCATAGGGCATGACAGCCGGACGGAAAGAACGGCGAGGCACCTCAGCACCTTCCGGACCGGTTGGCGGTCGTCCCACCGTAGCCAGGCGACCTGGCCGAACGACCCGGCGACGATCAGTTCGGTCGAGCCGCCTGCGCGGCGTCTTTCGCGGTGCTGTCGGCGACAAGCCGATCACAACGACCCCAGCGCAGGCATCACCCTCCCCCGCCGTCGGCGCACCGAGGCGGTCATGCGGCTGCCCACCGCCGCCCATGGGAAGCGTTCTGCGCGCCACCGACGACGCGTTCCGACCGTTCGTCGCCCCTACGCCTTCGCCGGCCTGCGGCTCGGCGAGGCCGCCGCCGTCCAGGACTACTGATGGCTGACGTAGCGACCCGTCATCGCCGTCACGTGGGGTCCTCAAGAGGCTTCCGAGACCCTCGCGTCAGCTCCTCATCCGTCGCCTGGCCGCTCCCTCGATCAACCTTGCGGCGGCTTCCCGCCGCCTCGCCGTCGCCGGACTCCGCCCCGCCGGTCGCCACCCAGGCGGCCGCCCACGACGACACCGCATCGAGGACTGGAGCGAGGGCCCGCCCCTTGGCCGTCAGGCTGTAGCAGGAACCGCCGGCCGAGGAGGGCAGCGACCGCGTCACCACCCCCTCGCGCTCCAGTTCGCGCAATCGCTCGGCGAGCAGCCGGTCGGACAATCCGGGGACCGCCGCGCGCACGTCGCTGAAGCGCTGCCCGCCGGCGAGCAGCGCCCGGACGATGACGCCGTTCCACCGCCGGCCGATCAGCTCGATCGCCCGGTGGAAGACCGCGCAGTACTCCGACCCGCGGTCGGCGTCGAGCGGCGCACGCTCGACGGACACCCGTCCCGTTGTCGGCCCTGAGCTGCTCACGCTTGACCCTATCCCCGGCGCCTGCTATCCCTTCACCTTACGGAAAGTAAGTACTCCTTGTTAGTGACAGGAGCCAGTATGGACGTCGTCGTGCTCATCGGGCGGATCCTGTTCGCCGTGCTGTTCCTGGGGTCAGGGATCGCGCACGTCACCCAACGCCAGATGATGGCCGGATACGCGGCCAGCAAGAAGGTTCCCGCGGCGGGGGCCGCCGTGCCGGCCAGCGGCGTGCTGATCGTGATCGGCGCGCTCATGGTCGCCGTCGGGGTGTGGCCCGATCTCGGCGCGTTGCTGCTGGCGGCATTCCTGGTCCCCACCGCGGTCCTCATGCACGGATTCTGGGCCGAGACCGAGGCTGCGGCCCGGATGACCGAGCAGACGCAGTTCCTCAAGGACCTCGCGCTGGCCGGGGCGGCGCTGGTGATGTTCGGCCTGTTCGCCCAGCTCGGCGACGACCTCGGCCTGGTCGTCGTGGGACCACTGTTCGAGCTGTCGTGACCGCGGGCGCAGCCTCCCTCCCGCGACGCAGCGGGGGTCGGCCGGCCACCACCCCGACCAACCCGCACATGCAGCTGGAGCAGCAGCCGAGCGACGACCGGCCGCGCCGGCGGCTCGAGGCGCTGCTCGCCGACCTGCCCGGCGTCGTCTGGGCCGACAGCCTGATCTCGGTGCCCGGCGCGCGTGCCCTCACCCTGCCCCCGGACCAGGCGGTCGGGCCCCGGGAGGCGTTCATGCTCGGCACGGAGTTCGCCCACCTGCACCCCGCTCCCGACCATTCCCTGCACCTGGCCCTGCCACCTGACGTGGCCCGCCAGGCCATCGACGCGGGGTGGGCGGAGCAGCATCCGGTCGCCGCGCGCGGTCTGATCCCCGCGGGCACGGTGATGCTCTACGCCCCGCGCGACGACGCCGAGGCCGACGTCGTCGCCGCCCTGGTCAGAACCTCCTACGACTACGCGCGCGGGGCGACGGCCACCGACCGGGGCTGAGCCTCCGACACCAGGCCCTGGCCTCCCGCGACACCAAGGTCATCGAGAAGGAGCCACAGCGATGCGCGTGCACGAACTCGGCCACCTGGTCCTCTACGTCCGGGACCTCGACCGGTCCCGGCACTTCTACCGAGAGGTACTCGGCTGGGACGAGGTGCGCGGAGACGTTCCGCTGCCCGTTCCCGCCGCCGCCTTCAGCTCCGGCCGCACGCACCACGAGCTGCTGCTCATCGAGGTGGGGCCCTCCGCCGCACCCATGCCGCCGGGCCGGCGCGTCGGGATGTACCACTTCGGCCTCAAGGTGGGCGAGAGCGACGAGGAGCTGCGCGAGGTCGTCCGCCACCTCGACCGGCACGGCGTCCCCGTCCTCGGCGCCAGCGACCACACCGTCACCCACTCGCTCTACATCGCCGACCCCGACGGCCACGAGATCGAGCTCTACGTCGATGTGCTGCCGCGTGACCAGTGGCTCGCCGACCCCTCGTTGATCTTCGCCCCCATCCGACCGCTCCGCCTGTAGCCGGATCCCCGCCTGTCCCGGACTACTGCTGGAGAACTCCGAGGCGGCTGCCCGGGGGCTCTCAGGCTGATCAAGGCTGCGCCGGCCAGCCCGTGGCCGCTGGCAGCCGCGACGACGCCCGCTGGTGCGGATCATCCCACCGGGCGGCCGGCCGAGCGTCCGGTGGGCAGCGCCGCCACGGTCGCTGCCGAGCGAAGCGCCGAAGCCTCGGCGGCGAGCGCCACGTCTATCGCGTCGGCGGCCTCATCGAGCTGGTTGGCCCGTGGGTTTCCGACGTGATGCACGCCGCAGATCGCCGGCGTGGAAGAGCTGGCGATCGAGCCGAGGGCCTGGACTACGCACTGGCCGCCCTCACCGCCCAACTCGACCAACTGGCCGCGCACCCGGATCGCGGCCAGCGGCCTGCTGCTCAGCACGGTCGGTGACCAACCCGCGGGCCGCGCAACTGCTGGCCCGGCACGTCGCCGACGTCCAGGCCGGAACTATCGCAGTCGCCACCAGCCGCATCCGACGGTCTACCACGTCGGCGTCCAGTCACCGGTCGCCGCCTACGCCGCCGGCAAGGCGATCGTCGGCAAGGCCTCCGTCCGGGCCGCCATCACCACAGTCACGACAGCATGACCACCGCCGCGGCAGCATGACCACCAAGCCCCGCGCGTCCGCGACCGGCGCGGCTTGCTCATGCACTTCGCACTGATCAACCATCCCGACGCGCCGCCGTCGTCATCGGACGCGGCCGGTAACACCGGGCAAGAAGATGACCGTCGTGTCGTACGTGGGCGGTGTGGCCAACGACCGCGCAGCGCTGGGGAGTACCGGTCCAAGGACTACCAGGGCTTCCAAGTCACCGAGGTCAAGACCCCATCCCAGCCGACGATCACCGAAGTCAACTCCTCGGCCTCGATTTAGCGCTTGGTAGATGGTGGCGGCCGCCGAACGGATTCGGTCATCGACATCGTCGGCGGCCTTCAGTGCCTCGAGCACCTCGAGCAGGCAGACTGGTCCTGGGCCATCGTGTGCTGTGCCCTTCCAGGAGAACCATCGGCGTGGTCCCGCTAACCATCGCTCGATGGCCCCTTGCACGTGATCCCCACGCGGTCAGTGCCCTGCACTGTTACCACCTCGCGGGACGGCACCCTCAGCCGTGGGGGACAGCTCAACTGGCGCAAAGGGAAGAAGGACGGATCAACGGCGGGAAGAGGTCACACCTTCCCGTCCACGTGCGGTCGGCGCTCCGCAGCCCCGCGGGCCACGCGCTATCGATCGATGACGATCAGTTCGCCGGTCCCGACTCGCCCCGCCTCGGCGGGCGGGCCGAACCCCGGGGCGGCTTGCCAGCCGCCAGCCAGCACTCCAAGGCTGCGATTCCTCGGCCTGCCTGCAACTTGATGGCCACCGGTGTCGTGCGCGATCGTCCACGCGCGGGCGGACCAGTCGCCAGCCAGTCGGTCAGCACGGCGGGGCGTCCGGACCAGGTGGTGCCCCACGCGAGGCATCCGGTCATGACGCACCACAGCAGCAGCCGGCCGAGGTCGAGTACCCATGTCGCCCCGGCATAGAGAGCGACTCGAACGGCCGGCCGCACAGCGCCCCCTCCCCTGAGGGTTCCGGAGTTTCGCTTTCCGACGACGCGTCCGGGTGAGCCCACTCGGGCCGCGCCGACCTCGATCCGCTTGTTATCTGCCCACCATCATCGCGCCGGCCAGCACGGGTGGAAAGGGGTTCACTCTCCCGGCCGACCGCTGCATGTGCCGAGACCGACGCGCGATCCAACCGGCCAGGCGGAGCCGGACCAATCGGCTCCCGACGCGACGGCGTCCTACTGCTCCGGTCGCGGGGGGCTGACGGGTGCGGATCGCCTGGCGTCGGCGGCCGGGCGGTCTGCGGCCTGGTCCTCGTCGCCGTGGCCGAGATCGCTGTCGGGATCGACGGCCGTCTCGAAGGCCTCGGCGAGGTTCTCCCCGGTGGTGTGCTCCTGCGCGTGCCGGCGCAGCGGTGTCTCCCGCAGGAACAGCAGCACGAGGAAACCCAGCAGAGCGAACGGCACAGCTGCCAGGAACGTGGTCTGCAGCGCGTCGGCGAAGCCGGTGATGACCGCGGTGTGCACCGGCTCGGGCAAGGCGGCGATCTGTTCGGGGCTGCCCAGCGTCGGAGTTCCGCCGGCGAGCCGCTCGGCCGGGACGCCGGCCTCGGCGAGCCGGGACGGGATGGTGTCGGCGAGGCGATGGGTGAGCAGCGCGCCGAACACCGCCACCCCCAGAGCACCGCCCAGTGACCGGAAGAACGTCGCCCCGGAGGTGGCCACGCCCAGGTCCTTCTGCTCCACGGCGTTCTGGGCGGCCAGCACGAGCACCTGCATCACCAGGCCGATGCCGACCCCGGTGACCAGCATGTACAGCCCGGCCACCACCAGCGAGGTGTCCACTGAGAGCCGGCTCATCAGACCCAGCCCCACCGCGGCGATCAGCAGGCCGATCACCGGGAAGATCTTGTACCGGCCGGTGGCCGTGATCGCCCGCCCCGAGCCGATGGAGGCAGCGAGCAGACCCACCATGAGTGGCAGCGTCAGGAGCCCCGAGGCGGTCGGCGACTCGCCCTTGACGATCTGCAGGTACTGCGGCAGGAAGATGATCGCGCCGAACATCGCGACACCGACGACGAAGCCGGCCAGGCTGGTGATGACGAAGGTGTGGTTGGCGAACAGGTGCGGCGGCATGATCGGCTCGCGGGCGCGGCGCTCCTGCCAGACGGCCAGGGCCAGCATCACGGCGGCCACGGCCGCCAGCACGTAGGTCCAGGGCGAGTTCCAGGCGAATTCCTTGCCACCCAGGGACAGCATGAGCAGCAGCGCGCTGACCGATGCCACGATGAAGAACGCGCCGAGCCAGTCGATGGCGTGCCGGGTCCGCGGGAAGGGCAGCTGGAGCACCCGTTCGGTGACGATCAGGGCCGCGATCCCGACCGGGATGCCGACCCAGAACGTCCACCGCCAGGACAGGTGCTCGACCAGGAATCCCCCCAGCAGGGGGCCGGCGACCGTCGCGATCCCGAACACCGACCCGATGTAGCCCTGGTAGCGACCACGCTCCCGCGGGCTGACGACGTCGCCGATGATCGCCTGCGACAACGCCATCAACCCGCCGACACCCAGGCCCTGGACCGCGCGGAAACCGATCAGCTGGGCCATGTCCTGCGCGAAGCCGCTGGCCAGGGAGGCGAGCAGGAAGATCCCGATCGCGGACTGGAACATGATCTTCCGCCCGTAGAGATCGGACAGCTTGCCCCAGATCGGCGTGGAGGCGGTGGAGGTCAGCAGGGTGGCCGACACCACCCACGCCAGCTGCTCCTGCCCACCGAGCTCACCGACGATGGTCGGCAACGCAGTGGCCACGATCGTCTGGGACAGCGCCGCCACCAGCATGCCCAGCATGAGCCCGACCAGCACGGTCAGGATTTGGCGATGGCTCAGGGCCGGCATCACCGGCGCGGTGTGCGGTGTTCCGCGCCGATCGTCGGCGGGTGTCGAACTCACGGGTGTGCGGCCTCTCTGTAGCGAGCCGTGCGAGGGGGGAACGACCGTCTCAGCAGGGGAATCCTCAGGCCGAGACGTGGATCTGACTCTGGGCCGACGGCGGAGGATGGTCCGTCTGCGCACCAGGGAGTCGGGCGTCCAGCCCCGCGTTCAGCCGCTCCAGCAGGGCGGCCAGAGTCCTCCGGTCCTCCGCCGACCAGGAACTGAGCAGTTCCCGGACCAGGCCGCGGCGGGCCTTGCGAGTGGCCGCCACGGCCCGGTGCCCCGTCTCGGTCAGTCGCAGGCGGCACGCCCGCCCGTCCTCCGGATCGGCCTCCCGCGCGATCAGCCCCGACTGCTGCAACGCCGCCACGTGCCTGCTCACCGTGGACGCATCGAGGCCGAGCAGCGCCGCCAACGCACCGTTGCGCAGCGGGCCCTCGTCGCGCAGCCGGCCGAGGATCAGGTACGCGGACCGCTCCAACGGCTGCCCGGACGACTCGGCATGCAGGTGGACCCGTTGCGCCCGCTGAACCAGGTGGGTCAGCTCGCGTTCGATGCGCTCCAACGGCTCGGAGACACCCGCGTCCACGCCTTGTTGCATGGCGCAACCATATACCCGGTCCGAGGCGCTTGCACGTTGCACCGGAGACTCCGTGGCCTCGCGGTCAGCCCGGGCCGCCGGGATCCTGAGCCTGCGGCGGCTGCGCCACCAGCCAGAGTTCGAGCTCGGCGATGCCCCTGGCGGCCTCCCGTCGGAGTTGGGCCTCGTCCTCTTCCGGCTTGCCATGGCCGACCGCGACACTGCGCCGACTGGCACCCATGGCCGCGCACGCCATCCAGCACACCCCAACGGCGAACGATCCCACGGCGCACCAGCCGAAGAAGCGGACGGCTTCCTGGAGCAACAGCGACAAGGCGAAGCCCATCGCGGCACCGCTCGACCCCACCACGCTGTCCTCCACGGCGAGGGCGCCGGGACACCGGGCAGGCCACGGCAAGGCCCCTCAGCAGAGCATCGTTCCTGATCTCGACGGGGACGGGAACAGGAGCTGCCGTCTCGCCAGATTTCTCCGCTCCGGTCAAGGGCCTATCAGATCCCCACCCAGCAACATCGTCGTCGGTGTCCGGATGCGACACCACCAGCAGTTCAGGTTGGAGCAGCCGACCCCGGCGGTCGGCAGTTGATCCCCAGCGATACCGGTCGCGGTGACCATGATGTGGCCATCGTGGCTCAAGGACCGGTCGGCGCCGTGGACAGCAGCTCGGGCATGGGGCCCGACCCGGCGTGCGGTGACCCATCCCCCACAGGCCGCCAGCTCCAGATCACCCCAAGAGACTGCTCCGGAGCAGCGCAGTCTCCGGCAGTCACGCCGAGTTCTTCAGAAATGATCTTCCAGTGTCTAATGTCTCCCCATGTCCGGGTCGACGACCGATAGCGCGCAGGCCAGCCGGGGAGGGCGTCCACGCGACCCCACCCGCGACGGCGTAATCCGGGCCGCTGTTCTCCACTTGCTCGCCGCGGTCGGCTACGGCGCGCTGACCATGGACGCCGTGGCCTCTCAGGCCGGCGTCGGCAAGGCCACCATCTACCGGCGCTGGCGGACCAAGCAGGACTTGGTCATCGACATCATCGCCGAGCTCAATCAGGCCGAGATCATCCCGCCCGATACCGGCTCGCTTCGAAGCGACCTGCGCGATCTACTGCACGCGCTGGTGGCCCTCATCAACGGACCGGCCGGGGCAGCCATCCTGTCGCTGCTGTCGACGGTTCCGCACGACCCCACCCTCGCCGAGGCGTTCCGCGGCGGCCCTCTGGACGGCTGGCAGCACGCTTTCGAACACGTATGGGCGCACGCCGCACAGCGCGGGGAGGTACCGCCTGGGCTGGCCGGTACGGTGCTGGCCGAGGCGGCCAGCTCCCTGCTCGTCCAGCGCTGGCTGCTCACCGGCCAGCCGGTCGACGACGCCTACGCCGACGCGGTGCTCGCCGCTGTCCTCCTCCCGCTGCTGACCTCTATCCCGTCGCGCTGAGGTTGGTGCAGGAAGGAACGAGCGAACCCCGCCGGGCACCTGGCATGCGGGCATCGACGCAAAGAAGACCGAGATGGACTCACCTGTCAATGCAACGCCTCAAGATCATCGCGGAGGTTAGGCAATGGCCGAGTTGCGGCGGCCGGGGATGTCGGATCAGCAGTAGGCGCCTCGACCTGTTCGCCGATCTGGTCGTGCAGGGCGGCGATCTTCGCCGCCCGGGCGGCGTCGGCCGCCTCCCGCTGCGCCGGACTCAGCTGCGGTCGCCCACTCCGACTTCCCCTGCCGGTCCGACTGCTGCTCGTGCCGCTGGCCGCGCTGCTTATCGTGGTGCTGGTGCTGGTCATCTGGACCGTCCCGGAACTGGAGCCGACACCGGTACGGGAGGGACCACGGAACAGGTGCCCTGCCACCCATTCCCCCGGCCCGTCCGGCACAGAGCTCTGCTCAGGGGCCGGGAGCGACGGCGGGGGGACGACCGGACCAAGACTGCTTCCGCAGCGGAGCGCCCGAAGGGCGGAAGGATCTTGGTCCGGTCGGGAGGAGGCGGCGCGGGAGGCCCCTACGCTGAGCTGCCGGACGGGTCGGGGGAACAGTAAGGACAGCCCGCCGCAGGCGGACCTTGACGACGGCGCAGCCGGCGCCACGCGCAGCGTGGCCCGAAGGGTGCTCCTGGCCCGCCCCAACGGTCCCGGCGCGACGACGTCGACGGCGCGCCCACCGGATAGCGAGCCTCGATCACCCGACACGCCGCGGAGACCCCTGGCGGACCGATCACGGGCCCCGCGGTCTCGCCGTGCCCCGAGCGAGGTGTCCAGCGCCATGAGTCAAGCTTGGCCAGGCCAGCACGCGCCCGAGGGCGTCCGCCCGGATGTTGTGCACAGCAGCCGTCGTCCACAGGGGCCGATCGCGCAGGAGCGCCCCAATGCTCACGGCCTGCATCGGCTGACTGGAGGACAACTGGAGGAACCCCGGGTCAGTCACCAGCGACCTCCAGTAATTCTCCAGGTCCCGCGGGACACGGGTACCCCGACTGTCGTCGGCCTACGGGAGAACGCGCTTCGGAAGCGCGGGCGGCGCAGGTCGGCGTCGGCCAGGCACAGCGTCGCGGCGGACAACCGGGCACCGGCCGCAGACGAACTGGAGGCGGTCCCGGGACACCGCCTACCGGGACGGCGAACCCAGCCGCAGTCCCGGGGCTGTCCACCGGCGGTCCCGGCGCCGACCCACGGCGTCGGCAGACGGAGGGCCTCCGTCGCTGGCAGGTGACGCGCCACCGGTGGCCGCTAGAGGAGAAAAACCGGAGACCGTCCGAGAAAGCTGGCTGTGAAGTGTCACCACCGGGCCCGAAATGGCGCCTTCTGTGGTGAAGACACCGCCCACCACCGACGACCCCCGGAGCCAGCCATGCCCGACCCCGCCGCCGACCACGAGCCCGAGCTGCTCACCATCACCGAGGCCGCGGACGTACTCCGCGCGCCCGTCGCCACCCTCCGGTACTGGCGACACCTGGGCACCGGCCCGAACAGCTTCCGACTCGGCCGGCGCGTCCTCTACCGCCGCGCCGACTTGCACATCTGGATCGACGCACAAGCAGACCAGCCCCTCCGCCGATAGCCGCTTCCTGAGCGCGGCGGGACCGGGCACCGGACCGCTGCGCACTGCGGGCACACGGGTGACGCCCGGCGGCCAGCCCCGCCTGTGGACGACGACGGTCCTCCACAGAAGCCGAACAGAACCGGCTCCAGCAGCACCGGAACAGCGACGCTCCCATCACCGGAAGCAGGAGCCATGGGATGGATGGGCCCGGTCGTGAACGGCCAGGCGCACGAGGGCTGGGTCGTTCCGCTGTTCGCCGACGGCGCACAAGGCGCGGGCACCACCAGCACCCGCGGCGTGCTGATGGCCCGCCGGCCCGACGACGGGCCCCGCGACGGCGACCGGGTGCGGCTGGCCTACCGCGACGGCGGCACCGCCGAGGGCCTCTGGTCCGACGGCACGATCCTCCGCGGCGACGGGATCGTCCACTCGCACACCAGCCGCCAGGCCGCCTCGAGGTGGTCGACCAGGCGGAGGGAGTGGCGCCCGGACGCGGCGGTCGTCGGGTGGGCCGCCGACCGCACCTGCGGCTGGCGCGGCACCTGCTGGACCCGCGTACCACCGGAGCTGGCCGACCCGGCGGCGCGGCGGCTCGCCGTCACCGGCCCGTGGGCCGATCTGGACGCCGCCGACGAGCACCGGGTGATGACCGAATGGCGCCGGCACATCGCCGGATGGCAGGCCCTGGAGGAGGTGGAGCAGGCCGCCGCCCGGCAGGCTGCCGCCGCCCGCGCCCTGGATGAGGCGGTCCGCGCCGCGGTCGCCGCCGGGGCCTCGGAGGCCGATATCGGCCGGGCCACCGGCGTGACCGGCCGGTCGGCGACCGAGCGGTGGTCCGCCCGTGGCTGAGCAGGCGGCCGGCCAGCCCGGACCGAACGAGCAAACCCCGCCAAGGGCGGCGCATCCCGCTCGTCGTCGACCTCGACGGCGAGCCGCTGGCGCCGCTGCGCGCCCTGGAAGAGATCCTGCTGTGCCTGGGCACGTGGGAGGACGACGACCGGTGGGATCCGGGCACCGGCACGGAGCCGCTGCGGGTGCCGGCGCCACTGGCCGACCGGGTCGCCTTCGCCGCTGTCCAGCGCCCTCGTGCCCAAGCCAGTCCCGGGGACCCGGGTGCGGCCGGGTGCTCGCTCCGGCCGCTACGAGTACGCGCTCACCCCGCCCGCCGCTGGAGTCGACGGTGACCGCCCGTCCTGGTCACGCCACTCGCCGGCCGAGGTTGGCGCGGATGTCGGCGGCTACGTCCGAGAGATGCCGGTAGGTGTCCGTGGGCAGCCGCCAGCCGTTTCCCGCCTCGGCGAGGACGTCGTTCGCCGCCCGGGTGGACAGTGCGGCTTGCTCGGCATCCCGGGAGATCTTGTTGAGTCGCCAGCTGGGCGAGGCGGGCATGCGGTCGATCTCGGCCAGTTCGCGCTGACGTGCCCGCACGGCGTGCTCGCGCCAGCTGTTGATCATGCTGCTGGCGCCGTCCGGGCAGCAGGAGCTCTCCGGGCAGACCAGCGTGGCCCGCAGCAGCCGGTTCTCGAGCAGCTTCTGGCCATGGCTGCGGTCGAGGCTGCGGCCGAAGGCGGTGAAGTACACGTTGGCCTCTCCGCCGCCCGTGCGGGGCTTGTCGCTGGGACGCTTGCGGGCCAGCAACTGGGGATAGTGGCCGGCCTCGCCGTGCCCGGGACCGGTCTCGTAGCCGGCGGCTCCCACGCCGGTCAGGGCTGCGCCGTAGAGGCCTTGACGCCAGGACAGCACCCGCCGTCCGGCGGCGGCGTGCTGGGTGGCGGTCATCAGCGTGGCGATGGCGTCGTAGCTGGCGGCCCGCTGCTTGGACCAGGACATCGACAGCGCCACGTAGCGGGTGTTCATCTCGTCGGCGGTTGCGAGGAACGGGTCCAGCCCGGCCGCCCAGGTGGACTGGGGGCCGAACTGGTGCAGGGATGCGGCGAAGACGGGCGCGACGGGCAGGTCGATGTCTTCGCGCTCCAGATAGCGGGCGGTCCGGATCAGCAGGCTGCGGTTGACCTCCAGCCAGGCGCTGTTTCGCCGGTCGACGTAGACGTAGGGCGGAATGAGCACCGTGGCGCCCTGCTCGCGCTGGAAGCCGATCACCTGGTCGATCAGTTCGTCCTGCAGTTCGTGGTGGCCGAGGTCTGCCGGGGTCAGCTTGTCTGCGGTCGCGTACGGCAGTCGCGCCCAGCCATTGCTCGGCGACTGCTGATCGGCCAGCAGCGGGGTGAGCGGGTCGACCAAGAACGGCACCCCGGCCGCATCCGCAGTCTCCCGCAGGCCCGGCCGCTCCACCGCCACCTGCGCATCGGCAACCACGCCGGTGAGGGGCAACTCCCGCAGGGGCCACAGTCCGCTGGCGGCCGGGGCGCACAGATCCTTGACGAGCAGGTGGTCACCGCGACCGGCCCTGATCAACAGATCCATCGGTGGGTCTCCAACCACAGAGTTACCGAACTGTGACGCTTGCGGGGTGAACTCTAGCACGAACTTGACGATGTACCTACCGGTGAACAGTGAGAGTGTATAGCGTCTACCTCGCAGGCCGAACGGACCGATCGGCGCTGCCTCAGAAGGAGACCAGTCAGATGAGCCCGACCCGCACCGCCGCGGCGGCGTCCCAGCCTGCGCCGCACGATCCGGCCGGAGACTCCCCCGTCTACCGCCATGTCGTGGCCGACACGCGCCGCGCGCTCACCCTCACCGAGATCGGGGAGATCGTCGGCGCCGGAGAACGCGCAGTGCAGAAATGGGCCGCCGGCGCCGCGCGGCCCGAGGGCACCAAGCGCGACCGGCTACTGGAGCTGCAGTACGTCATCGCAGAACTCTCCGACGTCTACAAGCCCGAAGGCATCGACATCTGGCTGCACGCCCGGCAACGCGCCCTAGGCGACCGTCGCCCGATCGACGTACTCAAGGCAGGCGACTTCGAGACCGTGCTGCAACTAGTGCAGCGCCTCGCCGGCGGGCCGAAGGTTCGGTAAGGCGTGCAGCGCTCCATGGCCGAACGCGTCGCGGCCGTGCCACCGATCAGCGTGCACGGCACCTTCTACCGACACGCGGCGGTCAACCGCGACGCCTTCGCCGGCGGCGACCAGGGACGCTGGGGAGAGACGTTTCCCGTCATCTACCTCGGCCGTCCACCGGCGTCAGTCACCGCCGAGGCCTACAGGCACCTGGTCGAGGCCTACGGCATCCCCGTCGAGCTTGTGCAGCCGCGCCGCTTCTACACCGTCACCGTGGATGTCGACGCGGTGCTCGACCTCACCAACGCCCACAACCTCGCCGCCGTGGGACTCTCCGCTGCCGACCTGAGGTCCGAGGTCGACGACTACGCCGCCTGCCAGCGCATCGCCGCCGCCGCCCACCAGCTCGAGCTGCATGCCGTCCTCGCCCCCTCGGCCACCGGCCTGGGTGAGACGCTCGCGCTCTTCCGGGAACGGATCACCCTGCGGGAGATGCCGGTCGTGCGCACCGAGGAGACCTGGAACACGCTGCCGGCCGACCCGCGCCAGCTCCGCGCCGTCCCGCCCAGGCAGGCCTGACCCAAGCCACCCCATTCAGGACGGGAGTTTGCGGGAACCATGCCGCTCAGCGGCGAGCGGCATAATCATGTCCGGGATGACGAGGGCCGCCTGTTGTCAGAGGTGTCCGGCACGCTGGAGACACATACCTCGCTACGGAGGTCCTCATGGACGGCTCGATCACCCGCATCACACTCAGCGACGGCTCTACCCGCTACCGCGCTCGGTATCGCGACCCGGGCGGTCGCCAGCACGAGCGACGCTTCGCACGGAAGGTCGACGCCCAGCGCTGGCTCGACGAGGCGACCTCGGCTCTGGTCACGCAGACATGGACGGCGCCGGAGCGAGGCCGGGTCACCGTCGCCGACTGGGCCGACCGATGGCTGTCCTCGCAGACCGGGGTCAAGCCGAGCACCCTCTACCGGTACGGGAACCTGCTGCGGACCCACGTGCTGCCGTCGTGGGGTCGGCACCGGCTCGTCGACGTCACCCACGCCGACGTCGCCGTGTGGGTGGCTGGGCTACTGACGCAGGGGTCCGCCCCGGGCACGGTCCGCCAGGCCCACCGCGTCTTCTCACTCCTCCTGGGCCTCGCCGTCCGCGACGGGCGCATTCCCCGCAACCCGGCCGAGCGCGTACCCCTGCCACGAGTGACGCGGCAGGAGCCGCGGTTCCTCACCCATGACGAGGTCGAGCGGCTCGCCGACGCGGCGAATGAGGACGGGGACGTCATCCGATTGCTCGCCTACACCGGACTGCGCTTCGGCGAGATGGCCGCCCTGCGGGTGCGCCGGATCGACTTCCTCCGGCGCCGACTCACCATCGCCGAAGCGGTCACCGAGGTCGGCGGGCGGCTGGAGTTCGGCACACCGAAGACCCATCAGCGGCGGACCGTGCCCCTGCCCGCGACCCTCGCCGAGTCCCTGGCCCGCCACTGCGCGGGCAAGCAGGGCGACGACCTGCTGATGGCCACGGCCAGCGGCACGGTGCTGCGGCTGCGGAACTGGCGTCGGGCTGTCTTCGATCCGGCGGTCCGGACGGCCGGGCTGAGCGACGTCACCCCGCACGACCTGCGGCACACCGCCGCCTCTCTCGCGGTCGCCAGCGGCGCGACCGTCAAGAGCGTCCAGCGGATGCTCGGGCACGCCTCGGCGGCCATGACGCTGGACGTGTACTCCGGCCTGTTCGACGACGACCTGACCGCGTTGGCCGACCGGATGGACGCCGCCGCGCGGGCAGCCGCGGACGTGCGTGTGGGCGCCGTGTGGGCGCGACCACCAGCCGAGACTCGCGGGATAGGTAAACGTGCAGGCCAGCGCGGTGGGCCCCGTGGGGATCGAACCCACAACCCGCGGATTAAAAGTCCGCTGCTCTGCCAATTGAGCTAGAGGCCCGGGCACGGACGACCGTCCGGACGACGTCCGGAGCCCTCGCGACCCGGGGGAAGGGTACTGCCGGACCTCCGACTCCTCGGCCCACCGCGACGACTCGACCTCAGAGCTCGCCCACGCCCCGCACGACGAGCGAGACGGCGAGCGCGGTCATGACGACGGCGATGACGCCGTCCAGCACCCGCCAGGCCGCCGGCCGGGCGAACACCGGGCGCAGCAGGCGCGCGCCGAAGCCCAGGCCGGTGAACCAGACGACGCTGCCCACCGCCGCACCGGCGGCGAACTCCCACCGGTGCTCCCCGTAGGTCGAGGCCATCGAGCCCAGCAGCACCACGGTGTCCAGGTAGACGTGCGGGTTGAGCCAGGTCAGCGCCAGGCAGGTGCCCACGGTCGCCATCAGCCCGGTCCGCACGCCGGCGGCGTCCGGCAGCAGGGCACCCGGCCGCATCGCCCGCCGCGCGGCGAAGAGCCCGTAGGCCAGCAGGAACGCCGCTCCGGAGAAGCAGACCACCGGGATCAGCCAGGGCACCCGCGTCAGGGCGGCGCCGGCGCCCAGCACCCCCGCGGCGATGAGCAGGACGTCGGAGATCGCGCACACCGCCACCACCGCGGCCACGTGCTCCAGCCGCAGCCCCTGCCGCAGCACGAACGCGTTCTGCGCGCCGATCGCCACGATCAGCCCGAGGCCGAGCGCGAGCCCGGAGGCGACGGCGACCAGCGCCGGGGTGGTGAGCACGAGGAGACGCTAGGAACCAGCGGAGCCGCGGTCCAGCTCATGATTCTTCCGACACATTAGCGTTGCTTCATGGATCTGGACCTCGCCCAGCTGCGTGCGCTGGACGCCACCGTCCGCGGCGGCACCCTGGAGGCGGCCGCCCGGGCGCTGCACGTCACGCCGTCGGCGATCAGCCAGCGGCTGCGCGCCCTGGAGGTCGCGACCGGACGCATCCTGCTGGTCCGGTCCAGGCCCGTCCGGCTCACCGAGTCCGGTCAGGCGGTGCTGCGCCTGGCCCGCCAGATCGACCTGCTGACCGCCGACGTCGCCCGCGAGCTCGGCGACGACCCCGCCGCGCCCGAACGCGTGCCCACGCTGCCCATCGCGGTGAACGCCGACTCCATGGCCACCTGGGTGCTCCCCGCCCTGGCCCCGCTGGCCGGCGAGGTCGCCCTCGACCTGCACCGCGAGGACCAGGAGCACACCAGCGCCCTCTTGCGCGCCGGCACCGTGATGGCGGCGGTCACTGCGGACGCCGAGCCGGTGCCCGGCTGCACGTCCACCCGCCTGGGCAGCATGCGGTACCGGCCGATGGCCACCCCGGCCTTCGCCCGGCGGTGGTTCCCGGCCGGCCCCAGCCCCGAGGCGCTCGCCTCCGCGCCGGTCGTCGTCTTCGACCGCAAGGACGACCTCCAGCACCGCTACCTGCACGCGCAGGCGGGCGACGACGTCGCCCCGCCGGTGCACTACGTCCCCGCCTCCGCCGACTACGTCGCCGCCGTCGCCCTCGGGCTCGGCTGGGGCATGGTGCCCGACCTGCAGGCCCGCACGACGACGCCGGAGCTCGTCGTCCTCGATACGGCGGCAGCGGTCGACGTCGTCCTGCACTGGCAGCAGTGGCGGCTGCGCTCCACCGCGCTGGACCGCGTGCGCGAGGCCCTGCTCGCCGTCGCCCGCCGGGAACTGGACCAACCGGAGCGGTCCCCGGTCACCGGATAGGTGGGCTCCGCAACCGCCCCGCGGGGCAGGCGGAAGATCCGGCGGTGCATCCTTGAGGCGACGCGCACGTGGGTACTGGTGACGGAGTTCATAGCCCGCAGGGCACATGCAAGGGCGCCCGTGAGCCGACCATCGATGCAGGGGCGCCGCAGCGCTCCGCCGAGCACCGCCAGAGAGGCAGACGTGACTTCCGAGCGCAGCGCAGTTCCCGACAGCGCGAATCCCGACGTCGTACTCGTCGGGGCCGGCATCATGAGCGCGACCCTGGCCCAGCTGCTGAAGGTCGTCGCCCCGGACTGGAGCGTCGCCGTCTTCGAGTCCGGTAGCGCCGTCGCGGGCGAGAGCTCGGGCCCCTGGAACAACGCCGGCACCGGCCACGCCGCCCTCTGCGAGCTCAACTACACGCCCGCGGACGAGAACGGCCGGGTGGACCCGACCAAGGCCACCACCATCAACGAGCAGTTCCAGGTCTCCCGCCAGTTCTGGTCGCACCTCGTGCGCAACGGGATGACCGGGTCGCCCAAGGACTTCATCTCCCCGGTCCCGCACCTCAGCTTCGTGACCGGCGAGAAGGGGCGCAGCTACATGCGCGCCCGGCACTCCGCGCTCGCCGCCCAGCCGCTGTTCGAGGGCCTCCAGTACACCGAGGACCACGCCACGATGGCCGAGTGGCTGCCGCTGATGATGGAGGGCCGCGACCCCGAGCAGATCGTCGCCGCCACCCGCTCGGACGCCGGCACCGACGTCAACTTCGGCGCGCTGACCCGCCTGATGCTCGACGACGTCGCCCCCAAGGGCGTGAACGTCTACCTCAACCAGCGCGTGCAGGAGTTGGAGAAGGAGTCCGACGGCCGGTGGAAGGTCACCGTCCGCGACACCGACTCCGGCGAGGAGATCTCCGTCCGCACGCGGTTCGTCTTCGTCGGTGCCGGCGGCGGTGCGCTGCCGCTGCTGCAGAAGGCGGCCATCCCGGAGATCCGCGGCTTCGGCGGGTTCCCCGTCAGCGGGCTGTTCCTGCGCACCCGCTCGCCCGAGCTGGTCAGCCGGCACCAGGCCAAGGTGTACGGCCAGGCCGCTGTCGGCGCCCCGCCCATGTCGGTGCCGCACCTGGACCTGCGCCTGATCGACGGCGAGTACTCGCTGCTGTTCGGCCCCTACGCCGGCTTCTCGCCCAAGTTCCTCAAGGCCGGGTCGATGTTCGACCTGCCCAAGAGCGTCAAGCCCAACAACCTCGGCTCGATGCTCGGCGTCGGCCGCACCGAGCTGGCGCTGACCAAGTACCTCATCGGCGAGCTGCTGCAGAGCCGCGGCGCCCGGCACAAGACCCTGACCGGCTTCGTGCCCACCGCCGAGCAGGACGACTGGGACATGGTCACCGCCGGTCAGCGCGTGCAGGTCATCAAGCAGGACCCGAAGACCGGCAAGGGCGTCCTGCAGTTCGGCACCGAGCTGATCGTGGGCGGCGACGGCACCATCGCCGGTCTGCTGGGGGCCTCCCCCGGCGCCTCGACCGCCGTCGCGGCGATGCTCACGCTGCTGGAGCGCTGCTTCCCCGACCGCGTGGACGCCTGGCGCCCGCTGCTGCAGGAGGCCATCCCCTCCTACGGCCGCTCGCTGGTCACCGACACCGCGCTGCTGGCCCAGGTCCGCGCCGACACGATGCAGACCCTGGAGCTCAACGGCTGACGCCGCGCTCCGCACACAGCGCCCGGAGGGGCCGGTCCCGCCGGGGACCGGCCCCTCCGCGCGTCAGAGCACGTCGAGGACCAGCAGCAGCACCAGCGTGAGCAGCGCGGAGATCAGCAGCGACCCGAGGCAGCCCAGCCGGCTGCTGAAGAGGAAGAACATCGTCCGTCCGTGCCCAGCGGGGCCTCCTGCGCACACCCTGTGTGCCGGGTGTCACCCGCGCGCCCGCCGGACCACCCGTTCAGGGGATCGCGGGCCGCACCGACGGTTACGTACGGTCATCATCGTTCCGGTCGGGAAACGCGCCACTGACGTTCCCGTCCGCCGCATCGTCCGCCCTGCGCCCTGTGCGCCGGCGGGTACGACCCCGGCCCGGCTGACCCGTTCCCCCCGGGGCAGCCGGGCCGGCTTCTTTCCCGGACCGTCTCCTTCCCGGCCCTCCCGCTCAGCCGCCGGCGCACACCCGCCGCACGAGATCGCCCAGCGCCCCGCGCAGGTCGTCGTCCACCGGCAGGTCGACGACCACCGGCGCGTCCTTCCCCAGTGCGACGTCGAGGGGGAACACGTAGGGCTGCTTGGTCTCCGCCAGCACGTGCGGGTCGCACGTCGCCGGCCGGAACGTGATCGGCACGGCTCCGCGGTCGGTGTCGGGGCCGAGCCGCACCGGCAGCTCCTCCACCGCGACGTCCACGAGCACGCTCCGGCCGACGCTCGACCGCCACCGGGCCCTCCCCGCCCCGCCGGCGCACCGTGAGCCGCCCGGTGAGCTGCTCCTCCTCCGCCACCAGGTCGGTCACCGCCACGTCCACCACCGCCGCCACCGCCTCCTCCGCGCACGCCTCCCCGTGCACGCGGGAGGGAACGGCGCCTGCCAGCGGCACCGTCAGCTCCTCGACCCGCCCGTCGGGCCGGACGACGGTCAGCAGCGCAGCCGCCGGCTCGGGCGCGACCCCGCAGTCGGGCCGGCCGTACGGGGTGGGGAGGTCGATCACCCGGCCCGGCGCGAACTCCGCCGTCACCGGGGTGGGCGGTAGCGCGGCGAAGCCCGGCACGGCCAGCGCCACGGCGCGCACGGCGAAGGGCTCGTCCCCCGTGGCGGTGATCCGCACCTGGAAGCGACCACCCACGGCTTCGTCGGTGCGCAGCAGCACCGCCTCGGCCGCGATCCCCGGAACGGGCGGCAGCTCCGGCGCCGCCGGGGGACGACGGTCCCCGTCCGCCGGTGCGCCCGGGGTCGAGCAGGCACCCAGGGCGAGCGCCAGCGCCACCAGCACCGGGACCCGCCGCATGGCCCGGCAGCCTAGGTCCGCCGCGCGTGCGGCGGCACTCCCTCAGCGGTGCCGGCTGGGTACCCGCGCCATGACGCGGCCGGCCTCCATGCGGACCTCGAGCTTCTCCTGCGGGTTGGCGGCCGGACCGCGCCGCGGCTGGCCGTCGTCCAGGTCGAAGGCCGACCCGTGCCACGGGCAGACCAGGCAGTCCGAGCCGCGCACCGTTTCCACCACGCCCTCGTCGAGCGGGCCCGACAGGTGCGAGCAGGCCGCCACGAAGACGTCGACCCGCCCGCCCCGGCGGACGACGGCCAGCGGGACCGCCATGCTGCCCCCCTTGCCGGAGCGCATGGTGGGGCGCCCCTCCGGGAGGTCGTCCAGCGGCCCCAGGTCGATCCAGTCGGTGGACAGCGCCCGGACGGCCGTCGCCGCGTGGGAGGCGCCCGAGGACTGGGCGTAGGACATGTGCCCGCCGATCGCGGCCGATCCCCCGGCCAGGCCCAGGCCCCCGTAGGACAGCAGCCGGCCGAGGCCGTCGCGCCCCTTGCCCCGGGCGACCAGCGAGCCCACGTACAGCCCCAGCGCGGCGGTGTTCAGGACGGCGTGCAGCGCACCCAGCCGGCGGACCCCGGTGCCCTGCTCCGACCAGTCCGCCGCCCCCGACAGCGCGGCGGGCACGGCGGCGGCCACCCCGGTGCCGATCAGGACCGTCGCGGCCGGTCGCAACCGCGGCACGGCGTCGAGGATGCCGGCGGAGACCCAGCTGCCCACCGGGACCTGGACGAGGACGGGGTGCAGCGGGTGGCCCAGCCAGGTGCCGTGCAGGAGGTCCTTGACCGCGGGCTTCAGCCCCTTCTGCACGGCCGACCGCGCCGGCTCGATCGCCTTGTCGAACGCCGACACGTCCGCGACGCGGTCCAGGAAACCCATGAGGCTCATGGCCGCCCCCTACCCGCGTCCGCACCGCTCGACGCACGTCCCGGGGTCGAGGACCCACAGGCAACCGTGAGCAACGACACGGGTGAGTGCCAGTGACGACCGGCATAAACGGTGGTGACACGGGTTAGCCGGAGGAGGAGCCTTGACCCTGCTCGACCTCGACGACCCGCCCGACTGCCGAAGGACCCCCGTGACCAGCCCGTACCTGCTCCGCCGCGGCCATGCCGCCGAGGCATTCGGCGACCTGTCACGGGCGACGGCGCGGTGGGTGCAGGACACCACGCCCCGGCTCACGGCGCGACTCCGCCGGGACGACACCACCGCCCAATTCATGCGGTTCGTGCTCGTCGGCGCGGCGACCACGGCGGTCTACGCGCTCTTCTTCATCGCCCTGCGGGGCGGGGGCTACCTCACCGCCCACCTGCTGGCGACGGCCGTGTCCACGGTCCTGGCCAACGAGATGCACCGCCGGCTCACCTTCCGCGCCGACGACCGCGTGCACTGGTTCACCGCTCAGTGGGAGGCCGGTGGCGTCACCGTGCTCGGCCTGCTGGCCACCAGCTCGGCTCTGGGCCTGCTGGAGGCGCTCACCGTGACCTCGCACCTCGCGCTGCAGATCGCCACCGTCGCCACCGTCACCGCGTTCATCGGCCTGATGCGCTTCCTCGCGCTGCGCTGGATCTTCCGCCCCGCTCACGCCGAGGGCTGATCGCGCGGCCAGCCGCGCTGAGGACCGGCCGGTCTCTGGCTAGCCTCGTCAGGTGACCGAGCCGAGCCCGCGCGAGTCCCCGTGGCCGCGTCGGGCCCGGAAGACCGGTCTGTGGGCCGCCCGCGTCGGCCTGGCCCTCGGTGGCGCGCTCGTCGCCGTCCTGCTGTTCGCCCGCATCTCGGCACCGATCGGACCGTTCGACGCGACCCTGGCGTTCCGGCCCGCCGGCGGCGGCGCCCAGGTGTCCGTGGCGCCCCTCGGCGAACTGGTCGTCGACGTGTACGACGGGCCGCTGCGTCTCGACGTCGTCCTGGAGCGGGTCGACCAGGAACGGGCCGCGGCCCTCGCCAGCGACCCGGTGAAACTCGCCGGCGTCGTGGACCGGGTGACGGAGAACCTGCAGGACGCCGTGGTCCGGCTCATCTGGCTGACCGCGCTCGTGGCCCTCGCCGGCGGGGCGCTGACCTCGTGGGCGGTGCTCCACCGCCGTCGCGAACCGCTGATCGCCCTGGGCGTGACCACGGCGGTCCTGGCCGGCACCGGCGCGATCGGGGCGGCCACCTGGCGTCCGGAGGCGCTCTCCCAGCCGACGTACACCGGTCTGCTGGTCAACGCCAACAGCCTGATCGGCAGCGCCGAGGACATCGTCGCGCGGTTCGACGCCTACCGGGCCTCCCTCGAGGACCTGGTGTCCAACGTCGGCACCCTCTACGCCACCCTGTCCGCCCTGCCCGCGCCCGGCGGGGACGACGACACCGTCGCGCTGCTGCACGTCTCCGACCTCCACCTGAACCCCGCCGGCTTCGACCTGCTGGAGCAGGTCGCCGAGCGGTTCGACGTGGACGCCGTCCTCGACACCGGCGACATCACCGACTGGGGCAGCCCGCCGGAGGGCCGGCTGATCACCTCCGTGGGCACGCTGGAGGTGCCCTACGTCTACATCCGCGGCAACCACGACTCCGCGGTCACCGCGGCCCTGCTCGCCAACCAGCCCAACGTCACCGTGCTGGACGGCTCCGCGACCACGGTCGCCGGCATCCGGATCGTCGGCACCGCGGACCCGCGGTTCACCCCGGACAAGAGCACCGGCGACGACGACGTCGGCGAGGACGTGCTGGTGAACTCCGGCCAACAGCTGGCCGACCTGGTGGACACGATGGACCCGACGCCCGCGATCGCCCTGGTGCACGACCCGAAGCAGGCCCCGCCCCTGGACGGCGCCGTCCCGCTGGTGCTGGCCGGCCACACGCACGAGCCGAAGGTGTCCGAGCTCGACGACGGCACGCTGCTGATGGTCCAGGGCTCCACGGGCGGCGCCGGGCTGCGCGGGCTCCAGGGGGACTTCCCCGAGCCTCTGACGGGCACGGTGCTGTACCTCGACCCTGACACCGGGGCCCTGCGGGCCTACGACGAGATCACCCTGGGCGGCCTGGGCGAGACCGAGGTGACCATGGAGCGGACGATCCTGCCGCGCTTTCCCGACGCCGCCGGGGACGGTGCGGCCCCCGCGGACGGCACGATCCCCGAGGACGCGATCCCGAACGCCCCCGTCCCCGACGGGGCGATCCCGGACGGGGAGGGGGCCGCCGGCGTCGCCCCGGCGCTGCCCTCCCCGCCCGGCTGACCGCCCGACCCTAGGCTGAGGGCATGTCGACGACGACCCGTGCCACCCGTCTCGCCGGTGGCCTGCTCGCCGGCGGCCTGCTGCTGGCCGGCTGCTCCTTCACCTCCCAGAACGTCTCCTGCTCGGGAGGCTCCTGCTCCGTCACCCTCACCGGCGACGGCGCGCAGGCGGAGATCCTCAACACCACGCTGACCTTCGGCGGGGTCCAGGACGGCCGCGCCACGCTGAGCGTCGGTGGCGCGAGCGTCTCCTGCGGCGAGGGCGAGAGCGTGAGCGCAGGGCCCCTGCAGCTGGCCTGCTCCGGCATCACCGAGGACTCCGTGGAGCTCACCGCCAGCGTCAACTGACGGTTGGCCGGCTCAGCCGGTGTGGGCGACCTCCACCACGACGCGTGGAGGGTCCTCCGCCAGGTACACCCGGAACGGGCGGGGAGCCGTGCTGCCGACGAACGCCGACGTCACCCCTTCGTAGGTGGCCCCGAAGACCACCTCGGTGACGGCGCCGGTGCCGGCCGCCGCCATCAGGGACGGCCCGGAGTACTCGTCGACGCCGGTGTCGAACGGGTACCCGGCGCCGGTGATGCGCACCTGCAGGACGGATTCGCCCGCAACCTCCACCGGGGCGCCGCTGCCGTCGGCGGTCGGCTCGTCCACGTACCGGACGTCCCAGCCCGGCGTGCCCGCGCCACCGAGCTCGAACACCACGCGGTCGAACCCCTCCTGCGCGCCGAGCCGGACGTCGCTGACGGTCAGTCGGGCGTCCTGCGACGGCTCGGCGGTGTCCGGTTCCGTGTCGGCCGGGAAGTCCGACGGCGTCGCCGGCTCGTCCGGCTCCGGACGGGGTGCGGCGGTGCTGCTGCCGGCGCCCGGCTCCGGGGCCGCCGACGGGGACGTGCCCGAGCCGCCGTCGCCGGCACAGCCGGCCAGCAGGGCCAGAGCCGTGAACAGGGCCGCGGGCAGGGCGGGAAGGGAGAGCAGAGGGGTGGCGCGCACGGGCCCACCCTCGCATCGGGGCACCCCCGGTCCGAGGAGGCGCGAGGGGCATGTATTGTTCTCGCTGCCCCCGGCGAACGAGAGCCCTCATCGTCTAGCGGTCCAGGACGCCGCCCTTTCAAGGCGGTAGCACGGGTTCGAACCCCGTTGGGGGCACGATGCACCACGAGCAGAGCACCACAAGCAAGGCCCTGTAGCGCAGTTGGTTAGCGCGCCGCCCTGTCACGGCGGAGGTCGCGGGTTCGAGTCCCGTCAGGGTCGCTTTTCCGGCGGATACGCCGGGAGGGGCAGGTAGCTCAGTTGGTACGAGCGCTCGCCTGAAAAGTGAGAGGTCGGCGGTTCGACCCCGCCCCTGCCCACCTCACATGCGGGCCCGGCGCAGCGCGCCGGGCCCGTCCCCGTTCCCGGCCCCGCGCGTCGTCTACGACCAACTGCGGTCCGCCGCCACCTGGGCGTAGACCTCGGCGTGCACCTGCCGCACGGCAGCGCTCTGCTCCGCACGCCAGGCCCGGTCGGCCGGACGGGGCATCGGACGGGCCAGGGCGGCACCGATCGCGCCGGCCAGCGACACGGCGTCGAACCCGTCCCGCTCGTCGTTGCCGTAGGAGACGACGTCGGACCACTGGTGGCCGAACCAGCCGCAGCTGGGCGCCACCACGCGGGTGCCGACGTCCCGGCAGATCTCCAGGTCCCGGGAGTGCGTGCCGCACCGCTCCGGGAGGACGGCCACGTGCAGCTGCTGCAGCTGGGCGGGCCAGCCCGCGACACCGAACCGCACGAGCTCCAGCTGCCCGTCGGCGGCCAGCTCGACGACCGCGGGATCGAGGGCGGGCACCTCCGCCTCCTCCACGAGGACCCGCAGCCGCCCGCCCCCCGACACGGCGCCCGACAGCGCCGCCCGCACGAGGGCGACCGGATCGGGCACCGCCGCGGAGGCCGGGCCGATCCGGATCCCCACCAGCCCGCGCTCCGCGCCCAGCTCGGGGTCCGGGGCGCAGAGGGACGGGTGCGCGACCACGATGGCGGTCCGGCCGTACCGCTCGGCGATGTCGTCGGCCGCCCCGGGGGTGAGCGTCAGCACCACCTCCGCCGTGGACAGCACGGCCGCCAGCGCCCTGTCGGGCGGGCCTCCCGAGCCCGCGGGGCCGCTCAGCTGGTGCACCGTCACGACAAGGGGCACGCCGAGCCGCTGCAGCTCCTCGGCCCACGCCTCCACGACCGCGTCGTCGAGGTACCCGTAGCCGGCGTGCAGGTGCACCACGTCGACGTCGCGGGTGTGCTCGGCCAGGGAGGCGACGTCGCGCCACGGGCCGACGACGGCGTCCCGCGCCACCCGCTCGACACCGTCGGGGACGACCGCGTCGACGTAGGGGTCCCGGTGCGGGATCGTGGCGATCCGGATGCCTGCGCCGACGACGCCGGGCAGCCCGGTATCCGGGGGTTGTGCAGGGCTCACGCGACGGTGCGTCTCCTCGTGCGGTCGAGCATCGCGACAGCACGACGGTGTCGCTCGACGTCCTCGGGCCTGACTGGTGGTTGAGCAGGTCTGAACCGTCCTACCCCACGCGTCCGTCAGCGAACCCGGAACCGACTCCATCGGGTGAGCTGGCGTGTCGTGCGCGTCACCGGCCCTCGGGTCCGGCGACACGGGCGGCGGCGTAGGCCGGCGCCCGGAACCGGGCCAGCGGCCCGTCCGGGACCAGTCCGGGCGGCGGGTTGCGGACGGCGTCGAAGCGCACGGCCGGGTCGAGCGGCCCCCGCGACCCCGTGCTGCGAAGCCGGGCGAAGGGTCGCCAGCCCTCGCCCGCGACGGCGGCGGCCAGGGTGAACACCAGCGCGCCCGCGTCCGCCGCCGCGGCCACCGGCGCGGGGTCGGAGGACAGCCCCGACGTCTCGGCCCGGGCGGTGATCCGCACCGGCCCGGCCGTGGTGGAGTAGGCCATGATCGAGCCGTAGGAGACGGCCTCGCCGATCCGCGGGATCGGCACCCGCCGGGACCAGGGCCCGCGGCCGGCACTGGACAGCAGCAGGTCCACCGGCGCCTCCTCCGCTCCGAGGCGGATCGCCAGGCCGAGGACGTCGGGCAGGGGCGCCGGCAGCCCGGCTCCGCGGGACAACCGGACGACGACCGGCTCGCTGTGCTCCGCGTCCAGCCAGGGCACCTCGACGGGCGGCGTCGCCCCGTACCGCTCCAGCACCGCGTCGAACACCGCGCCCCGGGGGTGCACGGCCCGGCCGTGCCGCCAGCGCGCCACGGCGCCCACGGGCACGGCCACCGCCCGGCCCGCCAGTTCCGCCAGATCCGCCACCGGACCCCTCCCGTCCATCCGGAACGCCCGCCCTACCCCCGGCAGCGACGCTCGTATCCAAGGAACCGCCGGGCCTCGGGAGCGCGGTGCGGCACGGCTGGCGATAGTCGCTGTTACGCATGGGACGCGAGCCGCTCCGACAGGCGAAGTGTGCGCCTGTCGAGGCCCATGTCAGTGAAGTTCTGCCGAGTGACACGGAACGGTCCGCGCCCTACCTTGAGTACATGCTCTCCACGCTCTTGGTCATCGGCGGTGTGCTGGTCGGTCTGCTCGTGCTGCTGGCCGTGATCGTGAGCCTCAGCGCCCGGCCGGCCACGGCCACGCGCACCTCCGGGAGCGGCACCCGCACCCCGGTCTGGGCGGCCGACGCCGGCCGCCCGCACCCCGACGCCTGGTCCGCCCCGGCTCCCGCCACCACCAGCGAGATGCCCGCCGTCCGCTGATCCCGCGCGGCGGTCAGCCGCCGGCCATCAGCTCGGCCGCCCGCTCCCCCACCAGCACCGCCGCGGCCGCCGGTCCACGGCTGGGCACGCGCGGCAGCACCGCCGTGTCGACCACCCGCAGTGCCTCGACGCCGCGCACGCGCAGCTCCTGGTCCACGACGGCCCCTGCATCCCCGTCCGGACCCATCCGGGCCGTTCCGGACAGGTGCACGGCGGTGGTCAGCCGCTCGCGGATCCAGCGGTCGAGCCCGGCGTCGTCCCGCGGGAGGTTCCCCGGCTCGCCCACCTCGCGCAGCGCCCGCGTCGACATCAGCTCCGCCGCGAGCCGCACGCCGGCCCGCATGCGGGCGACGTCGGCGGCCTCGGCGAGGTGGCGGTACTCGACCAGCGGCGGGGTGAACGGGGAGGCGTCCACGAGCGCGAGCCGGCTCCGGCCCTCGGTCCGCTGCAGCCCGACGCCCACCTCGATCGGTCGGCCGGGCGCCGCCCGGCCGGTCATCACCTCGGCGAAGGGCGCCAGCCAGGGCAGCACCTCGAGGTCACCCGGTACGGCCGCGCCGTCGGAGGTCGCGTGCAGCACCCCGTGCAGCGGCGACTCCCCGAGCCCGGCGGCAACCCCCTCGCGCGGGGAGAACGGCAGGTAGACCAGCGGGTGGTCGGTGGCGCCCGTCCCGACGCCCGGCGCGTCGACCAGCACCTCGATCCCGGCCGCCCGCAGCTGCCCGGCCGGGCCGACGCCCGACAGCAGGAGCAGGTGCGCCGAGCCGACCGCACCGGCGCTGAGCACCACCTCGGCGGCCCGGACGTCGCCGTCCGCCGTCCGGACGCCGACGGCCCGCCCCCGCTCCACGAGGACCCGCAGCACCTGGACGTCGCCGCGCACGGTCAACCCCGGATGCCCCCGGCGCGGGGCGAGGTAGGCGTCGGCGGCACTGATCCGCACGCCGTTCCGCACGTTGCGCGGCAGGGGCCCGTAGCCGGGCTCCCCACCGGCGTTCTTGTCCGGCTCCGCCGGCAGCCCGAGCTCGACGGCGGCCCGGGCGAACGCGTCGGCCAGCGGTGGGCCGCCGCGGGGCCGCGCCACCGGCACCGGCCCGTCCGCGCCGTGCCCCGGCCGGGACCCGAGGTCGAGGTCGCTCTCCAGGCGCACCAGCGCGGGCAGCAGCCTGTCCCAGGCCCACAGGTCGTTGCCCTCGGCGGCCCAGCCGGCGGCGTCGTGCGGGGTCGGGCGGATGAAGTAGCCGGCGTTGATCGCGCTCGACCCGCCCACGACGCGGCCCCGGGGCACCCGCACCGTGCGCCCGTCGGGCAGCAACCCGGGCAGATCCCAGTTGGCGGGATGCCCGGGGACCGCAGCGCGCAGCGTCCCGGCGTCCCGCAGCTCCTCGGGGACGTCGGAGGCCCGCGGGTGGTCCGCGCCCGCCTCCAGCACCAGCACCCGGCGGCCGGCGTCGACCAGCCGGGCCGCCAGCGCGCACCCGGCGGTTCCCGCGCCGACCACGACGACGTCCCAGCCGCCCTGCTCAGCCATCGGCGAGGCCGAGCACCCCGGGCAGGTCCAGGCGGCGCACCTTGCCGGTGGAGGTGCGCGGCAGCTCGGCCACCGGGTGCAGCGTCTTGGGCCGCTTGGCCGGTGCCAGCCGCTCCCGGGCCCAGGTGCCGAGTTCACCGGCATCGGCGTCGCCCACGTACGCGGCCACCACCCGCTGCCCCCAGTCGGGGTCGGGCACCCCGAACACCGCGCTCTCGATCACGGCCGGATGGGCGTCGAGGACCGCCTCCACCTCGGCGGGGTAGACGTTCACCCCGCCGGAGATCACCAGGTCCTCGCGGCGGCCGTCGAGCCACACCACGCCGTCCTCGTCCACCCGGCCGAGATCGCCCACGGTGACCCGGTCGCCCCGCCAGGCGGCCGCGGTCTTCTCCGGTGCCCGCCAGTACTCGAACCGCGCCCACCGGGGCACGGCACACCAGAGCTGGCCCCGCTCGTCGGTCTCCAGCCGCCGGCCCGGCCGTGCCCGTCCCACGCTGCCGGGGTGCGCCAGCCAGTCCTCGGGAGAGCAGACCGTGAACTGGGCCTCGGTGGAGCCGTAGAACTCCCAGACGCTGCCCTCGGGCAGCGCCGCCAGCACCGCCCGCTTCAGCGGCTCCGGACAGGGCGCCCCCGCGTGGACGAGGCGCCGGAAGGAGGACCAGTCGACGCCCGCGTGCGCGATGAGGCGCTGCAGGTGGGTGGGCACGCAGAAGGTCGTGGTCGGCCGGAGCGTGCTGATCGCCGCGGCGGCCCGCTCGACGTCGAAGGCGCCCGGAAGCAGCACCTCCCCTCCCGCCAGGAGGGTGTGGATCGCGAACCGCAGCGGTGCGCTGTGGTGCAGCGGCGAGAGCACCAGGTGCCGGTCACCGGGCCCGAATCCCCACAGCTCGATCTCCTCGGCGGCCAGCGCCCGGGCGTCCTCCTCGGCCAGCACTCCGGACCAGACGCCCTTGCGCCGGCCGGTCGTGCCCGACGTGTAGTGCATCGGCCTGGCCAGCGGCACGTCGGCGAGTTCGGCCTCGTCGTCGCCGAGCAGGCGCGCCGGGTCCCCTCCCGCGTCAAGGCCCGGGTCGGCGTCCTCCGCCAGCGCCGCGCGTTCGTCGTCCGGCAGCGCCGGGTCCAGCACCACCGGGACGATCCCCGTGCGCAGCGCGCCCAACACGACGGCGAGCAGCTCCGGTGACGCGGTGGCCGACAGCAGCAGCCGGTCGCCGGGCCGCAGGCCGGCAGCGGCGAGCGCGGCTGCCGCCCGCCGCTGGTCGCGCTCGCTCCCGGCGCTGGTGACCAGCGGGACGTCGGTCACGCCGGGCGCACCTCCTCGGCGTTGCCCAGCACGACCCGGCCCTCGGCGGCCAGCTTGTCCAACGTGGCACGGGTGGACTGGGCAGCTGCCGGCCACACCTCCCGGGGCACCTCGGCGTAGACCGTGGCGACGAGCTCGTCCACGGTGGCGGCGCCCGTTCCCAGCGCGTCCAGCAGCTGCTGCTCGCGGTACGCCCGGTGGGCCAGGTAGAAGTCCAGCACCGCGCCCGGGTCCTCGGTCAGCTCCGGGCCGTGGCCGCAGTACAGCGCGCCGGGGCCGAGGTCGTGCACGCGGCGCAGCGACTCCAGGTAGGCCACGACGTCGCCCTCCGGGTGCGTGACCACCGACGTCCCCCGCCCCAGCACGTGGTCGCCGACCAGCACGGCGCCGGACTCCAGCCGGAACGCCAGGTGGTCGGCCGTGTGGCCGGGGGTGGCGACGACGCCGAAGGCGGTGCCGGCGAGGGCGAGCCGCTCGCCCGGCTCCAGGACCCGGCCGCCCGGACCGGCGACCGCGCCGCTGCCGGCGGCCACGGGCACGCCGAACCGGCCGCCCCACGGGAGGGCCGCCTCCGCGTGGTCCCCGTGGTGGTGGGTGACGAGGACGGCGACGCACCGGGCGCCCCGCGCCTCGAGCGCGGCCTCCACGGCGGCGAGGTGCGCGGCGTCGTCCGGGCCCGGGTCCACCAGCACCGCCTGCCCGCTGCCCGGCGCGCCCACGACGTAGGTGTTCGTGCCGTCGAGGGTCATCGGGGACGGGTTGGGCGCCAGCACCCGGGTGACCAGCGGCTCGAGGTCGGCGGTGCGCGGCAGGGCGCCGAGGCCGGGCAGTCCCCAGCCGGCGCGGGGATCGGACGGGGCGGTCACGGCCCGCACGCTATCGCCGGTGCCTCTACGGCGCGCTCCCGGTGGCTACCCTCCGGCGCATGCACCGTTCCATCCTGCTGCGCCGCAGCGGACTCTCCGTGGCCGCCGCGGTCGTGCTGCTCACCGGCTGCGGGGGGTCCGACGGGGAGGACTCCGCGCCCGAGACCCCCATGACCGCCGCGGAGTCCACCGCGGTGGCGGCCGGTTCGGAGTTCTGCACCCAGGCGGCCAGCATCCAGGAGCGCCTGGAGGCGACGGCCGGCGGCGTGTCCGACCCCACGGAGCTCCCCCAGGTCATGCAGCGGGCGGCCGACGAGATCCGGGCGATCGATGCCCCCGCCGAGATCGAGGCGGACTGGAGCGCCCTGGCCGACGGGGCCCAGAGGTTGTCCGAGACCCTCTCCGGCATCGACTTCAGCGACCCGAACGCCCTGGCCACCCTGGAGCAGGAGCTCACCCCGCTGCAGCAGGACCTGGAGACGGCGTCGACCAACGTCGAGACCTATCTGCGCGACGACTGCGGCATCGACGTCTCGGCCGGCTCCGCCACGCCCGGCGGCTGAGGGAGGCCCCTGCACCGCACCGCTCCCCCCGCACGGGGTGCCTGCCGCAGTCCCTGTCAGCCACCGCAGGCCCCGACCGTGACACCGCGAGCGTTCAGCCACGACACCGGGTCGGCCGCGCCGGTGTACATGGATCCGTTCGGATGCACCTCGAAGTGGACGTGGGGCCCCGTCGAGTTGCCCCTGTTGCCGACTTCGGCGATCCGCTCACCTGCGACGACCCGGTCGCCGGTGCGGACGAAGTAGTCGTTGATGTGGCCGTACACGTAGATCGCTCCGTCATCCCCTTCCAGGTAGACAGCCAGTCCGAATCCCGTGGCCGCTCCCGCCCGGCGCACGGTGCCTGAGATCGGCGCGTACAGGGGTGTACCGATCGCCGATGCGACGTCCACGCCGTTGTGGTTGACCCCCCACCGCGGACCGAAGCAACTGGTGACGCGGCCGGAGAACGGCTTGAGGTACCTCCCGGAACCCGACGAAGCGCCACCGCTGCCGCCGGGGTCGTTGCGCGCTGCCGTTGCGGCCTCCTCGGCCGCCCGGGCCGCCCGCTCGGCCGCCGCCGCAGCGGCTGCCTCCTCGGCCTGCTTCTGGGCCACCCACTGGTCGTGCGCGTTGCGCGCGCCCTGCAGCTGGAGCAGCTGGATCTCCGCGGCCTTCAGCTGCTCCTCGTACTGGGCCTTCTGCGCGTCGACCTCGGCGTACGCGGCCTGCTGCGCGGCGAGCTGGGCATCGGCCGCCGCCTTGGTCTCCTCCGCCGACGCCTCGGCCGCGGCCCGCTCGTCCCGGGTGGCACGGGCGCTGGACTCGGCGTTCGCCTGCCGGATCCGGGCCACCTCCAGCGTGCCCAGGACGTCGAGCTCGTTCTCCGCGACGTAGTCCAGCATCGCGGCGCGCTGGATGAGCTCACCCGGTCCGCGGGAGTCGAGCAGTGCGGCGGAGCTGGCCAGCGAGGAGCCCTGCATGTAGCTGTCGCGCGAGAAGAGCGCGATCCGCGCCTCCGCCGCGGCGACCTCGTCGGCCGCCGCCTGCAGCTCCAGGGCGGCCTGCGCGGCCGCGGCCTGCGCCATCTCCAGCGCCTCCTTGGCGGCCTCGTAGGCGGTACCGGCAGCCTCGGCCTGGATGCCGACCCGCTCCAGCTGCGCCTCCGCGCCGGCGAGCAGCCCGAGGAGCCGGCCGACCTCGGCCGCGGCGGCGTCCTTCGTGCCCTGGGCCGCACCCAGCTGGCTGTCGCTCGGGTTGGGCGGCGGGGGCGGCAGCGCGACGGCCGTGCCGGCGCTCCCCAGGAGCACCGCTCCGGCGACCACGCCGACCAGGGCGGTGCGCAGGGCACGGACGGAGCGGCGAGCGACGGGCCGGCGGCGGCCGATCCGAGGGGTCAGCGGTCCGGTCGGACGGCGCTGGTGCATGACTCGCTCCCTGGGGAAGAGGGTGGGGCGTTGAGCCCAGCGAGAGTCGCACCGTCACCACTAGTCACAAAGGCAACACGCGGTACCTGTGCCGCGCCGCGATCAGAACGTTCAGTGACCGCCTCGTGGCTGTCGGTTTGTCGACATCGCCGTCAGTCGGCGGGTCGTTCCAGCTCGTGCGCCAGCGCCTCGAGCTCCGCGCCACCGGCCATCAGGCGGGTCAGCTCGTCCCGGTCGATGTCGGACTTGCCGAACTCGCCGAGGCTGCGCCCGCGGTTCAGCACGAGGAACCGGTCGCCCACCGGGTAGGCGTGGTGCGGGTTGTGCGTGATGAGCACGACGCCGACGCCCCGGTCGCGGGCCTGGGCCACGTAGCGCAGCACCACCCCCGCCTGCTTGACGCCGAGGGCCGAAGTGGGCTCGTCGAGGATCAGCACCCGCGCGCCGAAGTGCACCGCCCGCGCGATGGCCACCGACTGGCGCTCCCCGCCCGACAGCGTTCCGACCGGCTGGTCGGGATCGCGGATGTCGATGCCCATCGCGGCCAGCTCGCGCCGGGTGACGTCCTTGGCGCGCGCCGAGTCGAACCGGCGGAACGGTCCCCGGCCCTTCGTGGGCTCCGCGCCCAGGAAGAAGTTCCGCCAGATGGCCATGAGCGGGATCATCGCCAGATCCTGGAAGACCGTGGCGATCCCGGCGTCCAGGGCCTCGCGGGGTGATCCGAAGGCCACCGGCCGGCCGTCGAGCAGCACCTGGCCGCGGTCGGCCCGGTGCACCCCCGACAGCACCTTGATCAGCGTGGACTTGCCGGCGCCGTTGTCGCCGAGGACGCAGGTGACCTCCCCGGCGCGCACCGTCGCGCTGATGCCGTCCAGGGCGATGACCGTGCCGTAGTCCTTGCCGACGTCGCGCAGCTCCAACAGGGGCGCGGCGTTCCCGGGCTCGTTCCGCGACGGGACGGCAGCGGGCCGGGTGGTCATCGGCGGGCCGCCTCGGCGTAGCGGCGGACCAGCCGGTTGGCCAGCACGGCGAGCAGGAGCATCGCGCCGAGGAAGAAGTAGAACCAGTCCGCGTCCCAGCGCAGGTACGGGATGCCCAGCTGCGTCATGCCGAAGATCAGGGCACCCAGGGAGGCGCCGATCGCCGAGCCGAACCCGCCGGTGAGCAGGCAGCCACCGATGACGGCGGCCACGATGTAGATGAGCTCCTGCCCGATGCCGGTGTTGGCCTGGACCGAGGTGAGCCGCACGGCCAGCGTCGTGCCGACGAACCAGGCCGCGGCCGCCGTCGTCATGAACAGGGCGATGGTGGTGCGACGGGCCGGCACACCGACGTTCCGGGCGGCGACGTCGTCCCCGCCGGTGGCGAACACCCAGTTGCCGAACCGGGTGCGCAGCAGCACCCAGGTGGCCAGGGCGGTGAACAGCAGCCACCAGAGGACGGCGACGCGCACCTCCGCCCCGAAGACGCTCACCCGGGACGCGAACACCCACTCGGCGGCCCCGTAACCGGGCACGTCGTCGATGCCGCCCACGGTGACCGTCCCGGTGAACAGCTTCGTCAGCCCCAGGTTCAGGCCCTGGAGCATCAGGAACGTGGCGAGCGTGATGATGAAGCTCGGCAGCCCGGTGCGGGTCACCAGCCAGCCGTTGAGGAAACCGATGGCGAGGGCGAGCAGCAGGGCGACGCCGATGGCCACCCACAGGTTCTGCCGCAGCTCGGTGGCCACGATGCCCACCGTCAGCGCCGTCGTCCCGACCATCACGCCGGCGGACAGGTCGAAGTGGCCGCCGATCATCAGCAGGGCGACCGCCACGGCCATGATCCCCAGCGTGGAGGCCGGGTCCAGCCAGTTGGCGATGCCGCGGGGCGAGCGGAAGGTCTCCGACTGCACCGCGAAGAACGCGAAGACCACCACGGCGCCGACCAGCGCGCCGAGCTCGGGCTTGACCAGCAGGCGGCGCAGCGGGCCGGGCACCGACGTCCGCTCGTCCGTGCGCCGACCCGCCGGCGCGGTGGCCTCCCGGGTGCTCAGCGCGTGCCGGCCGAGGCCAGGTCGGCGATCTCGTCGACGTTGTCGGCGTCCACGATGCCCGGGCCGGTGAGGACCGGCTGCCCACCGCCGACGGTGTTCAGGTTCTCGGCGTAGAGCTTGAGCATCACGACCGGCAGGTAGCCCTGCTCGTACTGCTGCTGGTCGACGGCGAACGCGATGTCACCGGCCTGGATGCCGCTGATCACGTCCTCGTTGAGGTCGAACGTCGCCACCTGCGCCTCAGCGCCCGCGTCCGTGGCCGCCTCGACCGCGACGGCGGCGACCGCGGAGTTGAGGGTGAGCACCGCGTCGATGGACTCGTCGGCCTGCAGCTGGGCCGCGATCGACGACTGGGCGCCGGTGAGGTCGTTGATGTCGACCTGCATCACGGTGAAGTTGCCGGGAGGCGAGCCGGCCGTGGCGAAGCCCTGCGAGGCGCCCGAGCAGCGCTGGTCGAGGCCGATGTTGCCGGCCTCGTGGGTGACGCACAGCACGCTGGTCGCACCGTCCTGCCCGAGGCGCTCGCCGGCTCCTCGCCCCGCGACGACCTCGTCCTGCCCGACGTGGCCGATCGCGCCGAACCCGGTGGACCGCTCGCCGCCGGAGTTGATGGTGACGACGGGGATGCCCGCCTCGACCGCCGCCTCGATCGACTCCTGCAACGCGTCGGGGTTGGCCATCGAGACGACGATGCCGTCGGCTTGCGAGTTCACCGCCGCGTCGATCAGCTGCGCCTGGCGCTGGGGGTCGCCGTCGCTCTGGTAGTCGACGTCGATGCCGAGGTCCTCCCCCGCCTGCTCGGCGCCGTTCTGCACCACGTCCCAGAACGCATCACCGGCCGAGCCGTGGGTGATCACCGAGAAGGCCAGGTCGCCACCGCCGGAGCCGCCACCGGAGGAACCGCCGCCGTCCGTGTCGCCCCCGCCGTCGGTCGTGCACGAGGCGAGCAGCAGGGGCGCGGCCACGGCGAGTGCCAGCAATCGCTTCGGTGCGGGCATGGGGGTCCTCCTGTGCTCGCGGGCACGCGCCCGCGCGGTCGTCTGCCCCTGGATCATGCCCCTCCGGGCAGCCGCCGGCCGCGAGGAGGGGCCGGTCGTGGCGGGGGTCTCCTCCGTCCGGGCGACAGCGCGACGGGTTCTAGGCTTCCTCTCGTGGACGTCCTGGGTTCCGGTCATGAGCAGGTCGTGTTCTGCAGCGACGCCGAGTCGGGGCTGAGGGCGGTCATCGCGATCCACTCGACCGCCCTGGGCCCGGCGCTGGGTGGCACACGCTTCTACCCCTACGCCGGCGAGGACGCCGCGGTCGCCGACGCCCTCCGGCTGTCCAAGGCCATGTCGTACAAGAACAGCCTCGCGGGGCTGGACCTGGGCGGCGGCAAGGCGGTGATCATCGGCGACCCGCGCACGGACAAGACCGAAGCGCTGCTGCGCGCGTACGGCCGGTTCGTGGAGTCGCTCGGCGGGCGCTACCTGACCGCCTGCGACGTCGGCACCTACAACGCCGACCTGGACGTGGTCGCCCGGGAGACCCGGTTCGCCCACGGCCGCTCGGAGGCCTACGGCGGCTGCGGCGACTCGTCGGTGCTGACCGCCTACGGGGTCTTCCAGGGCATGCGGGCCGCCGCCCAGCACTGCTGGGGCTCCCCGTCGCTGGCCGGCCGGACCGTGGCGATCGCCGGCGTCGGCAAGGTCGGCTCCTGGCTGGCCGGGCACCTGGTCGACGACGGCGCCGACGTGGTGGTCACCGACGTCGACCCGGCCGCCGTCGAGCGGCTGCGGGCCCGCCACCCGCAGGTGCGCGTCGTCGAGGACACCGCCGCCCTGGTGCGGACGCCGCACGACGTCTACGCCCCCTGCGCGCTGGGCGGAGCCCTGGATGCCGACACCGTGGCAGCGCTGCCCGCGCGGGTGGTGTGCGGCGGAGCCAACAACCAGCTGGCCACGGCCGACATGGCCGGCCGGCTGGCCGAGCGCGGCATCCTCTACGCGCCGGACTTCCTGGTGAACGCCGGCGGCGTGATCCAGGTCGAGGACGAGCGGCACGGCTTCTCCTTCGCCCGCGCCCAGTCGAAGGCCTCGGGCATCTTCGACGTCGCGCTGCGCGTGTTCGCGCTGGCCGACGCCGAGGGCGTCTCACCCGCGGTGGCGGCCGATCGGCTGGCCGAGCAGCGCATCCGCGAGGTCGGCCGGCTGGCCACGATCCGGCTCCCCCGCTGAAGAAGGACCCCGTCCTCCCCACCCCTCGCACGCTCGGGGCGGTGCCCTGGACGGGGCCACGGGGGGAGGGCGTGTGCCCGCCGCGGATCCGTGTCGTAATGTTGTCCGAGACATAGTCACTCAGTCGGGGTCGCCACGCGGGCCGCATCAGCCGCTTGGCTGGTCCACCGCACTCCGTAACGAGGGGGTCGAGCCGATGGGGCGCGGCCGAGCGAAGGCCAAGCAGACACGCGTGGCCCGTGAGCTCAAGTACAGCTCACCCAACACCGACCTCACCGCGCTTCAGCGCGAGCTGGCCGGTTCGTCGTCGACCTACACCGCGCCTCCCGCGGTGGATGACGACGACGAGGACGAGGACGACACGTACGCCGATCGTTGGGCGGACGACGACTCCGACGACGACTGGGCGGCCAGCCGCTGACCGGCCGCTCCTCCGTCTGACCACCACGACACCGCGGCCCTCCGGGGCAGCGGTGTCGTGGTGTTGCGGCGCGGACGACGATCTCCGTCGCCGCCCGAGTTCAGGCGACCCCTCGTACCGGCCGGGTCGGCACTCGACACCCGACCGCGGCCGGCCGGGTGCCGGGCGCGGGCGCGGGACGGGTCAGCGGTAGGAGCCGGTCAGCTCCGCGGCCGGTGCGGCGGCGTCGGGCCGCTCCCGCAGGCTCCCGGCGACCCAGGCGGGCACTCCGCGGCCGGTCAGCAGCCGGACGGCGGCATCGGCGTGCTCCGCCGCCACCGCGGCGACCATGCCCACCCCGCAGTTGAACGCCCGCTCCGACTCCGCGCGCGGCACCCCGTGCTCCTCCATGAGGCGCACCGCCGCCGGCAGCGCCCACGTGCCGCGGTCCAGCACGGCCTGCAGCCCGTCGGGGACCACCCGCGCCGTGTTGCCGGCCAGCCCGCCACCGGTGATGTGCGCGTAGGCGTGCACGCCCTCGACACCGAGCTCGTCCACGAGCGCGAGGCAGTCCAGCGCGTAGATGCGGGTGGGCTCGAGGAGCTCGTTCCCCAGCGGGCGGTCCAGCCCGGCCGGGGTGCCGGTCAGGTCCAGGCCGGCGGCGGAGACCACCCGGCGGACCAGCGAGTAGCCGTTGGAGTGGAAGCCCGAGGAGGCCATCGCGATCACCGCGTCGCCGGCCCGCACGCGCTCGGGGCCGAGGACGGCGTCGGCCTCGACGACCCCGACCGCGGTGGCGGCCAGGTCGTACTCGTCGGCGTCCATGAGGTCGCCGTGCTCGGCGGTCTCCCCGCCCACCAGCGCGGCGCCGGCCTGGGTGCAGCCGGCGGCGATGCCGGTGACGATCGCGGCGATCCGCTCGGGGACGACCTTGCCGCAGGCCACGTAGTCCTGCAGGAAGAGCGGCTCGGCGCCGCAGGCGACCAGGTCGTCGACGACCATGGCCACCAGGTCGATGCCGACCGTGTCGTGCCGGTCCAGCTGCCGCGCCAGGGCGATCTTCGTGCCGACGCCGTCGGTCGAGGAGGCCAGCAGCGGCTTGCGGTACTTCGCGGTGTCCAGCGCGAAGAGACCGGCGAACCCGCCCAGCCCGCCGACGACCTCCGGCCGGTTGGTCTTCTCGACCGCGGTCCGCATGAGCGTGACCGCGCGCTCGCCGGCGTCGATGTCGACGCCGGAGGCGGCGTACGTGAACTCGGGCCCGGTCATGGCCGACGCAGCGCGTCCTCGGCGCCACCGGGCACCGACGCCGTCCCGGCCTGCTGGCCGGTCCAGCCGGTGACCGCCCGCTGCCCGATGCCCTCGAGCACGTGCTTGCCCAGCACCTCGGGCTGGCCCAGGTCGATCGGGTACTGGCCGGTGAAGCAGGCGGTGCACAGCCGGTTGCGCGGCTGCTCCGTGGCGGCGATCAGCTCCTGCTCGGAGACGTAGCCCAGCGAGTCGGCGTTGATCGAGGCGCGCACGCCGTCGATGTCCAGCCCGTTGGCGATCAGCTCGGCCCGGCTGGCGAAGTCGATGCCGTAGAAGCACGGCCACTTCACCGGCGGGGAGGCGATGCGCACGTGCACCTCGACGGCGCCGGCCTCGCGCAACATCCGGATGAGCGCGCGCTGGGTGTTGCCGCGGACGATCGAGTCGTCCACGACGACCAGCCGCTTGCCGCGGATGACGTCGCGCAGCGGGTTCAGCTTCAGCCGGATGCCCAGCTGCCGGATGGTCTGGCTGGGCTGGATGAACGTGCGGCCCACGTAGGAGTTCTTGACCAGACCCAGGCCGTAGGGGATGCCCGACGCCTCGGCGAAGCCGACCGCCGCCGGGGTGCCCGACTCCGGCACCGGGATGACCAGGTCGGCCTCGGCCGGGTGCTCCTTGGCCAGCCGGCGGCCGATCTCCACGCGGGCGGCGTGCACGCCGCGCCCGGAGATCGTGGTGTCGGGGCGGGCGAGGTAGACGTACTCGAACACGCAGCCCTTGGGCTGGGCCGGGGCGAAGTGCTGACTGCGCAGACCGTTCTCGTCGATCGCGATCAGCTCGCCGGGCTCCACCTCGCGCACCATGGAGGCGCCCACGATGTCCAGGGCCGCCGTCTCGCTGGCCACGACCCAGCCGCGCTCCAGCCGGCCGAGCACCAGCGGCCGCACGCCCTGCGGGTCGCGGGCGGCGTAGAGGGTGTCCTCGTCCATGAAGGTCAGGCTGAAGGCGCCGCGCAGCTGCGGGAGCACCTCCATCGCGGCGGCCTCGACGGACAGGTCGGGGCGGGCGGCGATCAGCGCGGTGATCAGGTCGGAGTCGTTGGTGGCGAGGAACGCCCCGGCGACGCCGTCGTCGGCCGCCTTGACGGCCAGCTCCGCGGTGTTCACCAGATTCCCGTTGTGGCACAGCGCCAGACCGGTGCCGGCCTCCGTCGTGCGGAAGGTCGGCTGGGCGTTCTCCCAGGTGGACGCGCCCGTGGTGGAGTACCGCGTGTGGCCGACGGCGAGGTGGCCGCGCAGGCTGCCGAGGGTCGCCTCGTCGAAGACCTGGCTGACGAGCCCGAGGTCCTTGAAGACGACGACCGAGGCGCCGTCGGAGACGGCGATACCGGCCGCCTCCTGGCCCCGGTGCTGGAGCGCGTACAGGCCGAAATAGGTCAACTTCGCGACCTCTTCGCCCGGCGCCCAGACACCGAAGACGCCACAGGCGTCCTGGGGCCCCGGGGACTGGGGATCGAGGTCGTGCGTCAGCCGTCCATCACCACGGGGCACGGGGTCGAGCGTACCGGCGCCCGCCACCCCGCCCCGAGCCGATCGGGTGGACCGCATCACTCCCCGGGTGCTGGACCGCGCCGCGCCGGGCCGCTGACCAGTACGGTCCCGCCATGCGCGTGCCCCGGATGACCGGCGAGATCGAACGCCGGCTGCTGGTGAACTACCGCGTCGACCCGGCGGCGCTGCGGCCGCTGCTGCCGGAGCGCTTCCGCCCGCAGCTGGTCGAGGGTGCGGCCGTGGCCGGCATCTGCCTCATCCGGCTCGGCGATCTGCGGCCGCGCTGGACCCCCGCGCCACTGACCGGCCTCGGCCTCACGACCGAGAACGCCGCCCACCGCATCGCCGTGGAGTGGGACGGTCCGGCGGGCGTCGAGTCCGGCGTCTACATCCCCCGGCGCGACACCGACTCCCGGCTGACGGTGCTGCTCGGTGGGCGGGCCTTTCCCGGAGTGCACTCCCGGGCCCGCTTCACCGTGGCGGAGAGCGACGACCGTCTGCGCGTGGCGTTCCGCAGCGACGACGGCCGGGCGGCGGTGGACGTGGCCGTGGCGGTCGAGCCGCGACTCGAGGGCAGCTCGCTGTTCCCCGATGTCGCGGCGGCCTCCCGGTTCTTCGAGCAGGGCACGGTCGGCTGGTCCCCCGCGCACCGCGCCGGGCAGGTCGAGGGAGTCCGGCTGGACACCACCGCGTGGCGGGTCGACCCGGGCCGGGTGCTGAGCGCCTCGTCGTCCTTCTTCGACGACACCGACGTCTTCCCGGCGGGCAGCGCGCAGCTCGACTGCGCACTCGTCATGCGCAAGGTGCCGGTCGACTGGAGCGCGCTGCCGGCCGCCGCCGCTTGATCGGAGCCGCGGGGAACCAGCGGGGTGCGGCGCGCGTCGAGGGTCCGCCCGTCGCCGTCCCCCCGAGGTCCGCCGTGCCCGCTCCCCTCGCGCCCACCGTTCCCGACCGGCTCCCCGCTCCCGTCGCCGCGCCGCTGCCGCCCGCGGCCGCCCAGGCCGAGCGGCTGATCGCCCTCGGCGTGCACGAGCTCGCCGGCCTGCAGCCGGCCGAGCTGCGCGCCGCCGCGGAGGCCCTGCCGGCCGGGGCGCTGCTGGTCGTCGATCCGCGGCTCGCCGCGCCGTCCGCGCTCGCGCCGCTGCTCGAGCTGGACGGCCGGCCGGGGTTCGTCGTCGCGGACATGACCGACGTCGACGCCTTCGGGCCCGTCGAGCCGGTGGTCGTGCCCGACGGGCCGGTCTACGCCGTCGCCGGCCTGGACCGCGGCGACCACATGCGGAACTGGAGCCCGGACGAGGCGCTGCCGGCGCTCATCGCCGCGGGCCGGACGCCGCTGACGCTCGCCGAGGGGATCCACTGGCTGCTGCAGCGCCCCGACGTGCTGACCCGCAACGCCTGCTTCATGACCCTCGGCTCGCGCCTGGTCAAGCCCGGCGGGCGACTGGATTCCCGCACCCCGGCCCTCTGGATCAGCAACGGCACCGGACGCGACGGCCGGGAGCGGCGTGGCGCACCGAAGGTGGGCTGGTGCTGGGCGGGCAACCGGCACACCTGGCTGGGCTTCGCCTCGGCGGCGACCCGTACCTGACGTCCCCGAGGGCCGAAGTGGCGATTTCGGCCCTCAGGGGCGTCAGCCGACGGTGCGCAGCTCCGCGGCGATCGTGGTGTCGTCGCCGTGCCCGGTCCGCACCACGGTGTCGCCGTGCAGGCTGAACAGCTGGGAGCGGATCGAGTTCAGGATCGTCGGGTGGTCGCTGAACGAGCGGCCCGTCGCCCCCGGCCCCCCGCAGAACAGGGTGTCCCCGGTGAAGACGGTGTTCAGGTCGGCCGCGTGCAGGCACGTGCTGCCCGGCGAGTGACCCGGCGTGTGCAGGGCGACGATCCGGGTGCCCGCGACGGTGAACCGGGTGCCCGGCTGCAGGTCGCGATCGGGCTCGGAGTCGGCATGCGTCATGTCCCAGAGCATCCGGTCGGCGCTGTTGAACCAGATCGGCGCGCCGGTGGCCTCGCGGAGCGCGGGCGCGGCGGTGATGTGGTCGTTGTGCCCGTGGGTGAGCACGATCGCGACCACCTTTCGGCCGCCGATCGCCTCGACGATGGGGGCGGCGTCGTGCGGTGCGTCGATCACCAGCACCTCGTCGTCGTCCCCGACCAGCCAGACGTTGTTCTCGACGTCGAAGTCCTGCCCGTCCAGGGAGAATACGCCGGGGATCACGACCTTGTCGATGCGGGCGCTCACTTGTCGAACACCACCACGGAGCGCAGGACCTCGCCCTTGTGCATCTTGTCGAAGGCGGCCTCGACGTCGTCCAGCCCGATCGTCTCGCTGACGAAGGCGTCGAGGTCGAAACGGCCCTGCAGGTAGAGGTCGACCAGCATCGGGAAGTCGCGGCTGGGCAGGCAGTCGCCGTACCAGGAGGACTTGACGGCCCCACCGCGGCCGAAGATCTCGATCGCCGGCAGCGTGATCTCCATGCCCGGGGTCGGGACGCCGACCATCACGACGCGGCCGGCCAGGTCGCGGGCGTAGAAGGCCTGCTCGAACACCTTCGGGTGGCCGACGGCGTCGATGGCGACGTCGACGCCGAACCCGCCGGTCAGCGCCTTGATGGCCTCGACCGGGTCGGTCTCGGCGGAGTTGACGGTGTGGGTGGCGCCGAAGCCCTTGGCCCACTCCAGCTTCTGGTCGGAGATGTCGACGGCGATGATCGTCGTCGCCCCGGCGAGCTTCGCGCCGGCGATCGCTGCGTCACCGACGCCGCCGCAGCCGAAGACGGCCACGGTCTCGCCCCGCTGCACGGCACCGGTGTTGATGGCCGCGCCCACGCCGGCCATGACGCCGCAGCCCAGCAGGCCCGCCGACGCCGGCGGAGCGGCCGGGCCCACCTTCGTGCACTGACCCGAGTGGACCAGCGTCTTCTCGGCGAAGGCGCCGATGCCCAGGGCCGGGGAGAGCTCGGTGCCGTCGGCCAGCGTCATCTTCTGCGCGGCGTTGTGGGTGTTGAAGCAGTACTGCAGCTGCCCCTTGCGGCAGGCGCGGCACTCGCCGCACACCGCACGCCAGTTCAGGACGACGTAGTCGCCGACGGCGACGTTGGTGACGCCCTCGCCGACCGCCGCCACCAGCCCGGCCGCCTCGTGACCGAGGAGGAACGGGAAGTCGTCGTTGATGCCGCCCTCGCGGTAGTGCAGGTCGGTGTGGCAGACCCCGCAGGCCTGGATGTCGACGACCGCCTCACCGGGGCCCGGGTCGGGCACCAGGATGGTCTCGACGCTGACCGGCTGACCCTTGCCGCGGGCGACCACGCCACGCACCTCGTATGCCATGCCGCGAGCCTAGGCGGGTGCCGTTTCGACGGCTCAGCCGCTACAGTTCCGTTACTTCCCGTCACTTGCCGACCACGAAGCGAGTTTCGCGCGCTCCTTAGCGCATCAACGCCGTACCGTGCCACTCGATCGCGACCCACATCACAGGGCGCGTCCCGGTTGTGGCCGTCCGGCCCCTCCGGTTCCCGTCCCCGGAGGTAGTTCCCCGTGGCAGTACCCAGCTTCCTGGCTCGCGAGCGCATCGTCGCCCGGCCAGGCTTCAACCGCTGGCTGATCCCGCCGGCGGCCCTGGCCGTGCACCTCTGCATCGGCCAGGCCTACGCGACCAGCGTCTACAAGGTGGCCCTCGTCGAGCACTTCGGCACCGGGCTCACCCAGATCGGGATCATCTTCTCGATCGCCATCGTCATGCTCGGCCTGTCGGCCGCCGTCTTCGGCACCTGGGTGGACCGCAACGGCCCGCGCGCCGCGATGTTCACCTCTGCCGTCTTCTGAGTGTCGGGCTTCCTCGTCGGCTCGCTCGGCATCTACACCGAGCAGCTGTGGCTGCTCTACTTCGGCTACGGCTTCCTCGGCGGCATCGGCCTGGGCATCGGCTACATCTCGCCGGTCTCCACGCTGATCAAGTGGTTCCCCGACCGTCCGGGCCTGGCCACCGGCATGGCGATCATGGGCTTCGGCGGTGGCGCGCTCATCGCCTCCCCGCTGTCCCGCCAGCTGATGAACTGGTACGACCCGGGCTACGACCCGGCCGTCGTCGGCACCGTGCCCAGCGGTAACGCCGTCGCGGGCCTGTTCCTCACCCTCGGGCTGATCTACCTGGTCTTCATGATGTTCGGCGCCTTCATCATCCGGGTGCCTGCCGCCGACTGGCGTCCCGACGGGTTCGACCCGGCCTCGGTCAAGAGCAAGTCGCTGGTCACGACGGAGAACGTCTCGGCCAACAACGCGATCAAGACGCCGCAGTTCTGGCTGCTGTGGACCGTGCTGTTCTGCAACGTGACCGCCGGCATCGGCATCCTCGAGCAGGCCGCGCCGATGATCCAGGACTTCTTCCGCAACGGTGAGACCTCCACGGTCCTGGCCGCCACGGCCGCCGGCTTCGTCGGTCTGCTCTCGCTGTTCAACATGGCCGGCCGCTTCGTGTGGTCCTCCACGTCGGACTTCATCGGCCGCAAGCCGATCTACATGGTCTACCTCGGCGTCGGCCTGGTCCTGTACGTCCTGCTGGCCACCATCGGCAGCACCGCCATCTGGATCTTCGTCCTCCTGGCCGCGGTCATCATCTCGTTCTACGGCGGTGGCTTCGCGACCGTCCCGGCCTACCTGCGCGACCTCTTCGGCACCTACCAGGTGGGCGCCATCCACGGCCGGCTGCTGACCGCGTGGGCGGCCGCCGGTGTGGTCGGTCCGCTGATCATCAACGGTGTCCTCGACTCGCGCGGCACCCCGGGCCAGCTCGTCGCCGGTGACTACCGGCCCGCGCTGTTCATCATGGTCGGCCTGCTGGCCGTCGGCTTCATCGCCAACCTGCTGATCAAGCCGGTGGCGGAGAAGTACTGGGAGCCCAAGACCACCGACGTCCCCACCGCAGCCGCCGCCCCCGAACGGAGCACCGTCCGATGAGCACCCCCGCATCCACGAGCACCGACCAGCAGCCGAGCCACACCCCCACGGGCCTCATCGCCTTCGCGTGGGCCCTGGTCGGCATCCCGCTGGCCTACGGGCTCTACAACACCGTGAAGGCGGCCAGCGCCCTGTTCGGCGCCTGATCACCCTCTCCACCCACTGAGCCCCGTCCGCTGTCCAGCGGGCGGGGCTCAGTGCTGTCTCAGGGGACGCAGCGGCAGGATCGCCGACAGGTCCGCCCGGTTCCCGCTGGCGCTGACCTTCCCCGCGGCCACCGCTTCGGCCCAGGTCAGCGCACCGGTGACCAGGCGCAGCCAGGTCGCCGCGTCGGTCTCCACCACGTTGGGCGGCGTGCCGCGGGTGTGCCGCGGGCCCTCGATGCACTGGACGGCGACGTGCGGGGGCACCCGCACCTCCACCGAGCGCCCCGGCACCTGCTGGGCCAGCCAGCGGGCGCTGGTCTTCACCGCCGTGCCGACCACCGACCGGGCCGGCTGCTCCGCCTCCCCGGCCAGCCAGTCGCGCACCGGCTCGATCGCGGCCCGGAGGTCCTCGGCGGGGATCGGCGCCTGGCCTGCCATCCCGCCCGCCTAGCTGGTCGGGACGGTGCCCGCCGGGACGGTGCCCACGGCCACCTCGGGAGACCCGAACAGCGCCGGCAGGGTCGCGCTCCAGGCGGCGCGCAGCTCGGCGAGCGGGAGGTCGAGCACGCCGTCGAGGCTCAGCGCCTCCCCACCGGTCGTGCCGAGTTCCGTCACGGACACCCCGGCCCACTGGGCCGTCGTCTTCACGCCGCCCGGGTCGGAGGTGGTGACGACGACGCGCGCGGTGGACTCGCTGAACAGCGCGGTGAACGGGTCACCGTCCAGGCGCAGCCGCGCACCGACGCCGTACCGCAGCGCCGACTCGGTGAGCGCCTGCGCCAGACCGCCGTCGGCGAGGTCGTGCGCGGAGCTGACCAGGCCCTGACCGGCCAGCGCGGCCAGCAGGTCGCCGAGCGCGCGCTCGGCGGGCAGGTCGACCGCCGGCGGACGGCCGCCGAGGTGGCCGTGCACGACGCTCGCCCACGCGGAGCCGCCGAACTCGGGGCGGGTCTCGCCCAGCAGGAGCACCGTCTCGCCCGCGGTCCGCCAGCCGGTCGGGACGCGCTTCCGGACGTCGTCGTGCACGCCCAGGACGCCGATGACCGGGGTCGGGTTGATGGCGACGTCGCCGGTCTCGTTGTAGAGGCTCACGTTGCCACCCGTGACCGGCAGCCCCAGGTCACGGCAGCCGTCGGCCAGACCGCGCACGGCCTCGGCGAACTGCCACATGACCTCGGGGTTCTCGGGCGAGCCGAAGTTCAGGCAGTTGGTGACGGCGAGCGGCTTGGCGCCGGAGACCGCGACGTTGCGGTAGGCCTCGGCGAGGTTGAGCTGGGCGCCGGTGTAGGGGTCCAGGCGCGCGTAGCGGCCGTTGCCGTCGAGGGAGAGGGCGATGCCGCGGTTCGACGTCTCGTCGATCCGGACGACGCCGGCGTCCTCGGGTTGGGCCAGGACGGTGTTGCCGCGGACGTAGCGGTCGTACTGCTCGGTGACCCAGGTCTTGTCCGCGCCGTCGGGGCTGCTGACGACGGCCAGCCAGTGCGCCTGGAGCTCGGCGGCGGTCGTGGGCTTGGCCAGGCGGGCCGGGTCGTCGGCCTGCAGGGCGTCGAGGTCGGCGGGGCGGGCCATGGGGCGCTCGTAGACCGGGCCCTCGTGGGCGACGGTCCGCGGCGGGACGTCGACGATGCGCTCGCCGTGCCAGTCGACGGTGAGCCGGTCGCCGTCGGTGACCTCACCGATGACGGCGGCGCGCACGTCCCACTTCCGGCAGACGGCGAGGAACTGCTCGACCTTGTCCGGCTCGACGATCGCGCACATGCGCTCCTGCGACTCGCTCATCAGGATCTCGGCGGGCGTCAGGGTGGAGTCGCGCAGCGGGACGGTGTCCAGGTCGACGTGCATGCCGCCGGTGCCGGCGCTGGCCAGCTCGCTGGTGGCGCAGGAGAGGCCGGCGCCGCCGAGGTCCTGGATGCCGGTGACGAGGTCGGCGGCGAAGATCTCCAGGCACGCCTCGATGAGCAGCTTCTCGGTGAACGGGTCGCCCACCTGCACGGCCGGGCGCTTCGCCGGGCCCTCGGCGTCGAAGGTCTCGCTGGCCAGCACGCTGACGCCACCGATGCCGTCGCCGCCGGTGCGGGCGCCGAACAGGATGACCTTGTTGCCCACGCCCTCGGCCTTGGCCAGGCGGACGTCCTCGTGCTTCATGACGCCGACGCACAGGGCGTTGACCAGCGGGTTTCCGGCGTAGCAGTCGTCGAACAGCAGCTCGCCGCCGATGTTGGGCAGGCCCAGGCAGTTGCCGTAGCCGCCGACGCCGGCGACGACGCCGGGCAGCACGCGGGCGGTGTCGGGGGCGTCGGCCCGGCCGAAGCGAAGGCTGTCCATGACCGCGATCGGGCGCGCGCCCATGGTGAGGATGTCGCGCACGATCCCGCCGACGCCGGTGGCCGCGCCCTGGTAGGGCTCCACGTAGCTGGGGTGGTTGTGGCTCTCGACCTTGAAGGTGACCGCGTAGCCCTCGCCGACGTCGACGACGCCGGCGTTCTCGCCGATGCCGACCAGCAGCGCCTCGCTGGGCGGCAGGTCACCGAACTGGCGCAGGTGCACCTTGGAGCTCTTGTAGGAGCAGTGCTCGCTCCACATCACGGAGTACATGGCCAGCTCGGCGGTGGTGGGTCGGCGGCCGAGGATCTCCTTGATGCGGGCGTACTCGTCGCCCTTGAGGCCGAGCTCCGCGTAGGGCTGCTCGTCGTCGGGGGTGCTCGCCGCCAGGTCGACGGTGTCCAGCCGGTTCGCGAGCCGGCCCGGACCGGTGTCGAGGTCGGAGAGTCCTGCGGTGGCGCTGTCCTGGCTCACGCTGCGACGACCGCCTTCAGGACGGAGGTGAAGAAGCCGAGACCGTCGGTGCTCGGCCCGGTGAGGTCCTCGATCGCGTGCTCGGGGTGCGGCATGAGGCCCACGACGCGGCCGTTCTCGCTGGCGACGCCGGCGATGTCGCGGGAGCTCCCGTTGGGGTTGCCGTCCGCGTAGCGGAACACGACCCGGCCCTCGCCCTCCAGGCGGTCCAGGTCGGCGTCCGAGCCCACGTAGCGGCCCTCGCCGTTCTTGACCGGGATGAGGATCCGCTGGCCCTCGGTGAAGTCGACCGTCCAGGTGGTGTCGGCGCGCTCGACGACGAGCACCTGGTCGCGGTTGCGGAAGTGCAGGTGGCTGTTGCGGGTCAGCGCGCCGGGCAGCAGGCCCGCCTCGCAGAGCACCTGGAAGCCGTTGCAGATCCCCAGCACCGGCAGGCCCTGCTTCGCCGCGGCGACGACGTCCTGCATCAGCGGAGAGCGGGCGGCGATGGCGCCGGCCCGCAGGTAGTCGCCGTAGGAGAAGCCACCGGGGAGGACGACGGCGTCGACGTCCTTGAGGTCGTGGTCGCCGTGCCAGAGGACGACGGGCTCGCCACCGGCGAGACGCACCGCGCGTGCGGCGTCGACGTCGTCCAGGGAGCCCGGGAAGGTGATGACACCGATGCGCACGATTGCTTCAGTCCTTGGGGAGGTGGAGCTCGACGTCCTCGATCACCGGGTTGGCGAGCAGTGTCTCGGCGATCTGCTTCAGCTCGGCCTCGTCGGGTGTCCCGTCGACCTCGAGCACGAAGTGCTTGCCCTGGCGGACGCTCCGCACGGAGTCGTGGCCGAGCCGGCCGAGGGCACCGAGCACCGCCTGACCCTGGGGGTCGGAGATCTCCGGCTTCAGGACGACGTCGACGACCACTCGGGACACGCCGACGAGCGTACCGGGGGCCCGCTCCCCCCCCATCTCCCGGGCGAGATCTGCACACTCATCCCGCTGCGGCCGCTGTGAGGGGCCGGTTCGCAGATCTCACCGGGCGAGCGCGCGCCGGATCTGGGCCACCACAACGTCCGGCCTGCCCAGCACGTCGGCCGAGCTGAAGCGGAGCACGGTCCATCCCGACGCCACCAGTGCGTTCTGCCGGCGCAGGTCCCGGACGAACACCGCGCGGTCGCGATGGACGTCGCCGTCGAACTCGACCAGCACGCGCCGGTCCGGCCACGCCATGTCCGCACGGAACAGCCCGGCCGGGGTCCTGATCTCGTGCTGGAGCACCGGCGCCGGGGCCCCGGCGGTGTGGAGCAGCCAGCGCAGCACCGACTCCATCGGGGATTCCGCCCGCGGGTCGGCGACCGGGAGGACGCTCCGCGCCCGCGCCGAGCCACGCCCCGACGGCCGGCGCGCCAGCTGCCCCTCCAGGTCCGCGACCGTGCACCAGGCGGCGAGCACCTGGTCGGTGACCGCCAGCAGAGCAGCCGGCTCGAGCGTCATGGCGAGGTCGCGCCAGGTGCGCTCCGGCGTCGTCACCGGGAAACCGAACCGCTCGCCCACGTCAGTCGGTACGAGGGGGCTTCGGTGGATGCATCGGTCCGCCCGCCCGCGCACCGCCGATCCGGTCGCCACCGTCACATGCACCCGCACGTCGTCTCGCTGAAGTGGGATGTCCAGGCTCCAGAGGGCCGCCGCGGTGGCGTGGCTGACCACCGCGCCAGGGGGCGCGGTCAGCTGAACCGCCGAGATGCGCGCCGACAGGTCGGACAGGAGGGCGCGGGGCAGGTAGGTGTCACGCGACAAGCGGACGACGTCCGGATGGCGGAGCCTCTTGCGGCTGATCCCGGCAGCGCCGGCCATCGCGCGGGTAGCCGGACCGGTCAGCCGTGAGGGGGACGCTCGTCGAGGCACGGACGCAGCCTCGCCGGAACGGGCCCCCTCCTGCCGCGTCGTCCACAGGCAGCGGCCGAGTTCTGCGTTGACGCCCCGAATAGCGGCCGGATGGGGGTCAGTGTGCAGATCTCGCCGGAGTCTCGGTCAGGCGAAGCGGCGGCCGGTGAGCTGCTCGTAGGCGGTCACGTAGCGCTCGCGGGTGGCGACGACGACGTCGTCGGGCAGCTCCGGCGGCTCGGAGACGCGGTCCCAGCCCGACGACGTCAGCCAGTCGCGCACGAACTGCTTGTCGTACGACGGCTGGACCGAACCCGGGGACCACGACGACGCCGGCCAGAACCGCGACGAGTCCGGGGTGAGCACCTCGTCGCCGAGCACCAGCCCGCCGGCGGCGTCGACACCGAACTCGAACTTGGTGTCGGCCAGCACGATGTCGGCGTCGCGGGCGATCTCCGCGCCGCGCCGGTACAGCGCCAGCGTCAGCTCCCGCAGCTCCTCGGCCCGCTCGGCGCCGACCAGCGAGACCACCCGCGGGAAGTCGATCGGCTCGTCGTGCTCGCCGATCTCGGCCTTGGTCGACGGCGTGAACACCGGCTCGGGCAGCTGCGAGCCCTCGACCAGCCCGGCGGGCAGCACGACGTCGCGGATCGAGCCGCTGCGCTCGTACTCCTTCGTGCCGCCCCCGGAGAGGTAGCCGCGGGCCACGCACTCCACCGGCAGCATCTCCAGGCGCCGGACGAGCATCGCCCGGCCCTCGACCCCGGCCGGGACGTCCGTGGCCGACACCAGGTGGTGCGTCGCGCCGAAGGAGTCCAGCACCGGCGTCAGCTGCTCGAACCACCACACCGACAGCTGCGTGAGCACCCGCCCCTTGTCCGGGATCGGCGTCGGCAGCACCCAGTCGTAGGCCGAGATCCGGTCCGAGGCCACCAGCAGCAGCTGGTCGGCACCGGCGTCGTAGATCTCCCGCACCTTGCCGCGGGCGATCAGCGGGAGGTCCACCACCGGGCCGGAGCTCATGACAGTGCGGCCAGCCGGTCGAACAGCGGCCCGAGGTTGGTCACGTACTGCTCGGGCCGGCAGATCTCGTCCAGCCGGGCCTCGTCCAGCGTCACGTCGGACGCCGACGCCCGTGTCCGCAGCGTCTCGCGGAAGGGCACGCCGCTGTTCCACGTCTCCATGGCCGCCGACTGGACCAGCGCGTAGGCGTCCTCGCGGGACAGCCCGCCCTCGACCAGCTCCAGGAGCACCGACGAGGTGTAGATCAGGCCGCCGGTGGACTCGAGGTTGGCCCGCATCCGGTCGGCGTCGACGACGAGGTTCTCGACCAGCCCCGCCGTCAGGTTCAGCAGGTAGTCGGTGGTGATCGCCGCGTCGGGCAGGAACACCCGCTCGGTCGAGGAGTGCGAGATGTCGCGCTCGTGCCAGAGCGGGATGCCCTCCATCACCGGCACGATCGCCGCCCGCACCACGCGGGCCAGGCCGGCGATGCGCTCGGAGCGGATCGGGTTCTTCTTGTGCGGCATCGCGCTCGAGCCCTTCTGGCCCGACCCGAACGCCTCCGACAGCTCGCGCACCTCGGTGCGCTGGCCGTGCCGGACCTCCAGCGCGATCGCCTCGCAGACCGTGGCGATGATCGCCAGCGCCGAGACCCACTCGCTGATCCCGTCGCGCAGCACCACCTGGGTGGAGGCGTCCGCGGGCCGCAGCCCGAGCGCCTCGGCCACCGTGGTCTCCACCGCCGGGTCGATCAGCGAGTAGGTGCCGACGGCGCCGGAGATGGCCACGACGCCGACGGCGTCCCGCGCGGCCCGCAGCCGGTCGCGGGACCGGGCGGCGGCGAAGGCGAGGTCGGCGACGCGATGGCCCCAGACGACCGGCTCGGCGTGCACGCCGTGCGTCCGGCCGACCCGGATCGTCTCCCGGTGCGCCAGGCCGTGGTCGCGCAGCGCGGCCACCAGCCGGTCGGCCTTGGCCAGCAGCACGTCGGTGGCGTCGGTCAGCTGCACGGCCAGCGCGGTGTCCAGCAGGTCCGACGACGTCATCCCGTGGTGCACGTAGGCGGCGGCCGAACGCGGCTCGGTGTTGTCGGCCCAGGCGGTGAGGAAGGCGATGACGTCGTGCTGCGTCGTCTCCTCGATCTCCGCGACCCGCTCCGGCGTGGGCGGCGGGGCGTTGCGGACCGGATCGACGACGTCGGCCGGGACGCGCCCCGCAGCCGCGTGCGCCTCCAGCACCAGCGTCTCGACGCGGCACCACAGCTCGTACTTGTGCTGGTCGCTCCAGACCCGGCCCATGTCGGGGAGCGTGTAGCGCTCGATCATGCGGGTACCGCCTGCCACTGCTCAGCTCGTCGCGCCACGGGGACATCCTCCCGTAGGGCTAGCGTGATCACGAACCACCCCTACTTCTCGCGGAGGTACGCGATGCGGCGCCGGGCCAGCGCCCTCCTCGGTCGGGCCCGCGAGCGCATCCGCGTCGCCCGCGAGCACGACCCGCACGCCTGGCCCGACCGGTCACCGGACCACGTCGTCCGGGTCGACCACGACGAGCCGGACGACGGGCTCGACGAGGACCGCGCCGGCGACGAGCAACCACCGCTCGGCAGTCCCGAGCCGGGCGCGCCGGACCTCGACGGCGCCCTCGGGCCCGGCGGGGTGAGCGGCCCGCCCGAGGGCGGCCGGCCGCAGCGCCGGCGCGAACGCCCGCTGCCGCCCGGCCGGTCCCCCACCCGCATCGAGGACGGCGTCCCGACCGCACTGCGGACCGCGGCGGCGTGGTCCTGGCGGCTGCTGGTCGTCATCGCCGGTCTGTACGCGCTGCTGACCGGGATGACCTACGTCGCCCTCGTCGTGGTGCCGATCATCGTGGCGCTGCTCCTGGCCGCGCTGCTGCAGCCCGGCGCCGCGGCGATGGTGCGCCAGGGCTGGCCCCGGTCCTTCTCCGCGCTGACGATGCTCGTCGTCGGGCTGGGCGTGGTCTCCGGGATCATCACGCTGGTCGTCCAGCAGGTCAGCACCGGCTTCGGCGACCTCGCCGAGCAGGTCAGCGAGGGCCTCGGGCAGGTGCGCACCTTCGTCGTCCGCACCTTCCCGATCACCGGGGGCCAGCTCGACGACGCCGTCGCCCAGGCGCAGGAGACGCTGGTCGCCAACCAGGAGACGATCGCCTCCGGCGCCATCACCACCGCGGCCACCGTCGGCGAGGTGTTCACCGGGATCGTCCTGGCGCTGTTCACGCTCTTCTTCTTCCTCAAGGACGGCCGGTCGATCTGGCTGTGGGTCGTGGGCCTGTTCCCCGCCGACTCCCGCGCCTACGTCGACGAGGCCGCACGCCGGGCCTGGCGCACGCTGATCAGCTACGTGCGGGCGACGGTGGCCGTCGCGATGGTCGACGCCATCGGCATCGGCATCGGGCTGGCGGTCCTCGGCGTGCCGCTGGTCATCCCGCTGTCGGCGCTGGTGTTCCTGGGCGCCTTCATCCCGATCATCGGGTCCTTCCTCGCCGGCACGGTCGCCGTGCTGGTGGCGCTGGTCGCGGTCGGCCCGATCAAGGCGCTGATCGCCCTGGCGGTCGTCATCGCCGTCATGCAGCTGGAGGGGCACGTCCTGCAGCCGCTGCTGCTGGGCCGCGCCGTGCACGTGCACCCGCTGGCCGTGGTGCTGGCGATCGCGGCCGGGCTGCTCATCGGCGGGATCTTCGGCGCGCTGATCGCCGTCCCGACGGTCGCCTGCGTGAACGTCGCCGGCACCTACCTCAGCCGGCGGCACGAGGGCCCTCGCCCGCCCGAGCCCCGGCCGGGACGGGCCGACCCGGTGGTCAGCGCCGGCTGACGCCCGGCGGCACCACGACATCCGGTTGGCGCTCCCAGGGCGATGGCGGAATCACCCGGGGAGCACTCCGTCCCTGTGCGGAGGCAGGTCGGTCAGCGCTCGACGGGCGCGTAGGCCTCCGGATGGGAGGCGAGGTCGGCCCGGAATGCCCGCTCGATCGTGGCGTCCCACTCCGGCAGCGCCTCGTCGTAGCGCCGGTTGGCCTCCTCTTCGAGGTCGTCGTCCGCGCCCGGGTCGTCCGCGGCCCGAGCGTCCTTCGACCGTGCGATGTCCTCGACCGCGGTCGCGGCGGCGTCCAGGCCGAGCAGCCGGAAGCCGGCGACCGCCCGTTCGCGCTGGTCGGGCTCCAGCCCTTCGACGGCGTGCAGCAGTCCGCCGTTCATCGCCATGCCGTGGCACAGCAGCACCGCGGCGAGTGCCGCGTCCCCGGGGTGGGTGAACGGCGCGAAGGGGTCGCAGGCCCGGTTCCAGATCTCGTCCGGATCGGTCACGGCGCGATCCTGCCCTCGACGGCGGCCAGGGCGATGTCGGTGCGCCAGTGCGCGTCGGCCAGTCGCACGCCGGCGACGCGCTCGTAGGCGGCCTGCCGGGCGGCGGCGAGGTCCGCGCCCACCGCGGTCACGGCCAGCACCCGGCCGCCGGCGGAGACCACGGTGCCGTCGGCGGCGAGCGCCGTGCCGGCGTGCAGGACGCCCTCGCCGTTCGCGCCGGTGATCGGGTCGCCCGTCCGGGGCGCCTGCGGGTAGCCCGGCGCGGCGACCACGACGGTCACCGCGGCGCCGTCGTGCCAGCGCAGCGGTGGCTGGTCGGCGAGGGTGCCGGTGGCCGCGGCGTGCAGCAGCCCGCCCAGCGGCGTCGCCAGCAGCGGCAGGACCACCTGGGTCTCCGGGTCGCCGAACCGCGCGTTGAACTCCACGACGCGCACCCCGCGGGAGGTGAGTGCCAGACCGGCGTACAGCAGCCCGCTGAACGTCTCGCCCCGGCGGGCCATCTCGTCCACGGTGGGCTGCAGGACGGTCGCCAGCACCTCCTCGACCAACCCGGGCGGCGCCCAGGGCAGTGGCGCGTAGGCGCCCATCCCCCCGGTGTTGGGTCCGGCGTCGCCGTCGTCGCGCCGCTTGTGGTCCTGGGCGGGCACCAGCGGCAGCACCGTCGTCCCGTCGGTGACGGCGAACAGCGAGACCTCGGGCCCGTCGAGGTACTCCTCGACCAGGACCGAGCCGCCGGCGTCCAGCACCGACCGGCCGTGGGCGACGGCGGCTTCCCGGTCGGGGGTGACGACGACGCCCTTCCCCGCCGCCAGGCCGTCGTCCTTCACCACGAACGGCGCACCGCCGGTGAGGGCGGCGACCTCGTCCAGCGCCGTCTCCAGCTCCGGCAGGCCTCCGACGGCCCACGAGCGGGCGGTGGGGACACCGGCCGCGGTCATGACGTGCTTGGCGAAGGACTTGCTGCCCTCGAGCTGGGCGGCCTGCGCGGAGGGGCCGAAGCAGGCGATGCCCGCCTCGCGGACGGCGTCGGCGACCCCGGCCACGAGCGGCACCTCCGGCCCGACGACGACCAGGTCGGCCCGCCACTCCCGCGCCAGACCGGCGACGGCATCGGGATCGGTGACGGCGAGCGTCGCACCCCCCGCGGGCGGGGCGGCGATCGCCTGCGTACCCGCGTTCCCGGGGGCGCAGGCGAGCGCGCTCACCGCAGGGTCGGACTGCAGAGCCACGCACAGGGCGTGCTCCCGGGCACCGGAGCCGATCACCAGCACGCGCACGAGCGGCGACCCTACCGACCCTTCCGGGTGAGCCGCGACGCCGCGGCCCGGGACCCCTCTCCGGAGCTTCGAACCTCAGAAACCCCAGACACACCACGTGATCTGGGTCACAAACACTCCCCAGCGGTGCTGGTCAACGCGCTGTGTGCTCGATTGTGCGCAACCCGCCTTCTTCAGTTCCCCCTCGATTCACCCGATTCCTGTGTTGTGGACGCCATGCGCGCGACCGAGTCGTTGGCCACCAGGCCCGCGACACGCCTTCCCCGGCCCGTCGTCATCGGACACCGTGGAGCCCCGGCCTACCGGCCGGAGCACACCACGGCGAGCTTCGAGCTGGCCATCGACATGGGTGCCGAGCTGATCGAGCCGGACGTGGTGGTCAGCCGCGACGGCGTGCTCGTGGTCCGGCACGAGAACGAGCTCTCGCTGTCCACCGACGTGGCCGAGCACCCGGAGTTCGCCGACCGGCACACCCGCAAGGAGATCGACGGTCAGCTGTGCACCGGCTGGTTCACCGAGGACTTCACCTACGCCGAACTGCGCACGCTCCGCTCCATCGAGCGGATGCCGGCGCTGCGGCCGACGAACACCGCCTACGACGGCCGGTTCGGCATCCTCACCCTCGCCGAGGTCATCGAGCTCGCCCGCTGCCGCTCGACCGCCGAGCGGCAGGTGCGGGTGCTGGCCGAGCTGAAGCACCCCGAGTGGTGGGAGGCCCAGGGCATGCCGATGTCCGAGCTCGTCGCCGCGGAGCTGAGCCGCCTCGGGGCGGACCGCGCCGACGGCACGGTCGTCGTCCAGTCCTTCGACCCGGCCGTGCTGCGCGACCTGCGCGCCCGCCTCGGCGACGACGGCCCGCTCATGGGCCAGCTGGTCGACGACGCCCACACCGGCGACGCGATGGTCACCCCCTCGGGCCTCCGGGAGATCTCCACCTACGCCCAGGTCGTCGCGCCCAGCCGCGACCGGGTGCTGGCCAGCGCCGCCACCGCCGCACCCGCCGAGCACCTGGTCGCCCAGGCGCACGCCGCCCAGCTCGCCGTCTTCTGCTGGACCCTTCGCGCGGAGAACGCCTACCTGCCGGAGCACCTGCGCCGCGGCGACTCCCCGAACGGCCTCGGCGACGCCGTCGGCGACGCGCTCCAGCTGCTCGCGCTCGGGGTCGACGGGCTGATCACCGACTCCCCCGACCACGCCGTGCGCGCCCGGACCGCCGCCACCGCCCAGCTGGTCTGATCCGACGCGCTCACCGCGGCCGCCCGGGTTCGGCCCGGCGGCTGCGGTGCAGCGCACGCAGCTTCGCCCGTTCGTCGGCCCGGGCGCGGGCGTCCACGCGCAGCCGCTGCCGGTGCGCCTCGCCCTGGAGCTTCCGCCAGGCGATGAAGCGGGCCGGGTCGAGCCGGCCCTCTTCGATGGCGGCGGCGACCGCGCAGCCGGGCTCGGTGCGGTGCCCGCAGTCCCGGTAGCGGCAGTCGACGGCCAGCCCGGTCACGTCGGCGTAGGCGCGGCCGACGCCGTCGAGGTCGTCGTGGAGGCCGAGCTCGCGCATCCCCGGGGTGTCGACGAGCAGCCCGCCGTCGGGCAGCAGGTGCAGCTCGCGCGCGGTGGTGGCGTGCCGGCCCCGCCCGTCGTCCCGGATCTCCCGGGTGCCGGCCACCCGCCGCCCGGCCAGCGCGTTGGCCAGGCTCGACTTCCCCACCCCCGACGGCCCCACCATGGCGGCGGTCCGGCCCGGGCCGAGCAGGGCCCGCACCGCGTCCAGCCCGTCGCCGGTCAGCGAGCTGACGGCGAGGACGGCGACCCCCAGGGCGTCGTCGGCCACTTGCGCCACCGCCGGGCCGACGTCCGCGCACAGGTCGGCCTTGGTGAGCACCACGACGGGCGTGGCCCCGCTGCTCCACGCCACCGCGAGGTAGCGCTCCACCCGGCGCAGCCGGGCCTCCCCCGCCAGCGAGTCCACGACGAGGACGACGTCGACGTTGGCGGCCACCACCTGCGCCGCCGAGGTGCGTCCGGCCGCGGTCCGGGTGAAGGCGGTGCGGCGCGGGAGGACGGCGACGGCGAGCTCGTCCCGGACCGCGACCCAGTCACCGACGGCGGGCCCACCGGGGAGCGCGTCGTGCAGGGCGGCCGCGGGACGCAGGCGTTGCTCCCCCTCGGCGGTGAGCACGCTCAGCCGCCCCCGGTCGACCCGCGTCACCCGGCCGGGGAGGCACCCCGCGGGCAGCGCGACGGCACGATCGGCGGTCCAGCCCAGCGCAGCGAGTTCCACGCCGGGATGGTGACTCCGCACCGGTCAGGCTGTCGCGGCATTTACCGGGCGTGGCCCTGTCGGCCCGAGCGGGCCCCGGAGGGGCCACGCAGGGACGACGCAGCGGCCCCACGCAGTCGGGGCACGGCCCCTGGCCGCGGTGTCGTCCGGTGTACGACGGTGTCACGGCCCGCGGTGTCGTCCGGTTGACGACGGTGTCACGCCCGCGGTGTCGTCCGGAGGACGACAGGCCACTCAGCCGATGAGGTCGTGGATGACGACGTTCTCGTCCCGGCCCGGGCCGACGCCGATGACGCTGATCCGGGCTCCGGAGAGCTCCTCGAGCCGCCGCACGTAGGCCTGCGCGGTCGCCGGGAGCTCGTCGAAGCTCCGGCAGTGCCGGATGTCCTCGAACCAGCCCGGCATCTCCTCGTAGACCGGCTTGGCGTGGTGGAAGTCGGTCTGCGTCATCGGCATCTCGTCGTGCCGGACGCCGTCGATCTCGTAGGCCACGCAGATCGGCACCGTCTCCAGGCCGGAGAGCACGTCGAGCTTGGTGAGGAAGTAGTCGGTGATGCCGTTGACCCGGCTGGCGTACCGGGCGACGACGGCGTCGAACCAGCCGCAGCGGCGGTCACGGCCGGTCGTGACACCGACCTCGCCGCCGTGCTTGCGCAGGTACTCGCCCCACTGGTCGTGCAGCTCGGTCGGGAACGGACCGGAGCCCACGCGGGTGGTGTAGGCCTTGAGGATGCCCACGACCCGCTCGATGCGGGTCGGGCCGACGCCCGCGCCGACGGCGGCGCCACCGGCGGTCGGGTTGGACGACGTGACGAACGGATAGGTCCCGTGGTCGACGTCGAGCAGCGTGCCCTGCGAGCCCTCGAGCAGCACCCACTCGCCGGCGTCGAGCGCCTTGCCCAGCAGCAGCCGGGTGTCGACGATCCGGTGCTTGAGCTGCTCGGCGTACTGCGTGTACTCCTCGACGACCTCGTCGACGTCGATCGCCTTGCGGTTGTAGACCTTGACCAGGACCTGGTTCTTCTCCTGCAGCGTGCCCTCGAGCTTCTGCCGGAGGATGGAGAGGTCCAGCAGGTCCTGCACGCGGATGCCCACGCGGGCGACCTTGTCGCCGTACGCGGGGCCGATGCCGCGGCCGGTGGTGCCGATCTTCCGCTTGCCCAGGAACCGCTCGGTGACCTTGTCCAGTGCCCGGTGGTGCGGCATGATCAAGTGCGCGTCGGAGGAGATGACCAGCCGCGAGGTGTCCACCCCTCGCTCCTCCAGCCCGGCGAGCTCCCGGATCAGCACCTCGGGGTCGATGACGACGCCGTTGCCGATGACCGGCGTGCAACCGGGCGTGAGGATCCCCGACGGGATCAGGTGCAGCGCGTACTTCTCCCCGTCCGGCGTGATCACCGTGTGGCCGGCGTTGTTGCCGCCCTGGTAGCGGACGACGTAGGGAACGCGGCCGCCGAGCAGGTCGGTGGCCTTGCCCTTGCCTTCGTCGCCCCACTGGGCACCGATCAGGACGACAGCGGGCATCGGCTCCTGGTTCTCCTCGTTCGTCGGGGTGCGGCACCCGGCACCCGGGTGGATGACGGCCGGCAGGTGGGCCAGGGGCGGCGCGGTGGAACGGGTGACAGGGTATCCGCATGTCGTCGGTCGAGTTGGACCTCCGCCGTCTCACGCCCGGGGAGGCACCGCGCCCGGCCCAGCTGGAGCCGGTCGCCGCGGCGGGCTCCGTGGTCGTCCGCGGACCGGTGCCGGCGCTGGCCGCGACGCTGGCCGCCCTGCTCAGGGCGGGGCGGACGGCGGAGGTCCCGGTGGCCTGGGAACCCGGCCCCGACAAGGCGTCCACCGCCCTGGCCCGCGACCTGGGCATCGGCACGGGCGAGCCCCGGGACCTCACGCTCGTCCGCGACGACCACGGCGGCGTCCTGCTGCACCACGGCCGCATCGAGGCCGCCGGGGACGGCCGCCGCTCGCTGTCCCGGCGGATCGGGCTGCAGGCGCACCACGACGACATCCGGGTGGCCGACGGCGAGATCACCCGCATCGACGTCCGTCCGGACTGGGCCGCCGTCGACACCATCGGCGTGACGGTGATGGCCCTGCCGCTGCGGCCCACCCGGCACACCAGCGGACGGGCGCTGCAGGTGGCGTCGGACCCGGCGCGGATCGTGCGGGACGGTGTCGCGTACCCGCGGCCGGTCAACCGCTGGACCTGGTACGCCGACGACCGCGTGCGGTGGCGGCTGCAGCCCTGAGCGGGCGGCCGTCCCAGCACGTCGCCCGTCGCCCGGGGGCGTCGTGGACACTGGAGCGCAACCCGCTCGCCGAGGAGGACCCGCTGCCGACGTCCTGCCGCCCCACCCGGGCGCCCCGCCGGTGATGAGCGACCGCCTGCCCGCGTTCGGCAGCGCCCGGGCGGCCGCGCCGTCCGGCCGCCGGTCCCTGGCGCGCTCCCTCGCCCGCCCCAGCCTTCCCGCCGTGGTCGGGCTCGTGGTGGTCGTCGCCTTCTTCGCCCTGCGGGCGCCGGACCTCCTGTCACCGTTCGGCCTGGCCACGGTCCTCGACACCGCGGCCGTGCTCGGCGTCGGGGCCGTCGCCGTCGCGCTGCTGCTCATCGCCGGGCAGTTCGACCTCTCGGTCGGGGTGGTCGCGGTGTCCAGCTCGCTGCTGACCGCACTGCTGATCGGCTACGCGGGCTGGAGCACCTGGCCCGCCCTGCTGGTGTCGTTGCTGGCCGCGCTCGCGGTCGGCGTGGTGAACGGCGTCCTCGTGGTGAACACCGGCCTGCCGAGCTTCCTGGTCACGCTCGCGACCTTCCTCATCCTGCAGGGCACGTCGCAGGCCGGGGCGCAGGCGGTCGCGGGCTCCACGCGGGTCAGCGGGCTGGACCAGACACCGGGCTGGTCGTCGGCCAGCGCCCTGTTCGACGGCGCCCTGGAGGTCGGCAACGGCCGGTTCACCGTCTCGATCCTCTGGTGGCTGGCCCTGACCGCGCTGGCCACCTGGGGCCTGTGGCGCACCCGGTTCGGCAACGCGGTCTTCGCCTGCGGTGGCGCCCGGCAGGCCGCCCGCGAGCTCGGCGTCCCGGTCCGCCGGACGACCGTGGCGCTCTTCTGCCTCACGGCGGCCGCGGGCTGGCTGCTGGGCACCTTCACCCTGGTGCGCCTCGGCAGCGTCCAGGCGGGGGGCACCGTCGGGATCCTGAGCGGGATCGACTTCATCGTCATCGCGGTCATCGGCGGGTGCCTGCTGACCGGTGGCTACGGCTCCGCGATCGGTGCCGCCATCGGCGCCCTGCTCTACGCCGTCGCGCGGCAGGGCATCACGCTGGCCGGCTGGGACACCCGCTGGTTCCAGGCGCTGCTCGGGGTGCTGCTCCTGGTGGCGCTGCTGGCGAACGGCGAGGTCCGCCGCCGGCTGAAGTCGAGGCCTCGCTCGTGAGCACGTCCACGACCGTCGACGGCGCTCCCGCCGGCGGCACGACCCCGGTCCTGGAACTGCGCGGGATCACGGTCCGCCACGGCAACGTCCCGGCCCTCAACCGGGTCAGCGCCGTCCTGCCCCCGGGCCGGATCACCTGCGTGCTCGGCGAGAACGGCTCCGGGAAGTCGACGCTGGTCTCCGTGCTCTCCGGCCTGCAGCGCTACGACGAGGGCGAGCTGCTGGTCGACGGCGTCCCGATGCGGTTCCGCTCGGCCCGGCAGGCGCGCGACGTGGGCATCGCCACCGTGTGGCAGGACCTCGCCGTGGCGCCGCTGCTGTCGATCTGGCGGAACTTCTTCCTCGGCGTGGAGCCCACGCGCGGGGTGTGGCCGCTGCGCCGGCTCGACATCGACGGCGCGCGGGAGACGACGGTGCGGGCAATGGCACGGGTCGGCATCCCCGGCCTGGACCCCGACCAGCCGGCCAGCGCGCTGCAGGCCGGCGAGCGGCAGAGCCTCGCCGTGGCCCGCGCGCTGCACTTCGGGGCCCGGGCGCTGATCATCGACGAGCCCGTGACGCCGATGACGGTGGCGCGCCAGACGCTGTTCGGGCAGGCGATCCTCGCCGCGCGGGCCCAGGGGCTGGCGGTCGTCGTGGTCACGAACAACCCGCGCTACGCCCACCTCATCGGCGACCGGTTCCTGCTGCTGGCGCACGGCCAGGTGGCCGGCAGCCTGACCCGTGAGGACGTCGACGCCGACGACCTCACCGCCCTGATGGCCGGCGGCGAGCAGCTGACCACCCTCACCGACGCGCTGACCGAGCTCCACCCGGAGCTGGGCGACCGCTGAGCCCCGGGTCCCGCCGGAGCGGGACCCGGGGCGCGATCAGGCGAAGACGCTCACCCCGCCCGGGCCCACGAGCAGCCCGACGACGATGAGCACGATCCCCCACAGCATCTGGCCGCGGACGATCGAGACGATCCCTGCGATCACCAGGACCACGGCCAGGATCCACAACAAGGTCACCATGAGTACGTCCCCAATCCACGGGGCGCCCGACCGGCGCCGTGCACGCTCTGTGATGACCGTCACGCCCGGATCCCAAACCATGATCAGATCCGAGGGTGAAAGGCCCGGTCACAGGCGAACGGGCGGCCCGCCGGAGCGGACCGCCCGTTACCGTTGGTGAGCGTCAGGGGGCGAGCGTCGGATCGCAGTCGCGCAGCAGCTGGATGCAGCGCTCGTGCTCCCCGGTCTCCCCGATCGCCTCGGCGGCCGCCGCGAGCACCGTGACGCAGCGCAGGAACCCCCGGTTGGGCTCGTGCGACCACGGCACCGGGCCGTAGCCCTTCCACCCGTTGCGGCGCAGCGCGTCCAGCCCGCGGTGGTACCCGGTGCGGGCGTAGGCGTAGGCCTGGACGGTGTCGCCGAGCGCGCGCTCGGTGCGGTGCAGCGCCTCCTCCGCGAGGCCCGCCCAGACCGCGCTCACCGTCGGGTGGTGCGCGGCCACCTCGGCCAGCGTCGCGCCCTCGGCGAGCTCGGCGTCGGCCTCGGGGGTGGCGGGCAGCAGGGTGGGTGCCGGCTCGCCGAGCAGGTTCCCGTGGGAGTGCGACATCACGCCCCCGTCGACTGGCCGGCGGACAGCAGGTCCTCGCACGCCTCGACGACGCGGGCGGCCATGCCCGTCTCGGCGGCCTTGAGGTAGCTGCGCGGGTCGTAGGTCTTCTTGTTGCCGACCTCGCCGTCGATCTTCAGCACGCCGTCGTAGTTGCCGAACATGTGGCCGGCGATCGGCCGGGTGAAGGCGTACTGGGTGTCGGTGTCGACGTTCATCTTGATCACGCCGTAGGACAGCGCCTCGCGGATCTCCGACTGGGCCGAGCCCGAGCCGCCGTGAAAGACCAGGTTGAACGGCTTGGCGTCGGCCGACCCGAACTCCTTGGCGACGACGTCCTGGCCCAGCTTGAGGATCTCGGGCCGCAGCTTGACGTTGCCCGGCTTGTAGACGCCGTGCACGTTGCCGAACGTGGCGGCCAGCAGGTAGACGCCGCGCTCGCCCAGGCCGAGCTTGCGCGCGGTGGCCACGAAGTCGCCCTCGGCGGTGTAGAGCTTCTCGTTGATGTCGTGGGCGACGCCGTCCTCCTCGCCGCCGACGACGCCGATCTCCACCTCGAGCACGATCTTGGCCTCGGCGGCCCGCTCGAGCAGCTCCTCGGCGATGTCCAGGTTCTCGTCGAGGTCGATCGCCGACCCGTCCCACATGTGCGACTGGAACAGCGGCTCCTGGCCGGCCCCCACGCGGTCCTTCGACAGCGCGATCAGCGGGCGGACGTAGGAGTCCAGCTTGTCCTTGGGGCAGTGGTCGGTGTGCAGCGCCACGTTGACCGGGTACTTCTCGGCCACGACGTGGGCGAACTCGGCCAGCGCGACCGCGCCGGTGACCATGTCCTTGACCCGGGTGCCCGAGCCGAACTCCGCACCGCCGGTGGAGAACTGGATGATGCCGTCGCTGCCGGCGTCGGCGAAGCCGCGCAGGGCCGCGTTGATCGTCTCCGAGGACGTGCAGTTGATCGCCGGGTAGGCGAATCCGCCCTCCTTCGCCCGGCTGATCATGTCGGCGTAGACCTCAGGGGTCGCGATGGGCATGCGGGCACTCCTCGCATCGGTTGCGGCTGTACGGCGCTGTGCGGCTGACGTCGGTGATCAGTATCCCGCCGGGCCCCGGTGCCGCGACACCACCTGCCGCGGCGCACCCCGTCCGGGCGATCCTCGATCAGCCGGGGGGCTCCTCCACGAGCAGCTCCACGGTGGCCGTGACGCCCTCCCGCGCGAGTTCCAGGCGCCAGCAGCCGGACCGGTCGAGCTCGAACCCGGTGCCCCACTCGTCACCGGGTTCGGAGAAGTTGCTGCCCCCGTGCGGTTCGGGGCCGAACACCAGGTCGCCCTCGCTGCCGTCCGGGCGGACCGGTCGCACGGCGAGGTCCCCCGCGCCGGTCACCCGCCAGATGATCTTCAGCTCGTCGCCGACCCGGGCCGGGATCTCCCCGAAGGCGAGCCCGGTCACGGTGCCGCCCTCCGCGGGCACGGTGAACGGTTCGAGCGGCTCGATCGGCTCGGCATCGCACCCCGCCAGGGTCCGGGACGGCCCCTCGATCGCAGCCGGCTCGTCGCTCGCGTCCGGCCCGGTGGCCGCGGTGGATCCGGCGGCCGGGGGCGGTGCGGCGCCGTCGGACGTGCAGCCGACCAGCCCGAGGCAGAGGACGGCGAGCAGCCCGGCGCGTCGTCGATCCACCCGGTCCACCTCCGCCGCCCCGGTCCTAGGCCCCGCCGTCCACCTGCAGCCCCAGCGCCGCGGCGAGCTGCACCGCCTGTGCGAGGTCGATCCGGGCGCCGGCCAGCCGGGCCGCCCGGGGATCGAGCGCGGAGAGGTCGCTGCCGCGCAGGTCCGCGCCGGCGAGGTCGGCCTCGTGCAGCTCCGCTCCGGAGAGGTCGACGTCGCGCAGGGCGGCCCCGGCGGCGAGGACCCGGGTGAGGTCGGCCTCGCGCAGTCGCACGCCGGTGAACGCGGCGTGGCGGAGATCGGCGCCCGGGAGCGTGGCGAAGGACCAGTCGCCGCCGCTGACGGTCAGCTGGTCGAACGAGCACCGGTCGAACACCGCGCCGACCAGCTTGCAGCCGGTGAGGGTGGCGGCGAAGAAGGAGCAGCCGGTGAAGGTGCAGTTCACGAACGCGGCGTCGGTGAACCCGGCCAGGTTGAACCGGCAGTCGTGGAAGGTGCAGTCGGTGAAGGCGACGCCGGTGCCGGTCGCCTCGGTCAAGTCGACGGCGCTGAACGCCACCCCCGTGTGCTCCCGGCCGGAGAGGTCCTCGCCGTACCAGTCGGCGCCGCGGACCTCGGTCGCGGTGGCCGGCAGCGCACGCGGGGCCACGCGCTCAGCCCTGCTCGATCCGGCTGACCACCCGCGCGGCCACGACCACCGGGTCGTAGGTCGGCGAGAACGGCGGCGCGTAGGAGAGGTCGGAGCCGGCGAGGTCCTCGGCGGTCATCCCCGCCCAGATCGCAGCGGCGAGCACGTCGATCCGCTTGCCCGATCCGGGGCCGCCGACGATCTGGGCCCCCAGCAGCCGCCCCGACCCGGCCTCGCTGAGGAGCTTGATCGCGACCTCCTCCGCGCCCGGGTAGTAGCCGGCCCTCGTCGTCGCCTCGATCGTGTCGGCGCGGTAGTCGAAGCCCGCCTGCTCCGCCTCGGTGGTGCACAGCCCGGTGCGGCCGATCTCCAGGTCCCCCACCTTGGTCAGCGCGGTCCCCAGGACCCCGGCGAAGCGGGCCGCCCGGCCGCCGATGACCGACCCGGCCACCCGGCCCTGCTTGTTCGCATGGGTGCCGAGCGCGACGTGCGTGACCTCGCCGGTGACCCGGTGGAAGGTCTGCGAGCAGTCGCCGGCGGCGTAGATCTCCGGGTGCGACCGGGTGCGCTGGGTGCGGTCGACGGCGATGGCGCCGGTGGTGCCCAGCCCGATGCCGGCCTGCTCGGCGAGCGCCACCTCCGGACCCATGCCCAGCCCGAGGACGATCAGGTCGGCGTCGTAGCTGCCGGCGTCGGTGCGCACGCCGCGCGCCCGGCCCGACTCGTCCACCAGGATCTCCCGGACCGCCTGGTCGGGGTGCATCTCCATGCCCATGGCGCCCATGCCGGCACAGACCCGCTCGGCCATGTCGCTGTCGAGCAGCTGCATCGGCAGCGGGTCGGCGAGGACGACGGTGACCTCGAGCCCCCGCCGCTGCAGCGCCTCGGCCATCTCCAGCCCGATGTACCCGCCCCCGAGGACCAGGGCGCGGCGGGGACCGGCGTCCAGGGCGGCCCGGATGGCCGCGCCGTCGTCGAGCCGGTGGACGCCGAACACCCCCGGGGCGTCCAGTCCGGGGATCGGCGGGCGGCTCGGACGGCCCCCGGTGGCCACGAGCAGGCGGTCGTAGCCGATCCGCTCGCCGGAGTCGGTGACGACCTTCCCGGCGTCGGCGTCGATCTCGACCGCGCGGGTGCGGGTGTGCACGGTGATGTCCCGGGCGGCGAACTCCGCCGGCGTCCGGGCGATGAGCGCGTCGCGGTCCGCGACCTGGCCGCCGACCCAGTACGGGATGCCGCACGCGGAGTAGGACACGACGTCGCCCTGCTCCAGCACGACGATCTCCAGGTCGTCGGCGGCCTTGAGCCGCCGGGCCTGGGCGGCCGCGGACAGCCCTGCGGCGTCCCCGCCGATGACGAGGAACCGTTCCCTGCTCATGGCGCCAGCGTGGCAGCCCGCGGTCCGGCGCGGAACACCGTGCCCGGGTTGAGCAGCCCGGCGGGGTCGAGCGCGGCCTTGATCGAGCGGTGCACGTCGAGGGCGACCGGTCCGATCTCGCGCTCCAGCCAGTCCACCTTGAGCACCCCCACGCCGTGCTCGCCGGTGATCGTGCCGCCCAGCGCCAGCCCCAGCTCGAGGATGTCGTCGAACGCGCCGAACGCCCGCGTGCGCTGGTCGTCGTCGGTCGGGTCGAACACGACCGTGGGGTGCATGTTGCCGTCGCCGGCATGGCCCACCACGCCGATCACGAGCCCGCGGTCGGCGGCGATGCGGTCGCAGCCGTCCAGGAACTCCGCGATGCGGGAGCGCGGCACCGCGACGTCGTCGATCAGGGTGCTGCCCAGGCGCTCCAGCGCCGGCAGCGCCATCCGCCGGGCGGCGAGCAGCAGATCGCCCTCGCCCGCGTCGTCGGTGGAGTGCACGAGCAGCGCGCCGGCCTCCCGGCACAGCTCGGTGAGCGCTGCGATCTCCCGCGCGGCGGCGTCGCCCCCGGTGTCGGACTGGGCCACCAGCAGCGCGTGCGCGTCCCGGTCCAGGTCGGCGTGCAGCAGGTCGTCGACCGCCCGGATGCAGGTGTTGTCCATGACCTCCAGGAGGCTGGGCACCAGGCCGGTGGTCACCACCCGCTCCACCACCTGGCCGGTCTGCGCCGTCGTGGCGAACGTGGCCGCCAGGGTGACCGGCCGCTGCGGCGCCGGCCGCAGGGCGAGCGTCGCCTCGGTGATCACGCCCAGGGTGCCCTCTGAGCCCACGAACAGCCGGGCCAGGTCGTAGCCCGCCACGCCCTTCACCGTGCGGTGACCGGTCCGCAGCACGCGGCCGTCGGCGAGCACGACCTCCAGGCCCAGCACGTAGTCGGTGGTCACCCCGTACTTCACGCAGCACAGGCCGCCGGAGTTCGTGGAGAGGTTGCCGCCGATCGTGCACCAGTCGTAGCTGGAGGGGTCCGGGGGGTAGAACAACCCAGCACCGGCGACGGCGTCGCGGAGCTGCTTGTTCACCACGCCCGGCTGGACGACGGCCAGCCGGTCGGCGGGCGAGACCTCCAGCACGGCGTCCATGCGGGTCATGACCAGCGTGATCCCGCCGTCGACGGCGTTGCTGGCGCCGGCCAGCCCGGAGCCCGCTCCGCGGGGGACCACGGGGACGCCGTGCCGGCTCGCCACCCGCAGCACCGCGACGACGTCCGCGGTGCTGCGCGGGAACACCACCGCGGCCGGGGTGCCGGCGGGCGCGAGCATCGCCTGGTCACGGGCGTAGGACGCGGTGACGTCGACGTCGGTGAGCACGCCGTCGGCACCCACCGCGTCGATCAGCTCGGCCACCCACGTCGCCGTCGTCGTGGTCATCGTCACACCGTACGGCCGGCCCCCGCCCGCTGGAACCGGCTCCGTCGCAGGGACCCGGTGCGAGCGGAGCGAGTGCCGGGGGGCGACGGGGTCCTTCCTCAGTCGAGGCCGAGGTCGGCGAGGGTGAAGGCGGCGCGGTACTCGAAGCCGGCCTCCTCGACCGCCGCCCGGCCGCCGCGGTCGACGATCACCGCCACGCCGATGACCTCGGCACCGGCCTCCTGCAGGGCCTGCGCCGCGGTGAGCGGGCTGCCGCCGGTGGTGGAGACGTCCTCGACCACCAGGACGGCGCGGCCGTCCACGTCGGGGCCCTCGATCCGGCGCTGCAGCCCGTGCGCCTTGCCGGCCTTGCGCACCACGCAGGCGTCCAGGAACCCCTCACCGGCGGCGGCTGCGTGCAGCATCGCGGCGGCCACCGGGTCGGCCCCCAGGGTGAGGCCGCCGACGACGTCGTAGCGGAGGTCGCCGGTGAGCTGCCGCATCACGCGGCCGACCAGCGGAGCGCCCTCGTGGTGGAGGGTCAGCCGGCGCAGATCGATGTACCAGTCCGCCTCCCGCCCCGAGGAGAGCGTCACCTTCCCGTGCACCACGGCCAGGTCGAGGATGAGCTGGAGCAGCCGGTCGCGGTCGGGCAGGGCGGTGGGAGCCGTCATGGTTGGAGACCCTAGACACGATCCCGGACACGACGCAGGGCCCCCGTCGGACGTAAGTCCGGCGGGGGCCCTGCGTCGGCCCCCTTCCAGGGCCCCACCCCGAGCGTGCGAGGGGTGGGGAGGAAGGGGGTCCTTCCTCACATACCGACAGGCTTGAGGACCTGGTCGATGATGTAGACGGTGGCGTTGGCGGTCTGGACGTTGCCGCAGATCACCGAGGCCTCCATGCCGACGACGGTGCCGTCCATGGCGACGGAGAACTCCTCACCGGAGCCCTCGATCGTCACCTCGTCGCCGTTCAGCGTGGTGTGCGTGCCGGCCAGCTCGTCGGGCGCCAGACGGCCCTGGATGACGTGGTGGGTGAGCACGGTGGTCAGCGCCGGGGTGTCGGCCAGCAGACCCTGGAGCGCGTCGGCCGGGACCGCCTCGAACGCCGGGTTGGCCGGGGCCAGCACGGTGATGTCCTCGGCGCTGTTCAGCGTGTCGCCGAGGTTGGCGGCCTGGACGGCCGTCACCAGCGTGGACAGCAGCGGGTTGTTGCTGGCGGCGGTGGCGACCGGGTCGTCGGCCATGCCGTCGACGCTGCCTTCACCCTCGGTGGGCACGTCGGCGCAGGCCGGGCCGAAGGGGCCGTCCGCCATGGGAGCCGCGGTGGTCTCCTCGGCCATGGAGCTGCCGCCGCTGCTGCTGGAGGAGGCGGCGCCGCTGTCGGAGGTGTCGTCGGAACCACAGGCGCTGAGCGTGATGGCCAGGGTGGAGACGGCGGTGATCAGCATGCCGCGGGTCAGGGTGCGCTTCATGGGGTGGTGCTCCTCTGCTGTCCGTGCGACGGCGGTGTCGCGGTCGGGGTGGGGCGCCGGCCACGGGAGCGGCCGGGTGGTCGTCGCCGGCGGGCCGGGACGGGTCTGTGGGTCCGGCCCTGGGGCCGGGCAGGGATCAGCGGCTGATCACCTGGATGGAGTGCCAGCCACTGGCACCGTCGGGTTTCGGGCTGGCCCGCTCCTCGGTCTGGGTCTCCCCGTCGGCGCTGGTGGCGCGGACGGTGAGCGAGTGCTGGCCGGGGGTGAAGTCGTAGGGCAGCACCCATTGGCGCCACAGGTCGGCGTCGACCTGGGGGGAGAGCTCCGCCTCGACCCAGTCCGCGTCGTCGACCCGGACCTCGACGCGGGCGATGCCGCGCGTCTGCGCCCAGGCGACGCCGGCGATGGGGCGCCGGCCGGGCGGGAAGGCCCGCAGCGGCGCGGGGGTGTCGATGCGGGAGAAGACCTTGATCGGCGCCTGCGCCGCCCAGTCGCGCTCCACCCAGTACGGGTCGAAGGCGTCGAACGTCGTCGCCTCGATGCGGGTGAGCCACTTGCAGGCCGAGACGTAGCCGTAGAGACCGGGGATCAGCATGCGGACCGGGAAGCCGTGCTCCACCGGGAGCGGCTCGCCGTTCATCCCGAAGGCCAGCATCGCGTCGTCGACGTCCAGGGCGGACCGGGTGGGGGTGCCGATGGTCATGCCGTCGGAGGAGGTGCAGACCAGCTGGTCGCTGCTGTCCCGGACGCCGTTCTCGCGGAGGAAGGCGCCCAGGGGCACGCCGAGCCAGCGGGCCGTGCCCGCGAGCCGGCCACCGACCTCGTTGGAGACGCAGGTGAGGGTGATGTCGCGCTCGATGAGGTCGTCCCGGCCGAGCAGGTCGTCGAGCGTGTAGGACTTCGGCGAGTCGAACATGCCGGTCAGCGTCAGCCGGTACCCCGACGGGCTGATCTGCGGCACGGTGATCGCGGTGTCCACGCGGTAGAACTCCCGGTTGTCCGTGAACAGCGGGGTCAGTCCCTCGACGTCCCGGGCGAGGTCGGCACCGGCGGGCAGGGCGGGCGCCGGGGACGCCGGCCGCGGCAGCACCAGGTCGCTGCGCTCCCCCGCGACGTCGAAGCGCTGCTGCAGCAGGCGACCGCCGCCACCGGCGACCGCGGCGACGCCGACGGCCACCCCGCTGGTGAGGAAGAAGCGACGCCGGTCCATCCCGGCGCCCTTGCGGTCACCGGCGCCCAGGAGGTCGCGCAGCCGGCCTGCGAGGCCGTCCCGCCCGTCCGCCGAGCCGGACCCCTGCGGGTCCCCGGGAGCAGGAGCGGTCCCGGCACCGGGAGCGGCCGGGGTGGGGCGCTGCAGCGGCGCGAGCAGCGCCAGCAGGGCGACCGCCCCGGCGGCCGCGCCGACCAGGGAGGGCAGCCCGTCCAGGAGGCCACCGGCCGGCCGGGTGACGGCCGCGACGATGCCGACGACGCCGAAGAGCGCGATGCCGGCGACGCCGAGGCGCCGGCTGCGGAGGCCGACCAGCCCGATGACCAGCGCGTACACCGCGATCACGAGGAGCGTGCCGATGATCAGGACGATCTTGTCGTTCTCGCCGAAGGTCCGGATCGCGAAGGCCTTGACCGGCTCGGGGGTCAGGGTGATCGCGGCGTCGCCGACGGCGACCACCGGGGATGAGGCGGGCCCGACGAGCGCCGCGACCAGCTCGGCGATGCCCAGCGCGACGGCGGCGGCGAGCAGGCCGGCCAGCGCGGCGAGCAGCCTGCGGGCCCCGCGGTGCGCGGTGCCGTCGCCCCCTTCGGAGGGGGTCGGCCGCGCGGCCTGCTCGGTCATGGTCACGACTGGCATTCGCCGCCTGAGCGCGATCCGGATTCACCCCGGCCGGAATTTCTTGCGGTGCCCTCCGGCGGCACCAGGGCCCGCAGCTGCACCGATCTGCCAGTCTGGGCGGGTGCCGGCTTCCTCCACCCCTCGTCCCGCCGACTCCGGAGCACTCCCCCAGTCACCGCCGTCGGTCCGGGTCGCCATCGCCCTGCTGTCGACGCTCGCCGTCCTGCTGCTGCTCTACGTGACGGTCACCTGGCTCGGCCGGGACGGGCTGGTCCAGGCGCTGACCGACTCCGGGCTCACCCCCGCGGAGGCCGAGCAGTTCCTGGTCATCAACACGGCCGCGCCGTTGGTGATGGGCCTGGTCTACGGGATCGCGGCCTTCGGGGTGTCCCGGCGGCGCTCCTGGGGGCGCTGGACCGGGCTGGTCGCCGCGGTGGTCCTGGCCGGGCTGGTCGCCACCACGATGCTCACCGCCGGCGGGGTCACAGTCGTGTCCCTGCTGCTGTTCGTGCTCGCCGTCGCGACGGCCACCAGCCTGCTGGCCCGGACGACCCGGGAGTGGCTGGCGGCCCGCTGACCCTGCCGCTCAGCCCTGCCCGGTGGCGTACTGCCACTTGCGGAAGCGGTACCAGTCGTTCGAGGGCTTGAGGGCCAGCAGCACCACGCCGACCAGCGTCAGCAGGATCTGGAACCAGGTCAGCGCCGTCACGAACGGCACCGGACCGCTGGAGACGGCGTTGAACGGCGCGGACAGCAGCACCAGCCCGCCCAGCACCCAGAGCACGATCCGCGCCCAGTTCCGGCCCCGCCAGGCGAACCAGACGAACAGCGCCTGGAGCAGCAGGAGGAGCACGCCGAAGGCGACCCCGAACTGGAGGCCCAGCTCGGCGAACTGCTCCACCTCCGCCTGGCTCACCCCGGCGTCGGCCGGCGTCTCGGCGAGCGTCCACTCGAGCATCTCGTCCCAGTTGAGGAACGTGACGATGCCGCCCACGGCGCTGAGCACCAGCGAGGCGAGGAATGCGCCGACACCCGCGCGCACCGTCACCGGGCGCTCCATCGGCGTCGGGGGCTCGGGCCCCCAGCCGGGTCCGGCCGACGGCGCGCTGGGGAAGGCGTAGGGGTTCTGGCCGTGCGGCTGCCCGTAGGGGTTCTGGCCGTAGGGGTTCTGCGCCTGGGGTGGCTGCTGGCCGGGGGGCGCCCAGCCGTAGGGCGGCTGCCCCTGCGGCGGCGGGCCGGGCTGCCCGTACGGCGACTGCCCCTGCTGCTGCCCGCCGGGCTGCTGGCCCTGCGGCGCCGAGGGCCAGGCCGGCCCGTCGGGCTGCCCGCCGTGCGGTCCCTGCTGCTGGCCGTGCTGGTCGTCCTGACCCGCCGTCATCACGCCTCCGCTCGTCGGTCCTCGCCGCGATCATGGCGGACCCGGCCGACGTGTTCCAGCAGGGCGCGCAGCGCCACCCCATCGGGGACCACGCCCTGCCGGACCCCTGGGAATCCGGCAGGGCGCGTGCGGATCAGCCCCGGGTGACGGTCAGGCCCTCCGCGTCCCCGGCCGGCCAGTCGACGACGACCTCGTCGCCGTCGCGGATGTCCCCGGCCAGCAGCGCCCGGGCCAGCTGGTCACCGATCGCCGACTGCACCAGGCGCCGCAGCGGCCGGGCGCCGTACACCGGGTCGAACCCGTTGAGGGCCAGCCACTCCCGCGCGGCGTCGGTCACCGACAGGGTCAGCCGCCGGGCGGCCAGGCGACGGGCGAGGACCGCGACCTGGATGTCCACGATCCCGGCCAGCTCGTCGGTCCCCAGGGCCCGGAACACCACGACGTCGTCCAGCCGGTTGAGGAACTCCGGCTTGAAGTGCGACCGGACCACTTCCAGGACGGCCTCCCGGCGCCGCTGCTCGGGCACCGACTGGTCGGCGATGATCTGCGAACCGAGGTTCGAGGTCAGGATCAGGATGGTGTTGCGGAAGTCCACGGTCCGGCCCTGCCCGTCGGTGAGCCGGCCGTCGTCGAGCACCTGGAGCAGCACGTCGAAGACGTCGGGGTGGGCCTTCTCCACCTCGTCGAGCAGGACGACGGTGTAGGGCCGCCGTCGCACCGCCTCGGTGAGCTGGCCGCCGGCCTCGTAGCCGACGTAGCCGGGCGGGGCGCCGACGAGGCGGGCCACCGAGTGCTTCTCGGAGTACTCGCTCATGTCGATGCGGACCATCGCCCGCTCGTCGTCGAACAGGAACTCCGCGAGCGCCTTGGCCAGCTCGGTCTTGCCGACGCCGGTCGGACCCAGGAACAGGAAGGAGCCGGTCGGGCGGTCCGGGTCGGCGACGCCGGAACGCGCCCGCCGGACGGCGTCCGACACGGCCCGGACGGCGTCGGGCTGACCGACGACCCGCCCGGCGAGCCCGTCCTCCATGCGCAGCAGCTTCTGGGTCTCCCCCTCGAGCAGCCGGCCGGCCGGGATGCCGGTCCAGGCCTGGACGACCTCGGCGATGTCGTCGGGACCGACCTCCTCCTTGAGCATCGAGTCACCGGAGGCGACCGAGTCCTCGGCGGAGGTCAGGGACCGCTCGAGCTCGGGCAGCCGGCCGTAGCGCAGCTCGGCGGCCCGGGCGAGGTCGCCGTCGCGCTCGGCCCGCTCGGCCTCCAGCCGGACCGACTCCAGCTCCTCCTTGATCCGCTGGATCCGCTCGATGGCGCCCTTGTCCTGCTGCCAGCGGGCGGTCAGCTCGGCGAGCTCCTGCCGGCGGTCGGCCAGCTCCTCGCGCAGGGTGGCCAGGCGGTCCAGGGACGACGGGTCGTCCTCCTTGGACAGCGCCATCTCCTCGATCTCCATGCGCCGGACCGCGCGCTCCACCTCGTCGACCTCGACCGGGCGGCTGTCGATCTCCATGCGCAGCCGGCTCGCGGCCTCGTCGACGAGGTCGATCGCCTTGTCCGGCAGGAACCGGGAGGTGACGTACCGGTCCGACAGCGTCGCGGCGGCCACGATCGCGGTGTCGGTGATCCGGACACCGTGATGGACCTCGTAGCGCTCCTTGAGCCCGCGCAGGATGCCGATCGTGTCCTCGACGGACGGCTCGCCGACGAAGACCTGCTGGAAGCGCCGCTCCAGGGCGGCGTCCTTCTCGATGTGCTGGCGGTACTCGTCCAGCGTCGTCGCGCCGACCATGCGCAGCTCACCGCGGGCCAGCATCGGCTTGATCATGTTGCCGGCGTCCATGGCCGAGTCGCCGGTGGCCCCGGCGCCGACGATCGTGTGCAGCTCGTCGATGAAGGTGACGACCTGGCCCTCGGCCTCGGTGATCTCCTGCAGCACGGCCTTGAGCCGCTCCTCGAACTCACCGCGGTACTTGGCCCCGGCGACCATCGCGCCCAGGTCCAGCGCCATCAGCCGCTTGCCCTTCAGGCTCTCCGGAACGTCACCGGCGACGATCCGCTGGGCCAGACCCTCGACGATCGCCGTCTTGCCGACGCCGGGCTCGCCGATCAGGACCGGGTTGTTCTTGGTGCGCCGCGACAGCACCTGCACGACCCGCCGGATCTCGGTGTCCCGGCCGATGACCGGGTCGATCTTCCCCTCGCGGGCGCGCTCGGTGAGGTCGACGGCGTACTTCTCCAGCGCCTGGAAGGTGCTCTCCGGGTCGGCGGTGGTCACCTTGCGGTTGCCGCGGACGGTGCGGAAGGCCGCCAGGAGGGCGTCGGCCGTGGCGCCGGAGCCGGTGAGGACGGCGCCCGCCTCGCCGTCGGAGCCGGCCAGGCCGACGAGCAGGTGCTCGGTGGAGACGTACTCGTCCCCGAGTGCGCCGGCCTGCTCGCCCGCGGCGTTGATCACGCGGAGGAACTCGCGCGACGGGGAGGGCGCCGAGACCGTCGCACCACTGACGCTGGGCATGCGGCGCAGCGCGGCGTCGGCCTTGCTCCGCACGTCCACGGGGTCGGCCCCGACGGCGGTGAGCAGCGGGCCGGCGATCCCGTCGGTCTGCTCCAGCAGGGCGACGAGCAGGTGCAGCGGCTCCAGCGCCGCCTGACCCCGGCCGACGGCGAGGCGCTGGGCGCCGGCGATGGCCTCCTGCGAACGAGTCGTGAGCTTGCTCTCCATGCTCGGACGCACGTCCTTCCTCTGTTCCGGTGCACCGTCCATCCGTGGCCGGCGCTTCGACCCGTGCAACGACGGTCGGGTTGAGTCTGTTCCGCTCAACTCTGCCGCGTCAAGGTGGCCCACGGATGACGCCGCGGCCAACTCGTTGGGACGAGAAACCAGTGAAGTGTCGCGGTGTCACAGCAATTGCGCCGTAGACTGCGGGAATGACCGCTCTGCCGGCTCCGAGCGTGGCGCTCGACGACCAGCTCTGCTTCGCCCTGTACGCCGCCTCCCGCGCCGTGACGGCGCGCTATCGCCCCATGCTCGACGCCATCGGGCTCACCTACCCGCAGCACCTGGTCATGCTGCTGCTCTGGGAGACCGACAACCAGACCGTGGGGCAGCTGGGCAACCGGCTGGCCCTCGACAGCGGCACCCTCTCGCCGCTGCTCAAGCGGCTGACCGCCGCGGGGCTGGTCAGCCGCAAGCGCCGGGTCGAGGACGAGCGGTCGGTGTCCATCGGGCTGACCGACGCCGGTCGCGCCCTGCAGGACAAGGCGATCGCCATCTCCGAGGAGATGATCGGCGCCATCGGGTTCGACACGAGCGAGTTCGACGACCTCAAGAGCCGGCTGCGGCTGCTCACCGAGCGCGTGAACGGCGCCGCGCAGGCCTGACCCGGCCCGTCCGGCGAACCGGACGGTAGCCCGCAACCCTTCCGGGTAGGAGCTGGTCACAGGCGCCGCCCGAGCAAGGGGGCGGCCACGGCCCGGAAGAGGCAACATGCCCACTCGCAGCGCTCGCACGGCTTGGAACGGCACCCTCCAGGAGGGCTCCGGTCAGGTCGAGCTGTCCAGCTCCAAGGTCGGCACGTACGAGGTGTCCTTCCCCAAGCGCGCCGCCGACGAGGCCGGGGGGACGACGAGCCCGGAGGAACTGATCGCCGCCGCCCACTCGGCCTGCTTCGCGATGGCCCTGTCCAGCGAGATCGGCAAGGCCGGCGGCACGCCGCAGTCGCTGGAGGTCTCCGCCGACGTCACGCTCGGCCAGAAGGACGGCGCCCCGCACATCACCGGGATCGCGCTCACCGTCCGCGGTGAGGTCGAGGGCCTGGACGCCGACGGCTTCCAGGAGGCGGCCCAGAAGGCGAAGGCCGGCTGCCCGGTCAGCAAGGCGCTCACCGGCACCGAGATCACCCTGGACGCCTCCCTGGAGCAGTGAGCGGACCCCACCCGACGACGACGGCCCGTCTCCCCCGAGGGAGACGGGCCGTCGTCGTCGGGGGGTGGGGTCAGCGGGCCCCGGCCCGCTCCGCCTCGGCGATCCGCTCCGCCTCGTCGGCCCGGACCGCGCCGCCGCCACGCGCCGCGTCGTCGTCGACCGGCTGCCCGGCGGACTCGGCCGCGAGGGCGGCGTCGACCCGGCTGCCCGGAGCCCGCTCGGCGGCGGCCCGCTCGTCACCGGTGGCGGTGCCGAGCGCGATCTCGCGGATCAGCAGGATCGCCAGGACGGCGACCACCGACACGATCGCCGAGATCAGGAAGATCCGACCGGTGGCGTCGCCGTAGGAGACGCGGATCAGCTCCTGGATCGGCGCCGGGGCGCCGGACAGGTCGGCCAGGCCCACGTCGCCACCACCGGCGGCCGCGGCCTCGGCGGCCCCGGGGATCGCCACCAGCCCGTCACGGATCAGGTTCCCGACGTGGCTGCTCAGCACCGCGCCGAGCACCGAGACGCCGATCGTGCCGCCGAGGCTCCGGAAGAAGGCGACCGCGGAGCTGGCCGCACCCAGGTCGCTGCCGGCCACGGTGTTCTGCACGGCGAGCACGAGGTTCTGCATCGTCATGCCGATGCCGACACCGAGCAGGAACAGGAAGCTGCACAGCAGGACCATGTCGGTGGCGTGGTCGATGGACGCGAGCAGCGCGAAGGCGGCCAGGACCGCGATCGAGCCGGCCACGAGGAAGATCTTCCACCGCCCGTAGCGGGTGATGAGCAGCCCGGACACGGTGGAGGAGATCAGCAGGCCGCCGACCATGGGGATGGTGAGCAGACCGGCCTCGGTGGGCGAGTAGCCGCGGGAGATCTGCAGGTACTGGCCGAGGAAGACACTGGAGCCGAACATCGCGATGCCCACCGCGACGCTGGCGATGATGGCCAGCGTGGTGGTGCGGTCGCGGAACAGCCGCAGCGGCACGATCGGCTCCGCCGCGCGGGTCTCGGTGACCAGGAAGGCCACCGTCGCCAGCGCTGCGCCGCCGAGGAACAGGGCCGTCTCCGTCGACGCCCAGGCGAAGCTGCTGCCGGCGAGCGTGACCCAGATCAGCAGGGCGGTGACGGCGGCGGTCAGCAGGGTGGCGCCGAGGTAGTCGATGCGCACGTCTCGCCTGGTCACCGGCAGGTGCAGCGTCCGCTGCAGCAGCACCAGCGCGACGACCGCGAAGGGCACCCCCACGTAGAAGCACCAGCGCCAGCCCAGCCAGCTGGTGTCCACCAGCACGCCGCCCAGCAGCGGTCCGCCGACGGTCGCGACCGCCATGACCGCGCCCATCAGACCGGCGTACCGGCCGCGCTCGCGCGGGCTGATCATCGCCGCGATGGCGATCTGCACCAGCGCCTGCAGGCCGCCGAGACCGAGCCCCTGCACCGCCCGCCAGGCGATGAGCGCCTCGACGGACTGGGAGAGCCCGGCCGCCATCGAGCCGAGGATGAAGACCACGATCGACAGCTGGATCAGCAGCTTCTTGCTGAACAGGTCGGCCAGCTTGCCCCAGATCGGGGTGGTGGCCGTGGACGTCAGCAGCGTCGCGGTGACGATCCAGGTGTACTGGCTCTGACTGCCCCGCAGATCGGTGATGATCGTGGGGAGGGCGTTGGAGACGACCGTTCCGGACAGGAACGCGACGAACATCGCCAGCAGCATCCCGGAGAGCGCCTTCAGCACCTGGTTGTGCGTCATCCTCCCCTGCTGCTCGACGGGCGCCTCGGGGACGGTGCTCTGGACGGTGCTCACGGAACTCCTGCTGGTGGGTCGTTCGGTAGGTGTGGAGGAGGCGGGCCGGGCGGTCATCCGGCGGCCACCGGCTGGGCGCCGCGCTGCGCGGAGCCGGCGGCGTCGATGTCGGCGACGAGGCGCTCGAGGAGGTCGGCCAGCCGGCCGGCGTCCGGCTCGTCCCAGTCGGCGAGCGCGGTCAGCGCCCACCCGGAGCGCAGTGCCCGGGAGGTGGCCAGCGCGTCGGCCCCGTGTCCGGTGAGCTCGAAGAGCGCGGCCCGGCCGTCCCGCGGGTCGGGGTGCCGCCGCAGGTAGCCCGACCGCTCCAGCGCGGCCAGCTGTCGGCTGGCCACCGAGACGTCGATGCCGGCCCGCGCGGCCAGGGCGCTGCAGCGCAGCACCCCCTCCTGCTCGAGGGGCAGGAGCAGCGCCCAGCCGAACGACGGGAGGTCCCCGTGGAGCTGGGCGGCGGCGCGCGTGCTCAGGTGGCGACCGGCCCGGATGAGCTGGGCGACGCTGCCCATGAGGCGGTCGCGGGTGTGCGGAGCGAGTGGCATGACGGCGTCCTACGGCTGATCAACTAATTGCAGACCGCAACCATACGTCCGTATGGTTGCGGTCTGCAACAGTCAGCCCGTGTGGGCGCGGTCACTCCCCCGCGGCGTCCGGCATCTCCCTGGCGTCGGTCTCGCGGGCCTCGCCCAGCCGGTTGAGCCGGCCCAGGAGGCCGGCCAGGGTGGCGACGTCGTCCGTCGGCCACCCGGAGAGGTCGGACTCCCAGCGCGCCCGCCGGGCCTCCCGGATCCGGTTCAGCCGGGCCGCCCCCTCCCGCGACGGCGTCAGCACCTGGGCGCGGCCGTCCTCGGGGTCGGCGGCACGGTCGACCAGGCCGAGCTCCACCAGGCTCGAGACCTGCCTGCTGACCGTGCTCTTGTCCAGCCCGAGCCGGACCACCAGGTCGCTCGCCCGCAGCGGGCCGGCGTCCTGGAGCAGGGCCAGCAGCCCGTAGGCCGCCCCGTCGAGGTCGGGGTGAAGCTCCCGGGCCAGCCGGGTGGAGATGGCGCGGGAGCGGCGCAGGAGCAGTCCGATCTCCCGTTCCAGGGCGACATAGGCCTCGTGCGCGTCCACCGGGGGAGCATTCACCGCCCGGCGCCCGGACGCCAGATCACCAGGGCCGAACTCGGCCGCCGCAGCGGCACCAGCTCCGCGCGGTAGGCGGCCGGCACGGCCGCCTCGGCCGCTATCCGGCGGCTCTCGGAGTGCTGGAGCTCCTCGAGCAACTCGTGCACCCGCGACTGCAGTGCCTCGACCTGCGACTCCAGCTCGATGATCCGCTTGATCCCGGCAAGGTTGACGCCGTCCTCCTGGGAGAGGCGCTGCACCTCCCGCAGCAGCGCGACGTCCCGCGGGCTGTACCGCCGCCCGCCGCCGGCCGTGCGGCCGGGGCTGACCAGGCCGAGCCGGTCGTACTGGCGCAGCGTCTGCGCGTGCATGCCGGCCAGCTCGGCGGCCACGGAGATCACGAAGACCGGCGCGTCCTCGGCGACGGCCCGCCCCGCCTCCGCGGCGGGGTCGCCCGGTGGGATGGTCATCCCTCGCCCCCCGGGCGCACCGCCGCCGTGATCTGCGGACGCGGGTCCTCGTCCATCTCCTCGGCCAGCGCCTCTACGACCTTGCGCTGGGCGGGCGTCAGCCGGACCGGGACGGCGATCTCCACCGTGACCAGCAGGTCACCGGCCCGGCCCTTGCCGGGCACCCCGCGGCCGCGCACCCGGAGCGTCCGGCCGCTGGCGGTGCCGGCCGGCACCTTGAGCGAGACGGAGCCGTCCAGCGTGGGCACGGTCAGCGTGGTGCCGAGCGCGGCCTCGGCGAAGGTGATCGGCACGTGCAGCGTCAGGTCCTCGCCCTTGCGCCCGAACAGCGGGTGCTCGGCGACGTGGACGACGACGAACAGGTCGCCCGCCGGGCCTCCGCGCCGGCCCGGGGCGCCCTTGCCGGGGAGCCGGATCCGCTGACCGTCCTTGACACCGGCCGGGATGCGGACCGTGATCGTCCGGGTCTGGCTGGTGATCCCGCTGCCCGAGCACGTCGGGCACGGGTCGTCGACCACCTGGCCGCTGCCACGGCAGTTGCGGCAGGGCTCGGAGAAGGCGAACGCGCCCTGGCTGCGGCTGGTCACGCCGGCGCCCTGGCACACCGGGCAGGTGTGCGGGCTGGTCCCGGGCTTGGCACCGCTGCCCGCGCAGGTCTGGCAGCTGCCCGGGCTCTGCATGCGCAGCGGGACCGTCACCCCGAGGACGGCCTCCTCGAAGGAGAGCGTCGCCTCGGTCTCGACGTCCTGACCCCGGGCCGGGCCGGACGCCGCCTGGCTCCGGGCTCGCGCACCACCGGCCGCGCCCCCGAACAGCCCGCCGAGGATGTCGCCCAGCCCACCGGCGCCCGCGGCGCCCCCGGCCCCGCGGGGCCCACCGGCCGCGCCGAACAGGTCGCCGAAGTCGAAGGTCTGGCCGCCACCGGGGAAGCCACCTCCACCGGGGAACCCGGCACGGGCGCCGGCGCCACCGGCACCGAACAGCCGCCGGGCCTCGTCGTACTCGCCCCGTCGCTTCGGGTCCGAGAGCACGTCGTAGGCCTCGGAGACCTCCTTGAAGCGGGCCTCCGCCTCGGCGTTGTTCGGGTTCTTGTCCGGGTGCAGGTCCCGGGCCAGCTGCCGGTAGGCCTTCTTGATCGCGGTCGCGTCGGCGTCCTGAGGGACGCCGAGCGCGCCGTAGTAGTCCTTCTCGATGAAGTCACGGGTGCTCATCGGACGCCCCCTCTCGCGCTCAGTCGGTGGTCGGGGCGCCGGCCTCGTCGCCGGACGCCGGTGCGGCCACGGGATCGGCCGCCGGCGGCGCCGGGTTCTCCGGCTCGGTCACCGCGACCATCGCCGTCCGCAGCACGCGGTCGCCGCGGCGGAAACCCTGCCGCAGCACCGTGGTGGCGGTCGGCACCTGCACCTCGGCCGACGTGTCGTGCATGACGGCCTCGTGCAGCGCCGGGTCGAACTCGTCGCCGGTCGTCCCGAACGCCTCGACACCGAGGCCGTCCAGCAGGCCGAGCACGCGGTCGGCCACGACCTTGAACGCGCCGGTGAGGTCCCCGTGGTCCCGGGCCCGCTCGATGTCGTCGACGATCGGGAACAGCTGCGCGGCGAACCGCTCGGCCGCCTGGTCGACGACCAGTGACCGGTCGCGGTCGACCCGCCGCCGGTAGTTGGCGTACTCGGCGGTGACGCGCTGCAGGTCCTCGGTGCGCTCGGCCAGCTGCTGGCTCAGGTCGGCACCGTCGCCGTCCGCGACCTGCGGCTGCTCGGCGACCGGTGTCTCGTGCTCGCTCATCTGCTCCCCTGGGAGGTCGGTACCGGGCCGGGCGCCGGCCGGCTGCTCGCCGGCCGGCGTCCGTACTGCGCCAGTGGTGGGGTCGATCCGCCGCTTGTCACGGATCACGACCCGCGGCTGCTCGTCCCCCGCGGTCATCGGCGGTCGGTGCCCTCGTCCGGGCCCTCGTCGACGATCTCGGCGTCGACGACGTCGTCGTCACCCGCCGGCGCCTGCTGCCCGCCGTCGCCGGCCGCGGCACCCGGGGCACCGTCGGCGCCCTCGGCCTGCTGGGCGTAGAGCGCCCCGCCGACCTCCTGGGAGACGCGGGCGACCTTCTCCTGCGCGGCCTTGATCGCGGCGATGTCGGAGCCGCCCAGGGCGCTGCGCAGCTCGGTCAGCGCCTCGCCGAGCTCGTCCTTCTTCTCGGCCGGGATCTTGTCGCCGTTCTCGGCCAGGAACTTCTCGGTCTGGTACTGCAGCGACTCCGCCAGGTTGCGGGTCTCGGCCTCGTCGCGGCGCTTCTTGTCCTCCTCGGCGTGGGCCTCGGCGTCCTTCATCATCCGCTCGATGTCGTCCTTGGGGAGGGCCGAGCCGCCGGTGATCGTCATCGACTGCTCCTTGCCCGTGCCCAGGTCCTTGGCCGACACGTGCACGATGCCGTTGGCGTCGATGTCGAAGGCGACCTCGATCTGCGGGACGCCGCGCGGCGCCGGGGGCAGACCGGTCAGCTCGAACATGCCGAGCTTCTTGTTGTAGGCCGCCATCTCGCGCTCGCCCTGGAAGACCTGGATCTGCACGGACGGCTGGTTGTCGTCGGCCGTCGTGAAGATCTCGGAGCGCTTGGTCGGGATCGTGGTGTTGCGCTCGATGAGCTTGGTCATGATCCCGCCCTTGGTCTCGATGCCCAGGGACAGCGGGGTGACGTCGAGGAGCAGGACGTCCTTGACCTCACCGCGGAGGACACCGGCCTGCAGCGCGGCACCGATGGCCACGACCTCGTCGGGGTTGACGCCCTTGTTGGGCTCCTTGCCGCCGGTCAGCTCGCGGACCAGGTCGGACACGGCCGGCATGCGGGTCGAGCCACCGACGAGGACGACGTGGTCGATCTGGCCGACGGAGATGCCGGCGTCGCGGATCGCCTGGTTGAACGGCGCGCGGGCGCGGTCGAGCAGGTCCTGCGTGAGCCGCTGGAACTCCGCGCGGGTGATCGTGACGTCGAGGTGCAGCGGGCCCTCGGCGCCGGCGGTGATGTAGGGCAGGTTGATGTTGGTCGACTGCGCCTGCGACAGCTCGATCTTGGCCTTCTCGGCGGACTCGCGGAGCCGCTGCATGGCCAGCTTGTCCTTGGACAGGTCGATGCCGTTGGAGGCGTTGAAGGTCTTGACCAGGTGCGTCATGACCTTCTCGTCCCAGTCGTCACCACCGAGGTGGTTGTCACCGGCGGTGGCCTTCACCTCGATGACGCCGTCGCCGATCTCGAGCAGCGAGACGTCGAACGTGCCGCCACCGAGGTCGAAGACGAGGATCGTCTGCTCGGTCTCGCCCTTGTCCAGGCCGTAGGCCAGCGCGGCGGCCGTCGGCTCGTTGACGATGCGCAGGACGTTGAGGCCCGCGATCTCACCGGCCTCCTTGGTGGCCTGGCGCTGCGCGTCCTCGAAGTAGGCCGGGACGGTGATGACGGCGTCGGTGACCGGCTCGCCCAGGTAGGTCTCGGCGTCCCGCTTCAGCTTCTGCAGGATGCGCGCGGAGATCTCCTGCGGCGTGTACTTCTTGCCGTCGATCTCGTCGGTCTTCCAGTCGGTGCCCATGTAGCGCTTGACCGACCGGATGGTGCGGTCGACGTTGGTGACCGCCTGGTTCTTCGCCGACTGGCCGACGAGGACCTCGCCGTTCTTGGCGAACGCCACGACCGACGGGGTTGTGCGCGAGCCCTCGGAGTTGGCGATGACCGTCGGCTCGCCGCCCTCCAGGACGGTGACGACGGAGTTGGTGGTGCCGAGGTCGATACCGACAGCTCGTGCCATGGGGATGGCCTCTCTTCCGTGTGCTGGGGTGGTACTGGTCCGTGTGGGTCAGCCGAGGAGCCGCGGCGCTCGTCCACCTTGCGCGGGGCTCGCTCAACTTTCCTGCCCACCGTAACGGCAGGCAGCGCGCCCGTGTTCCCGGGGTGCGCCACCTCGGCTCAACTTCGCTCGCGTGCTCCATTCACCACCGCCCCGCCGCCACGACCGCCGCGCTGCGGTGCGGCGGTCGTCACCGCCGAGCGGCGCTCGATGGGCGCCGCTGTCCACAGATCTGCGCGCGCGGGTCCGCGCCCGGATCGGCACACCGACACTGCGCACCATGCATCCGCTGCTGCGAGCCGCCGCCGAGCGTCGTCTGGGGCTGTTCACGGCCGCCGATGCCCGGCGTGCCGGCTACGGACATCCGGAGATCCGCTCGATGTGCGCCACCGGCCGCTGGGTGCGGCTGCGCCGCGGGATCTACGTCGCCGCCGACGACCTCGCCCGCGCCGAGCAACAGGGTCGGCGGTTCCAGCTCGACTGCCTGGCGGTGCTCGTCGCGCTCGACCGCCCGGGCGCCGCCCTCGGCCACGGCACCGCCGCCCGGCTGTGGGGACTGCCGGTCCCGCGTCCGCCGACGATCTCCCTCGTCGACCCGGCCCACACCCGCACGGGCCGCGACCACCGGATGACGCAGACCCCCCTCGCCGACGACGAGGTCGCCGTCCGGGGCCCGTTCCGGCTGACGACACCGGCGCGGACCCTGGTGGACCACGCTCGCAGCGAACCGCTCGAGGAGGCGGTCGTCGCCATGGACGCGGCCCTGCTGGCCGAGCGGGTCGTGCCGGAGCAGCTCAGGACGGCGGCCTCCCGCGCGGCGCGGTGGCCGGGCGCCCGGCGGGCCGAGCGGGCAGTGGTCCTCGCCGACGGGCGCGCCGAGTCACCGCTGGAGACCCGCGGCCGGCTCCGGATCGCGGGCGCGGGCCTGCCGGTGCCCGAGCTCCAGGTCGAGATCCGCGCCGAGGGCCGTCTCGTCGCCGTGGTCGACGCCTGGTTCGACGACGCCGCGGTGGCGGTCGAGTTCGACAGGCAGGTGAAGTACACCGATCCGTGGCGCGGCCGGTCACCCGAGCGGGTCCTCTGGGAGGAGAAGCGCCGGGAGGACCGGCTGCGCGCGCTGGACATCGGCGTCGTGCGCATCGCCGACGCCGATGTCGGCCCCCGGTGGCCGGACGCCGAGGCCGACCTGCGCCGGGCGCTCGCACGACCGGCACCCCTCCGACGGCGATTCAGCACCCTGCCACGGGCCCGTGGGCAGGCGCGCACCGGCTGACCACCGCGGTGTCGTCGTCACCGCCGCGCTGCAGCGCGGCGGCGGCGACCACGGCCCGGCGGCGGGGTGGCCGGATCGTGATGCCCCCACGGGGTTACCGGCGAGTAGCCTTCTGGCGCGCCCGCTATCGTGCGCAAGCAGTGCGGGCAGCGGTGCCCGTACGCGCCCGCGTGACCGGCTCCCGAGCCGGTCCCGCGCCGCGCGCACCACACACAGCCTCGTCGCCCCACGTGGCCGGCGGGAGTCAGCCGACGCCCTCGGGCGTCCGGGGAGGAAAACATGACGGGCCCGCTGCAGATCGTCCTCGGGACGATCAGCGTCCTGTTCCTGATCGTGGCCTCGGTGATGGCCTACCGCGCCGTGCGCGCGATGGTGCGGATCATCCGCACCGGCCAGCCCGACGGCACCCGCTTCGGGCCGGTCAAGACCCGGTTGAAGACGCTGGCGATCGAGTCGCTCGGCCACACCCGGATGCTCAAGTGGTCCTCGATCGGCATCGCGCACTGGTTCGTCTTCGTCGGCTTCTACGGCCTCTTCCTGACGCTGGTCGAGGCCTTCGGCGAGGTCTGGAACCCCGCGTTCCACCTGCCGCTCATCGGCAACTGGGGCCTGTGGAACCTGTTCGCCGACATCATCGGGACCGGCACGATCCTCGGGATCGTCTACCTGATCTACCGGCGCCAGAAGGACCACCCGCGCCGCCAGGGCCGCAAGAGCCGTTTCGCGGGTTCCAACGAGGGCCGCGGCTACTTCGTCGAGGCGATCGTCCTCACCGTCGGCCTCTGCATCCTGCTGATCCGCGCGCTCAAGGTCTCCTCCGACCTGACCGACGCCCCCGGCTGGTCGCACCCGGTCTCCGGCGCCCTGGCCACGATCCTGCCCGACAGCCCCGACCTGCTGACGGTCGTCGCGTTCATCAAGATCGTGGTGAGCCTGACCTGGCTGGTCGTGATCAGCCGGATCCTGAACATGGGCGTCGCCTGGCACCGGTTCAGCGCCTTCTTCAACATCTACTTCAAGCGCAACGCCGACGGCGCCCCCGCGCTCGGCCCCATGCTCCCGATGACCTCGGGCGGCAAGCCGATCGACTTCGAGGATCCCGGCGAGGACGACATCTTCGGTCGCGGCAAGATCGAGGACTTCACCTGGAAGGGGATGCTGGACTTCAGCACCTGCACCGAGTGCGGTCGGTGCCAGAGCCAGTGCCCGGCGTGGAACACGGGCAAGCCGCTCAGCCCGAAGATGGTGATCATGGATCTTCGCGATCACCTCTACGCGAAGGCCCCCTACCTGCTGGGCGAGAAGACCGCCGCGGAGACCGCGCCGGACTACGACGTCCTCAAGCCCAGCGACGAGCAGGTCTGGGCCTCGGGCTACGCCCGCATCGAGGGCACCAACGACGCCCAGGCGCACCGCCCGCTGGTCGGCACCCTCGAGGAGGGCGGGGTCATCGACCCCGACGTCCTGTGGAGCTGCACCAACTGCGGCGCCTGCGTCGAGCAGTGCCCGGTGGACATCGAGCACGTCGACCACATCAACGACATGCGCCGCTACCAGGTGCTGATCGAGTCCAACTTCCCGTCCGAGGCCGGCGTGATGCTGCGCAACCTCGAGAACCGCGGCAACCCGTGGGGCATGGCCGGCAACGTCCGCGAGGACTGGATCAAGGAGCTGGACTTCGACGTCCGCATGGCCGACGGCCCGCTGCCGGCCGAGGTCGAGTACCTGTTCTGGGTCGGCTGCGCCGGCGCCATCGACGACCGCGCCAAGAAGGTCACCAAGGCCGTCGCCGAGCTGCTGCACACCGCGGGCGTCGAGTTCGCCGTCCTCGGCAGCGGGGAGACCTGCTCGGGCGACCCGGCCCGCCGCATGGGCAACGAGTTCGTCTTCCAGCAGCTGGCCATGGAGAACGTCGAGACCCTCAACGGAGTCTTCGAGGGCCGCGTGCCCGGCACCCGCAAGATCGTGGCCACCTGCCCGCACTGCTTCAACTCGCTGGGCAAGGAGTACCCGCAGGTCGGTGGCGAGTACGAGGTCGTCCACCACACGCAGCTGCTCGGCCAGCTGGTGGAGGAGGGCCGGCTCGTCCCGGTCACCCCGGTCGACCGCAAGGTCACCTACCACGACCCCTGCTTCCTGGGCCGGCACAACAAGGTCTACACGCCCCCGCGGGAGATCCTCGACTCCGTCCAGGGCCTGTCCACGCAGGAGATGCACCGCTGCAAGGACCGCGGCTTCTGCTGCGGCGCCGGCGGTGCCCGCATGTGGATGGAGGAGAAGATCGGCAAGCGGATCAACATGGAGCGCACCGAGGAGGCCCTCGAGCTCGATCCCGACGTCATCTCCACCGCGTGCCCGTTCTGCATCACGATGCTCAGCGACGCGCTGACCAGCAAGAAGCAGAACGGCGAGGCCGCCGAGCACGTCGAGGTCCTCGACGTCAGCCAGATCCTGCTGCGTTCCATGCAGCCGGTGGCGGTCTCCGCGCAGGGCGCGGCATCCGGCCCCGACGTCGGCACGTCGCCCGACCCCGACCCGGCCGGTGAGGGCTCCGCGGCCACGGAGCACGGCCCGAACGCCTGACGACAGCGCCGGGAGCACCGCAGCGAGGCACGAGCGAGGAGCGGACCGGCGCGGGGTCGGGCCCGTGACAAGGCCTGATCCCACCCGCACCGCACCACGACGGCGCGCGTCCCCGCGAGGGGGCGCGCGCCGTCGTCGTTCCCCGGTCCGGCGGATCGTTGCTCAGGGAAACGACCCGGCGGGGGCTGCGCGGCCCCGGTGGAGGACGATCCTCCGGTGACCAGCACCGCCCCCTCCCGTCGGCGCGGCCTCGCGCTCATCGCCGTCGCGATCGTCCTCACCGCGCTCAACCTGCGGACCGCGGTCACGAGCGTCGGGCCGGTGCTGGAGGAGATCGAGGACGGGCTGGGCATCTCCAGCGGCCTGGCCGGCGTCATCACGACGATGCCGGTGCTGTGCTTCGCCCTCATCGGCTTCACCGGCCCGGCCCTGTCCGCGCACTACCGCGACGCCCACGTGCTGGCCGGGGCGCTGGTCGCGATGACCGGCGGGCTCGCGCTGCGCAGCGCGGCCGGCGGCTTCCCGCTCTTCCTCACCGGCACCGCGCTGGCGATGGTCGGCGGCGCGCTCGGCAACGTGCTGCTCCCCGGCCTGGTGAAGCGCTACTTCCCCACCCGCACGGGCCCCCTCGTCGGCGCCTACAGCACCGCCATGGGCCTGGGCGCCACGCTGGGCGCGGTCGGCTCCCAGCCCCTGGCCGACGCCACCGGGAGCTGGCGCTGGGCGCTCGTCGTCTGGGCGGTCCCCGCACTGGTGGCGGCCGGCGTCTGGCTGGCCCTCCCGGCCTCGCCCGGCGTCTCGCGCGACAGCCACACCGCGGTCCGCATGCGGGCGCTCGTGCACAGCCCCACGGCGCTGGCGCTGACCGCCTTCTTCGGGGTCCAGGCGCTCCAGGCCTACGTCGTCATCGGCTGGTCCGCCCAGTACCTGCGCGACTCGGGCATGTCGGCCGCCACCGCCGGGCTCCTGCTCGGCCTCAATTCGCTGGTGGGCCTGCCGCTGAGCGCGGTCATCCCCTCGCTCGTCGTGCGGCCGCCGCTGCAGCGCCCGCTGCTGGCCGTCTTCGTCGCCTGCTACGTCGCCGGCTGGGTGGGCCTCTGGACGGCGCCGACGACGGTGCCCTGGCTCTGGATGACCCTCATCGCCGTCGGCATGGGCACGTTCTCGATGGTGCTCACCCTGATCGGCCTGCGGGCCCGGACGCCGGAGACCGTCGCCGCCCTGTCCACGGTCAGCCAGGGCTGGGGCTACGTGATCGCCGGGGCGGGTCCGCTGCTGGTCGGCGTGCTGCGCGGCGTGACCGGGAGCTACACCGGCATGTTCGTCATCGTGCTGACCGGTGTCGCGGTGCTCTCCGTCGCCGGCTGGGTGGCCACCCGCCAGACCTTCGTCGACGACGAGGTCGAGCGGTCCGTGCCGGGCTGGTCACCGGCCGGGCGGTGCTCCGACGTGCTGGAGACCGCCGGCGTCGAGCCGCCGGCCAGCGCCCAGGTCACTCCGGACGGCGGGTCTCCGCGCGGGTGAAGTTGCGGAAGGACCGCGACGGCGTGGGGCCGCGCTGGTCCTGGTAGCGGGACCCGTAGACCGCCGAGCCGTAGGGGTGCTCGGCGGCACTGGTGAGCCGGAACATGCACAGCTGACCGATCTTCATGCCCGGCCACAGCGTGATCGGCAGGTTCGCCACGTTGGACAGCTCCAGCGTGATGTGCCCGGAGAAGCCCGGGTCGACGAAGCCGGCCGTCGAGTGGGTGAGCAGCCCGAGCCGGCCGAGCGAGGACTTGCCCTCCAGGCGGGCGGCGAGGTCGTCGGGGATGCTGACGACCTCCAGCGTGGACCCCAGCACGAACTCGCCCGGGTGCAGCACGAAGGGCTCGTCGCCCTGGGGCTCGACCAGGGTGGTCAGGTCGTCCTGCTGCTCCGCCGGGTCGATGTGGGTGTACCGCGCGTTGTTGAACACGCGGAAGAACCGGTCCAGCCGGACGTCGATGCTCGAGGGCTGCACCAGGGCCGGGTCGTAGGGCTCGATGCCGAGGCGACCCTCGGCGATCGCGGCCGTGATGTCGCGGTCGCTCAGCAGCATGGCGCGGAGTCTAGGGAACGGGTTCCCCCTCCCTCCGGGTGAATGGGCGCCGCCACCCCTCAAGCCGGGGCCGGGACGGGACGAAGCGTGCCTGAAGAGCGCCTGCCGGCGTCCGGTCCTCCGGTCGCCGGCCCTCCCCGGACGGGCCGGGGTGGTCGCGCCGGAGGACTCCGCGGATGACGAGCAAGAAGGCTCTGGGCATCGTCCTGACCTCGGCGGTCGTGGCCGGCTACGCCGGCGCGGCGGTCTGGTCGGCATGGGCCACCCCGCCGGTCCCGGTGGCCACCGACTTCGGCGCGGGCGACGGGCTCACCCGCTACGTGCTCACCGCCGACACGCAGTCGGCCGACCTGCTCGGCGCGCTCGAGGACGTCCCCGGCGTGGCCAGCGCGCAGTGGGTCGACACCGCCCGCGCCCTGGTCGCCGCCGACGGCGTGACCGCGGAGCGCCTGGCCGGCGTGCCGGGGGTCACCGACGTCGAGCTCTCGACGTCGGCACCGCTGCTGGGCACCGTCACCGACCCCTTCTTCCCGCAGTACGGCTGGAACCTGGAGAACACCGGCCGCAACGCGACCGGGCAGGCCGCGGTGGCCGACGCCGACGTCGACGCCACCACCGGCTGGGACACCGGCACCGGCATCGGCCGGGTCGTCGCCGTCGTGGACTCCGGCTTCGACTCCGACCACCCCGAGCTGGCGGGCTCCCTGTGGACCAACCCCGACGAGTCGTGCGGCACCACCGACACCGACGGCAACGGCCTGGCCGGCGACTGCCACGGCTGGAACTTCTACGCGAACAACGCCGACATCGACAACGGCAGCCTCGGCAGCCACGGCACCAGCGTCTCCGGCGTCGTGGGGGCGCGGGCGGACAACGGTCAGGGCTCGGCCGGCGTCGCGCCGGGGGTGTCGATCATGCCGCTGGTCGCGGGCGGCGGGAGCACCGTCGACATCTACCTGTGCGCCCGGGCCATCCGGTACGCCGTCGACCACGGGGCCGACGTCGTCAACGCCTCCTGGGGCGGCGCCTTCGGCGGCCACGCCCTCGAGACCCTCCGCTCGGCCATCGCCTACGCCGACGCCCACGGCGTCCTGGTCGTCGCCGCGGCCGGCAACGACGGCGGCAACCGCGACACGAACATCGTCTACCCGGCCAGCCTGCCGGAGCCGAACGTGGTGACCGTCGGCAGCTCGACCGCCGCCGACACGATCGCCGGCCACTCCGGCTACGGCGCGGCCTCGGTCGACCTCTTCGCCCCCGGCACCCGCGTCCCGGCGCCGTGGAACGACGGCGGCATGCGGCTGGTCGACGGGACCTCCTTCGCCGCGCCGCACGTGGCGGCCGCGGTCGCCCTGTACCGGGCCGTCCGGCCGACGGCCACCGCCGCCGAGCTCAAGGCAGCGCTGCTGGCCGACGTCGACCCGGTCCCCGCCTTCGTCGGCAGGTCCGTCACCGGTGGCCGGCTCACGCTGAGCCGCCTGGGCGACGGCGGCAGCGACCCGGTCCAGTACGCCTTCTCCTCGATGACCTCGCGGCCCGGCACGGTGCGCCCGGCGATCGGCCTCAGCACGCCGGGCAGCAGCGGGCAGTTCTCGGTCGACATCGGCCTGGGCATGGAGTCCGGGGGCGAGATCTGGGCCCTGGCGGACAAGGCCGTGACGCTCGACGGCGTCACGGTGCCGACGAACGACGAGGGCGACGCCCGCTTCGACCTGGGCTCCCGGACCGACTTCCGGGGGATCGGCCTCGCGCCGTCGGTGGACCTGGGCGACGGCCGCTACGTGCTCACCGTCCAGCTCCACCGCGACGGCGAGCCGATGGGGCGCATGCACGCCGCCCCGCTGCTGGTCTCCTCGCCGCGGCCGGCCCCCACCGGCCCGGCGCCGGCCGGCCCCACCCCGGGCGGCACCACGCCGGGCAGCACCACCCCGACCGCGCCCGCCCCGCGGCCCGGGACGACCACGCCCACCATCCCCGACGGCAGCACGCCCGACGGCGGCAGCACTCCCGGTGGCTCCACCCCGACGAGCCCGGCACCCGGCACGCCGGCACCCGGCTCCCCGACGCCGGGCGCCCCGGCCCCGGGGTCCCCCGAGCCTGGCACCCCCACGCCGACCGCCCCGGCTCCCACGACGCCGGCACCGGCACCCGTCACCCCGGCGCCGGGCACGCCCGTGCCCGGCACCCCCGGGCCCGACGGGCCCACGCCGGACGCCCCGGCGCCCGGCGGCACCGACCCGGGCACCCCGGACCCCGGAACCACCGGACCGGCCCCGTCCACGCCCGGCACCCCGCCGAGCAGCACCACCTACCCCGAGGTGGGCGCCTTCCGGATCACGTCGCTGAGCCCCAACCGGGTCGACACCGCCGGCGGCACGCTGGTGACCGTCACCGGGCGGGCGCTCCCCGCCGACCCGACGGTCCGCATCGGCGCCAGCGCCACGGCCACCGTGGTGCGCAGCACCGTCACCGAGCTGGTGGTCCGCGTGCCCGCCCGCACGGCAGGCACCTACGACGTGACCATCACCGCACGGGACGGCCGCGCCTCGGTGCTGAGCAACGCGCTCACGTACGCCGACGCGGTCGGCCCCGGGCCGGAGGGGACGACGCCGGACGGGTCCACCCCCGGCGGCAGCACCCCCGGCGGGTCCACTCCCGGCGGCAGCACCCCCGGCGGGTCCACTCCCGGCGGCAGCACCCCCGGCGGGTCCACCCCCGGCGGCAGCACCCCGCCGGCCGCGGCCCCGGTGGTGCGCAGCGGGCCCGGTGGCGAGCGCCTGGTCCGGTCCGACCGGTTCTCCCGGCTCGGTTCCATCTGGTCGCTGAACTGCTCGGCCAGCTGCACCGGCGTCGCCATCTGAGGCCCCTGCCCGCGCCCTCCCGGCGCGTCCCCTGATCCACCGCGCCCCGTCGGGCTTCCCCATACGGACGGGGCGCGGTGTCGTCCGCCTCCGTTCCGATGCGGACCCCGCCTGCCGATGAAGGGGACGAGAACGGACGAAACGAGGAACCCCTGTGCTCGACACCCGACCGGCCCCGCCGGTCTCCCGCGGCAACCGCGCCGCCGTCCGGCCGACGGGCCGCGAGCGGAGCTTCTCCGCCGACGAACTGATCGTCTCCAAGACCGATCCCCGCGGGATCATCACCTACGCCAACGACGTCTTCCTGCGGGTCAGCGGCTACCACCAGGACGACGTGCTGGGCCAGCCGCACAACATGATCCGGCACCCGGAGATGCCGCGGGCGGTCTTCAAGCTGCTCTGGGACACCCTCGGCGCGGGCGAGGAGGTCTTCGCCTACATCAACAACCTCGCCGTCGACGGTGGCCACTACTGGGTCCTCGCGCACGTGACGCCCTCGCGGACGGCCGACTGCCGCGTCGTGGGCTACCACTCCAACCGCCGGAAGCCCTCCCCCGGCGCGATCGCGCGCATCCAGCCGCTCTACACGCGGCTGCTCGCCGAGGAGCGCCGCCACCCCAACGCCCGCGCGGCGGTGGAGGCCTCCTCCCGCCTGCTGGCCGCCCTGCTGGTCGAGCAGCAGCAGACGTACGAGGAGTTCGTCTGGTCGATCATCAACCGCGAGGAGCGCTGACATGGGGATGCGATCCCGCAGGACCGAGCCGGGCCGCCGCTCCGACGCCGAGGAGCTGGCTGTCCACCGCGAGTTCGTGCGTCAGCTGACCGCGGCCTGCCGCGCCGCGTCGGTGGGCGACCTCGAGGCACGCAGCCGGCTGAGCGGCGTCGCGGAGACGATCCCCGAGCTCGTCGACCTGCACCACGCGCTCAACAACGTGCTGGACGTCTCCGACGCCTTCGTCCGGGAGTCCTCCGCCGCCCTGCACTCCGCCGCCGAGGGAAGGTTCCACCGCACGCTGCTGACGACCGGCCTGCAGGGTTCGTTCCGCTACAGCGCCACCGTCATCAACGACGCCCGCGCGGCCATGCAGGAGACCGACGGGCGGGTGGCCGAGGCGCAGACCAGCCGGCTGCGGCTGGCCGACGAGTTCGAGTCGGTCGTGCTCTCCATGTCCGAGCAGGTGGCGACGGCGGCGACCGAGCTCAGCGCCTCGGCGTCCGGGCTGACCGCCGCCGCGTCCGCCGCCAGCACCGAGGTCGGCGCCGCGCGGGAGACGATCACCTCGCTCACCCGGTCCTCGGCCGAGATCAAGGAGATCATCGCGCTGATCGACTCCGTGGCGGCCCAGACGCGGCTGCTGGCGCTCAACGCCACCATCGAGGCCGCCCGCGCCGGGGAGGCGGGGAAGGGCTTCGCGGTCGTGGCCTCCGAGGTCAAGGACCTCGCCGACCAGACCGGCCGGGCGACCGAGCGGGTCACCGCTCAGGTGGAGCAGATCCGGCAGGCCTCGGAGAACGTCGCCGAGGTCATGAGCAGCGTGGGCGGGACCGTCGGCGAGATGAACGGCCTGGTCGACGGGATCGCCGCGGCCGTCGACGGCTCGGCGTCGCTGAACACCGGGTACGACGACGTCACGGGGCTGTCGCAGATGGCGGAGAAGCTCCGGTCGGAGGCCACCGGGTTCCTGGTCGAGATGCGCCGCTGATCAGGGGCGGCTGCCACGGCGGCGGGGCCAGGAGGTAGTCTCGTCGCCGTCCGCGGGTGTAGTTCAATGGTAGAACATCAGCTTCCCAAGCTGACAGTGCGAGTTCGATTCTCGTCACCCGCTCCACGGAAAAGCGCAGTTCAAGGGGCTTATTGGCTCCTCTCGGTGGGGCCGGTGGATCGTCTAATTGACCCCCTACAGCCCCCCATAACCCCCTGTTTTCCGTCCCGTAGGTCATGGATAGGTCACGCCGAGAGATGGATGCGGGCAGGTGAGCCCCTCGTCCGACGGCGCATGACGAGCGCGCGACCCAACATCGGTCACACCGCCCCCTACCGGCAGACCTTCATGAGGCGTCACGTGTGCTCCGCCGGTCGAGGCGATAGTGGACGGCGATAGGCCCTGACCAGCCCACGGATAGCGCCTATCGGACCGGATCGATCCGTTCGTCCGCGCCGCGCTGACCTTCTGCTCGACGGGCCTGGGTCCTTGTCCGGACGCAGCGGCCGAGCTCAGGCCGGCACGGCCGCCGCGGTCAGGGTGAGCCGCATGCTGCCTCGCCCGTCGGGCTCGGTCACCTGCACCGGTTCGGCGATCAGCCGCAGGTTCAGCTGCGCCAGGCCGCTCTCCAAGGCAGCACGCGCCCGGCCGAGGATTCGACGCCGTCCGTCCGCGGGTTCCCATTCGCTCTCGGGCACTTCCAGCGCGACGGAGATCGTCTGCCGCAGCGGCTCGCGGTGCGCGGTCCGGCGGCCACCACGCCGGCGGCGATGCCGTCCCGTCGTCGCCGGTTGCCGGCTGCCTCGAACACCGGCCACCAGCGCCGCGCCGCCGAGGAGGAAGGCCAGTGCCGCGAAGGCGCCACCGGACAGCAGCTGGCCGAGGAAGGGGATGACCACGAGCGAGCGGCCGAAGTCGGCGTCCCGCGTGGACACCCGCCACGGGTCGGCCATGGGGTTGGCGTCGCCTTTGGTGACCATGTAGGGCGCACCCTCGCTGGAGCCGAGCTCCGCGATCCGGTGCAGGATCGGGCGGTCGTCGGACACCGTGAACGGCGCCGGCGGACGGAACACCACCACATCACCGACGGCGACGTCCTCCCCCGCCACGGGGAGCGCGAGCACCAGCGAGCCGGTGGGTGCGTAGGGGGTCATCGAGCCGGTGAGCACGGGCAGGAACCGGACGCCTTGCAGGCCGGCCACGCCGACAGCGGCGAGCAACGCGATCACCAGCGCCAGGCCGAGGAGTCCGCCCGCGCGCGCGGCGACGCGTGAGGACTTGGCGGTCGTGGTCATGAGAACGTCCGTTCCTGCGGTCCCCGGAAAGCCGGGGTGTTCGCGACGAGTGCCGCACCGCCCGCCACGCCGGTGAAGACCACCTTGAAGTAGACGGCCTTGCCGACGTCGATCTGCGTGGGCGTGGTGTAGGTGACGGTGCCGCCGGCGAGCAGCGCCCCGCCCCCGACGAGGGTGTTGGTGCCGGGGCAGACACCGTTTCGCCACGGCTCCGAGCACACGTTGACCATGCCGGTGCCGACCACGGTGAGCAGACTCGCCGTCACGGACAACGTGCCCGGCATCGAGGAGTCGTTCACCAGCTCGGCGTAGCCGATGCTGTCGACGACCAGCGCGCCGACCTGGAACCGCGTGCCGGCGTTGGTGACGGCGCCGTTGGTGCCGACCTTGACGAAGATGCTGGAGGCCTTGGCCTCCGTCACCTGCGCTGCCTTGACGGTGGTCCCTGACCACGCGGCGGTGACGCCGGCGGCAGCCGGGGCACCGAGCCCGGCTCCAGCGGCCTGGCCGACGAACAGGCCCGCCACCACGCCGAGGGCGACCGCTGACGGCGTGACCATCGACGCGACGAGGCGTCGGAGGCGAGGACGAGCCGTCCGCGACGGTCGCCCCCCGTCGAGGGGGCGACCACCGCGGTGGCGAGGGAGCGGGCCTGTCATCGGAGGACCCGTCAGCCGGCGGTGCGGTCGGTGCCGCCCACCACGGTCCCGGTGACGCCGATCGCGATCGAGCCCGTCTTGCCCTTCAGGGTCGCCGGCGCGCCGCTGGAAAACGTGAACATGTACCGGACGTGCTGGGCGTTGGCCGCTCCCGAGCCGATGGAGCCGTGGTTCACCGCGACCGGCACGCCCGCGGCAGGGGTGGCCGGGCCCGCGAGCGGCTTCGTGGTGCCGGTGCAGGTGCTCACGCCCGCGACGGTCGTCCACGCGACAGAGCACGAGGTCGCCTCGACAGCAAGCTGGCCGGCCAGGTCGCCGGTCACGGTCACGGTGCCGGTGAAGTTGCTCGCCTGCGAGCCGTCGTTCTGCACGTCGACGTAGCGGTAGAACCAGTCGGCGGGCAGCAGGTTCGACACGCCCGTCGTGAAGATGCCGCCGTTGGCGTCGAGGAGCTGCGCGCTGCCCGTGCCGGCCGACAGGGTCCCCGACGTCACGTTGGCCGTCGCGTCCCAGCTGGAGAAGGCGCCGGCGCTCACCAGCGTCGCACCGCCCGCGGCGAGGGCGAGGGCGGCGATCCGGCGACGGCGGGGCCGCGGCTCCTGCTCCTCGCTGACGAACCGGTGGACAACAACGTCGATGGCCGGCTCGGCCGGGTTCTGCGTGGTGGTGATCATGACCAGGTATCCGTTCCTGTCTCGCGCCATCCGAGGCGATCTTGATCCGGAACCGGATGGTTCCCTCGCCAGCAGTGACGGTTGTACGACTGACTTGCTGAACATCGGCTCAAGAGAACTCCCTCTTAAGAGGGAGAAGTGCACTTTCCGGTTTGCGGCCGCATCGGCTGGAAATAGCGAATGGTTTCTTGATGTAGCGCACGCCAGTCGCTCCTGCGCGACCGCTCCCGCCGGTTCCGGGAGCACACTCATCGCTGAGTTGGACCTGCTATGGCGCGGCCTGATTGCCCGACGGCGGCACCGGCGCCCTGGTGCCCGCGACCGACACGGGCCGGTACGCCGACACCACGCGCGGCTCTTGGGTCGACCGGATGAGTGCGCGCTGTCGACGACGCCTGAAAACTGACCCCCTCGCGACGCTCGAAAACTGACCCCCTCCCGAGACCCTGGCTCGAGCCGAGCCGGGGAGGGACGAGGTGTTGTCCGTGGAGGATTGGGCGGAGATCCGCCGGCTGCATCGGGCCGAAGGCATCCCGATCAAGCAGATCGCCCGAGTGCTGGGCGTCTCGCGAAACACGGTGCGGTCGGCGCTGCGGGCCGACGGGCCACCGAAGTACGAGCGAGCCGAACGGGCGTCGATCGTCGATGAGGCCGAGCCACGGGTCCGGGAACTGCTGCAGGCGTTCCCGACGATGCCGGCCACGGTGATCGCCGAACGGATCGGCTGGACCCGGTCGATGACCGTACTGAAGAAGCGGGTGGCCGAGCTGCGGCCGGTCTATCTGCCGCCGGATCCGGCGTCCCGAACGGCGTATGTGGCCGGCGAGATCGCCCAGTTCGACCTGTGGTTCCCACCCATCACGCTGCCGGTCGGCCATGGTCAGACCCGCACCGCCAAGCAGTTGCCGGTGCTGACGATGGTCTGCGGCTACTCCCGCTGGGCGGCCGGAGTGCTGATCCCCTCCCGCGCCGCGGAGGACCTGTTCGCCGGCTGGTGGCAGCTGATCGCCTCGCTTGGAGCAGTGCCGCGGGCGCTGGTCTGGGACGGCGAGGGCGCGGTCGGCCGCTGGCGCGGCGGCCGCAGCGAGCTCACCGCCGACTGCCAGGGCTTCCGCGGCACCCTGGCCACGAAGGTGCTGATCTGCCGGCCGGCCGACCCTGAAGCCAAAGGCCTGGTCGAGCGGCTGCACGACTATCTGGAGCGCTCGTTCCTGCCGGGAAGGACGTTCACCGGCCCGGCCGACTTCAACGCCCAACTGGCCGCCTGGCTGCGGCTGGTGAACACCCGTCCCCGGCGGGCGCTGGGATGCGCGCCGACCGAGCGGATCGCCGCCGATCTGGAGCGGATGCTGCCGCTGCCGCCGGTCGCTCCGGCCACCGGCTGGCGCAGCAGCACGCGCCTGGCCCGGGACCACTACGTGCGCCTCGATGGCAACGACTACTCGGTCCATCCGGCGGTGATCGGCCGGCGGGTCGAGGTGCTCGCCGACCTGGCGCGGGTGCGGGTGGCCTGCGACGGGCGGGTGGTGGCCGACCACGAGCGGATCTGGGCCAAGCATCAGACGATCTCGGCCGACGAGCACGTCACCGCGGCGAAGGCGTTGCGCGCCGCCCGGATCGGGCTGCTCCGCCCGGCGCCGGTCAGCGAGGAAGTCCAGATCCGGCCGCTGAGCGACTACGACACCGCCCTCGGCCTCACCGACGGGGGCGTGGCATGAGCCGGGACCTGGGCGCGGAGGTGGCGTTCCTGACCCGGGCGCTGAAGGCGCCGACCCTGCGGGAGGCGGTGCCGCGGCTGGCCGAGCGGGCCCGCGAGCAGTCCTGGTCGCACGAGGAGTTCCTCATCGCCTGCCTGCAGCGCGAGGTCTCCGCGCGGGAGTCCCACGGCGGCGAGGGACGGATCCGCGCCGCCCGGTTCCCGGCCCGCAAGAGCCTGGAGGAGTTCGACTTCGACCACGCCCGCGGCCTCAAGCGCGAGCTGATCGCGCATCTGGGCACCTTGGACTTCGTCACCGCCAAGGAGAACGTGCTGCTCCTCGGCCCGCCCGGCACCGGCAAGACCCACCTGGCCACCGGCCTCGCCATCCGCGCCTGCCAGGCCGGCCACCGGGTCCTGTTCGCCACCGCCACCGAGTGGGTCACCCGGCTGGCCGAAGCCCACCACGCCGGCCGACTACAAGACGAACTACGCCGACTCGGCCGCTATCCGCTGCTGGTGGTCGACGAAGTCGGCTACGTGCCCTTCGAACCCGAGGCCGCCAACCTGTTCTTCCAGCTCGTCTCCAGCCGCTACGAGCGCGCCAGCCTGATCGTGACCAGCAACAAGCCCTTCGGCCGCTGGGGTGAGGTCTTCGGCGACGAGGTCGTCGCCGCCGCGATGATCGACCGGCTGGTTCACCACGCCGAGGTCATCTCTCTCAAGGGCGACAGCTACCGGCTCAAAGACCGAGACCTCGGCCGCTCCGCGGCCGCCACCGAAGACGCATGACCACGAGGGGGTCAATTTTCGGCCGTCGCTAGGGGGTCAACTTTGGGCCGTCGTTGACACGCGCGACGGCCAGGCCGTCGCGGCCATCCGCAGTCGCGAGCCGGTCCCCAAGGTGACGTCCCCACGGCGCTTGCGGAGACATCCCACCCGTCGAGTACGACGACATCCAATACCGTTCGCTCGTCGCCCGAGGTTCCGAAGAGCTACTCGTGGTGTAGGCCGCTGCTGGCCCATGTCGATCCCGGTCTGGGTGGCGAGGGACTCGTCCACCTGCCCGAGTCCGTAATCGCGGTGGCGGACCTAGGGACTCGCTCGCTATGTCTGCGCGAGGGCCCTTCACCGCACCCCGCCGGTCGACCGCTCCCGCGGCGAGACCCTCCACCGACGAGGCCATCCATCTCACCGTCAACTGAGCGGGGGCGGGCACCTTGCGGCATGTCGTCGGGTGTCCACCCGGGTGACAAGCAGGTCGCTGGTCCACGCTCGGTGCCATAACCCACTGCGAAACGGCACCCTGCTGGCAGCATCACCTAAGGCCGTGCAGGAAGGATCGACTTTCTGACGACCGGAGGCAACGAGGCCATAGCTCCTGAGAGTGCCGGCCTCGGGAGCCTGATGGACGCCCTCGACGTCCTGTCGGCGGACGGCTGGGAACTGCTTGAGCCGCCGGCCGTCACGCCATCGCGGGGCGGCCTGATGAAGGAGTACCTACTTCGACGCCCGAAAGCCCAACGGGCTCACGCAAAGGAGGCGGGTTGCTGCACACGCCTGGTGCCTCCTGGCCAATGTGGCGGGGAGTCAGGAGGCCATCGCCTCGAATGCTGCAGCCATACCGGCCTGTTCCTCGAGCACGTCGCCGATCCGGGCTTGAACGAGGTCGAGTCGACCGATGATGTCGCTGGTGGCTTCGATGCCGACGGTGACGGTCTGGCTGGTGGCCTGGATGGCGGCGATCTGGTCGGCCACACGCTGGGTCGCCGTGGCGGTCTCCCGGGCGAGGTCCTTGACCTCGCTGGCCACGACGGCGAACCCCTTACCCGCCTCACCGGCGCGGGCGGCCTCGATCGTGGCGTTCAGTGCCAGCAGGTTGGTCTGCTCGGCGATGCCGGAGATGATCCGGATCACCTCGCCGATCGCGGTCGACGCCTGGGTGAGGGCGTCGACCTCGTCGCTCATGGTGGAGGCCTGCGCCACCGCCTGCTCGGCGACCCGGCCCGCCTCCCCGGCAGCGTCACGCAGCCGGGCGACGGTGTCGAGCAGCTCCCGGGCGCTGTCGGCCGAGGACTCGGTGCGCCGCAGGACGTCCAGCCGCTGGGAGACCAGCTGCTGGACGTTGCGTAGCGCGGCGGCGCGGGACTCGGAAAGCTCGATGGTCTCGGTCACGAAGAAGTCCATGGTGCCGATCACCCGTCCGCCGACGACGAGCGGGAAACACACCCCGGAGCGGACGCCGGCGCGCTGCGCGGCGGGCGCGCGGACGCAGTCGGTCACCTCGGCCAGGTCGCGGACGAAGTACAAGTCCCTGGCCCGCCATGCCCGGCCCGACAGTCCGACCCCTTCGGCGAAACTGGCAGCCAGGGTCACCTTGCGGAACTCCTCACCAGCGGAGCCGGATTCCTGCTGGAAGCGCAGCACCTGCGCGTCCTCATCCAGCGCCCAGTACGAGCCATAGGCCCACCCGAAGGCGGTGCGGACGGTGTCCAGCGCCACCCGTAGCGCCGCTTCGGCGGTACGGGCGGAGCCGATCTCGGTGACCACCGTGGTGACCGCGGCCCGGTCGTCGAGGGTCTCCCGCAGCGCGGCCTTGTCCAGGGCGGCACGGCGAGCGTGGGCCACCAGCCTGTCCAGCGCCTCCCACTTCTCCCGACGAGCACCGGCGAAGGTCATGACTCCGGCGTTGTAGTACTCCTTCAACGCCACCACCTTGCCCTCCTCGATCACCGGGATCAGCACCCCGTGCGTCGCCCCGGCAGCCTGCGCGGCCTGCCACCGCAGACACTCCGCCGGATTGCTGTTGGCGTCGGTCAGCACCACCCGGCGTGTCCTGATCGCCTCCCCGCCGAATCCGTCGCCCGCCCGCAGGCAATCCACCCGCTGCCCGCGAAAACTGGCCATGGCAGGCGACAGCGGGCCTGACTCGCCCACCAGGTGATAAACCCCGGTCGCGTCGGCCACCCACACCGCCCCGTAGCCGAGACCGAGCGCCTCCACCAGGGTGGCTCCCACCGTCCGGAAGGCTGCGGTCCGATCCCTGACCCCATCGAGGGCAGCGATCACCTTCTCGACCGCCTCCACGTCCCGGGGCATCTCGGCCGCCGACGGTGCGGCGGTGACGTGCGGACGACGGCGCATCAATACTCCCGCGAAACTCGGCGACGGGACATGCACGGCAGCAGTGACGCCACCGGATCGCCCCCGCCATCCCTTTGAATGACCTGGTCTTCGGCGGTCGCGGCAGGACCTTGAGTCGAACGGCGCGCCTTCACCGCTGGACAACCGGTGTCACCAGCCCGCGCTGACGCCCGCGGGGGTCCTTTGGTTGCGCGTGTACTGATCCGCGCGAACAGACCCGCCGGCCACGCAGGTTGCGGCGCTGACGCTTGTCTGCGGCTACTCCTGAAGGGCGACGGTACTGATCCCCCACGCGCATGGTGGAGGATCTGATGGCCGGCTGGTGGCAGCTGATCATCAAGCTGGGGGCGGTCCCGCAGGGGCTGGAGCAGGCGCAGCGAGCTCACCGCCGACTGCCAGGCCGACCCGCCAATCCGGAGGCCAAGGGCGTGGTCGAGCGGCTGCGCGACTACCTCGAGCGATCCTTCCTCCCCGGCCGCCCGGTTCCCCCGGCTCGCACGAGCTTCGGAAGAGTTGAACTGTCGAGCACGCCCGAGGTCTCAAGCGCGATCTGATCGCATCTAGATGCCAACGCCATTCAGTGCGCAGACAAGCTTCAGAGGCGATACCTGCGAGCAATCTCTGAGGACGCCAGAGGACGGCACGAATGCTACCTTCGGAGGTAGCTCGGGCCCCGCTTCGCGGGGCCCATTGGCGTTTCTAGGGGTGACGTGTTGGTCATTGCTGGGTGGCGTTGAGAATGCACGGCGGAATGAAGATCTACGCCGGCGCGCCGGCGGCTGCCCGGCACTACGTGGAGGCCGACCGCGGCCGGGCGGATGACTACTACCTCACCGAAGGCACCGGGGTGGCCCGCCGCTTCACCGCCACCGACGGTCGCGTGGCCGAGCTGGCGCCGCTGACCGGCGACACCTACGAGACGTGGGTGGCCGGCCGCGACCCGGAGACAGGCGAGCCGAGGGGGCAGCTGCGCGGCGACGAGCACGCCGTGCGGTTCGTCGAGGTGGTGGTCAACGGCCCGAAGACGTGGTCGCTGGCCGCCGCGCTGCACCCGGACATCGCGACGGCGTACGAGGCGGCGCAGGACCGCGCCGCCGAGCAGATCGTCGCCTGGCTCTCCCAGCACGCCACCACCCGGGTGGGCCCGCGCGGCGGGCAGGTGCAGGTCCCTGTCGAGGCGCTGGAGGCCGCGACGGTGCGGCACTACACCTCCCGCGCGGAGGACCCGCACTGGCATCTGCACCTGCAGATGCTGTCCCGCGTGTTCGCGGCCGACAAATGGCGGGGGCTGCACACCGTCGGTATCCGCGACTTCATAGGCGCGATCAACGGGATCGGGCACGCGGCGATGGCATGTGGCCCGGAATTGAACGCCGCCTTCGCCGCAAAGGGATACACGAAGGACGGCACAGGAGAAATACAGCAGCTCGCCGAATACGTAGGTCCGTTCAGTGCGCGGCACGCGCAGATCGCCCGGAACGTGGGCCGCTACGAAGCCGAATGGACCGCTGCGCACCCCGGTGAACACCCCGGCCCGGCGTTGCGCCGCGCGTGGGATGCCCGGGCGTGGGCCGACGGCCGCCCGGACAAGGTCACTGCCCAGTCCGGGGTCGGGCTGGCCGAACGCTGGCGGGACGAGCTGTCCGCCCTCGGCTACCGCGACCCGGGCAGGCCGGTCGACCTGGCGCCCACCCCGGTGGGGGCGCTGGATCGAGACGAACTCGTGCAGCGCGCGCTGACCCGGCTCGCGGCTGGGCGGTCGGCGTGGAACGCCGCGGACATCCGGGGCGAGGCCGAGCGGCTGATCGCCGCCGCAGGCATCGTCGCCGACGCCGCGGTGCGGATCGAGTTGGCCGAGGACCTCACCGCCCGCGCGCTGCAGCGCTGTCTGCCGTTGCTGGACCGCGACGGGGTGCCCGAGCACATCCGGACATGGACCTCCCAGCCGGTTCTCGACGTCGAGGCCGAGCTGACCGCCCGGCTCGCCGCCCGCGCCGTATCGGGCACCGACCCGGCACTCCCGGTCGAGGGGGCGGCCGCCGCTGGCCGGCTGGATGCCGGCCAGGCCGCGGCGGTCGCCGCGCTCGCCGGCGACCGGCCCCTGGTGGTGGTCGAGGGGGCCGCGGGGGCGGGCAAGACCACCACGCTGGCCGCCACCCGCGACCTGCTCGAGGCGCAGGGCCGCCGGCTCGTGGTGGTCACGCCCACACGCAAGGCGGCCAAGGTGGCCGCCGGCGAGCTGGGTGCCGCCGCCGGATCGGCGGCATTCCTCGCCTTTCAACACGGCTGGCGCTGGAACGACGAGGGGCGGTGGATCAGGCTCACCGCTGACCAGGACGACCCGGCGACCGGCCGCACCTACGCCGGGCCGAACGAGGCCGCGCAGCTGCGGCCAGGCGATCTGCTGCTGGTCGATGAAGCCGGGATGCTCGATCAGGACACCGCCCGCGCCCTGCTCACCATCGCCGACGAGTGCCAGGTCCAGGTGGCGCTGCTCGGCGACCGGCACCAGCTGTCCGCGGTCGGCCGCGGCGGCGTCCTGGACCTCGCCATCGCCCACGCCGACCCGGCGGCGCACCTGACACTCGACGCGGTGCACCGCTTCACCCGCACCGACCAGGAGGGTCGCACAGCACCCGACGCGACCTACGCCGAGCTGACCCTGGCCATGCGCACCGGCGAGGACCCGGGTGCGGTCTTCGACGCCCTGCTCGCCCGCGGCCAGATCCAGCTGCACCCCGACGCCGCCGTGCGGCAGGACGCGATCGCGGTGGCCGCCGCCGAGCACCACCGTCGCGGCGACCACGTGGCGGTGGTGGTGGACACCCGCGAGCAGGCCGCCGAACTCAACAACGCCATCCGGGAACGGCTGGTCGTCGCCGGCCGGGTCGATGACCGGACGGTGGCCGTCACCGGCGCCGGGAAGCGGATCGGCGCCGGGGACCGGATCGCCACCCGCCGCAACGACCGCCACCTCGACGTCGCCAACCGCGACAGCTGGATGGTCACCGCCGTCGGCCGCCGCGGCGGGCTGCTCGTCACCCCCGCTGTCACCCCCACCGGCACCGCCCCCGGAAGCGGGGCCGATGGTGTCACCCCAGGCTCGCGAGTCGTGCGGGTGCTGCCCGCGGACTACGTCACCGAGCACGTCGAGTTCGCTTACGCCTCCACCGCGTACGGCGTGCAGGGCGACACCGTCACCTCCGCGCACGTGATGGTCGGCGAGCACACCGGCGCCGCCTCCGCCTACGTCGGCATGACCCGCGGCCGAACGGCGAACACCGCCCACCTCGTCGCCGCCGACGCCGACGAGGCCCGGGAGCAGTGGATCGCCGTCTTCGCCCGCGACCGCGCGGACCTCGGCCCCGCCCACGCCGCCGGCCTCGCCGCCGCCGAGGCCGCCCGCTACGCCCCATCCCGCCCACTGGCCGACGTGCTGGCCGAGCTGCACGCGGCGTGGACGGCCGAGCAGCACTGCCTTCAACGACTCGCCTACTGGGGACCACAGGGCAACACGCTGCGCGAGATCATTGCGCTCGAAACTGCCCACAGAAGTGAGCTGGCCGACCTCCAGGCCGCCCGTGAGCAGGCGGCGGTCACCGCCAAACAGGCCAAGCAGCAGGCCGCAGCCAGCGGCGCGGCCATCGCCGCCCACGCCGATCGGGTCCGCGACACCCTGCTCGCGCGCTGGGACGGCGAACGCCCCGCCACACGCGCGGCGGCAAAGACCGTGCTCGACGGCCCAGGTCGGCTCGGCCTCCGCCAAGGCGCAGTGACCCGGGCCGGCGAGCAGCTCACAGACTGGGCCGACCGCTGGCGGATCGACGTGCCGTCCCTGCCCGCCGACCCGAAGGACCTCGCGAAGGTTGCCAGCTGGTTCGACGACCGGCCCGCCCTGTGGACGGCGTTCGACACCTCCGCCCACCGGGCCGCCGAACACGCTCATCCCGAACACGCCCAGCTCTGCGCGGCCGCCGACGCCGCCAGGGACGCGCACGAGCAGGCCCGGCGGGCACTGGCCGAGGCCAGCCGCCGGCGCGGGGAACGGCTCGACCCGTTCGGGACCGTGGCCTGGGCTCCCGGCCCGGCAGGCAGGCTCACCGACCTCCAGCGCGACATCGCCGCCACCCGTCAGGAGCTCACCGACGCCCGGGCGTGCATCGCGACCCTGACCGCCGAGCCGGCTCTCCTCGCCCAGCCACCCGACCGTCTCACCCGTGAACGCGAGGCCTGGCGCACACAGCACTCGGCCGGCCCCGCCCAGCGCGGATCGACGAGCCTGCGGCCAACCGCCCCCGTCCCGGGCGTCCCCCGGCCCGAGGACGAGCGCCTCTGCCCGTCCCTACCCCGGCGTGACACCACCCCAGGCCTCGGCCGATGAGTAGGCGGCCCCGCGATGGCGTCCACTGCGGGCTCGGCAGGAGACGTACAGGAGGAGAACTGGAGCCATCGGAAGAAGCTCGTCGTGAGCTGTCACCGAACGGCTCGAAAAGGCGCCTTCTACAGGCATCAGGCCCACACCAGTCGCTCGGATCCGGAGTCCGCCATGCCCGACCGCCCCACCGGCCAGGAGCCCGAACTGCTCACCATCGCCGAGGCCGCTGAACTCCTGCGCGCCCCCGTAGCCACACTGCGGTACTGGCGCCACCTCGGCACCGGCCCCCGCAGCTTCCGCCTCGGCCGCCGCGTCCTCTACCGCGCCGACGACCTCCGCAGCTGGATCGACGTTCAACACGCCCAGGTCGCCAACGACTCGAGGAGCCGGCGGTGAACCCACCCCGCAATCGGCGCACGCACCGAGATGCCGGAGGCGACACCCGCCGACCGAGCGCACCCCTCGGCGGCACGCTCGGGTCCACCCTGCGGGGCCCGGGCCCCCTCCCGGCAGGCGGTCGCTGACCGTGGCTCGGGACAACCGACGGAGAGAGGCGATCCCCCAGGCCTCCGCCCACGAGCCCACGCCCCTCGGTGACCCCGGTCAGCTGCTCACTGTCAACCAGGCCGCCGAGTACCTGAACACCGGACAGCGCTTCGTCCGCCGCCTCATCAGCGAACGGCGGATCCCCTACGTGAAACTCGGTAAACACGTGCGCCTCGAGCGCTCGGCCCTGGATGGCTTCATCAACAACGGGCGCGTACCACGGCAGTAGGAAGGGTTTGGTCGCAAGACGCAGCATGCGCTGTCCACAGGTGACATTGGCAGCTTTCGTAGGTCATGACAGGGTGGACGGATGACGAAGAGAGCCGCTTTCGGGACCGTCGACCGTCTGCCTAGCGGCCGCTACCGCGCCCGCTACGTCGGCCCGGATGGACGCCGCCGGTCGAAGGTCTTCGGGACGGCGAAGGCCGACGCCTGGGCATGGCTCGCAACCGCACAGGCTGACCTCGTCCGCAAGGCTTGGCGGGCTCCCGAATTCGGCCAGCGCACCGTCGGTGCCTTCGCGGCGGACTACCTGGTCCGCGACGAACTACGGGAGAGCACCAGGAGCCTCTATGCCGGCCTCTGGCGGCTCCACCTGGCCCCCCAGTGGGAGGACGTGCCGGTCGGCGAGGTCACCCCCGCCAAGGTCCGCACTTGGCACACCGCGGCGACGAGGCGAACCGGCCCCACGGCGCTGGCCCAAGCTTATCGACTCCTCCGCAGCATCCTGGGCGTCGCCGTGGCCGACGAGGTCATCGCCGCCAACCCGTGTCGGCTCCGTGGCGCCAGCACACCGAAGGCCACCCGGCCCTCTCGAGCGCTGACCGTCGCTGAGGCGCAGACCCTGGCCGACCACTTGCGCCGGGACCGGCGAACGGAGCGCTATCGGGCGTTGGTGCTCGTACTTGCCTTCGGAGGGCTCCGATTCGGCGAGGCCACCGCCCTCCGCAGGTCGGACGTCGTCGACGGTGACAAGCTGCACGTGCATCGCTCTGTCCGCTACGTGGGTGGACGCTGGCTGGTCGGTGACCCGAAGACCGAGGCCGGGCGCCGCACGGTATCCCTGCCGGCCAGCGTGGCCAGTGCCCTCGCGACCCATCTGGAGCGCTTCGTGTCCGACTCCCCGGATGCGCTGGTCTTCGGCACCGGCGCGGGAACCTTTCTGCACTCGGCCAACTTCGGCCAGACCTTCCGCCGAGCCGTCGAGGCGGTCGGCCTACCACCGGTCCGACCGCACGAGCTACGGCACACCGGAGCCACCCTGGCCGCGGCGACCGGCGCCACGACCAAGGAGCTCATGCGGCGTCTGGGGCACTCCTCCTCAGCCGCAGCGTTGATGTACCAGCACGCGGCCGATGAACGCGACAGCGAGATCGCCCGGGCACTCGACGCGATGATCGGTGCCGCTTCGGTGGTCCCCTCGTCCGAGTGAGCGCGACGCACCGCCACCGCCGCAGGGATGACGTCGACAACATCCTGCGTTAGAGTCGATGCAACACGGCCAGCCCCTCTGATCCCTCGTGATCACGGGCTGGTTTTCTTTTGCTCGGACGCCAGGAGAGGACGTTCTTGCCTGCGCCGTACACCAAGCCTCACCTGGACCTCCCGGCCCAGGTGAGGCTGCTGGCCTCGCGCGGACTCGTCATTCCCGACCCACAGCACGCGGAGAGCGTCCTGCAAGCCGTCGGCTACTACCGGCTCAGTGGCTACTGGTATCCCTACCGCCAGCCCAGCCCGAACGGCGCCGGACGAGCCGACGAGTTCGTTTCGGGCACCAGCCTCGACCAGATCATCGCCCTGTACGACTTCGACCGGCGCCTGAAGCTGCACCTGCTCGATGCCTTGGAGCGCATCGAGATCGCGGCCCGCGTACAGGTCGGCCACGTCCTCGGCCGTCGCGGCGCCTACGCACACCTGGATCCGGTGAACCTGGACGCTCGCTTCGACCAACCGCTCACCTCGGGGAAGCCCAGCCGGTACCAGGAGTGGCTCCGCCGCATGCATGACGCGCAGCAGCGCTCCCGTGAGGACTTCGTCGAGCACTTTCGCTCCAAGTACGACGGCCGGCTGCCAGCCTGGGTGGTGACCGAGATCTTGGACTTCGGCGGAGTCTCCACGCTCTATAGCGGCCTCAAGAGCCGCGACCGCGATGAGATCGCCGCCGGCTTCGGCGCGCTCGACGCCAGGGGGCGAGGCAACGGCGCAGTCCTCACCAATTGGCTGCGAGTGATCAACTACCTGCGTAACACTTGCGCCCACCACTCGCGGCTGTGGAACCGGAACATGGACGTCCAACTCGGCACGGCTCACCTGCGCTCGATCGGCCCTCTGGCACACCTGCGCACCGGGCCGACGGCCCAGGTCTCCCGGGTCTTCGGTCCCCTGTGTCTCATGCTCTTCCTCCTTGCGGAGGTCGTTGACGACGACGCGTGGAAGGGGTGGCGCGACGATCTCGTGGCCCTGGTGACGACAGCTCTGCCGCCCACCGGACGGACCCTGGCCGAGATGGGCTTCCCCCAGGGGTGGCGGACTTCGTCCTTATGGCGTTGAGCGTTGCCGCCAACCCCGAGCAGCCGGCACGCATCCGCTGGCAAACCGGAGCCGCTAGGTCACAAGGAGGTCATGAAGTGTCTCCTCGGCGCGTCAATCAGGGCTTTTAACTGCGGTTTTGCCCCTAGATGGATCAGCTTCCCAAGCTGACAGTGCGAGTTCGATTCTCGTCACCCGCTCCACCGGGCGCCGCCGGCCGGCGCCCCGCCCCGCCCGCCGGTGTCAGCGGGCCCTGAGCACCTGCTCGCCGTCGTCGTGGATCGTCCCGACCCGGGCGAGGATCTCGTCCAGCGCGTCGGCGGCCATGGGCCGGGCGTAGTGGTAGCCCTGCGCGATGTCGCAGCCCAGCTCGCGCAGCGCGGCCACGTGCTCCGGCTCCTCCACCCCCTCGGCGACCACGGTCAGCCCGAGGTTGTGGCCCAGGTCGACGGCGGTGCGCACCAGGACCGCGTCGTGCGCGCTGGTGGTCATCCCCATGACGAAGGAACGGTCGATCTTGAGCTCGTCCACGGGCAGCCGGCGCAGGTGGACCATCGAGCTGTAGCCGGTGCCGAAGTCGTCGATCGACAGCCGCAGCCCCAGGTCGTGCAGCCGCTGCAGCACGTCGGTGCAGCGGGCGGCGTCGGCCATGACCGCGCTCTCGGTGACCTCCAGGCGGAGCAGCCGCGCGGGCACCCCGTGCCGGTCGAGCAGGCGCGCGACCAGGTCGGGCAGGCCGGCGTCGAGCAGGCAGCGGGTGGACAGGTTGACCGCGACCGGCATCGGGTGCCCGGCGTCGTACCACCGGCGGGCCTGGGCCAGCGCGAGGTCGAGCACGCGCTCGGTCAGCCGCAGGATGATGCCGGTGCCCTCGGCGACCGGGACGAACTCCGCCGGCGGGACCAGACCACGGGTCGGGTGCTGCCAGCGCAGCAGCGCCTCCACGCCCTCGATCCGCTCGCCGTCCAGGGTGAACTTGGGCTGGTAGTGGAGGAACAGCTCGTCGTCCTCGAGCGCCCGCCGCAGATCACCGAGGACGGTGAGCCGGGACGGCGCCGTGACGTGGTCCTCGGCCGCGAACACGACCGCACCGGCCTTGCGCTCCTTGGCCACGTACATGGCGATGTCCGCCGAGCGCAGCAGGGCGTCGCTGTCGGTGCCGTGCCACGGGGAGACGGCGATGCCCACGCTGACCTCGACGTCCAGGGTCACGCCGTCGACGTCGAAGGAGCGGTGCAGGGCCTCGCGCAGCCGTTCGGCGACCGCCTCGGCCTCGGCGACGCCGTCGACGGCCGGGAGCAGGACGGCGAACTCGTCGCCGCCCAGCCGGGCGACCGTGTCGCCGTCGCGGAGCACGCCGGCCAGCCGGGGCGCGACCTGCTGGAGCAGGGCGTCGCCGTAGGAGTGGCCCAGGCTGTCATTGATCTCCTTGAACCGGTCCAGGTCGACCAGCAGCACCGCCACCTCGGCCGAGGAACGGGCTGCCCCGGCCAGGGCCTGGTCGAGCCGGTCGCGCAGCAGCGTGCGGTTGGGCAGGCCGGTGAGTGCGTCGTGCGTGGCGGTGTGCCGGTCGCGCTCGGCCGACGAGCGCAGCTCCTCCGTCTGCTGGTTCAGCCTGCGGGAGGCGCGGGCCACGAAGCGGTAGAGCACGGCCTGGAAGACGGCGAGGCTGACGGCGAGCACCACGATCAGCCTGCCGATGTCCGCCCGGACCGCCGCGTCGACCGGCGCGTAGGGCAGGTAGAGCTCCATGACGCCGTCCGGCCGATCGGAGCCGGCGTACTGGACCGGCACGTAGACCTCGAGCATGCGGGAGACGCCGTCGTCGGCGTCGTCGTGCGAGGAGCCTGCGAACCCGGAGACCACCTCACCCGCGAGCGCCTGCCGGAGCTCGTCGGAGTTCGACTCCTTGCCGATGAGCTCGTGCTCGTCGGCGTAGACGATCGCGCCCTCGCGGTTGAAGATCTTGAGCGCGACGGGGTCCAGGTCGTCCAGCTGGCGGCCCCCGGCCTGCAGCTTGTCCTCCGCGCTGCGGATCGCCTGGGTGACGCGCGCCAGCCGGTCCGGGTCGAACCCCTCGGCGACGTCCTCGGCGTCCAGCTGCGGCTGCAGCCCCAGTCGGACGGTCACGATCGCCGTCCACTCGGCCTGCTCCAGCGCGTTGGCGGCGATGGCCTCGGCCCGCGACCAGCCCAGCACGCCACCCAGCCCGAGGGTCAGCACCAGGCTGAGCGCGGCGAAGCGCGCCAGCAGGCTGACGCGTCGCAGGCGGCGCAGGAGGGTCATGCCGCATCCATCGGACGGTCGTCGGTGGATCTTGAGGCCGCGGCCTCGTCTCCCTCCCTCGGGGGGAGGCCGCGACGGCGGCGCCCTCCACGGTGGGCCTTTCGACCCTGGGACGCGGCTCGGCGGCGCAGCACCATGGGCGCATCGCTTCCCCCACCCGCGCCGACGCCCCTACGGTCGGGCCGTGACCCCGCCCGAGCCGGGTGTGCCGGTGAGCGACGACGCCGCGGCGCTGACGGTGGCGGTGCTCGCGGCGGCGTCCGGCAGCCAGCTGGAGGCGACGCTGCGCGCCATCGTCGAGGCGGCGGTGGACCACGTGGGCGCCCGCTACGGCGCGCTGGGCGTGCTGAGCCCGGACGGTCGCGGACTGGACCGGTTCGTCACGGTCGGGATGGACGCGGCGGACCGCGAGCGGATCGGTCGCCCGCCGACCGGCGAGGGGCTGCTGCGGGTGCTGGTCGAGGACCCCGCACCCCTGCGGCTGACCGACCTGCGCGACCACCCCGCGGCGGTGGGGTTCCCTCCCGGGCATCCGCCGATGCGCTCGTTCCTGGGCGTGCCGGTCCGGTTGCGCGACTCGGTGTTCGGCAACCTCTACCTCACCGACAAGCGGACCGGTGGACCGTTCAGCGCCAGCGACCTCGAGGTCGCCCAGGCCCTGGCCGCGGTCGCGGGGCTGGCCATCGAGAACGCCCGGCTGCTGGAGCGCGCCGAGCAGCTGCGCGCCTGGTCGCAGGCCGGCACCGAGATCGCCGCCGCGCTGCTCTCCGGGACGCCGGCCGACCAGGTGCTGCGCGCCGCCGCGGTCCGGGTCGCGGAGCTCGCCGGGGCCGACGCGGTGGGCGTGCTGGTGCCGCTGCCCGAGGACGAGGAGACGCTGGCCATCACGGCGTCCGTGGGGCCGCTCACCGACGACTGGGAGGGCGTCCACCTGCCTCTGGGGAGCACCCGCCTGGGCACCGCGCACCGCTCCGGCGTCCCCACCCTGCTGGAGGATGCCGCCAGACCCGTCCCGGGGACCAGCCCGCCGGAGGTGATCGGGGAGCTGAACGGGCGGTACGGGCCGGCGCTCTACCTCCCGCTCGGCGGCCCCTCGCGGCGGACCACGCTCGTCGCCGTCCGGCTGCGGGAGCGCCCCCCGTTCGACGGCGGGGTCCTGGAGCTGGCGGAGGCGTTCGCCGCGCAGGCGACGGTGGCGATCGAGCTGGTCCGCAGCCAGGAGCGGGAGCGCCGCCTCCAGGTCCAGGCCGACCGCGACCGGATCGCCCGCGACCTGCACGACCACGTCGTCCAGCGGATCTTCGCCACCGCCCTGGCGCTGGACCGGATCGGCCGGTCGCTGGAGGAGACCTCCCCCGCCGAGGCCGCGCGCATCGCCGAGCGGGTGGACGAGCTGGACGGGACCATCACCCGCATCCGGGAGTCCATCTTCGAGCTGCACCTGGCCGACGACACCTCCCCCGCCGCGGTCCGCCGCCGGCTGGCCGAGGTGGTCCGGTCGGTGACCGAGGGGCACGGCCTGCGGCCGTCCCTCCGGGTGCACGACCAGGTCGAGGAGCTGCCGGCGGAGCTGGTCGCCGACGTGGTGGCCGTCGTCCGGGAGCTGGTCACCAACGTCGTCCGGCACGCCGGCGCCACCCGGGTGACCGTCACGGTGGCCGTGGACGGCGGGGTCCGCGTCGTGGTCACCGACGACGGCGCTGGGCTGCCGCCGGTGACCGCCCGGAGCGGCCTGGCGAACCTGGCCGACCGGGCCGAGCGGCGCGGTGGGCGGCTGACCGCAGCGGCCGCCGCGTCGGGCACCGAGGTCGCGTGGGCCGTGCCCCTGCACGGCTGACCGCGAAGGGGCGGCCGCCGGGATCAGTGCACGGGCGGGCGGCGGTCGCGCAGCTCGGTGGCCAGGATCGCCGCCTGGGTGCGCCGTTCGAAGCCCAGCTTGGCCAGCAGGTGACTGGTGTAGTTCTTCACCGTCTTCTCGGCCAGCCCCATCCGCTCACCGATCTGCCGGTTGGTCAGCCCCTCACCGATCAGCCGCAGCACGATCCGTTCCTGATCGGTGAGCCCGGCCAGCCGGTCGGTCGACTCAGGCCTGCCGGGCGGCCGCCCGGTGTCCGGCGGCGGGACCGTGCCGCCGGACGCGACGGTGTGCACCGCCGTCACGAGGGCCGACCCGCGCACCTGCTTGAGCAGGAACCCGGCGGCGCCGGCTCGCAACGCCGCGTCGCGCGCCTCCTGGTCGGCGTAGCTGGTGAGCACCAGGCAGGGCAGTCCCGGCACCCGGGACCGCAGTTCCCGGCACAGCACGTCGCCGCTGCCGTCGGGCAGGCGCATGTCCACGACGACGACGTCCGGCCGGACGGCCGGCACCCGCGCCAGCGCATCGGCCGCCGTGCCCGCTTCGCCCACCACGGAGATCCCGGGATCGTCCTCCAGCACCTCCGCCACGCCGCGGCGCACCACCTCGTGGTCGTCGACCAGGAAGACGCGGACGTGCGGCGGGGACGACTGCACGACTCCTCCCCTCGCGCGCAGGTATGACCCCGTTCACATCAGCGTAGGACTGCGGCCGGGGCGCCGCGACCGAGGTCAGGCGGGCAGCAGCAGCGCGGCGTACAACGTCAGCCCCGGCCCGAAGGCCATGGCCACGATGGGCCCGTCGACGTCGGCGAGCTCCTGCAGGACCAGCAGCACCGTGGCCGACGAGCAGTTGCCGTGCTCGGCCAGGACCCGGCGGGACGCGCCGACCTGCTCCTCGCGCAGGCCGAGCTCGTCGCGGACGACGTCGATGATCCGGGGTCCACCCGGGTGCACGGCCCAGCCGGCGACGTCCTCGGCGCGCAGGCCGGCCTGGGTGAGCAGCTCGTCGACGACGTCGCCCACGTGCCGGGAGAGCACGTCGGGCACCTTCGGGGAGAGCCCCATCCGGAACCCGAGGTCGGTGACGTCCCAGGTCATGTGGTCGGCGGTCGAGGCGTCCGTGCGCGCGACGACGCCCGCCAGCCGGTGCCCTCGGCCGGCCCCCGGCTCCACCACGATCGCGGCCGCGGCGTCGGAGAACAGCGCGTGCGCCACGACCTGCTCGAGGTCCCGCTGCGCCGGCTGGACGTGCAGGCTGGTCAGCTCGCAGCACAGCAGCACCGCCGGGCGCGACCGCGCGGTGACGAAGTCCCCCACGGCGGCCAGCCCCGGGATCGCCGCGTAGCAGCCCATGTGCCCGACCAGCAGCCGCTGCAGCCCGGCGGGCATGCCGAGGTCGCTCGCCAGCCGGATGTCCAGCCCCGGGGTGGCGTACCCGGTGCAGGTGGCGACGGCGAACAGCCCGACGTCGCCCGGCGCGAGGCCGGCGGCGTCCAGCGCACCGGCCACCGCCTGCTTGCCCAGCGGCAGCGCCTCCTGGATGAAGCGGGCCATGCGCGCCCCGGTGCCCCAGCCGCTGAGGTCCTCGTCGATCGGGTTGGCGACGGCGTGCCGGCGGCGCACGCCGGCGCTCATGAAGATCCGCTCGGCGGCGCGGACCCCCTCGTAGTGCCGGGCGAAGAACCCGTCCCAGGCGGCCTTCTGGTCCAGCGCGGCGGGCAGCGCGGACCCCGCGCCGGTGATGACGGCGGCGGTCATCTGCGCCGCTCCGCGGAAGGCCTGCTCGGGATCATGCTTCCGACGGTACGTCCGGCGCGACGCCGTTGCTCGCTCACCGTTTCCGGCCGTAGCCGGCGAAGACGACGGCGGTGGAGCGGACCGGCTTCATCGTCACGCTCCGCCTCCGTCCCGTGGCCCAGGCGATGGCCTGGCGCACCGAGGGGCGCAGGCCCACGAGCCGGAGGTCCAGGCCCAGCCGCTCGGCGGCGGCCAGCAGCCGCTCCCGGTCGACGAACAGCGCGGGGTCGTGGATGCCCGGGGGCGGTCCGCCCGGCAGCCGCTCGGCGACGGTGACCATGAGGAAGCGGCCGATCCGGGTGTCGGCGAGCGCGTCGATCACCAGCGTCCCGCCCGGCCGGAGCAGCCGCGCGCACTCGGCGAGCACCGCGACGTCGTCCTCGACGTGCTCCAGGATCTCGCCGGCGACCACCACGTCGGCGCACCCGTCGGCCAGCGGGACGGCCAGGACCGAGCCCCGGACGGGCAGCACCCCGTGCCCGCGGGCCACCCGCAGCCCTTCCAGGCCCAGGTCGACGCCGACGTGCCGGTACCCGAGCCGCGCGGCGTGCGGTGCCATCAGCCCGCCACCGCAGGCGAGGTCGACCAGCAGCGAGCCCGGGGCGCCGGCGGGCGGGATGTGCTCCGCGCGGGAGGTGGCCAGCCAGTGCAGCGCCGCGAACCCCCCGGCGGCCTCCCACCAGTCGTCGGCCAGTCCGTCGTACTGGGCAGGGTCGTTGCGTGGCAGGGACGTCGCTCGCACGGGCTACCCCCTCGTCAGCGGATCGTGGCCCCAGTTCATCAGGGAGTGGCGCCACCGGGAGCTTTCGACGTCCTCGTGCTCCGGTTCCTGCGCGATGTGCCGCTGCACGTAGCCGTGCACCTTGCGCATGTGCGCGAGGTCGTCGTCGGTCAGGTCGTCCTTCTTCGTGCGCAGCAGCTCGACGATCCGCCGCCCCGAGGCGTGCCCGGTGGACTCCCCGCCGCCGTCCTTCTGACCGACGGCCTTGGACTCGTCGGTGTCCAGCCACTGCTCCAGCTCGCCCGCGGTCATGTTCACCGCGTCGCCGAACTCGCGCCGGATCGCGTCCGGATCCTCCTCGGCCATGGGTCCTCCGCTCGCCTCGTCGTCCTCCCGTACCGCGCGGTGGACCGGGGGAAACGGGCCGTCTGGTACTGCTGGTGCCCCGCCAGCCCCCCGGAGGTCCGTGTGTCCGTCACCGTCGTCGGCAGTCTCAACGAGGACGTCCTGGCCGCCGTCGACCGGCTGCCCGGGCGCGGGGAGACCGTCGTGGCCCGGGCCTCCTCGCTCGCGCCGGGCGGCAAGGGCGCCAACCAGGCCGCGGCAGCGGGCCTGCTGGGTCCGGGCGTGCACATGGTGGGACGCGTGGGCGAGGACCCCGCGGGCGACCGGCAGCTGGCCGCCCTGGCCGCCTCGCGGGTCAACGTGCGCCGGGTGCTGCGGACCGTCGGGACCCCGACGGGCAGCGCGACGATCCCGGTGGAGGACGGCAGCGGGGAGAACCTGATCGTCGTCGTCCCCGGGGCGAACGCCAGGCTCACGGTCGAGGACGTCGACGTGCCGTCCGTGCGCGACGCGCGGGTGGTGCTGCTGCAGCTGGAGGTCCCGATGGCGGCGGTGACGGCGGCGGCGCGGGCCGCGAGCGGCACCGTCGTCCTCACCCCCGCTCCCCCGCAGCCGCTGCCGGCCGAGCTGCTCGTCCGGGTGGACGTGCTGGTGCCCAACGAGCACGAGCTGGTGCAGCTGGCCGGCGCCGTCCCCGCGGACCGCTCGCCGGCCGAGCTGGTGGCCCTGGCCCGCACGGTCAGCGCCGGCTCGGTGGTCGTGACGCTGGGCGCCCGTGGCGCGCTGGTGGTCCCCGGCGACGGCGGCCCGGTGCTGCTCCAGGCGCCGCCGCCGGTTGCCGCCGTCGACACGACCGGTGCCGGCGACTGCTTCTGCGGCGCCCTGGGCCAGGCGCTGGCCCGGGGCGCGGCGCTGCCGGAGGCCGTGCGGCACGCCGTCGCCGCCGCCGCGCTGTCCACCACCGGCCCCGGGGCGCGCGGCGCCCTGCCCGACGAGGACGCCGTGCGGTCGGTGCTCCCCCGCGTCCCGGAGCCGACGCCGGTCGATTGACCTGCGGTTCGGCCCCCGGCCGACCGGGCACAGGCCTCCCGACCGGAACCGAGAAGGAGGAGCCGACATGACCGAGGCCCACCGCACGCCCCGCAGCCCCGAGCGCGCCGAGGGGGACCCCGCGGGCGAGGACTCCGGCAGCGGCCGGACCCCCCACCCGGAGGAGCCCGCCGAGGGCCGCGAGGACTCCGCGGGCGGCAACGCGGACAGCCCGGACGTCTGAGCGCTCCGCACCGGCCGGCGGGTGAGCAGCATCTCGCCCCCCGGCCGGGGTGTGCCGGCGGAGCGGCGGTTTCGGCGGGTCACCCGCCGGGCACGCTGCGACACATGGAGAAGACGACGAACCAGCACGGAGCCGGCCAGGAGTCCTCGAACGGGTCCACCGAAGAGCCGCGCGTCGAGGCAGCCGTCCGGGCCGTCGCCCAGATGCTCGCCAATCCCCGCCGCACCCGCCGGAACTGAGGCCGGTACCGCCGCCGAAGTAACGCTGGGTGACCACAACGGCACCATCGATCTCCGGCGCCCCGATCGGCCCGGGCGTCTCTCGTCACCCAGAGCAATCACGTCGGCGTGCCGCGAACTGCTCCGTCACGGCACTGGGGCATCCTCGCTGACGTGACCGCCGCCCTCAACCTCGTTCCCTCCGACGACAGCTCGGCCCCGGTGCGCCGGAGTCGCGCCGAGCGGCAGGAGATCGTGCTCGACACCGCGGAGCGGCTGTTCTCCGGCCGCAGCTCGCGCAGCGTCGGGATGGACGAGCTCGTCCGGGAGACCGGTCTGGGCAAGATGACGGTCTACCGGCTCTTCAAGAGCAAGGACGACCTGGTCGGCGCGTACCTGACCCGCAAGGCCGCGACGGTCCTGGCCTTCATCGACGCGGAGCTCGAGCGCCTCGAGGGGGACCCGCGGGCCGCGCTGCTGTCGGTCGTGGACGCCGTGGAGCGCGACGTCACCCGCGTCGGCTTCCGCGGCTGCCCGTTCACCAACGTGAGCAGCGAGTACGACGACCCGCAGCACCCGGCCCGCAGCGCCGCCGCGGACTACAAGTTCGAGCTGCACACCCGCCTCGAGCGCCTGGCCGACGAGATCGTCCCCGGCAACGGCGAGGACCTCGCCGCGCAGATCCACCTGATCATCGACGGCATGTACCTCTCCGGCGGTCTCCTCGGTCCCGACGGCCCGGCGGCCCACGGCCGCCAGCTGGCCGAGAAGCTCGTCGACGCCGCGGTCGCCCGCGGCTGAGCGGCGGCGGAGGTCGGCGTCGACCTCCGCCCCCGCACGGCGCGGGGACCGGCACCGGACGTCCGGCGCCGGCCCCCGGCGGTCATCGCCCGAGCGGGGCCAGCCTGCCGACGACGTCGGTCGCCGCTTCGTACGCCGCGCCGACGTCGAGCAGCGTCGCCTCGTCGAACGGGCGGCCGGTCACCTGCATCCCCAGGGGCAGGCCGCGCTCGTCGAAGCCGGTCGGCACCGCCAGCGTGGGCAGCCCGGTGAGGTTGGCCGGCGACGTGAGCCGGACCATCGCCAGGTCCACCAGCTCCACCGTGCCGTCGGGCCAGACGACCTCCATCTCGTCGACCAGCGGCGCCGGGAAGGGCTGCACCGGTCCCACCACGACGTCGACGTCGGCGAAGAGCTCCTTCCAGGCGCGCTGCACCAGGGTGCGCACGCGGAGCGCGTTGATGTAGTCGGTGGCCAGCACCAGCTCACCCGCCTCGAGCTGCAGCCGCGTCTCGGGCCGGTACAGGTGCGCCTTCGTCCGCAGCGACTCCCGGTGGTAGGCCGCCGCCTCGGGCAGGACGATCCCCCACTCGACGGCCAGGACCTGGTCCGGGTACGGGATCGTCACCTCCCGGACCTCCGCGCCGAGGCCCACGAGCACGTCGACGGCGGCCCGGACGGATGCCTCGACGTCGGGCCGGACGTGGTCGAAGAAGAAGTTGGCGGGAACCCCGATCCGCAGACCGCGCACGTCGCCGGTGATGCCGGCGGCGTACCCGGGCACCGGCACGTCGACCGACGCCGGGTCCAGCGGGTCGTGCCCCGCGATGGCGTCCAGGGCGAGCGCGCAGTCGGTGACGTTGCGGGCCAGCGGGCCGACGTGGTCCAGCGACCAGGACAGCGACGCGACGCCCCGCCGGGACGTGCGGCCGTAGGTCGGCTTGAGCCCGACCGTGCCGCACAGGTTCGCCGGGATGCGGATGGACCCGGCCGTGTCGGTGCCCAGGGCGAGCATGCACGAGCCTGCGGCCAGGGCGGCGCCCGAGCCGCCGCTGGAGCCGCCCGGGATCCGGGCGGTGTCCCACGGATTGCGGGTGGTGTGCGTGCGGCCGCCGTAGGCGAACTCGTGGGTGTGCGTCTTGCCGACCATGACCATGCCGGCGTCCAGCAGCCGCCGCACCGCCACCGCGTCGGTGTCGGGCACGTGGCCCGCGCGGACCTCGGAGCTGCTGGTCGTCGGGACGCCCGCGGTGTCGTAGAGGTCCTTGACCCCCAGCGGGATGCCGTGCAGCGGCCCGCGGTACCGGCCGGCGGCGATCTCCTTCTCCGCCGCGGTGGCCGCGTCGCGCGCCAGGTCGGCACTGACGTGCGCGAAGGCGCCGATCGCCGGCTCGGTCGCCTCGATCCGCCCCAGGACGGACTCGGTCAACTCGACCGGGGACAGGCTGCCGGTCCCGATCGCCTCGGCGGCCGCGGTCAGGTCGAGCTCGAACGGCTCCACGGTCAGACCTCCCAGCGGGCGTCGAAGGCGGTCGCCGGCGGCGTCTCCCCGAGGGGCACGTCGTCCAGCCGGTCGATCAGTCCGTACATCTCGCCGAGGAAGGCGCCCAGCATCTCCTGGCGGTCCTCGGGCAGGCCGAGGCGCGCGCCGGCCGCGGCGAGGGCGATGGCCTCGGCGGAGAAGGAACGTGGAGTCGGTGTCACGGGGCTTGCTCCAGGGGTCGGTGGCGGCTGGGTGAACGGGGTCGTCGTCAGCCGACGACGAGCAGATCGGTGAGTCGCGAGGGGTCGGCGCGCAGGTCCTCGGCCGTCGCGTCGAGCACGATGCCGCCCTTGACCATGACCACGATCCGGTCGCAGAACCGGAGCGGGATCTCGGGGCCCTGCTCGACGACGAGGACGGCCACCCCGGACCGGGCCACCGTGCGCACAGCCTCGACGGAGGCCTCCAGCACGGAGGGCTGCAGCCCCTGGGAGAACTCGTCGATCGCGATCAGGCGGGAGCCGGCGAGCACGGCGCGGGCCAGCCCCAGCTGCTGCTTCTGCCCACCGCTCAGCGTCCCGGCGAGCTGGTCGGCACGCTCGGAGAGCAACGGGTAGACGGCGCGGACGTCGACGACCGGCCGGTAGCCGCGACGGGCGGCCAGCCGGAGGTTCTGCTCCACGGTGAGCCCGGGGAAGACGCCGCGGTCGTCGGGCATCAGGGTGCAGCCCGATCGGGCGAGGAGCTCCGGGCGGCCGCCCGGGACGGGGGTCCCGTCGACCCGGATCTCGCCGGCGAAGACGCTGCACAGCCCGAACAGGCTCTTCAGCAGGGTGGTCTTCCCGACGCCGTTGCGCCCGAGCAGCGCCACGATCTCGCCGGGTTCGACGCGCAGATCCAGCCCGTTTACCACCCGGGCGTCCCGGTAGCCGGCGTGGAGACCCTGCACCTCCAGCATCAGGACACCCCCAGGTAGGCCCGACGCACCTCGTCGTGGGCCGAGATCTCGTCCATGGAGCCCTCCACCAGGATCCGGCCGTCGGCCAGGACGACGACCCGGTCGGCCATCTCCCGCACGATCTCCATGTCGTGCTCCACCGCCACGAGGCTGCAGCCGGTGCGCTCGGCGACGTCGCGCAGCGTGCGCGCCAGCTCGATCGAGTCCTCGTGCGACAGCCCGGCGGCCGGCTCGTCCAGCAGGAGGATCTCCGGCCCCCAACTGAGGACCATGGCCAGTTCCAGGGCCCGTCGGTCGGCCAGGGAGAGGTCCCTGGCCAGCATGGTGTCGCTGTCGAAGCGGTCGTACAGGGGCAGCGGGACGGGCGGGTGCAGCCCCTCGCTGCGGGCGATCGCGAGGTTCTGCCGGGGGGTCAGGTCCAGGAAGACGCTGGGGATCTGGAACATCCGTCCCAGCCCCCGGCGGGCGCGCTCGTGCGGCGCCCGCGTCGTGACGTCGTCACCGGCGATCCAGATCGTGCCCCGCTCGGGCCGGTGCTCCCCGGCGAGCACGCCGAGGAAGGTGGTCTTGCCGGCCCCGTTGGGGCCGATGAGGCAGACCACCTCGCCGGGGGCCACCGTCAGGTCCACCCCCTGGATGACGGGGACGGCACCGAAGCCCTTCTCCACGTCCCGGGCACCGATCGCCGGCTCCGAGGACCCGGCGGCCGCCGGCCGGGGCGTGAGGGATGCGCCCACCGGCTCCAGGAGCGCGCCACCGGCGGCCCGCTCCCGCAACGGTCGGCGCAGAGCGGCGCGCGCCAGGCCCACCAGCCCCTCGGGGGCGAACCGCACGACCAGGAGGAACACCACGCCCATCATCAGCAGGTACCAGCTGCCGAGGACGTCCCCGAGCAGCTGGTCGCCGATGGTCACCAGGCCGGCCCCCAGGAAGGCGCCGGAGATCGTGCCGAGCCCGCCGACGGCGAGCCAGACGAGGACCTCCGTCGACATCACGATGCCGGCGGCCGACGGCGACACGAGCCCGATGACGGGCGCGGCGACGGCCCCGGCCAGCGCGCTGACCGCCGCGCTGATCAGGAAGGCGACGATCTTCGTGCGCCGCGGGTCGATGCCCAGGTGCTCGGCTCGCTGCTCGTTGATCCGGATGGCGACGAACCGGCGGCCCAGGGCGCCGCGCAGCACGACGAACCAGACGAGGGCCACCGTGACCAGGACGATGGCCGCCGTCCGGTAGTAGGTGCCGACGACCCCGCTGTCGGAGAGGACCACGAGCCCGTTCGTCCCGTTGGTCAGCCACGTCCACGAGCGCGCCCCCTGGCTCATGGCCAGTGTCAGCGCGAGGGTGAGCACCGCCATGGTCGAGGGCAGCGCCCGTCGCCCGAGACCGGCCAGGCCGACGCCGAGCGCCACCAGCACGGCGATTCCCACGCCGGCCGCTCCCCCGAGGACCATCGGGACGTCGCGCGCCGCGGCGATCGCCGACCCGTAGGCGCCGAGCCCGAAGAACGCGGCGTGGCCGATGCTCACCACACCGGCCCGTCCCCACGCCAGGTCGAGACCGAAGGCGAACAGGCCGAAGACCAGGGCCAGCGTCAGCAGGGTCAGCGGGTACGGGAGCAGGACGAAGGGCGCCGCGGCGAGGAGCAGGGCCGCGCCGACGAACGCCAGCGCGTGCCCTCCGCCCACCCTCCGCCCGAGCGAGGCGGTCACGCGCAGTCCTTCTCCTGCTCGTCGGTGACGACACCCAGCTCCTCGACGACCGCGTACGGGGAGCCGGCCTCGATGCTGGTGAGGTACATCGGCGCCTGGACCACGTGGTTGTCCGGGTCGAAGCCCACCGGCCCACCGAGCCCCTCGAACTCCATCTCCGCGATCTGCTCGCTGACCGCCTCGGCGTCGGTCGAGCCGGCCTGTTCGAAGGCCTCGGCGATGAAGCGCATGCCGTCGTAGGCGTTGCCCGCGACGCCGGGGATGGGCTCCTGGGTGTCGTAGGCCTCCCGGTAGGCCTCGACGAACGTCGCGTTCAGCTCGCTGTCGAGCTGGTCGGTGTAGCGGACGACCTGCGAGCGGCCCTCCAGCTGCGGGGCCAGCGCCGGGTAGAACTGCTGGTCGACCGACACCCCGGTCAGGCCTCGTCCCTCGAGCAGCCCGAACTGGTCGGCCTGCTGGACGAAGGAGACGGCGTCACCACCGACGACCGCGGACAGGATCCAGTCGGGCTCCGCCCCCTGCAGCCGGGTGATGATGGGCTGCCAGTCCGACGTGCCCAGCGGCGAGTACTCCTCGGCGACCACGGTGCCGCCGGCCTCCTCGATGAGCTGCGTGCTCACCTCGTGGTAGGTCCGGGGGAAGACGTAGTCGTTGCCGACCAGGGCGACGTTGCCACCGAACTCCTCGACCATGCGCGGGACGAGGTCGGTCAGCAGCTGGGTCGGCGTCTCGCCGAAGGGCCAGAAGTGCGGGCTGCAGTAGTCCAGCGCGGTGGCGATCGCCTGCGACATGGGCACACCGGCCTGGTCGGCGACGGTCGCGGCGGCGATCGTGGTGTCGTCGGTGATCGTCCCGAAGATGTAGTCGACCTCCTCCTGCTGCACCAGCCGCTGCGCCGCCTGGGTGGCCGTGGCGGGGTCGGCCTGGTCGTCGATGAAGACGACCTCGACCGGCTGGCCGAACACGCCGCCGTCGTCGTTGATGTGCTCGATGGCGAGGTCGAACCCGCGCTGCAGGGCGATGCCCTCCGGCGCCGCCGGCCCGGTGATCGGCGCGAGCATGCCGATCTTCAGCGGCCCCGGGTCCCCGGAGCCCCCGTCCCCGCCGTCACTCCCCCCGCCGATGGACCCGCCGCAGGCGGACAGCGCGAGGAGCACGGCGAGGCCGGCGGCGACCGGCCCGCCGACCCGGGTCAGGCGACGCGCTCGGAGCTTCTGGTCAACCATGAGGGCAACCTCCAGGACAGGCCCGCGGGCCGGACGGCGATGAGTACGACGAGGGCGGCGAAGAAGACCAGGTCGGCCACGGTCTCGGTGAAGTACGTCCTCAGCAGCGAGGACAGCAGCGCGACGAGCAGCGCACCGACCGCCGGACCGGCGATGGAGCCGGGCCGGACCATCAGGACGGCGAAGAAGGCAGGGGCCAGGAAGGCCACGCCGAGCCCGGGCGTGAGCCCGAGCGTGGGGCTGTTCAGCGCGCCGGCGAGGACCGCCAGGGTGGTCCCGACGGCGAAGGTGCCGGCGATCATGACCCGGGGTGAGATGCCCAGCACCGCGGCCATGTCGCGGTTCTCGATGGAGGCGCGGAGCTTCAGCCCCAGGCTGGTCCGGTAGATGACGAGCAGCACGGCGCCGACCACGAGCAGGGAGACGACGGCGACCAGCAGCCGGTAGGTGGGGTAGCGGACGCCGAGGACGTCCACGCTGCCCTGCACCGGGAACGGCACCGACCGGGGGGTGGCCCCGAAGACGGCCTCGGCGACCTGGCGCAGGACGATCGCCAGCCCCCACATGGCCAGCAGGGTGGCGAGCATGCCCCGCGAGTAGAGCTTGCGCAGGATCGTCCACTCCGCCAGCAGCGACAGCACCAGGCCGACGCCGACCGCCAGGGCCAGCCGCAGCACGAAGGGAACCGCGTCGAGCGCGTACATGACGTAGGCGCCGACCATGACGAACTCGCCGTGCGCCACGTTCACTACCCCGAGCTGCCCGAAGACCAGGCCCAGCCCGACGGCCAGCAGCGCGTAGAACCCGAAGAGGTGCAGCACCGCGAGCCCGAACGTGACGAGCGACTCCACCGGCGAGCCCTCCCTTGCAGGTCCGATCCGCGGCCGGGCCCCGCCCCGGCACATCGGATCGCCGTGGTGGAGCTCACCTTCTCGGGGCAGACTCTGCGATCACGAGGCGGTCGATGCAGCAAATCGGAAACAGAACGCGCCTATGATTCCCACTTCCGGACAGGTCGGCGGAACGGAGCCAGGGCCATGACGCGCAGCGACGCCGCCGAGAACGTGGCGCGCCTGCTGCGGGCCGCCCGGGACGCGGTCGCCCAGGAGGGCCCGGGCGTGGGGGTCCGCAGCATCGCCGAGCGCGCCGAGGTAGGGGTCAGCACCCTGTACCGACACTTCGCCGACAAGGGCGCGCTCATCGACGCCGTCTCGGTGCACCGGTGGATGGCCATGGACCACCTCGCCCGGCAGTCGGCCGGCGACAGCGCCGTCCTCTCCCGGATCGTGCTCCTCCTGGACACGTTCTCCCGGATGGTCACCGCGGACAACGCCTTCATCGAGTCCGCCGGCATCCGCGTCGGGCGGCTGCCCGACGTGGCCATCAAGGGCCCCAAGACCGCCTTCGACGAGGCGCTGGCGCAGCTGTGGGTCCGCGGGCAGCGGGTCGGCGAGGTCCGCCGGACGGCCGATCCGCGCGACCTGATCGAACTGGCCGGAGGCATCCGCGACCACCGCCGGCGCGTGGCCCAGGTCCGGGTGCTCGTCGAGGGCGTGTGCCTGCACCCCGAGAGCGGGACGGCGCTGCTCGCCGGGCACGTGCGCGCCCCCGACCCCGACTACCTGTGAGCGCCGGGAGGCGCCGGGGCTGAGGGGCGAGCCGGTCCGCCGCGCCGCAGGATGGGCGGGTGACCAGCGACCGCACCCGTCCCGACCTCGACGACACGACCGTCGAGGCGCTCGGCAAGCTCTCCGAGGCCCTGGAGACCGTCGACCAGGCCCGCGGCTTCCTCTACGCCTTCCACCAGCTCACCGGCAAGGCCGACCGCCTGCTGCAGGAGTCGGTGGAGCTGTTCGAGCAGGCCGGGGCCGGCGCGCTCGCCGCCGACCTCGACCGCGACCTGGTCGGCCGCAACGTCATCGCCGACCGCTGGACGTTCCAGATCGTGGAGGACTTCGACGAGAACTACTGGGGCACCTTCCGCGCCTACGACGCCCGGGCGCGCGACGAGCTGGCCGGCGGTGACCGGCACGTCTACGAGGCGCGCATGAAGCAGCGCGAGCGGACGAGCGGCCACCCGAACCACGAGGCCGGCCCGGCGCTCGCCGACTAGGAACAGCACCGCCGGAGGCGGTGGACCGATCGCGGGGCCCGGAGGG
>NZ_JAAGWG010000013.1 GCF_010682065.1 Blastococcus saxobsidens
CCGGAGGACCGCGGTGTCATCACCTCCGGCCCCCACTCCGGAGGACCGCGGTGTCATCGCCTCCGGTCCCGCTCCGGGGTCCCGTGCTAGCGCCGGTCCTGCCAGCGGAAGGTCTTGACGCACAGGAACAGCCCGACGACGCACCAGACGGCCAGCACCAGCGCCACCCGGCCCAGCTCCCACGAACCGGCCGGCTCGTCGGCGACCAGCGAGTCGGGCAGGAACACCGACCGCAGCCCCTGGGCCATCCACTTCAGCGGGAAGATCGCGGCGACGGTCTGCATCCAGGTCGGGATCTCGCTGAACTGGAAGAAGACGCCGGAGATGAACTGCAGCACCAGCGCGAACGGGGTCACCGTCGCCGACGCCGAGCGGCCGTTCTTCGCCAGGCTCGACAGCGCGATGCCCAGCAGCGTGCACGCCGCGGCCCCGAGCGCCGACACCCAGGCGAAGACGACCCAGTCCGAGCCCGACGGCAGGTCGATGTCGTAGAAGACGACGCCGATCAGCAGCAGCACGACGATGATCGCCACGGTCACCGCGAGGACCTGGACGACCTTGCCCACGAAGAAGGCGCTGCGCGGCATCGGGGTGCCGGCCAGGTGCTTGAGGGTGCCGTCGGAGCGCTCGGTGGCGATGCTGATCGCCATGTTCTGCAGGCTGGCGCCGAGGATGCCGGCGGCGATGATCCCGGCCATGAAGTACTGGGTGAAGCTGACGCCGTCGGACAGCTCGAAGTTCAGCACCGCGCCGAAGACCGTCAGCAGCAGCACCGGCAGGAGGAGCGTGAAGACCACCGACTCGCGCTGGCGGAAGAACTCCTTGAGCTCGACGACCGCGCGGGAGCGGTAGACGGAGGTCAGTGACGGGAGGGCCGCCTCGCGGGCGGGCTCGGTGGTCGTCATCGGGACACTCCCTCACCGGCGGCCGCGGTGCTGCCCGCACGCTCGCCCTCGCCGATCATCCGCAGGTAGACGTCCTCCAGCGTGGGCCGGGCGACCACCAGGTCCGGCACCTCGCCGGGGAAGCGCTCGGCCAGGCCCCGCACGAAGGCGGTGGGGGTCGCGGTGGCCTCGGTGCGGCGGGCGCCGCCCTCGGTCCAGCTGACCACCGCCGGTGCCGTCTCGCGCCCGCCGAGGGCGGAGGGCACGGCCACCTCGGCGAGCCGTCCGCGGGCGATCACGCCCACCTGGTCGGCCAGCGCCTCGGCCTCGTCGAGGTAGTGCGTGGTCAGCAGCATGGTGGTGCCCAGGTCGCGCAGCGACCGGATCAGCGACCAGAACTGCCGCCGGGCCTCGGGGTCGAAGCCGGTCGTCGGCTCGTCGAGGAACAGCAGCGTCGGCCCGCCGACGATCCCCAGCGCGACGTCGAGCCGGCGGCGCTGCCCGCCGGAGAGCGCCTTGGCGCGGACGCCGGCCTTCTCGGTGAGGCCCACCAGCTCCAGCACCTCGTCGGCGTCGCGCGGACGCGGGTAGTACGACGCCTGCGCGCGCACCAGCTCCCGCACCGACAGCTGGCTGTCGCCGCCGCCGGACTGCAGCACGATGCCCAGCTGCGCCTTCCAGCGGCGGGTGCCCGCGGCGGGGTCGGCGCCCAGCACGCGGACCTCACCGGCGTCGCGGCCGCGGTAGCCCTCGCAGATCTCCACCGTCGTCGTCTTGCCGGCGCCGTTGGGCCCGAGCAGGGCGAAGATCTCGCCGCGCTGGATGTCGAGGTCCAGCCCGTCGACCGCGGTGAAGTCGCCGTAGCGCTTGACCAGCCCGCGGATGGAGATCGCGGCGTCCGGGTCGAGCGGGGCACCGCTGGGCACCGGCCGCACCTCGGGGGCCGCGGGAGTCCGTGTCACGAGAAGACAGTGTCCCCTATGGAGCTGGGACGCCCCGGGCCCCCGCTCGTCACGCCGTGATGCGCTCCAGGACGAGGGGAAGGGGCGTGTCGTCGGTGTCGACGCCGATCGCGCCCTCCAACGCCTCCAGCGCCCGTGGCAGGCGGGCGGCGTCGTCGGTCTGCAGCTCGAGCAGCGGCTGGCCGGCGGTCACCTGCTCCCCCACCCCGGCGGTCCAGGTGATCCCCGCCGCGGCCGACACCGGGTCCTCCTTGCGGGCCCGGCCGGCACCCAGCCGCCAGGCGGCGACGCCCAGGGCGTAGGCGTCGAGCCGGGTCAGCGTGCCACTGGCCGGGGCCGTCACCACGTGGGTCTCGGCCGGCTCCGGCAGGGGCGCGTCGGGGTCGCCGCCCTGCGCGGCGATCATCCGCCGCCACACGTCCATGGCCCGGCCGTCGCGCAGCGCGTCGGCGGGGTCGACGTCCGGGCGGCCGGCGCCGGCCAGCATCTCCCGCGCCAGCGCGAGGGTCAGCTCGACGACGTCGGCCGGCCCGCCACCGGCGAGGACCTCGACGGACTCGGCCACCTCGACCGCGTTGCCGGCGGACCGGCCCAGCGGCCGGTCCATCGCCGTCACCAGGGCCACCGTGCGGACGCCGGCCGCCGTGCCGAGGCCGACCATGGTGCGGGCCAGCGTGCGGGCGTCCTCGGCGCTCTTCATGAACGCACCCGAGCCGGTCTTCACGTCCAGCACCAGCGCGTCGGCGCCCTCGGCGATCTTCTTGCTCATGATCGAGCTGGCGATCAGCGGGATCGACTCCACGGTGCCGGTGACGTCGCGCAGCGCGTAGAGCAGCTTGTCCGCCGGCGCCAGGTCGTTGCCCGCCGCGCAGATCACCGCCCCGACCTCGCGCAGCTGGGCCAGGTAGGCCTCCTCGTGCACGTCGGCGCGCCAGCCCGGGATCGACTCCAGCTTGTCCAGGGTGCCGCCGGTGTGACCGAGCCCCCGACCCGACAGCTGGGGCACCGCGACGCCGCAGGCGGCGACCAGCGGCGCGAGCGGCAGGGTGATCTTGTCGCCGACGCCCCCGGTGGAGTGCTTGTCCGCCGTCGGTCGGCCCAGCGACGAGAGGTCCTTCCGCTCCCCGGAGTCGATCATCGCCTGCGTCCAGGCCGCCAGCTCGCCCGCGGCCATGCCCCGGAAGAACACCGCCATGAGCAGCGCGCTCATCTGCTCGTCGGGCACCGCGCCGCGGGTGTAGGCGTCGATGACCCAGCGGATCTGCTCGCCGGAGAGCTCGACGCCGTCCCGCTTCGCCCGGATGACGTCGATCGCGTCGTGCCCGGCCATCAGCCCTGCCCCCGCTCCGCCGCCGCGACCAGGTCGTCCGGCCCGAACGCGTCGGGCAGCACCTCGCGCATGGGCACGATGCCCAGGGACACCGTCTCGATGAGCATGTCCGCTCCCCCGTGCTCCCACAGCAGCTGCCGGCAGCGACCGCACGGCATCAGCGGCTGCCCGTCCCCGCCGACGCAGGCCACGGCCACCAGCCGCCCGCCACCGCTGCGGGCGAGGTCGCTGACCATCCCGCACTCGGCGCACAGGGCCAGCCCGTAGGACGCGTTCTCCACGTTGCAGCCGGTCACCACGCGGCCGTCGTCCACCAGCCCGGCGACGCCGACCGGGAACTTCGAGTACGGCGCGTAGGCATGGGTCATGGCCTCGCGGGCGGCGGCCCGCAGGGCGTCCCAGTCCGGCTCGGGCAGGGCGGTCACTAGTGGTCCCCTCGTCGGTACACCAGACCGTCGGCCTTGGGCATTCGCAGCCGCTGCGCGGCAAGCGAGAGCACCAGCAGCGTGATCAGGTGCGGGGTGAAGGAGACGATGCCCTCGGGCAGCTCCTCGATGGTCAGGTAGGCGACCAGGCTGGCGGCGGCGAAGACGACGGCCAGCACCGCCTGGACGAGCCGGCGGCGGCCGACCTGGTAGAAGGCGACGGCCAGCAGCAGGATCGCGATCAGCAGCAGCAGCGCCACGACGGCGCCGCGGCTGCGCAGCTGCAGACCGTCGGCGAAGCCGAAGAGCCCCGCACCGGCGGCCAGGCCGCCGGGCCGCCAGTTGCCGAAGATCAGCGCCGCCAGGCCGATGAACCCGCGGCCACCGGTCTGCCCCTCGCGGTAGATGTTGGCGACGAACACCAGCGCCACACCGCCGAGGCCGGCGAGAGCGCCGGAGATGATCACCGCGATGTACTTCAGCCGGTAGACCGGCACCCCGAGGGTGTCCGCGGCGGCGGGGTTCTCACCGCAGGAGCGCAGCCGGAGCCCGAAGGCGGTGCGCCACAGCAGCAGGTAGCTGGCGGGCACCAGCAGCACCGCGAGCAGGGTCAGGACGCCCACGCCGCTGGTCAGGCCGCGCAGCAGCCCGGCGACGTCGGAGACCAGGAACCAGTGCGCGCGTTCGACGTCCCCCAGGAGGTCCGGACCGCTGGACAGCACCGGCAGCGAGAAGCTCGGTGGCCGGCTCGCCAGCGCCGGGGACTGGGTGACGCCACCGCCCTCGGTCCCACCGGCGTACAGCAGCTCGGAGAGGAAGCGGACGACGCCCTCGGCCAGGATGTTGATCGCCACACCGGAGACGACGTGGTCGACGCCGAAGGTCACCGTGGCGACGGCGTGCAGCAGCCCGCCCACGGCGCCGAAGACGGCACCGCCGATGATCGCGGCGCCCCAGCCCCACTGGTAGCCGGCCCAGCCGGCGCCCCAGGTGCCGAGGATCATCATCCCCTCGAGGCCGATGTTCACCACGCCCGCGCGCTCGGCGAACAGGCCGCCGAGCGCGGCCAGGCCGATCGGCACGGCGAGCAGCAGCGCCGCGGCGAACGTCGACGACGAGGTCAGCGCCTGCTCGCCGGAGATGATCCGGACGGCGGACATCAGCAGCATCAGGCCGACGAACAGCCAGGCGATCCGGCGGCTGCGGCCGCCACCGAGGAAGAGCTCGGTCAGCGGTCCCCGGTTCGCGCCGGGAGCCGGGGGTGCGGACGTCGCGGTGCTCATGCCCCGGCCTCCTGGCGGTCGTCGGTGATGCGGGTGCCGACCGGGCCACCGGGGCCGGCGGAGGTCCCGCCGTCGGCGGTGCCGGAGTCGCCCTGGCCGCTGGCCCGGCCGGCGCGACGGCGGGTGAGCTGCTTGGCGACCTCGTTGGCGACGACCACCGAGAGCACGATGGTGCCCTGGATGATCGTGACCACCGACGCCGGGATGTCGGCGAACTGCAGCGGCACCGCCGCCCGGTCGAGGAAGGCGAACAGCAGCGCGGCGAACGCGATGCCGACCGGGGAGTTGCGGCCGAGCAGCGCGACGGCGATGCCGAGGAAGCCCAGGCCGGCGGTGAACTCGGTGCCGAAGTGGTGGGTGTCGCCCAGCAGGTCGGGCAGGCCGATCAGGCCTGCGATCGCACCGGAGATCAGCATCGTCTTGATGACCATGGCGCGGGCGTCGATGCCGCTGGCGGTGGCCGCCGACGGCGACAGCCCGGTGGCCCGCAGGTCGAAGCCGAACCGGGTCCGCTTGATGAGCACCGAGACGACCACTCCCACGACGACCGCCACGAGCAGGAAGCCGAAGAGCTGGCCGCGCGGCTGCTCGAGGCCGAGCAGGTCGAACACCCCGTTGATCGCGGGGAAGCGACCGGACTCGGGGATGTCGGTCGTGGTGATGATCGCCGCGCCCTCCTCGCTGCCCCGCAGGGGGCCGGTGAGCAGGAACGAGGCGGTGCCGAGCGCGATGAAGTTCAGCATGATCGAGCTGATCACCTCGCTGACGCCGCGGGTGACCTTGAGGACGGCGACGATGCCGGCCCAGACGGCGCCGACGGCCATGGCGACCACGATGATCAGCAGGACGTGCAGCGGCGCGGGCAGCACGACGGCCGCACCGGCACCGGCGGCGATGACGGTGGCCATGCGGTACTGGCCCTCGACGCCGATGTTGAACAGCCCCATGCGGAAGGCGACCGCGACCGCCAGGCCCGACAGGAACAGCGGGACGGCGCGGTTGAGGATCACCACGATCGACTGGGTCTGCTGCGCCGGGGTGTCCCCGAAGTCGAACAGCACGCGCAGCGCCACCGCCGGGTCCTGCCCGATCAGCAGGATGACGACAGCGGTCAGGACGATCGCGACGACGACGGCGAGCGCGGGCGCGAACAGCGACGCCCCGATGCGGCGGAGGGCGCTCACGCGGCACCCACCGAGCCGTCGTGGGCGCCGGTCATGTGGCCGCCCAGCTCCTCCGGCGTCAGCGACGACGGGTCGAGCGAGGCCACCAGCCGGCCGCGCAGCATCACGTGCAGCGTGTCGGACAGGCCGATCAGCTCGTCCAGGTCCGCCGAGATCAACAGGATCCCCATCCCCTCCGCGCGGGCGTCCTTGAGCAGCTCCCAGATGGACGCCTGCGCGCCGACGTCGACACCCCGCGTGGGGTGGGCGGCGATCAGCAGCTTGGGAGCGGCGCTCATCTCGCGCCCGATGATCAGCTTCTGCTGGTTGCCGCCGGACAGGGCGCCGGCCGGCGTGTCCGGCCCGGGGGCGCGGACGTCGTACTCGCGCATGATGCGCTCGGTGTCGGCCCGGGCGGAGCGGCGGTCGATGAACCAGCCCTTCACCGCCGGCGGGCGGGTCTGGTGGCCCAGGATCCGGTTCTCCCAGAGCGGGGCGTCCAGCAGCATGCCCTGGCGGTGCCGGTCCTCCGGGATGAAGCCCAGGCCGGCCTCGCGGCGGGCCCGGGTGCTCCAGCGGGTGATGTCCTGGCCGGCGAACGACACCGTGCCCGAGGCCAGCGAGCGCAGCCCCATGACCGCCTCGACGAGCTCGGCCTGGCCGTTGCCCTCGACCCCGGCGATGCCCACGACCTCGCCCTCGCGCACGGTGAGCGCGACGTCGTCGACCGCGGGACGGCCGACGAGGGAAGGGACCGTGAGGCCGGTCAGCTGGAGGACGGGCTTCTCGCGGACCGTCGACGACCGGGTCTCCGGGGAGGGGAGCTCGGAGCCGACCATCAGCTCGGCCAGCTGGCGCGCAGTCGTCGTCCGCGGGTCGGCGGTGCCCACGGTGGTGCCGCGCCGGATCACGGTGATCGAGTCGGCGACCTTGCGGACCTCGTCGAGCTTGTGCGAGATGAAGATGACCGTGAGGCCCTCGCGCTTGAGCTCACCCAGGTTGCCGAAGAGCTCGTCGACCTCCTGCGGGACGAGGACGGCGGTCGGCTCGTCGAGGATCAGCGTGGTGGCGCCGCGGTAGAGGACCTTGGCGATCTCGACGCGCTGCCGGTCGCCGACGCCGAGGTCCTCGACCAGCACGTCGGGCTCGAGGTTGAGCGCGTAGCGGTCGGAGAGCTCGCGGATGCGGCGCCCGGCCTCGGCCCGGTCGAGCCGGCCCCCCCTGGTCGGCTCGCTGCCCAGGACGATGTTCTCCAGGACGGTGAAGTTGTCGGCCAGCATGAAGTGCTGGTGGACCATGCCGATGCCGGCGGCGATCGCGTCGGACGGGCTGCGCAGCTGGGTCTCGCGGCCGTCGAGCAGGATCGTGCCCTCGTCGGGGCGGTGCATCCCGTACAGCGTCTTCATCAGCGTGGACTTGCCCGCGCCGTTCTCGCCGACGATGGCGTGCACCTCGCCGCGCCGGACGCGCAGCTCGATGTCGCGGTTGGCGACGACACCGGGGAAGCGCTTGGTGATGCCACGCAGCTCGACGGCGTACGGGGCGCCGTCCCCCGGCGGGGAACCGGTCGCTCCTGCTGCGGCCATGGTGGGCCTCTCTCTCGCGGTGCGGCCGCGGGTCGGCGGCGCACGTCCACTCGTCTGCACCGGCGGGGAGCAGGTCGTGCGTCTCCCACCGGGTCCTGCCGGGACCGGGTGCGGCCACCGGCCGCCGGATGCGGCACGGGCATGATCCCGCACCGCGTCCCGCGGTCACCGCCCGCCCCCGCGGCCGGTCCCCCCTGGATCACGACGGCGGGCCCGGGCGCATGCGCACCCGGGCCCGCCGTGGACCGATCCGGTTCGGCGCAGGCCCACCGGGAAGGCGGGCCCGCGCCGGAGATCACGGGGTGGTCGGGACCTCGATGTCGCCGTCGATGATCTGCTGGCGGTAGTCCTCGATGACGTCCTGGATGTCGTCGATGAAGCCGCCGGAGGTCGACAGGGCGATGCCGCCGGTCTCCAGGTCGTTCAGGATGTCGCTGCCGCCCTCGAGGTCGCCCGCGGCGAAGTCCTCGATGTAGCCCTCGACGGCGTTGTCGACCCGCTTGAGCATCGACGTCATGATCACGGCCTGCTGCTCGGCCGAGGCGCTCAGGTACTGGTCGGAGTCGACGCCGATGGCGCGCTGACCGGCCTCGACGGCCGCCTCGAAGACGCCCTCACCGGAACCACCAGCGGCGTGGAAGACGATGTCCGCGCCCGCCTGGTACATGCCCTGCGCCGCGACCTTGCCGCCCTCGGGGTCACCGAAGCCGGAGGGGTCACCGGCCGGCGAGAGGTACTTGACGTCGACGATGACGTCCGGGTTCACGGCCTTGGCGCCGGCCTCGAAGCCCGCCTGGAACTTGCCGATCAGCGGGCTCTCCTGGCCACCCACGAAACCGACGTGACCCGTGGCGCTCTTCGACGCGGCGGCGACGCCGGCGAGGAAGCTGCCCTCCTCCTCGGCGAAGACCAGACCGGTGAGGTTGTCCACGCCCATCTCCGAGACGGAGGTGTCGACGATGGCGAACTGGGTGTCCGGGTACTCGGCGGCGATGTCGCCGATGATGTCCCCGTAGGCGAAGCCGACGGCGATGACCGGGTTGAAGTCGTTCTCGGCGAGCTGGGTCAGCAGCTCGGCGCGGTCGGAGCCGTCCGCGTTCGGCGAGAGCTCCTGGATGTCCTCCTTGACGTCGCCGCCGGCGGCCTTGACGGCCGCCTCGACACCGGCGATCGCCGAGTCGTTGAAGGACTTGTCGCCGCGACCGCCGGTGTCGTAGGCGACACCCACCTTGAGGTCGCCCTCGCCACCGCCGCTGGTGCCACCGGAGCTGTTCTCGTCGTCGCTGGCACAGGCCGCCAGGGCCAGGCTGCCGGCCAGCAGCAGCGCCGCGGCCTTCGTCATCCGCGCAGGGCGCAAGACGATCTCCTCTCTGGGGGGACCCGCCCGCCTCGTGGCGATGCGGTGTCCCGGGGAATCAGGTTCATCGATGCCCGCCACCCGCTGTGCGGGCACGGCAGGACACCGGCGACGACGCTAACCGCGCCCACCGAGTGGTCTACAACGTCTGGCCCGGACTGAGACCCGATCGTTGCGAAGGCTCATCCCTTCGGGCACCGGGGACCGGACGGCGGTGTCGCAGGTCACGCTCGCATACGGTGGCGGCATGCCCGTTCGCCGCCGCGCCGGCCTGCTGAGCGGCGTCGCCGTCGCGGTCGCCGTGCTCCTGCCGGCGGCCGGCGCGGCCGCGGCGCCGGCCCCCGCGGGGGCCTCCGGCACCTCCGCGGGACCCACCGTGGACCTCGACGCCGCGACCCCCTCGGCACCCCTCACCGGGCTCCCCGACCGCGGGACGGCGCCGGACGGGAGCACGGTGGGTGGCAGGGCGCTCGCGGCGCGCGGGACGGTCGTGGCCGACGACTCACCACCGCTCCCCCAGGGCCTGACGGCGTCGGCATGGCTGGTCGCGGACGCCACGACCGGTCGGGTGCTGGCCGCCCGTGACCCGCACGGCCGCTACTACCCGGCCAGCACGCTCAAGGCGCTCACCCTGCTCACGCTGCTGCACCGCCTCGACCCGGCCGCCGTCGTGACCGGCACCGGAGAGGACGAGGCCGTCGAGGGCAGCCGGGTGGGGCTCGTGGCCGGCGGGCAGTACCCCGTCCCGCTGCTGTTCGAGGCGCTGGTCCTGCAGTCGGGCAACGACGCGGCGAACGCCCTGGCCCGCGCGGCCGGCGGCGACCGGGCGACCGTGGCCCTGATGAACCGGACGGCGGCCGAGCTGGGCGCGTACGACACGGTCGCCGGGACGCCGTCCGGACTGGACGTCGCCGGCCAGTCCTCCTCGGCCTACGACCTGGCGCTGATCTTCCGGGCGCTGTTGGAGGACCCGGCCGCGACGGCCGTGCTGGGCACCCCGGTCGCGGACATCCCGCCCGTGGACGGCCGGGCGCCGGGCTTCCAGATCCAGAACCAGAACCCGCTGGCGGGCTATCCCGGCATCCTGGGCGGCAAGACCGGCTTCACCGACGCCGCCCGCCACACGTTCGTGGCCGGCGCCGAGCGGGACGGCCGCCGGCTGGTGGTGAGCGTCCTGGACACGGAGAACGTGCCGCTCCGGGCGGCCGACCAGGCGGCGCTGCTGCTGGACTGGGGGTTCGCCGTCCCGGCCGGCGCCGAGGGGGTCGGCCGGCTCGTCCGGGCCGACGAGCTGGTGGCGACGGCCACTCCCAGCCGCACCCCGACCGCCGAACCGACGCCGACCAGCCCCCCCGCGGGCACGGGGACGGCGGCGGCGTCGTCCGCCGCGCTGCTCTCCGCCCCCGCGGTGGGCGGTCTCGGTCTGGCCGGCGTGGCGCTCAGCGCGACGCTGGTGCTGGCTCGCCGGCGGGCTGCCCGTCGTCGCGCTGCGGCGACGGCTCGACCGGCGCCGGCTGCTCCGCCTCGAGGCCGGTGGCCGTCCAGGCGGCGGTGAAGAAGGCGAACCGGGCCACCAGGTTGATCCAGACCAGCACGCCCACGGCGCCACCGAACGCCGAGGCCGTGACGCTGTCGGAGATGAGCGAGAGGTAGTAGCCGCCGATCACCTTGAGCACCTCGAAGCCGAGCGCGCCGAAGAGCGCGCCGGGCAGCAGCCGGCGCAGCGGGTGGTTGACGCCGGGCACCACCCGCAGCAGCCACAGGAAGACGACGACGTCGCCGATCATGGCCAGTCCGATGCCGATCAGCCAGGTGAGCACCCCGTAGCCGGGCTCGTCGGCGAGGTCGAGGAAGTCCAGCACCCGGGACGACGCCTGGGTGACCACGCCGGTCAGCCCGAGGCTCGCGACCCCGACCGCACCCAGCACGACCAGGGCGACGATGTCCTGCACGTTGTCGCGGAGGAACTCCGGTTCGTCCACCCGCCCCTTCCAGATGCGCTCCATGCCGACCCGGAGCTTGTCCATGGTCCGTAGGCCGGCGTAGAGGAAACCGGCCAGCCCGATGAGTCCGACGAAGCCGGCGGAGTCGATGGCCCCCGACAGCTGCTCGACCAGCCGGCGGCCCAGCGCGCCGGGGAAGGTCTCCCGGATCGCGGTGAACAGCTCCCGCTGGAGCAGCTCGTCGCCGGCGATCACCAGCCCGATCACCGAGGCGACCAGCAACAGGACGGGGAAGAGCGCCAGGAAGGCGAAGTAGGTGACACCGGCCGCCATCAGGTCGCCCTGGGTGCGCTGGTAGCGGCCACCGGCGCGGGCCAGGTGGTCGAACCAGCCGAAGCGCGCCCGCCCGGCGTCCAGGCCCGCCTCGACGCGGTCGTACAACCGGGTCCACCAGGCCTTGGACGGCGGCGGCTCGCCGGAACGGGCTGAACTCACCGCCCGAGTCCTGCGCCTGCGCGGCTCCCTCGCAGGGTCCCGACGCGAGCCTGCGAGCGCCGGGGGGCGAGGGGGTCCTTCATCGGCGTTCGGGTCCGGTGAGCCGGTACTCGCGGGCGACCGTCCACCCACCGGCGGCGGTCTGCTCGAACTCGGTGAAGTGCTCGACGCGGAACTCCGCCGACAGGTCCTGCAGCCCGCTGTAGGCGAGCTCCTGCATGTCGGTCGGGACGTCGTGGGCCACGGTCACGTGCGGGTGGTACGGGAAGGAGAGCGTCCGGGCCAGCGGTCCCTGGCGGACGTCGTCGGCCAGCAGCTCGCAGTTGCCGATGCCCCGCGCCACGGCCACGAACACCACGTCGGAGACCGGCCGGAAGGTGCCGGTGCCCGCCAGGTGCATGTCGAACGGCGGGTGCGCCGCGGCGACCTCCTCGAGGTGCCGGGTGATCGCGTCGCGGTCCCCGACCGGCACCTCCGTCGGCGGGAGGAGCGTCACGTGCGGCGGCACCAGCGTCGCCTGCGGGTCGCCGACCTTCGTCCGCCAGTCGACCAGCAGCGCCGCCCACGGGTCGGGCACCGGCACGATCACGCCGAGCAGCGCCGTCTCCGGCGGCCCCTGCAGCCGGCCGACGAAGGTGTCGTCGTTCATGCCGGGGACCCCGCCGGCGGGAGGAAGCCCACCCGGTCGTACGCCTGCGCCAGTGTCCGGGCCGCCACCTCGCGGGCCCGCGCGGCGCCACCGGCGAGGATCCGCTCGAGCTCGGCCCGGTCGTCCAGGAGTTCCTGGGTCCGCTGCTGTACCGGGGTGACGAACTCGGTGACGACCTCGGCGAGCTCCTTCTTCAGGTCGCCGTAGCCCCGTCCCGCGAAGTCCTGCTCCAGCTGGGCGACGGTGCGCCCCGACAACGCGCTGTGGATGGTCAGCAGGTTGGTGACGCCGGGCTTGTTGGCGGCGTCGGCGACGATCTCGCGGCCGGTGTCGGTGACCGCCGAGCGGATCTTCTTCGCCGTCACCTTCGGCTCGTCGAGCAGGAACACGCAGCCGGCCCCGGGCAGGCTCTTGCTCATCTGCTTCTCGGGGGTCTGCAGGTCCAGGATCTTCGCCGCGCCGGGCGGGATGAACGCCTCGGGCACGGTGAACGTCTCGCCGAACCGGCCGTTGAAGCGGACGGCGAGGTCGCGGGTCAGCTCCAGGTGCTGGCGCTGGTCCTCGCCCACGGGCACCCGTGCGGCCTGGTACAGCAGGATGTCGGCCACCTGCAGCACCGGGTAGGTGAACAAACCGACCGTGGTGTTGGCCGAGCCCTGCCGCTGGCTCTTGTCCTTGAACTGGGTCATCCGGCTGGCCTCACCGAAGCCGGTGAGGCACTGCATCACCCAGCCCAGCTGCGCGTGCTCCGGCACGTGGCTCTGGACGAACAGCGCGCTGCGCGACGGGTCGACGCCCAGGGCGAGCAGCTGGGCGGCCGACGTCAGGGTGTTGCGCCGGAGCTCCGCGGGGTCCTGCGCGACGGTGATCGCGTGCAGGTCGACGACGCAGTAGAAGGCCTCGGCGGAGTCCTGGAGGTCGACCCACTGCCGCAGCGCACCCAGGTAGTTGCCGAGGTGGAAGGAGCCGGCGGTCGGCTGGATGCCGGACAGCACTCGGGGAAGAGCCACGTCGGCCATCAAACCAGCCGCCGGCCGGCCCCGTCCCGGGGCCCGCCCGGAGCCTGCGAGGGGTGGGCCCCGGGACGGGGTCCTCTTTCAGCGGGCCGCGCCGCCGAGGGCGTCGTCGAGCGCGGCGAGGAAGACGTCGTCCTCCTCGGGAGTGCCGACGGTGACCCGGATCCCCTCACCGGCGAACGGCCGGGTGATCACCGCACGGGCCTCGAGGGCCGCGGCGAGCTCCGCCGTCCGCTCCCCCACCGGCAGCCAGACGAAGTTCGCCTGGCTGTCGGCGACCTCCAGGCCACGGTCGCGCAGCGCCCCGGTCAGCCGCGCCCGCTCCTCGGTGACGGCCGCGCACCGGCGGCGCACCTCGTCCTCGCTGGCCAGCGCCGCGACGGCGGCCGCCTGCGCCACCATGCCGACGCTGAAGGGGAGGTGCGTCTTGCGCACGGCCTCGGCCACCGCCGGGTCCTCGGCCAGCAGGTAGCCCACCCGCAGGCCGGCCAGGCCCCAGGCCTTGGAGAACGTGCGGAGGACGGCGACGTTCGGCCGGCCGCGCATCAGCTCGACGCCGTCGGGCACCTCGGGGTCGGTGACGAACTCCCGGTAGGCCTCGTCCAGGACCACGAGGGTCTCGGCCGGGACCGCGTCGAGGAACCGCTCCAGCTCGGGCCGGCGGACCGCCGTCCCGGTGGGGTTGTTCGGGTTGCAGACGAAGACGAGCCGGGTGGTGTCGTCGATCTGAGCGGCCAGCGCCTCGAGGTCGTGGGTGTCGGGCGAGCCGCCGTCCCGGCCTGCGACCAGCGGCACCTGGACGGCGCGGGCGCCGGCGACCCGCGCCAGCAGCGGGTACATCTCGAAGGAGCGCCAGGCGAAGGCGATGCTCGTGCCCGGGTCGTTGTAGGCCTGGGCCAGCTCCTGGCAGATGGCGACGGCGCCGCAGCCGGTGGCCACCTGCGCGGGGTCCACGCCGTACCGGTCGGCCAGCGCCCGGGTGAGGACCACCGCGCCGTTGTCCGGGTAGCGGTTGGTCTCGGTCACCGCTGCGGTCACGGCCTGGACGACGGCGGGCAGCGGCGGGAAGGCGACCTCGTTGCTGGCCAGCTTCACCGCCCGCTCGACCCCGATCTCCCGCGCCAGGTCGGCCGGATTGCGGCCGGGCTTGTAGACCGGGAGCGACTGCACGGCTGGCCGGGCCCTGACCACGACTTCCTCCACCTCCGGGGCAGCCCTCGTAGGGTGTGCCCCATGCGCGTACTGGTCGCCGGCGGAGCCGGCTACATCGGCAGCGTAGTGACGGCGGCCCTGCTGGCCGACGGTCACGAGGTCACCGTCCTGGACGACCTCTCGACCGGCCATGCGGACGCGGTGCCCGAGGGGGCCACGCTGGCCCAGGTGTCGCTGCACGACTCCGCCCCGGTCCTGGCGGAGCTCCGACCGGAGGGCGTGCTGCACTTCGCGGCCAAGTCGCTGGTCGGGGTCTCCCAGCAGCGGCCGGAGGAGTACTGGGACACCAACGTCGGCGGCACCTTCGCGCTGCTCGAGGGGATGCGGGCAGCCGACTGCCGGCGGATCGTCTTCTCCTCGACGGCGGCGACCTACGGCGAGCCCGACCAGGTGCCGATCCGGGAGGACGCCCCGACCCGGCCGACCAACACCTACGGCGCCTCGAAGCTCGCCGTGGACCACATGCTCACCTCCTACGCCGTCGCGCACGGGTTCGCGGCGGTGAGCCTGCGCTACTTCAACGTGGCCGGCGCCGCGTACGGCCTCGGCGAGCGGCACGCCACCGAGACGCACCTGATCCCCCTGGCGCTCCAGGTGGCCTCCGGGCAGCGGGAGTCCCTGACCGTGTTCGGCCAGGACTACCCGACGCCCGACGGCACCTGCATCCGCGACTACGTGCACGTCGAGGACCTCTCCGACGCACACCTGCTGGCCCTGCCCGCCCCGGCGGCCGGCGAGCACCGGATCTACAACCTCGGCAACGGCACCGGCTTCTCGGTGCAGGAGGTCGTCGAGGCGGTCCGGGAGGTCACCGGCCACCCGGTCCCGGTCACCCTGGGCGAGCGGCGGGCCGGCGACCCCGCCCAGCTGGTGGCCTCCAGCGACCGCATCCGCGCCGACCTGGGCTGGACGCCGAAGCACACGGACCTGGTGGGCATCGTCCGCGACGCCTGGGAGGTCGCGCAGGCCCGTCGCTGACGCGGGTCAGCCGGCGGAGGTCTCGCCGCTCTCGCCGTCCTCGGACACCGGGGCGGGGGGCGGGCTGACGCGCAGCCGGGCGATCCGTCGTCCGTCGAGCTCCAGCACCTCCAGCCGGCGACCCTCGATCTCGACCGCGTCGCCGACCTCGGGCAGCCGGCCGAGCTCGGCCAGCACGAAGCCCGCCGCCGTCTCGTACGGCCCCTCGGGCAGCGCCAGACCGGTGGCCTCGGCGAAGTCGTCCAGGTTGAGCAGGCCGTCGACCTCCCGCGGGGCGTCGGGTGACTGCTTGCCGTCGGGGGCGACCTCCTCGTCGTACTCGTCGTAGATCTCCCCGATGACCTCCTCGATGAGGTCCTCGAGGGTCACGATGCCGTCGGTGCCGCCGTACTCGTCGACGACGATGGCCAGGTGCTGGTTCTCCCGGCGCATCTCGCTGAGCGCGGTCAGGACCCCGGCGGTGCCCGGCAGCCGCTTCACCTCGCGCGCCAGGTCCCCGACGGTGGCCGCGCGGCCGGCCGCGTGGGTGGGCAGGAACAGGTCGCGGACGTGCGCGAAGCCCAGGACGTCGTCCTGGTCCCGGCCGGCGACCGGGAAGCGGGACCAGTTGGACTCCGCGACCAGCTTCGCCGCCCGGCTGGCCGTCATGGAGGCGTCCAGGAACTGGACCTCGGTGCGGGGCGTCATCACCTCGCGGACCTCGCGCTCACCGGCCCGGAAGACCTCGTCGATGAGCCGGCGCTCGTCGCTGCTCAGCGACTCGTGCGCCGCCACCAGGTCGCGCAGCTCCTCCTGGCTGATGGCCTCGCCGCTGGCCTTGGGGTCTGCCCCGACGAGCCGCACCAGGCCGTTGGTCGACTTCGACAGCAGCCAGATGACCGGGCGGGACAGCTTGGCGATGGCGTTCAGCGGCGCGGCGACGAGCAGCGAGAACCCCTCGGCCCGCTGCAGCGCCAGGCGCTTGGGGGTCAGCTCACCGACGACCAGCGAGACGTAGCTGATCGCGATCGTGACCAGCACCAGGGCCAGCGTGCCGGACAGGCCCTCGCTCATCCCGCGGGTCTCCAACCAGTCGGCCAGCGGCGCGGACAGCGTGCTGGCACCGAAGGCGGCGGAGAAGAACCCGGCCAGGGTGACCCCGACCTGGACGGCGGCCAGGAACTGGTTGGGGTCCTTGAGCAGCTTCTGCACCGCCTGGCCGCGACGGCCGCCCTGCTCGGCCATCGCACGGACCTGCGACTCGCGCAGCGAGACCAGCGCGATCTCGGCGCCGGCGAAGACGCCGCCGACCAGGACGAACGCGACGACCATGACGATGTTGAGCCATACGTCGCTCACCGGCGGCGTGCTCCTCGGGATCTCGGGACGGGACGGACGGGTCCATGGTGCCCGGTCCATGCTGCACGCCCGGCACGCGCGTCATACGCACAGCTGCCCCGGTCGGGTGGGGAGTTCTCCGCGCTCGGGGCTACCGCAACGCGGCGCGCACGGTTAGTCTCGGCTTGATAACAGATCGTGATCATTCTGAGGATCCGTATGCACCACCGGCCTTCCGGTCCCCCGCTGTCCGCCCGCCTCACCGCCCCCGTCCGGGCGGCGCGACTGCTCCTCCGCCACTGGCTGGGGCGCCACGGCCGACGGCTCGGCCTGGGAATCGCCGTGACGGTGGCGGTGACGGCGGTGGTCCTCGCCGTGCCGGTGTCCGTGCCCGCGCCGGGGAGGTCCTCGGTCGCGCTCGCCCCGTCGTCGATCGGCTCGCCGTCGGGGTCCCCGTCGGCCGGGCCGTCGTCGGCGGAGTCCTCCACCTCGGCGTTCCCCGACCCCTCCCCGGCCCCGACGGCACCGGGCGCCGGCCCGTCCTCGTCGGCCGCGGCCCCGCCGCCCGCCCCCGCCGAGGTGCCGCCGCCCGCATCCGAGGCCCCCGAGGCGCCCGCGTCGACCACCGCCGCCGATGCGCCGACGACGTCCCCCCGCTCCTCGGCAGCTGCCACCACGCCGCGGGAGACCTCGGCCGCGGCCCCGCCGCCCGCTCCCCTCGCCGCGGCCACCCCGGCGGCCACGGGGATCGAGGGCGAGGTGCTGGCGCTGACCAACGCCGCCCGCGCCGAGGCCGGGTGCGGACCCCTGGTCGCCGACGCGGGGCTGGCCGCCGTCGCCCGTGCGCACAGCGCGGACATGCGCGACCGGGGATTCTTCGCCCACGACAACCCCTCCGGGCAGAACCCGTTCCAGCGCGCCGGCCTCGCGGGGGTCGCCGCCCTGGCCGAGAACATCGCCCGGGGTCAGCAGGACGCGGCCGACGTGATGGACAGCTGGATGAACAGCCCCGGCCACCGCGCGAACATCCTCGACTGCCGGCTCACCCGCCTCGGCCTCGGCGTCGCCACCGGCGCCGGTGGGCCCTGGTGGACCCAGCTCTTCGGCTGACCACCCCGCGCGTCCGAGCGGCACCATGCGCCCTTGTGCGCGGAAGTGGGGCCCTGCGCGTCGGTGCGGAGCCCTACTTCCGCGCACGAGGCCTGTCGACGAGGGCCCGGATGCGAGCGATGAGCGCCTCCGGGTCCCGGAGATCGGCCGCGGTGACGTGCAGGACCGTCCACCCCGCCTCCACCAACCGGTTGAGCCGACGGCGATCGCGCCGGAACTGCCCGGGTTCGGCGTGCCAGGCCCCGTCGTACTCGATCGCCACTCGACTCTCGGGGAAGGCCAGGTCCACGCGGGCGACGAACTCCCCCGCCGCGTCGCGGATCGTGTGCTGAGGCGTAGCGATCAGTCCGGCGAGCTCCATCAGGACCCTGAGTCGCGTCTCCGGCTGGCTCTCCGACCGCGGATCCGCCATGGCGACCGCACGCTGCGCCCGGCGGGCGCCCCGGGCCCCACCCAGAGCGTCTGCCGCTTCTGCCAGTTCACCCCGCCCGACGACGACCAGGCTGAGGAGGACGTCGAGGGCGACCACTGCCTCGACGAGCGGCTCCACCCGCGCGATGTCCAGGGCGGTGCGCAGTCCGGTGGTGCACCGACGCCGACGCACGACCACGACGTCCGGGTCGAGCAGGGGCACCCGCCGGATGCGCAGGCCGGCCACGGGACCGAACCGGACGGCCGGCGGCACGGAGACCTCGACCGGCGTCCTGGCGTCCACCAGGTCCCGGGCACCGTGCAGGTACGCCGCGGTGCGGCCGCTGAACACCCCTGTCGACGGCACGATCAACGACGCCCCGGCGACGCGGAGTTCGAAGGTCGGCGGCAGGGCGGCGTCGGCGTAGACCCCTCGGTAGAGACGGCACCAGGCCGACGAACGGAGCGAGTCCCGCGTCAGGAGACCGGCGGTCAGCGCGTCCGCACCCCGGAACACCCGGCCGACGAGGGCTTCGGGACGGCGGGGTGGAGGCACGCCCGCAGGATGCCGCGCGCGAGCCTGTGCCCGCTGACGTCGTCCACAGGGGCCATGTGCGGTGAACGAGGGCTCTGGCAGCGCGCGCAGAGCCCTCGTTCTCCGCACGAGGCCGCAGGCGGCCCGCCCGGGCGCCCGAGACCCGCGCGCAGGCGCCCGGGCGCACGACGGCCCCCGCACCCTGGTCGGGTGCGGGGGCCGCCGCGCGTGTGCGCCTACGTCAGGCCAGCACCATCAGGCCATGGCCTTCTGCAGGTTGGTGTCGATCGCCGCCAGGAAGTCCTGGGTGGTCAGCCAGGGGCTGTCCTTGGAGATCAGCAGCGCCAGGTCCTTGGTCATCTTGCCGCTCTCGACGGTCTCGATGCAGACGCGCTCGAGGGTCTCGGCGAAGCGGGTGACCTCGGGGGTGCCGTCCAGCTTGCCGCGGTGTGCGAGGCCCCGGGTCCAGGCGAAGATCGACGCGATCGGGTTGGTCGACGTCTCCTTGCCCTGCTGGTGCTGCCGGTAGTGGCGGGTCACCGTGCCGTGCGCGGCCTCGGCCTCGACCGTGCGGCCGTCCGGGGTCGCGAGCACCGACGTCATCAGGCCGAGCGAGCCGAAGCCCTGCGCCACGGTGTCGGACTGCACGTCACCGTCGTAGTTCTTGCAGGCCCAGACGTAGCCGCCCTCCCACTTGAGCGAGGCGGCGACCATGTCGTCGATCAGCCGGTGCTCGTAGGTGATGCCGGCGGCGTCGAACTTCTCCTTGAACTCGGTCTGGAAGACCTCCTCGAAGATGTCCTTGAACCGGCCGTCGTAGGCCTTGAGGATCGTGTTCTTCGTGGACAGGTACACCGGGTAGCCGCGGTCCAGGCCGTAGTTCAGCGAGGCCCGGGCGAAGTCGAAGATCGACGCGTCGAGGTTGTACATCGACAGCGAGACGCCGGCGCCCGGGGCCTGGAACACCTCGTGCTCGATCGGCTGGGAGCCGTCCTCCGGGGTGAAGGTGACGGTGAGCCGCCCGGCGGAGGGGAACGTGAAGTCGGTGGCGCGGTACTGGTCGCCGTAGGCGTGACGGCCGACGATGATCGGCTTCGTCCAGCCCGGCACCAGCCGCGGCACGTTCTGCATGATGATCGGCTCGCGGAAGATCACGCCACCGAGGATGTTGCGGATCGTCCCGTTCGGGGACCGCCACATCTTCTTCAGGCCGAACTCCTCGACCCGCGCCTCGTCCGGCGTGATGGTCGCGCACTTGACGCCGACGCCGTGCTTCTTGATGGCGTTGGCGGAGTCGATGGTGATCTGGTCGTCGGTCGCGTCGCGCGACTCCATGCCCAGGTCGTAGTACTCGAGGTTGACGTCGAGGTAGGGGAGGATCAGCTGGTCCTTGATGAACTGCCAGATGATCCGGGTCATCTCGTCGCCGTCGAGCTCGACGACGGTGCCCTCGACCTTGATCTTGCTCACGTTGGTGGTTTCCCTCTCTGCAGCTCTGACCCGTTCGGTCAGAGGTCGGCTACGTCGGCCTGCTTGGCACGCACCGCTTCGGCCGCCTCGCGCAGACCTGCCAGCTCGTCGTCCGCCAGGTCGCTCTCGACGACGCGCTTCACGCCCCCGCGGCCGATCTCGGCCTCCACCCCCAGGTACACCCCGGAGATGCCGTACTCGCCGTCCACCCAGGTGCACACCGGCATCACGGCGCCGGAGTCCTCCATGACCGCCCGTGCCATCCGGGCGGCTGCGGCGGACGGAGCGTAGTAGGCCGAACCTGTCTTCAGCAGGGCGACCACCTCGGCGCCCCCGTTGCGGGTGCGCTGGACCAGGTGCTCGATGCGGTCGGCGGCCAGCACGTCGGACAGCGGCCTGCCGTCGACCGTGCAGCGGGAGGGCACCGGCACCATGGTGTCGCCGTGCGATCCGAGGGTCAGCGTGCGCACGGTGCCGACCGGCACGCCGAGCTCCTCGGCGACGAAGTTGGAGAAGCGCGCGGTGTCGAGCATCCCGGCCTGACCCATGACCCGCTGGTGCGGGAACCGGGTGGCCAGCTGCGCCAGCGCGGTCATCTCGTCGAGGGGGTTGGAGACGACGACGACGACGGCGTCGGGCGAGGTCTTCGCGATGTTCTCCGATACCTGGCGGACGATGCCGGCGTTGGTCTCGATGAGGTCCATCCGGCTCATGCCGGGCTTGCGGGGCAGGCCGGCGGTGACGACGACGACGTCGGACCCCTCGGTGCCCTCGTAGGAGCCGCCCCCGACGCCGACGACCCGGGTCTCGAAGCCCTCGATGGGCCGGGACTGGTTCATGTCGAGGGCCAGACCCTCGGGCTTGCCCTCCACGATGTCGGTGAGGACGACGGTCTCGAAGATGTCGTACTCCGCGAGACGGAGAGCGGTGGTGGAGCCGTAGAACCCGGCGCCGACGACGGTCACCTTGCCGTTTCTGGGCTGCGCTGCCATGGCCGCCAACCTAGCCCCCGTCGCTCCGGAGCGCTGCCCTGGGCGTCACGTGCCCGGCACCGCCAGCGCCACGCCGGTGAGCGTGAGGCCCACTCCGGCGAGCAGGACGACGTCGACGGCCCGGCTGCGCACCGCGAGGAACCCCACCTGCCGGACGGGGAGGAGCAGCCGCAGCAGGGAGGCCCCCACGAGGGAGAGGCCGACGACGACCAGGCCGATCCGCCAGTGCTCGAAGGTGACCAGCAGCAGCCCGGCGCCGACGGCGAGCAGCACCGCCAGCAGCGGGAGCTGCCGGACCACGCCGGCCAGGAAGGGCCGGCGGACGTAGAGCGGCGGACGCGTCACGGTCAGGCCGGCTGCGCCTCGAGGGCGGCCGCCTGCTCGGCCGCGAGCACCACGTTCTGCAGCAGCATCGCCCGGGTCATGGGCCCCACTCCCCCAGGGTTCGGTGCCACGTGCCCGGCGACGTCGACGACGTCCGGAGCGACGTCGCCGGCGATCTTCCCGTCCACCCGGCTGACGCCCACGTCGAGGACGGCGGCGCCCGGCTGCACCATGTCGGCGGTGACGATGCCCGGCACACCGGCGGCGGCGACCACGACGTCGGCCCGGCGGGTCTGCGCGGCGAGGTCGCGGGTGCCGGTGTGGCAGAGGGTCACCGTGGCGTTCTCCGAGCGGCGGGTGAGCAGCAGCCCGAGCGGCCGACCCACGGTGATGCCGCGGCCGATGACCACGACCTCGGCGCCGGCCAGCGGGACGTCGTGGCGGCGCAGCAGCTCGACGATCCCCAGGGGCGTGCACGGCAGCGGCCCGGGCACGCCCAGGACCAGCCGGCCGAGGTTCACCGGGTGCAGGCCGTCGGCGTCCTTGGCCGGGTCCATCGCCTCCAGGACCCGCGCCTCGTCGATGTGCCGGGGCAGCGGCAGCTGGACGATGTAGCCGGTGCACGCCGGGTCGGCGTTGAGCTCGGCGACCACGTCGAGCACGTCCTGCTCGGTGGCGTCGGCGGGCAGCTCCCGCTGGATGCTGGCGATGCCGACCTGGGCGCAGTCGGAGTGCTTGGCGCCGACGTACCAGCGGCTGCCCGGGTCGTCACCCACCAGCAGCGTGCCGAGACCGGGGCGGTGGCCGGCCGCGCTGAGGGCGGCCACCCGTTCGGTGAGCTCGGCGCGGATCGCTGCCGCGGTCGCCTTGCCGTCCAGAGTCGTCGCGGGCACACCGACAGTCTGCCGGAGGGGCGCGCGCAGCGGCGTCGCGGTCCTAGGCTCGCGGCAGGGGGCGGGTCCCCACCCCTGCTGCAGACGCACCGGAGGTGTGCCTCGATGACCGAGCGCGAGCAGGAACCCGCCACGACCGCGATCCCGGTGGCGGGCGCCTCGCCCGCGGGCGCGCACCCCGCGTCCGACGACGCCACCGCACCGCCCTGGGCCACCGAGCGTGCGGTGTTCCGCCGCCCGGACCCGCTCGCCGGCCTGCTGCTGGTGCTGGCCGGGCTCGCCGCCGTGGCGAGCCTGCTGCTGCGCTGGCTGGACGACGACCCGGCCACCGGGCTGGACTGGGTGGGGCGCGGCTTCGACGAGTTCGGCGACCTGGTCGGCACCGGCCTCTGGCAGCCGCTGGTGATCGTGCTGGGCGGCGCGGTGCTGCTGGTGCTCGGGGTCCCGATGCTCCTGCCTGCCCGGAGCCACCGGGTGTGGGGCGGGATCGCGCTGGTGGTCGGCGGGCTCGTCTGCTGGGCGGTGCTCGTGCCGCTGATCGCGGCCGACTGGGACCTCGGCGCCTTCGGCCCCGGTTTCTGGTGCGCGATCGCCGTCGCCGTCCTCGGCCTGCTCGGCGGGCTCAAGGCGCTGCTGACCCGGCCCCGGTACGGCACGGAGCCGGCGCGGGGCTGAGCGGGCTCAGTCCCCGACCAGCGCCCCGTGCGAGCGGGTGAACTGGACGGCCTGGGCCAGGTCCAGGCGTACGCCGGTGAGGTCGAACGCGCGCCAGTTGATCTCGTCGGTCGACGCCCCGCGCAGGTCCGCCCCGCGCAGCTTCGTGCCCTGCAGCCGGGTCCGGTCCAGGGAGGCGCCGGTGAGGTCGCACTCGCGCAGGTCGGCGTCGGTCAGGTCGGCCTCGCGGAACCGCTGGCCGGAGAGGTCCAGGCCGGAGAGGTCGACGCCGCGCAGCGCCGCATAGCTCCAGTCGCACTCCGTCGCGGTCATCGGCCGCATGTCGGCGCCGGGGAACTGCGAGCCGGTCAGCTTGCAGCCGTCCCACGTGACGTCGATGAGCTTGGCCCGGTCGAACCGGCAGGAGAGGAAGGCCGTGCCGGAGTGCCGCGCCCCGGCCATGCGGACACCGGTCAGGACGCAGTCGTCGAACACGCAGCGCCGGGTGACCAGCTCCTCCAGCCCGGCGTCGTCGAAGCGGCAGCGGACGAAGGTGACGCCGTCGAGCTCGGCGCCCCACCAGTCGACCCGGGCGAAGTCCTCCCCCTCGATCTCGGCACCGGCCTCCGGCGGCCCGACGTGCGGGCGCGTGCCGCGCATCAGTGCGCGAAGTGGCGCGTACCGGTCAGGTACAGCGACACCCCTGCGGCCGCTGCCGCGGCCACGACCTCGTCGTCGCGCACGGACCCGCCGGGCTGGACGACGGCGCGCACACCCGCGTCCAGCAGCACCTGCAGGCCGTCGGCGAAGGGGAAGAACGCGTCGGAGGCGGCCACGGATCCGGCGGCCCGCTCCCCCGCCCGCGCGACGGCCAGCCGCGCGGAGTCCACCCGGTTGACCTGCCCCATGCCCACGCCGACGGTCGCCCGGTCGTGCGCCAGCAGGATGGCGTTGCTCTTCACCGCGCGCACCGCCCGCCAGGCGAAGACGAGGTCGTCCAGGCCGGCGGCGTCCAGGGGCTCACCGGTGGCGAGGGTCCAGGTGGTCGGGTCGTCGCCGGCGGCGTCGATGCGGTCGACGGTCTGCAGCAGCAGCCCGCCCCCGATCGGGCGCATCTCCGCGCCGGCGCCGGGCAGGTGCGGCAGCCGCAGCAGGCGGACGTTCTTCTTCGCGGTCAGCACCCGCAGCGCGTCCTCGGTGAACGACGGCGCGACGACGACCTCGGTGAACACCTCGGCCACCTGCTCGGCCATGGTGAGGTCGACCTCCCGGTTGGCCGCGATCACCCCGCCGAACGCCGACAGCGGGTCGCAGGCGTGCGCCTTGCGGTGGGCGGCGGCGATGTCGGCGCCGACGGCGATCCCGCACGGGTTGGCGTGCTTGATGATCGCCACGCACGCCTCGTCGTGGTCGTGCGCGGCCCGCCAGGCGGCGTCGGTGTCGACGTAGTTGTTGTAGGACATCGCCTTGCCGTGCAGCTGCTCGGCGTGCGCCAGCCCGGGCTGGACGCCGCGGTAGAGCGCGGCCTGCTGGTGCGGGTTCTCGCCGTAGCGCAGCACCTCCGCGCGCTCCCAGCCGGCGCCCGCCCAGGCGGGGAAGCCGCTGTCGTCGTCGGTGGTGAGCACGTTGCCCATCCAGGAGGCGACGGCGATGTCGTAGCTCGCGGTGTGCCGGAAGGCCGCAGCGGCGAGGCCCTGCCGCTCGGCCAGGCTGAAGCCGCCGGCGGAGACGGCGGCCAGGACGTCGTCGTAGCGCGCCGGGTCGACGACGACGGCGACCGACGGGTGGTTCTTCGCAGCGGCCCGCACCATCGCCGGGCCGCCGATGTCGATCTGCTCGACGCACTCGTCCGGCGAGGCGCCCGAGGCGACCGTCTCGGTGAACGGGTAGAGGTTGACCACCACGAGGTCGAACGCGGCGATGCCGAGCTCATCGAGCTGGGCGACGTGGTCGGCCTTGCGGCGGTCGGCCAGGATGCCGGCGTGCACGGCGGGGTGCAGCGTCTTCACCCGCCCGTCGAGGCACTCGGGGAAGCCGGTGACCTGCTCCACCGGGGTCACGGGCACCCCGGCCTCGGCGATGCGCCGGGCCGTCGCCCCGGTGCTGACCAGCTCGACGCCGGCGGCGGCCAGCCCGCGGGCGAGCTCCTCGATGCCGGTCTTGTCGTAGACGCCCAGCAGGGCGCGGCGGATGGGGCTGCGGTCGCTCATCAGGGGCTCTTCCTCGTCGGGGCCGGGCTTGTCGGTGGTGGGGTGACGAACGCCGCCACGGTCTCCACCAGGAGCACGCGCTCCACGTCCTTGATCCGCTCGTGCAGGGTGGCCTCGTCGTCGCCGGGCAGCACGGGCACCTCGCGCTGGGCGAGCACCGGCCCGGTGTCGACGCCGGCGTCGACCAGGTGCACCGTCGATCCGGTCACGCCGGCGCCGGCCTCGAGGGCGTCGCGCACGGCGTGGGCGCCGGGGAACAGCGGCAGCAGCGCGGGGTGGGTGTTGATCAGCCGGCCCTCGAAGGCCGCGAGCACCGCCGGCCCGACGATCTTCATGAAGCCGGCCGACACCACCAGGTCGGGTTCGAACTCCGCGACGGCCGCGGCCAGCGCGCGGTCCCAGGCGGCCCGGTCGGGGTGGTCGCCGAGCGCGCAGACGAACGTGGGCAGGCCCCGCCGGCGGGCGTGCTCGAGCCCGGCTGCCTCCCGGTCGGCGCCGACGGCGACCACCGTGGCCGGGTAGGCGGGGTCGTCGGTCGCGGCGAGCAGCGCCGCGCACAGCGAGCCGGTGCCCGACAGCAGGACGACGACGCGCGCCCGCTGGGCAGGCTCGTCGGCGGCGGGCACGCGCTCGACAGTAGAGGTCCCGGCCCGCCGGCCCCCGCGCCGGGGCCCGCCGCGAACCTGCGAGCGGTGGGGGCCAGGGGTCCCTTCAGCCCAGGGCCCGCCACCGCGACACAGCGGCGGCGAGCGCGGCGGTGATCCCGGCCTGCGCGGCGACGGCGATACCGGTGGCGACCGGCGGCGCCCCCACCATGGCCAGCGCGCCGTCGCCGAGGCTGCCGCCCCCCGCCCAGGCCAGCACGCCGACGGCCACGCCCAGCAGCGACCCGGTGAGCAGCCCGGCGAGACCGGCGATGACCGATCCGCCGTCGGCGCCGGAGAACCAGCGGCCGACCGTCATCCCCGCCACCAGACCGGCCACGGCGGGGATCACCTGGGAGGCGAACGCGACCAGCGGCACCGCCTGGGTGTCCGGGAGGGCGGCGAGCAGGGGCAGGGCAGGCACCGACCCGAGGGTCACCCCGTGCACCGACACGAGCGTGCCGCTCCCGACGTAGAAGCCGGGGCCGGCCGCCAGCCCCAGGACCGCGACGACGGCGTTGGGCAGGAGCAGCGCGCCGAGACCGAGCAGGCCGACCGCGCCGGCGCCGGCGCCCCCGAGCGAGCCCGAGACCGCGGCGTACCCCCCGGCGTCGCTGGCCAGGGCGATCGCGACCACCCCGGCGCCCAGCGCGAGCGCGGCGAACAGCCCGGCCAGCAGGCCGCGGAGCACCGGCCGGACCACCCCGGGGAGGCGGTCGAGGGCGGCGTCGACGAGCCCGGAGTCGCGTCCGGCGCCCCAGCCGACGGCGAGCACGGCCAGCACGAGCGGTCCGAGCAGGGCCCGGGTCCAGCCGATCCCCGCGCCCTCGCCCCCGGCGACCACCGCGACCAGCGCGCTCAGCAGCACGTGCGCGACGACGACGAGCCCCGCCGCCCGCAGCACGTTCCGCCCGTCGGCGTCGTCGTCGAGCGCCCGCACCGACACCCGCCCCGCCCAGGACAGACCCCAGGCCAGGAGGGCGGTCAGCAGCAGCGGGGCCAGGACCAGCGGCCCGGAGACGAGCGCGAGCTGCCCGCCCTGGGCGAGCACCCACAGGCGCGCGGCGAGGACGGCCGAGGCACCGGTGGACATGCCACCGTCGGGGTCGAGGGTCTGGACGACGACGACCGCGAGCCCGAGGCCGAGCATCCCGACGACCGTGACGGCCACCGCGGCGGCTACAGCGAGGAGTCCGGGCGGGACCGAGCCGTGGGACTCCCCGTCGGCCCGCCGGAAGGGCAGTCGTGCGAGCAGGGCGGCCACCCCTCCACTCTCGCAAGCAGCTCCCTGCGATGCGTGGCGCACTCGCCGGGAGCTCCCCGACCCGTCCGACGACTTCAGTCCTCCGTGCGCGGCCTCTCACTCTCCGCAGCCCCGGAGGCCGTGGCGCCACCTGCCGGCGGCTGCCGCCCCGGCTGGGGTCCACCGTGCTCCGGCCGGCCCGGGCCGGGGTCGCCGGCCTGCTGCCACTGCGAGCCAGCGGCTGCCCCGTACTGCTGCGCCTGCTGGCCGGCCGGTGGGTACTGCGGAGTCTGCTGCGGAGCCGGGTAGGCGTGCGGGTAGGGGTAGGGCTGACCGGCGCCCGGCCGACCGCCCCAGGAGGGCGGCCCGGGGACGCCGGCCGGCCTGGCCGGGCGCTCCCGCATCTCCCGGCGGAGGGTCAGGACGGCGACGACGGTGAGGCCCAGCGCCGTCAGGAAGCCGAGCAGGGCCCAGAACGAGAAGTCGTACTGCAGCGTGTCCAGCCAGGCGAACAGCGTGAGGATCAGGCCGAGCGCGGCCAGTCCGACGGTCAGCGACGACCTGGTGAAGGTGACCGTCGCCTTCACGAAACCGGGCAGCAGCGCCCAGATGGCGGCGAGCACGAACAGCACGGCGGCCGACACCACCATGCCGTCGTCGAACCCGCTGAAGCTGACCCCGAAGGTGTCGTCACCGAACCGCCACCACGGCAGGAAGCCCAGCAGCAGGAAGAGCAGCGTCCCGCCCCCGAACACGTAGTCCAGCGGGCGCAGCCGGCCGAGATCGACGGAGAACTCTGCGCCGGGCCCGGACGGACGGCCGTAGGGGCCCGGCGCCGCACCGAAGGGCGGTTGCCCGTACTGCGGCGGGTAGCCCGGCTGGCCGTAGGGCTGCTGCCCGTACCCCGGCGGGTAGCCCGGCTGCCCGTACGGCTGCCCGGAACCGGGCTGGCCGTAGGACGGCTGCCCGTAGCCGGGCTGCGGATACTGCGGCTGCCCGTACTGCGGCTGCCCGTACTGCGGCTGTCCGTAGCCGGGCTGGGCGTACGGCTGCTGCCCGTAGCCGGGTGGTGCGTACGGCTGCTGCCCGTAGGCCGGCTGGCCGTACTGCGGCTGGCCGTACTGCGGCTGGCCGTACTGCGGCTGCCCGTGCTGCGGCTGCTGCCCGTACTGCGGCGGCTGCCCCTGGTCCTGGCTCGTGGAGCCGGGCGTTCCCGGGCCGTCCTGGCCACCGGGTGCGCCCTGCCCGTGGGGCGGCTGGCCACCCTCGGGTGGGTGCGGGGGCTGACTGGCGGTCACGGGATCTCCTCCGGAGGGGACGGGTGCTCCATGATCGTGGCCGTCCCGGGTGGGCGGCCGCAAACGACGCGCCCACGGGTGGTGGGGCGGGCCGGAGACAGCGCTGCCCGGCGACCGCGGACGCGGTCACCGGGCAGCGGCAGGGGCCTGGTCAGGCGCCGACGATCTCCCGCATGAGCTTCGCGGTCTCCGACGGGGTCTTGCCCACGCGCACGCCGGCGGCCTCGAGGGCCTCCTTCTTGGCCTGCGCGGTGCCGGCCGAGCCGGACACGATGGCACCGGCGTGGCCCATCGTCTTGCCCTCGGGCGCGGTGAAGCCGGCGACGTAGCCGACGACCGGCTTGGTCACGTTGGCCTTGATGAAGTCGGCGGCCCGCTCCTCGGCGTCGCCACCGATCTCACCGATCATCACGATGGCCTCGGTCTCCGGGTCGTCCTGGAAGGCCTGGAGGGCGTCGATGTGCGTGGTGCCGATGACCGGGTCGCCACCGATGCCGATCGCGGTGGAGAAACCGATGTCGCGCAGCTCGTACATCATCTGGTAGGTCAGCGTGCCCGACTTCGACACCAGACCGATCTTGCCCTGCTTGGTGATGTTGGCCGGGATGATGCCCGCGTTGCTGCGCCCGGGGCTGATCAGGCCGGGGCAGTTCGGGCCGATGATGCGCGTCGCGCCACCCTGGGCGTGCGCCCAGAAGTAGGTCGAGTCGTGCACCGGGATGCCCTCGGTGATGACGACGGCGAGCCCGATCTGGGCGTCGACGGCCTCGATGACCGCGGCCTTCGCGAACGGCGGCGGCACGAAGATGACGCTGACGTCCGCGCCGGTCTCCTTCATGGCGTCGGCGACGCTGCCGAACACCGGCACGCTGGTGCCGTCGAAGTCGACGGACGTGCCGGCCTTGCGCGGGTTGACGCCACCGACGATCGCGGTGCCCGAGGCGAGCATGCGCGCAGTGTGCTTGCTGCCCTCGGAGCCGGTCATGCCCTGGACGATGACCTTGCTGTTCTCGTTGAGGAAGATCGACATTCTGGTGTCCTGTCCTGAGTAAGGGCGGCGATCAGGCGGCGAGTTCGGCGGCCCGGCGCGCGGCGCCGTCCATCGTGTCGACCACGGTCACCAGGGAGTGGTTGGCCTCGGCGAGGATCCGCCGGCCCTCCTCGACGTTGTTGCCGTCGAGGCGGACGACGAGGGGCTTGGTCGCCTCGTCGCCGAGGATCTCCAGGGCGGAGACGATGCCGTTGGCGACCGCGTCGCAGGAGGTGATGCCGCCGAAGACGTTGACGAAGACGCTCTTCACGGCGGGGTCGGAGAGGATGATCTCCAGACCGTTCGCCATGACCTCGGCGGAGGCGCCACCGCCGATGTCGAGGAAGTTGGCCGGCTTGACGCCGCCGAACTCCTCACCGGCGTAGGCGACGACGTCGAGGGTGCTCATGACCAGGCCGGCACCGTTGCCGATGATCCCGACCTCGCCCTCGAGCTTGACGTAGTTGAGGTCCTTCTCCTTGGCGCGCGCCTCCAGCGGGTCGGCGGCGGCGGCGTCCTCCAGCGCGGCGTGCTCGGGGTGCCGGAAGCCGGCGTTCTCGTCGAGGGTCACCTTGGCGTCGAGGGCCAGGACCGTGCCGTCCGGGGCCTTGGCCAGCGGGTTGACCTCGACCAGCGTGGCGTCCTCCTTGGCGAAGACGTCCCACAGCTGGACGGCGATGGCGATGACCTGGTCACGCACCTCGGCCGGGAAGTTCGCGGCGTCGACGATCTCGGCGGCCTTGGCCGAGTCGACGCCCTTGCTGGCGTCGATCGGGATGCGGGCGAGGGCCTCGGGCCGCTCGACGGCGAGCTGCTCGATCTCCATGCCGCCCTCCTTCGAGGCCATGGCCAGGAAGGTGCGGTTGGAGCGGTCGAGGAGGTAGGAGAAGTAGTACTCCTCGGCGATGTCGCTGGCCTGGGCCACCATCACGCGCTGCGTGATGTGGCCCTTGATGTCCAGCCCGAGGATGTCCTGGGTGCGCGCCCTGGCGTCCTCGGGGTTGTCGGCGAGCTTCACGCCGCCGGCCTTGCCGCGGCCGCCGACCTTCACCTGCGCCTTGACGACGACGGTCTGCCCGATCTCGCGGGCGATCGCCTCCGCCTGGTCGGGCGTGTCGGCGACGCCGCCGGGGAGCACGGGGACACCGTGCGAGGCCAACAGGTCACGGGCCTGGTACTCGAAGAGATCCACGATCAGGCACCGTAGCCCGCCCGTAACCACAGCGCTGCCCCGGGCGTTACGTCTGTGGGTCAGCCGTGCCGTGCATCACACGATGTCTCACTCGTTCAGAGCACGAAAGGGCTGGCCCACCGCGTGTCCCCCACCGAGGAGCCCCCGTGCGCCGAACCGCGACCGCCCTGCTGTCCTCCGTCGTGGTCGCCGGAGGCGTGGTCGCCCTCGCGCCGCAGGCGTCCGCCACCGGCGGGATCACGCCGCGGGACCTGACGATCACCGTCACCGGGCTCGGGCCGGAGCAGCGGACGTGCCGGATCGACGCCGACCTGTACGTGCCGGCGGGCGCCACGAAGAAGCGGCCGGCGCCGGCGCTGCTGACCACCAACGGCTTCGGCGGCACCAAGGCCGACCAGGCGGACTTCGCGCAGGGGTTCGGTGAGCACGGGTACGTGACGCTGGCCTACACCGGGCTGGGCTTCGTCGACGGCGACCAGTGCCCGATCACCCTGGACGACGTCGAGCACGACGGCGCCGCGGCGAGCCAGCTGCTGCGCTTCCTGGGCGGCGACCCGTCGATCCGGGCCGTCGACGACGCGACCGGGAAGCCGGTGCTGATCGACCAGGTCGCCCGGGAGGACGCCCGTACGAAGGTCCCCCACGACCCGGCGGTCGGCATGATCGGCGGCTCGTACGGCGGGCAGATCCAGTTCGCGACGGCGGGCTTCGAGCGGGCCGCCGGCACCGACCGGCTGGACGCGATCGTCCCGCAGATCACCTGGAACGACCTCGCGTACTCCCTCGCCCCCGAGAACAGCAGCCTGCCCGGGGGCACCGCCCGCAGCGGGTCGGTGAGCGCCTCGGGCACGGGGGTCTTCAAGTACCAGTGGGCGGCCCTGTTCACCGCCCTCGGCGCCGCCGACGGCGTGCAGGACCTCCAGGCGCTCGCCGATCCCGCCCGGTTCACCGAGTTCTTCCTGCAGGCCTCGAAGGCCCAGAACTGCGCGAACTTCGAGCCGCAGGTCTGCACCGCGCTGGCCGAGGTGGCCACGGTCGGCCACCCCAGCCAGGTCTCGATCGACTACCTGCGGTCGAACTCGGTGGCCAGCTACATGGCCGACGTCCGGGTGCCCACGCTGCTCGGGCAGGGCCAGGCCGACACCCTCTTCAACCTCCAGGAGTCGGTGGCCACCTACACGGCCCTCCGGCGGCAGGGGACGCCGGTCTCGCTGGTGTGGCAGTCGTGGGGGCACAGCAGCTCCGCACCGCAGCCGGGCGAGCTGGACGAACGCCACCCGGCCCGGTCGCTGCAGGGCAGGGCGGCGCTCGCCTGGTTCGACCACTACGTGCGCGACCGCGGCCCGAAGCCGCCCCAGGGTTTCGCGTACTACCGGGACTGGGTCTTCCGGGCCACCGGCGACATCGCCGAGGCCTACGCGGTGGCACGCTCCTACCCGGTCGGCGACGAGCAGACCTTCCACCTGTCCAGCACCGGGCCCGGCGGCGGGGCGCTGGTCGGCTCGCCGGCCCAGGTCGCCCGGGGCACCAGCAGCTGGACGAGCGTGGCGCCGATCGGGCCGAACTACACCGAGACCTCGGCGCTGGACCAGAGCGGGCCGGTCACCGATCCCCCGGGCACGGCCGTCCGGTTCTCCACCGCGCCGCTGCCGCACGCCATGGACGTCGTCGGCTCCCCCCGGCTGACGGTGCAGCTGGGCTCCCCGACCGTCCCGGCGACGCAGCTGACAGGGCCGGCCGGCCAGCTGGTCGCCTACGCGAAGGTCTACGACGTCGCTCCCGACGGCAGGGCCGTCGAGCTGCCCAACCGGCTGATCTCGCCGGTGCGGATCACCGACGTGACCAGGCCGGTGACCATCGAGCTGCCCGGCATCGTCCACCGGTTCGACACGGGGCACCGGCTGGCCGTCGTCCTGGCCGGCGGGGACCTCGCCTACCGGGGATCGACCGCGCCGCAGCCGGTGACCCTCACGACCGGGGCGGGCGCACGGCAGAGCCTGACGGTCCCCGTGGTGCGGTGAGCTCAGGCGCCGGCCGGCGCACCGACGTGGGTGCGCACCCACTCCACGATGTCGGTGGTGGTGGCGCCGGGGGTGAACACCCCGGCGACGCCGAGGCGCTGCAGCTCGGGCACGTCCTCCTCCGGGATGATGCCGCCGCCGAAGACGACGACGTCGTCGATGCCGCGCTCGCGCAGCAGCTCGACGAGCCGGGCGAACAGCGTCATGTGCGCCCCGGAGAGGACCGAGAGGCCCACCGCGTCGGCGTCCTCCTGGACGACGGTCTCCACGATCTGCTCGGGCGTCTGGTGGAGGCCGGTGTAGACGACCTCCATGCCGGCGTCGCGCAGCGCCCGCGCGACGACCTTGGCGCCGCGGTCGTGCCCGTCGAGGCCCGGCTTGGCGATGACCACCCGGATGCGTTCGTCCACGGGGGCGAGCTTAGTAAGAGGACCCACTGCCCCCCACCACTCGCACGCTCGCGGCGGGTCCCTGCAGCGGGGCCGTCAGGCAGACCGGCGGGCGCGCCAGGCGACGCCGGTGAGGACCGCGAACGCCACCCCCACGACGACCAGGCCGACGCCGGGCACGGTCCACTCCAGCTCCGCGGAGTGCGACGCGTCGCGCAGCCCCTCCAGACCGGCGACCAGGACGGTCACGGTGATCGCCAGCAACCCGCCGACGGCGGCGAGCCGCGGCCGCAGCGAGGGGGCCACGACCGAGCACAGCAGCAGTGCCCCGGCCAGCAGCAGGCCACCGAGCAGGGCCAGGCCCGGGCGCTCGAGCAGGGCCTGCGCCCCCTCGCGGGTGACCACGGTCCGCAGACCGGTGGCCGGGTCGGTGCGGAGCTCGTCCGGCACGTCGGCGGCCGGCAGGGTCAGGCACAGCACGGCGGCGACGCCGAGCAGCACGGCGGCCCCGGCCAGCACGGCGCGCAGCGGGTCGAGCGCGCCACGGTCCTCCATGACCGTCCGCCCCCAGGCGGCCAGGGCCACGGCGCCCGCGAGGACGGTGAGTGACAGCGCGACGACGCCGAGCACCCACCCGGCGCCGACCTCGATCCCGCGGGTGAGCACCCGCTCGCCGGCGAGGACCTCCACACCCGGCCGGGAGGTGGAGCTGCTGCCCCGGTAGATCTCGATCAGCAGCTCGCCGACGGCGAGCGTGCCGGCGATCGAGGCGTAGGCGAGACCGAACTTGGGGACGGCGCGGCGGACCAGCGTCGCGCCGACGGCGACCTGGACGGCCGGCACGAGGAGCGCCAGGAGCGCGCTCCCGGGGCCGTGCACCTGGCGCAGGACCGTCCCGTCGACGACCAGGTAGGTCGGGAACGCCGCGGCCAGCCCCGCGATGCCCGCGAGCACCAGCAGGACGCCGACGACGGGGACGACGGGCGGCACCGTGCCGACGATCAGCCGGTCGCCGCTCACCGCCACCGAGGGGGCGGTCGTGCGCCTCCCGGCGCGACGGGCGGCAGGTCGGGTGCGCTCGGTTCCGGTGCGGGCGTCGCGGTCGGGCACGGTTCCCCCTTCGGCGGCTTGGTCACGAACAGGCCTCGATCGACGCCCGGCGATGACGATCGTGTGACGCTCGGCACACCGCGGCTTTACCGTCGCGTGAACGGAGCACACACGGGAGCGACGCACCGGCGGACGACCCGAACCCGAGGTTCCGCCGGACGGCTCCAGACGGGGAGAACGGCCATGCAGCCATCGAGCGAGGTGAGCCCTCCTCCAGGGTGGCACACCGGCGCCGACGCCGAGGTCGCGCCACGTGGCCTGCGGGCACTGTGTTCGCCGACGACGCTGACCGGCGGCCTGACCGAGCTCGCCTGGGTCGGCGCGCACGTCCTGATGTACCCGCTGGGCACCCGCATGGAGGCCCTGCGACCCGATCCGCGCCGGCGCACCGGGAACCAGCCGGCCGCCGTCCGGGCGCTGTTCGCCGCCGACCCGCTGGCGGCGAGGGTCCCCGTGCTGCTCGTGCACGGCCTGGTCGACAACCGGTCGGTGTTCGCCCTCACGCGCCGCAGCCTGCGCAAGCGGGGGTTCACCTCCGTCTGCTCGTGGAACTACAGCCCGCTCCTCACCGACATCACCCTCGCCGCCACCGCCCTCGGGCAGCAGATCGAGCGGATCTGCGAGCAGACCGGCCACGACCGGGTGCACGTGGTGGGGCACAGCCTCGGCGGTCTGATCGCCCGGTACCACGTGCAGCGGCAGGGCGGCGACGAGCGCGTCGACTCGCTGATCACCCTGGGCACCCCGCACCAGGGCTCGGTCCTGGCGCACGTCCTGCCCACCCCGCTGGTGCGCCAGCTCCGCCCCGGGTCGCCGGTCCTGCGCGAGCTCGAGGAGCCCGCGCCGGGCTGCCGCACCCGCCTCACCGCCGTCTACAGCGACCTGGACCAGGTGGTCCTGCCCACCCGGTCCGGCCGCTGCGACCACCCGGACCTCGGCGCCCGCAACGTGCTCGTCCGCGGCGTCGGGCACATGTCGCTGCCCATCCACCGGGGCGTCCTGGACGAGGTCGCGACGACGCTCGCCGGGGCCGGGCAGCAGGACGCCGGTCGCCGCCACATCGCCGCGGTCGCCTGAGCTCTCGGCGCTCCAGCGCGCCCTGTCGACTCGTCGTCTTCACGATTCGGGTACATCACGACACGCAGAGTGCGGTGCTTGGCCGCGTCCTGACAGATCGTTACGGTTCGATCACGGCGCCGGGTAATTCCGGCGGACGCCTCCCCGGCGTCCACGCCGTCGTCGCTCCCCCGACGAACGCCCTCGGGCGCTCGCACCGTGCAATCCGAGAGGTCCGCCGTGTCTCACAGCAGTGCACAGGTGCTGGAGCGACCGGCGACCGCCGCGGACGCGCAGGCTCCCGCCGTCGTGGAGGCGCTCGCGGCCCGTCGCGCCGCCGCCGCCGCCGCCGCCGAGGACACGGGCTCCGAGCCCACCCCGGAGAAGCCCACGCTGCTCACCCGGCTGATCGGCGGCCGCCGGCTCCCCCACCCGCCGGGCCGTCGTGCCCCGATGTGGTTCGCCGCGCTGGTGGCCGGCGCCCTCGTCGCCGGGGTGCCCGGCATGTTCGGTGACCGCACCCCCGCGGTGTCCGCGTCGGCAGCCGACTACGGGCTCGGCGAGAGCACCGAGGTCAGCTTCAGCGGTGGCCTCGAGGACGCCGACGCCCGCCGCGGCATCACCGAGGCGGAGGCGCAGGCCCGGCTCGGCGAGCTGGCCGCCTCCCGCGCCGCCCGTCAGCCGAAGACGGCCCTGCCGGTGCGCGGCACGCTCACCACCTGCTTCTGCATGCGCTGGGGCAGCATGCACTACGGCCTGGACCTGGCGGCGCCCCTGGGCACGCCGATCCTGGCGGCCACCGACGGCGTCGTCATCCGCGCTGGGCGGGCGTCCGGCTACGGCAACGCCGTCTACATCCAGGACCCCGACGGCAACGTGCACATCTACGGGCACATGCGCTACTACAGCGTCTCCGAGGGCGACCTCGTCACCGCCGGCGACCAGATCGCCAAGGTCGGCAACGAGGGCCAGTCCACCGGCCCCCACCTGCACTACGAGCTCCACCGCGGCGGCATGGACGGGCGCCCGATCGACCCGGCCAAGTACCTCGCCGAGCGCGGCGTGGAGGTCTGATCCGCTTCGGCCGGTCAGACGTCGGTCAGCGACTCCACCACGCGCAGGGTCACGGGCACGTCGCTGAGCAGTGAGCGGTGGGCCGAGCGATCGGGGTCGGCCAGGTATCGCCGGTAGTCGGCGTCCGTGGGGAACGACAGGACGTGCACCTCCGTGCTCCCGTCCGGGCTCCGGAGCCGGCGCTCGAGCCGCCCTCCGTGCCGGTCGAGCAGCGGCAGCACCTGGTTCTCGTAGCGCTGGAACGCGCCCACCGCCTCGGGAGGGACGTCGACGACCGCCACGACGGTCATCCGCTGGTCGCGGGACACGCGGCTCAGAGCTTGACGAGAGGGGCGTAGCGGAGGACGAGGCGCTTGGTGCCGCCGGAGCCGAAGTCGACCGTGGCCTGGGCCTTGTCGCCCACGCCGGTCACCTCCACCACGGTGCCGAGCCCGAAGGCGTCGTGGCTCACCCGGTCGCCGACCTCCACCGAGATCACCTGGCGGTTGCCGACGCCGCCGCGCAGACCGCCGGTGGACAGGCCCGTGGCCGCCACCCGGGTCTGCGCCGACCGGTAACCGGTCGACGGCGCCGGGGTGGGGTCGAGCCGCTCCCAGTGGATGGTCTCGCCCGGGATCTCGTCCAGGAACCGCGACGGCGGGTTGTATGCCGGCTGCCCCCAGCTGGTGCGCACCGTGGCCCGCGAGATGAACAGCCGCTGGCGGGCACGGGTGATGCCGACGTAGGCCAGCCGGCGCTCCTCCTCCAGCTCGCGCGGGTCGCCGAGCGCACGCAGGTGGGGGAAGACGCCGTCCTCCATGCCGGTCACGAAGACGACCGGGAACTCCAGGCCCTTGGCGGTGTGCAGCGTCATCATCGTGACCACGCCGGCGTCGTCACCGGTGACCGGGATCTGGTCGGCGTCGGCCACCAGTGACACCTGCTCCAGGAAGTCGGTGACCGTCCCGTCGGGGTTGGCCGCCTCGAACTCCGCGGCCACCGAGATGAGCTCGTTGAGGTTGTCGACGCGACCCTCGTCCTGCGGGTCGGTGCTCGCCTGCAGCTCGGCCAGGTAGCCGGTGCGGTCGAGGATGCTCTCCAGCAGCGCGGCCGGCCCCGAGCCCGTCTCCACCAGCTGCTCGAACTCCTCCAGCAGCGCGACGAACTCCTGCAGCGCCTTGAGCGAGCGGGTGGCGAGGTCGGGCACCTCGGCGCAGCGGCGCAGGGCCGAGCCGAACGCGATCCGCTCGCGGTCGGCGAAGGACTCGATGCAGGACTCGGCCTTGTCGCCGATGCCACGCTTGGGGACGTTGATGATCCGGCGCAGGCTGACCACGTCGGCCGGGTTCGCCACCAGCTTCAGGTAGGCCAGCGCGTCGCGGACCTCCTTGCGCTCGTAGAACCGCACGCCGCCGACGACCTTGTAGGGCATGCCGACCCGGATGAAGACCTCCTCGAACACACGGGAGGCGTTGTTCGTCCGGTAGAAGACCGCGATGTCCGCAGGTCTCGCCTTGCCCTCGTCGACCAGCGCGTCGATCTGCTCGGCGACCCAGGCGGCCTCGTCGTGCTCGTTGTCGGCGACGTAGCCCTCGATCAGCTCGCCGTCGCCGGAGTCGGTCCACAGGTTCTTGGGGCGCCGCCCGGTGTTCTTGGCGATGACGGTGTTCGCGGCCTTGAGGATCCGCTGGGTGGAGCGGTAGTTCTGCTCCAGCAGGATCGTCGTCGCCTGCGGGTAGTCGCGCTCGAACTCGTCGATGTTGCGGATCGTGGCGCCGCGGAAGGCGTAGATCGACTGGTCGGCGTCACCGACGACGCACAGCTCCGCCTGCGGCACCGGCCCCTCGCCCGTGCCGGTCAGCTCCCGCACCAGCATGTACTGGGCGTGGTTGGTGTCCTGGTACTCGTCGACCAGCACGTGCCGGAACCGGCGGCGGTAGTGCTCGGCCACGTCGGGGAAGGCCTGCAGCAGGTGGACCGTCGTCATGATCAGGTCGTCGAAGTCCATGGCGTGCGCCTCGCGCAGCCGGCGCTGGTAGAGGGTGTACGCCTCCTTGAGCACCTTCTCCGGAGCCGTCTGCGGGCTGAACGACTCCTCGTCGACCAGCTCGTTCTTCAGGTTGGAGACCTGGTTGGACAGGCTGCGCCCGGGATAGCGCTTGGCGTCGAGGTCCAGGTCCCGGGCCACCATCGTCATCAGCCGGATCGAGTCGCCCTGGTCGTAGATCGTGAACGACGACTTCATGCCGAGCTTGGCGGCCTCGGCCCGCAGGATGCGCACGCACATCGAGTGGAAGGTCGACACCCACATCGACCGCGCTCGTGGCCCGACCAGCGCGGCCACCCGGTCCTTCATCTCGCCGGCGGCCTTGTTGGTGAAGGTGATCGCCAGGATCTCGCCCGGCTGGACCCCGCGGGCACCCAGCAGGTAGGCGATCCGGTGCGTGAGCACCCGCGTCTTGCCCGACCCGGCGCCGGCGACGATGAGCAGCGGGCCGCCCTCGTGGACGACGGCGTCGCGCTGCGGGCCGTTGAGGCCGGCGAGCATCCGTTCCAGCTCCCGTCCGACCGTGCCGGGCGTGGAACGCGGCAGGGCGGCGGTGCCGGGGAGGGACTGCTGCACGCTGCTCATGCCGGGGTCCCCGCGGAAACGTGGAGCGCCGGCGGAGCGTTTTCGTGGGGTGGGTTCATGACGGAGCCACTGTAAGCCGGACGGGTGACGGTCCCGGCGGGCGCGGGACCCCCCGCACCACGCGTCCCGGCGCCCGCCGCCGTGGCGCCGTCCGGCGGTCCTGTGGCAGACTCGCCCCGTGCTCGCCACGGTCAGCTTTTACTACGGTCACCGGGATCCGGTGTCCGTCACCGCCGGCTGAGCACACGCCGCAACAGACGCCCCGGGCCCGAGGAGCCCGGGGCGTTTCTCGTTCTCAGGGGTCTCGGGCCAGAACCTAAGGACACCTCATGAGCACCACCCCCGTCACCGTGACCGGCACCGACGTCGAGCGCATCGGCGCGCTGCGCACCGAGATCGACGCCTGCGACGCCGCGATCATCGAGCTCGTGCAGCGGCGCCTGGCCGTCTCGCAGGAGATCGGCGCCCTGCGCAAGGCCAGCGGCGGCACCCGGCTGAACCTCTCCCGCGAGCAGCAGGTCCTCTCCCGCTTCCGCGAGGCGCTCGGCCCCGACGGCGCCGCGCTGGGCATGATGCTGCTGCGGCAGGGCCGCGGCCGCCTCTGAAGAAGGCCTCAGGGGCCGCTGCGCCACACCTGCGAGTCGTCGTCGCCCATCGCGGCGACCTCGAACACCCGGCCCGGGCACGCCCTGTTGGCCTCCTCGGCCAGGTCCTTGCCGAGGTCGAGCGCCGCGTCGAGATCGGCCGCCTCGCACTCGGTGGCCACCCGCAGCACCGCGCGGTCCGGCTCCCGCCACAGGCGCAGCTCCTGGTCGTCGGGGCGCAGCACGGCGCGGAGGGCGTCGATCGCGGCGTCGTCCAGCGGTGCGGAGGAGCGCAGCGCGACGGACAGGGTGAACGCAGGCACGTCGAGGAGTCTGCGCGACCGCTCCCCCGGATCCACCGCCGGCCCGCGTCACACCCGCGCGGGCTGCGTCGTCTCCATGGTCGGACCCCCACCGCCGAGAGGAACGACCCATGGCCCGCATCCCGCTCGACCCGCCCCGCTCCACCTTCGTCCGGCTCACCGAGTGGTACTCCCGCCGTCGCTTCGGCGCCGTCCTGGACCCGGGCGCCGCGATGGCCCACAACGGACGCGTGCTGCGCAGCCACGTGCGGCACGAGACGTCGCTGGCCCGGTGGAACCGGCTGGACCCGACGCTGAAGTCACTGGCCGTCATGGCGTCGGCGGCCACGATCGGCTGCTCCTGGTGCCTGGACTTCGGCTACTGGGAGTCCACCGAGCGCGGGATCGACCCCCGGAAGCTGCGGGAGGTGCCCCGGTGGCGCGACAGCGACGCCTACTCCAGCCTCGAGCGGCAGGTCATGGCCTACGCCGAGGCGATGACGACGACGCCCCTGCAGGTGACCGACGAGATGGTGGCCGGGCTCCGCGACCACCTCGACGACGCCGAGCTCGTCGAGCTGACGATGATGATCTCCGTGGAGAACTCGCGGTCGCGCTTCAACAGCGCCCTGGGGCTGACCAGCCAGGGCTTCTCCGACCGCTGCGCCGCACCGGTCCGCGCCTCGTGAGCGCGCCCCTCGCCCCGTTCGACCGCCACCGCGGGCTGCTCTTCTCCGTGGCCTACCAGCTGCTGGGCAGCGTGGCCGACGCCGAGGACGTCGTGCAGGACACCTGGCTGCGCTGGTCGGCGGCCGACCGGGGCGAGGTCGCCGACGCACGCGCCTACCTGGTGCGCATCGCCACCCACCTCGCCCTGGACCGGCTCGGCTCGGCCCGGGCTCGCCGGGAGAGCTACGTCGGGCCGTGGCTGCCCGAGCCGCTGCTGACCGGCGACCGGGTCGCCGCGGCGCCGGCGCCGGCGGACCCGACGGAGGCGGCCGAGCTCGGCGAGCAGGTGTCGCTGGCCCTGCTCGTGGTGCTGGAGAGCCTCTCCCCCGCCGAGCGGGCGGTCTTCGTGCTGCGCGAGGTCTTCGGGCTGCCGGTCGCCGAGGTGGCCGCCGTCCTCGGGCGGACGGAGGCCGCCGTCCGCCAGACGGCGCACCGGGCGCGCGAGCACGTGGAGTCCCGCCGTCCCCGGTTCGAGACCGACCGCCGGGCGCAGCAGGAGGTCACCGAGCGCTTCCTGGCGGCCGCCGGTGGGGACGTCGACACGCTGCTCGCCGCGCTCGCCCCCGACGTCGTCCTGACCAGCGACGGCGGCGGCAAGGCGAAGGCGGCGCTGCGGCCGGTCGTGGGCGCGGACAAGGTGGCCCGGTTCCTGCTGGGCATCGCCGCCCAGGGCTGGGCCCTGTCCGGCCTGCGGATCGAGACCACCGAGGTCAACGGTGAGGCCGGCATCGCGGCGTGGGTGGACGGCGAGCCGCTGCTCGCGATGTCGCTGGTCACGGTCGACGGCGTCATCACCCAGGTCCTGGTCGTGCGCAACCCCGACAAACTGGCCGGTCTGCGAACGCATTAGATTGCGTCACGTCATCTGGCGCGCGCCGGATATGGGACCACGCGCCACGAGCGCGAGTGCTCGGTTACATTTCGGTCACGTCGGCACGCTGGATCCACCTGTGCCGCCCCGCCGGGGTCGTCCAGGATGCGAGGAGTGCATGTCGGCAGTCCAGGTGGCGACCTCCCTGGTCCCGACCGACTTCCAGCTCCTGTTCGGCGCCCTTCCCACCGCCTTCCTGGTCATGGACCCTGACCTCGTCATCGTCGACGCGAACGCCGCCTACCTGGAACTCCTGGGCCGCCGACGCGAGGAGCTCGTCGGTCGGCCGGTCTTCGAGGCGTTCCCGCCGTCGCCGGACGCCCTGGACGAGCACGGCCGGAACCCGGTGCAGGTCTCCTTCGAGCGCGCCCGCGACACCGGCCAGATCGATCCGATGCCGATCGCCAAGTACGACGTCGTGGACGCGGTCACCGGCGAGCTCGGCGAGCGGTACTGGTCGCTCATCAGCGCCCCGGTGCTCGACGCCGACGGCCGTACCGTGCTGGTGCTGCAGCGGACCGAGGACGTGACGGCCTACGTCCGCGAGCGGTCGGCACCCGCCCGGGCCGGCGAGCCCGAGGACAGCCGTGCGATCCAGGCACTGGAGGCCGACCTGTACGCCCGCGTGCAGGAGCTCGCGGCCGTCCAGGAGGCCCGCGACACCGCCGCCCGGCGGCTCTCCAGCCTCGCGGAGGTGGCGCTGCAGCTGACGACGGCGGAGACGGTCGAGGACCTCGAGCGCATCGTGGTCAGCCGCGGGCTGGCCGTTCTGGGCGCCGACGGCGGCGGGATCATCTCCCCCGACGATCGCGGCGGCTGGCGGGCGACGCTCAGCGCGGCCCTGGGCGAGCAGGTGCAGCTCGGCTACGGCAACGTGCCCTACGACAGCCCGCTCCCTGCGCCGTGGGTGGCCCGCACCGGGCGGGAGCTGCTCCTCCCGACGGAGCGGTCCGGCCTGGCCTTCGACGACTCCATGGTCGGCGTCTACGCGGACATCGGCCGCTACGGCTGGGCGTTCCTCCCACTGACCGTCAGCGACGTGTGCGTCGGGAGCCTGGCGGTGGCCTGGGCGGAGGAGCATCCGTTCAGCAGCGACGAGCTGGAGCTGCTGCGGGTGTTCGCGGCGCAGTGCGCGCAGGTCCTGGTGCGGATCCGCGCGACGGCCGCGCAGCGGGCAGCCGCTGTCGCGGCGCAGGTGATGTCCGAGACGCTGCAGCGCAGCCTGCTCCAGCAACCGCCGACGCCGGAGACCCTGCAGCTCGCCGTGCGTTACCAGCCCGCCTCGCTGGGAGCCCACGTCGGCGGCGACTGGTACGACGCGTTCGTCACGACGAGGGGCGCGACGGTGCTGGTCGTCGGTGACGTCACCGGTCACGACGTCGAGGCGGCGGCGACGATGGGCCAGCTGCGCAACCTGCTGCGCGGCATGGCCTACGACTCCGACGACGGCCCGGCGGCCCTGCTCGCCCGGCTCGACGGCGCCATGGGCGGCCTGCACGTGGGCACGCTTGCGACCGCGGTGCTGGGGCGGGTCGAGCAGCACGGCACGGCCGAGGAGCCGGCCTGGCGGCTGAGCTGGTCCAGCGCAGGGCACCTCCCACCCCTGCTGCGTCGGCCGGACGGGACCGTCGAGGTGCTGGACGGCCGACCCCAGCTGCTCCTGGGCCTGGACCCCGGCACCCCCCGGAGCGAGCGGGTCGTCGACCTGGAACCGGGCAGCACGGTGCTGCTCTACAGCGACGGCCTGGTCGAGACCCGGACCGCCGACCTGGACCACGGCATCGCCCGGCTCGCCGACGCACTGGCCCACCACGGGGACCTGGCACCGGAGGAGCTGTCCGACCGCGTGCTCGCCGAGGTGGCCCCGGGGGCGAACGACGACGACATCGCCCTGCTCGTCCTCCGGCCCGGTGCCCCGGGAACCGGGGAAGCGGGATGACCGGCCCGCTCCCCACCGCCCCCGCCGAGCACGTCGAGCGCGCGCTCTGCGTCCTCGCCCACCCCGACGACGTCGACTTCGGCAGCGCGGGAACGGTCGCCACGTGGACGGCGGCCGGCACCGAGGTGACCTACCTGATCGTCACCGACGGCGACGCGGGCGGGTTCGACGAGACGCCGCGGGAGCAGATGGGTCCGCTGCGGCAGGCCGAGCAGCGCGCGGCCGCCGCGCAGGTCGGCGTCACCGACGTCCGGTTCCTCGGCCACCCCGACGGCCGGCTGGAGCTGACCCTGGACCTGCGCCGCGACATCAGCCGGGTGATCCGCCAGGTGCGCCCGCAGCGGGTGCTCACCAGTTCGCCGGAGCGCTGGTGGGAGCGGATCGCGGCCAGCCACCCCGACCACATGACCGTCGGGGAGTCGACCCTGCGCGCGGTCTACCCCGACGCCCGCAACCCGTTCGCCTTCCCCGAGCTGCTGGCCGACGAGGGCCTGGAGGCCTGGACCGTCGCGGAGGTGTGGCTGGGCGCCAGCCCGCGCGCCGACCACGCCGTCGACGTCACCGACGTGGTGGACCGCAAGCTCGCCGCGCTGCGCTGCCACGTCAGCCAGGTGGGCCACATGGCCGACCTCGACGAGTTCGTCACCGCGTGGATGCGGCAGAACGGCCGGACCCACGGGCTGCCCGACGGCCGGCTCGCCGAGGTCTTCCAGGTGGTCCACACCGCCTGAGCCGATCAGTTCGCGGCAGCCCCGCGGTCTGACCCCCATGGACGATCGGGCAGGACGGATCGAGGCGGCGGTGGCCGGAGCGGTCGCCGCCGGGCAGGTGCCGGGCGCGGCCTGGTGGGTCGGCGAGGACGGCGCGGTGCTCGGCTGCGGGGCGGCCGGGACGCGCACGCCGGGCGCGGCGGACCCGGTCGGGGTCGACGACGTCTTCCGGATCTCGTCGGTGACCAAGCCGGTCGTCGCGGCGGCGGCGATGTCGCTGGTCGACGAGGGCCTGCTCGGGCTGGACGAGCCGGTCGACGCGCTCCTCCCCGAGCTCGCCGATCGGCAGGTCCTCGTCGACGCCGGCGATCCGGCCACCGGGACGGAGCCGGCATCCCGGCCGATCACCGTGCGCGACGTGCTCACCTTCCGGCTGGGCCTGGGGTTCGACTTCACCGTGCCGTGGCCGGCTCCGGGCATGGCGGCGATGGCCGCGGCCGGACTGCCCCTGGGTCCCCCGGCCCCGCAGGCCGCACCCGAGGCGGACGAGTGGCTGCGCCGGCTGGCCGGCGTCCCGCTGACGCACCAGCCCGGGACGCGCTGGCTGTACCACGTGGGGGCGAGCGTGCTGGGCGTCCTGGTGGCCCGGGCGGCCGGCCGAGCGCTCCCCGAGGTCCTCGCCGAACGGGTCCTGCGGCCGCTCGGGATGGCCAGCACCGGCTTCGGTGTGCCGCCGTCGGCCCGAGAGCGCCTGGGCCCGCACTGGACCCCGCCCGCGCCCGACGGCGCCCGCGAGGTCTACGACGCCGCGGACGGGCAGTGGTCCCGGCCGCCGGCCTTTCCCGACGGCGGTGACGGCCTGGTGTCCACCGTCGACGACCTCGCCGCCTTCGCCACCATGCTGGCCGGCGGAGGGCGAGCCCGGGACGGGTCGCGGGTGCTCGGCGCGGAGGTGGTCCGCGCCATGACCACCGAGCAGGTCGGCCCGGTCGACGACGAGGGCGGTGGGTGGGGGCTGGGCCTCGGCGTCCGTCGCACCGACGAGCCCGGGGGCCGCCACGCCGGGTCCTACGGCTGGGACGGCGGGCTGGGCAGCAGCTGGTGGACCGACCCGGTGACCGGGGTGACGGCCGTGCTGCTGACCAACCAGATGTGGGCCTCGCCCCAGCCGCCGCCGCTGTTCGGCGCGTTCCGGCAGGCCGCCTTCGGCGCCTGAGACCGGCTCGCCCCCGCCGAAACGGGATGGCAACATCCCGCCCCCGGATCGGCACGAGGACGCAACACGGGCCACGTAGAACAGCCCCGACCGCTCAGCACGGCACCGGGAGAGCACATGACCACGACGTCGCACGACCACACCGGCTCCGCGCCCGACCCGCAGGAGGCGGCCGAGCGCCTGGAGCGCGGACTGGGCCGGCGCGGCTTCGTGCAGGCCGCACTGGCCACCGGCGCCCTGATGGCCGCGGGCGTGGCCACGGCCGGGCCGGCCACCGCCACACCGCCCGGCCGCACCCGGCTGCCGGGCGAGATCCTGCAGCCGGGCAAGGGCCCCATCGACGGTGACGTCTACCTGCCGTCGCGGGTCGACGAGGTCCGCTGGGGCTACCTGCCGCGGACGACGGACAAGCCGGTCGTCCGCATCCGCTCGGGCCGCACCATCACGATCGACACGGTCAGCCACGAGGGGATCCTCGAGGACCAGGGGCGCGACCCGGTCGCCTGGTTCGGCAGCAAGGGCGTGCCCCGCAACCGCGTCCTGGACGACGCCGTCGCCATCGCCAAGGGGTACGCGCGGCACCCGCGCAGCTTCGACGCCGACGGCCCGCACGTGGTCACCGGCCCGGTGTACGTCGAGGGCGCCGCCCCGGGTGACGTGCTCAAGATCGAACCGCTCTCGGCGCTGCCCCGCGTGCCGTACGGCGTCATCAGCAGCCGGCACGGCAAGGGCGCGCTCGCGGCCGGGTTCGCGGCCAACCCCGGCGACATCAGCACTGCCGAGGTCCTGCCGGCGGCCGCGACCGACGGGCGCGCCACCAAGGACCCGACGAAGTACGGCAACGTCTCGCACTTCACGCCCCTGTCGACCAGCCGGGGCGTCGTCCGGGCTTCCCTCCCGCGTGGCCGGCACGGTTCGGTGGCGTGGCCGGTGGACCCGTTCGCCGGGTTGATGGCCGTCGCCACGGTCGCCGACGCACCGGTGCTCAACGACCCGCTGGTCAACTCGATCCCGCCGACCGTGGGTGGCGGCAACATCGACGTCAACCTGCTCGGCGTGGGCTCGGCGTTCTACCTGCCGGTGGTCGCCGACGGCGCACTCTTCTCCGTCGGCGACCCGCACATGTCCATGGGCAGCGGCGAGGTCGCGCTCACCGCCCTGGAGGGATCGCTGCGGCTGACCTTCCGGCTGACGGTGTGCAGGAAGGGCTCGAAGGACGCGCCGTCGGTGGCCTACCGCTACCCGTTCGGGGAGACACCGGAGTCCTGGATCCCGATCGGCCTGTCCGACCCCGACGGCGCCCGCTTCGGGCAGGGCGGCGACCTCGACGTCGCCAACCGCCGGGCGGTGATCCACGCCCTGGACTTCCTGCAGAACGACCTCGGGATGGACCGGATGGTCGCCTACGCCTACCTGTCCGCAGCGGTGGACTTCGAGGTGTCCCAGGTGGTCGACCGCACCGTCGGCGTGCACGCGGTCATCCCCAAGAGCCACTTCGGCTGAGCCGCGCGGGCGGCCCCCGCGGGAGGCCGCCCGCGCGGCATGATCGCGCGCATGACGGAGGAGGGCTGGGAGGACCTCGTCGACCGGTTCGCCGACGGCGACGTCTCCCGCGGGCACATGTTCGGCTGCCAGGGACTGCGGACCGGGCGGAGGTTCTTCGCGATCCGGTGGGACGGGCACCTGGTGCTCAAGCTGCCCCCGGCCCGGCTCACCGCGCTGGTCGAGGCGGGCGACGGGACGCCGTTCGAGCCCATGGAGGGGCGACCGATGAACGGCTGGGTCGTGCTCGGCGGCTCGGCGGATCCGGCTCCGCTGGTCGAGCAGGCCCGGGAGTTCGTCGCCGCGCAGCCCGCCTGAGGCTCAGAGCAGGCGGTTCGTCGCCGCCCAGCGGGTGAGCTCGTTGCGGTTGGACAGCTGGAGCTTGCGCAGCACGTTGGAGGCGTGGGACTCCACGGTCTTCACCGAGATGAACAGCCGGGAGCCGATCTCGCGGTAGGTGTAGCCGCGGGCCAGCAGCTGCATCACCTCGCGCTCGCGCGCGCTGAGCAGGTCCAGACCGGGGTCGGTCGCCTCCTCGGCGGGCGCGGGCGCGGCGGGTCCGGCGGAGAAGGCGTCGAGCACGAAGCCGGCCAGCCGGGGGCTGAACACGACGTCGCCGTCGGCCACCCGGCGGAGGGCGTCGAGCAGGTCGGGCCCGGAGATGGTCTTGGTGACGTAGCCACGCGCCCCGGCCCGGATGACGGCGATGACGTCCTCGGCGGCGTCGGACACCGACAGCGCCAGCCACTTCACGTCGGGCAGCTCGGCCCGCAGCGTCTCGAGCACCGCGCGCCCTCCTCCGCCGGGCATGTGCACGTCCAGCAGGACGACGTCGGGCTTCGCGGCCCGGATGCCGTCGACGGCGGCGGCGACGTCGGCCGCCTCACCGACGACGTCGACGGCGTCGCCGAGCTCGGCGTGCACCCCCGCCCGCACCATCGCGTGGTCGTCGACCAGGAAGACGCGCGGGCTCATGCTCTGCTCCTCGGTTCGCTGCCGCGGGGCGATCCGCTCCTCGGCAGCATCAGTTCCAGCTCGGTGCCCTCGCCCGCGGCGGACCGCACCTGGACGGAGCCGCCGAGGCGGGCGAGCCGGCCGTGCACCGAGTCCCGCAGGCCGCGGCGGTCGTCGGGCACGGTGGCCGGGTCGAAGCCCTTGCCGCGGTCGCGGACGAAGACCGACACCTGGTCGGCCGTCACCTCGGTGTAGAGGTCGGCGGAGTCGGCCCCGGAGTGCTTGGCCGCGTTGACCAACGCCTCCCGGGTGGCCGCGCCCAGGGCGGCGAGCGCGTCGTCGACCGGGGCGTCGCCGACGACGACGGGGTCGACCAGGAACGCGTGGTCGGCCTCCACCTCGGCGACCATGCCGGCCACCAGACCGGCCCAGGTGCCGCCCTCGCGCAGCGCCGCCGGGTCGTACAGCCACGCGCGCAGCTCGCGCTCCTGGCTGCGCGCCAGCCGGCTGACCGCCTGCGGCTCCTCGGCGTTGCGCTGGATCAGGGCCAGGGTCTGCAGCACCGAGTCGTGCAGGTGCGCGGCGACGGCTGCCCGCTCCTCCGAACGGATGCGCGCGGCGCGCTCATCGGCACGGGAGTCCAGCAGCCGGCGCCACAGCGGCGCCGTCGCCAGCACCACCCCGGTGAGGATGAGCAGCGTGGCCGCGAAGCCGTTGCGCGCGTTGGCCAGCTGACCGGTGGTGGCCAGCAGCAGGAACAGCCCGATCCCGACGACGGCGACGCCCCCGGCCAGCGCCCAGCGCACGCCGGCCACGGCGAGCGTCCGGTCGGTGTCCAGCTGGCGCCAGATCACCGTGAGCCCGCCCACGAGCAGGACGATCGGGATCACGACGTCGCTGCTGGTCCACTTCGTCAGCTGCCCCAGCAGGCTCGCGGCGGCCAGGCCCAGGACGATCAGGGCGACCCACTGCAGGACGCCGACCGGCCGCCAGCCGCGGACCGGCGGGGCGTCCTCGCCCGGAGCCGCCACGGACATGGTCAGCCAGAGCAGGGCGTAGGCGATGATCCCCAGCCCCGTGGTGGCCAGCAGCACGAACGCCACCCGCACGACCAGCGGGTCCTGCCGCAGGTGCGCGGCGGTGCCGGCGGCGACCCCGGCGATGAGCCGACCCTCGCGCGGGCGCGCCAGAGCAGGCCGCGGCGGCGCTCCGGCTGTGGTGGTCACGGTGTCGATCGTCGCACCGAGGGACGGCCGACCGACACCGGTGATCACCCCGGAAGAGGAACCAGGGTCGGTTCGGGGGGATCCCTGATGGTCAGGGGGCCCGGGCGTCGGCACGCTTGCTGCCATGACCTCCGCACCCCCTCCCGCTCCGCCCACGGCGGACCCGCCCCCCTGGCAGCCGTTGCCGCCGTCCGGCCCCCCGGACCGCCGGCAGCTGCGCCGCAGCCGCACCGACAAGGTGCTCGGCGGTGTCAACGGCGGCCTGGCCGAGTACACCGGCATCGACGCCCTGCTCTGGCGGGTCGGCTTCGTCGCCCTCACCCTCGCCGCCGGCACCGGCGTCCTGGTCTACCTGCTCCTGTGGCTGCTCATGCCCGCCGGGCCCGCCGGGGCCGCCACCCCGGCGGCCGGGCAACCCGCCGCCGCCCCCCGGGAGCCGGCCGGCCCCCGGTCGCCGATCCCCGGCATCACGCTCGCCGCCCTGCTGATCCTGATCGGCACGCTCGCCCTGATCGCCCAGCTGACCGGCTGGGACATCCCCGGCACCAGTTACCTCGGCGCGGCCCTGGCGGTCGTCGGCGCCGGCCTGGTCGCCGTCGCCTTCGCCCCGGGACGTCGTTCCCGCGGTGGGCTGATCGGCCTCGGCGTTGTCCTGTCGCTGGCGCTGGCCGCCGCGGCGTCGGGCCCCTGGGACGGCGGCTCGGGCGTCGGTGACCGCACCTTCTCCCCGCGCACCGTCGCCGACGTCCGCGAGGTCTACAGCGGCGGGGTCGGTGACCTCACGGTCGACCTGTCCGACGTCCCGCTCGAGGACCTGGACGAGGCGCTGGAGGTCCGCGTCGAGCACGGCATCGGCGACGTCGAGGTGATCCTGCCGCTCTCGGCCGACGCCGAGGTCCGGGTGAACCACGGCGTCGGCGACGTCACGGTCTTCGGCTCGGACCTGGACGGCAGCCAGTTCTTCCCGGGCAGCGGCTCGCAGCCCTGGAGCGACGACGACGAGGCCGAGTTCGAGCTCGTCGTGGAGTCCGGTATCGGAGAGGTGGAGGTGTCCCGTGGCTGACTACAGCGAGTTCCCGACCACGCCGACCAGGTGGCAGGAGCAGGAGTGGCTGGCGGTGTCCCAGCTCGACACCGAGGACCGACCGCAGCCGCCGGCCCGCCGGAAGGTGGACCCGCTCTCCCTCGTCGCCGGTCTGGTCTTCATCGTCCTGGCGATCACCGGCATGGTGGGGGCCGACCTGCCGCTGTGGTTGTTCGACGACGGCGGCCTCCTCTGGCTCGTGCTGATCGGAGCCGGGGTCGCCCTGATGGCCAGGGAACTGCGCAAGGCACGCGGCCGGAGCTGATCGGAGCGGGAGGGACGGACGTCGAGGGCCCGGGAGCAGCTGCTCCCGGGCCCTCTGCCGTATGCCGCACGGCGCGACCGGATCAGCCCACGACGGCGAGGGCGACGGTGCCGACGTAGATGAGCGGGATGGAGACGCCCTCGAAACCGATCCACTTCCGGTCCCGCATGAGCAGTCCCGCCGCCAGCACCGCCGTCATGATCAGCGTGCCACCGAGCAGCACCAGGCTGGTCGGGCCGGCGTCCCGGTAGATCGGACCCTCCAGGTAGCCGATGTCGGCCACCGAGATCATCAGGATGTCGTAGACGTTGCCGCCCACGATGTTGCCGACGCCGAGGGTGAGCTGCCCCATCCGCACCGCGGTCAGCAGGACCACGAGCTCGGGCAGCGAGCTGATCGCCGTGGTGAGCGTGAAGCCGACGACGCCGCTGTCGAGCCCGGCCACGGCGATGACGCTGAGCCCCGCCCGGCCCACGAGCCAGCCCGCCACCCCGGTGACCAGCCCCATCACGGCCAGCAGCCCCCAGAGGCGGGCCGTCGAGCGCTCGTCCCGATCCCCGTCGCCACCGTCGCCGTCGTCGTCGTTCTCCGCCTGGTCGCCGTCACCGTCGCCGTCGGCCGTCTGGTCGGTGTGGACCGGCTGCCACAGCGGCTCACGCTGCATCCGCCGCAGCAGCGTCAGGCCGTAGGCGTAGAGGGCGGGGATCAGCAGCGTCATGGGGTGGATCCAGCCCAGGCGCAGGTCGGGTGTCGCGTAGGCGACGACCGGGACCGCGAGCATGGCGATGAGCAGCACCGACTGGAGGACGTTCTGCAGCGACGCCGCCGCGTGCTCCAGGTTCACGCGGCGGTAGAGCAGGTCCGCGATCGCCAGCCAGACCGTCTGCAGGGCGATGCCGCCGATCGGGTTGGCCAGGGCGAATCCGGGGTCGCCCTCCAGTGCACCGGTGAGGACGGTGACGTTGCCGGGCAGCGACGTGACCGCGCCCAGCAGCAGGGCGCCCCCGATGGCGTCACCCATCCCGGTGCGCTCGGCGAGGGTGTCGGCGACGCGGGTCAGGCGCACCCCGGCGATCACGATGACGACGGCCATCGCGGCGAGTACGCCCAGGCTGGGCACGAGCGGCCACGGCGTGGAGCCCACCTGTGTTCCTCCGCTCGTCGACGCCGCGCCGGCCCCAGCCCAGCACACGTCACCGGGCCCGGCACGCCGAGCCGTCCGGTCCACGAGCGCACCGTGGAACCGGACGTGACCGACGGCACGTCCTGCGGGTATGCGCCCACTCGCCGTCCTGCTGCTGGCCGCCGCCCTGCTCACCGCGTGCGGCGGCGGCGGCGGCGGTGGCGGCGGCGCGGACGGGCCGGCCGGCCAGGGCGAGTGGGAGTTCGCGGAGGGCAGCCTCACGGGACGGCCCTCCCCTCCCCCGGCGGGACCACGGCCACGCTGCGGTTCGAGGCCCAGGAGGTCCGGGGCCGGAGCTTCTGCAACTCCTTCTTCGCGGGCCACCGGCTGGCCGGCGAGAGCCTCACCCTGGACGGGCTCGGCATCACCGAGATGGTGCGAGCCGGCCGTCATGGCCGCCGAGGCGGCATTCCTGGGCGCGCTCGCCCGCGCCACCACGCTGACGCGCGAGGGGGCGGACCTGGTGCTCGGCGGGGACGGCGTGCGCCTTCGCTTCACCCCGGTCCCGCCCACCCCGGACCAGGCCCTGGCGGACACCCGGTGGGTGCTCCAGACCCTGATCGACGGCGAGATCGCGTCCTCGACCACAGGAGAGCCGGCCGTCCTCGTGCTGCGCACCGACGGCGGCGCCGAGGCCTCCACCGGCTGCCGGGCGGGCACCGGCACCTGGCTGCTCGACGCCGGCGTGCTGGTGGTCGACGACCTGGCGCCGGCCGGGGACTGCCCCCCGGACCTCGCCGCGCAGGACGCCCATGTCGCCGCCGTCCTGGGCAGCGGACCGGTGCCGGCGGTCGACGGCGACCGGCTGACCCTGAGCGCCCCCGACGGTCGCGGCCTGGTCTACCGCGCCGAGGTGGCCGAGGACGGCCTGCTCGGATCCTGGGCCCTGACGGCCGGGACGGCGGACGGGAACGCCCTGCCGCTGCCCGAGGGCGCCCGCGCCACGCTCACGTTCTCCGCCGGCTCGCGGGCCGGCGGGACCTCGTTCTGCAACGGGTACGGCGGCGAGTACGTGGTCGAGGGCGAGGAGCTGCGTTTCGAGGAGGTCGCCGTCTCGCTGGTGGCGTGCGAGGGCCCCGTGGGGCAAGCGGAGGGCGCCTACCTCGGCGCGCTCCTCGACCGCACGCACCGGTTCACCGTCGGCGCCGACCGGTTGACGCTGGCCAGCGCCGGCGTCGAGCTGACCTTCCGGCGGCTGCTGCCGCCGCCCGTCGACTCGGTCACCGACCGGCGGTGGTTGCTGGAGTCGGTGGGCAGCGGCGACGACGCCGTCGCGGCGACCGGCGGGGCCGCTCTGGAGCTCCGGTCAGGTGGGACCGCTGCCGTGTCCACCGGCTGCCGGAGCTTCGAGGCCACCTGGCAGGCCGGCGGCGACACGATCCACCTCGCGGACTGGGAGTACGAGCTGCTGGACTGCCCGCCGGAGGTCGCCGACCAGGACCGGGCCGTGGTCCAGGTGCTCGGCGGCGGCATGCAGCTGCAGGTGGCCGGCGACCTCCTGACCGTGACCGCGGCCGACACCCGAGGCGCCCCGACCCCGACGCTGGTCTACCGCGCGCAGGGCTGAGCGGTCATGCCCCTGAGCTCGCGCGCTACTCCCACTCGATGGTGCCCGGCGGCTTGCTGGTCACGTCCAGCACCACCCGGTTGACCTCTTGCACCTCGTTGGTGATGCGGGTCGAGATCTTCGCCAGCACGTCGTAGGGCAACCGGGTCCAGTCCGCGGTCATCGCGTCCTCGCTGGACACCGGCCGCAGCACGATGGGGTGCCCGTAGGTGCGACCGTCGCCCTGCACGCCCACCGAGCGGACGTCGGCCAGCAGCACCACGGGGCACTGCCAGATCTCGCCGTCCAGCTTGGCCGCGGACAGCTCCTCGCGGGCGATCGCGTCGGCCTTGCGCAGCACGTCCAGCCGCTCGCGGGTCACCTCGCCGACGATGCGGATGCCGAGCCCCGGACCGGGGAACGGCTGGCGCTGCACGAGCGTGTCGGGCAGGCCCAGCTGCCGGCCCACCTCGCGCACCTCGTCCTTGAACAGCGTGCGCAGCGGCTCGACCAACGTGAACTGCAGGTCCTCGGGCAGCCCGCCCACGTTGTGGTGGCTCTTGATGTTCGCCGTGCCGGTGCCACCGCCGGACTCGACGACGTCGGGGTAGAGCGTGCCCTGCACGAGGAAGTCGACTCCTCCGCCGTGGGCCTGGGCGTCGGCGACGACGTCGGTGGCCGCCTGCTCGAACACCCGGATGAACTCGCGCCCGATGATCTTCCGCTTCTCCTCGGGGTCGCTGACCCCGGCGAGCGCGGACAGGAACTGCTCGCCGGCGTCGACGACCCGCAGGTCCGCGCCCGTGGTGGCCGCGAAGTCGCGCTCGATCTGCTCGGTCTCGCCCTGGCGCATCAGGCCGTGGTCGACGTAGACGCAGGTGAGCCGGTCCCCGATCGCGCGCTGCACCAGCGCCGCGGCGACGGCGGAGTCGACACCGCCGGAGAGCGCGCACAGCGCCCGCCGGTCGCCGATCTGCTCGCGGATCCGCTCCACCTGCTCGTCGACGACGTTGCTCATCGTCCAGGTGGGCTCCAGGCGCGCGATGTCGAAGAGGAAGTGCTCGAGCACCGTCTGCCCGTGCGCGGTGTGCCGGACCTCGGGGTGGAACTGCACGCCGGCGAGCCTGCGGTCGACGTCCTCGAACGCCGCCACCGGAGCGCCGGTGGAGGTGGCGGTCACGGTGAACCCGGGAGGCGCCTCGCTGACGGCGTCGCCGTGGCTCATCCAGACCGACTGCTCGACCGGCAGCGCCCCGAACATGCGCGACTGCGTGGTCACCGTCAGCGGCGTCCCGCCGTACTCGCGGTCGCCGGTGCGGGCCACGGTGCCGCCGAGGGAGGCGGCCATGGCCTGGAAGCCGTAGCAGATGCCGAAGGCCGGGACCCCGGACTCGAACAGTGTCGGGTCGACCTGCGGCGCCTCGGGCGCGTAGACGCTGGACGGTCCGCCGGACAGCACGATCGCGGCGGGCTTGCGGGCGATGATCTCCGCGGCCGGGACCCCCGAGGACACGATCTCGGAGTAGACCCCGGCCTCGCGGATGCGCCGGGCGATCAGCTGGGCGTACTGGGCGCCGAAGTCGACGACGAGGACGGTCGGGAAGTCCATCAGCGACCCCCGTCGCCGATCGCCCCGCCGATGACCAGGTCCACGCGCTGGAACTCCTTGAGGTCCCGGTAGCCGGTCTTGGCCATCGTGCGGGCCAGCGCACCGAAGAGGTTGGTGCGGCCGTCGGCGCTCTCGGCCGCGCCGCCCAGCACGTCCGCCAGCGAGCCTGCGGGCTCGATCGGGGCGGAGGTGGCGCCGCGGGGCAGCCGCGGGTGGGCCGCCACCGAGTCCCACCAGACGCCGCCGGCCGGCGCCTCGGCCGCGACCCGCAGCGGCTCGCCGAGCTGGACGGCGTCGGCACCGCAGGCCAGGGCCCGGGCGATCGCGCCGCTGGTCTCGATCCGGCCGTTGGCGATGACGTGCACGTAACGGCCGCCGGTCTCGTCCAGGTAGTCCCGGCGGGCGGCGGCGGCGTCGGCGATCGCGCTGGCCAGCGGCACCCGGATGCCCATGACGGCGTCGGTCGTCGAGTAGGTGTCGGCCCCGACGCCGACGATGACGCCGGCTGCGCCGGTGCGCATGAGGTGCAGCGCCGTCGTGTAGTTGGCCGCACCGCCCACGATGACCGGGACGTCGAGGTCGGCGATGAACTCCTTGAGGTTGAGCGCATCACCGTTGCTGGTCACGTGCTCGGCGGAGACGATCGTGCCCTGGATGACCAGCAGGTCGACCCCGGCCGCGAGTGCCGCCGGCGCCAGCTGCCGGGTGTGCTGCGGGGAGACGCGGATCGCCGTGGTCACACCGGCGTCGCTCATCTCCTTGATGCGCGCGGTGATGAGGTCGGGCTGCACCGGCTGGGCGTAGACCTTCTGCAGCAGCGCCACCGGGGGCGCGCCGGCCGCGGCCGCCTGGGCGATCTCGCGGTAGACCGGGGCCGGGTCGTCGTACCGGGTCCACAGGCCCTCGCCGTTGAGCACGCCCAGACCGCCGGCCTGGCCGACGGCGACGGCCGTGGCCGGGCTCATGACGGCGTCGCTGGGGCTGGTCACCAGCGGGATGTCGAACCGGAAGGCGTCGATCTGCCAGGCGGTGGAGACGTCGTCGACGTCCCGGGTGCGCCGGGACGGGACGATCGACACCTCGTCCAGGTCGTAGCCGCGACGGGCGAAGCGGTTGAGCCCGATCTCGACGGTGTCACGCACGCTCATGCTCAGCGCTCCCGGTGGGTCGGTGCTTCGGCGGACTGACCTGTTGACATGCGCATCCCGGTCACCGGGCCCGGTAGTTGGGAGCTTCGACGGTCATCTGGATGTCATGCGGGTGGGACTCGACCAGGCCGGCGGACGTGATGCGGGTCAGCTGGCCGCGCTCCTTGAGGTCGGAGATCGTGGCCGCGCCCGCGTAGCCCATGGAGGCGCGCAGTCCGCCGACGAGCTGGTGGGCGACGCCGGACAGCGACCCGCGGTAGGGCACCTGCCCCTCGATGCCCTCGGGGACGAGCTTGTCGTCGGAGAGGACGTCGTCGGCGAAGTAGCGGTCGCGGCTGAACGACTGGTTGCCGCGCTTCTGCATCGCGCCGAGCGAGCCCATGCCGCGGTAGGTCTTGTACTGCTTGCCGTTCATGAAGACGAGGTCGCCGGGCGCCTCCTCGACGCCGGCGAACAGGCCACCGATCATCACGGTGTCGGCGCCGGCGACCATGGCCTTGGCGATGTCACCGGAGTACTGCAGGCCGCCGTCGGCGATGACCGGGACACCGGCGGGACCGGCGGCCAGCCAGGCCTCGTAGATCGCGCTGATCTGCGGGACGCCGACCCCGGCGACGACGCGCGTGGTGCAGATGGAGCCCGGCCCGACGCCGACCTTCACCGCGTCCACGCCCGCGTCGACCAGGGCCTGGGCACCGGCGCGCGTGGCGACGTTGCCGCCGACCACCTCGACGCCGTTCTCCCCGCCGAACTCCTTCTTCACCCGGGCGACCATGTCCAGCACCGCGCGCTGGTGGCCGTGCGCGGTGTCGACGACGAGCACGTCGACGCCCGCCTCGACCAGCAGCCCGGCGCGCTTGAACGCGTCCTCGCCGACGCCGAGGGCGGCCCCCACGACCAGACGGCCGTCGGCGTCCTTGGTGCTGAGCGGGAACTGGTCGCGCTTGACGAAGTCCTTGACCGTGATCAGCCCGCGCAGCCGTCCGGCGTCGTCGACCAGCGGCAATTTCTCGATCTTGTGCTGCTTGAGCAGTGCCAGAGCGTCGTCGGGGTCGACCCCGACCGGCGCGGTGACCAGCGGCAACGGCGTCATCACGTCGCGCACCAGCCGGTTCTGGTCGGTCTCGAACCGCATGTCGCGGTTGGTGACGATGCCCAGCAGGACCCCGTCGCCGTCGACGACCGGGGCACCGGAGATCCGGTAGCGGGCGGAGAGGGCGTCGACCTCCGCCAGGGTGTTGTCCGGCGAGCAGGTGACCGGGTTGGTGACCATGCCGGCCTCCGACCGCTTGACCAGGTCGACCTGGCCGGCCTGCTCCTCCGCGGAGAGGTTGCGGTGCAGCACGCCCATGCCCCCGACACGGGCCATGGCGATCGCCATGCGTGCCTCGGTCACGGTGTCCATGGCGCTGGACAGCAACGGCACGGCCAGCGTGATCCGCCGGGTGACCCGGCTGCTGGTGTCGACCTCGGCCGGGACGACGTCGGACGCTCCCGGGACGAGGAGCACGTCGTCGTAGGTGAGTCCGAGGCGGGCGAACTTCGCCGGCAGCTCGGGCACGGAGTCGGGCTGCATGTGCGCGGCCACCCTTCGCAGCAGTTCGGTATCGGGCCGGTCGGGACGCGGCTGGGACGCGGGAGACCACCTCTGATCGTAGGCGGCGGCGAATCGGGGGCGGTGTTCCGGCCGTCCGGCGGCTACCGTGGAGGTGTGTCCCCGTTCGATGACGCCCTGGGGCCGGACTTCGGTCCGGCCGACCGTCCCGCTGCGCCACCACTCACCATGGAGGAGCGCGCCGGGGTGCTCGACGACCTCGCCGAGCTCGAGGTGTTCCGGACACTCCTGGAACCCACGGGCATCAAGGGCATCGTCGTGGACTGCCCCGACTGCGAGGAGGAGCACCACGTCGACTGGGCGCTGATGCAGGCGAACCTGCGCCAGCTCCTCGAGGAGGGGCAGACCGGCCGGCACGAGCCGCCGTTCGACCCGAACCCCGACGACTACGTCAGCTGGGACTACGCCAGCGGGTACGCCGACGGCGTCGCGGCGCGAGCCGAGCAGGACGAGCCCAGCGGCCGGCACAGCGGTCGGCACGCCCGCGAGGACTGAGCACATCGCGATCCTCCGGATCGCACCGCGGCCAGGTGCCGCCCCCGGCTCGACCTCCACGGGGAGCTGTCAGGGCAGACACCCGGATACGCACGAGGGCGGGAATCCGGTCGTGGATTCCCGCCCTCGTGCGCAAGGGAGCGCTCAGCGCTTCGCGGTCAGGCCATGATGCCGCGGCGGAAGCCCAGCGCGACGGCCTCGGCACGGTCCTTGGCACCCAGCTTGCGGAACAGCCGCCGGGCGTGGGTCTTGATGGTGTCCTCGGACAGGTAGAGCTCACGGCCGATCTGGGCGTTGCTCTTGCCCTGGCTCATGCCGGTGAGCACCTGCATCTCGCGCATCGACAGCGCGACCGTCGGAGCGGCGTCGCGGACCGTCGAACGCACCGTGGTGGGCGCCGAGCCCGCCAGCGGGGCGGCTCCGCTCCACGCGGGCACCGGCTGCTGGGGCACCGGCTGCTGCGGGATGCGGCCGCCGTCGGCACGCAGTCCCACGCGGGAGAGGCCCAGGCCCATCTCGATGGGGCTGGCGTCCCAGCGGAGGTAGCCGCGGGCACCGAAGGCCACGGCGGCGCGGACGCTGTCGGCGTCGTCGGGGGCACCGAGCACGAGCACCGGCAGGCCGGGATTGCCCCGCAGCGCCTGCGTCGCGGCCGACAGCCCGGTGTCGACGGCACGCTGGGTGCCGACCACCAGGACGTCGGGGGTGCGCGCGGCCAGTCGCGACATCAGCGACTGCGCGTCGCCCACGACCTCCACCCGGCCGACGAAGGGCAGCGCGACCAACCGCGAGGCGACGTCGTCACGGACCCGACGTCGCTCGTCGTACACCCACACGGTCGCGCCGTGCACCGGGGCACGCATCCTGTCCTCGATCACGCCTGCTCCTCGCTTCTCCGGCCACTGGCCGGTCCCCCCACCGGCGGGGATGACCCCCACCGGGTGTCGCTCGGGCGGAGGGCTCCCACCCGGGGGCCCTCCACCTCTGCGCAGGTCGCGAGACGTGTCCGGGCAACTCCCCCACCCGGACGTCGGCGCGACCTGGAGCCACCTTGATCGACTGACGGGGGTACCGACAGACGCCCTCACCCCCGGGGGTGAGCGCCCCCGAACGGTGGTGGCGCAGCACACACGGGTGAAAAGTTGCGAATCGGCCGTGTTTGACCCGCGTACGCCACGGGCACCGGCCCCTTGCAGCCGGACAGCCCTTCTCCGGCTCGATTCGAGTCCTGGAGGAGACATGGCCGACATCCGCAGACTCCCGACGCCCGTCGCCGAGGTCTGGGACTGGCAGCTCCACGGCGCCTGCCGTGGCGAGAACACGTCCCTCTTCTTCCACCCGGACGGCGAGCGCGGTCCGGCCCGGGCGCGGCGGCAGACCGCGGCCAAGGCCGTCTGCGCGCGGTGCCCGGTCGTGGAGGCCTGCCTGAAGCACGCCCTCGCCGTCCGTGAGCCCTACGGCGTCTGGGGCGGCATGAGCGAGGAGGAGCGGACCCGGCTGATCGCCGCCGAGCCCGCCGCAGTCGCTGCCGGGGTCTGACACACCCCTCACGAACGCCGAAAGGGCCGGTCCAGCATTCGCTGGACCGGCCCTTTCGTTGTGGTGACGTGCTGGAACGGCCCCCCTGCAGGGCCCCGCCGCGAGCCTGCGAGCGGCGGGGGCAGGGGGGTCCTTCCTCAGTGGCTGTGGCCGTGCCCGCCGTGCGAGTGGCCGTGGGTGTGGTGCCCGCCCCCGCCGTGGTCGTGGTCCTCCTCGGGAGCCTCGACGACCGCGGAGTCGGTGGTCAGGATCATCGCGGCGATCGACACGGCGTTGCCGAGTGCGGCCTTGGTGACCTTGACCGGGTCGATGACGCCCTGGCCGGCCAGGTCGCCGTACTCGCCGGTCGCGGCGTTGAAGCCCTGACCGGCGCCGGCCTCGCGCACCTTGGCGACGACGACGCGACCCTCGAAGCCGGCGTTCTCCGCGATCTGAACCGCGGGGGCGTCCAGCGCGACCCGCACCGCACGGGCGCCGGTCAGCTCGTCGCCCTCGAGGTCCAGCGCGTCGATCGCCGCGGCCGCGTGCACCAGAGCCGAGCCACCGCCGGGGATGACCCCCTCCTCGACCGCCGCGCGGGTGGCCGCGATGGCGTCCTCGATGCGGTGCTTGCGCTCCTTGAGCTCGACCTCGGTGGCCGCGCCGACCCGGATGACGCCGATGCCGCCGGCCAGCTTCGCGAGCCGCTCCTGCAGCTTCTCGCGGTCCCAGTCGGAGTCGGTGGCGTCGATCTCGCGGCGGATCTGCGCCACGCGGTCGCCGATGGCCTCCGACGTTCCGCCGCCGTCGACGATCGTGGTGGCGTCCTTGGTGACGGTGACCCGGCGGGCGGTGCCGAGCACCTCCAGGCCGACCTGGTCGAGCTTGAGGCCGACGTCCTCGGTGACGACCTGACCGCCGGTGACGACGGCGAGGTCGGTCATGAACGCCTTGCGGCGGTCACCGAAGAACGGCGACTTCACCGCGACGACCTTGATGGTCTTGCGGATGGAGTTCACGACCAGGGTGGACAGCGCCTCGCCCTCGACGTCCTCGGCGACGATCAGCAGCGGACGGCCGCCGGTCGACAGCACCTTCTCCAGCAGCGGCAGCAGCTCCGCCAGCGCGCCGACCTTGCCGCTGACGAGCAGCACCAGGGCGTCGTCCAGGACGGCCTCCATGGCCTCCTGGTCGGTGACGAAGTACGGCGAGAGGTAGCCCTTGTCGAACTGGAGGCCCTCGGTGACGTCCAGCTCGGTGTGCAGGGTGTTGCTCTCCTCGACGGTGATGACACCGTCCTTGCCGACGCGCTCCATCGCCTCGCCGATCAGGTCGCCGACCTCGGCGTCCTGGGCGGAGATGGTCGCGACCTCGGCGATGGCCTCGCGCTTCTCCACCGGGATCGCGGCGGCGTCGAGGGCGGCGTGGACCGCGTCGACGGCGGCGCGCATGCCGCGGCCGAGCGCCATCGGGTTGGCACCCGCGGCGACGTTGCGCATGCCCTCGTGCACGAGCGCCTGGGCCAGCACCGTGGCGGTGGTGGTGCCGTCACCGGCGACGTCGTTGGTCTTGGTGGCGACGCTCTTGGCGAGCTGGGCGCCGAGGTTCTCGTAGGGGTCCTCGAGGTCGACCTCGCGGGCGATGGTGACGCCGTCGTTGGTGATCGTCGGGGCGCCGAACTTCTTGTCGAGGACGACGTTGCGGCCGCGCGGGCCGATCGTCACCTTGACGGTGTCGGCGAGCTTGTCGACGCCGCGCTCGAGCGCGCGCCGGGCGTCCTCGTTGAACTTGATGATCTTGGCCATGTGGGACCTCTCGATCAGGGCATGCGGGAAAAGACGACCGCCCCGGGACCCGAGTTCGGGTCGCCCGGGGCGGTCGGAGAACTACGTGGTGGAGCTAGTGGCGCGAGGTCACTTCTCCACGACGGCGAGCAGGTCACGCGCGGAGAGGACGAGGTAGTCCTGACCGGCGTACTTGACCTCGGTGCCGCCGTACTTCGAGTAGATGACCACGTCGCCGACGTTCACGTCGAGCGGAACGCGGTTGCCGTTGTCGTCGATGCGGCCGGGGCCGACGGCGACGACGGTGCCCTCCTGGGGCTTCTCCTTGGCGGTGTCCGGGATGACCAGACCGGAGGCGGTGGTGGTCTCGGCCTCGTTGGCCTGGACCACGACGCGGTCCTCCAGCGGCTTGATGCTGACCTTGGTAGCGGTCGTCACGTCGGTGACGCCCCCTTCGGTGTCGGACGGCTGGTGGATGGTGGTGCTGTGGTGCTGATGCTGTGGCACGGGATCCGGGCACCCGCCGTCGCGGGGGTCGGGCGCCAGCCCGTGTCGCTTGGCACTCTACCTATGAGAGTGCCAGCCGCTCAACCCGGTCCCCGGGGTGGGTGACGGCGGGCCGGACCGGCCCGTACGCCACGCTGTGCAGGTGGATCCGGAATCCGAGGAGCAGGCCGCCGAGACGGTCCGCCAGCTGCGCGCCCTGGCGACGCCGGAGGGCGCGGCGGCGCTGGACCTCGCGTCGGCGCTGCTCGACGCCGGGACCGATCCGGTCGCGGCGCTGAGCCGGCTGCGCGGCGAGGTCGGGACGGACCTGGCCGGCCCGGCGTGGGGCATCGCCCGCCAGCGGCAGCGGGCCCGGGCGACGTTCGGGGCGGACGCCGGTCGGATGCTGTTCACCTCCGACGCCCTGGAGCAGGCCGGACGTCCGGAGCTGGCCGCCCGGCGCGCGACCCGGCTGCTGGCCGGGGGCGGCGACTCGGTCGCCGACCTCGGTTGCGCGGCCGGCACCGACACGATCGCGCTGGCCAGGGCCGGCGCCCGCGTGCTGGCCGTGGACCTCGACCCGGTCGCCCGCGAGCTGACCGCCGTCAACGTCGAGGCGCTCGGGGTCGCCGACGACGTCTGGGTGGTCGCGGGCGATGCCGTGGAACTGGTGGCGGCGGCCCGTGGCGGCGAGGTGGCCGGGTGCGGCGCCGCCGTGCTCGACCCCGCCCGGCGGGCCGGCGGAAAGCGGCAGCTGGACCCCGACCGCTGGTCGCCCCCGTGGTCGACCGTCGCGCTCCTGCTGGAGAAGGTGCCCACGTCGGTGGTGAAGGTGGCGCCCGGGCTGGACCACGAGCGCGTGCCGGCCGGGGTCGAGGCGGAGTGGGTGTCGGTCGGCGGCTCGATCGTGGAGGCGCTGCTCTGGGGCCCGGCGGTGTCCACCACGTGGCGTCGGGCGACCGTGGTGCGCGACGGCGAGGTGCACGAGCTGACCGCCGACGCCGACCCCGGCCCGGCAGCCGCCGGTCCGGTGCGCGCGTTCCTGCACGAGCCCGACCCGGCGGTCATCCGGTCGGGGCTGGTCTCGCTGGTGGCCGCGCAGCTGGGCGCCACGCTCGTGGACCCGACGATCGCCTACCTGACCTCCGACGCCGCGGCGGACGGCCCCTGGGTCCGGTCCTACCGGGTCGAGGAGGTGCTGCCGTTCAACCTGAAGAAGCTCAAGGCGCTGCTGCGCTCGCGCGGCGTGGGCCGCGTCGTCGTCAAGAAGCGCGGCTCGGCCATCGAGCCGGAGACCCTCGCCCGCCAGCTGCGCACCGATGCCAGGGGGACGGCGACCGTCGTCGTCACCCGGGTCGCCGGCGCCCCCACGGCGCTCGTCTGCGACGTCACGTAGGGCCAAAGTGGCCATTTCGGCCCTCAGGTTCAGCGGCTGACGACGTCGATCGGCAGGGAGCTGTCCGCCCCGAGGTCGGGCTCCGACGGCGCCACCCCGGCCGCGACCAGCCGGGACCCCAGCGCGGCCACCATCGCGCCGTTGTCCGTGCACAGCCTGGGGCTGGGCACCCGCAGCACGATGCCGGCCTTGGCGCAGCGCTCCTCGACGAGGGCACGGAGCCGGGAGTTGGCCGCCACTCCCCCGCCGAGCACGAGGTGGTCCACGCCGTGGTCCGTGCAGGCGCGCACCGCCTTGGCGGTCAGCACGTCGGCGACCGCCTCCTGGAAGGACGCGGCGACGTCGGCCACCGGCACCGGCTCGCCCGCCCGCTCGCGGGCCTCGATCCAGCGGGCGACGGCGGTCTTCAGTCCGGAGAACGAGAAGTCGTAAGGCGCGTCGCGCGGGCCGGTGAGGCCGCGCGGGAACGCGATCGCGCGCGGGTCGCCCTCGCGGGCGGCCCGGTCGATCGGCGGACCGCCGGGGAACGGCAGGCCGAGCACCCGGGCGACCTTGTCGAAGGCCTCGCCGGCGGCGTCGTCGATCGTGCGCCCCAGCGACTGCACGTCCTGGGCCAGGTCGGGCACGAGCAGCAGCGAGCTGTGGCCGCCGGACACCAGCATCGCGATCGAGGGCTCGGCCAGCGGACCGTGCTGCAGCTCGTCGACGGCGACGTGCGCGGCCAGGTGGTTGACGCCGTACAGCGGCTTGTCCAGCGCCAGCGCGTACGCCTTGGCCGCGGCCACCCCGACCAGCAGCGCGCCGGTCAGGCCGGGCCCGGAGGTGACGGCCACGGCGTCGACGTCGGAGGCCGCGATGCCGGCCTCGTCCAGCGCGCGGTGCACCGTGGGCACCATCGCCTCGAGGTGCGCCCGCGAGGCGATCTCCGGGACGACCCCGCCGAAACGCTCGTGCTCGGCCATCGAGGTGGCGAGGGCGTCGGCGAGCAGGGTGTGCCCGCGGACGATGCCCACGCCGGTCTCGTCGCACGAGGTCTCGAACCCGATGACCAGCGGCTCGCTCACGGCCTCTCCCGTTTCATGACCACGGCGTCCGTGCCGCTCGGTTGGTAGTACTTCGGCCGCCGGCCGATCTCGGCGAACCCGCGCCGCCGGTACAGCTCCTGCGCCCGCTCGTTGTCCGCGCGGACCTCCAGCAGTACCACCGGGCTGCGCCGGCGGTCGGCCTCGGCCAGCAGGGCGTCCAGCAGCAGCGCGCCGATGCCCTCCCCCTGCCGGGTGCCGGTGACGCCGATCGTGGCCACGTGCGCCTCGTCGTCGTAGGCGATGAGCCCGGCATACCCGACGACCGCACCTTCGTCGTCGGCCACCAGGTAGTGCCGCGTCCGGGTCTGGGCGAGCTCGTCGCGGTACATCGCCGCCGTCCAGGTGTCGGGGGCGAACAGCTCCTCCTCCAGCACCATGACCGCGGGCAGGTCGGCGAGCGACATCGGCCGCAGCCGGGTCACTGCGTCACGGCCTTGATCGAGGTCGGCGGCACGGCGTCGGGCCGGCGGAGGTAGAGCGGCACCAGCGGCCCGGCGGACGCCGGGTCGGCCAGCTGGGGGCCGGCCGCGCGCACCAGGCCCGCGGTGGTGACGTCGGCGGCCGTGACGTCGGCGCCCAGCCGGGCGGCGAAGGCCGGGTCGCCGGTGAACGGGCCGGGCAGCCCGAGCTCCTCCGGTCGCACGACGGCCGGCCCGTCGGTCCGGGTGCCGTCGGCGGCGTAGGTGGCCCAGTAGACCTCCTTGCGCCGGGCGTCGGTGACGACCGTGCGCGCCCCGGAGCCGACCGCGTCCAGCGAGCAGACGCCGATCACCGGCAGCCCGCGGGCGTCGGCGATCGCCGCCGCGGTCACCACCCCGACCCGCAGACCGGTGAAGGGACCCGGCCCCAGTCCGGTGACGACCGCCTCGACCTCGGACAGCGCCAGGCCGGCGTCGGCGAGCACGCCCTGGACGGCCGGCGTCAGCAGCTCGGCGTGCTTCGTGCCGGAGGGGACCGCCCGCTCGGCGAGCACCTCGGTGCGACCGTCGGGCGTCCAGCGCGCCAGCCCGGCGACGAGCGTCGGGGTGGCGGTGTCGAGCGCGAGGAGCAGCACGACGGATCAGCCTAGGTGAGTGCCCGCCGCCACCTCGTAGACGATCTCCAGCCCGTCCTCCTCGTCGACCTGCTCCCCCACCTCGACGAAGCCCTCACCGAGCACGAGGTCGCGCGAGACGACGTTGTCCGGGGCGATGCTGGCGCGCACGGTGGCGACGGCGGGCTCGGCGGCGGCGCGGGCCAGCATGGCCCGGAGCGCGGCGCGGGCGTACCCCTGCCGGCGGTGCGCGGGGTCGATCGAGTAGCCGACCTCGACCATGCCCGCGGCGTCCGGTGGGCCGTGGAAGCCGGCCTTGCCGACCGCCAGTCGCCGGGCCGGGTCCCAGACCACCCGGGTGATCCAGTCCAGGCTGGGCGGGTCGACCAGCACCTGGGCGGCGCGGATGCTCCACACCCAGCGGCACTCCTCGCCGGCCAGGTACGGGCTCAGCGGCACCGGCGCGCCGGCCTCGGCGGTCGCCAGGTCGCCGTCGGCGAGGGCGCGCAGCACCGCGCGGTCCAGCCGGACCAGCTCCACCCGCGGACCGCTGCCTCCACTCACGGCGGCAGGCTAACCGGGGCGCCCTCCGGCCGCCCAGGGCACGGGCAGCGATACTCCCGGCACCCCCGCGGCAGAAGGGGGCACACGCGGGGAGGCGGTCGATGGCGCAGGAGGCCGGCGACGGGTTGGTCCGCCAGCTCCTGCGGTTCGGGATCGTGGGCGGCGTCAGCGCCCTGGTGGACCTCGGCGTCTACGCCCTGGGCCTGCACCTCGGGCTGGCCACGTACGCCGCCCGGGCACTGAGCTTCGCCGCCGGCACCACCACCGCCTACGCGCTGAACCGCCGGTGGACCTTCGCGGCCACCGGCGGCGCCCGGCGGGCCGCCGGGTTCGCCGTCCTCTACGGCACGACGTTCGTGGTGATCCTGGCGACCAACGCCCTCGGCCTGGCGCTGCTCCCGGAGAGCTCCTGGCGGGTGACCCTCGCGTGGGCCGCCTCGCAGGGGCTGGGCACCGCGATCAACTTCGTGCTGCTCCGCCGGGTCGTCTTCCGCGACTGACGCCGGCTCAGCCGAGCCGTTGCTCCCAGCCCGGCCCGTGCGGCACCAGCACGGCGGTGCGGACGTCGTCGTCGCGCCGGTCCAGCCGCACCTCGAGGTGCTCGTCGGCCAGCTGCTCGACCAGCCCCTGTCCCCACTCGACCACGGTCACGGACGACGCGACCGTGACATCCAGGTCCAGGTCGTCGACGTCGGCGTGCCCGCCCAGCCGGTAGGCGTCGACGTGCACCAGCGGGATCCGGCCGTCACGGTGCACGCGGGCGATGACGAACGTCGGCGAGGTGACCGGCTCGCGCACGCCGAGCCCGGCGCCGATGCCCTGGGTGAGCGCGGTCTTGCCCGCCCCCAGGGGGCCGACCAGCACCACGAGGTCACCGGGCCGGGCCAGGGCGGCCAGCCCCCGCCCGAGGGCATGGGTGTCGGCGAGGGTGGCCAGCACGTGCTCCCGCTTCACGCGGCCCCTCGCAGCGTCGTGGCGACGGCGGTCAGATCGGCCAGCAGTCCCGCCCGCGGCGCCCCGTTCGGGCCGAACCGGATGGCGGCCGAGGGGTGGTAGGTGGCCCACACCGCCCGCCCGTCCACCTCGTGCGGGCGCCCGCGGACCGCGGCCAGGACGGTGCGCGGCCCCAGGAACCACTTGGCCGACGACAGCCCGAGCGCGACGACGACCGGCGCGTCCAGCAGCTCCAGCTGGCGGCGCAGCCAGCCACTGCACCGGGCGACCTCCGGCGCCTTCGGCGTCCGGTTGCCCGGCGGGCGGCACTTCACCACGTTGAGCACGGCCGCCTCGGCCCGGTCGAGCCCGGCCTCACCGAGCAGCAGGTCCAGCAGCGCCCCGGACTTCCCGACGAACGGCCGGCCGGTCTCGTCCTCCGTGGCGCCGGGCGCCTCGCCCACCAGCACGAGGCGGGGTCGCCCGGTGACCGGCACGTCCCCGACGACGACGTGCTGCCGGGCCGCCGCGAGCTCCGGGCACGCCAGGCACCCGCCGGCGGAGCGGGCCAGCGACGACCAGTCGGGTGCGGCCGCGGCCGTGCGCGCCACCTCCTCGGCGGCGGCGTCGAGCCGGGGCGGACGGGGTGCGGCCACCCGCGAACCATAACGACGGCGGTCGTGCCCGAACCGATCAGCCCCGGGCGCCGGCCGAGCGCTCGGCGGCGACCCGTCGCAGCAGGGCGGTGAGCGCCGCGCTCACCTCGCCGGGCTCCTCCAGGGGCACCATGTGCCCGGCGGCCGGGACGACGACGTACTCGACCCGGTCCTGGTCCGCGCCCCCGAGCCCCGCCACGATCAGGTCGCTGTGCTCCTTGGGGATCATCTTGTCGCGGTCGCCGGTCAGCACCAGGGTGGGCACCGCCCGGAGCGGCTCCAACGAGCCGGTCTCGTCCAGGCCGGCGAGCGCCGGGTAGAACTCCGCGATCACGTCCACCGGCGTGCCGGCGATCATCGCGTCCACGTAGCGCACCAGGGCCGGGTCCACGTCGCCCCGGCCGAAGGACAGCGACCGGGTCGCCGCGGACACCAGCTCTGCCGCCAGCCGCCGGGTCCGTTCGGCGAACACGGGCCGGTGCCGCATCGTCCAGGCCGCCACCGGCAGGACGGCGGCGCGCACGCGGGTGAGCATCTCCGGCAGGCCGAAGTCCAGGTCGGCCAGGTTGCCGCTCGACGTCGACACCAGCGCGGCGCCGACGACGCGGCTGCCGAACAGCTCGGGACGCAGCGCGGCCAGCCCCATGATCGTCATGCCGCCCATCGAGTGCCCGACGAGCACGACGGGTCCGCGCGGTGCCCGGGCGTCCAGCACCGCCAGCAGGTCGCGGGCGAGCTGGTCGATCGTCGAGTGCTCCGGCGTCCCCCGGCCCGACGCGCCGTGCCCCCGCTGGTCGTAGAAGACCAGCCTGGCATCGGGCCGGTGCCCGTTCTCCGTGGCCAGCTCCGCGGCCAGGGTGCGCCGCTGGAACGCCCACGAACCCATGGACAGCGTGTAGCCGTGGACGAAGACGACGGTCAGCGGCGCATCCCGCGGCCCGATCTCCTCCACGGCGAGCACCACGCCGTCGTCGGCCTGCACCAGCGCGGTGCGGTCGGCGGGCCTGGCCTCGACGCCCAGCGGGTCGACCTGCCGCAGCTGGCCCTCGCTGAGGTTCTCCGGCAGCTCCGCGGCCGGCCCGAGCTCGGCGGCCCGGAGCCGTCGCGCCGCGATGCGGCTGACGGCCACGCCGGCGGCGGTGCCCGCGGCGGCGAGACCGAGCAGACCGCCGACGACCCCGGCGGTGTGGGCCCTCGGGTGCTTGTGCGCGAGCCGGCGGTCGCGCGCCATCAGACGGCCCCCGCGGACCCGACGTAGCAGCGGGTGAACCGCCCCCCGATCCGGGTGACCAGCTCGTAGTGGATGGTGCCGGTGGCGTCGGCCCACTGCTGGGCGGTGGGCTCCCCGCCCTCTCCGGGCCCCCACAGCACCACCTGGTCCCCCGGGGCGACGGCCGCGTCGCCGACGTCGAGGACGAACTGGTCCATGCACACCCGGCCCGCGATCGTCCGCTTCGCGCCGGCCGCCAGCACCGGGGCGGCGTTCCCCCCGGCCCGGGGCACGCCGTCGGCGTAGCCGACGGGCACGAGGGCGAGGGTGGTCTCGGCGGGCGTGGTGTACGTGTGCCCGTAGGAGACCCCGGCGCCGGCCGGCACCCGCTTGGTCAGCGCGACGCGGGCCTGCACGGTCATCGCCGGTCGCAGGCCGTGGTCGGCGGCATCCCCGCCCAGCGGGTCCAGCCCGTAGACGGCGACGCCCGGGCGCACCATGTCGAACCAGGTGTCCGGCAGCGCCACGGTCGCCGCGGAGTTGGCCAGGTGCCGGCGGGCGTCGGTGAGGCCGGCGGCGCGGGCGATGCCGACCGCCTCCTCGAACACCCGCACCTGCGCCCCGATCGTGGGGTGGGTGGGTGCGTCGGCATGGGCCATGTGGCTCCACAGCCCGACGACGGTCAGATCCCCGTCGGCCTGGGCCCGGGCAGCGGCCGCCACCAGCTCGGGCCAGTCGGCCATCGTGGCGCCCTCCCGGGACAGCCCGGTGTCGGCGAAGAGGTGCAGCCGCGCCGGGCGGCCGGTCTCCCGGGCGGCGGCGACCACCTCGGCCAGGCCCCAGCCGGCGTTGACCGACACCTCGACGTCGGCGGCCAGCGCGGCGGCGAGGTCGGCGCCCGGCCCGTTCAGCCAGGCGAGCAGCGGGGCGGTCACGCCGGCCGCGCGCAGCGCCAGCGCCTCGGCCAGCACCGCGACACCCAGCTGGTCGGCGCCACCGGCCAGGGCTGCCCGTGCCGACGGCACCAGGCCGTGGCCGTAGCCGTCGGCCTTCACCACCGCCATCAACGGCCGGCCGACCCGTTCGCGCAGCACCGCGGTGTTCGCCGCGATCGCGTCGAGGTCGACGACCACCTCCGCCCCGGTCCCGTTCGTCACGGCCCCGAGTCTGGCAGGCCACCGGGGCGGATCCCGCGCACCCGGCTGATCGTCTCGGGCAGGCGGCGCACGAGGTCCCCGGCGACGAAGGGCCCGCGCGCGGCGGCCACCTGCCCGGCACGGCCGTGCACGTGCGCGGCGACGGCGGCGGCCTCCGCCAAGGGCAGGCCGGTGGCCAGCAGGGCACCCGCGATGCCGGAGAGGACGTCACCGGTGCCCGCGGTGGCCAGCCACGGGGTGCCGGTCGCGTTGACGAAGGCGGTGCCCTCCGGCGCGGCGACCACCGTCGCGTCGCCCTTCAGCAGCACGATCGCGCCGAGGTCTGCGGCCAGCCGGCGCGTGGCCCCGATGCGGTCGCTGCCCGGCTCGGCGCCGAACCGGGCGAACTCGCGGTCGTGCGGGGTGAGCACCGTGGGCGCGCGGCGGCCCCGCACGAGCTCCGGCTCGCGGGCGAGCAGGGTCAGCGCGTCGGCGTCGACGAGCACCGGCAGGTCGGTGGCGAGCACCTCGGCCAGCACCGCGCGGGCGTCGTCGTCGGTGCCCATGCCGGGCCCGACCACCCAGGCCTGCACGCGGCCGGCGTCCGCGGGCCGCCCGTCGGTGACGATCGCCTCGGGCCAGGCGGCCCGGACGCCGTCGGCGGCCGTGCCGGCGTACCGGACCAGCCCCGGACGGGTGCGCAGCGCCGCTCCGGTGCACAGCACGCCCGCGCCGGGGTAGGTGGCCGACCCGGCGACGACGCCCACCACCCCCTGCGAGTACTTGTCGTCACCCGCGTCGGGTTCCGGCAGCCGCGCGGCGGCGTCGGCGTCGGTCAGCTGCCACGCGCCGGGGGCCGGCAGGTGCTCGTCCAGCCCGATCTCCACCAGGTGCACCTCGCCGGCGTGCGCCCGCCCGTCGCCGACCACGAGGCCCGGCTTGACCGCGCCGAAGGTGACCGTGTGCGTGGCGGGGAAGGCGGCACCGTCGACGGCACCGGTGTCGGCCGCGACCCCGCTGGGCACGTCGACGGCCACCATCAGCGCCGGCCCGACCGCGGCGCGGTCCACCAGCGCGGCGGCGTCCGGCCGCAGCCCGCCGGAACCACCGATCCCGACGATGCCGTCGAGCACGAGGTCTGCCCGGTCCAGGTGGGCTCCGGCCTCGGACGGTTCCACCACGCGGCCACCGGCCTTCAGCAGCGCGCGGAGGCCGCCGGCGTGGGTGCGGTCGGATGCCAGCAGGACGGCGGTGACCCGCACGCCCCGGCGGGCCAGGAAGGCACCGGCGAACAGTGCGTCCCCGCCGTTGCCGCCGGCCCCGACGAGGAGCGTCACCCGGGTGCCGGAGGCCCGGCCGAGCAACCGCAGGCAGACGGTGGCCAGCCCGGTCGCCGCTCGCTGCATGAGCGCGCCGTCCGGCAGGGCCGCCAGCAGCGGCGCCTCCGCCGCCCGGACCTCCGCGGCGGTGAACAGGCCGATCACGTCGTCTCCCGGGCCAGGCCCTCGGCGACCACGACCGCCGAGGCGATGCCGCCGTCGTGGCTGAGGCTCACGTGCCAGGACGTGACGCCCAGCTGGGCCGCCCGGCCGGCGACCGAGCCGCGCACCGCCAGGTGCGGCCGGCCGTGGTCGCCCACGGTCACCTCGGCGTCGTGCCAGTGCAGGTCACCGGGGGCACCGAGCGCCTTGGCCAGTGCCTCCTTGGCGGCGAACCGGGCGGCCAGCGACTCCCCCGTGCGCGGCGCACCCGACGGGGTCCGCTGCTCGTCGGCGGTGAACAGGCGGTCGCGGAGCCCGGGCGTGCGCTGCAACGACTGCGCGAACCGTTCCACCGGCACCACGTCGATCCCGACCCCGATGATCACCCGGCCAGTCTGCAGGGTGATCGTCGACGACGCCGCTCCGAGCGCAAGGCCCCGACCAGAGGCTCGCCCCGAGCGTGCGAGGGGTGAGGAGGTCGGGGTCCTTCACTCGACGGTGACGCTCTTGGCCAGGTTGCGGGGCTGGTCGACGTCGAACCCGCGGGTGTCGGCGATCTCGCAGGCGAGCACCTGCAGCGGCACCGTGGTGACCACCGGGGCGAGCAGGGTCGGCGTGCGCGGCACCCGGATCAGGTGGTCGGCGTACGGGACGACGTCCTCGTCGCCCTCCTCGGCGATCACGATCGTCCGTGCCCCGCGGGCACGGACCTCCTGGATGTTGGAGACGACCTTGCCGTGCACCGAGTTGCGGCTGCGTGGCGACGGCACGATCACCACGACCGGGGTGCCCTGGTCGATCACGGCGATCGGGCCGTGCTTGAGCTCGCCGGCGGCGAAGCCCTCGGCGTGGATGTAGGCCAGCTCCTTGAGCTTGAGGGCCCCCTCCAGCGCCACCGGGAACCCGACGTGCCGGCCCAGGAACAGGATGGTGCCGGCGTCGGCCAGTGACCGGCCGAGCTCGCGCACCGGCTCCATCTGCTCCAGCACGGTGGCCACCGCGTCGGGCAGGGCGCGCAGGTCCTCGACGATCGCGGCGATCTCGTCCTCGTACTTCACCCCGCGCACCTGGGCGAGGAAGAGCCCCACCAGGTAGCAGGCGACGACCTGGGCGAGGAAGGCCTTGGTCGAGGCGACGGCGATCTCCGGACCGGCGTGGGTGTAGAGGACGGCGTCGGACTCGCGCGGGATGGTCGACCCGTTGGCGTTGCAGATCGCCAGCACGCGCGCCTTCTGGTCCTTCGCGTGGCGCAACGCCATCAGGGTGTCCATCGTCTCGCCCGACTGGCTGATGACGATCACCAGCGTGGAGCGGTCCAGCACCGGGTCGCGGTAGCGGAACTCGCTGGCGACCTCGACCTCGACCGGGATCCGCGTCCAGTGCTCGATCGCGTACTTGGCGATCAGGCCCGCGTGGAAGCTGGTGCCGCAGGAGACGACGAAGATCTTGTCGATGTCGCGCAGCTCCTGGTCCGACAGGCGCACCTCGTCGAGCACGAGCTCGCCGTCCTCGGCCAGCCGGCCCAGCAGCGTGTCGGCGATCGCCTGCGGCTGCTCGGCGATCTCCTTGAGCATGAACCAGTCGTAGCCGCCCTTCTCGGCGGCGGCGGCGTCCCAGTCGACCGTGTAGGCCGTCGGCTCGGCCGGCGTGCCGTCGAAGCCGGTGACCGTCAGCCCCCGGGTGCGGTCGATCTCGACCACCTGGTCCTGGCCGAGCTCGCGGGCCTCCTTGGTGTGCCCGATGAACGCGGCGACGTCGGAGCCCAGGAAGTACTCGGCGGTGCCGTCCACGGTCTCGCCGACGCCCACGACCAGCGGGCTGCTGCGGCGGGCGGCGACGAGCGTGTCCGGCTCGGCGACGTGCGTGCAGACGAGCGTGAAGGCACCCTCGAGACGGCGGGAGACCCGGCGCAGCGCCTCGGCCAGCCGTCCCTCGCCCTCCGGCGTGCTCTGGTAGACCGCCGCCAGCAGGTGGGCGACGACCTCCGTGTCGGTCTCGGAGGTGAACTCGACGCCGGCGGCCTCGCACTCGGCCCGCAGCGACGCGAAGTTCTCGATGATGCCGTTGTGGATCACCGCGACCGACCCGTCGGCGGAGACGTGCGGGTGCGCGTTGCGGTCGGTCGGCCCGCCGTGGGTGGCCCACCGCGTGTGCCCGATGCCGATGGTGGCCGCGGGCAGGGGTTCTTCGGCGAGGACCTTCTCCAGGTTGGCCAGCTTGCCGGCCTTCTTCGCCGTGCTCAGCTCGCCGCCGGAGAGGACGGCGATGCCCGCGGAGTCGTAGCCCCGGTACTCCAGCCGGCGAAGGCCCTCCAGGACGACGTCCAACGCGCCCTGCGGACCGACGTAACCCACGATGCCGCACATTGCTCCGAGGGTACCGGGGCGGACGCGGTCGACGGTCCCGCCGAGGCGGGAGGACCCCCAAGGGGGTGTCTGCTGCCGGCTCGGTCAGCCCGCGCGTGCCACGACCGCGGCGAGCCGCTGGGCCACCGCGTCGGCCAGGTCCTGGGTCGGCGCCTCGACCATGACCCGCACGAGCTGCTCGGTGCCGGACGGGCGCAGCAGCACCCGGCCGGCCTCGCCGAGCTCGGCCTCGACGGCGTTCACCGCGGCGGCCACCTCGTCGCTCTCGGCGACGGCGAGCCGGTCCTGCACGGGGACGTTGATCAGCACCTGCGGCAGCCGGCGCACCACGGAGGCCAGCTCCGCCAGCGAGGAGCCGGTGGCGGCCATCCTGGACAGCAGCGCCAGCCCGGTGAGCAGACCGTCGCCGGTCGTGGCGTGCTCGAGGAACACCAGGTGCCCGCTCTGCTCGCCGCCGAGGCTCAGCCCCCCCGCGCGCAGCGCCTCCAGCACGTACCGGTCGCCGACCGCGGTGGTGTGCACGGAGATGCCCGCGTCCCGCATGGTGTGGTGGAAGCCGAGGTTGCTCATCACCGTCGCCACGACGGTGTCGGCCTTGAGGGCGCCGCGCTCGTGCAGGGCCAGCGCACAGATGGCGAGGATGGCGTCGCCGTCGACGACGTCACCGGCGGCCGTGACCGCCAGGCAGCGGTCGGCGTCACCGTCGTGCGCGATGCCGATGTCGGCCCCGCGCTCCCGGACCGCGTCGATCAGCGGGCCGAGGTGGGTCGAGCCGATGCCGTCGTTGATGTTCCAGCCGTCGGGAGCGCAGCCGATCGCGTGCACCGTGGCACCCGCGCGCCGGTAGACCTCCGGAGCGGCGCCGGCGGCCGCGCCGTGCGCGCCGTCGACGACCACCGAGAGCCCGGTGAGGGGCTGGTCGACCGTCGAGAGCAGGTGCTCGAGGTAGGCGTCGGCACCGTCGGCGAGGGCGCTCACGCGGCCGATCGCGGCACCGGTCGGGCGATGGTCCGCCGACGAGCCGGACGTCACGGCCTGCTCGATGGCGGCCTCGAGGGCGTCGGGCAGCTTGTGCCCACCGCGGCTGAAGAGCTTGATGCCGTTGTCCGGCATGGGGTTGTGACTGGCCGAGATCATCACGCCGAGATCGGCGTCGCTGCGGCCGGTCAGGTAGGCCAGCGCCGGGGTGGGGACCACCCCGGCCAGGAGCACCTCTGCTCCGGCGCTGGTGAGGCCCGCGACCACTGCGGCCTCGAGCATCTCCCCGCTGGCACGGGGATCACGGCCGACGACCGCGACGGGACGCGAGGTCCCGTCGCGGTCGGCGAGCACGCTTGCGGCGGCGCGAGCCACCGAGAGGGCCAACTCCGGCGTGAGGTCGGAGTTGGCCCGACCCCGGACGCCGTCGGTCCCGAAGAGTCTCCCCCCCATGGACGACGCCGTCCCGGTCAGCGCTTGGAGTACTGAGGCGCCTTGCGGGCCTTCTTGAGCCCGTACTTCTTGCGCTCCTTGACCCGCGGGTCACGGGTGAGGAAGCCGGCCTTCTTGAGGGCCGGACGGTCCTCGGCCTCGATCTCGATGAGGGCCCGGGCGATGGCCAGGCGCAGCGCGCCGGCCTGGCCGGTGACGCCACCACCCTTGAGCAGGGCGACGACGTCGTACTGCTCGGCCTTCTCGAGGGTCACGAACGGCTCGCGGATGAGCTGCTGGTGCACCTTGTTCGGGAAGTACTGCTCCAGGGTGCGGCCGTTGAGCTTGAACTCGCCGGTGCCGGGGAGGAGGCGGACGCGGACGATCGCTTCCTTGCGCCGGCCGACGGTCTGGATCGGACGCCCGTCGGCGTCGGTCACGGTCAGTGCGCTGGTCACTGGGCCACCTGCTTGATCTCGTAGGTCTGGGGCTGCTGCGCGGCGTGCGGGTGCTCCGGGCCGGCGTAGACCTTGAGCTTCTTGAGCATCTGACGGCCCAGGGTGTTGTGCGGCAGCATGCCCTTGATCGCGCGCTCGACGACGCGGTCGGGGTGCGTGCGGAGCTGGTCGCCGACGTTCGTGGTCTTGAGACCACCCGGGTGACCGGAGTGCCGGTAGGCGACCTTGTCGTCGCGCTTCGAGCCGGTCAGCGCCACCTTGCCGGCGTTGACGATGACGACGAAGTCGCCGACGTCCACGTGCGGGGCGTACTGGGGCTTGTGCTTGCCGCGCAGCAGCTGCGCGGTCTGGCTGGCCAGTCGACCGAGCACCACATCGGTGGCGTCGATGACGTGCCAGGCCCGGGCGACCTCGCCGGGCTTGGGGGTGTACGTGCGCACGGGCGCTCGACTCCTCGTCGTCGGGGTGGCTGGTGGGATCGCCTCACCGAGTACGGGAGACAGGGGACGGCGCGCGGGCACCAGCCGGCTTGCGCGCGCCAGCCGGTCACGATACCAGCCGCGGCGGTGCCGCCTGCCGGGCCCGGTCAGCGGGCGCCGGCGTCCAACTCGGTGACCTCGCGCAGGCGCCCGGTCTCGACGTCGTACACGGTGCCGCGCACCTCGTGGGAGAGCAGGTACGGGGAGTCGCGCACCAGCCGCATCGACTCCCGCACGTCGGCGTCGACGTCGGTGAAGGTGCGGGCCGCCCACGGCGGGCGCCGGCCGGTCGCCTTCTCCACCGCGTCGGCGAAGCTCACGTCGTCGGTGGACTGCAGACCGCACTCGGTGTGGTGCACGAGCACGATCTCGCGCGTGCCGAGCGCGTGCTGGCTCAGGGTCAGCGACCGGATGACGTCCTCGGTGATCACGCCGCCGGCGTTGCGGATGACGTGTGCGTCGCCGACCTCCAGGCCCAGCACACCGAACAGCGGGATGCGGGAGTCCATGCAGGCCACGACGGCGACCTTGCGGGCCGGGCGCACCGGCCTGCTGCCGGGGAAGCGCTCCGCCCAGGCCGCGTTCGCCTCGAGCATCCGGTCGATCTCCGCCACGTCACCCTCCGTCTCACCGTGCCGTCCGGGGGACAGTAACCGGCGGCCGACGAGCTGGCTCGCGTGACCATCGGCCAGGATGGACGGGTGCGCACGGTCGAGGAACACCAGGCGGTGGTCGACGCGCTGCTGCCGCCGATGCCCGCGGAGACGGTCGCGCTGGCCGGGGCCCACGGCCGTGTGCTGGCCCTCGACGTGGTCGCCGAGGTGCCGCTGCCGGGCTTCGACAACTCGGCGATGGACGGCTATGCCGGGCGGTGGGCGGAGCTGGCCTCCGCCGACGGGTCCCCCGTCCGCCTGCCGGTGGCCGAGGACATCCCGGCCGGGCGCACCGACGTCGTCCCCCTGGCGCCCGGCACGGTGCACCGGATCATGACCGGCGCCCCGCTGCCGCCGGGCGCCGACGTCGTCGTCCCGGTGGAGCTCACCGACGCCGGCACCGAGGTGGTCGAGATCCGCGACCGCCCGCCGATCGGCAGCCACCTGCGCGCCGCCGGTGAGGACATCGCGGCCGGCACGGTGGCCCTGTCCGCCGGCGCACCCCTGGCCGCCGCCCAGCTCGGCCTGGCGGCGGCCGTGGGAGTACGCGAGCTGAGCGTCCGGGTCCGCCCGCGGGTGCTGATCCTGTCCACCGGCAGCGAGCTGGTCGCCCCCGGGCAGCCGCTGGCCCGCGGCCAGATCTACGAGTCCAACTCGGTGCTGCTGGCCGCCGCGGTGGAGGAGGCCGGCGGCCTCCCCCGGCGGCTGCACTTCGTCCCCGACGACGTCGACCAGTTCCTCGCCACGGTGCGGGCCGAGCTGGGTAGGCGGGGAGACGGTCCAGTCGACCTGCTGGTCACCAGCGGCGGGGTGAGCGCCGGCGCGTACGAGGTCGTCAAGGACGCCTTCGCGACCCTGGGCACCGTCGAGTTCGGCAAGGTGGCGATGCAGCCCGGTGGCCCGCAGGGCGCCGGCACGGTCGACGGCGTCCCGGTGATCACCCTGCCCGGCAACCCGGTGAGCGCCTTCGTCTCCTTCGAGGTGTTCGTCCGCCCGGCGCTGCGCCGCTCCCTCGGGCACGCCTTCCCCGACCGCCTGCGGGCGCCGGCCCGGCTGACCAGCCCGCTGCGCTCCCCCGCGGGCCGTCGCCAGTTCCTGCGCGGCCGCTACGACGCCGGCCAGGTCTCCCAGGTCGGCGGCCCCGGGTCGCACCTGGTGGCCCACCTCGCCCGCGCCAACTGCCTGGTCGTCGTCCCCGAGGACGTCACCGAACTGCCCGCCGGCGCCGAGGTCGACGTCGTGCTGATCGAGGGAGCCCTCCAGTGAGCGAACCGCGCCTGACCCACGTCGACGATCGCGGCGCCGCGCGGATGGTGGACGTGAGCGCCAAGCAGGTGACCGCACGGGAGGCGACCGCCGCGGGCCGGGTGCTGGTCAGCGCCGCGGTCGTCGACCTGCTGCGCGGGAAGGGCGTGCCGAAGGGCGACGCCGTCGCCGTCGCCCGGATCGCCGGCATCGCCGGGGCCAAGCGCACGCCCGACCTCGTGCCGCTGTGCCACCCCATCGCGCTGCACGGCGTCACCGTCGACATCGAGGTCGCCGACGACGCCGTGGAGATCACCGCCACCGCCCGCACCGCCGACCGGACCGGTGTGGAGATGGAGGCGCTCACCGCGGTGACCGTCGCCGGGCTCACGATGATCGACATGGTCAAGGCGGTCGACCCGCGGGCCTCGATCACCGAGGTCCGGCTGCTGCGCAAGATCGGCGGGAAGAGCGGGGAGTGGCTCCGGTGAGGGAGCTCCCGGCCGGCGCGCGCGCCGTCGTCCTGACCGCGTCCAACCGGGCCTCCGCGGGCGTCTACGAGGACCGCAGCGGCCAGGCCCTCGCCGCTGGTCTGCGGGAGCTCGGCTTCGCCGTGGAGGGACCGCACGTCCGGCCCGACGACGTCGGCGAGCTCGAGGCGGTGCTGCGGGCATCGGTGGACCTCGGCGTCGACCTGGTCGTCACCACCGGCGGCACGGGGCTCTCCCCGACCGACGTCACCCCGGAGGCCACCCGCGCGGTGATCGAGCGCGAGGCGCCCGGTATCGCCGAGGCCGTCCGCCGTTACGGCGCCGACAACGGCGTGCTCACCTCGGTGCTGTCCCGTGGCCTGGCCGGCACGGCGGGCCGCACGCTGATCGTCAACCTGCCCGGCTCGACCGGCGGGGTGAAGGACGGCCTGGCCGTGCTCGGCCCGCTGCTCCCCCACGTGGTGAGCCAGCTCCGCGGCGGCGATCACTGAGCCATGACATTGCGGTCCTCCGGACCGCACCGCGGCCAGGTGCCGTCCCCGGTCTGCGCTGAGCGAGTCCGCGACACCACCGGAGGAGCCTCCGGTCCCGTCCGGCGGCGCCGCCGTCGCAGGCGGCTCCCGCCAGGTGCCGCGTCAGTTCTCCGGTGCCAGCTGGATCCGCTCGGTGTGCGTGTAGACGTTGCAGCCGTCGCCGCGCAGGAAGCCCACCAGCGTGATGCCGACCTCGCGGGCCAGCTCCACCGCCAGCGAGGACGGCGCCGACACCGCGGCGAGCACCGGGATCCCGGCCATCGCCGCCTTCTGGGTGAGCTCGAAGCTGGCCCGCCCGCTGACCATCAGCACGTGCGCCGCCAGCGGCAGCCGGCCCTCGCGCACGCCGTCGCCGACGACCTTGTCGACGGCGTTGTGCCGGCCGACGTCCTCGCGCAGCGCCAGGAGCTCGCCGGCCGCGGTGAAGAGGCCCGCGGCGTGCAGCCCGCCGGTCTTGTCGAACACCTGCTGGGCGGCGCGGAGCCGGTCGGGCAGCGCGAGCAGCACCTCCAGCGGCAGCCGCACCCGGTCGCCGGCGACGTCGTAGGAGGTCTTGGTGCGGATCGCGTCGATGCTGGCCTTGCCGCAGACCCCGCACGAGCTGGACGTGTAGAAGTTCCGCTCCAGCCCCGTGTCGGGGATCGGCACACCGGGCGCGAGGTCGACGTCCACGACGTTGTAGGTGTTGCGGCCGTCGGCGTCGACCGAGTCGCAGTACCGCAGGCCGGCGACGTCGTCGGACCCGTGGATGACGCCCTCGGTGGCCAGGAAACCGTGCACCAGGTCGAAGTCGTCGCCCGGCGTCCGCATCGTGACCGCCAGCGGCGTGCCGTTCAGCCGGATCTCCAACGGCTCCTCGGCGGCGACCGTGTCCGGCCGGGTGGTGTGCTGCGGACCTCGGATGCGCAGCACCGGGGTGCGGCTGGTGACTCGTCCCACGGCGTGGACGGTACCCACGCCGGGCGGCCTACGGTGCTGCCCATGGAGGAACTCCCGCCGTACTCGGCCGTGGTGCTGGCCGGCGGCCGGGCCTCCCGCCTCGGCGGCCGGCCCAAGCCGCAGCTGGAGGTCGGCGGCCGCAGCCTGCTGGCCGCGGTCCTCGGCGCGGTCGCGGACGCCCGGCGCCGGGTGGTGGTCGGCCCGGTGCAGGACGCGCCGGCCCACGTGGTCTTCACCCGCGAGGAGCCCGCCGGCGGCGGACCGGTCGCCGCGCTCCGCGCCGGGCTCACCGCCGTGGACACCGACGTCGTCGCCGTCCTCGCCGGGGACCTCCCCTTCCTCACCGGCGACCTCGTCCGCACGCTGCGGCGGCGCCTGGTGGACGACGGGGTCCTCGTCGTCGACGACACCGGCCGCGACCAGCTCCTGCTGGGCGTCTGGCGGACGACGGCGCTGCGGACGGCCGTCGGGGACCCGGGCGGGCCCGCGGCCCTGCACCGGGCGCTGAGCGGGCTGGCGGTGGACCGCCACCGGCCGGAGGTGGCGCCGGGCGCTCCCCCGCCGTGGCTGGACTGCGACACCCCCGAGGAGCTGGCCCGGGCCCGGGCGGTAGCCGGCCGCCGCACCGGGTAGGGGCCGGGGCATGCGCATCGTCATCGCCGGGGCCCACGGGCAGGTCGCCCGCCGCCTGGGCCGCCTGCTGTCCGCCCGCGGGGACTCCGTCACGGGCCTCGTCCGCAACCCCGACCACCGGGCCGACCTGGAGGACGACGGCGTGACGCCGGTGGTCCTGGACCTGGAGTCGGCCACGGTGGACGACGTCGCCGACGTGCTCACCGACGCCGACGCCGTGGTCTTCGCGGCGGGTGCCGGCCCGGGCAGCAGCAAGGATCGCAAGGACACCGTCGACCGGGGCGCCGCAGTCCTGCTCGCCGACGCCGCCGAGCGGGCCGGCGTGCGCCGCTACCTCCTCGTGTCCTCCATGGGGACGGACATGGTGGCCGACGGCGCCTCCCCCGAGGGCGTGGACGAGGTGTTCACCGCCTACCTGCGCGCCAAGCTCGCCGCCGAGCAGGACCTCCTGGCCCGCCCGGAGCTGGCCGTGACCGTGCTGCGGCCCGGCGGGCTCACCGACGACGCGGGCACCGGGACGGTCACCCTCGACCGGCACGTCGAGCGGGGCAGCATCCCGCGCGACGACGTCGCCGCGGTGCTCGTCGCCCTGCTGGACGCCGGGCGGGACGGCGCCGTCGTGGAGCTGGTGTCCGGGGGGACGCCGATCGCCGAGGCCGTCGCCGCGGTGCCCTGACCGCCGGTCAGTCGCCGCGGCGGGCGCGGGTGACCTGCGTGCGGGAGGCCAGCTCGGAGTCGGGCGGGTAGTCGACGGCCACGAGGGTGAGGCCGTGCGCGGGGGCCACCGGCACGTCACTCGCGCGCTCCGTGCGGCTGAGCAGGCCGGCCGGCCAGTCCAGCGGACGGCGGCCCTCGCCGACCGCCACCAGCCCGCCCACGAGGCTGCGGACCATCGAGTGGCAGAAGGCGTCGGCCGAGGCGTCGATCCGGACGGTCTGCGATCCGTCATCCTCGTGCTGCCGGGCGACGGTCAACCGCAGCAGCGTGCGGATGGTCGTGGCGCCCTCGCGGCGCCTGCAGTAGGCGGCGAAGTCGTTCTCCCCGAGCAGCAGCCCGGCGGCCAGGTCCATCGCGCCGGTGTCCAGGCGGCGCGGCCAGGCCACCGTGTCGGCGCGTCGCAGCGGCGGCGGACCGGAGGGCGCGTCGGTGAGGCGGTAGACGTAGTGCCGGGCCAGCGCCCCGAACCGGGCGTCGAAATCCGGATGGGCCTCCTCCACCCGCGGCACGCCGATGTCGGCGGGCAGCACACCGCGCAGCCGGCGGACGAGCTTCTCCTGCTGCTCCTCCCACACGGCGTGGGGGACGTCGCAGTGCACCACCTGCCCCGTGGAGTGCACGCCGGCGTCGGTGCGGCCGGCGACCGTCAGGTCGACGTCCGTGCGCAGGACCGTCGCCAGTCCCCGCTCCAGTTCCTCCTGCACCGTGCGCAGCGCCGGCTGGCGGGCCCAGCCGTGGAAGCCCGTGCCGTCGTACTGGACGGCGAGACGGAGACGGACGAGCCCGCCACCGTTGCCGGTGGCGGGCTCGTCCGTGTGCTGCTGGGTGCTCAGCGCGTGTTCGCGATCGTGTGCGTCAGCGCGGGTCGGGCGCCGACTCGCCACCGGGAGCGTTCAGGCTCGCCGTGGCGGCGTCGCCCATCTCGGCGGCGTTGATCTCGGCGGCGACCGCCTCGGCCAGCTCCGGCGAGAGCGCCGGGTCGTCGACCACGGCGGTGTTCTGCGCGACCGGCTCCGGGGTGACGTCGCCGTCGTCCTGGCGCTCACCGTCGGGGTTGTAGACGTCGGTGACGATCTCCTGGGCCTCGTCGGTGACGGAGCCGTCGGTCACGGCCGGGGAGGTGTCCCCGCCGGGGCCGGTGGAGCTGGTCACTTGGCGCCGTCCGTGTCGGACTCCGCCGCGGCGTCGTCGGAAGCCGTCTCGTCCGCGGTCGCCTCGGCCGTCTCGACCTCAGCGGTCTCCTCGGTCGCGGTCTCCTCGGTCGCGGTCTCCTCGGCAGGCGTCTCCTCGGCCGGCTCGACGGCGTCGGCGGTGACCTCGCCCGAGGCGGCGGCCGCGCCGGCACCGGCGGCGAACTTCGTGCCGCGGGCCCGCTCGGCCTCGCCGACGGCCTGCTGGCCGACGGTCAGGGCCTCGACCAGCTCGATGACCGCCATGGGCGCGTTGTCGCCCTTGCGGGGACCGACCTTGGTGATCCGGGTGTAGCCACCGGGACGGTTCTCGTAGCGAGGACCGATCTCGGCGAAGAGCGTGTGGACGACGTCCTTGTCACGGATGGTCGTCATCACCTGACGACGGGCGTGCAGGTCACCGCGCTTGGCGAAGGTCACCAGCTTCTCGGCCAGCGGACGCAGGCGCTTCGCCTTGGTCTCGGTGGTGGTGATCCGCCCGTGCTCGAACAGCGAGGTGGCCAGGTTGGCCAGCATCAGCCGCTCGTGCGCGGGGGACCCGCCGAGACGGGGGCCCTTGGTGGGGGTGGGCATGTCGGTCCTTCCTCAGGCGGCCGGGCGCTCGCTGCCGGCTGCATCCGTGATGCTGCTGTCGTCCGTACTGCGGTGGTGCTGCACTGCTCGTGGCGTCAGTGTCGCGCGCCCCGCGGCGGGGACGGACGGCGGGTTCGCCGTCCGTCCCGCACCGCCTCAGAGCTGCTCGGTCTCCTGGTAGGAGGTCTCGTCGTACTGCGCCTGGTCGTAGCCGGCGGCGTACTCGCCCGTGCCCTGGTAGGCGTCGGTCTCGTAGCCCTCGTCGTAGCTCTCGACCGAGGTGGGGATGAACCCGGGCGGGCTGTCCTTGAGCGCGAGGCCCATGGCCGCCAGCTTCATCTTGACCTCGTCGATCGACTTGGCGCCGAAGTTACGGATGTCGAGGAGGTCGGCCTCGGAGCGGGTGACGAGCTCACCGACGGTGTGCACGCCCTCGCGCTTGAGGCAGTTGTAGGACCGGACGGTGAGGTCCATGTCCTCGATCGGCATCGAGAAGTTCGCGATGTCGGCGGCCTCGGCCGGGCTGGGCCCGACCTCGATGCCCTCGGCGTCGACGTTCAGCTCGCGCAGCAGGCCGAACAGCTCGACGAGGGTCGAACCGGCGGACGCGATGGCGTCCCGCGGGGCCAGCGACGGCTTGGTCTCGACGTCGACGACCAGGCGGTCGAAGTCGGTGCGCTGCTCGACACGGGTCGCCTCGACGGCGTAGGTGACCTTGAGGACCGGCGAGTAGATCGAGTCCACGGGGATGCGGCCGATCTCCTGGCCGGGCTGCTTGTTCTGCGGCGCCGGCACGTAGCCACGGCCACGCTCGACGACCAGCTCGACCTCGAGACGGCCCTTGCCGTTGAGCGTCGCGATGTGCAGGTCGGGGTTGTGCACCTCGACACCGGCCGGCGGCGCGATGTCCGCGGCGGTGACCTCGCCCGGCCCCTGCTTGCGCAGGTACATGGTCACCGGCTCGTCGGAGTCGGAGCTGACGACCAGGCCCTTGAGGTTCAGGATGATCTCGGTGACGTCCTCCTTGACGCCCGGCACGGTGGTGAACTCGTGCAGGGTGCCCTCGATGCGGATGCTGGTGACAGCCGCACCGGGGATGGACGACAGCAGCGTGCGCCGCAGGGAGTTGCCGAGGGTGTAGCCGAAACCCGGCTCGAGCGGCTCGATGACGAACCGCGAGCGCTGCTCCGAGATGATCTCCTCGGTCAGCGTGGGGCGCTGTGCGATGAGCATTGGTTCTCCTTCATGTCCTCCGGCACCCGCCATATGACGCCGTGAGGGTGGTGCTGGCTCCGGCGGGCATCTGTCCGCCCGCCGGAGCCGGTACTGCAGTGGTGCTTACTTCGAGTACAGCTCGACGATCAGCTGCTCCTGGACCGGGGTGTCGATCACCTGGCGGGCCGGGATGCTGTGCACGAGCACGCGCAGCTGGCTGCTGATGACCTCCAGCCACGGCGGAACGGGACGCTCGCCGGCGCGCGCCTGGGCGATCTCGAACGGCAGCATCGTGCGCGACTTCTCCGCGACCTCGACGATGTCGTTCTCGCTCACCCGGTAGGACGGGATGTCGACCTTGCGGCCGTTGACCCGGATGTGGCCGTGGCGCACCAGCTGGCGGGCCATGTCGCGGGACTCGGCGAAGCCGGCCCGGTAGACCACGTTGTCCAGCCGCGACTCCAGGATCTGGAGCAGGACCTCACCGGTCTTGCCGGTCTTGCGGTTGGCCTCTTCGTAGTAACCGCGGAACTGCTTCTCCAGCACGCCGTAGATGCGGCGCGCCTTCTGCTTCTCACGAAGCTGGAGCAGGTACTCGCTGTCCTTGCTGCGGCCACGGCCGTGCTCGCCCGGCGGGTAGGGCCGGATCTCGATCGGGCACTTCGCGGACTCGCACTTGCTGCCCTTGAGGAACAGCTTCATCTTCTCGCGCCGGCACAGGCGGCAGTCGGCTCCGGTGTAACGGGCCACGTCAGGTACTCCTCGTTCGTCTCGTCAGTCGGCCGGTCAGACCCGGCGGCGCTTCTTGGGCCGGCAGCCGTTGTGCGGCTGCGGCGTGACGTCCTGGATCTGTCCGACCTCGAGGCCGGTGGCCTGGAGGGAGCGGATCGCGGTCTCCCGGCCGGAGCCGGGGCCCTTCACGAAGACGTCCACCTTGCGCATGCCGTGCTCCTGCGCCTTGCGGGCCGCGTTCTCGGCGGCCATCTGCGCGGCGAAGGGGGTCGACTTGCGCGAGCCCTTGAAGCCGACATGGCCGGCGGAGGCCCAGCTGATCACGTTCCCGTTGGGGTCGGTGATCGAGACGATCGTGTTGTTGAACGTGCTCTTGATGTGCGCAGCACCGTGAGCGACGTTCTTCTTCTCCTTGCGGCGGACCTTCTTGGCACCGGCCGCGGCGCGAGCCCTGGGAGGCATGTGTGTGTGGGGTTCCTTCTCTTCGTGGCCTAGAGAGGCAGCACGCGCTGCACCGTCGTTCCCCCCTCAGGGACGCGCGACGGCGCGGTACGCGGCTTACTTCTTGCCGGCCTTCTTCTTGCCGGCGATGGTCTTGCGCGGGCCCTTGCTCGAGCGCGCGTTGGTCTTGGTGCGCTGACCGTGCACCGGGAGACCGCGGCGGTGCCGCAGGCCCTGGTAGCAACCGATCTCCACCTTGCGACGGATGTCGGCAGCGACCTCGCGGCGGAGGTCACCCTCGACGCGGAAGTGCTCGTCGATGTAGTCGCGGAGCTTCAGCAGGTCCTCGTCACTGAGGTCCTTGGCGCGCAGGTCCGGGCTGACGCCCGTCGCGGCCAGGGTCTCCTTGGCGTGGTGCCTGCCGATTCCGTAGATGTAGGTGAGCGCGATCTCCATCCGCTTCTCGCGGGGGAGGTCGACGCCAGCCAGTCGTGCCATGTTCAGGTACTCCCTCAGCCCTGGCGCTGCTTGTGCCGGGCGTTGTCGCAGATGACCATGACCCGGCCGTGCCGGCGGATCACCTTGCACTTGTCGCAGATCTTCTTCACCGACGGCTGGACCTTCACCGGTGCCGCCCCTCATTTCCTCGGATCGTGTGCCCGCCGCGCTCTGCCTCGCGGCAGCTGCACGGTCCGAGCGGTTACTTGTAGCGGTAGACGATGCGACCGCGCGTCAGGTCGTAGGGCGAGAGCTCCACGACCACGCGGTCCTCGGGCAGGATGCGGATGTAGTGCTGCCGCATCTTGCCGCTGATGTGGGCGAGCACCCGGTGCCCGTTCTGCAGTTCGACCCGGAACATCGCATTGGGCAGCGGCTCGACGACGCGACCCTCGACCTCGATGGCCCCGTCCTTCTTCGCCATGCCTTGAACGCGCTCCCTGACTCGGTGGTACTGGATCCTCGTGCGCCCGCGCCGGAACCCGGCTGGACGCACACGGAGATTGCAGAACAGGTGGTGCAGGCGCTCTCGCAGAGGGCGTCTCGCGTCACGCGGCCACAGCACGACGACGAAACGGCGCTAGCGCCACAGAAGATCGTACCCCGGTGCCCCACCCGTCACCAACCCGCCCCCGTAGTGACGGTGGTGACGTGCTGGGACGGGCTCGCCGCAGGGCCCCGAGCGAGCGCAGCGCGTCCCGGGAGGCGCTGGCCCTTCCTCAGGTTCGAGGCGTGATCCCGAACGGTGCCAGGCCGGCGACCCCGCCGTCCTCGGCCGTGAGCACCCAGGGGCCCTCGGGCGTGATGGCCACCGTGTGCTCGAAGTGACCGGCCCGGGAGCCGTCCTTGGTGACGACGGTCCACCCGTCGTCGAGCTCGGCCGTCGCCGGGTCGCCCACCGTCACCATCGGCTCGATCGCCAGCGCCAGCCCCGGCACCAGCTTGGGCCCACGCCCGGCGCGGCCGTAGTTCAGCACGTGCGGGTCCTGGTGCATCTCGGTCCCGATACCGTGCCCGCCGTAGTGGTCCACGATCCCGTACCCGTGCTGGTGGGAGCGGATGGACTCCTCGACCGCGTGGCTGATGTCGGTCAGCCGGCCGCCGGCGACCGCACGGGCCAGCCCGGCCCACATCGAGCGCTCGGTCACCTCGAGCAGGGCGGCGTCCTCGGGGGACGGCTCCCCCACCGTGACGGTGACGGCGGAGTCGCTGTGCCAGCCGTCCAGGATGGCGCCGCAGTCGATGGAGATGTTGTCGCCGGCCTCGAGGCGCCGCTCCGGGTTCGGGATGCCGTGCACGATCTCGTCGTTGATCGAGGTGCAGATCGTCCCGGTGAAGCCGTGGTACCCGAGGAAGTTCGGCACCGCGCCGTGCGAGCGGATGTGGTCCTCCGCGACGGCGTCCAGCTCCCCGGTGCTGACACCGGGAGCAACCGCGGCCCGGACCGCCGCGAGGGCCCCGGCCGTGACGAGGCCGGAGGCACGCATGAGCTCGATCTCGTGCGCCGTCTTGATCTGGATCATGCGTCCACTCCACTTCGCCAGCAGCGGGATGCGACCCAGGATGCCTGTCGTCATCTACCGCGCTGCTCCTTCACCGGGCCACCGGGGCCGGCAGTCAGACCGAGGCCGGCTGACCGGACTCGTCGCCGCCGTCGACGCCCAGTGCGCGCAGCGCCCGGGCGGTGACCTCCTCGACCGACCCGATCGCGTCGATCCGGGCCAGCAGACCCTCGCTGTCGTAGAAGCCGGACAGCGGCGCCGTCTGTTCCCGATAGACCTTCAGGCGGTGACGCACCGTCTCCGGCTTGTCGTCGTCGCGCTGGACCTCCTGGCCGTCGACGACCATCCGCCGGCCGGAGAGCCGGCGCACCAGCTCCTCCTCGTCGACGACGAGCTCGAGGACCCGGTCGAGCGCGTTCCCGAGGTCGTGCAGGGAGGACCGGAGCTGCTCGGCCTGGGCGATCGTCCGCGGGAAGCCGTCGAGCAGGAAGCCCGCCTTGGCGTCGGGCTCGGCGAGACGGTCCTTCACCATGGCCAAGGTGATCTCGTCGGGGACGAGGTCACCGGCGTCCATGTAGGTCTTCGCCTTCAGGCCGAGCTCGGTCTGCCCGCTGACGTTCGCGCGGAAGATGTCACCGGTCGAGATCGCCGGCACGCTCAGCTCACCGGCGATGATCTGCGCCTGGGTGCCCTTGCCCGCTCCGGGAGGGCCCAGGAGGACGACGCGCACTACTTCAGGAACCCTTCGTAGTTGCGCTGATTGAGTTGCGTCTCGATCTGCTTCACCGTCTCCAACCCCACTCCGACCATGATGAGGACCGCGACCCCGCCGAACGGGAAGTTCTGGTTCTGCCCCGGCTGCGTCACGGCGAGGAAGAAGTTCGGGAGCACCGCGACGATGCCCAGGTACATCGAGCCGGGGAGCGTGATCCGGGACAGCACGTACTGCAGGTATTCGGCAGTGGGCCGGCCGGGGCGGATGCCCGGGATGAAGCCGCCGTAGCGCTTCATGTCGTCGGCCCGCTCCTCCGGGTTGAACGTGATCGACACGTAGAAGTACGTGAAGAACACGATCAGGCCGAAGAACACCGCGATGTGGACCGGGCTGCTCTGGTCGACGATGTTGTTCTCGAAGAACTGCCGGACGCCGCCGGTCTCGTTGCCCTGCAGCTGGATGATCAGCTGCGGCAGGTACAGCAGCGACGACGCGAAGATGACCGGGATGACGCCGGCCTGGTTGACCTTCAGCGGCAGGTAGGTGGACGTGCCGCCGTACATGCGCCGGCCCACCATCCGCTTGGCGTACTGCACCGGGATGCGGCGCTGGGCCTGCTCCACGTACACGACGGTGCCGATGATGACGACGGCGATCACGCAGACCACCGCGAAGACGACGCCGCCGCGCGACTGGAGGATCGACCCGCCCTCGGCCGGGATGCGTGCGGCGATCGAGGTGAAGATCAGCACGGACATGCCGTTGCCGATCCCCTTCTCGGTCAGCAGCTCGCCGAGCCACATGATCATGGCCGTACCGGCGGTGAGCGCGATGACCAGCACCACGGTCGTCCACACCGAGTTCGACGGGATGATCTGCTCGCTGCAGTTCGGGAAGAGCTGGCCGCTGCGCGCCAGGGCGATGATGCCGGTGCTCTGCAGGACCGCGAGGGCGATCGTCAGGTAGCGGGTGTACTGGGTCAGCTTGGCCTGACCCGACTGCCCTTCCTTCTTCAGCACCTCGAAGCGCGGGATCACCACCACCAGCAGCTGCACGATGATGCTCGCCGTGATGTACGGCATGATCCCCAGCGCGAAGACCGAGAGCTTCAGCAGCGCGCCGCCGGAGAACAGGTTGACCAGCGAGTAGATGTCCCGCTGGTCGGATGCCTGCGCCTGGTCGAGACAGCTGTTGATGGCCTCCACGGAGACGCCGGGCCCCGGGACCTGCGCCCCCAGCCGGTACACGGCGATGATCGCCAGGGAGAACAGCAGCTTGCGCCGGAGGTCTGGCGTCCGGAACGCCGCGGCGAACGCCTGCAGCACGTGCCCTCCCCTGATCGTTCGTAAGAGATTAGCAATGCGGCCGACCGCCGCTGCCACGACACAGTCGCCGGCCGCGACCGCACAACGGCCGGTGCCCGGCCGCGTGACGCGGCCGGGCAGCAGACGACCCCCGCGGGCGCGGTGTCACGCTCCCGCGGGGGTCGCCCGTTGTCAGATGCGGTTGGTGCTGCCCCCGGCAGCGCCGATCTTCTCGGCGGCGGACGAGGAGAAGGCGTGCGCGTGGACGTCGACCTTCACGCCGCCCAGCTCGCCGGTGCCGAGCACCTTGACCGGGTGACCACGACGGACCGCGCCGGCCTCCACGAGGGTGTCCGGGTCGACCAGACCACCCTGCGGGAAGAGCGCCGCGATGCGGTCGAGGTTGACGACCTGGAACACGACCTTGTTCGGGTTCTTGAAGCCCGAGAGCTTGGGCAGCCGCATGTGCAGCGGGGTCTGCCCACCCTCGAACCGCGCGTGGGTGTTCCCGCGCGCGCCGGTGCCCTTGGTACCGCGACCGGCCGTCTTGCCCTTGGAGCCCTCACCGCGACCCACGCGGGTCTTGGCGGTACGGGCGCCCGGGGCCGGGCGCAGGTGGTGGACCTTCAGAGTCATAGCGAGTCTTTCCTCAGACCTCTTCGACGGTGACCAGGTGCGGCACCGTTGCGACCATCCCGCGGATCTCGGGACGGTCCTCCTGGACGACCGAGTCGTTGATCTTCTTCAGGCCCAGCGAGCGCAGCGTCTGCCGCTGGTTGGGCTTGGTGCCGATCGCCGACTTGACCTGGGTGACCTTCAGCTGCGCCATCTCAGACCCCCTGACCCGCACGGGCACGCAGCATGGCGGCCGGGGCGACGTCCTCGAGGGGCAGACCACGGCGAGCCGCGATCTCCTCCGGGCGGACGAGGTCCTTCAGGGCCTGCATCGTGGCGTGCACGATGTTGATCGGGTTGGACGACCCGAGGCTCTTCGACAGCACGTCGTGGATGCCGGCGCACTCGAGCACGGCACGCACCGGACCACCGGCGATGACACCGGTACCGGGGCTGGCCGGCTTCAGGAGCACCACACCGGCCGCCGCCTCACCCTGCACCGGGTGCGGGATGGTGCTGGCGATGCGCGGCACCTTGTAGAAGTGCTTCTTGGCCTCCTCGACACCCTTGGCGATCGCCGCGGGCACCTCCTTGGCCTTGCCGTAACCGACGCCCACGGTGCCGTCGCCGTCGCCCACGATCACCAGGGCGGTGAAGCTGAAGCGACGACCACCCTTGACGACCTTGGACACGCGGTTGATGGCGACCACGCGCTCGATGTAGTTGCTCTTCTCGGCGGGAGCGCCTCCGGGGCCCCGCCCGCCGTCACGACGGTCGCGGCGGTCGTTACCGCCGCCGGCGCCGCCGCCGCGTCGCTGTGGTCCTGGCATCAGACGTCCCTCTCGATCTGCTCGGTCGTGCTGCTACGGGTGGCGGTCATCAGAAGTCCAGCCCACCCTCACGGGCACCGTCGGCGAGGGCGGCGATGCGCCCCGCGTACCGGTTGCCACCACGGTCGAGGACGACGGCGGTGTAGCCGGCGGCCTTCGCGCGCTCGGCGATGAGCGCACCCACCTGGCGGGCCAGGGCGGACTTGTCGCCCTCGGCGCCACGCAGGCCGGCGTCCATCGTCGAGGCGCTGGCCACCGTGCGACCGACGGTGTCGTCGACCAGCTGCACGTGGATGTGCCGCGAGCTGCGCTTGACCACCAGGCGCGGACGCTCCGGCGTGCCGGAGACCCGCTTGCGCAGCCGGTTGTGACGACGGAGCCGCGAAACGCGGCGCGCCGTGCTGATGTCGGTTCCGACGGGCTTGTGGACCCGAACGGCCTTCTCTGCCTGAGCCATCACTTACCCGTCTTCCCGACCTTGCGCTTGACGACCTCGCCCTGGTACCGCACGCCCTTGCCCTTGTACGGGTCGGGCTTGCGGATCTTGCGGATCTTGGCTGCGACCTCGCCGACCAGCTGCTTGTCGATGCCGCTGACCCGCAGGCGGGTCGGGGACTCGACGGCGAAGGTGATGCCCTCGGGCGCCTCCACCGGAACCGGGTGGCTGAAGCCCAGGGCGAACTCGAGGTTCGAGCCGCGGGCCTGGACGCGGTAACCGACGCCGACGATCTCGAGGGTCTTCGTGTAGCCCTCGGTGACACCGGTGATCATGTTGGCGATGAGCGTCCGGGACAGCCCGTGCAGGGCCCGGTTCTGCCGCTCGTCGTTGGGCCGCTGCACCAGCAGCGTGCCGTCGTCGCTGCGCTCGACCGTGATCGGCGTCGCGACCGTGTGCGAGAGGGCGCCCTTGGGGCCCTTCACGTTCACCATCTGGCCGTCGATGGCGATGTCCACGCCACCCGGCACGGGAATCGGCAGTCGTCCGATCCGTGACATCTCGCTCGCCCCTTACCAGACGTAGGCGAGGACTTCCCCACCCACGCCCTTCTTGTTCGCCTGCTTGTCGGTCAGGAGCCCGGTCGACGTCGAGATGATCGCGACGCCGAGGCCGCCGAGGACCTTGGGCAGGGCCGTGGACTTCGCGTACACCCGCAGACCGGGCTTGGAGACCCGGCGCACGCCGGCGATGCTCCGCTCGCGGTTCGGGCCGTACTTGAGGTCGATCACGAGGTGCTTGAAGGTGTGGCCGTCCTTCTCGACGTCGTCGACCTTCCAGCCGGCGATGTAACCCTCCTGCTGGAGGATCTCCGCGATGTGCGTCTTCAACTTCGACGACGGCATGGACGCAGAGTCGTGGTACGCCTGGTTGGCGTTCCGCAGACGCGTCAGCATGTCCGCGATCGGGTCGGTCATCGTCATGGTGTCTGGTGCCTCTCTCGCCGCGGTTCCACGTGCGCTGGGTCTCGGAGACTTGGCGCGGGGCCTGTCGGCGATCGGTGGTGCTGTGGTCCGGCCGGTGCTCGTGCCCCGGCCGGGTCGTACGGCTGCGACTTACCAGCTGGACTTGCGGACGCCCGGGAGCTCCCCGGCGTGCGCCATCTCCCGCAGGCAGATCCGGCACAGGCCGAACTTGCGGAAGACCGCGTGCGGACGTCCGCACCGCTGGCAGCGGGTGTAACCGCGGACCGCGAACTTCGGCTTGCGGGCCGCCTTGTTGATCAGAGCCTTCTTGGCCATCTGTCTCTCCTGCCCCGGCTCAGCGGGTCGTGTTCACGACGGTCAGGCCGGCGAAGGGGAACCCGAGCTGGCGGAGCAGCTCGCGACCCTCCTCGTCGGTCGTGGCGGTGGTGACCAGCGTGATGTCCATACCGCGCGGCCGGTCGATCTTGTCGACGTCGATCTCGCGGAACATCGACTGCTCGGTCAGGCCGAACGTGTAGTTGCCGTGGCCGTCGAACTGCTTGGCGGACAGGCCGCGGAAGTCGCGGATACGCGGCAGGGCCAGGGCCAGCAGGCGGTCCAGGAACTCCCACATGCGGTCGCCGCGGAGGGTGACCTTCGCGCCGATCGGCATGCCCTCGCGGAGCTTGAACTGCGCGATGGACTTGCGGGCTCGCACGACGGCCGGCTTCTGACCGGTGATGGCGGTGAGGTCGCGGACCGCGCCGTCCATCAGCTTGGCGTCGCGGGTGGCCTCGCCGACGCCCATGTTGACCACGATCTTGGTCAGACGCGGGATCTGCATGACGTTCTCGTAGCCGAACTCCGACTGGAGCGCGGGGACGATCTCGTCGCGGTAGTAGGAGAGCATGCGGGGCAGCTCACGGGTGGGTGCGCTCATGAGGTCAGAGGTCCTTACCGGTGCGCCGCGAGACCCGGATGCTGCGGCCTTCCTCGTCCTTGCGGATACCGACCCGGGTCGGCTTGTCCTCGGAGTCGATCACCATCACGTTGCTCACGTGGATGCGCGCCTCCTGCGTGACGATCCCGCCCTGCTGGGCGCCGCGCTGCGTCGAGCTGATGCGGGTGTGCTTCTTCACCCGGCCGACGCCCTCCACCAGGACCTTCTGGTCCTTCGGGTAGGCCGCGATGACCCGGCCCTTCGCGCCCTTGTCCTTGCCGGACAGCACGAGGACCGTGTCGCCCTTCTTGACCTTCATCGAGGGGGTCTTCTCCGCCATGATCACAGCACCTCCGGCGCGAGCGAGATGATCCGCATGAAGCGCTTGTCGCGGAGCTCACGGCCCACGGGGCCGAAGATGCGCGTCCCGCGCGGGTCGCCGCTGTCGCGGATGATGACCGCGGCGTTCTCGTCGAAGCGGATGTAGGAACCGTCCGGACGACGGCGCTCCTTCACCGTGCGGACGATAACGGCCTTGACCACGTCGCCCTTCTTGACGCCGGCACCGGGCAGTGCGTCCTTCACGGTGCCGACGATGACATCGCCGATGCCTGCGTAGCGCCGCCCGGAACCGCCGAGCACGCGGATGCAGAGGATTTCCTTTGCACCGGTGTTGTCGGCGACTCGCAGTCGCGACTCCTGCTGGATCACGCCTACTCCCAAATATTGTTGTGACAGCCGGGCCGGAACGGTGAACCGGCTGTCCGGCACCCGCGTGCGGACGCACCGGCGGCCGAAGCTGCCGGTGCGTCCGAGGCACGGGTACCGGGATGCGGCGCGCACCCGGGGGGCGCGCCAGTCGTCCAGCCTACTCGTTGCTGCTGGACGTGCGCGAGGCGGCCCTGGCGGGCCGCACGCGCGCGGGTGCTGGTGCTACTTGGCCTTCTCGATGACCTGCACGAGCCGCCACCGCTTGGTGGCCGACATCGGACGGGTCTCCATGATCTGCACGCGGTCACCGATGCCGGCGTCGCCCTGCTCGTCATGGGCCTTCAGCTTGCTGGTCCGCCGGATGACCTTGGCGTACAGGCCGTGCTTCACGCGGTCCTCGACCTCGACGACGATGGTCTTCTCCATCTTGTCGCTGACGACGAGGCCCTCGCGGACCTTGCGGTAGCCACGGCCGGCCAGGCCGGGGCCGGTCGACTCCTGGGTCTCGCTCATGCCACACCCTCGTTCGGGGCGACCGAGAGACCCAGCTCGCGCTCGCGCATGATCGTGTAGATCCGGGCGATGTCGCGGCGGACGGTCTGCAGTCGCCGGTTGTTGTCCAGCTGGCCGGTGGCCACCTGGAAGCGCAGGTTGAACAGTTCTTCCTTGGACTCGCGCAGCCGCGCAGCGAGCTCGTCGACAGAGAGCTCGCGCAGCTCGGGAGCGGTCAGACCGGCGGCCATCACACTTCTCCTTCACGCGTGATGAAGCGGCACTTCATCGGCAGCTTGTGGATCGCGCGGCGCATGGCCTCACGGGCCACGGGCTCGGCGACACCGGACAGCTCGAACAGCACGCGGCCGGGCTTGACGTTGGCCACCCACCACTCGGGCGAACCCTTACCGGAACCCATGCGGGTCTCGGCGGGCTTCTTGGTCAACGGACGGTCCGGGTAGATCGAGATCCACACCTTGCCGCCACGCTTGATGTGCCGGGTCATCGCGATACGAGCGGACTCGATCTGGCGGTTGGTCACGTAGGCGGGCTCGAGAGCCTGGATCGCGAACTCACCGAAGTTGATCTCGGTGCCACCCTTGGCCCGGCCGGAGCGGCTCGGGTGGTGCTGCTTGCGGTGCTTGACGCGCCGTGGGATGAGCATGGCGTCAGGCCCCCTGTTCCGGACTCGTCGTGTTCTCGGTGGCCGTGGTCTCGGCGGCCGCGGTGGCCTCCGGGCCGGCGGCCTCGGCAACGGTCTGCTCGGGCGCGACCTCACCGGACGTCTGCGCGACGACGGCCTCGGGCGCCGTGGCGTCCGCGACCGGCCCGGTGGAGGACTCGACTGCGGCGCGACCGGCCTCGGTCCCGCCAGCGGTGGTGCCCGACGAACCAGAACGACGCTGCGGGCGCTGGGCCCGCTCGCGGCGCTGCTGGCGGTCGGCCAGCGCCTCGAGGGCGGCGCGCTCGGCCCGGGAGCCGCTGACGTCGCCCTTGTAGATCCACACCTTGACGCCGATGCGACCGAAGGTCGTACGGGCCTCGTAGATGCCGTAGTCGATGTTGGCGCGCAGGGTGTGCAGGGGCACGCGGCCCTCGCGGTAGAACTCCGAGCGGCTCATCTCGGTGCCGCCGAGGCGGCCCGAGCACTGCACCCGGATGCCCTTGACCTGCGGGCTGCGCTGCGCGGACTGCATCGCCTTGCGCATGGCACGGCGGAAGCTGACCCGGCTGGAGAGCTGCTCGGCCACGCCCTGGGCGACCAGCTGCGCGTCGGACTCGGGGTTCTTGACCTCGAGGATGTTCAGCTGCACCTGCTTGCCGGTGAGCTTCTCGAGCTCGCCGCGGATGCGGTCGGCCTCCGCGCCACGACGGCCGATGACGATGCCCGGCCGGGCGGTGTGGATGTCGACGCGGACCCGGTCGCGGGTTCGCTCGATCTCGACCTTGGAGATGCCGGCCCGCTCCATGCCCTTGGACATGAGCTTGCGGATCGCGACGTCTTCCTTGACGTAGTCCTTGTACAGCTTGTCCGCGTACCACCGGGACTTGTAGTCGGTGGTGATCCCGAGCCGGAACCCGTGCGGGTTGACCTTCTGACCCACTAGCGGGTCCCTCCCCTCGTGTTGTTCGTCTGCTGGGTGGCCGGGCCCGACATGCCGGTGTCCCGGCGCGCCTTGCGCGACTTCTGCGCGAGGACGTCGCTGGTGGCGACCTCGCTCACCTCGACGGTGATGTGGCTGGTCCGCTTGTTGATGCGGAACGCACGACCCTGCGCACGCGGACGGATCCGCTTGAGGGTGGGGCCCTCGTCGACGTAGGCGGCGCTGATCACCAGCGCTGCCGGGTCGAGCTGCAGGTTGTGCTCGGCGTTGGCCACCGCGCTGGCGACCACCTTGGCCACCGGCTCGCTGGCCGACTGCGGGGCGAACCGCAGCAGCGCCAGGGCCTCATCGGTCGGCAGGTAGCGGATCATGTCCACCACCCGGCGGGCCTTCATGGGAGTGACGCGGACGAACCGGGCCGTAGCCCGGGCGACCGGCGCCTCCTGTCCCAACTGGGAAGTCATCTGTTTCTCTCTCTACCTGGTCAGCCCCGCCGCGAGCGGCGGTCGTCCTTGATGTGCCCACGGAAGGTGCGCGTGGGAGCGAACTCGCCGAGCTTGTGCCCGACCATCGCCTCGGTCACGAACACCGGCACGTGCTTGCGGCCGTCGTGCACCGCGAGGGTGTGGCCCAGCATGTCCGGGATGATCGTCGAACGGCGTGACCAGGTGCGGATCACGTTCTTGGTGCCCTTTTCGTTCTGAGCGTCCACCTTCTTGAGCAGGTGGTCGTCGACGAACGGGCCCTTCTTCAGGCTGCGTGGCATCTCTGTCGGACTCCTCTTCCCGCTCAGCGCTTCTTGTTGGCGCGCCGGCGGCGCACGATCAGGGCGTCACTGGCCTTCCGCTTGCGCGTACGACCCTCCGGCTTGCCCTTGGGGTTCACCGGGTGACGACCACCGGAGGTCTTGCCCTCACCACCACCGTGCGGGTGGTCCACCGGGTTCATGGCGACACCGCGGACGGTCGGGCGCTTGCCCTTCCACCGCATGCGGCCGGCCTTGCCCCAGTTGATGTTCGACTGCTCGGCGTTGCCCACCTCGCCGACGGAGGCGCGGCAGCGCACGTCGACGTTGCGGATCTCGCCCGAGGGCATGCGCAGCTGCGCGAAGCGACCCTCACGGGCGACCAGCTGGACGCTGGTACCCGCGGAACGGGCGATCTTCGCGCCGCCACCGGGACGGAGCTCGATGGCGTGAACCACGGTGCCGACCGGGATGTTCCGGAGCGGCAGGTTGTTGCCGGGCTTGATGTCGGCCGCGGGGCCGCACTCCACCGTGTCGCCCTGCTTCAGGCGGGCCGGCGCGATGATGTAGCGCTTCTCGCCGTCGGCGTAGTGCAGCAGCGCGATGCGCGACGTGCGGTTCGGGTCGTACTCGATGTGCGCGACCTTGGCCGGCACGCCGTCCTTGTCGGCCCGACGGAAGTCGATGACCCGGTACGCGCGCTTGTGACCGCCGCCCTGGTGACGAGCGGTGACCTTCCCGTGCACGTTGCGCCCGCCCCGACCGTGCAGCGGTCGGACCAGCGACTTCTCGGGGTGGTCGCGGGTGACCTCGGCGAAGTCGGCGACGCTGGAGCCGCGTCGGCCCGGCGTCGTCGGCTTGTACTTGCGGATAGCCATTGCTGACTCAGTCCCTGTCTTCTATCTCTGGTCCGTGGATCCGGGTGGAGGGGTGGGCCGGAGGCCCAGCCGCCTCAGGCGCCCGGGCCCCCGAAGATCTCGATGCGGTCGCCCGCGGCCAGCGACACGATGGCGCGCTTGGTGTCCTTGCGCTTGCCCATCTGTGCGCCCCGGCTGCGCTTGCGCTTGCCCTGGCGGTTGATCGTGTTCACGCCGAGGACCTTCACGTTGAAGATCTGCTCGACCGCGATCTTGATCTGCGTCTTGTTGGCTTCCGGCAGCACGATGAACGTGTACTGGTTCGCCTCGAGGAGCCCGTAGCTCTTCTCGGAGATGACCGGGGCGAGCAGGACGTCCCGGGGGTCGCGGACGCTCATGCCTTCTCCTCGGTGGTCTCTTCGACGGTGCCCTCGCCGACGGCGGGGGCGATGGACGGGAAGCCACCGGGGATCTCGGAGGTGGCGAGGTCGGGCAGGTCGGCGCCGGAGCGCTTGCCCTTGACCGGGCCGGCCACGAACTCCGCGAGCGCGGCCTCGGTGAAGATGACCTCGTCGGACACCAGCACGTCATAGGTGTTCAGCTGGCCGGCCTCGATGAGGTGCACCTCGGGGACGTTGCGCAGGCTGACCCAGTTGAGGACGTCGTCGCGGTCGAGCACGATCAGGACCCGCTTGGCCTGGGTCACCGCGTGCAGCGTCGCGAGGGCTGCCTTCGTCTTCGGCGCATCGCCGTCCACGAACGCGGAGACCACGTGCACCCGGCCCTCGCGGGCCCGGTCGGAGAGGGCACCGCGCAGGGCGGCGGCCTTCATCTTCTTCGGGGTCTTCTGCTCGTAGTTCCGCGGCTGCGGACCGTGGACGATGCCACCGCCGGCGAACTGCGGCGCGCGGGTCGAGCCCTGACGGGCGCGGCCGGTGCCCTTCTGGCGGTAGGGCTTGGCGCCACCACCGCTGACCTGGCCACGCGTCTTGGTCGAGTGCGTGCCCTGACGCGCCGCGGCGAGCTGCGCCACGACGACCTGGTGCATGAGCGACACGTTCGCGTTGGCGTCGAAGAGGTCACCGGGCAGCGTCACGCTGCCGGTGGTCTCGCCGGCCGGGGTACGGACGTCGACCTGCCGGTCGGCGCGCGCCGCGGCGGCGGCGCTGTTGATGGACGTGGTCACTTGTTGTCACTCCCCACGGGGCCACCCTTGACGGCCGAGCGGACCAGCACGAGGCCGCCCTTCGGACCGGGGATGGCGCCCTTGATCAGCAGGAGGCCGCGCTCGGCGTCCACCTTGTGGACCACCAGCGACAGGGTCGTCGTCTTGACCGCACCCATGCGGCCGGCCATCTTCAGGCCCTTGAAGACGCGGCCGGGCGTCGAGGCCCCACCGATCGAACCGGGCGACCGGTGCTTGCGCTGGGTACCGTGCGACGCGCCGAGGCCCTTGAAGCCGTGACGCTTCATGACGCCGGCGGTGCCCTTGCCCTTGCTGGTGCCGATGACGTCGACCTTGGCCACGCCGTCGAACACGTCGGCGGTCAGCTCCTGGCCGACCGTGTAGTTGCCGGCGTCCTTCGTGCGCAGCTCCACCAGGTGACGCCGCGGCGTCACGCCCGCCTTGGTGAAGTGCCCGCCCTCGGGGCGGTTCACCTTGCGCGGGTCGATCTCACCGAAGCCGAGCTGGACGGCGGAGTAGCCGTCCACCTCGGGGGTGCGCACCTGGGTCACCACACACGGGCCCGCCTTGACGACGGTCACCGGCACGAGACGGTTGTTCTCGTCGAAAACCTGGGTCATCCCCAGCTTCTCGCCGAGGAGACCGCGAAATGTGCTCGCCATGTCTGCTGACTGCCCTTACTGAATGTTGACGTCGACCGAGGCCGGCAGGTCGATGCGCATCAGCGCGTCGACCGTCTTCGGCGTCGGGTCGAGGATGTCGATGAGCCGCTTGTGCGTGCGCATCTCGAAGTGCTCGAACGAGTCCTTGTACTTGTGCGGCGAACGGATCACCGCGTACACGTTCTTCTCCGTCGGCAGCGGCACGGGGCCGACCACTCGCGCTCCGGTCTTCGTGACCGTCTCCACGATGCGTCGCGCCGAGGCGTCGATCGCCTCGTGGTCATAGGCCTTCAACCGGATGCGGATCTTCTGTCCCGCCATCGCTGTCTTCTGCTCCTGCCGATCGGTTGTGAAAGTTCGAGTGGGTCTGCTGACCCGCGGGTCGACGACCCGGGTGAGGGGCGGCGGCCGGGTCCCGGCCGCCGCCCGTCAGGTGTTACTTGTTGATCTTGACGACCCGGCCGGCGCCGACGGTACGGCCACCCTCACGGATGGCGAACCGCAGGCCCTCCTCCATGGCGATGGGCTGGATGAGCTCCACCGTCATCTCGGTGTTGTCGCCCGGCATGACCATCTCGGTGCCGGCGGGCAGGGTCACGACGCCGGTCACGTCCGTGGTCCGGAAGTAGAACTGGGGACGGTAGTTGTTGAAGAACGGCGTGTGACGGCCACCCTCGTCCTTCGAGAGGATGTAGACCGAACCCTCGAAGTTGGTGTGCGGGGTGATCGAGCCGGGCTTCACGACGACCTGGCCGCGCTCCACGTCCTCGCGCTTGATGCCGCGGAGGAGCAGACCCACGTTGTCGCCGGCCTGACCCTGGTCGAGCAGCTTGCGGAACATCTCGACGCCGGTGACGGTCGTCTTCGTCGAACCCTCGCGGATACCGACGATCTCGATCTCCTCGGAGACCTTGACGATGCCACGCTCGACGCGGCCGGTGACGACCGTGCCACGACCGGTGATGGTGAAGACGTCCTCGACGGGCATGAGGAACGGCTTGTCGATCTCGCGCTCCGGCTCCGGGATCGCGGTGTCGACGGCGTTCATCAGCTCCATGAGCTTGTCGCCCCACTCGGCGTCGCCCTCGAGCGCCTTGAGCGCGGAGACGCGGACCACGGGGACGTCGTCGCCCGGGAACTCGTACTCGCTGAGGAGCTCGCGGACCTCGAGCTCGACGAGCTCCAGGATCTCCTCGTCGTCGACCATGTCGGCCTTGTTCAGGGCGACGACGATGTAGGGGACGCCGACCTGGCGGGCCAGGAGGACGTGCTCCTTGGTCTGCGGCATCGGGCCGTCGGTGGCGGCGACCACGAGGATCGCGCCGTCCATCTGGGCCGCACCGGTGATCATGTTCTTGATGTAGTCGGCGTGCCCGGGGCAGTCGACGTGCGCGTAGTGACGGTTCTCCGTCTGGTACTCGACGTGCGCGATCGAGATCGTGATGCCGCGAGCCTTCTCCTCGGGCGCCTTGTCGATCTGGTCGAACGCGGACGCCTCGTTGAGGTTCGGGTACTTGTCGTGCAGGACCTTGGTGATCGCCGCGGTCAGCGTCGTCTTGCCGTGGTCGATGTGCCCGATGGTGCCGATGTTGACGTGCGGCTTGGTCCGCTCGAACTTGGCCTTGGCCACTGGGTTCCTCTCCTCGTGGTTACGCAGGTGGTGCGTGCTCTGGGGTGGGGTGGTGCTCGGGGAGTGCGGGCGGGATCGCCCGCACTCCGTTACTCGCCGGTCGCCTTGGCGATGATCTCCTTGGCGACGTTGGCCGGGACCTCGGCGTACGAGTCGAACACCATCGAGTAGCTCGCCCGTCCCTGGGTGCGGCTGCGCAGATCGCCCACGTAGCCGAACATCTCCGACAGCGGCACCAGTGCCTTGACGATGCGGGCGCCGGAGCGCTCCTCCATCGCCTGGATGATCCCGCGGCGGGAGTTGAGGTCGCCGATGACGTCGCCCATGTTCTCCTCGGGCGTGGTCACCTCGACCGCCATGAGCGGCTCGAGCAGGGCCGGGCTGGCCTTGCGCGCCGCCTCCTTGAAAGCGATCGAGCCGGCGATCTTGAAGGCCATCTCCGAGGAGTCGACCTCGTGGTACTGCCCGTCCAGCAGGCTCGCCTTGACGCCCACCATCGGGTAGCCGGCCAGGACGCCGTACTGCATGGCGTCCTGCATGCCCGCGTCGACCGAAGGGATGTACTCCTTCGGGATGCGGCCACCGGTGACCTTGTTCTCGAACTCGTAGGTCGCCGAGTCGCCGCTCATCTCGAGCGGCTCGATGGCGATCTGCACCTTCGCGAACTGACCGGACCCACCGGTCTGCTTCTTGTGGGTGTAGTCGTAGCGCTCGACGGCCTTGCGGATCGTCTCGCGGTAGGCCACCTGCGGCTTGCCGACGTTGGCCTCGACGTTGAACTCCCGGCGCATGCGGTCGACGAGGATCTCCAGGTGGAGCTCGCCCATGCCCGAGATGACCGTCTGACCGGTCTCCTCGTCGAGACGGACCTGGAACGTCGGGTCCTCCTCGGCCAGCTTCTGGATCGCCGTGCCGAGCTTCTCCTGGTCGGACTTCGTCTTCGGCTCGATGGCCACCGAGATGACCGGCGCCGGGAACGTCATCGACTCCAGGATGACCGGCTTCTGCGGGTCGCAGAGGGTGTCACCGGTCGTCGTCTGCTTGAGGCCGTTGACCGCCACGATCTGACCGGCACCCACGCCATCGCGCTCCTCGCGCTTGTTGGCGTGCATCTGGTAGATCTTGCCGATCCGCTCCTTGCGGTCCTTGGTGCTGTTCAGCACCGGCGAACCGGCGTCCAGGCGACCGGAGTACACGCGGACGTAGGTGAGCTTGCCCAGGTGCTGGTCGGTCTGGATCTTGAAGGCCAGCGCCGAGAACGGCTCGTCCTCGTCGGCGTGCCGCAGGACCTCGGTCTCGCCGTCCAGCGCGGTGCCGACGATCGCCTCGATGTCGAGCGGGCTGGGCAGGTAGTCCACGACCGCGTCGAGCAGCGGCTGCACGCCCTTGTTCTTGAAGGCGGTGCCCGTCAGGACCGGGTTCACCTGACCACCGATGGTGGCCTTGCGGATCGCGGCCTTCAGCCGGTCGACCTCGATCTCCTCGCCACCGAGGTAGTCCTCCATGAGCGAGTCGTCGAAGTCCGCGATGTTCTCGAGCAGCTTCTCGCGGTACTCGGCGGCCTGGTCGGCGAGCTCGGCGGGGATCTCCTCGACGGCGTAGTCCTCGCCCATCTTGGTCTCACCGCGCCAGGTGAGGGCCTTCATGGTGACCAGGTCGACGACGCCGATGAAGTCGGCCTCGGCACCGATCGGCAGCTGCAGCACCAGGGGGTTGGCCCCGAGCCGCTCCACCATCATGTCGACGCAGCGGAAGAAGTCCGCGCCGGTGCGGTCGAGCTTGTTGACGAAGCACATGCGCGGGACGCCGTACTTCTCGGCCTGCCGCCAGACCTGCTCGGTCTGCGGCTCGACGCCGGCGACACCGTCGTAGACCGCGACGGCACCGTCGAGGACGCGCAGCGAACGCTCCACCTCGACGGTGAAGTCCACGTGCCCGGGGGTGTCGATGATGTTGATGTCGTGGTCGTTCCAGGTGCACTTCGTCGCGGCGGACGTGATGGTGATGCCGCGCTCCTGCTCCTGCTCCATCCAGTCCATCGTTGCCGCGCCGTCGTGGACCTCACCGATCTTGTACGTGATACCGGTGTAGAAGAGGATGCGCTCGGTCGTGGTGGTCTTGCCGGCGTCGATGTGCGCCATGATCCCGATGTTCCGGGTCTTGCGGAGCTGGGCCTCGTTGCTGGCCATTACTTCTCCTCTTGGATCTGGTCCGCGTGCGGGTTCCGGGGGTGGCCCGGACGTCCCGCCGGCCGCGGGTGCTGATGGACGGACGTCACCAGCGGTAGTGCGCGAAGGCCTTGTTCGACTCGGCCATCTTGTGCGTGTCCTCGCGCCGCTTGACGGCGGCACCCAGACCGTTGCTCGCGTCGAGCAGCTCGTTCATCAGACGCTCGGTCATCGTCTTCTCGCGGCGCGCCCGGCTGTACTGGATCAGCCAGCGCAGGCCGAGCGTGGTGCTGCGAGAGGCGCGGACCTCGACCGGGACCTGGTAGGTCGCGCCACCGACACGGCGGCTGCGGACCTCGAGGGACGGCTTCACGTTGTCCAGCGCGCGCTTGAGCGTGACGACCGGGTCGGTGTCGCTCTTGGCACGGGCGCCCTCGAGGGCGCCGTAGACGATCGCCTCGGCGACGGAGCGCTTGCCGTCGACCAGCACCTTGTTCACCAGCTGGGTGACGAGGGGCGACTGGTACACCGGGTCGGCGATCAGCGGGCGCTTCGGCGCGGGACCCTTGCGCGGCATTAGCTCTTCTCCTTCTTGGCGCCGTACTTGCTACGAGCCTGCTTGCGGTTGCGGACGCCCTGGGTGTCCAGCGAACCGCGGATGATCTTGTAGCGCACGCCCGGGAGGTCCTTCACCCGGCCGCCGCGCACCAGCACCATCGAGTGCTCCTGCAGGTTGTGGCCGACGCCCGGGATGTAGGCGGTCACCTCGATGCCACTGGTGAGGCGGACGCGGGCGACCTTCCGCAGCGCCGAGTTCGGCTTCTTCGGCGTGGTCGTGTACACGCGGGTGCACACGCCGCGGCGCTGGGGGGAACCCTTCAACGCCGGCGTCGTGGTCTTGACGACCTTGTCCTCGCGGCCCTTGCGGACCAGCTGGTTGATCGTGGGCATGGGTGGCCTGGATCTCCTACCTGCGCTGGGTGGTGCTCATCGATTGCCTGCCGACTGCTCTGTTCTGCTGGTGGTGCTCGGGTGCCGGCCCCCGGTGGGGAACCTTTCCGATCCCGGCCGTGTTCCACCTCCGGTCCACGCGGTCGGGTGTGTCGCCCTACCCCGGACCGGTCCGATGAAGGACCGAACTCGGTTGCCCCTCGCGACTCGGCGCCGCCACCCTCCGGTCACCGCGTCGGACGCGGCCCGGCGGATGGTCCCCGGCGACCAGGAGGAATTCCACCTCTGGCCGCCCAGGCGCACCGCGAACGGGAGCAGGCCCAGGGCACCCTGGGCACGGCTGACCACGATACCCGTGCCACCTGGGCCGGTCAAAGCCGGGTCCCTCACACCTTGTCGACAGGGCGACAGGAGGGAGGCGGGCACGAGCCGAGTGGCCGGACACTACCGCCGTCGGCGGGCGGAGCACAGCTCCTCCGCTCCCCCGCGCGGCGACCGATACCGTGCGGAGCGGCGCCAACGGTGGCGCCGGGGAACAGAGGAGTGCACGTGCGCATCGGCATCCAGGCCAGCTACAGCGGCGGCTTCCAGGAGACGGCGGCGGAGATCCGCGACCTCGAGGCGGCCGGCCTCGACATCGCCGCGGTGGCCGAGGTCTACACGTTCGACGCGGTCAGCCAGCTGGGCTACCTGGCGGCGGTCACCGAGCGGGTGGAGCTGCTCAGCGCCATCCTGCCGATCTACAGCCGCACGCCGGCCCTGACCGCGATGACCGCGGCCGGGCTGGACTTCGTCTCCGGCGGCCGCTTCACCCTGGGACTGGGCGCCTCCGGACCGCAGGTCATCGAGGGCTGGCACGGGCTCCCCTACGACGCCCCGCTGCAGCGGACCCGCGAGGTCGTGGAGATCTGCCGCCAGGTGTGGCGCCGCGAGCGGCTCGACCACCAGGGCAAGAAGTACACCGTGCCGCTGCCGGCCGACCAGGGCACCGGCCTGGGCAAGCCGCTGAAGCTGATCAACACCCCGGTCCGCGAGCGCGTCCCCGTGATGCTCGCGGCACTCGGCCCCAAGAACGTGGAGCTGGCGGCCGAGATCGCCGAGGCCTGGGAGCCGATCTTCTTCGTGCCGGAGAAGGCCGCGTCGGTCTGGGGCGACTCCCTCGCCGCCGGCCGGGCCAAGCGCGACCCGGCACTGGGCGAGCTGCAGGTGATCACCGGCGTCCCCGTCGCCATCGGCGACGACGTCGAAGGGTTGCTGGACCTCGTCCGCCCGGCGCTGGCGCTCTACATCGGCGGGATGGGCGCCCGGGGCAAGAACTTCTACAACGACCTCGCCGTCCGCTACGGGTACGAGGCCGAGGCCAAGCAGATCCAGGACCTCTACCTGGACGGCAAGAAGGACGAGGCCGCGGCGGCAGTGCCGGACGACCTGGTCCGGGCGTCCTCCCTGATCGGGCCGGAGTCCTACGTCGCCGAGCGGATCGCCGCCTTCGCCGAGGCCGGCGTGACCACCCTGATGCTGCAGCCCCTCGACGGCAGCCGCGAGGCCCGCCTGAGGACCGTGGAGACCATGAAGCGCCTGGCGGGCTGACTCGACCCTCGCACTCCCGTCGGGGGTTTCCATACCGGAAACAGTGAGCTACTGTTTCCGGTATGGAAACTCCGTCCCCGGAGGAAGCGCGCGCCGCGTTGGACCAGTTGTCCGCGGACGAGAGCGCCGTCCGCTACCCGCCTCTCCCCCGCTGGTTCTTCCTCGCCCAGGCTGCCCTGGTCGCCGGCATCTGCCTGGCCCAGCTGCTGCCCCGCTCCGATGCGCGCAACGCCATGTTCGGGGCGGCGGTCGTGGCCGTCGTGCTCGGTGGCAGGTACTGGTTCCACCGCCCCCAGGTCGCCTGGGTGGCGCCGTCGGCGCGCGACATGTTCCCGTTCCTCGCCGCCCTGCTCGCCGTGGCCGTGGCCTGCCTGGTGGTCGACGCGACGACCGGCGCGGAGTGGATCTGGATCGCCGGCGCAGTGGTCGCGGCCGGCATCGTGCTGTTCACCGGCCACGCCTACCGGAGGGCCCACGGCGATGCCGCCTGAGGCACCGGCGTTCGACGAGGTGATCCACGCCCCGCAGCGGCTGCGGATCTGCGCGGCCCTCAGCGCCGCCCACAAGGTGGAGTTCGGCTTCCTGCAGGAGCGGCTGGGGCTGTCCAAGTCCGCGCTCAGCAAGCACCTGTCCCACCTCGCCGATGCGGGCTACGTCAGCCAGGACCGGGCCGTGCGCGACGCGCGGAGCCGGCTGTGGCTCTCCCTCACCCCGGAGGGCAGGCGCGCCTACGCGAGCCACGTCCGGGCGCTCCAGGAGATCGTGGGCAGCACGGACGGCTGACGACCGTCGTCCTCCCTCGCCGTTCCGGGTCCTCCCTCGTGGTCGACCGCGCGGGAGGACCCCTGATGATCAGGAGGCCTGATCATCACGGCACGCCCGGACGCGAAAGGGCCCCGCAGGCAGATGCCTGCGGGGCCCTTTCGTCACTGCGTGGCTAGGGGATCAGCCTCGCCAGTCGTACTCCTCGAGACGCACGGCCTCGCCGGTGCCCTGACCGAAGACGTCCGGGCTGTAGTACTGCCCGTCGTCGTACCCGGCCATGGTGTAGACGGCGGCACGCGCCTCCTCGGTCGGCTCGACCGTGATGTTCCGGTAGCGGCTGATACCCGTACCCGCCGGGATCAGCTTTCCGATGATCACGTTCTCCTTGAGGCCGAGCAGGCTGTCGCTCTTGCCCTGGATCGCCGCGTCGGTGAGGACCTTCGTCGTCTCCTGGAAGGAGGCGGCCGACAGCCACGACTCGGTCGCGAGCGAGGCCTTCGTGATGCCCATGAGCACCGGACGGGCCGAGGCCGGCTCGCCGCCCTCGGCGACGACACGGCGGTTCTCGGTCTCGAACAGCGTCCGCTCGACGAGCGCACCCGGCAGGAACTCCGTGGCGCCCGAGTCGATGATGGTCACCCGCTTCAGCATCTGGCGGATGATCACCTCGATGTGCTTGTCGTGGATCGACACGCCCTGGCTGCGGTAGACCTCCTGGACCTCGCGGACCAGGTGCAGCTGCACCTCGCGCGGGCCCATGATCCGCAGCACCTCGTGCGGGTCGACGGCACCCTCGGTCAGCTGCTCGCCGACCTCGACGTGCGCACCGTCCTCGACCCGCAGCCGCGAGCGACGCGACAGCTTCTCGTAGACGACCTCGTCGGAGCCGTCGTCCGGGGTGATGGTCAGCTTGCGGAACTGCTCGCTGTCCTCGATCCGGACGGTGCCGGCGAGCTCCGCGATCGGCGCCTTGCCCTTGGGGACACGGGCCTCGAAGAGCTCGACCACACGCGGCAGACCGTGCGTGATGTCGGCACCGGCCACACCACCGGTGTGGAAGGTGCGCATCGTCAGCTGCGTGCCGGGCTCACCGATGGACTGGGCGGCGATGATGCCGACGGCCTCGCCGACGTCCACCAGCTTGCCCGAGGCCAGCGAGCGGCCGTAGCAGGTCGCACAGGTGCCCAGCAGCGACTCGCAGGTGAGCACGCAGCGGACCTTGACCTCGGCCACGCCGGCGTCGATCAGCGTCTGGATGAGCACGTCGCCCAGGTCGGCGTTCGCCGGGGCGATGACCGTCCCGTCCTCGGCCACCACGTCGGCGGCCAGGGCGCGGGCGTAGACGCTGGTCTCCACGTGCGCGTCACGGGTGACGACGCCGTCGACGAGGGTGCCGATCGGCATGAGCACGCCGCGCTCGGTGCCGCAGTCCTCCTCGCGGATGATGACGTCCTGCGACACGTCCACCAGACGACGGGTGAGGTACCCGGAGTCGGCGGTCCGCAGGGCGGTGTCCGCGAGACCCTTGCGGGCGCCGTGCGTGGAGATGAAGTACTCCAGCACGGACAGACCCTCCCGGAAGTTGGCCTTGATCGGCCGCGGGATGATCTCGCCCTTCGGGTTGGCGACCAGACCACGCATACCGGCGATCTGGCTGATCTGCATCATGTTGCCTCGGGCGCCCGAGTTGACCATGACCCAGACCGGGTTGGTGGTCGGGAAGTTGTCCACCATCGCCTGGGAGACCTCGGCCCGCGCGCGGGTCCAGATCTCGATCAGCTCGCCACGACGCTCGGAGTCGGTGATGACGCCGCGCTCGTACTGCTTCTCGATCTTGGCGGCCTCGGCCTCGTGCCGGTCCATGATCTCGCGCTTGGCCGGCGGGGTCACGACGTCGTCGATGGCGATCGTGACGCCGGAACGGGTGGCCCAGCGGAAGCCGGCCGCCTTGAGGGCGTCCAGCGTCGCCGCCACCTGCACCTTGGGGTAGCGCTCGGCGAGGTCGTTGACGATCGCCCCGAGCTCCTTCTTCGGCACCTGGTAGTTGACGAAGCGGTAGTCCTCGGGCAGGGCCTCGTTGAACAGCACCCGGCCCAGGCTGGTCTCGACGACGGAGGGCTGCCCCGGCGTCCAGTCCTCGGGCTGCGCCCAGGCCTCGTTGACCTTGCCGTTGTCGACACCGAACACCTCGTCGAGGCGGATCAGCGCGCGCTCCTGCAGGCCCAGGGCACCCATGTCGTAGGCCATGAGGGCCTCGGCCGCCGAGGCGTAGGCCGCCGGACGGCCACCATCGGCCTCGTGCCGCGAGGGCACCAGGGTCGTCAGGTGGTAGAGCCCCAGCACCATGTCCTGGGTCGGCGCGGTGATCGGACGACCGTCGGCCGGGCTCAGGATGTTGTTCGAGCTCAGCATCAGGATCCGGGCCTCGGCCTGCGCCTCGGCCGACAGCGGCAGGTGCACCGCCATCTGGTCACCGTCGAAGTCCGCGTTGAACGCGGTGCAGACGAGCGGGTGGATCTGGATGGCCTTGCCCTCGACCAGCTGCGGCTCGAAGGCCTGGATGCCCAGACGGTGCAGCGTCGGCGCGCGGTTCAGCAGCACCGGGTGCTCGGTGATGACCTCTTCCAGCACGTCCCAGACCACGGGGCGCGCACGCTCGACCATCCGCTTGGCGGACTTGATGTTCTGCGCGTGGTTGAGGTCGACCAGCCGCTTCATGACGAAGGGCTTGAAGAGCTCCAGGGCCATCTGCTTGGGCAGACCGCACTGGTGCAGCTTCAGCTGCGGGCCGACGACGATGACCGAACGGCCGGAGTAGTCGACGCGCTTGCCGAGCAGGTTCTGGCGGAACCGGCCCTGCTTGCCCTTGAGCAGGTCGCTCAGGGACTTCAGGGGACGGTTGCCCGGACCGGTGACCGGCCGGCCGCGACGGCCGTTGTCGAACAGCGCGTCCACGGACTCCTGGAGCATCCGCTTCTCGTTGTTCACGATGATCTCGGGCGCGCCGAGGTCCAGCAGACGCTTCAGCCGGTTGTTCCGGTTGATCACGCGGCGGTAGAGGTCGTTCATGTCGCTGGTGGCGAAGCGGCCACCGTCGAGCTGCACCATCGGGCGCAGGTCCGGCGGGATGACCGGGACGCAGTCCAGCACCATGCCCATGGGCGAGTTGCGGGTCTGCTGGAACGCCGCGACGACCTTCAGCCGCTTGAGGGCCCGCAGCTTGCGCTGGCCCTTGCCGCTGCGGATGGTCTCGCGCAGCGAGGCGGCCTCGGCGTCGAGGTCGAAGCCGGCGAGCAGCTTCTGCAGCGCCGCGGCGCCCATGCCGCCCTCGAAGTACTCACCGAAGCGGTCGCGCAGCTCGCGGTAGAGGCCCTCGTCGGCGATGAGCTGCTTGACCTCGAGCTTGCGGAAGGTGTCCATCACCTCGTCGAGGCGGTCGATCTCCCGCTGCGAGCGGTCGCGGAGCTGGCGCATCTCGCGCTCGCCACCCTCGCGGACCTTGCGGCGGACGTCGGACTTGGCGCCCTCCGCCTCGAGCTCGGCCAGGTCGGCCTCGAGCTTCTGCTGCCGCGCCTCGACGTTGGCGTCGCGCTGGCCCTCGAGGTTCGACTTCTCGGCGCTGATCTCGGCCTCGATGGTCGGGAGGTCGCGGTGCCGCGCCTCGTCGTCGACCGAGGTGATCATGTAGGCCGCGAAGTAGATGATCTTCTCGAGGTCCTTCGGCGCCAGGTCGAGCAGGTAGCCCAGGCGCGAGGGCACGCCCTTGAAGAACCAGATGTGCGTGACCGGCGCGGCCAGCTCGATGTGGCCCATCCGCTCGCGACGCACCTTGGCGCGAGTGACCTCGACGCCGCAGCGCTCGCAGATGATGCCCTTGAACCGGACGCGCTTGTACTTACCGCAGTAGCACTCCCAGTCCCGGGTGGGACCGAAGATCTTCTCGCAGAAGAGACCGTCCTTCTCCGGACGGAGGGTCCGGTAGTTGATGGTCTCGGGCTTCTTCACCTCACCGTGGCTCCACTGGCGGATGTCGTCGCCGGTGGCCAGCCCGATGCGGAGCTCGTCGAAGAAGTTGACGTCGAGCAAGGTGTGACCCCTTTCAGGGGCTAGTGCTTCGCTTCTATGACTTGGAGGGGGTGGCCGGCCGGCCCCGGTTGCTCAGGGCCGGCCGGCTACCGATCAGACGTCTTCGACGGACGACGGCTCGCGGCGGGACAGGTCGATGCCCAGCTCCTCCGCGGCCCGGAAGACCTCGTCGTCGGTGTCGCGCAGCTCGATGGCGTTGCCGTCGCTGGAGAGCACCTCGACGTTCAGGCAGAGCGACTGCAGCTCCTTGAGCAGCACCTTGAACGACTCCGGGATGCCGGGCTCGGGGATGTTCTCGCCCTTGACGATGGCCTCGTAGACCTTGACGCGGCCGAGGATGTCGTCGGACTTGATGGTGAGCAGCTCCTGCAGCGCGTACGCGGCGCCGTAGGCCTGCATCGCCCAGCACTCCATCTCGCCGAAGCGCTGGCCACCGAACTGCGCCTTACCACCCAGCGGCTGCTGCGTGATCATCGAGTACGGGCCGGTCGAACGGGCGTGGATCTTGTCGTCGACCAGGTGCAGCAGCTTCAGGATGTAGACGTAGCCCACGGCGATCGGCTCGGGGAAGGGCTCCCCGGAACGACCGTCGAACAGCCGGGCCTTGCCGGTCTCCTTGACCATCCGGTTGCCGTCGCGGTTCGGCGTCGTCGAGCCGAGGAGGCCGATGAGCTCGTCCTCCTTGGCGCCGTCGAACACCGGGGTCGCGGTGCGGGTGCCCGGCGCAGCCGACCTGGCCGCCTCGGGCAGGTTGGCCGCCCAGTCCGGGGTGCCCTCGACGTCCCAGCCCTGCTTGGCGATCCAGCCCAGGTGCATCTCCAGCACCTGGCCGACGTTCATGCGGCCGGGGACGCCGAGCGGGTTCAGGACGATGTCGACCGGGGTGCCGTCCTCGAGGAACGGCATGTCCTCCTGCGGCAGGATCTTCGAGATGACGCCCTTGTTGCCGTGGCGTCCGGCGAGCTTGTCGCCGTCGGAGATCTTGCGCATCTGGGCGACGTAGACCCGGATCAGCTCGTTGACGCCGGCGGGCAGCTCGTCACCGTCCTCGCGCGAGAACACGCGGACGCCGATGACCTTGCCGGACTCACCGTGCTTGACCTTGAGCGACGTGTCGCGCACCTCGCGGGCCTTCTCGCCGAAGATCGCCCGCAGCAGCCGCTCCTCCGGGGTCAGCTCGGTCTCGCCCTTCGGCGTCACCTTGCCCACCAGGATGTCGCCGGGGACGACCTCGGCACCGATGCGGATGATGCCGCGCTCGTCGAGGTCGGCCAGCACGTCCTCGGAGACGTTCGGGATGTCCCGGGTGATCTCCTCGGCGCCGAGCTTGGTGTCGCGGGCGTCGACCTCGAACTCCTCGATGTGGATCGAGGACAGGACGTCGTCCTGCACGAGGCGCTGCGACAGGATGATCGCGTCCTCGTAGTTGTGGCCCTCCCACGGCATGAAGGCGACGAGCAGGTTCTTGCCCAGCGCCATCTCGCCCTGGTCGGTGCACGGACCGTCGGCGATGACCTGACCGACCTCGACCCGCTGGCCCTCCTGGACCACGGGCGACTGGTTGATCGAGGTGCCCTGGTTCGAGCGGCGGAACTTCAGCAGCCGGTAGGTCTGCCGGGTGCCGTCGTCGGCCATGACCGTGACGTAGTCGGCGGTGGAGTCCTCGACGACACCGGCCTTCTCCGCGACGACGACGTCGCCGGCGTCCACGGCGGCACGCAGCTCCATGCCGGTACCGACCAGCGGGGCCTCGCTGCGCAGCAGCGGCACCGCCTGACGCTGCATGTTGGCGCCCATGAGCGCGCGGTTGGCGTCGTCGTGCTCGAGGAACGGGATCATCGCCGTCGCGACCGAGGTCATCTGCCGCGGCGAGACGTCCATGTAGTCCACGTTCTCGGGGGCGAGGTAGTCGACCTCACCGCCCTTGGTGCGGACCAGGACGCGCTCCTCGGCGAGGCGACCCTGCGCGTCGAGCGGGCTGTTGGCCTGCGCGACGACGAAGCGGTCCTCCTCGTCGGCGGTGAGGTAGTCGATCTGGTCGGTGACGGTGCCGTTCTCCACCTTGCGGTACGGCGTCTCGATGAAGCCGAACGCGTTGACCCGGCCGAACGAGGACAGCGAGCCGATCAGGCCGATGTTCGGGCCTTCCGGCGTCTCGATCGGGCACATGCGGCCGTAGTGGCTCGGGTGGACGTCACGGACCTCCATGCCGGCGCGCTCACGGGACAGACCACCGGGGCCCAGCGCCGACAGGCGGCGCTTGTGGGTCAGGCCCGCGAGCGGGTTGGTCTGGTCCATGAACTGCGACAGCTGGCTGGTGCCGAAGAACTCCTTGATGGAGGCGACGACCGGCCGGATGTTGATCAGGGTCTGCGGCGTGATCGCCTCGACGTCCTGGGTCGTCATCCGCTCGCGGACCACGCGCTCCATGCGGGAGAGGCCGACCCGGATCTGGTTCTGGATCAGCTCGCCGACGGTGCGCAGGCGACGGTTGCCGAAGTGGTCGATGTCGTCGGTGCCGTGGTCGGGCTCGCCGGCGTGGAGACGCACGACGTACTCGATGGTGGCGACGATGTCGTCCTCGGTCAGCGTGGTGGTGCTCTGCGGCACCGAGACGCCCAGCTTCTTGTTGACCTTGTACCGGCCGACCTTGGCCAGGTCGTAGCGCTTGCTGTTGAAGAACAGGTTCTCCAGCAGCGCCTGCGCCGACTCGCGCGTCGGCGGCTCGCCCGGACGCAGCTTGCGGTAGATGTCGAGCAGGGCCTCGTCCTGCCCGGCGATGTGGTCCTTCTCCAGCGTGGCCAGGACCGTGGGCGACCACTGGAAGTGCTCGCGGATGCGGTCCTCGCCCCAGCCGAGGGCCTTGAGCAGGACGGTGACCGGCTGGCGGCGCTTGCGGTCGATGCGGACGCCGACGGTGTCGCGCTTGTCGACGTCGAACTCCAGCCACGCACCGCGGCTGGGGATGACCTTGGCGCTGAAGACGTCCTTGTCCGACGTCTTGTCCAGCGTCTTGTCGAAGTAGACGCCGGGGCTGCGGACCAGCTGGGAGACGACGACGCGCTCGGTCCCGTTGATGACGAACGTGCCCTTGTTCGTCATGATCGGGAAGTCGCCCATGAACACCGTCTGGCTCTTGATCTCACCGGTGGTGTTGTTCATGAACTCGGCGGTGACGAACAGCGGCGCCGCGTAGGTCATGTCCTTGTCCTTGCACTCCTCGAGGGACGCCTTGACGTCCTCGAAGCGCGGGTTGGAGAAGGACAGCGACATCGAGCCGCTGAAGTCCTCGATCGGGCTGATCTCCTCGAGGATCTCCGCGAGACCGCCGACGGCGTCGGCCTGCTCCTCGGGCGACAGCGTGCCGCGCCACTCGGGGCTGCCGACCAGCCAGTCGAACGAGGCGGTCTGCAGGGCGAGCAGGTCCGGGACCTCGAGGGGCTCGGAGATCTTGGCGAACGAGACGCGCAGCGGAGCGCCGGGGATCTTCTGCTGGTCGGCCTCGCCGGTGCGGGGGCCGTTCTGCGTGACCGGGGTGGTCTGGGTGCTACCCGACTCGGTGGTGCCGGGGGTGATGCTGGTGGGGCGAGAGCCTGCCAAGATGCGTCCTTCCAAGGACCTCACGACGTGCGGGCGGTGGAGTGCGGGTCGTCCTGGGTCGTCGTCGGTAATGGCGAGGCTGTCCGCGACGGCCGCGATCGCCCGCTACGACGGTCACAGCGCAGGTGGAGCCGGGAAAGATTCCCGGGCACCCGTAGTGACCCGTCTCGGCGGGCAGGCAGTCAGAGGGCAGCGCAACAGGAGACCCTACCCCTGGTGTTGCACAGTGTCCACGTCGGGGGTACCGGTGCGACCGGTGCCACATCCGCAGGATGCGCGGGCTCCCGGGATCCGGGGCCGGCGGGGTGTGCGCCTGGCGACCACTATGACAGCCGATCGCTGCTCCTGGGACCGCCACGCCGCGCCCGCGGCGAAAGGCGGCGCCCGTACCGGCCCGGGAGACGGCACCGGTGCCGGGGCCCGCCGCCGGCCGGCGAGCGGCCGGCCGGGGCGGTCGTCCCCGGTCAGCTCCGCGTGAGGAGCGTGACCTCGCTGATCTTCCAGTCCCCGTCGACCTCGGTCACCGTCAGCTGCAGGGTCTGCACGCACGACTGCGCCCCTTCGGGCGTCAGGCTGCACTCCGACCCCTGCGGGGCCTCCTGCTGACCGCTGTTGACCGACTGCACGACGTACTGCCCGAAGACGACGAGGGTGGCGGTGTCCTGCGACTCGTTGATCTGCTGGACGCCGACGTCGATCACCTCGTACCGGGTGGTCGCCGACACCTGCTCGTAGGTGTCGATGATGCCGCCCTGCGAGAGGTCGGCCTCGTACTGCTCGCGCAGGTCACCGGTGAGCACCTCGAGCTTGCGCTCGACGCTGCCCTCGGAGTCCTCGTAGTCGTAGGCGTAGAGCGCCTCGACGTTGCTCCGCGCCGCGGTGAGCAGCTCCGAGTCGACGTAGGGCGGGTTCAGCCGCTGCCACAGCAGCACCCCGGCCCCGGCGGCCGCGGCGACGCAGAGCAGCGCCGGCGCGAGCACCAGTGCCGGGAAGCGACGGCGATCGCCGGTGGACGGCGCCGCCTCGGCGGCGCGGCGCGCGCCCCGCGGTCGCGCCGTCGCGCGTGGCGCCGTCGTCGACCCGCCGGTCGCGCTCGCCTCGTCCTCCGCCGTGGCGACGCCGGCCGCAGGGGCGGACGAGACGGCGGACGGGGCCGGCACGGACTCGTCCCGCTCCCGCCGCGCACCGGCCACGCGGGGCCGGGGGCTGGGCCGGGCGGCCGGCCGCGGCCGCGGGGTCGGACGGGGGCGGTTCCCGGAGTCCTCGGTCATGCTCCCGTCACCGCCCCGTGATCCCGGACAGCCGCCACTGGTCGTCCACCCTCTGGAGCTCCACCTGGATGCGGTACTTCACGATCTGCGCCTGCTCGCTGGCGTTGGACTGCTGGCTGGACTGGATGAGCAGCACGACGGTGGCGCTGTCCTCGTCGGCGGCGGTCACTCCCCCGCCGAGGACCTCGGTGCTGACCACCGCTTCGGTCTCCACGATCTGCTGCCGACGGCCGTCGATCTGCTCGACCGCCTCGTCACGGAGGTCGCCGACGGTGACCCGGCGGATCTGCTCGATGTCGTCGTCGATGGTCAGGTGGTCGAAGGAGGTCACGTCCACCACACCGGAACGGGCCGCCTGCAGGGCGCCCGCGTAGTCGGCGGTGCGGATGTCGGAGGGCCCGGGGCGGGTGAACCACAGGAAGGCGACCGCGGCCAGCAGGAGCACCAGGAGCCCACCGAGCAGCGGGACCAGCGGCAGGGCCAGCCGCGGCCCGCGGCGGCCGGCGTCGTCGCTGCGGGCCGCCTCGTCGCGGACGGCGGTCTCCTCGTCCACGCCGCCGTCCACGGCGCGCTCCTCGGCAGCTGCCGGGGTCGCCGAGGACGTGCCGGCGTCCGCCGAGGACGTGCCGGTGTCGGCCGGGGCCACCTCGTCGACCGGCTCGGTCGTGTCCTCCGCCTCCGGCGGGTGAGCCCGCGCGTCGCTGATCACCCGCGAGGTCCTCCTTGTCGTCGTCGACGTGGCCGCCGCGGACGGCGTGTCGTCGTCCGGGCGGGCGAGCATGCCACGCTCAGCCGAGCACCGTGGCCACCGGGGTGGCGCGCAGCAGCTCGCTCAGCAGGTCGGTGATGGGGCTGAGCGGGTTGCCCCCGCCGCCGCCCCCGCCCCCGGGCAGCGCGCCGCCACCGGGCCCCGCGGCGCCCCGACCGCCGTCGCTGCCGATGTTCTGCTCACCGCGGATGCTGGAGCCGTTCTCGTCGTAGCCGTCGTCCGGCCGCGGGTCCACGCCGTCGAGCACCTCGCACCGCACGGCTCTGGTGTCGACGGCAGCGACCGCACCCGCGCTCGTGGTCGACGTCGTCGGGACGTACCCGCTGATGCAGGAGTGCGGCTCCTGGGTCAGGACCAGCCCGAAGTGCGAGCGCAGCACGCCGTCCTCGTCCCGGCGCACGACGGTGAAACCGCCGGTGACGGCGTCGGGGTACGTGACCAGCATCTGCTGCACCCCGTCGAGGCGGGGGATCGTGACCTTGTTGAGGATGTCCAGGTTCCGGACCAGCGAGCCGAGCCCGGGACCGGCGTCCTCGACCAGCCGCTGCAGCGACTCCCCCGCGTCGGGCGCGTTGACCAGCAGCCCGCGCAGCTCGGGGTCGAGCTCGACCAGGGTGTCGGTGAACAGCCGCAGGTCCGCCGCCCACTGCCGGATGGCCGAGCGGCTGTCCCGCTGGGTGTCCAGCACGGTCTGGCTGTCGGTGATCAGCCGGAGCGTCTGCGGGAGCGACTCCTGGGCGCGCGCCAGGAGCAGGTCGCCGTTGTCGATCAGGCGACCGAGGTCGTCACCGGAGCCGGCGAACGCCCGCCCCAGCTCCTCGACGACGATCCGCAGGCTCTCCGGGTCGATCGACCCGACCAGCTCGTCGAGGTTGAGCAGCATCTGCTCGACCGGCACCGGGATGCTGGTCCGGTCCTGCGGGATGACCGCGCCCTCCTCGAGGTAGGGCTCCCCCTCGGCGCGCGGCCGGAGGATCACGTACTGCTCGCCGACGGCGCTGCGGGTGGCCACCACCGCCTCGGTGTCGGCGGGGATCGGCTCCGCGCCCGGCTCGATGGTGAGCTCCACCCGGACGCCGTCGTCCACCAGGTCCATGTCGGTCACCCGGCCGACCGCCACCCCGCGGTAGGTCACCTCCGCGTTGACGAAGATGCCGCCGGAGTCGCGGAAGTCCGCGGCGACCGAGTATCCGGTGCCGAGCAGGAGGCGGTCCAGGCCGACGTACTTGAAGCCCAGGTAGGCCGAGCCCATCACGGCGACGACGGCGAACGCGAGCAGCTTGATCTTGGTCGCCCGGGTGATCACGGACCCACCTCCGGCATCTCGAGCAGTCCGGCCCGGCCGGCTGGTTCCCGCGCCCCGGGGTCCACCACGGTGCCCAGCACGTCGCCGAGCCCCGGGGACGGCGTGCCCGTCGTCGGCGCTCCGGTCGTCGTCGTGCCGCCACCGGTGCCACCGCCGGCGCCACCACCGGTGCCGGCGCCGCCCTCGGTGCCGCAGCGCTCGCCCACGAGGAGGTCGGTGACCGGCAGCTCCCGCAGCGACCCGTTCTGGTCCACCACGTAGCGGCACAGGATGGTGCTGAGGTCGAAGTCGATCGTCGCGGTCATGTTGGCGAACAGCGCCATGCCCCCCGACTGCGCCTGCCGGTAGTTCAGCGCCGACAGCGAGCTGTCCGGGAAGGGGTAGGTCAGCAGCAGCTCCAGCGAGCCGGCCAGGTCCGGGCCGGCCGCCGCGAGCTGGGTGAGCACCGGCTGCAGCAGCTGCAGGTCGGCGACCGTGTTGGCGGCCGACTGCTCGATCACCCGGGTGCCGACCTCGCCCAGCCGGGCCAGGCCCTCCAGCATCGAGACCAACAGGTCGCGCTGCTCGTTGATCACGTCGAGCCCGGGCCCGATCGTGTCCAGGGCCGTCTCGATCGTCGCCGTCCGCTCGGCCAGGGTGGCCGCGAGCGCGTTGGCGTTGTCCAGCGCCCGGTTGATCTCGGCCTTCTGGTCGTCCAGCCCACCGATGAACGTGTCGAGCTGGCTCAAGGTCTCCTTGATCGCCGACTCGCGGCCCTCCAGCGCGTCCCCGAGCTCGCGGTTGATGATCTGCAGCTGGGTCAGGCCGCCGCCGTTGAGCACCAGGGAGAGGGCACCGAGCAGCTCCTCCACCTCGACGTTGCGGTTGGTGCGGTCGAGCGTGATCCGGTCACCGTCGGTGAGCTCGCCCTGGGGCTGCACCTCGCCGGCGGGTGCGGCCAGCTCGATGTACTTCTCCCCCAGCAGCGACGACTGCTGGATGCCCGCGACCGCGTTGGCCGGCAGGTCGACGTCGCCGTTCACGGTGACGGTCACCAGCGCCGTCCAGTCCTCGCCGAGCTCGATCTCCTCGACCCGGCCGACCGGGACGTCGGCCACCCGCACGCCGGACTGCGGGACCAGGTCCAGGACGTCCAGGAACTCGATCTGCACCGTGTACGGCTGGTCACCGAGGTCGGCTCCGCCGGGCAGGCTGAAGGAGTAGGCGCCGCGGAACCCGCAGCCGGTGAGCAGGAGCACCCCGGCGCCGAGCGCCAGGAGCCGGTGGGTCCGGGTCATTCCGCAGCCTCCGTCGAGACGGGCACGAAGCCGATCGGCAGCTGCGGGATGCCGCCGCCACCGCCGCCGCCTCCGAAGATGGCCTCCCAGATCTCGTCACGGTCGGGTCGCCCGTTGCCGTTGAGGTCGTCGGGGCCGTTGGCGTTGTCGGCGTCGCCGGAGAGCAGCCGGGAGCAGATGTCCTGGACATCGGTCCGCAGCGGCGCCAGCGGGTCGATCGCGATGGGCAGGTTCTCCAGCGTGATGCGGCCCAGCTGGTAGAGCGCCCCGCAGACGACCACCTCGGGGGTCATCGATCCCAGGCCGTTGTCCCGGGTGTCCAGGGTGCCGTAGTCGGGGTTGTACGTCCGCGCCAGGTTGCTCAGCGCCGCGGGCGCCACGTCCAGCACCTCGGCCAGCGCGGTCCGCTGCTGGACCAGTGCCAGCGTGACGTCGGCCAGCCGGTCGACGTTGGTGGTCAGCACCGACGTGTTGTCGCGCACGAACCCGGCCACGTCGGCGAGGGCGTCGTTGAGCAGGACCACCGCCTCGGCGAGGTCCTCCCGCTCGGCCACCAGCAGCTCGCTGACCGCCGCCATGTTGTCGTTGAACTGGCCCACCTGGGCATCGATCGAGGCGAGCGCGGAGGTGAAGGTCTGCAGGTTGTCCAGCGACCCGAACAGGTCCTCCCGGTTCTCCGCGAGGGTCTCGACCGCCTGGGAGAACCCGGTGAGGGTCCGGTTCAGCTTCTCGCCGTTGCCCTCGAGGTTCGCCGCGCCCACGTCGACCAGGTCCGAGAGCGCGCCGTTGGCGTTGGCGCCGTCCGGCCCGAGTGCGGCCGAGAGCTCGTCCAGCGCGCCGTAGACGGCGTCCAGCTCCACCGGGATGGCGGTGCGGTCCAGCGGGATCTCCGCCCCGTCCTCCATCGTGGGGCCGCCGTCGTACACCGGCGAGAGCTGCACGTACCGGTCGGAGACCAGCGACGGCGCGAGGACGATGGCGTCCGCCTCGGCGGGGACGTCGTAGTCCTCGTTCAGGCTCATCTCGACGCGCACCTTGTCACCGAGCGGCACGACGTCGTCGATCGTGCCGATGGCGATGCCCAGGACCCGCACGTCCGAGCCCGGGTAGAGACCCACGGTCTCGGTGAAGTACGCCGTCACCCGGTACTGCCCCGCCGGCCGGAGGATCGTCCAGCCGAGCGCGGCGAGCAGCACCAGGGCCGCCCCGAGCGCGACCGCGCGCTGCAGCGTGCCGCTCATCACTGACCTCCCGGGGTGCAACCGGTGACCGGGGTGTCGACCGCGGTGCAGATGGCCGCGCCGACGACGGTCGGCAGCAGGTCGTTGACGAAGCTGTCGAACCACCGGCCGTTGCCGAGCGTGTTGGTGAAGACCCGCACGAACGGCGCCAGCTCGTTGACCGTCTGCGCGAGCGCCGCGCGGTTGCGGGACAGGATGTCGGTGACCCGGGACAGCTGCTGCAGCGCCGGGGTGAGCGCCTCGCGGTTGTCCGCGACCAGACCCGACAGCTGCCGGGACAGCTCCTGGGTGTTGGTCAGGATCGAGTCGATCAGCGCCCGGCGCTCCTGCACCTCGGTGAGCAGCACGTTGGAGTCCAGGATGAGCTGGGTGAACTCGCCGTTGCGGTCGGCCAGCACCTGGGTGACCTTCTTCGTCGCGCCGAGCAGCTCCCGCAGCTGCGCGTCGCGGGAGGCGATGGTGTCGGACAACCGGGCCAGCCCCTCCAGCGACGTGCGCACCTCCTCGGGGGTGTCGGCGAAGGTCTCCGCCAGCACCTCGAAGGAGCTGGCGAGCTGCGCGGTGTCGATGTCCTGCACGGTCGTGGACAGGTCGGCGAAGGCCTCGACGACGTCGTAGGGCGAGGCGGTCCGCTCCAGCGGGATGCGCTCCTCGGGGTCCAGCTCACCACTGCCGCGCGGCACCAGCGCCACGTACTTGGACCCCAGGACCGTCTCGATCTTGATGGCGGCCTCCGAGCGGTCACCCACGAAGGTGTCCTTGACCCGGAACTCGACGGTGACCGCGCCGTCCTCCAGGGACAGGCTCTCCACGCTGCCGACCTTCACCCCGGCCACCCGGACCGGGTCGTCGGCCTGCAGGCCGGCCGCCTCGGAGAACTGGGCCTGGTACACCGTCCCGCCACCGATCAGCGGCAGGGACTGCGCGTTGAACGCCAGGAAGATGAGCGCGGCGATCACCGTGAGGCTGACCGCCCCGATGACGACCGGGTTCTTGTCGCGGAAGTTCTTGGACCGGCGTGCCATCACCCGCACCCCTCCGCCTGGCTGTCGAAGTCGAACTCCTGGGCGATCGTCGTCCCCTGCGGGTTCAGCGGCGTGGACGTCCCGGGCACCGGCAGCGTGACCGTGCCACCGGCCCGGCACAGGAAGAAGTTGAACCAGCTGCCGTTGATCGCCGTCCGGGTGGTCAGGTCGAGCTTGGTCGGCGCCAGCTGCAGGAACTCCTCGACCAGGTCACCGGAGTCGGCGACGTTGCGGGACAGGTCCTCGACGGCCCGGATGTCGGCCGCCAGCGGGGGCCGGACGTCCTCGAGGAAACCGCTGGTGGCCACGGCCAGCTCGTCGATCGTCTGCAGGGAGTCGAAGATCGCCTCCCGGTCGCCGGCCAGGCCGGTGACGAACTGCTGCAGGCTGACGACGAGGTCCGACAGCTGCTGGTCGCGCGCGGCCACGGTGCTCATGACCGTGGTCAGGTTGTCGATGACGCTGCCGATGACCGCGTCCTTGTCGGCGAGCGAGTCGGTCAGCGAGCCGACGTGGGCCAGCAGGCTCTCCACGGTGCCGCCCTCGCCCTGGAACACCTGGATGATCTCGAAGGACACCCGGTTCACGTCCGCCGGCGACAGCGCCTGGAGCAGCGGCTGGAAGCCGCCGAACAGGGTGGTCAGGTCCAGCGCCTCGGTCGTCTGCGCCAGCGGGATGACCGCGTCCTCCTCCAGCATCTCGCCGGAGGAGCCGTCCCCCTCGGTGAGCGCGACGTAGCGCTGCCCCACGAGGTTGCGGTAGCGGATGGTGGCCTGCACGCCCGCGGGGAGCGGGACGTCGGCGGCCACCTCCAGCCCCACCTCGGCCACCGGGCGCGCGTTGCGGTCGGACTGCTCGGCCACCGCGATGGTGGTGACCTGACCGACCCGGACGCCGGCGATGCGCACCTCGTCGCCCTCGACGAGGCCGGCCACGTCGGTGAACTGGGCGCGGTAGGTGAGCTGCTCGCCGTACCCCGCGTTCGTGATCGTGGTGATCAGCACGTAGGCCGCCATCACGGTCACGAGGGCGAAGACCACCAGCTTGACCAGCGGGCCGGCCATGCCCCGCAACTGCCCCGTCATCGGATCATCACGCTCTTCCCCCGGAGGATGGGCGCCAGGGTCGAGGCGGACAGGTCGGAGACCTCATCGGGCTCGGCTCCCCGCTGGTAGGCGACCAGCCCGCGCACGAAGTCCAGCTCGGCCAGGGACCCGGCCAGGTTGTCGGGCAGGGAGTTGCCCCCGCTCGGCAGCCACGGCGGCCGCTCTCCCGAGTCATCCGCCCCGCCCTCGTAGCAGGCCGGCTCCGGCCGCTGCGCGCTCTCCGGGGACTCGACGCCGTCGTTGGGCGGGTAGGGGCAGTAGAACTCCCCCGCCGCCGCCTGCGCGATCTCGGCGTCGATGTCGTCCAGGCCGCGGCAGTCCGGCGCCGAGGTGTCCTGGTAGACGGGCTGGTCGCCCGGCTGGTAGCCGTTGCGCGGGGGCAGCACGATCTGGATGTTCAGGTTCAGGGCCGGGTCACCGTCGGCGCCGAAGGTCTCGCCGATCCGCGGCACGGAGCGGGCCAGGCCGTCGAGCAGGCACGGGTAGATCGGCGAGTACTCCGCGAGCAGGCCGAGCACGGGCCGCGACGTCTCCGCCAGCGAGATGATGTTCCGCTCGTTGGTCTCCAGGAAGCCGGCCGCCACGTTCGACGAGCTCGTGCCCACCGTGAACGTGCGGCGCAGCTGCTCGGCCTGGTCGACCACCGTGGTGTTGGTGACCGCCAGGTTGTCCAGCACCGCGAGCAGGTCGTCGGCCGCGCCCTCGTAGGTCTCGGCGAAGTCGGCCAGCCCCGAGATGTCGGCCTGCAGCTCCGGCAGCACGGTGTTGAGCTCGCCGATGTACTCGCCGGTCGCGGCCAGGTTGGCGCCCAGCCCGTCGCCGCGGCCGCGCAGCGCGTCGGCCACCGCGCCCAGGGTGTAGGCGAGGTCCTGGGGCTGGACCGCCTGGAGCAGCGGCAGGGTGTCGTCGATGACGCGCTGCAGCTCGATCGCGTTGCTGCTGCGGTCCTGGCCGATGACGTCGCCGTCGGCGAGACGGGCCGAGCTCGGCTGGTCCGGCATCTCGAGGGAGACGAAGCGCTCGCCGAACAGCGTCTTGGGCAGCAGCCGCGCGCTGACGTCGGCCGGGATCTGGTCGAGGTGCTCGGGGTCGATCGCCAGCTCGATGCGCGCACCGTCGGCGCTCGCCTCGACCTCGCGCACCTCCCCCACGATGACGCCGCGGATCTTGACGTCGGAGGCCTCCTGCAGCTGGTTGCCCGCGGTGTCGGCCTCCAGCGTCACGCGAGCGACGTCGGCGAACGCCTTCTGGTACGTGGCCACCGAGAGCCCGAGCAGCAGGGCCAGGACGACGAGGAACGCCAGGCCCTGGATCCGGATGCGGATCTTCTTGCTCATCGTTCGATCACCCCGCGATCCGGACTGTCGTGGTCGATCCCCAGATGGCCAGGGACAGGAACAGGTCGATGACGTTGATCGCCACGATGGAGAAGCGCACGGCCCGGCCGACCGCCATGCCCACCCCCGAGGGCCCGCCGCTGGCCCGGTAGCCGTAGTAGCAGTGGGTCAGGATGACCACCACGGCGAAGACCAGGACCTTGAGGAAGGACCACAGCACGTCCTCCGGCGGCAGGAACAGGTTGAAGTAGTGGTCGTAGGTGCCCGTCGACTGCCCGTAGGCCTGCGTGACGATGAGGCGGGTGGCGAAGTAGCTGGTGAGCAGGCCCAGCACGTAGAGCGGGATGACGGCGATGAAGCCGGCGACGATGCGGGTGGTCACCAGGAACGGCAGCGAGGGCACGCCCATGACCTCGAGGGCGTCGATCTCCTCGTTGATCCGCATCGCGCCGATCTGCGCGGTGAACCCGCAGCCGACCGTCGCCGAGAGCGCGACGCCCGCGACCAGCGGGGCGATCTCGCGGGTGTTGAAGTAGGCCGAGAGGAAGCCGGTGAAGGCCGCGGTGCCCAGCTGGTCGAGGGCGGCGTAGCCCTGGAGTCCGACCGCGGACCCGGTGAAGAAGGACAGCGCCGCGATCACGCCGACCGTGCCGCCGATGACCGCCAGTGCGCCGGTCCCGAACGTCACCTCGGCCAGCAGCCGGAAGGTCTCCCGCTTGTAGCGCTTGAGCGTCCGCGGGGTCCAGGCCAGGGCCCGGCCGTAGAACCCGAGCTGGTCGCCGAGGTCGTCCAGGGTGTCCAGCGGCTTCTTGCCGACGCGCTTGAGGCGGCGCAGGCCGAGCTTGACCCGGTCGGTGGGTGAGAGAAGGGCCATCACTGCCCCTTCGGCGGGACGAGCTGGAAGTAGATCGCGGTGAGCACGAGGTTCACGGCGAACAGCAGGATGAACGTGATGACGACGGACTGGTTCACCGCGTCACCGACGCCCTTGGGCCCACCTCCGGCGTTGAGCCCCTTGTACGACGCCACGATCCCGGCGATGAGCCCGAATATCAGCGCCTTGGTCTCCGACGCCCAGAAGTCCTCGATCTGCGCCAGGGCGCTGAAGGAGGCCAGGTAGGCCCCCGGCGTGCCGCCCTGGAGGACGACGTTGAAGAAGTAGCCGCCCGCGGTGCCGACGACGCTGACCAGGCCGTTGAGGAGGACGGCCACCAGCATCGCGGCCAGCACCCGTGGCACCACGAGGCGCTGGATCGGGCTGATGCCCAGGACCTCCATCGCGTCGATCTCGTCCCGGATCTTGCGGGCGCCGAGGTCGGCGCAGATCGCCGATCCGCCGGCACCGGCGATCAGCAGCGCGGTCACGATCGGGCTGGCCTCGCGGAGGACGGCGAGGACCGAGGCGGCACCGGTGAAGGACTGGGCGCCGAGCTGACGGGTGAGGGAGCCCAGCTGCAGGGCGATGATCGCGCCGAACGGGATCGCGACCAGCGCCGTCGGCAGGATGGTGACGCTCGCGACGAACCAGGTCTGCTGGATGAACTCGCGGATCTGGAAGGGGCGCTTGGGCAGGGCGCGGATGACGTCGAGCGCGAAGGCGAAGAGGTTCCCGCTGACTGCGAGCGGCCGGGTGGGCGAGAACTTCCCGTCCAGCAGGCCCGGGGCCTTCGGCTTGTCGGTCGCCGTCATCCCTCACCGTCCTGCCGTGGCAGGACGGCGGTGGCGGTGGAGCCCATCGGGGTGGCGTCGGGCTCGGGGGCCCAGTGCCGCCCGCCGGCACCACGGGTCGGCTGGAAGGCGCCGGCGTCGCTCTGGGCGAGCAGGTGCTCGGGCAGCGACTTGCGGATGGCGGCCTGGGTCGTCTCGTCGAACTCGTGCAGCATCCGCGCGACCCGCTCCTGCCGGCGTCGCTCGCCCCTGCGCTCGGGCAGGCCCTCGGTCGGCGTCAGCTGCGGCGGGACCGCCTCGCCACCGGAGGCGCCCTTGGGACCCACCCCGTTGTGCGAGTCCCCGCCACGCGCCTCCAGGGCGGCTATCTCGGCCTCCACCTGGGCGACGTCCTTCTCCTCGCTCATGCCGATCGGGCCCTCGCGACGGCCGTTCAGGAACTGCCGGACGACGGGCTCCTGGGAGGTGAGCAGCTGCTCGCGCGGGCCGAACATGACCAGGTTGCGGCGGAAGAGCAGGCCGAGGTTGTCCGGCACGGTGCGGGCGGTGCCGATGTCGTGGGTGACGATGAGGAAGGTGGCGTCGATCTGCGCGTTGAGGTCGACGATCAGCTGGTTCAGGTAGGCCACGCGGACCGGGTCCAGACCCGAGTCGGGCTCGTCGAACAGGATGATCTCGGGGTCGAGGACGAGAGCGCGGGCCAGGCCGGCGCGCTTGCGCATACCGCCGGAGATCTCGCCGGGGAGCTTCCCCTCCGCGCCCTGGAGCCCGACCATGTCCATCTTCTCGAGGACGATCGACTTGACCTCGGACTCGCTCTTCGTCGTGTGCTCGCGCAGCGGGAAGGCGATGTTGTCGAACAGGTTCATCGACCCGAAGAGCGCGCCGTCCTGGAAGAGGACCCCGAACAGCTTCCGGATCTCGTAGAGCTTGTGCTCGCCGCAGGTGACGATGTCGGTGTCGCTGATGACGATGGAGCCCTTCTCGGGCTTCAGGAGACCGACCAGCGACTTCAGGAAGACCGACTTGCCGGTGCCCGAGGGGCCGAGCAGGACCGAGATCTCCCCCGGGGGCAACGTCAGCGTGACGTCGCTCCAGATGTTCTGGCTCCCGAACGACTTGGTCAGCCCCGAGACCTCGACTGCGACGCCCACGTGTCCCCTGCCTCCCGCTCCGGCTGCGCTGCCGGTCCCCGCCCCGCCGCGCTGACGGGCCCCGGCAGTGTGCGGCAACCACGCCGTCTCCGCATCCGGAGCAGACGCGGGCCCGCACCACTACTGGTCAGTAACGAACCTGTGGGCGACAGGTTACGTGTGTCACGCAGTAGGCGTGACCCGGGTTACGTCCTGGCGGCGAAATGAACCCGGACATGCGACAGGGGCCGTCCTCCGTTCGGAGGACGGCCCCTGTGCTGGGGTGGTGCTTCCCCGGTCAGACCGGGGAGGGGGTCACTTGACGGTGACGGTGGCGCCGGCGCCCTCGAGAGCGGCCTTGGCCTTCTCGGCGGCGTCCTTGGCGACCTTCTCCAGGATCGGCTTCGGCGCGTTGTCGACCAGGTCCTTGGCCTCCTTGAGGCCGAGCGAGGTGAGGGCACGCACCTCCTTGATGACCTGGATCTTCTTGTCGCCGGCACCCTCGAGGATGACGTCGAACTCGTCCTGCTCCTCGGCGGCGGCAGCGCCACCGTCGCCGCCACCGGCGGCCGGGGCGGCCGCGACGGCGACGGGAGCAGCAGCGGTGACCTCGAAGGTCTCCTCAAACTGCTTCACGAAGTCGGACAGCTCGAGGAGGGTCATCTCCTTGAACGCGTCGAGCAGCTCGGCGCTGGAAAGCTTGGCCATGGTGTCTCCTTCTGGGATCAGTCGTCGCTGGCCGCGTCGGCGGCCGGCGAGTCGGTGGTGTCGGGGGTGGTGTCAGCAGCAGCGGTCTCGGCGGCAGGAGCCTCGGCAGCCGGAGCGTCGGCGGCCTTCTTCTCCTGCAGCGCGGCGGCCAGCCGGGCGACCTGGGACAGCGGGGCCTGGAACAGCCCGGCAGCCTTGGTCAGGTTGCCCTTCATGGCGCCGGCCAGCTTGGCCAGGAGGACCTCACGGCTCTCGACGTCGGCGAGGCGGGTGACCTCGGCGGCGTCGACCGTGCGGCCCTCGACCACGCCGCCCTTGACGACGAGCAGCGGGTTGGCCTTCGCGAAGTCACGGATGGCCTTGGCGGCGTTCACCGGGTCGCCCTCGATGAAGGCGATCGCGGTGGGGCCGGTGAGCAGCGGGGCGAGGTCGGAGAAACCGACCGAGTCCGCCGCCCGCTTCGTCAGGGTGTTCTTGACGACGGCGTAGCTGCTGCCCTCACCGAGGGAACGGCGCAGCTGGGTCAGCTGCGCCACGGTCAGCCCGCGGTACTCGGTGAGCACCGCCGCACTCGAGTTCTGGAACCGCTCGGTGATCTCGTCGATCACCGCGGCCTTCGCCTGCGTGGGCATGGGCCTCCTCTCGTCTGTCGGGCGACCACTGGCCATCGCGCGAACGCGGGCGATCGGTGGCGGCCCCGGAGACGGAGAACGCCCCGGCGCAGGCGCACGGGGCGAGAGACAGGCGCGGAGGCCTGCCGTTCGAACCGTCCTCCTGCGCGGGTCGCCCGGAACTCCGGGACCTTCGATCGCACGCGGACGTGCGACGACCAACGGTCTTGGGGGGAACGACGCAAGGGTACGCCATGTCGACACGTCGCCGGCAGGCAGGCCCACCGGAACGCACCGGGGCCCCGCGACGCAGTGCGTCGCGGGGCCCCGGCGAGGCGCTGGAACGGCCACCCTTCAGGGGCCCGCGCCGAGCATGCGAGGCGTGGGGGGAAGGGTGGTCCTTCGTCAGGCGGGCTCGTCCACCGTCAGGTTGCGGGTGCGGTTCGGGTCGACCGGGATGCCGGGGCCCATGGTCGTGGAGATCGTGACCTTCTTGACGTAGCGACCCTTGGCCGACGACGGCTTGGCCCGGAGCACCTCGTCGAGGGCAGCGGCGTAGTTCTCCACCAGCTTGGCCTCGTCGAACGACGTCTTGCCGATCACCAGGTGCAGGTTGGCCTGCTTGTCGACGCGGAAGTTGATCTTTCCGCCCTTGATGTCGTTGACCGCCTTGGTGACGTCGGGCGTCACGGTGCCGGTCTTCGGGTTCGGCATCAGGCCACGGGGGCCGAGGATGCGGGCGATCCGGCCGACCTTGGCCATCTGGTCCGGCGTCGCGATCGCGGCGTCGAAGTCCAGGAAGCCGCCCTGGATGCGCTCGATCAGGTCGTCGGAGCCCACGACGTCGGCGCCGGCGGCCTCGGCCTCGGCGGCCTTGTCACCGGTCGCGAAGACGATGACGCGGGCGGTCTTGCCGGTGCCGTGCGGCAGGTTGACGGTGCCGCGGACCATCTGGTCGGCCTTGCGCGGGTCGACGCCCAGGCGCATGGCGACCTCGACGGTCGCGTCGTAGGCCGTCGTCGACGTCTGCTTCGCCAGACCGGCGGCCTGGAGCGGGCTGTACAGGTTGTCCCGGTCGACCTTGTCGGCCGCGGCGCGGAACTTCTTGCCGTGCTTCGCCATGGTGGTTCCTCTCCCCCGGACGGGCCGGGGATTCGTGTGGTTCGCGGGCCAGGCGTGGCCCTCCCACAGATGCAGGGTGGTGCGGAGCCGATCAGCCCTGGACGGTGATGCCCATCGACCGGGCGGTGCCGGCGATGATCTTCTCGGCCTGGTCCAGGTCGTTGGCGTTGAGATCGGCCATCTTGGTGGTGGCGATCGCGCGGACCTGCTCACGGGTGACCGTGGCGACCTTGGTCTTGTGCGGCTCGCCCGAGCCCTTCTCGGCTCCGGCGGCCTTGAGCAGCATGCGCGCGGCCGGCGGGGTCTTGGTGATGAAGGTGAAGGACCGGTCCTCGAAGACCGAGATCTCCACCGGGACGACGTCGCCGCGCTGCGACTCGGTCGCGGCGTTGTACGCCTTGCAGAACTCCATGATGTTGACGCCGTGCTGGCCGAGCGCCGGACCCACGGGCGGCGCGGGGGTGGCCGCACCGGCCTTGATCTGGAGCTTGATGACCGCGGTCAACCGCTTCCTGGGGGGCATGACTTCCTTCTATCTCTGGTCGATCAGCTGGTGCTCGGAACGCCGTCGAGCGCTCAGATCTTGCTGACCTGGTTGAACGACAGCTCGACGGGCGTCTCGCGGCCGAAGATGGAGACCAGCACCTGCAGCTTCTGCTGCTCGGCGTTGATCTCGTTGATGGTGGCGGGCAGCGTGGCGAAGGGGCCGTCCATGACGGTGACCGACTCGCCGACCTCGAAGTCCACGACAGCGGCCGGCGCGGCCGCGGCTCCGCCGGTGGCGGCGGCGGCCTCGGTCGCCCGCGGGGCCTGCGGGGCGGTGGCGGGGACGAGGATCTTCACGACCTCGTCCAGGGTGAGCGGCGAGGGCTTGGAGGTGGCGCCGACGAAGCCGGTGACGCCGGGGGTGTTGCGGACCGCGCCCCAGGACTCGTCGTTGAGCTCCATCCGGACCAGCAGGTAGCCCGGCAGCACCTTGCGGTTGACCTGCGAGCGCTTGCCGTTCTTGATCTCGGTGACCTCCTCGGTGGGCACCTCGATCTGGTAGATGTAGTCCTCCACGTCCAGGGACTGGATGCGCGCCTCGAGGTTGGTCTTCACCTTGTTCTCGTAGCCCGCGTAGGAGTGGACGACGTACCAGTCGCCCGGGGCGATCCGCAGCGCCTTCTTCATCGCCTCGGCCGGGTCCTCGTCCTCCTCCACGACGGGCAGGTCGGAGGACGTGTCCGGCTCGGCGAGCGGGTCGCTGGCCATGGTGTCGGGGTCGCCGGTCTCGATTTCGGGCGTCGCGTCCGCGACCTCGTCGCCGGGGGCGAGCTCGGCGTCGTCGTCGATCGCCAGGTCGGTGGTGTCGCTGGAGCCCTCGGCGGCGCCGGTCTCGCCGGCTCCGGTCTCGACGTCGGCGGTGCCGCGCTCGTCGAAGCGGGCGTCGTCCAGGTCGATGCCTTCGACCGCGCTGTCGGTCTCGAAGGGCTCACGGGGGTCTGTCACAGAGGTCTCTTCCTTGTCAGGGGGCGGTGCGGCGCGGGACGACAGGTCAGCCGAAGACGGCGATCACGCCCTGGGAGAAGAGCAGGTCGAGCCCGGCCACCAGCGCGACCATGAAGGCCACGAAGACGATGACCACGGTGGTGTAGGTGATGAGCTCCCGCCGGCCTGGCCAGATGACCTTGCGCAGCTCGGCGACGACCTCGCGCAGGAAGCGCGCGAGCGAGCGGCGGGGCCGCATCTCCTCGGCGCGGGCGCGCTCGGCAGCGGCGCGGGAACGCGTCCCGGAGCCCTCGCGGGCCGGCTCGGACGCCGCGCGCGCGGCCCGCCGGGTGCGGGGGGCGACCTCGTCGTCGTCGGCGTCGTCGTCGTCAGCGGTGATCCGGCCACGGCGGCCGCGCTGGGCACCCGTCCGGCCGGCCACGACCTTGTCCTCGTCGGCCTGCGCCTCGCCGGCCAGTTCGTCCTCGGCCGCCTCGAGTGCACCGGCGTCGTCGACGCCGGGCGCCTCACGGTCGAGCTGCTCGTCGGTGAGCTCTGCGTCGGAGGCGGCGCGCGCGTCGTCCTCGCGGCCCGGCTTCTCGTCGCTCACTGCGCCTCGCTCGCCTCGTCGTGGTGGCCTCTCCCGCGAGGGCCGTCGGTCGGTGGTGCTGATGCCTGCTGTGGTGCGGTGCTGCGGACGTGCTCGTCGCCGGCGGACCGGCGGCACGGGCAGGGGTGACAGGACTTGAACCTGCAGCCTGCGGTTTTGGAGACCGCTGCTCTGCCAATTGAGCTACACCCCTGTGCCCTGGGTGGGGCCCCGGGACAGCCGGCTCGCCGTGGGCGCGCCCGACCTCGGAGAAGATCCGGGGCACGCCGGTGGCGGGGTCAACTGCCCCAGGGTTGCAAGTGTACGGGACGCCCGCGCCCGTCAGCCAACGTCCCGGGGCGGGAGCGGACCGGCCGGTCCTCACGCGGCCCCGGCACGGTCGTCCCGGCGGTGGCGGCGGCGGAGCGGGGATCGTCGCGACGGCGGTCCGCACCCTGCTCCGTCGCCGTCCACCGGCGACTTTGACACGATGGCCCCATGACCGCCGCCTCCCCCCAGGAGTCCGCCGCCCCGTCCACCGAGCTGCCGGCCGCCCAGCGCCGCATCTCCCGTCGCATCGGCGCCATCGCCGAGTCCGCGACCCTCGCCGTGGATGCCAAGGCGAAGGCGCTCAAGGCGGCCGGCAAGCCGGTCATCGGCTTCGGTGCCGGTGAGCCGGACTTCCCGACCCCGGACTACATCGTCGAGGCGGCGATCACCGCCGCCCGCACGCCGGCCATGCACCGGTACACCCCGGCCGGGGGCCTGCCCGCGCTCAAGGAGGCCATCGTCGCCAAGACGGCCCGTGACTCCGGGCTGCACCTCACCCCCGCGCAGGTGCTGGTGACCAACGGCGGCAAGCAGGCCGTCTACGAGGCGTTCGCGACGATGCTCGACCCGGGCGACGAGGTCCTCCTGCCCGCGCCGTACTGGACCACCTACCCCGAGGCCATCCGGCTGGCCGGTGGCGTGCCGGTGCCCGTGGTCGCGGACGAGCAGAGCGGTTACCTGGTCTCCGCCGCCCAGCTGGAGGCCGCGCGCACCCCGCGCACCAAGGCGCTGCTCTTCTGCTCCCCGTCCAACCCGACCGGTGCGGTCTACCCGGCCGAACAGGTCGAGGAGATCGGCCGCTGGGCGCTCGAGGCCGGCCTGTGGGTGCTGACCGACGAGATCTACGAGCACCTCACCTACGCCGGGGCCACCGCGCCCTCGATGCCGGTGCTGGTACCCGAGCTGGCCGACCGCTGCGTCGTGGTGAACGGCGTGGCCAAGACCTACGCCATGACCGGCTGGCGTGTGGGCTGGATCGCCGGCCCGGCCGACGTGGTGAAGGCGGCGACGAACCTCCAGTCGCACGCGACGTCCAACGTCGCCAACGTGTCCCAGGCGGCGGCGATCGCCGCGCTGACCGGCGACCTGTCCGCCGTCGCCACCATGCGCGAGGCCTTCGACCGGCGTCGGACGACGATCGTGTCGATGCTCCGCGAGATCCCGGGGATCGCCTGCCCCGAGCCGCAGGGCGCGTTCTACGTCTACCCGTCGGTGAAGGGCCTGCTCGGCCGGCCCATCGGCGGCCGGACCGCGGGGACCAGCGCGGAGCTGGCCGAGCTGATCCTGGAGCAGGCCGAGGTGGCCGTCGTCCCGGGCGAGGCGTTCGGCACCCCGGGCTACGTCCGGATGTCCTACGCGCTGGGCGACGACGACCTCGTCGAGGGCGTCTCCCGGCTGCAGCGGCTGCTGACCTCGGCCGGCTGAGCCGGCTCCGACCCCGGCGCCCTCATCGCGGGACGTCGTCCTCGTCCAGCGCGCCGGCGCGGACGAGGACGTCGACGGCGGCCGGCAGGTCGGCGAGCGCGGCGCCGACGTCGGCGGGCGTGGCGATCGACCAGGCGGTGGCGTCGACGTAGCAGCGGATCGCGGTGTCGAAGGCGTCGACCCCGGCGGCGTCGCGTGCGGCCAGCAGGGCGGCGCCGCCCTTGCCGTAGACGGTGCGCACGTAGGGGCCGTCCCCGTCGAACTCGTCCATGGCCCCGCCGACCTCGCCGTCGGACTCGAGCAGCGACCCGAGCACCCGCGCCGGCGGCGGGTCGGGGACGGCCTCCGCCCACGTCGCGAACGCCTCGTCCAGCCACGGGTCGCGGAACTGGGAGTTGCCGACCATCCCGTAGAACCACATGTGCGCGACCTCGTGGACGAGGACGTCCCGGCTCGGCGTCGCCTGCAGGATCATGCTCGGGTACTCGATGCCACCGCCGTAGTCGGGCAGCAACGCCACCGTCAGCGTCTCGTACGGGAAGGGCCCGAGGAAGGTCTCCAGCTCCGAGACGGCCGCGACCGTGTCGTCGAGCAGCCGGGCTGGCTCGAGGTCGCCGTCGATCAGCGCGCCGGCGCGCACCCGTACTCCCCCGGGCGTCTCGCGCTCCGCGGTCTCGAACTCCCCCGCCGCGACGGCGACGTCACGGGCGACCGGCTCCGCGGACCGCCAGGTGCGCCGGCCGTCCCGCGGCTCCGAGGGCGGCGCCTGCCGGCCGGTCATGAGCACGGTGAGGGCCTCGGGGGCGGAGACGGTGACGGTCGTGTCGGCCGCGGGGCTGGTGGCGGTCTCGCCGGTCAGCCCGACGAACGGGTCACGCGCCCAGCCCACCCCCGGCTCCCACGCCAGCAGCGGTGCGCCGCTGGCCCACCAGGTGACGCCCTCGGCGGTGCCGAAGCGCTCGAACCCGCCCTCGCCCACGGTGAGCGTGAAGTCCAGCCGCACCTCGGTGGACTCACCTGCCCCCAGGTCGTCGGACAGCCGGACGACGTACAGCCCGCCGGGGTCCGCGCCGGCGGCGTCCTCGTAGCCGGCGTCCTCCACGTCGTCCCCGATGACCCCGTCGACCGCCAGCCGGTGACCGGCCGGTGCGGACTCCGGCGCGTTGGGCAGCAGCCGGAACACCAGCTCGCCGGTGGGGACGTCGGGGGTGAAGACGACCGTCTCGCTGCCGGTGACCGTGCGCAGGTCGTCGGAGAGCCGGAAGTCGTAGTCGAGCACGGGGCGGTCCGGGTCGGGGGCTGTTCGCTCGGCCGGGCAGGCCGAGGGGTCGGCCGGAGTCGTCGGCGCGGCCGCCACGGGCTCGTCGGCGCCGTCGCCGCCCTCGGCGAACGAGGTGCAGCCGGCCAGCAGCAGGACGGCGACGAGCGCGCCCAGCGGCCGGCGCCCGCTCACGGGAAGCGGACCACCGCGCGGGCCAGCGAGAGGACCTTCTCGCCGTCGCTGGTGACGGTGAGGTCGACCCGCGCCCGGCCGTCGTCCAGCAGGGCAGCGACCTTGCCGCGGACGGTGAGCTCGGCGCCCTCGTCGTCGTCCGGCACGACGACGGGTCGGCCGAACCGGACCTGGAACTCCGCCAGGGCCGACGGGTTCCCGGTCCAGCCGGTGACGGCCCGCCCGGCCAGCGCCATCGTGAACATGCCGTGGGCGATGACACCGGGCAGACCGACCGCGGTGGCCACCCGCTCGTTCCAGTGGATGGGGTTGAAGTCCCCGGAGGCGCCGGCGTAGCGGACCAGATCGGCGCGGGTGATCCGCACGACGAGCTCGGGCAGCTCGGTGCCGACCTCGGGGCGGCCGCTCATGCCGTACCCCGGGCGACGAGCATCGACGTGGCCGTGCAGACGGCCTCGCCGTCCTCGGTCGCGAGTTCCACGCGGGCGGTCAGCAGGTCGTTGCCGGCCACGCTCCGGGCGGCGTCGATCGTGGTCGTCGCGACCAGCCGGTCCCCGGCCCGGATCGGGCGGTGGTGGGTGAACTTCTGCTCGCCGTGGACGACCCGCTCGTAGTCCAGGCCGACGTCGGGGTCGCTCAGCACGACGAAGGCCGCCTCGAGGCTCACCACGATGGCGAACGTGGGCGGCGCGATGACGTCGGGGTGCCCCGCGGCGCGGGCCGCCTCGGCGTCGCGGTGCACCGGGTCGTCGGCGCCGACCGCTGTGGCGAACTCGGCGATCTTCGTCCGCGCGACCTCGTAGACGGCAGAGGGCGGGTAGCTGCGCCCGACCAGTTCCCGGTCCAGCGTCATGCTCCCGCCCTCGCTCGGCTGCCGCAGACCGTCAGCGGGTCTCGCGGTGCAGCGTGTGCTTGCGCTCGCGGGGGCAGTACTTCTTCAGCTCGAGCCGGTCGGGGTCGTTCCGCCGGTTCTTGCGGGTGATGTAGTTGCGGTTCTTGCACTCCTGGCAGGCCAGGGTGATCTTCGGACGGACGTCGGTGGCTGCCACGTGAGTGCTCCTAGCCTTGTGGGACAGGACCCGGAACCGGGACCTGCTGTCGTGCCGGCGGGGAGCCGACACGACGACGGACCCGGGATTCCGGGTCCGTCGGGAGTAGCGGTGACCGGACTTGAACCGGTGACACAGCGATTATGAGCCGCTTGCTCTACCAGGCTGAGCTACACCGCCGGGACGACCGTGCGGCCCGGTCTCGCGACAGGACCGGCCGGTCAGATTACTGCCAGAGCCCCTTTACGGAATCGAACCGTAGACCTTCTCCTTACCATGGAGACGCTCTGCCGACTGAGCTAAAGGGGCGTTGCTCGGAGCCTCGGAGACTGTACCTGGCCGTGTCGACCGGGTCTGCGCCGGGGGCGCAGGTCCCCTCCGAACCGTGCGGACCGACTCTAGCAGTCAGGTCCGGACGAACAGACGACGGTGGGTGGCGCCCGGCGCGGCCGACCGGACCCCCGTGCGCGCGAGCAGCCACTTCTCCAGCCGGTCCTCGGGCAGCGGCCGGCTGATCAGGAACCCCTGCAGCTTGTCGCAGCCCATGGCCATCAGCTGGTTGCGGGTCATCTCGTCCTCGACGCCCTCGGCGACGACGCAGAGGCCGAGGTTGTGCGCCAGCTCGATGATCGAGCGCGCGATGAAGGCCTCGCCCTGGCCGGTGGCCATGGTGAGCACGAAGGACTTGTCGATCTTGACCTCGTCGATGGGCAGCTGCCGCAGCTGGGACAGCGACGAGTAGCCGGTGCCGAAGTCGTCCATCGACAGCCGCAGCCCCAGGTCGTGCAGGTTCTCCAGGACGGAGCTCTCGCGGACGGCGTCGTCCACGACGCTGCTCTCGGTCAGCTCGAGCACCAGCAGCTCCCCCGGGACCCCGTGCCGGTCGAGTGCACCGGCGACGCGCTCCACCAGGTCGGCGTCGGCGAGCGAGCGCGCCGAGACGTTGACCGCGACCGACAGTGCGATGCCCTGGTCCAGCCAGCGGCGGCACCGGGCCAGCGCGAGATCCAGCACGTGGTCGGTGACCGCACCGATCCGGCCGATCTGCTCGGCGAGGCTGATGACCTCCTCCGGCGGGATGGCGCCGTAGCGCGGGTGCGTCCACCGGACCAGCGTCTCCACCGAGACGATGTCGGAGCTCTTGGCGTCGATGACCGGCTGGAAGACCACACCGATCTGGCCGTCGGCCATGGCCTGCTCCAGCTCGGTGCCCAGCTGGAGACGGCGCAGGCTCTGCTGGTCCATGACCGGGTGGTAGCTGGCCACGCCGCCGGACGCGCCCGCGGCGAGCAGTGCCACGTCGGCCCGCTGCATGAGGGCGCCGGCGTCGGTGCCGTGCAGGGGCGCGGCCACGACGCCGATGGTGAGCGAGACCTCCAGGTCGAGCCCGGCCACGCGGACCCGCGTCGCGGCCGCCTCGCGGAGCCGGCGGGCGGCCTCCTCGGTGGCGGCCAGGGACAGCCCCGGCAGCAGCACCGCGAACTGCTCGCGCTCCATGCGCGCCAGCAGGGCCCGCGGCGGGGCGTGCTCGCGCAGCAGGCCGGCGGTGACCAGCAGCAGCTCGTCGCTGGCGGCGTGGCCGAGCGTGTCGGTGACGTCGGCGTAGGTGCCCAGCGAGGCGAGGATCAGTCCGGCGCGGCCGCCGGCGGAGTCGTCGGACAGGAGCGCGTCGATCTCCGCGGCGAGCCGCTGCCGGTTCGGCAGACCGGTGAGCCGGTCGTGGTCGGCGTCGTAGCGGATCCGGGTGAGCAGCTGCTGCTGGCGGATCGCGGCGTTGACGTGGGTGAGCATCGAGTCCAGCGCGCCGCGCTCGCTGCTGCTGAAGGTGACCAGGTCGCTGCGCCGGTCGCAGACCTCGAGGTACCCCGGCTCACCGGCGGCGGTGGTCACCGGCGCACCCAGGAGGTCCGAGACCCCACGGCGGGCGAGCGCGGCGGTCTCCGCGGCGTCGGCCCGGCTGGCCGCCACGTGGACCACGCCCGCGGCGGAGGCCACTGCCCGGCGGCGCAGCAGATCGTCGGGATCGCCCGGCCCGTCGTACCAGTGGGCGCCGTCCTCGGTGGCGACGACCAGGCGCGGACCCTCGTCGAGGTAGGGCGGCAGCCAGAGGGCCACCCGCTCGGCGTTCAGGAGCTCGCGGACCGCCTGCACGATCTGGCGGGTGCCGGCCTCGTCGGGGCGCACCTCCTCCACGCGGCGGGCGAACTCGTAGACCTGCTGCAGCGAGTTGTCCTCACGCGTGACGGCGGCGAACCGCCGGTAGAGCAGGACGAGGGCCAAGGTGAGCGGGGCGATGATCACCGAGGACCACAGCGTCGCGTCCAGCAGCAGGAGGATCGCCAGGCCGACCAGGACGGAGACGGGTGAGACGACGGCGAGGGGGACGAACAGGCTGACCCAGAAGGGCCGACCGGGATAGCCCTGGGTCACGGTGATCGCGGCCGCGATCAGGGCCGCCGAGGCCAGGTTCGCCGCCACCACGGCAACCAGGCAGGTCGCCCAGGTGGCCGGGTCGGTGACCGAGCCGGACGGGAGCAGCTCCAGGACGGCGACGGCCACGGCGCTCTCGATGACCGCCACGGCGACGTTGAAGGCGACCTTCGCCTTGGGCAGGCGCTGGGCGAGGAAGATCACGGCCACGGCCGTGGCCCGTGTCGCCGCGGTCCAGACGCCACCCACCTCGAGCAGTGCGATGACGAATGCGAGCTCGCTCGCCGAGCTGTGGAAGCTCTGCCGCCGGAACTCGACGTGGATGTTCACCGACTCCGCCGCGATGCCGATGGCGAGGACCGCCAGGACGGCGAGGACCGACGTCGGCGGGGAGTCGACGGAGAACAGCAGCACGACGGCAGGGATGGCGAGCGCCAGGCCCATGGCGCTCACTGCCCAGGGGCTGCGCATCGGACGCGAGCTCGCGGGCTCGCGAACGTTCTGCTCAGCCACGTACGGCGCTCCCGGGGTCGTTGGCGGGCGAAGGCTAGCAGCGACCCTCGTCGCCACGACCCTCTTCGAGCGCGAAGAGGGACCCGTCCTCGCAGGTCATCGACGCGTCACGCCGACGACATGAGCGAGGGCACCCGAAGGGGTGGGACCGCTGACCCATGGTGCACCCGCGTCCGGACCGACTCCGCGACTCAGCCGGCCTGGAACGTCCACTTCAGACCACGCGTCCACTTCAGACCACGAGCAGCCCCGCTCACGCCTGGAACGTCCACTTC
>NZ_JAAGWG010000014.1 GCF_010682065.1 Blastococcus saxobsidens
TGAACCGGCCCCACCTGGGCATCGGCGGACGCTCACCCATCGACCGCGTCAACAACGCAGCGGGTCAGTACACCTAGACGACGGCCACGTCCTCGATGGTCACGGTGGTGTTCGGCGTGCCGTCGCCGGGGCCCTCGACGTCCTGGATGCCGCCCTCGGCGACGCGGTCGAGGATCGCCAGGCCGGCCTCGTCGATCGTGCCGACGACCGTGTACTCCGGCGGCAGCGTGACGTCGGTGAAGGTCAGGAAGAACTGGCTGCCCGTGGTGTTGGGCGCCGCCGTCTTGGCCATGGCGATCGTGCCGCGGGGGTAGGTCGTGTCCGCCGTGACCTCCTCGGCGTACTTGTACGTCGGGCCGCCGGAGCCGGTGCCGGTCGGGTCGCCGCACTGCAGCAGCCCGAAGGCCTCCTGGGTGACCAGCCGGTGGCAGCTGCTGCCGGCGTAGAAGTCCTGCTCGGCCAGGTAGACGAAGCTGGCGACCGCGCAGGGCGCCTTGGCCCGGTCGAGGGTCAGCGTCAGGTCGCCCTCGTTGGTGGCCATGCGCAGCGTCGCGGTCCCCTCGGTGGGAGTGGCCTCCGGGGTGGGCGGGGTGCCGACGTCGGTGAGGTTCGGGTTGCCGGTCTCGTCGGGGAGGTACTCGCAGGTGACCGTGCCGTCGGGGTTGGTCGTGCGGGCCGCGGACTCGGTAGCGGCCGGCGTCGACGGGTCGGCGGCCTGGTCGTCGCTCTCGTCGTCGCCGGAGAAGACGCCGGTGATCAGCAGGGCGGCGCCGACCACCACGACGACGGCGAGCGCGGTGAGGAGCAGGCCCAGGTTCCGGCGGCGCTTCTTGGCCAGATCGGTGCGGCGCTCCAGCTGGCGCTGCAGGTGGCGCTGCGCGGCTTCGCGGCGCTGCTTGTTCGTGGGCACGGGTGCGGACTCCTCGGGCGGACGGGCGCGACAGGGCGGCCTCGACGGCGGTGCCGGGCGGGCCGCACCGCGCTGGTCGGGGAGGGAGTCTAGGTGGCGGGGCTGGGGAATCCCTGGCAGCACCGGGGAGCCCGGGTGCGTCCGCGTAACCTGCACGGGTGCTCATCCGCTCCTTCCCCGCCGGCGCGTTCGGCACCAACTGCTACGCCGTCGCCTCCGGGCCGGGGGCCGAGTGCGTCGTCGTCGACCCCGGGATGGACGCCGTCGAGCCGCTGGCCCGGATGCTGGCCGACGACGGGCTGAAGCCGGTCGCCGTCGTCCTCACCCACGGACACCTGGACCACACCTTCTCGGTGCTGCCCGTCTGCGACGGCTACGACATCCCCGCCTACCTGCACCCGTTGGACTCCGGGATGCTGTCGGACCCCGCGCGGTGGCACGGGCCGCAGCTCGCGCCGCTGATCACCGGCGTCCGGTTGCCCGACCCGTCGGAGGTGAAGAGCCTGGACGACGGCGAGGTGCTGTCGCTGGCCGGTGTCGACCTGACCGTGCGGCACGCACCCGGGCACACCCAGGGCTCGGTGATGTTCTCCCTCGACCTGGGCGAGGCTCCCGGGCTGCTCGCCGGGGACGTGCTGTTCGCCGGCTCGGTCGGCCGGGTCGACCTCCCGGGCGGCTCGTGGGACGACATGCTCCGCTCGCTGCGCGACGTCGTGCTGCAGCTGGACGACGAGACGGTCGTGCTGCCCGGCCACGGCCCGGCGACGACGATCGGCCGCGAGCGGGCGACCAACCCCTACCTGGCCGAGGCGGCCTCCGCCCCCAAGGGACGTGGACTGTGAGAGCGACGGGGGAGCGAGCATCGCAGGGAGCGCCAGCGACCGAGGAGCGGAACGAGTCCGGAGCCGAACGGGGAGCACTGTGAGCATCGGCCTGACCGCCCCCAAGGGCACCTTCGACACCCTGCCGCCGGACTCGGCGCGCTTCCTCGCCGTGCGCGACACCCTGACCGCGCCGCTGCGCCGGGCGGGTTACGGCTACGTCGAGACGCCGGTCTTCGAGGAGACCGCCGTCTTCTCCCGCGGCGTGGGCGAGTCCACCGACGTCGTGACCAAGGAGATGTACACCTTCGAGGACCGCGGCGGCCGCTCGCTCACCCTGCGCCCCGAGCTCACCGCCGGGCTGATGCGCGCCTTCATCGAGCACCGGCTGCACGACGGGGCCCTGCCGGTGAAGCTGTGGACCGTCGGCTCGGCGTTCCGCTACGAGCGCCCGCAGGCCGGCCGCTACCGGCACTTCACCCAGGTGGACATGGAGGCTCTCGGCACCGACGACCCGGCGCTGGACGCCGAGGTGGTGGCGCTGGGCGTGCAGGGCTTCCGCGACCTGGGGCTCACCGACTTCGAGCTGCTGCTCACCTCGCTGGGCGACGCCACCTGCCGGCCGCAGTACCGCGAGCTGCTGGTGGCCTACCTGGACAAGCTGGACCTCGACGAGGAGACCCGGCGTCGCGCGGCCATCAACCCGCTGCGGGTCTTGGACGACAAACGGCCCGAGGTGCAGGCGCAGCTCGACGACGCCCCGCTGATGGTCGACCACCTCTCGGACTCCACCAGGGCGCACTACGACGCCGTCCGCCAGCACCTGACCGACCTCGGGGTGACCTGGACCGAGGCGCCGAAGCTGGTGCGCGGGCTGGACTACTACACGAAGACCACCTTCGAGTTCGTGCACAACGGGCTGGGCGCACAGTCGGCGATCGGCGGCGGCGGGCGCTACGACGGCCTCTCCGCGGCGCTCGGCGGGCCGGACGTCTCGGGCATCGGCTACGCCGTGGGCGTGGACCGGACCCTGCTCGCCGTGCAGGCCGAGGGGCTGGACGTCGGCGCGACGGCGGGCGTCCAGGCGTTCGTCGTCCCGCTGGGCGCGGAGGCCAAGCGGCTGGCCGTCCGCCTGGTGGGGCAGCTGCGCCAGGCCGGCGTCGCCGCCGACACCGTGTACGGCGACCGCGGGCTCAAGGGCGCGATGAAGGCGGCCGACCGGTCGGGCGCCACGCACGTCGTCGTCATCGGCGACCGCGACCTGGCCGAGGGCGTCGGCCAGCTCAAGGACATGCGCACCGGAGAGCAGCACGCCGTCCCCGTCGGTGAGCTGTTCGACCGGCTTCGTGAAAGCGTGGAGGCATGAGCATGGAGCAGCGACCGCTCGGACGGACCGGGGCCGATGTCAGCGTGATCGGGCTGGGCACCTGGCAGCTCGGCGGTGACTGGGGCGACGTGACCGAGGACGACGCCGCCGACGTCCTCGACGCCGCGCTCGACGCCGGCGTCACCCTGCTGGACACCGCCGACGTCTACGGCGACGGACGCAGCGAGGAGCGGATCCGCAAGGCGCTCGCGCCCCGGGCCGACCGGCCGTTCGTGGCCACGAAGGCCGGCCGCCGCGCCGACCCGTTCACCGCCGAGCAGTACACGCCCGAGAACCTGCGGGCCTGGATCGACCGGTCGCGCCGCAACCTCGGCGTCGACACGCTGGACCTGGTGCAGCTGCACTGCCCGCCGCCGGCCGTCTACTCCGACCAGCGGGTCTACGACGCGCTGGACGCACTCGTGGCCGACGGCGCCATCGCCGCCTACGGCGTCTCGGTGGAAACCGTCGAGGAGGGCCTGACCGCGCTGCAGCACCCGGGCGTGGCCACGATCCAGGTCATCCTCAACATCTTCCGGCGCAAGCCGCTGGAGGAGCTGCTCCCGGCCGCCCAGCGGGCGGGCGTGGGCATCCTCGCCCGGGTGCCGCTGGCCAGCGGGCTGCTGACCGGCAAGTACGACGAGTCGACGACCTTCCCGGCCGACGACCACCGCAACTTCAACCGCAACGGCGAGGCCTTCGACGTCGGCGAGACGTTCGCCGGCGTGCCCTTCGACGTCGGCGTCTCGGCCGCCCGCGAGGTCGCCGCCATCGCCGGTGACAGCGTGCCGACCGCGGCCTTCGCGCTGCGCTGGGTCATCGACCAGCCCGGCGTCACCACCGTGATCCCCGGTGCCCGCAACGTCACGCAGGTGCGCGGCAACGTCGCGGCCGCCTCGATGGCGCCGCTGTCGGACTCCCAGCTCGCCGATCTCGAGCGGCTGTACGACGAGCGCATCCGCGCCCACGTGCACGACCGCTGGTAACCCACCGCTGCTTCTTCGCCCACCCACCACCCCGGAAGGCAACATCCCGTGCTCCGCACCCACGACGCCGGCGCGCTCCGCGCGTCCGACGCCGGTACCACCGTCACCCTCGCCGGCTGGGTGGCCCGCCGCCGCGACCACGGCGGGGTGGTCTTCCTCGACCTGCGCGACGCCTCCGGGTACGTGCAGGTCGTCGTCCGCGAGGAGGAGGCCCACCACCTGCGCAACGAGTACTGCGTGCTCGTGACCGGTGAGGTGCGCCGCCGTCCGGAGGGCAACGAGAACCCCGAGCTGCCCACCGGCGAGATCGAGGTGGCGACGTCGGAGCTGCGCGTGCTCTCGGCCTCCGCGCCGCTGCCCTTCCCGATCGAGACCGACCAGGCGGCGTCGGACGACGTCCGCTACAAGTACCGCTACCTCGACCTGCGACGTCAGGGCCCGGCGAAGGTCCTGCGGCTGCGCTCGGAGATCAGCCGGATCGCCCGGAACGTGATGGCCGGTCACGGGTTCACCGAGGTCGAGACCCCGAACCTGACCCGGTCCACGCCGGAGGGCGCCCGCGACTTCCTCGTGCCGGTCCGCCTGCAGCAGGGCAAGTGGTACGCGTTGCCGCAGTCGCCGCAGCTGTTCAAGCAGCTGCTGATGATCGGTGGCCTGGAGCGCTACTACCAGATCGCCCGCGCCTTCCGGGACGAGGACTTCCGCGCCGACCGGCAGCCGGAGTTCACCCAGCTGGACTTCGAGATGAGCTTCGTCGACCGCGACGACGTGCTGGCCGTCGCCGAGGACGTCGTCCGCTCGCTGTGGCGCGAGCTCGCCTCCTACGAGCTGCCCGAGATCCCGCGGATGACCTACCGCGAGGCCATGGACCGCTTCGGCTCCGACAAGCCCGACCTGCGCTTCGGGGTCGAGCTGACCGAGCTGACGTCCTACTTCGCCGAGACGCCGTTCCGCGTGTTCCAGGCGCCCTACGTGGGTGCCGTCGTCATGCCGGGCGGCGGCTCGCAGCCGCGGCGCGCGTTCGACGCCTGGCAGGACTGGGCGAAGTCCCGCGGCTACCGCGGCCTGGCCTACGTGACGATCGCCGAGGACGGCACCCTCGGCGGCCCGGTGGCCAAGAACCTCTCCGACGCCGAGCGCGAGGGCCTGGTCGAGGCCGTGGGCGCGAAGCCCGGGGACTGCGTCTTCTTCGCCGCCGGCGCCCGCCGCTCGGCCCAGGAGCTGCTGGGCGCGGCCCGCAACGAGATCGCCAAGCGCCTGGAGCTCATCACACCCGGCTCGTGGTCGTTCCTGTTCGTCGTCGACTTCCCGATGTTCGAGGAGACCGAGGACGGCGACTGGACGTTCATGCACCACCCCTTCACCTCGCCCACCCCCGAGTGGCGGGACCGGTTCGCCGAGGACAAGGGCGCGGCGCTGTCGGACGCCTACGACATGGTGATCAACGGCAACGAGGTCATGAGCGGCTCGGTCCGCATCCACGATGCCGACCTGCAGGAGCGGGTGTTCGAGACCCTCGGCATGTCGCGCGAGGAGGCCCGGGAGCGGTTCGGCTTCTTCCTGGAGGCGTTCGCCTTCGGTCCGCCGCCGCACGCCGGCGCGGCGCTGGGCTGGGACCGGCTCACCGCGCTGCTGGCCGGCGTCGACTCCATCCGCGAGGTCATCGCCTTCCCGAAGACCGGTGCCGGCTACGACCCGCTGACCGGCGCCCCGACGCCGATCACCGCCGCGCAGCGCAAGGAGTCCGGCATCGACGCCGTTGCTGAGAAGGATGGCCTGGAGGAGCCGGCGCTGCCCGGCGTGCCCGGAGCCCCCGGCCCGACCGACCCCACGAAGCAGTAGGAGCGCCGTCGACATGGCCCTGCGTGCCCGCACCCTGCTCGGTCCCGGTCCCTCGAACCCCTACCCCGAGGCGCAGGTCGCGCTGGCCCAGCCGCTGCTGGGTCACCTGGACCCCGAGTTCCTGCGGGTCCTGGACGAGACCTCCGACCGGCTCCGCCAGGTGTTCGGGACGGCGAACCGGCGCACGCTGCCGCTGTCGGCCACGGGCTCGGCGGGCATGGAGGCGGCGTTCGTCAACACCGTCGGCCCCGGCGACGTCGTCGTCGTCGCGGTCAACGGCCTCTTCGGCCGGCGGATGACCGACGTCGCCGCACGCTGCGGCGCCGAGGTGGTCGCCGTCGAGCACGAGTGGGGGCAGCCGGTCGACGCCGAGCGCGTCCTGGCCGCGCATCCCTCGCCCAAGCTGATCGCCGCCGTGCACGCCGAGACCTCGACCGGGGTCCGCTCCGACCTGGCGCCGCTGGCCGCAGGCAAGGGCGAGGCGCTGCTGCTGGCCGACTGCGTCACCTCCCTCGGCGGCATCCCGGTGGAGCTGGACGAGTGGGGCGTGGACCTCGCCTACTCCGGCTCGCAGAAGTGCCTCGGCGTCGCGCCCGGCCTCGCGCCGTTCACGATCAACGACCGGGCCTGGGAGCGGCGGATCGAGAAGCCGCAGAGCTGGTACCTCGACCTGGGCCTCCTCGGCGGCTACGCGGGCGAGGCCGCCGGGGGTGGGCGCACCTACCACCACACGGCGCCGACCGGAATGGTCGTGTCGCTGCACGCCGGTCTCGGCCGGATCCTCGAGGAGGGGCTGGACGCCGTCCACGCCCGGCACGCCGAAGCCGGCCGCCTGCTGCACGAGGGGCTGTCCGAGCTGGGGCTGGAGCTCTTCGCCGCCGAGGGGCACCGGCTGCCGGAGCTGACCACGGTGAAGGTTCCCGACGGCGTCGACTCGGCCGCGGTCCGCACGGAGCTGCTCGAGCGGTTCGGCCTGGAGATCGGTGGCGGAGTGGGCGCCTACGCCGCCACCGTGTGGCGGATCGGGCTGATGGGCCCCAACGCCGCGCCCGACAAGGTGGCGCTGGTCCTCGCTGCCCTGCGGAGCGTCCTCGGGCGCTAGTGTCCCGGCACGTTCCGTAACCGGAGGTGCCCGTGATCGAGGATCCGCCCGCCCGCCCGGCGGCCCGGCGGCTGCCCTGGTGGGCGCTCGTCCCGCTGGCAGCCGTGGCCTGGTGGGTGGGCGGCCACCTGTTCTGGCTGCTCGGCGGGCTGCGGATGACGCCGGTCGGCGCCCGGACGGCTCTGCCGCTCGTGCCCGCCATGCTCTCGTACCTCGTCCTGGGGGCGCTGGTGGGCGGGGTGGCCGCCGGGATGCTCGGCCGGGCGACCGCGCGGCGGGGGCTCGGGGTCGCGGCGACCGCCGGAGGCACGGTCCTGGCGGTCGCGCTCGCTCTCGTGGCGACCGTGACGACGCTGCGCGAGAACGCGCCCGACAACTTCGAGACCGAGCCCGCGGTCCTCCTGGGTCTCGGCGCCGTCGTCGTCGTGGTGTCCGCGCTCGGCTGGGGCGTGGGGGCGCTCGCCGTCCTCGGGCCCGCGGGCGCCGTGCCGGGTCTCGCAGTGCTCGCCGGGGCCGCTCCCTGGTGGTTCTCCTCGGTCGTCTCCGCCCTCGTCGGCTTCGGGTCGGCCACGACGCTCGGCCACGCCGGACCCTGGCTCGGCGCCGCGCTGCTGGTCGCGGCCCTGCTGCTCGTCGGGTCGCGGCCGCTCTCCCGGCTCGGGTGGTGGCCGGTGGTGGTCCTCGGGGCGTGGCTGGTCTCCCCGGCGCTGACGGCGGCGAGCTATCTCGAGCAGTTGCTGCGTCCCGGCTACGGGCTGCCCCGCACGTTGCCGGACTCGCTCTCCGCCGCGTGGGACGTGTTCGGCCTGGCGTCGATGCCGGGGCAGCGGGACCTGGCGCCCTGGCTGGCGGCGGTCGCGGTGGCCGCGGTGCTGACCGTCGTGCTCCCGCGGATCCGGCCGTCGGCGCCCCTACGGCTGGAGCGCCAGGAGGAGGTGACCGGTGTCGTCGGCTGAGCCCGACGCGCGAGATCGGTCGTCGGCCTCGACGCGCACCGGCGCTGCGCTCCACGAGGTGAGCCCGGAGCGGGCGGCCCGGGTCGGCGACCGGGTCCTGCTCGTCCTGCTCGTTCCGCTCGCCGCCCTCACGTGGTGGTTCGTCAGCTCCCTCCCGGCGCTGCTGGAGCGCATGTTCGCGGTGCTGGAGGGCCTGGGGCGGGTCGGGGGAGGGGTGACCGGCCCCGAACCCGGGCTGCTCGCACTGCCGTTGCTCGGCTGGCCGCCCACCTTCGTCTCGGGAGCGCTGCTCGGCGGGGTGCTCGCCGGCCTGCTGGCCCGGCCGGCGGATCCGGCCCGCCGGCGGGCGGCGGCGGGCGCGACCGTCGGCGGGGTCCTCGCGGGGCTCGTCGTCGTGCTCGCGCAGGCCTTCGCCGAGCTGGACGAGGCCGCGACGTCCCCGTTCACGCCGTGGTCCGGGACGGCGATGGCGGTCACCCTGGTGCTGGTGTCGTTGCTGGGCTGGGGAGCGGGCACCGGTGCGCTGGGCGGTCGCACGGGCACGGGGATCGCCCTCGGGGTGGTGGCCGGGACGCTGCCGGCCTGGTTGGCCGGCTCCGCGTTCGCCGTGCTCGGCCCGGGCTCGCTCGGACCCGGGTTCGACCTGGGCTGGACCACGTGGATCGGGGTGGCCGTCCTCGTCGGAGCGCTGGTGACGGTCGGGCTGCGACCGGTCTCCCGGCTCGCGCGCTGGCTCCTCGTCGTCGGGGTGGCGTGGACGGCGCTGCCGCTGGCCTGGTCCCTCCAGGTACTCGTCCCCACCGTCGTGAACTCGACCGGAACCGGCCCGATGGGTGGTCGGCTGCCGTCGCCGTGGCAGGTGCTCCAGGACGCACTGCTGGATGGACCCGGCCGGCCGCTCCCGTTGGTCGCGGCCCTCGTGGTGGCGGCCGGCATCGCGGCGGTCCGCGCACGGGCTGCCGCTCCGCCGGGCCGCTAGCCGGGGAGGATCACGCGCCGTCCAGGCGCGCCAGCTGGTCGGGGGACAGCTCGAGCGCGGCGGCCGCGGCGGAGTCGGTGATCGAGGTCGCCCGCGAGGCGCCCGGGATCGGGACGACCGTGTCGCTCTGCGCCAGGTGCCAGGCCAGCGTCACCCGGTACACCGAGACGGCCAGCTCGTCGGCGACCTCGGCGAACGCCGGCGCGGTCGAGTCCAGCGAGCCTGCCGCGCCCACCCCGCCGAAGGGGCTCCACGGCAGGAACGCGAGCCCGTGCGCCGCGCAGTGCGCCAGCTCGTCGGCCGAGGAGCGCCATCCCGGCGAGAACTGGTTCTGCACGCTGACCAGCGCCTCGCCGACGATGGACCGGGCGACGTCGATCTGCGCGATGTCGGCGTTGGAGATGCCGACCATCCGGACCAGCCCGTCGTCGGCCAACTGCCGCAGCGCACCCATGGAGTCCTCCCACGGCGTGGCCGGGTCGGGCCGGTGGAACTGGTACAGCCCGATCGCGTCGACGCACAGCCGCCGCAGCGACGCCTCGCACGCCCGCCGCAGGTAGGCCGGCGACCCGTCCAGCTCCCAGTCGGTGCCGCGCCGGGTGTGCCCGCCCTTGGTGGCGACCAGCACCGACGACGGATCGCCGCCGTAGGAGCGCAGCGCCGCGGCGACGAGCGACTCGTTGTGGCCGAACTCCGCCTCGTCGCGGGAGTAGGCGTCCGCGGTGTCGATCAGCGTGACGCCGGCGTCCAGCGCCGCGTGCACCACGGCGATCGCGTCGTCCTGGGGCGGCCGGGGGTCCTTGGTGGACAGGGGCATCGCGCCCAGTCCGATGGCGCTCACGGTCGCGTTCCCGATGCGTCGCTGCTGCATGAAGGACGTCGTGCCCCGCGGGTAGCGTTCCCACCCGTGACATCCCTGTTCGACGCGCCCGACGACGGCCCGGCCGCCGTCGACCCGGGTGCCCCGCTGGCGGTGCGCATGCGGCCGCGCTCGCTGGAGGAGGTCGTCGGGCAGCAGCACCTGCTGGGCGACCGGGCCCCGCTGCGCCGGCTGGTGGAGTCCGACGAGCCGATGTCGCTGGTGCTCTACGGCCCGCCCGGCACCGGCAAGACCACCCTCGCGCACGTCATCTCGCTGGCCACCAAGCGGCAGTTCGTGCAGCTGTCGGCGCTGGACTCCGGCGTCAAGGAGGTCCGGGCGGTCATCTCCAGCGCGAAGCAGGAGCTCACCTACGCCGGCCGGCGCACCGTCCTGTTCATCGACGAGGTGCACCGCTTCTCCAAGACCCAGCAGGACAGCCTGCTGAGCGCGGTCGAGGACCGCATCGTCAGCCTCATCGCGGCCACCACCGAGAACCCGTTCTTCTCCGTGGTCAGCCCGCTGCTCTCGCGCAGCCTGGTGCTCGCGCTCCAGCCGCTCACCGACGACGACGTCCGCACGCTGCTGCGCCGGGCGCTGGCCAGCGAGCGCGGGCTGGCCGGCGAGTTCACGCTGACGGAGGAGGCGCAGGAGCACCTCATCCGGATCGCGGGCGGTGACGGGCGCAAGTCGCTGACCGCGCTGGAGTCCGGTGCCGGGGCGGCCCGGGCCGTCGGCGCGACCGAGATCGACCTCCCCACGCTGGAGACGGCGGTGGCGCAGGCCGCGGTCCGGTACGACCGGCAGGGCGACATGCACTACGACGTCGCCAGCGCGCTGATCAAGAGCATCCGCGGTAGCGACGTCGACGCCGCCCTGCACTACCTGGCCCGCATGGTGGAGGCGGGGGAGGACCCGCGCTTCATCGCCCGGCGGCTGGTCATCTCCGCCAGCGAGGACATCGGCATGGCCGACCCGACGGCGCTGCTCACCGCCGTGGCAGCCGCCGACGCGGTCGCCTTCATCGGCATGCCCGAGGGCCACTTCCCGCTGGCCCAGGCCGTCGTCCACCTGGCCACGGCGCCGAAGTCCAACGCCGTGACCGCCGCGATGGGGGAGTCGGTGGCCGACGTGCGCGCGGGGCTGGCCGGCCCGGTGCCGGCCGGTCTGCGAGACGCGCACTACGGCGGGGCGAAGAAGCTCGGGCACGGCAAGAGCTACGTCTACCCGCACTCCCACCCCGACGGGGTCGTGCCGCAGCAGTACCCGCCGGACGCGCTGGTGGGCAAGGACTACTACCGGCCGACCGGCCGCGGCGCCGAGGCGCGGCTGGGGGAGCGGCTGGCCAAGCTGCGGGCGATCATCCGCCGGACCCGCTGACGCCCCGGCGGGGGACGGACGGCGGCGGGGGGCCGCGACTAGTGTGACCAAGCCGGAACGTCGCTCCCGGCGCTGAATCCCCCGAGAACAGGAGCACGCGTGTCCGTAGGAGAGATCGCCGGGCTGATCGCAGCCGGCGCCCTGGTGCTGCTGGTGGTGCTGGTGGCCGTGCCGCTGCTCAAGCTCGGCCGGACGCTCGACGAGACCACCCTGACCATCCGCCAGGTGCGCGAGCAGAGCGCGCCGATCCTGGGCCAGGCCAGCACCACGGTCGCGCACGTGAACAGCAACCTGGAGCGGGTCGACGACATCACCGGCAACGCCGCGAACGTCTCCAGCAACGTCGCCGCCCTCACCAGCGTGGTCGCCGCGACCCTGGGCAGCCCGCTGATCAAGGTCGCCGCGTTCAGCTACGGCGTGCGCAGCGCCACCAAGAAGAAGCGGGAGGGCCAGGCCCTCGCCGACGCCGCCCGCCGCGACAAGGAAGCGCGTCGCTCGCGCCGCGCCGCTCGGCGGGCCGCCTGATGCGCCGCCTGTTCTGGCTCGCCATGGGCATCACCATCGGCGCCCTGGTCGTGCGGAAGCTGTCGGCCGCGGCCGAGAAGATGACCCCGGCCGGCATCGGCGCCTCCATCGCCGAGGGCCTGCGGGACCTCGCCGACGCCATCGGCGACTTCGGGGCCGACGTCCGCGAGGCGATGTCCGAGCGCGAGCTCGAGCTGCGCGCGGGTACGGGCCTGGACGCGCCGCTGCCCGACGCGGGCGAGGCCGCCGCCCTGCGCCGCGGCGCGCACGCCGCCGACTCCTGATCCATCGGCCGGGACGCACCTTCCTGTCCCGGTCCCGTCGAACCGAGTAGACCTGAGATGCAGACCGCCGAGATCCGCCGCCGCTTCCTGCAGCACTTCGAGCAGCGTGGCCACACCGTCGTCCCCAGTGCCTCGCTGGTCTCCCCGGACCCGTCGCTGCTGTTCACCGTCGCCGGCATGGTGCCGTTCATCCCGTACCTGACCGGGCGCGAGCCCGCGCCGTTCCCGCGGGCCACCAGCGTGCAGAAGTGCGTGCGCACCCTCGACATCGAGGAGGTGGGCAAGACCACCCGGCACGGCACGTTCTTCCAGATGAACGGCAACTTCTCCTTCGGTGACTACTTCAAGGCCGAGGCGATCCAGTTCGCCTGGGACCTCGTGACCGGCAAGGTCGCCGACGGCGGACTGGGCCTGGACCCCGAGCGGATCTGGCCGACGGTCTACCTCGACGACGACGAGGCGTTCGACGCCTGGCGCGCCTACGTCCCGGCCGAGCGGATCCAGCGCCGCGGGATGGAGGACAACTACTGGTCCACCGGTGCGGCGGGCCCGGCCGGGCCGTGCTCGGAGATCCACTACGACCGCGGACCGGAGTTCGGGCCGGACGGCGGTCCCGAGGCCGACCCCACCGGCGACCGGTTCCTCGAGATCTGGAACCTCGTCTTCATGCAGTACGAGCGGGGGGACGGGGAGGGCAAGGACTTCCCGATCCTCGGCGAGCTGCCGCGGAAGAACATCGACACCGGCATGGGCCTGGAGCGCGTGGCCTACCTGCTGCAGGGCGTCGACAACATGTACGAGATCGACGAGGTCGCCCCGGTGCTGCGCCGGGCCGCCGAGCTCGCCGGGGTCACCTACGGCAAGGACACCGAGGCGGACGTGCGGCTGCGGGTCGTCGCCGACCACGTGCGCAGTGGGCTGATGCTCATCGGCGACGGCGTCACGCCCGGCAACGAGGGGCGCGGCTACATCCTGCGCCGGCTGCTGCGCCGCGCCGTCCGGTCGATGAAGCTGCTCGGCGTCGAGGACGCGACCCTCCCCGAGCTGCTGCCGGTGTCGAAGGAGGCGATGAAGGCCAGCTACCCCGAGCTGGAGACCGACTTCGCGCGGATCAGCAGCGTCGCCTACGCGGAGGAGGAGGCGTTCCGCCGCACCCTCACCTCCGGCACGGCGCTGTTCGACACCGCGGTGACGCAGGCGAAGAAGGCGGGCACCCCGAAGCTGTCGGGGGAGCAGGCGTTCTCGCTGCACGACACCTACGGCTTCCCGATCGACGTCACCCTCGAGATGGCCGCCGAGCAGGGCGTGACCGTCGACGAGGAGGGCTTCCGCGCCCTCATGAAGGAGCAGCGCGACCGCGCCCGGGCCGACGCCCGCGCCAAGCGCACCGGCTCGGTCGACGTGCTGGCCTACCGCCGGCTGCTGGCCGAGCACGGCCCCACCGACTGGCGGGCCTACGACACCCTGCGCACCGACTCCCGCGTCCTCGGGGTCGTCGCCGAGGACTCCGACGCCGCACAGCGCCCGGTCGGCCCCGGCGAGATCACCCGCGTCGTCCTGGACCGGACGCCGTTCTACGCCGAGTCCGGTGGTCAGATCGCCGACGCCGGCATCCTGACCTGGGACGGCGGCCGCGCAGAGGTCATCGACGTGCAGCGCCCGGTCAAGGGTCTGGTCGCCCACCAGGTGCGGGTGCTCGAGGGAGAGCTGCGCGAGGGCGCCGAGCTCACCGCCGAGGTGGACCACGAGTGGCGGGTGTCGGCCTGCCAGGCGCACTCGGGCACCCACGTGGTGCACGCGGCGCTGCGCGAGGTGCTCGGCCCGCAGGCGCTGCAGTCCGGTTCCTACAACCGGCCGGGCTACCTGCGGCTGGACTTCGCCTGGCAGGGCGCGCTCACCCAGCAGCAGCGCAAGGACATCGAGGACGTCGCCAACGCGGCGGTCCGCGCCGACCACAGGGTCACCGCCTCGTACATGACGCTGCCGGAGGCGCAGGCCTTCGGCGCCATCGCGCTGTTCGGCGAGACCTACGGCGAGCAGGTCCGCGTCGTGGAGATCGGCGGCCCCTGGTCGCGCGAGCTCTGCGGTGGCACGCACGTCCGCGGCAGCGCGCAGATCGGCACCCTGGCACTGACCGGCGAGTCCTCGGTGGGTTCGGGTGCCCGGCGCGTGGAGGCCGTCGTCGGCCTCGAGGGCTTCCGGTACCTGGCCCGCGAGCGCGACCTGGTCCGCCAGCTGGCCGAGATCCTCAAGTCGCCCCAGGACGGCCTCGTCGAGCGGGTCAGCGGCATGGTCGCCCGGATGCGCGACCTCGACCGCGAGCTCGCCGACCTCCGCGCGCAGCAGTCCGTGGCCGCGGCCGGGCAGCTCGCCGCGTCTGCGCGGGACGTGGGCGGCGTCGCCGTCGTCACCGGTGCCCCGGAGGGGCTGGGTGGTGGCGACCTCCGCACGCTCGCCCTCGACATCCGGGGCCGGCTGGCCGCCGACCGGGCCGCGGTCGTGCTGCTGGCCTCGGAGTCCGGTGGCAAGGTGGCCCTGGTGGCCGCACTCAACCCGGCCGCGGTCGCGCAGGGGCTGTCGGCCAACGACGTCCTCAAGGCGGCCTCGGCCCCCGTCGGCGGCCGCGGTGGCGGCAAGTCCGACGTCGCCCAGGGGGGCGGCACCGATCCCGCGGGTATCCCCGCAGCACTGCAGGCCGGCGAGCAGGCGGTTGCGGCCGCCAGTGGGAGGTGAGCCCCGTGAGGAGCTCCGACAACAGCGGATCCGACGAGGGCTTCGGCTCGAACCCGGGGGACACCGGTCCCGTCGGCGGACGTCGCCGCGAGCTGCCGGCCGTGCCACCGGCCCGGCCGCGGACGCCGGGGTCCACCGGTGAGCAGCCGGCGCACCACCCGACCACGGAGATCGACCTCAGCCAGGGGTTCCCGCCGGTCAAGCACGAGACGACCGAGATCGACCTCAGCGGTGGCTGGCCGCAGCACCTGAAGGTGCCGCCGCGGCGCGCCCGCGGCCGGGTGCTCGGGATCGACGTCGGCACCGTCCGGGTGGGGCTGGCGCTGTCGGACCCGACCGGCACGCTCGCCAGCCCCCTGGAGACGCTCCGCCGGGCGAAGGACAGGTCCGATCTGGACCGTCTCGTCACGCTCGTCGTGGAACACGAGGTGACCGAGGTGGTGGTGGGAGAGCCGAGGCATCTGTCAGGTGCGTCGGGCGCCTCTGCCGTCGATGCGGGCAACTACGCTCAGGAACTGGCCGACCGCATAGCGGATGTGCCGGTCCACATGATCGACGAGAGGCTCTCCACCGTGACCGCAGCCAGTCACCTCCGTGAGGGCGGCATCGACAGCCGCCGTCAGCGCCCGGTGATCGACCAGGCGGCCGCCGTGGTCATCCTGCAGCAGTATCTCGACAGCCGGCGGGCGCCCACGTGAGCGCGCCCGGCGGGCCGCCGCGCCGGGGGAGGCACTCCTCCGACGACGGAACCGGTGGTGTGCCCGCGTCCTTCTGGACGTCTCCCGGCGCCCCCATCGGCGGCAGTGTCCCGCCGGGCTTCCCGGTGCAGCCTCCGCACCGCGCCGGAGGCGTCCGCCCCGGCTCGGGGACCATGGACCCCGGAGCCGACCGGACCGGGCCGCTGGTCGAGCCCTCCTGGTGGTCCTACGGCTCCACCGACCACCCGGACCACCCCCGCGCCGGCCGGGCGCCGGACGCCGACGCGCACGGCTTCGGCCGCGAGCACCCGTCCGCGCCGCTGCCCCCGCTGCCGACCGGTGCCTGGGACCGGCTGGGACCGCGCGCCGCCACCGGCGACGACGACCCCACCGTCGCCACGCCGCGCGTGGCCGGCCGCCAGGGCCACGATCCCCACCCGGACGACTCCTTCCTCGACTCCTTCCCCGACGACTCCTTCCCCGACGACCGGTACCCCGGCGCCGACCCGCGGCCGTGGGAGGAGCAGACCGGCGGCCTCGACGTCATCGGCGCCAACGTCGACGAGCCGACCCCCCGCCGTCGCGGACTCCGGCGCGGGCGGCGGAACGCTGCCGCCCCGGCCGACCTGCCCGAGACCGAGGCGATGCCGGCCGTGGCCCCCGACGGGCCGGCAGGGGAGCTCCCGGAGGAGCACCCCGTCCACGAGGAGCAGGACCACGACGCCGAGCCGGTCGGCCCCCTGACCGACGACGCGATCCCGGTGGCGCCCTACGACCCGCGCAACGACCGGCAGCGGCGTCGCCGTCGCCGTCGTCCGTTCGCGGTGGCGCTGGTCGTGCTCGTGCTCGGCGGCATCGTCGCCGGCATCGTGCTCGGCGGGCAGCAGCTGCTGTCGCTGCTCGACCCCGACTCGCGCGACTACACCGGCAGCGGCACCGGCAGCGTCGACGTCCGGGTGAACCAGGGCGACACGCTCAGCGACATCGCCGCCACCCTCGACGGGGCCGACGTCATCGCCTCCACCGGCCCGTTCGTCAGCGCCGCCAAGGCCAACCCGGACGCCACCGGCATCCAGCCCGGCGTGTACACGCTGCGGCTGCAGATGAGCGGCGAGGCGGCACTGCAGCTGCTGCTGGACCCCGCCGCCCGGCAGGTCTCCCGCGTGACGCTGCGCGAGGGGCTCACCGTGACTCAGGTGCTGGCCCGGCTCGCGGAGGACACCGGCACGCCCCTGGAGGAGCTGCAGGCCGCCGCGGCCGACCCGGCCGCGCTGGGTCTGCCGGCCTACGCCAACGGCATGCTCGAGGGCTTCCTGTTCCCCGCCACCTACGACTTCGAGCCCGACGACACCGCCGCCGACATGCTCGGCGCCATGGTGGCCCGGGCGGTCCAGGCGCTGGATGCGCTGCAGATCCCCGAGGCGGACCGGCTGGTGGTCGTGACCAAGGCGAGCATCGTGCAGGCCGAGGCGGCCGGCGCCGAGGACATGGCCAAGGTGGCGCGGGTCCTGGAGAACCGGCTCTCCGACGGCATGCCCCTGCAGCTGGACACGACCGTCAACTACGCCAACGGCAAGGGCGGGATCACGACGACGGCGGCCGACCGGGCCAACCCCTCGCCGTACAACACCTACTTCCACCCCGGGCTGCCCCCGGGCGCGATCAGCAACCCCGGTGAGGACGCGCTCGAGGCGGTGCTGGCCCCGGCCGAGGGCGACTGGCGGTTCTTCGTCGTCGTCAACCCCGACACCGGGGAGACCCGCTTCGCCCGCACCGGCGAGGAGCACCAGCAGAACGTGCTGCTGTTCCAGCAGTGGCTGCGGGAGAACCCCGAGGGATGAGGGCCGCCGTCCTCGGCCGGCCGGTGTCCCACTCGCTCTCCCCGCTGCTGCACCGCGCCGCCTATTCGGCCCTGGGGCTCACCGAGTGGACCTACGACGCCCTGGACGTCGGGGCGGAGGACCTCCCCGACCTCCTGGCCGGGCTCGGTCCCGAGTGGCGGGGGTTCTCGGTGACGATGCCCTGCAAGCAGGCGGCGGTCGCGGTGGCCGACACCGTGCAGCCGTTGCCGGGTCTCCTCCGGGCCGCCAACACCCTGGTGCGCACCGAGGGCGGCTGGCGCGCGGAGAACACCGACGTGGGCGGCATCGGCATGGCCCTGCAGCTGGCCGGGGTGGCGGAGGCTCCGCACGCAGCGGTCCTCGGTGCCGGCGGCACGGCGACGGCGGCGGTCGTCGCCCTCGCGTCGCTGGGTGCCCGGCAGGTCGACGTCGTGGTGCGGGATCCCGCCCGGGCCGGCGAGGTGACCCGGGTCCTGGACGTGCTCGGGGTCGAGGCCACCGTGCTGAGCCTGGACGGCGCGGTGGTCACCGCGCCGGTGGTGGTCAGCACCGTGCCGGTGGGCGGTCAGCCCGCCGTCGCGGCACTGGACTGGCAGGCCGGCCAGACGGTGCTCGACGTGCTGTACGCCCCCTGGCCCACACCGCTGGCCGAGCGGGTCACCGCCGCCGGGGGAACCGTCATCGGCGGCCTCGAGGTGCTGTTCTGGCAGGCCACCGAGCAGGTCGAGCTCATGACCGGTCACCCCGCCCCGATCGGCGCCATGCGGGCGGCGCTGGACGCGGCGCTCGCCGGTCGCTGACCGGCACGGTGGACGTCTCCCGCCCGGTGCTGGCCGGGATCGCGGTGGTGGTCGGCCTGGTGCTGGGGCCGTGGTCGGCGCGGGTCGCCGCCCGGCTCGCCGCCCGGGACGCTTCGGCCCGCTCGTCACCGCCCCGCGACGCCGTGGTCGCCGGGCTCACCGCCGGCCTGCTCTGCGCGGCCACCCTGCTCGGCGGTCTGCGGCCGCTCACCGCCGGCCTCGCCTGGGTGGCCGCGGCCGCCGTCCTGCTCGGCGCCGTGGACCTGGCCGCGCACCGGCTGCCCGACCGCGTCCTCCTCCCGGCCGCCGTGGCGTTCGCCGCGGCCGCGCTCGTCGACGCCGCGGTGCTCGGGACGTGGGGGGCGCTGCTGCGCGGGGCGGCGGCGGCAGCCGTGGCGTACCTGGTCGCGGCGGGTGCGGCGGCGATCTCACCGGCGGCGCTGGGTTACGGCGACGTGAAGCTGCTGGCGCTCCTGGGGCTGGTGCTCGGCTGGTTCGGCTGGGGTGCGCTGATCGCCGGGGTGTTCCTCGGGTTGCTGATCGGCGCCGCCGTCTCGGTGCTGCTGGTCGCCACCCGCCGGGCGGGCTGGCGCAGCACCGTCCCCTTCGGCCCACCGCTGCTCGCCGGTGCCGTCCTGGCGCTCGCGGTGAGCGGCGGCGGTCCGCTGCCGTGATGGAACGGCCTCGGTCCAGAGGCTCACCCCGAGCTTGCGAGGGGGGAGGGGGACCGGGGTCCTTCTACTGGCAGAATCCCTTCCATGTTGCGCTGGCTGACCGCCGGTGAGTCGCACGGCCAGCAGCTCACCGCCATTCTCGAGGGCCTCCCCGCCGGGGTCGAGGTCCAGACCTCCGACCTCGACCTGCAGCTGGCCCGCCGCCGGCTCGGGCACGGCCGGGGTGCCCGGATGTCCTTCGAGCAGGACGTCGTCACGCTCACCGGAGGTGTGCGGCACGGGCGGACGCAGGGCGGGCCGATCGCGGTCCAGGTCGGCAACACCGAGTGGCCCAAGTGGCAGACGGTCATGTCCGCCGACCCGGTGGACGCCGAGATCCTCGCCGGTCAGGCGCGCAACGCGCCGCTCACCCGGCCGCGGCCCGGCCACGCCGATCTGCCCGGCATGCAGAAGTACGGCTTCGACGACGCGCGCCCGGTGCTCGAGCGGGCCAGCGCGCGGGAGACCGCGGCGCGCGTCGCGCTGGGCGCCATCGCCCAGGCCTTCCTCCGCCAGTCCATCAACGTCTCGGTGGTCAGCCACGTGGTGGGCATCGGCCCCGTCGTCGCACCGGACGGCCTTGTCCCCGGCCCGGAGGAGAACCCGCGCCTGGACGAGGACCCGGTGCGCTGCGCCGACCCGGCCACCAGCGAGCGGATGACCGCCGAGATCGACGACGCCCGGAAGAACGGCGACACCCTCGGCGGCGTCATCGAGGTCGTCGTGCACGGCCTGCCGCCGGGCCTGGGCAGCCACGTGCACTGGGACCGTCGCCTCGATGCCCGGCTGGCCGCGGCGCTCATGGGCGTGCAGTCGGTGAAGGCGGTCGAGGTCGGCGACGGCCTGGAGACCGCCCGCCGCCGTGGTTCGGTGGCCCACGACGAGATCGTCAGCCAGGACACCGGGAACGGGCAGGCCCGCATCCAGCGGCTCACCGACCGGGCCGGCGGCATCGAGGGCGGCATGACCAACGGCGAGGTGCTGCGGGTCCGGGCTGCCATGAAGCCGATCAGCACCGTGCCCCGCGCGCTGCAGACGGTCGACGTCGCCACCGGCGAGCCGGCCGTCGCGATCAACCAGCGCAGCGACGCCTGCGCCGTGCCGCGCGGCAGCGTGGTGATGGAGGCGATGGTGGCGCTGGTGCTCGCCGACGCCGTGCTGGAGAAGTTCGGCGGCGACTCGGTGACCGAGACCCGCCGCAACGCCCAGGCCTACCTCGACTCGCTGCCGTACCGGTGAGCGGTCCGGCACTGGTGCTGGTCGGGCCGCCCGCGTCGGGCAAGACGACGGTCGGCACCGCGGTCGCCGCCGCTCAGGACCTGCCGTTCCGCGACACCGATCGCGACGTCGAGGCCGAGACCGGCGCGACGGTCGCCGACCTCTTCGTCCAGCACGGCGAGCCGCACTTCCGCGCCCTGGAGGAGCGGGCGGTCCAGCGGGCGCTCGCCGAGCACCCCGGCGTGCTGGCGCTGGGCGGCGGAGCGGTGACCAGCCCGGCCACCCGGGAGCTGCTGGTCGCGCACGGCCGGGCCGGTGGCACCGTGGTGTGGCTCGACGTCGACGTCGCCTCGGCCGCGCGTCGGGTCGGGCTGTCCCGGGACCGGCCGCTGCTCGCCGTCAACCCGCGCGCGATGCTGCGCACCATGCTGGAACAGCGCGCGCCCCTGTACACCGAGGTGGCCACCCACCGGGTGCCCACCGCCGGGCGCCTCCCGGAGGAGGTCGTCGCCGAGGTGCTCGCCGTCCTGACGCCGGAGGAGGCCCGATGACCCGCCGTGTACCGGTCGCGGGGGAGCAGCCCTACGAGGTGGCCATCGGGGCCGGCGTCCAGGTGGAGCTGGCGCTCGTGCTCGCCGGCACGCCGAAGGTGGCGGTGGTCCACGCGCCGCCGCTGGCCGCCGCGGCCGGTGCCGCCGTCGAGACGCTGCAGACCGCCGGGGTCGCCGCGGAGGCCGTCGTCGTCCCGGACGGGGAGGCCGCCAAGACCGCGGAGGTGGCCGCAGGCCTCTGGGAGGAGTTCGGCCGGCTCGGCCTCACCCGTTCCGACGCCGTCGTCGGGCTCGGCGGGGGAGCGGTGACCGACCTGGCCGGCTTCGTGGCCGCCACCTGGACGCGCGGCATCCGGTTCGTGACGGTGCCCACCAGCGTGCTGGGCATGGTGGACGCCGCCGTGGGCGGGAAGACCGGCATCAACACCGGGGCCGGCAAGAACCTGGTGGGGGCGTTCCACCCGCCGGCGGCGGTGCTCGCCGACACCGACCTGCTCGCCGGCCTGCCCGAGGCCGAGTTCCGCTCCGGGATGGCCGAGGTCGTGAAGTGCGGCTTCCTGGCCGACGCGGAGATCCTCCGTCTCCTGGACGCCGACCCCACCGGCCGTCGCGACACCGAGGAGCTGATCGAGCGCGCGGTGCGGGTGAAGGCCGACGCCGTGGGCGAGGACCTCTACGACACCGGCCGGCGCGAGTTCCTCAACTACGGCCACACCCTCGGCCACGCCATCGAGCGCCTCGAGGACTTCGGCTGGCGGCACGGTGAGGCCGTCGCCGTCGGGCTGGTCTTCGCCGCCGAGCTGGCCGGGCAGGCCGGGCTGCTGACCCGAACCGAGGTCGACCGGCACCGCGACCTGGTCGCCGCCATGGGCCTGCCCACCGGGTACGCCGGCGACTGGGCCCGGCTGCAGCAGGTGATGCGGGTGGACAAGAAGGCCCGCGGCGCGTCCCTGCGGTTCGTCGTCCTCGACGGGCTGGGCAACCCCACGATCCTGACCGACCCCGACCAGTCCTGGCTCGACGCCGCCTGGGCAGCCGTGAACGAAGGAGCGACGTGACGATCCAGGTGCTCAACGGTGCCAACCTCGGCCGGCTCGGCACCCGCGAGCCGGAGATCTACGGGACGACGACGTACGAGCAGCTGGTCGAGCTCGTCGAGGCCGCTGCCCGTGAGCTCGGCATCGAGGTGCAGGTGCGCCAGACCGACGACGAGGGCCAGCTGCTGCGCTGGATCCACGAGGCCACCGACGCCGGGAACCCGATCGTGGTGAACCCTGGAGGCTGGACGCACACGTCTGTCGTCCTGCACGACGCGCTGGCGGCGGTGACCGCCCCGGTGATCGAGGTGCACATCAGCAACATCCACCGCCGCGAGGAGTTCCGGCAGCACTCCTACGTCTCCCGGGTCGCCGACGGCGCCATCGTCGGGCTCGGCGTGCACGGCTACGTGCTGGCGCTGCAGTGGATGACCCTGCGAGGCGTCTCGTGAGCCGGGACACCACGCGCGAGGCGGCGCGGCGGGACGCGCTGCGGGCCACCGCGGCCGAGCGCGGGCTGGACGCGGTCCTGGTCACCAACCTGCTCAACGTCCGCTACCTGACCGGCTTCACCGGCTCGAACGGCGCGCTTCTGGTGCGGGCGGACGGGGACGACCTGTTCGGCACCGACGGCCGGTACACCACGCAGGCCGGGACGCAGGTGCCCGACGTCGAGCTGGTCGTCGACCGGTCGACCGTGCCGGCCCTCGCCCGCGAGGCGGTCCGGCGCGGGAGCGGGCGGCTCGGCTACGAGTCCCACGACCTCACCGTCGACGGCCTGCACGGGCTGGAGCGGGTGCTGGCCGACGCCGCGGCCGGTGGCACGGTCCCCGAGCTGTCGTCGGTGCGTCGAGCCGTGGAGGGTCAGCGCGCGATCAAGGACGACGACGAGATCGAGGCGCTGCGTCGGGCCTGCGCCGTCGCCGACCAGGCGCTGGCCGAGCTCGCCGCCGAGGGCGCGCTGCGACCCGGGCGCACCGAGCTGGAGGTCGGCCGCGAGCTCGACGCCCGGATGCTGGCGCTCGGCGCGGAGGCGCCGTCCTTCGAGACGATCGTGGCCACCGGCGCGAACTCGGCCATCCCGCACCACCGCCCCGACGCCACCGTGCTGCGCGACGGCGACTTCCTGAAGCTCGACTTCGGGGCGACCGTCGAGGGCTACCACTCCGACATGACGCGCACCGTCGTCCTCGGGCACGCGGCCGACTGGCAGCGCGAGGTCTACGAGCTCGTGGCCGCCTCGCAGGCGGCCGGCCGGGCCGCGCTGGCGGTCGGCGCCGACGTCGTCGCGGTGGACTCCGCGGCCCGCGACGTCATCGTCGCCGCCGGCCACGGCGAGCACTTCACGCACGGGCTGGGCCACGGCGTGGGCCTGGAGATCCACGAGGCGCCGGGCATCGGCCAGCTGGGCGCGGGTACGCTGGCCGCCGGCATGGCCGTCACCGTGGAGCCGGGGGTCTACCTCCCCGGCCACGGCGGTGTCCGGATCGAGGACACCCTGATCGTCACCGACGACGCGCCCGAGTTGTTGACCCTCACGAGCAAGGAATTGCTGGTTCTGTAGATGGCTACCACCAACGACCTGAAGAACGGCATCGTCCTCAACCTGGACGGCCAGCTCTGGACCGTCACCGACTTCCAGCACGTGAAGCCCGGCAAGGGCGGCGCCTTCGTGCGCACCACGCTGAAGAACGTGCTGTCGGGCAAGGTCGTGGACAAGACCTTCAACGCCGGCACGAAGGTCGAGACGGCCAACGTGGACAAGCGGTCGATGACCTACCTGTACAAGGACGGCACCGACTTCGTCTTCATGGACGGCGACACGTTCGACCAGATCTACGTGCCCGCCGCGACCGTCGGCGGCGGCGCGGACTACCTGCTGGAGAACACCGAGGTCATCGTGGCGGTGCACGACGGCACCCCGCTCTACGTGGAGCTGCCGGTGACCCTGGAGCTCGTCGTCGAGCACACCGACCCGGGCCTGCAGGGCGACCGCTCCACCGGTGGCACGAAGCCGGCCACGCTGGAGACCGGCGCGCAGATCCAGGTGCCGCTGTTCATCACCACGGGCGAGAAGCTCAAGGTCGACACCCGCGACGGCCGCTACCTCGGCCGCGTCAACTAGAGCGGTCCCCCTCATGGCCGCACGCACCAAGGCGCGCAAGCGTGCAGTCGACGTCCTCTACGAGGCCGACGTCCGCAGCCGTGGGCGCCTGGAGCTCCTCCGCGAGCGGGTCGCCGACGGCAACCCCCCGGTGCCCGACCACACCGTCCGGCTGGTCGAGGGCGTGGAGGAGCACGGCGCGCGCATCGACGAGCTGATCGAGGCGCACGCCGCCAACTGGTCGCTGGACCGGCTGCCCGACGTGGACCGCGCCATCCTGCGGATGGCCACCTACGAGCTGCTCTGGGTCGACGACGTCCCCGACGCCGTGGTCATCGACGAGGCGGTGGAGCTGGCCAAGGCGCTGTCCACCGACGACTCCCCGGGCTACGTCAACGGCGTCCTGGGCGGCATCCTCGCCGCCGAGGTGCCGACCGCCTGAGGCGTCGTCACCAGGGCCAGGAGCGGCCGAAGAACTGTCGGGGCCCGCCGGCACGATCACCCGTGTGACGACGTTCCAGGCAGTGGCTGTGACGCTGCGGGCGGTACTGCCGGGCGCGTCCTACACGTGTGCGTTCGAGCGCGTGGGCGGGCCTACGGTGCAAGTCCGTCTCGGATCGTCTGATCCGCTTCGCCGCCGCATCGGCCGTCTTCCACGCTCTGCTTGCCGGGCCTGAGCTCCTGCTGTACCGAGAACTGGTCGTCTCCGGTCGGTTGGGTCGCGCGGAGATCCCGGCCTGGCCGTTCGAGCTCCTCGCTCTGGCCCACGTTCTCCTTCCGACGGTCGCGGGCAGCGTGATCGGGCATGGGAGGAACAAGCGGTGGCCGTGGGCCACCTGGCGGACCGGTGCGTCGCCTGAGCCGCGAGCCTGGGGACCACGTGTGGACATCGGGGTTCGAGAACAAGGGCGGCCACCCGCCAACGGGCCCGTCGTCTCGGCGCTGCCGAAGGCACCGCAAGGCCCTGCCCCGGGCGCGAGCTCGGGGAGCTCGGCCGGTCCCGGATCCACGGCGAAGAACAGGAAGTAGCACCCTCCCGGCGCCTTCCCTGGCCGCGGAGAAAGACTCAGTGGATGTCGCGACGGGCGAACAGCAGCACGCCGACGCCGACGATGACCACCGCGAACGCGCCGACGACGAGGCCGCCCTGCAGGTTCGTGACCAGGTAGTAGGGCGGCTCGCTCATGTTCGCGGTCATGGCCTCGTAGTCGTACAGCCGGATCCCCCCGGGGAAGACGAGCGCGACCGCGTTGGTGGACAGCAGCCACCTCTCCAGCGTGATGTCGTAGATGCGCAGGGCGTTCTCCACGATCGCGAAGTAGACGAAGCCCACGCCCAGCGCCGCTCCGGTGTTGCGGATCAGGTTGGCCAGGCCGAACCCGATGACGCCGGCCAGCACCGTGAGCAGCACCGACCGTCCCTGGGCCGGCAGCAGCTCCGTCCAGAAGTCGTCCGGCAGCGGCGTGCTCGTGCCCACGAAGCTGCGCAGGATGAAGCCCATGGCCAGCCAGGCGGCCTGGGCCACGACGCCCAGGAGTGCGGTCGCCGCCACGAGGACACCGATCTTCGTGCCCATCACCTTGAGCCGGCTGGGCACCCAGAACAGCAGCGCCACGATGGACCGCGACGACCACTCGGCGCCGATCCAGGTGGCGCCGATGAGGAAGGCCAGCACGGCGGCGCCGGCGGCGAAGGCCATCGCGCCCGCGCCCGCGGCGGACGCGAGGTCGAAGGGCTCGACGCCGATGAAGTCCTCGACGCGCCACTGGGAGGCGTCCAGCGGCGGCCCGCAGAACACCTCCGGATTGTCGCCGGCCCGCTCGGCCTCGGTGAGGCACTCCTCGCGCCACATCTGCTCGTCGGCGATGGCCTGCTCCATCGCGGCCCGGGCGGCGGAGACGTCGGCGTCGGTCGGCTCGCGGAAGGTGCTCAGCCCGATGGCGACCGCCCCGAGCCAGCCGAGGACCGCCAGGCCGACGAGCACCTGGATGAAGCGCCGGGCGGTGAACCGGTGCACCTCCGCGCGGAACAGGCTGCCCCGCCGGCCGGTCGCCGTCGGCCCGGGGGCGGTCGGCTGCTGCAGCATCGCGCTCATGCCTGGTTCCCGGTGAGGGCGAGGAACGCTTCCTCCAGGTCGGGGGTCACGCGGACCAGCTCCTCGACGTAGTGGCCGTGCTGGGCGAGCACTCGGGTGATCTCCCCGGGGGAGGCCGCGCCGTGCACCAGGATCTGGCCGTCGGGCGAGGGGGAGACGGAGAAGCCGGCGGCGGCCAGCAGCGCCGCCGCCGTCGCCGGGTCGGGGACGGCGACCCGCGTGTCGTTGGTGCCGGCACGGGAGAGCACCGACGCCACCGGGCCGGAGGCGATCCGGCGACCGCGGACCAGGATGGTGACGGAGTCGCAGACGTGCTGGATCTCGGCCAGCAGGTGCGAGGAGACGAGGACGGTGGTCCGGCCGTCGCGGCCGAGGCGGCGGACGAGTTCGCGGATGTCGCGGATGCCGGCCGGGTCCAGGCCGTTGCTGGGCTCGTCGAGGATCAGCAGCCGGGGCGACTTGAGCAGGGCCGCGGCGATGCCCAGCCGCTGCTTCATGCCGAGCGAGTAGCCCTTGAAGCGGTCGCCCGCCCGGTCGCGCAGGTCGACCAGCTCCAGGCACTCCTCGACCCGGGTGCCGGGGACGCCGGCGGTCTGGGCCAGGAGCTCCAGGTTCCGCCGTCCGGAGAACGCGGGGAAGAACAGCGGGGTCTCCACGAGCGCGCCGACGTCGCCGATCAGCTGGGGGAGCTCGTCGGGCACCGGCCGGTCCAGCAGCCGGATCTGGCCCACGCCTGCGTCGGGCCGCACGAGGCCGAGCAGCGCGCGGATCGAGGTCGTCTTCCCCGAGCCGTTCGGGCCGAGCAGGCCGTGCACGCCGCCGGTGTCGACGGTCATGTCGAGGGAGTCCAGGGCCCGGAACGGCTGACCGCCCCGTCGGCGGTAGGTCTTGGTGACCCCCACCATCTCCACTGCCGGCATGCGGGCCTCCCTGCCTGCCGGGACCAGCGCCCGGGGTGGAAGCACCCTGGCACAAGGGCACGGGCACGCACAGTGTTCGCCGCGCGTGTCGAGACGGGTGGGGCCCGGAAATGCAGACGGGCCCCCACCGGATCGGCAGGGGCCCGTCGGAGTGCGTCCGGGTCAGCGCGGCGCGCGCCGGCGGTCGCCCCAGGCGGACTCGTCGACGTCCTCCTCGAGGTCGTCGTCGCCACCGGCGCTGATGATCCCCTCCATGCCGGGGGAGAGGACGCCCCACTCGATCAGCCGCGAGGTGAGCTCGTCGGGGCTCATGTCGTAGATGATCGCCAGCGACTTGAGGTCCTCGGCACGGATCGAGAGGACCTTGCCGTTGTAGTCGTGCCGCTGCGCCTGGATGGTCGAGGCGTACCGGGCCAGCGGGCCGGCCTCGTCGGCCGGCAGCGAGCCGAGCGACTCCAGGTTCAGCACGATCTTGTTCGTCGAGGTCACCGCAGAGCTCGGCCGGGGGTCGGGCAACAGCTCGGAGACCGGGACGCCGTAGAAGACGGCGAGCTCGGAGAGGCGCTGCACGGTGACGGCGCGGTCACCACGCTCGTAGGAGCCCACGACGACCGCCTTCCAGCGGCCGTGCGACTTGTCCTCCACACCCTGCAGGGACAGGCCCTGCTGGTTGCGGATCGCGCGGAGCCGGGCGCCGAGGGCCCGTGAGTAGTCGGTGCTCATCGCTGTCTGCTCACTGTCCGTCGTCTCGGATGGGTCTTCGTCGTCACGCAGCGTACTGGCCGAGCCCCGATCGCAACAGGCGGCCCGTGCCGGAAATGGGAGGTGAGCACTCGACCACGCACAGTCGCGGGACGCAGCCCACGCTCGGGTGGCCGACGGCCCGCGGACCCGGGTGCAGTACCGTCGGCACCGGTCCGACCACTCCTTTAACGACCCGTCCAGTGAGGCGGGGAAGGAGGCCTCTTTGGCCCGCTCGTCCGAGCCTGCCCGGAGCTCGACTCCCGGTAGCGCCCCCGGCACCCTGCTCTCCGCCGCCGACGTCGCCCGCGTCGTCGACCGCATGGCCCACCAGCTCATCGAGCGTGCGGCGACCGGCGGTCCCGCATCGGCCGACGGCGGGCTCGCCGACCTCGTGCTGGTCGGTATCCCCACCCGCGGTGCCCCGCTGGCCCGCCGGCTGGCCGCGCGCATCCAGGCCTTCACCGGGACCGGCGTCGACGTCGGTACCGCCGACATCACCCTCTACCGGGACGACCTGCGGCTGCGCGGCGTCCGGGCGCTGGAGCCCACGGTGCTGCCCGACGCCGGCATCGACGGCCGGCTCGTGGTGCTGGTCGACGACGTCCTCTTCTCCGGACGCTCGGTGCGGGCGGCCCTGGACGCCCTGCGCGATCTCGGCCGGCCGCGCAGCGTCCAGCTGGCCGTGCTGGTCGACCGGGGGCACCGGGAGCTGCCGATCAGGGCCGACTTCGTCGGCAAGAACGTGCCGACGTCGCGCTCGCAGCAGGTGAAGGTGCACCTCGCGGAGGTCGACGGCGTCGACGAGGTGCTCGTGACCGAGGCGACCGGGACGGAGGCGGCGCAGTGAAGCGGCACCTGCTGGAGGCCGCCGACCTCGACCGGGACGACGCGACGCTGGTGCTCGACACCGCCGCGCAGATCGACCAGGCGCTGGCCGGCCGCGAGGTGAAGAAGCTCCCCACCCTGCGCGGTCGCACCGTGGTGAACCTCTTCTACGAGGACTCCACCCGCACCCGCATCTCCTTCGAGCTCGCCGCCAAGCGGCTCAGCGCCGACGTCATCAACTTCTCGGCGAAGGGCAGCAGCGTCTCCAAGGGCGAGAGCCTCAAGGACACGGCGCTGACCCTGGAGGCCATGGGCGCCGACGCCGTCGTCGTCCGGCACTGGGCGTCGGGCGCACCGCACCGGCTGGCCAACTGGGTGCGCGGCAGCGTCGTGAACGCCGGCGACGGCACCCACGAGCACCCCACGCAGGCGCTGCTGGACGCGTACACGATCCGGCAGCGGCTGGGCCGTCTCGACGGCGTGCGCGTCACGATCGTCGGCGACGTCCTGCACAGCCGGGTGGCCCGCTCCAACGTCGGCCTGCTGCACACCCTCGGCGCCGAGGTGACGCTGGTGGCCCCGCCGACGCTGCTGCCGGTGGGCGTGGGCAGCTGGCCTGCCGAGGTCGGGTACGACCTGGACGCCGTCCTGCCCAAGAGCGACGTCGTGATGATGCTGCGCGTGCAGGCCGAGCGGATGAACGCCTCGTACTTCCCCAGCGCCCGCGAGTACAGCCGCCGCTACGGCCTGGACGCCCGGCGCATGGCCGCGCTGCCCGACGACGCGATCGTCATGCACCCGGGCCCCATGAACCGCGGCATGGAGATCGCCGCCGAGGTGGCCGACTCCGTCCGCTCCACGATCGTCGAGCAGGTCGCCAACGGGGTCTCGACCCGGATGGCCGTCCTGTACCTGCTGCTCGGAGGCTCTCCCCAGTGACGACCTACCTGATCAAGGGCGCCCGCCCGCTCGGCGGCGAGCCCGCCGACATCCTGGTGAAGGACGGCCGGATCGCCGCGATCGGCGACTCGCTCTCCGCGACCGGCGCCGAGGTGGTCGAGGCGGCCGGGCTGATCGCGCTGCCGGGCCTGGTCGACCTGCACACCCACCTGCGGGAGCCGGGTCGCGAGGACGCGGAGACCGTCGAGACCGGCAGCCGGGCCGCGGCCCTGGGCGGCTTCACCGCGGTGCACGCCATGGCCAACACCGACCCGGTCGCCGACACCGCCGGCGTGGTCGAGCAGGTCTGGCGGCTGGGCCAGGAAGCCGGGCTGGTCGACGTCGTGCCGGTGGGCGCGGTGACCGTCGGGCTGAAGGGCGAGCGGCTGGCCGAGCTCGGCGCGATGGCCGACTCCGCCGCCCGCGTGCGGGTCTTCTCCGACGACGGGCACTGCGTCAGCGACCCCGCGCTCATGCGCCGGGCGCTGGAGTACGTGAAGGCCTTCGACGGCGTCGTCGCCCAGCACGCCGAGGAGCCGCGGCTCACCGTCGGTGCCCAGATGCACGAGGGCGACCGTTCCGCGCGGCTCGGGCTCACCGGCTGGCCGGCCGCCGCCGAGGAGGCGATCATCGCCCGCGACGTCCTGCTCGCCGAGCACGTCGGCGCGCGGCTGCACGTCTGCCACGTCTCGACGGCGGGCTCGGTGGAGATCCTGCGCTGGGCGAAGTCCCGCGGCGTCCAGGTCACCGCCGAGGTCACCCCGCACCACCTGCTGCTCACCGACGCCTGCGCGGAGAGCTACGACCCGGTGTTCAAGGTCAACCCGCCGCTGCGCACGGACGCCGACGTCGAGGCGCTGCGCGCCGGGCTCGCCGACGGCACGATCGACGCCGTCGGCACCGACCACGCCCCGCACGCGGTCGAGGACAAGGAGAGCGAGTGGGCGCAGGCCCGGCCCGGCATGCTCGGGCTGGAGCAGGCCCTCTCGGTGGTCATCGAGACCATGGTCGAGCCGGGCCGCCTCGACTGGGCCGGCGTCGCCGACCGCATGTCGGTGCGCCCGGCCGCGATCGGCCGGGTGGACGGGCACGGCCGCCCGCTGGCTCCCGGTGAGCCGGCCAACCTGGTCCTGGTCGACCCGTCGGCCCGCGCCACGGTCGACCCCGCGGCGCTGGCCAGCCGCAGCCGCAACAGCCCCTATGCCGGCCGGGAACTCCCCGGCCGGGTGGTCGCGACGTTCCTGAAGGGAACGCCGACCGTTCTGGACGGAAAGGCAGTCAAGTGAAGGAAGCGCTGCTCGTGCTCGAGGACGGGCGCACGTTCCGCGGCGAGGCCTACGGCGCGGTCGGGACGACGGTCGGCGAGGCCGTCTTCGCCACCGGCATGACCGGTTACCAGGAGACCCTGACCGATCCCAGCTACGCCGGTCAGATCGTCACGATGACCGCACCCCACATCGGCAACACCGGCGTGAACGGCGAGGACGACGAGAGCAGCCGGATGTGGGTCGCGGGCTTCGTCGTGCGCGACCCCGCCCGCCGCCCGGCGAACTGGCGCGCCACCGGGACCCTGGACGACGAGCTGGCCGCCCAGGGCGTCGTCGGCATCAGCGGCATCGACACCCGCGCGCTGACCCGGCACCTGCGCGACCGCGGCGCCATGCGCGCCGGCATCAGCACCGAGCTGTCCGTCGAGGAGCTGCTCGCGCGGGTGACCGCCGCCGAGAGCATGACCGGCGCGGACCTGGCGCCCACGGTGAGCACCACCGAGCCCTACGTCGTCCCGGCGGTGGGGGAGAAGCGGTTCACCATCGCCGCCCTCGACCTCGGGATCAAGACGGCCACGCCGCGGCACCTGGCCGCACTCGGCGTGGAGACCCACGTGCTGCCCTCGACCGCGACGGCGGAGGAGCTGCTGGCCGCCGGCCCGGACGGGGTGTTCCTCTCCAACGGCCCGGGCGACCCGGCCGCCGCCGACTACGCCGTGGCCGCGGTGCGCGGGGTGCTCGACGCCCGGCGCGCGCTGTTCGGCATCTGCTTCGGCAACCAGATCCTCGGCCGGGCGCTCGGCCTGGGCACCTACAAGCTGCGCTTCGGCCACCGCGGCCTCAACCAGCCGGTGCTCGACCGGGTCAGCGGCACCGTGCGGGTGACCAGCCACAACCACGGGTTCGCCGTGGACGCCCCGCTGGACCGGCCGACCGACACGCCCTACGGGCAGGTCGAGGTCAGCCACGTCGGCCTCAACGACGACGTCGTGGAGGGCCTGCGCTGCCTGGAGGTGCCCGCGTTCAGCGTGCAGTTCCACCCGGAGTCCGCGGCCGGTCCGCACGACGCCGCACCACTGTTCCAGCGCTTCGTCGACCTGATGGAGGAGGCCCGGGCGCACGAGGTGCGCGCCGGCGGGCCGGCCCCGGTCGTCGAGCACACCACCGGGGAGAACGCCTGATGCCCAAGCGCACCGATCTGAAGCACGTCCTGGTCATCGGCTCCGGGCCGATCCTCATCGGGCAGGCCGCGGAGTTCGACTACTCCGGCACGCAGGCCTGCCGGGTGCTGCGCGCCGAGGGGCTGCGGGTCAGCCTGGTGAACAGCAACCCGGCGACGATCATGACCGACCCCGAGATCGCCGACGCCACCTACATCGAGCCGCTGACGCCGGAGTTCGTCGAGAAGGTCATCGCCAAGGAGCGCCCCGACGCCCTGCTGGCCACCCTCGGCGGGCAGACCGCGCTCAACATCGCCATCGGCCTCTACGAGAACGGCGTCCTGGAGAAGTACGGCGTCCAGCTCATCGGCGCCGACGTCGACGCGATCAACCGCGGCGAGGACCGGCAGATGTTCAAGGACATCGTCCGGTCCATCGGCGCCGACGCCCCCCGCTCGACGGTCTGCTCGACCGTCGAGGAGGCGATCGCCACCGCCGAGGAGGTCGGCTACCCGGTCGTCATCCGGCCGTCGTTCACCATGGGCGGTCTCGGCTCGGGCTTCGCCACCGACGAGGCGATGCTCCGCCGGATGGCCTCCCACGGCCTGGCCGACTCCCCGGTGCACACCGTGCTGATCGAGGAATCGGTGCTGGGCTGGAAGGAGTACGAGCTCGAGCTGATGCGCGACCGCAGCGACAACGTGGTGGTCATCTGCTCGATCGAGAACATCGACGCGATGGGCGTGCACACGGGTGACTCGGTGACCGTCGCCCCGGCGATGACCCTCACCGACGTCGAGTACCAGAAGATGCGCGACGTCGGCATCGCCGTGCTGCGCGAGGTCGGCGTGGACACCGGTGGCTGCAACATCCAGTTCGCCGTCAACCCGAAGGACGGCCGGCTGGTCGTCATCGAGATGAACCCGCGCGTCTCCCGCTCCAGCGCGCTCGCGTCCAAGGCCACCGGCTTCCCGATCGCCAAGATCGCCGCGAAGCTGGCCATCGGCTACACCCTCGACGAGATCACCAACGACATCACCGGCGTCACCCCGGCGTCGTTCGAGCCGTCGCTGGACTACGTCGTCGTGAAGATCCCGCGGTTCGCCTTCGAGAAGTTCCCGGGTGCGGACCCGCGGCTGACCACGACGATGAAGAGCGTCGGCGAGGTCATGTCGATGGGCCGCAACTTCGCCGAGGCCCTGGGCAAGGCGATGCGCTCCACCGAGACGAAGGTGGCCGGCTTCTGGACCGGTACCGCCGACAACCGCTCGGCCGAGGAGCTGCTGGAGGCGCTGCGCACCCCGGTCGACGGCCGGCTCTACACCGCCGAGGCCGCCCTGGCCGCCGGCGCGACGGTCGAGCAGGTCGCCGAGGCCAGTGGTTTCGACCCGTGGTTCGTCGACCAGATCGCGCTGGTCCGCGAGGTGGGCGAGGCCGTCCGCGAGGCGCCGTCGCTCACCGAGCCGCTGCTGCGCCGGGCCAAGCGGCACGGTCTCTCCGACCGGCAGATCGCCGCCCTTCGGCCGGAGCTGGCCGGTGAGGACGGCGTCCGCGCGCTGCGCCGCCGGATGGGCGTGCGGCCGGTCTACAAGACCGTCGACACGTGCGCCGCCGAGTTCGCCGCCCGCACGCCGTACCACTACTCCTCCTACGACGAGGAGACCGAGGTCCAGCCGCGCGAGAAGCCGGCGGTGCTGATCCTCGGCTCGGGGCCGAACCGGATCGGGCAGGGCATCGAGTTCGACTACTCCTGCGTGCACGCCGTCATGGCGCTGCAGGACGCCGGCTACGAGGCGGTGATGGTCAACTGCAACCCCGAGACCGTCTCCACCGACTACGACACCGCCGACCGGCTCTACTTCGAGCCGCTCACCTTCGAGGACGTCCTCGAGGTGGTCGAGGCCGAGCGCGCGGCCGGCCCGGTGGCCGGGGTCATCTGCACCCTGGGCGGGCAGACGCCGCTGGGCCTGGCGCAGCGGCTCAAGGACGCCGGCGTCCCCGTGCTGGGCACCTCGCCGGAGGCCATCGACGACGCCGAGCACCGCGGTGCGTTCTCCCGGGTGCTGGCCGACACCGGCCTCCTCGCCCCCAAGCACGGCACGGCCACCACCTACGCCGAGGCGCACGAGATCGCCTCCGGTATCGGCTACCCGGTGCTGGTCCGCCCGTCCTACGTGCTGGGTGGCCGGGGCATGGAGATCGTCTACGACGACGCCACGCTCGAGGCCTACATCGCCAAGGCCACCGACGTCAGCACCGCGCACCCGGTGCTGGTGGACCGGTTCCTGGAGGACGCCGTCGAGATCGACGTCGACGCGCTCTACGACGGCACCGACCTCTACCTGGGCGGCGTCATGGAGCACATCGAGGAGGCCGGCATCCACTCCGGCGACTCGGCGTGCGCCCTCCCGCCGATCACGCTGGGCTCTGCGGACCTGCTCAAGATCCGCGCGGCCACCGAGAAGCTCGCCGCCCGCATCGGCGTCCGCGGGCTGATGAACGTCCAGTACGCGATCAAGGACGACATCCTCTACGTCATCGAGGCCAACCCGCGGGCCAGCCGCACGGTGCCGTTCGTGTCCAAGGCGACGGCGGTGCAGTTGGCCAAGGCCGCGGCCCGGATCGCGGTGGGCGAGACGATCGCCCAGCTGCGGAGCACCGGGGTGCTGCCGGCGACCGGTGACGGCACCGACCTGCCCGAGGACGCCCCGATCGCGGTCAAGGAGGCGGTCCTGCCCTTCCACCGGTTCCGGACCGTCGAGGGCCACGGCGTGGACACGGTGCTGTCGCCGGAGATGAAGTCCACCGGTGAGGTCATGGGCCTGGATGCGGAGTTCGGCACCGCGTTCGCCAAGTCGCAGGCGGCCGCCTACGGGGCGCTGCCCACCGAGGGCACGGTCTTCGTCTCGCTGGCCAACCGGGACAAGCGCTCGGCGGTCTTCCCGGTCAAGCGGCTGGCCGACCTCGGCTTCCGCGTGCTGGCCACCTCGGGCACCGCGCAGGTGCTGCGCCGCCACGGGGTGACCTGCGAGGTCGTGGGGAAGTTCAGCGAGGGACCGGGCAACGTGGTCGAGGCGATCCTCGCCGGCGACGTCGACATGGTGGTCAACACGCCGTTCGGGTCGCCGGGCAACAGCGGCCCGCGGCTGGACGGCTACGAGATCCGCACCGCCGCGGTGAGCTCCGGCATCCCGTGCATCACCACGGTGCAGGGCCTGTCGGCGGCCGTCCAGGGGATCGAGGCGCTGCGGCGCGGCGACGTCGGCGTGCGCAGCCTCCAGGAGGTCCACGCGGCACTCGCCGGGCCCCGCCCGTGACCGCTGTCCGGGCGGTCCGGGACGACCTGGTCGCACGCGGGCTGGTCGACGGGCTGCCCGGGGCGTTCCTGGCCGGGGTGACCCGGTTCGGCCGGCCGCCGCAGGCCGAGCTGGACGCGCTCAGGGCGGACGCCGCCGCGCTGGCCGACCGGCTCGCGGCCGGCCAGGTCGAGGACGCGGACCTGCCGCTGCTCACCCGGGTGCTGTACGTCGCCGGTCAGGCCGACCTGCTGGCCGCCTCCGGCGTGCTGAGCCCCATGTACGACGTGCTCGGGGGCTTCCGGGACAACCTGGCCCGCCCGCTGGGACCGCGGCTGCCCGAGCGGCCCTCCGCGGGCGGCCGGCGCTGGTCGCTGCTGGGGCGCCGGATCGGCTTCCCCGTCGGTATCCCGGCCTGCGTGCTCAACGGCAGCGAGGCGTGGGTGCGGCACAACGTCGCCAACGGCTGGAACGTGCTGACCTACAAGACCGTCCGCAGCCGGGCCCACCCGGCCAACGAGCAGCCCAACTGGGTGTTCGCCGCCCGGGCGACCGCGAGCCTGCCCCCGGGGGCGGACGCCGACGTCGTCGCCGATCCCTGGGACTGGGTGGCGCCGGGCTCGGCGACGGTCAGCAGCGTCAACTCCTTCGGCGTCCCCTCCCCGGCACCGGAGGAGTGGATGCCCGACCTGGCGCGCGCCGTCGACGCGGTCGGCGACGAGCAGTTGCTCCTGGTCAGCGTCATGGGGGAGGGCAACGGTCCCGAGCTGGTCGAGGACTTCGCCCGGACCGCGCGCCTGGCGCAGGAGGCCGGGGCATCGGTCATCGAGCTCAACCTCTCGTGCCCGAACACGCTGAGCGCCTCCGGGGGCGGGGTGAAGCCCCCGCTGTGCCTGGACCCCGACGCGACCGTGGCGGTGGTGGAGGCCGTCCGCAGGGCGCTGGACGACCGCACCGGGCTGGTCGCCAAGCTGTCCTGGCTCGACGAGCGTCGGCTGGCGGCCCTGGTGCCGCGGCTGGCCCCGCTGGTCGACGGCATCGCCGGGATCAACACGCTGCAGAGCCGGGTGCGCCGCAGCGACGGCGCTCCGACCTTCCCTGGCCGCGAGCTGGCCGGGCTGTCGGGCATCGCCGTGCGCGACTCCGCCCTGGACCTCACCCGGCGGCTGGTGGCCCTGCGGGAGGCCGGCGGGGTGCACTTCGACGTCGTCGCGATGGGCGGGGTGACCGATCCGGCGTCGTTCGAGGCGCTCTTCGCCGCCGGCGCCGACGCGGTGCAGTCCGCCGCCGGCGCCTTCGCCGACCCCTTGCTCGCCCAGCGGTGCATCGGCGCCCTGGGCGAGACCCTGCCCCGAGCCGTGGAGGCCCCGTGACCGTCCCCTTCGGCCGGCGCCTGTCGGCCACCGTCGCCGAGCGCGGCCCTCTCTGCGTCGGCATCGACCCGCACGAGCAGCTGCTCCTGGACTGGGGCGTCGGCGACTCGCTGGACGGGCTGCGCCGCTTCACCGACGCCGTCGTCGAGGCGCTGGCCGGATCGGTCGCCCTGCTGAAGCCGCAGATCGCCTTCTACGAGCGGTTCGGCTCCGGCGGTCTCGCCGTCCTGGAGGACGCGGTGGCCGCGTGCCGGGCCGCCGGCGCGCTGGTGCTGCTGGACGCCAAGCGGGGCGACATCGGCTCGACGATGGCCGCCTACGCCGACTACCTGCGCCCGGACCACCCGCTGGCGGTGGATGCGATGACCGTGAGCCCGTACCTGGGGCCGGAGTCGCTGGAGCCGGCGGTGAGCACCGCCAAGCACCACGGCGGCGGCCTGTTCGTGCTGGCCCGGACCTCGAACCCGGACGCCGGCACCCTCCAGCACGCGACCGTGGGGGACCGGTCGGTCGCGCAGGTCGTCGTCGACACCGTGCGGGGGTGGAACACCGAGGTCGCCGGAGGCGAGGTCCCGGACGGCAGTGGCTTCGGTCCCTCCCTCGGTTCCTTCGGGCTCGTCGTCGGTGCCACGCTGCCCGCGCTGGACGTGGACCTTGACGGTCTGCGCGGGCCGGTCCTCGCGCCCGGTCTCGGCGCCCAGGGGGGCACGGTGGCCGACCTGCGCCGGCTCTTCGGCTCCGAGCGGGCCGTCGTCCCCACGGTCTCCCGGGACGTCCTCGGGGCCGGTCCGGACCCCTTCGCGCTCCGGGCCGCCGCCGACCGCTGGTCGGAGTCGCTGGCCGTCTGACGGCACCGCCGGCCGCCGCACGTCGGGGGATCCGTCCCGGCGTGTCGGATCCACGGCGTGTCGCGGTCTCGCCGCCCACCTGCACCGGACGGAGGTATTGCGGAACGAATCCGGTCCCTCTACCGCCCTGAGCTGCTGCGATCACGCTGCGTGACCGGCCGCGCGGGCACAGTACGGGCTCCCCGTGGCGGGAAAGTGGCACCGATTCCGCGCGGTCGGGCGTGACCTGCGGATTTGCCGGGCATTACCGTGGCGGTGACGCTTTCAGCAGCGAGCTGCCGCTCCTCCTGACACAGCGGAACACCGCCGGCCCAGCGGGCCGGCGTCGACACGATTGGGTTGCACCATGCCCCTCCCTGACCTGTCCCCGGAACAACGCGCCGCAGCCCTCGAGAAGGCTGCCGCCGCCCGCAAGGCGCGCGCCGAGCTCCGCGAGCGCCTCAAGAGCAAGGGCGCCACGGTCGGCGACGTCCTCAAGCAGGGCGAGACCGACGAGGTCATCGGCAAGATGCGCGTCTCCGCCGTCCTGGAGTCCCTGCCGGGAGTCGGCAAGGCCCGGGCTGCGAAGATCATGGAACGCCTGGAGATCTCCCCGACGCGCCGCGTCCGGGGTCTGGGCGCCAACCAGCGCCGTGCGCTGGAGACCGAGTTCGGCGGCGACCAGGTCGTCTGAGCCCGGCCCGAGGACGCACGCACGACGGGCGAGGACGACGAGTGGCAGCAGCGACACCGGCACGACTGACCGTGCTCTCCGGCCCCTCCGGGGTGGGCAAGGGCACCGTGGTCGCCGAGGTCCGGCGCCGGCACCCCGACGTCTGGGTGTCGGTGTCGGCCACCACTCGTCGTCCCCGGCCGGGCGAGGTCGACGGGGTGCACTACCACTTCGTCGACGACGCCGAGTTCGACCGGCTGATCGCCACCGACGGCCTGCTGGAGTGGGCCGAGTACGCCGGCAACCGCTACGGCACCCCCGTGGCGCCGGTCCGGGCCCGGCTGCACACCGGCCGGCCCGCTCTCCTGGAGATCGAGCTGCAGGGCGCCCGCCAGGTGCGGGCCCGGGCTCCGGAGGCCCAGCTGGTCTTCCTCGCGCCGCCGTCCTGGGCGGAGCTGCAGAGCCGGCTGGCCGGCCGGGGCACCGAGCGGCCCGAGGTCCAGGAGCGCCGGCTGGCCCTCGCCCAGGCCGAGCTGGACTCCTCGGGGGAGTTCGACGTGGTCGTCGTCAACGACGACGTGGCCCGCGCCGCCGACGAGTTGGTAGGCTTGCTGACTGCGCCGTCACCCGGGGTCTCCCAGGGGGCCGGCGCTCACGAGTGAGACGGTGGCCGAAGGTCTCACCGCCCCGCTCACTCCCGCCGAACGATTGAGGAGCACGCCCGCCCGTGTCCGGAGTCGCACCCGCCCCCGAGGGCATCACCAACCCGCCGATCGACGAGCTGCTCGAGCGCACCAGCAGCAAGTACGGCCTGGTCATCTTCGCCGCCAAGCGCGCGCGTCAGATCAACGCCTACTACAGCCAGCTCTCCGAGGGTCTGCTGGAGTACGTCGGCCCCCTGGTCGACACCGCTCCGCAGGAGAAGCCCCTGTCGATCGCGCTTCGCGAGATCAACGAGGGTCTGCTCGCCCACACCGCCGGCGAGAACTGACACCGGTCCCGTCCCCCCCGAGGGGCGGGCCACCCGTACTGATGACGACGCCCCCGGCTCCGGCCGGGGGCGTCGTCGTGCGTGGGGGAGGATGGGCGGCGTGAGTCGGATCGTGCTGGGCGTCAGCGGCGGTGTCGCCGCCTACAAGGCCGCGCTGCTGCTGCGTGCCCTGACCGAGGGCGGGCACGACGTCCGCGTCGTCCCCACCCCCGGCGCGCTGCACTTCGTGGGCGCCGCCACCTTCGAGGCGCTGTCCGGCCACCCGGTCACCACCGACGTCTGGTCCGACGTGCCGGAGGTCGCCCACGTGCGGATCGGCCAGGAGGCCGACCTCGTCGTCGTCGCCCCGGCCACCGCCGACCTGCTGGCCCGGGCCGCCATGGGCCGCGCCGACGACCTGCTCACCGCCACCCTGCTCACGGCGCACTGCCCGGTCGTGTTCGTCCCGGCGATGCACACCGAGATGTGGCTGCACCCGGCCACGCAGGACAACGTCGCGACGCTCCGCCGCCGCGGCTCGATCGTGCTGCCGCCCGCGGTGGGCCGGCTGACCGGGCCGGACTCCGGCCCCGGACGGCTGCCGGAGCCGGCGGACATCGCCGCGCTGGCCTCGGTCGTGCTCGCCTCCGGCGCCGAGGCGCTGGCGCCGGACCTGGCGGGCCGCCGGGTCGTCGTCAGCGCCGGCGGCACCCGCGAGCCGCTGGACCCCGTCCGCTACCTGGGCAACCGGTCCTCGGGGAAGCAGGGCTGGGCGCTGGCCCGGGTCGCCGCCGCCCGCGGCGCCGAGGTCGTGCTCGTCGCCGCGAACGTCGAGCTGCCCGCCCCCTTCGGCGTGCGGGTGGTCCCGGTCGGCACGGCCGAGGAGCTCCGCGCGGCGATGCTCACCGAGGCGGGGGACGCCGACGTCGTCGTCATGAGCGCCGCGGTCGCCGACTTCCGGCCGGCCGCGGTCGCCGCCACCAAGATGAAGAAGGGCTCGGCCAGCGAGCCGGACGCCGTGCCGCTGGTGCGCAACCCCGACGTGCTGGCCGAGCTGGTCACGAAGCGGGCGCCGGGTCAGCTCGTCGTCGGTTTCGCCGCCGAGACCGGCGACGACGACGGCGACGTGCTGGCCCACGCGCGGGCCAAGCTCGCCCGCAAGGGCTGCGACCTGCTGGTGGTCAACGACGTCTCCGCCGGGCAGGTGTTCGGCCGCGGGGAGAACGCGGTCGTGGTGCTCGCCGCCGACGGTGGCAGCACGGAGGTGCCGCTCGGCAGCAAGGACGCCGTCGCCGCCGGGATCTGGACGGCCGTGCGGAACCGTCTGCCCTCCTCCGCGGAGGGCTGAGCAGCCCTGCCCCGGGGGCGCCGGTAACGTGCGCACCCGGTGCCCCGCACCGACCGTCGTCCTCACCACCGTGCCCTGTCCTCACCCACCCACCGCCCCAGGGAGTCATCGAGTGCCACGCCGCCTCTTCACGTCCGAGTCGGTGACCGAGGGCCACCCGGACAAGATCGCCGACCAGATCAGCGACTCGATCCTGGACGCGATGCTCACGCAGGACCCGCGCAGCCGGGTCGCGGTGGAGACCCTGATCACCACCGGGCAGGTGCACATCGCCGGTGAGGTCACCACCGCCGGCTACGTCGACATCCCCGCGATCGTGCGGGACACCGTGCTGCGGATCGGCTACGACTCCTCCCGCAAGGGCTTCGACGGTGCCTCCTGCGGCGTGAGCGTCTCCATCGGCGCGCAGTCGCCCGACATCGCGCAGGGCGTCGACACCGGCTACGAGGCGCGCACCGGCGGCAGTGCCGACGACGCCATCGAGCGCCAGGGCGCCGGCGACCAGGGCCTGATGTTCGGCTACGCCACGGACGAGACCCCCGAGCTGATGCCGCTGCCGATCGCGCTGGCCCACCGGCTGTCGCGACGGCTGTCGGCCGTGCGCAAGGACGGGTCGGTGCCCTACCTGCGCCCCGACGGCAAGACGCAGGTCACCGTCGTCTACGAGGACGACCGGCCGGTCGCCGTCGACACCGTGGTGGTCTCCTCGCAGCACGCCGAGGACATCTCGATCGAGACGCTGCTGACCCCCGACATCGAGGAACTGGTCGTCGAGCCGGAGCTGGCCGCCCTCGGCCTGCCCACGACCGGCCACCGGCTGCTGGTGAACCCGACCGGCAAGTTCGTCATCGGCGGCCCGATGGGCGACGCCGGGCTCACCGGCCGGAAGATCATCGTCGACACCTACGGCGGCATGGCCCGCCACGGTGGCGGCGCCTTCTCCGGCAAGGACCCGTCGAAGGTCGACCGCTCCGGCGCCTACGCGATGCGCTGGGTGGCCAAGAACGTCGTCGCCGCCGGGCTGGCCCGCCGCTGCGAGGTCCAGGTCGCCTACGCGATCGGTGCCGCCCACCCGGTCGGCCTGTTCGTGGAGACCTTCGGCACCGGCACGGTGGCCGACGAGGTGCTGGAGAAGGCGATCACCTCGGTGTTCGACCTCCGCCCCGGCGCCATCGTCCGCGACCTGGACCTGCTCCGGCCGATCTACGCGCCCACGGCGGCCTACGGGCACTTCGGCCGGTCGGACCTGGACCTGCCCTGGGAGCGCCTCGACCGCGTCGAGGCGCTGCGCTCGGCTGTCGCCTAGCACCGCGCCCGCCCCGGACGGGGCGGGACTGTCGGTATGAGCGCGGAGACTGGTCCGGTGCAGGTGGCCCGGGTCGTCGTGGACGTCCCGCTGGCCCACCTGGACCGGCCGTTCGACTACGCGGTGCCGGAGAAGTTCGCCGACGTCGTCCGGGCCGGCTGCCGGGTGCGGGTGCGCTTCCACGGCCGGCTGCGCGACGGCGTCGTCTGGGAGCTCGCGGACAGCACCGACTTCGCCGGTGCCCTGCAGCCGCTCTCGCACGTGCCGTCGGGGGAGCCGGTGCTCACCCCGCAGGTGGCCCGGCTGGTCCGCGCCGTCGCCGACCGGTACGCCGGCACGGCGAGCGACGTCCTCCGGCTCGCCCTGCCGCCGCGCCGGTCGGCGGCGGAGAAGCGGCCCTCGCCCACCCCCGAGGAGCTGCCCGAGCCGCCGGACCCGGCCGGATTCGCCCGCTACCAGGCCGGGCCGGCGCTGCTGACGGCGCTGGCCGAGGGGCGGCCCGCGCGGGCGGTCTGGACGGCGCTGCCGGGGGAGGACTGGCCCACCCGGCTGGTGGAGCTGTGCCGGGCCGCGCTGTCCGGCCGCCGCGGGGCCCTGGTGGTCGTGCCCGACGGCAAGGACCTCGACCGGCTCACGGCCGCGGCGGAGCGGCTGCTGCCGGCCGACTCGTTCACCGTGCTGAGGGCCGACGACTCGCCGGAGAGGCGCTACCGCCGGTTCCTGGCCGCCTCCCGGGGCGCCGCACAGGTGGTGATGGGCACCCGGGCGGCCATGTTCGCCCCCGTCCGCGACCTGGGCCTGGTGGTCGTCTGGGACGACGGCGACGACCTGCACTCCGACGACCACGCGCCCTATCCGCACGCGCGCGACGTGCTGGTGCAGCGGGCCTGGCTGGACTCCTGCGCCGCAGTGGTCGCCGGAACCTCGCGCACCGCCGAGGCCGCGCTGCTGGTCGAGTCGGGGTGGGCGCACGAGCTCGTCGCCGACCGTGCGGTGCTGCGGTCCGCGGCGCCCCGGGTGCAGGCGCTCGGTGACGACTTCGAGCTGGCCCGCGATCCGGCCGCCCGCACCGCCCGGCTGCCCTCGCTGGCCTACGAGGTGGCCCGCAAGGCGCTGGCCGCCGGAGCGCCGGTCCTGGTGCAGGTGCCGCGGCGGGGGTACGTCCCGTCGCTGTCGTGCGCCCGCTGCCGGGCGCCCGCGCGGTGCGCGCACTGCGCCGGGCCGCTGGGCATCTCGCCGCGTCCCGGTCCGGGGGGCAGCCGGATCCCGGCCTGCCGCTGGTGCGCCCGCCCTGCCGCCACCTTCGACTGCCCGCACTGCCACGCCACCAAGCTGCGCGCCGCGGTGATCGGGGAGTCCCGTACGGCCGAGGAGCTGGCCCGCGCCTTCCCGGGCACCAGCGTCCGGACGTCGGGCAGCACGTCCGGGGTGCTCGCATCGGTGCCGGGCGGGCCGGCGCTCGTGGTGGCCACGCCGGGGGCCGAGCCGGTGGCCGGGGGCGGCTACGGCGCCGCGCTGCTGCTGGACTCCTGGGCGCTCCTGGGCCGGGCCGACCTGCGGGCGGGTGAGGAGACGCTGCGCCGGTGGACCAACGCCGCGTCCCTGGTCCGCCCGGCGTCGGCCGGGGGGTCGGTCGTCGTCGCCGCGGACGCCGCGCACCCGGTGGTGCAGGCGCTGGTCCGCTGGGACCCGGCGTGGCTGGCCGAGCGGGAGCTGGCCGACCGGCGGGAGCTCGGCTTCCCGCCGGTGACCCGGATGGCGTCGCTGGCGGGGTCGCCGGCCGCGCTCGCGGAGTTCCTGGCCGCGGCCCGGCTGCCGGCCGACGCCGACCTGCTCGGCCCTGTGCCGGAGCGGCCGCGACCCGGGCAGGAGGGCGAGCGGGAGCGGTACCTGGTCCGGGTGCCGCGCGCCGAGGGCGGGGCGCTGGCGCACGCGCTGGCCCAGGTCCAGGGCGTGCGCAGTGCGCGGAAGGCCCCCGAGCACGTCCGCGTCCAGCTGGATCCGCTCGACCTCGTCTGAGCGGTGTTTACAACGTAAGTGTGCCCGCGTCCGGCTCGGGTACGTGGCCTCTCGTCCCCCGATCGGGGGCCGCGCGCGGACGGCGTGCGACCGGATCCCGGCGACGCCGCGGCGGTCGCGGCCGTGCGCGCTCACCACGAACCCGAGGAGCACCTCAGTGACTGCTGCACGCCCGTCTCCCGACCCGGCCCGCCCGGTCGGCGCCACCCCCGTCTCCGGTGGGAACAAGGGCGGAGGGCGTCGCAAGGGTCTGCTCCTCGGCGCCTTGCTGCTCGCCGTCCTGCTCCTGGCGGCGCTGCTGCTGAGCCAGTGCGGTTCGGACGACGACTCCGGCAGCGACCCGGCCGGGCAGACGAGCGGCGCCGGGGGTTCGTCGTCCTCCTCGCCGTCCTCGTCCTCCTCGGCCGCTCCGTCCACCTCCGCGGGGAGCCCGTCCGGCACCGCCGGCGCCGGCGGCAGCGCGGCCGGCCAGATGGTGACCGCGGAGGGCGAGTCCGTGCTGGAGCTCGCCGCCGGCCCCGACGGTGCGGCGGCCCTGGCCGGGGTGACCGGGCAGTCGGTCACCGGCACGGCGGTGCAGGTCCTCTCGGTGCCCGCCGACGAGGGCTTCTGGGTCGGTACCTCCGACACCGACCGGGTGTGGGTGCAGCTCACCGGCGAGGCGGGGGAGTCCCCGTACCAGGTGACCGAGGGCGACACCGTCGACTTCGAGGGCACGGTCGTCGCCCACGAGCCCGGGTTCGCCGCCGGGGTCGGCGTGGACGAGGCCGAGGGCGCGTCCGTGCTCGACGGCCAGGGACAGCACCTCGAGGTCGCGAAGTCGGCGGTCACGCTGTCGGAGTGACACCTCCGGGGTGGGTGCGCCCGGACGGCGATCAGCCCTCCGGGCGCACCCACCTACGATCGACGGGTGAGCGTGACCCCCATCCGCCTGTTCGGCGACCCGGTGCTGCACCGGCCCGCCGCCCCGGTCGTCGACTTCGACCGCGAGCTGCGGCAGCTCGTCGCCGACCTGACCGAGACCATGCACGCGGCCGGAGGCGCGGGTCTTGCGGCGCCGCAGATCGGCGTCGGCCTGCGGGTGTTCACCTGGTTCGTCGACGGCGAGGTCGGCCACCTGGTCAACCCCGACGTCGTCGCGGTGGGGGAGGAGATGCAGGACGGCCCCGAGGGCTGCCTGTCGATCCCCGACCTGCGCTACGACTGCCTGCGGCACCTGCACGTGGTCGCGACCGGCTGGAACATGCACGGCGAGCCGGTGCGCATCGAGGGCTCGGAGCTGCTCGCCCGCGCCATCCAGCACGAGACCGATCACCTCGACGGCGTGCTGTTCGTCGACCGGCTCGCCGACGCCGACCGCGCGGCCGCGCTCGCCGAGATGCAGGCCGCCGAGTGGGCCGGTCACGCCAGCTACCTCCCCGTCGTGAAGGTGAGCCCGCACTGAAGCTCCTGTTCGCCGGTACTCCGGCGCCCGCCGTCCCGTCGCTGGAGGCGCTGATCGCCTCCGGCCACGACGTCGTCGCCGTCCTGACCCGGCCCGATGCCCGCTCCGGACGGGGGCGGAAGGTGAGTCGCTCGCCGGTGGCCGAGCGGGCGGACGAGGCCGGGATCCCGGTGCTGCAGCCGCGCTCGCCCCGTGAGCCGGAGTTCCTGGCGCAGCTGGCCGACCTCGCCGTCGACTGCGCGCCGGTGGTGGCCTACGGCGCGCTCGTCCCGCAGGCGGCCCTGGACCTGCCGCGGCACGGCTGGGTCAACCTGCACTTCTCGCTGCTGCCCGCCTGGCGCGGGGCGGCTCCGGTGCAGCACGCGATCATGGCCGGCGACGAGGTGACCGGTGCCTCGACCTTCCTGCTCGAGGCCGGCCTGGACACCGGCCCGGTCTTCGGGACGCTCACCGAGGCGATCGGGCGGCGCGACACGGCCGGGGACCTGCTGGACCGGCTGGCGGTCGGCGGCGCGCAGCTGCTCGTGGCCACCCTGGACGGCATCCAGGCCGGCGCCCTGGAGCCGCAGCCCCAGCCGTCGGACGGCGTCAGCCTGGCCCCGAAGGTGGAGAGCGCCGACGCCCGTGTCGACTGGGCGCTGCCCGCACACGTGGTGGACCGGCGCGTCCGCGGCGTGACGCCCGCCCCGGGCGCGTGGACGACGTGGCGCGGCGAGCGCATGCGCGTCGCGCCCGTGGAGCCCGTGGCCGGCGGGCCCGACCTGGCGCCCGGCGAGGTGCTGCTCGACGGCCGTGCCGTCGTCGTCGGCACGGGCAACGGAGCGGTGCGGCTCTCCGAGGTGCAGCCGGCCGGCAAGCGGATGCTGCCGGCCGCCGACTGGGCCCGGGGCGCGCGGCCCGCGGCCGGCGAGCGGGTGGGCGAGTGACCCGGCCGCCGTCGCGGCGCGGTCCCCGCCGGCACCCGGGCACCCGTCGCCCGGTGCTGGACGGGCCGCGGCTGACCGCCTACGACGTCCTGGACGCCGTCAGCTCGCGGGAGGCGTTCGCCAACCTGCTGCTGCCGCAGCTGCTGCGCGAGCGCCGGCTGGACGCCCGCGACGCCGCGTTCACCACGCAGCTGGCCTACGGCGCGCTGCGGGCCCAGGGCACCCTCGACGCGATCCTCACCGGGCTGGTGTCCCGTCCGCTGGCCGAGCTCGACCCGCGGGTGCTGGATCTGCTGCGGCTCGGCGCGTACCAGATCGTCGACCTCCGGGTGCCGGCGCACGCCGCCGTCGACACGACCGTGGACCTGACCCGCGCCATCGTCGGGCCGGGGGCGGCCGGGCTGGTCAACGCCGTGCTGCGCAAGGTGGCCGCGGGCGGTGACCGGGACGCCTGGCTGGCCGCCCTCGGGGCCGACGGTGACGAGCGGCTGGGGCTGGCCACCGACCACCCCCGCTGGATCGTCGAGGCGTGGCGGGAGGCGCTGGGCGGCGACGAGGAGCTGGAGCCGGCGCTGTTCGCCGACGACGAGGCGCCGGAGGTGCACCTGGTCGCCCGGCGCATGACCCGCGAGGAGCTGGTGACCGAGGCCGGTGGCGAGCCAGGCCCATGGTCGCCGTATGCGGTGCGGCTCGGTGGGGGAGACCCCGGCCGGCTGGCGTCGGTGCGCTCCGGCCGCGCCGCCGTGCAGGACGAGGGCAGCCAGCTCGCCGCCCTGCTGCTCACCCGCGCCCCGCTGGAGGGACCGGACGCCGCCTGGCTGGACATGTGCGCCGGGCCCGGCGGCAAGTCCGGACTGCTGGCCGCCACCCGGCCCGACGGCGTGCGGCTCACCGCGGCCGACCGCGCCCCGCACCGTGCGGACCTCGTCCGCCAGGCGCTGCGCGACGAGCGGGACGTCGAGGTGCTGGCAGCTGACGGGACGCAGCCGCCGTGGCAGCCCGGCTCGTTCGACCGCGTGCTGCTCGATGCGCCGTGCACCGGGTTGGGCGCGCTGCGCCGCCGCCCGGAGGTGCGCTGGCGGCGGACGGCCGAGGACGTCGCGCCGCTGGCGGAGCTGCAGACGGCGTTGCTGGACAGCGCCCTGCGCTCGGTCCGGGTGGGTGGCGTGGTCGCCTACGTGACCTGCTCACCGCACACTGCCGAGACCACCGACGTGGTGGAGGTCGCGGCGCGGCGGGACGACGTCGAGGTGCTGCCCGTGGCGCCGCTGTTCCCGGAGGTCCCGGACATCGCCCGTGGTGAGCACGGGCAGCTCTGGCCGCACCGGCACGGCACCGACGCCATGTTCATGGCGCTGCTCCGCCGCACCCGCTGACGCCTGCTCAGAAGGGCGGCGGGTCGTCGGCCAGGTGCGGTGGTGGCGGCGGTGGTCCGGTGAGCACGCGGTAGCCGGGTGGGCGGCTGATCCGGGTGACGCCGGAGGGTGTGGTGACGGTGAGCACGCCGTCGGCGTCGAGGGTGTGGGTCCAGCCGGGTGCGTGGGTCTTGAGCCGGTGGTGGCGTCGGCACAGGCAGCACAGGTTGTCGCAGGAGGTGTCCCCGCCGTCGGCGTGCGGGACGACGTGGTCGAGGTCGGCCCAGCCGGCGCGCACGGTGCAGCCGGGGTGCCGGCAGGTGCGGTCCCGGGTTCGTAGGAACCGCTGCTGGGCGGGTGTGGGGCGGTACCGGTCGACCGCGCCGGGCGGGCCCAGGACCGGGCAGGCGCAGGTTCCGTCGGGGTGGTCGGGGCAGCCGCGGGCGGCCAGCCGTTCCAGCTCTCGGCGGCCGGTGAGTGCGAGCAGGGCGCCGGTGGCGTCGGTGATCGCGATGTCCAGGGTGCCGCCGGCCGGTGCCTGCACGCCGCCGGGGCACAGGGCGTCGAGCTGGGTGAGCAGTTCGCGCAGGTGGGCGGCGGTGATGGGCTCGCCGTCGACCTCGCCGACCGGCGCGGGAATCCCGGGCGGGGTGATGGCCGGCCGCGGGGCCAGGGCCGTGAGCGGTGCGATCACGGTCAGGTGGGCGGTGACCGGCGGCTGCTCCTGCCAGGGGCGCAGCAGGAGGTCGGCGACGGCACCGGCGCGCAGCATCCCGATCGGGCGGAGGTCACCGGCGCGCTTCGCCGCCTGGGCGTGCCGGTCGACCGCGTCCCGGCAGGCGCGGGCCTCGGGGTGCGGCAGAAGGGCGCGGAACTCGCTCATGCCGTCCCCGACCGGGCGCACGGTCACGTCGGTTCCGCGGCGGCGGTGCTCCCGCCGCCGGTCGGCGGCGGCGGCGTCGCGGGCGATCAGCTCGGCGCGCACCGCCTCCCGCAGCCTGCCCACCCCGAGTTCGCTCGCGACCGGCAGCACCGCGGCCTCCGCCCCGGCGATCACTGCTGGGTCGGTCTCCCGGCCCACCGCGGCGACCTCGGCGGCGATCGCCCGGGCACGGGGCCAGTCCAGCCGCCCCATCCGCAGCTCGCTGAACGTGGCCGGCAGCACGGTGGTCAGGACCTCGGCGTGCTCGAGCAGGGTGACCGCGGCGGCCCGGCTGCAGTTCTGCGCCGCCGCCAGCTCGTCGGGCACGAACTCGCTGGCGTCCGGCGGGCCGGTCTGCCCAGGACGCTCACCGCCTGGCAGCGGATCGGCCGGCGCCGGGCGGGCGGCGGCCAGGTCCATCACCAGCTCCACCCGGAGTGCAGCCAGCTGCGCCTCGGCCGCCACGACCTGACCCAACAGCGCCGCGGCCTCGGCGGCGCTGCGGCGGGCCGGCAACCAGGCGCTCAACGGCTCGGCACACGGCAACGGATCGGGATCGGCCAGCTCCCACGGCGAGGGCAGCGGGTCGACCGGCAGCACGGTCACCCCGACCGCGAACCCCGCCACCGACGACATACCCGCAGGCTAGGCAGGGGGTACGACAGTTCTGCGCCGCGCGACCGAGGCGCCGGCCGGAGTCCGGCGGACCCCGGCCGACGCCCGCAGAGCCCTCAGAACGGGAACTTGCGCTTGGTGTGCTGGACGCTCACCCAGTGGTCGGTGGTGAACTCCTCGATCGCCCACTCGCCGCCGAAGCGCCCGAGCCCCGAGTCCTTCTCGCCGCCGAACGCGGTGTTGTTCTCGTCGTTGAGCGGCGAGTCGTTGACGTGGGTCATCCCGGCCTCGACCCGGAGCGCGAAGTTGACGCCGCGCAGCGTGTCCTCGGTGAACACCGCGCTGGACAGCCCGTACTCGGTGTCGTTCGCGATGGCGAGGGCGTCGGCCTCGTCGCGGGCCCGGATGATGGTCACCACCGGCCCGAACATCTCCTGCCGGGCGCTGGCCACGGTGTTGTCGCCCAGCAGCACGTGCGGCGGGAGCACCGAGCCGATCGGGCCGGAGGGGTCCCCGCCGAGCACCTGCCGGGCGCCGTCCTTCCGAGCCTCGGCGATCTTCTCCTGGATGCCCTCGAGCTGGCTGCTGTTGATGATCGGCCCGATCACGGTGTCGTCCTCGCGCGGGTCGCCGGCCTTGAGCCCACGGGCCCGCTCGACGAAGCGCTCCACGAACGCGTCGTGCACCGAGTCGTCCACCACGATCCGGTTGGTGATCATGCAGACCTGACCCTGGTGGAAGAACTTGCCGAAGATCGCCGCGTCCACCGCGTAGCCGAGGTCGGCGTCGTCCAGCACGACCAGCGGACCGTTCCCGCCGAGCTCCAGGGAGAGCTTCTTCAGCCCGGCCTTCTCCGCGATCCCCTTGCCGACCGGGGTCGACCCGGTGAAGGAGACGACCCGGGGCGTCGGGTGGGAGACGATCGCGTCGCCGATGTCGCGACCCGCCCCGATGAGGACGGAGAGCAGCCCCTCGGGCAACCCGGCCTCCTCGTAGATCTTGGCCAGCAGCAGGCCGCCGGTCACCGGGGTGTCACCGGCCGGCTTGAGGACGACGGCGTTGCCCGTGGCCAGCGCGGGGGCCACCGAGCGGTTGGACAGGTGCATCGGCACGTTCCACGGGCTGATCACGGCGACCACGCCCACCGGACGGCGGTAGACGCGGCTCTCCTTGCCCTCGATGTCGGCGGGCAGGATCCGGCCCTCGACGCGGTAGGGATAGGACGACGCCTCGTGGAAGTCCCGCAGGGTGATCGCGTACTCGAACTCGGCGGCGGGGGCGGCGGCACCGCTCTCCTCGATGTGCCAGCGCACGACCTCGTCCTTGCGCGCCTCCATGATCCGCGCGGCGCGGCGCATCACGTCGGCGCGGTCGCTGGGCAGCCGGGCCGCCCAGTCGCGCTGCGCCTCCTTGGCCTTCGCGTAGGCCTCGTCGAGGTCGTCGGAGTTCGCGAGCGGGATCTCGGTCAGCGTCTCGCCGGTGTAGGGGTTGGTGTCGGTGGCCGTCTTGCCCGCGCGACCGGCTCGCCAGGTGCCGGCGATCGGCATCCGGTCGAAGCCGTCGTAGGGCGTGGGGGCGGAGGTGTCGGAAGCCATGGTCGGGCACTACCCGGTCGTCCACAACGGACACGTGGGGCCCGGCACCCTCCGGCGCCTTGTCAGTCGCGCGGCGGGCCGGGAGGGTCGGCGAGCCAGTGGCGTCCGGCTCGCGCCTCGCGACATGACTCCGCGAGGAGCAGCAGCGCTGCGACCAGCGCGCACGCCGCGCCTGGGATGGTCGTGGCCAGGTCCTCCCAGGCCGCGAGCGCCAGGTGCGGGGCGAGCAGCACGAGCAGGAACAGCGGACCGAGGATCCTCATCCGGGCCATGTCCGCCGCACGACGGTCGGCCGCCTGCCGACGCCCCGGTCCCGGGTCGGCGTGCCGCCGCACCGCGTACTCGGCCAGCAGGCGCCGGCTCTGCGGCCGGCGGCCGCGCTCGGTACCGAGGAGCGCCCAGGCCACCAGCGCCAGCATCGCGCTGAAGGCGCCCGCGGTTCCCCAGCCCCCCGCGGACCACTGCGCCGGCTCCAGGCGCAGGAGCGCGACGCCGACGACGAGCGGGGGCGCGGTCAGAGCCAGGTGGCGCAGCTCGTGCCGGGCCTGGTCCCGGATCTCGGCCGTCGCGTCGTCCCCGATCAGCTCCGGGGAGGCGAACGCGCCCGGATCGTTCACGCGCGCAGCCTAGGAGGGCGCGGTCCCGTCGGTGGACCGCGGAGTACCGGTTCACCCGTTCGCGTCTCGGTGCTGGGGGTGGACGTGGGCCGGACCACGGGGAGGCCCCACCTAGACTCCGCGGACGTGTCCCGGGAACCGATGATCGCTCCGAGCCTGCTGTCCGCGGACTTCGCGCGCCTGGCCGACGAGGTGGCCCGGGTGGCCGACGCCGACTGGCTGCACGTCGACGTCATGGATGCGCACTTCGTCCCGAACCTCACCCTCGGCCTGCCCGTCGTCGAGGCGATCCAGCGGGTGAGCCCGGTACCGCTGGACTGCCACCTGATGATCACCGATCCCGAGCGCTGGGCCCCCGGGTACGCCGAGGCCGGCGCCCGCAACGTCACCGTGCACGTGGAGGCCTGCCGGGACGCCCGCGCCGTCGCCCGTGACATCCGGGCCGCCGGCGCCCTGGCCGGGCTGGCCATCAAGCCCGGCACCCCGCTGGAGGACCACCTCGAGCTCCTCCGCGACTTCGACACCCTGCTGGTCATGAGCGTGGAGCCCGGCTTCGGCGGCCAGTCCTTCATCGCCGACGTGCTGCCCAAGGTCCGGGAGGCCCGCCGGCGCGTCGACAGCGGCGAGCTGACCCTGATCGTCGAGATCGACGGCGGCATCAACGCCGACACCATCGAGCAGGCGGCCGAGGCCGGCGTCGACATGTTCGTCGCCGGCTCCGCGGTCTATGGCGCCGACGACCCCGGCACGGCGATCGCGGCGCTCCGCGCGCAGGCCGCCGCGGCGATGCGCGGGTGAGCGTCGAGGCGCAGGCCATGGCCCGGGCCCGGGAGCTCGGGGAGTCGGTGCTCGGCACCACCAGCCCGAACCCGGCCGTCGGGGCCGTGGTCCTCGCCGCCGACGGGACGGTCGTGGGGGAGGGGGCCACCCAGCCGCCCGGTGGTCCGCACGCCGAGGTCCGCGCCCTGGCGCAGGCCGGCGAGCGGGCCCGCGGCGGCACCGCCGTCGTCACCCTCGAGCCGTGCGCGCACACCGGACGCACCGGCCCGTGCGCCGACGCGCTGCTGGCCGCGGGGATCGCGCGCGTCGTCGTCGCCGTCCCCGAGCCGACCGAGCTGGCCGGTGGGGGAGCGGAGCGCCTCCGGGCCGCCGGGGTCGACGTCGTCGTCGGCGTCGAGCAGGAGGCCGCCGAGCGCGGCGCGCTGGCCGGCTGGCTGACCGGTGTCCGCGAGCAGCGGCCCTACGTGATCTGGAAGGTCGCCGCCACGCTCGACGGCAGGGTCGCCGCGGCCGACGGCAGCAGCCGCTGGGTCACCGGCCCCGAGGCGCGCGCCGAGGTGCACCGGATCCGCGCGGGGTGCGACGCCGTCGTCGTCGGCTCCGGCACCGCGCTCACCGACGACCCCCAGCTCACCGTTCGCGACGCCGACGGCCGCGACGCCGCCCGGCAGCCGCTGCGGGTGGTCCTGGACCGGCGCCACCGCCTGCCGGCGACCGCCCGGGTGCGCGACGACGCCGCGCCCACGCTGGTCAGCGATGCCGCGACGCCGGCGGCGCTGCTGACCGAGCTGTTCGCCCGCGACGTCCGCCGGGTGCTGCTCGAGGGCGGCCCCACCCTGGCCGCCGCCTTCCTGCGGGACGGGCTGGTGGACGAGGCCCTGCTCCACCTCGCCCCGAAGCTGCTGGGGACCGGCCCCTCCCTCGTCGGGGACCTGGGAATTCCCGGCATCGGCTCGGCGCTGTCCTTCTCGATCGCCGATCTCACCCCCCTGGGCGGGGACGTGCAGATCCGGCTGCACCCCACCCGGCACACTGGTGGGGTCCCCCGCACCAGCGGGGACGGCACGGACGGAGGGAGCTGAGGTGTTCACCGGCATCGTCGAAGAGGTGGGCACCCTGGCGGCCCGCGAGGACCAGGGCGACTCCGCCGTCCTGCGGATCCGCGCCCGCACCGTCCTGACCGACGTCTCGCTGGGCGACTCGATCGCCGTCAACGGCGTCTGCCTCACCGTCACCGGCGTGCAGCCCGAGGCCGACGGCACGGGCGTCTGGACCACCGACGTGATGGCCGAGACGCTGCGGCGCAGCAGCCTCGGCGCCGTCGTCGAGGGCGCGCCGGTCAACCTGGAGCGCGCCGTCAGCCCGCAGACGCGGCTGGGCGGCCACCTGATGCAGGGGCACGTGGACGGCGTGGGCCGGATCGTGTCCCGCACCCCGGCCGAGCACTGGGAGGTCGTCCGCATCGGCCTGCCGGCCGGGCTCGGCCGCTACGTCGTCGAGAAGGGCTCCATCGCCGTCGACGGCGTCTCGCTCACGGTGAGCGCCGTCAGCCCCCTGGCCGACCCCGAGCCCTGGTTCGAGGTCAGCCTCATCCCCACCACCCTCCGCGAGACCACGCTCGGTGCGCGCGCCCCGGGGGAGCCCGTCAACCTGGAGGTCGACGTGATCGCCAAGTACGTGGAGCGCCTGCTGGAGGCCCGCGCATGAGCGAGAGCACCCCCCGGCTGGACTCCATCGAGTCGGCCCTGGCCGCCATCAAGAGCGGCCGGCCCGTCGTCGTCATCGACGACGAGGACCGCGAGAACGAGGGCGACCTGATCTTCGCCTCCGAGCTCGCGACGCCCGAGCTGGTCGCGTTCATGGTCCGGTACACGTCGGGCTACATCTGCGTCGCCGTGAGCGAGTCCGACGCCGACCGCCTCGACCTGCCCCCGATGCACCGGGTGAACCAGGACCGGCTCGGCACCGCCTACACCGTCACCGTGGACGCCCGCGAAGGCGTCACGACCGGCATCTCCGCCTCCGACCGGGCGCACACCATCCGCACCCTGGCCGCGGCCGAGACCACCTCGGCCGACCTGGCCAGGCCCGGGCACGTCGTCCCGCTGCGGGCCAGGGACGGCGGCGTGCTGCGCCGGCCCGGGCACACCGAGGCCGCCGTCGACCTGGCGCTGCTGGCCGGCCTGCGCCCCTCGGGCGTGCTGTGCGAGATCGTCAGCGAGAAGGACCCGATCGGCATGGCGCGCAGCGAGGAGCTGCGGGGCTTCGCCGACGAGCACGACCTGTGCCTGATCTCGATCGCCGACCTCATCGCCTACCGCAAGCGCTTCGACAAGCTGGTCGAGCGGGTCGCCGAGGCGATCGTGCCGCTGGCCCCGGGCACCTTCACCGCGGTGGGTTACCGCAGCTCCTACGACGAGCGCGAGCACGTGGCCTTCGTCTACGGCGACATCGGCGACGGCGAGGACGTCCTCGTCCGCGTGCACTCCGAGTGCCTCACCGGCGACGTGTTCGGCTCGCTGCGCTGCGACTGCGGGCCCCAGCTGCAGGCGGCGCTGGCCGCCGTCGCCCAGGAGGGGCGCGGCGTCGTGCTCTACATCCGCGGGCACGAGGGCCGCGGCATCGGCCTGCTGCACAAGCTGCAGGCCTACCAGCTCCAGGACATGGGCGCCGACACCGTCGACGCCAACCTCGACCTGGGGCTGCCCGCCGACGCTCGCGACTACGGCACCGGCGCCCAGATCCTCGTCGACCTGGGCATCCGCACCATGCGCCTGCTGACCAACAACCCGGCCAAGCGCGCCGGGCTCGAGGGCTACGGCCTCCGGGTGCTGGGCCGGGTGCCGCTGCCCAGCCACGTCACCGAGGAGAACCTCGGCTACCTGCGCACCAAGCGCGACCGCATGGGCCACCTGCTCGACATCATCGAGCCGGAGACCGAGTCCGGTCCCGCCGACACCGTGACCGCCCCGGCCGACGCCCCGGGGGCCACCACGGTGCCGGGCACCGACGTGCCCCTCGGGCAGAACGAGCAGCCGGCATGAGCGGCGCCGGCGCACCCGAGGCCCGGCCCGTCGACGCCGCGGGGCTGACCCTCGGCATCGTGGCCACGACCTGGCACCCGGAGATCACCGGAGCGCTGCTGGACCGGGCACTGGCCGCGGCGCAGGCCTGCGGGGTCCAGTCGCCGACCGTCGTCCGGGTGCCGGGTGCCGTGGAGCTGCCCGTGGTGGCGCAGGCGCTCACCGAGCGGCACGACGCCGTCGTGGCGCTCGGCGTCGTCGTCCGCGGCGGCACCCCGCACTTCGAGTACGTCTGCGACTCGGTCACCGATGGGCTGACCCGGGTGGCGCTGGACGCCGGCAAGCCGGTCGGCAACGGCGTCCTCACCACCGACGACGAGCAGCAGGCCCGCGACCGGTCAGGCCTGCCCGACGCGGGAGAGGACAAGGGCTGGGAGGCGACGATCGCCGCGCTGCAGACCGCGCTCGTCCTGCGGGAGCTGCGGGCGCCCCAGCGGTCCACCGGTTTCGCCGCCACCCCGGCCCAGGAGGCCCGTCCGTGAAGACCTTCGACTCCCTGTTCGCCGAGCTCGCCGCGAAGGTGGCCGAGGGCGACCCCGCCTCGGGCACCGTCAGCGCTGTGCGCGACGGCGTGCACGCGGCGGGCAAGAAGGTCGTCGAGGAGGCGGCCGAGTCCTGGATGGCCGCCGAGCACGAGGGTGAGGAGCGCACGGCCGAGGAGATCAGCCAGCTCCTCTACCGGGTGCAGGTCCTCATGCTCGCCCGGGGGCTCACGCTCGACGACGTGTACACCCACCTGTGACCGAAGGAGATCGACGCGTGCTGCGCATCGCCGTGCCGAACAAGGGCGTCCTGAGCGAGCCGGCCGCGGAGATGCTCGCCGAGAGCGGGTACCGGCAGCGACGCAGCACCAAGGACCTCGCGGTCTACGACCCGGAGAACGACACCGAGTTCTTCTACCTGCGCCCCCGCGACATCGCCGTCTACGTCGCCGCCGGCACGCTCGACGTCGGCATCACCGGCCGCGACATGCTGCTGGAGACCGCACCGGCCGACGGCGAGGGCCCGGCCGCGGTCGAGGTCATGCCGTTGGGCTTCGGCCGGTCCTCGTTCCGCTTCGCCACCCCGGTGGAGTCGGGCCTGGAGCAGGTGGACCAGCTGGCCGGCAAGCGCGTCGCCACGGCGTACCCGGTCCTGGCCGAGCGCTACCTGCGCGAGTCCGGGATCAAGGCCGACGTCGTGAAGCTCGACGGCGCGGTGGAGACCGCGTGCCGGCTGGGCGTGGCCGACGCCGTCTGCGACGTGGTGGAGACCGGCACGACGCTGCGCGCCGCGGGCCTGCACATCATCGGTGAGCCGGTGCTCACCAGCGAGGCGATCCTGGTCCGCCGGGAGGGTGCCGAGGAGATCCCGGCAGTGGCCCAGCTCCGCCGCCGGCTCAAGGGCGTCCTGGTGGCCCGGCAGTACGTGATGCTGGACTACGACTGCCCGAACGACATCCTCGCCGAGGCCACCGCCGTCACGCCCGGCATCGAGGGGCCGACGGTCAGCCCGCTGCAGACCCCCGGCTGGTCGGCCGTCCGCGCGATGGTGGCGAAGGCCGAGACCAACCGGGTGATGGACGAGTTGTGGGAGCTCGGCGCCCGCGCCATCCTCGTCACCAGCATCCACGCCTCCCGGATCTGAGGAGGACCCCCGTGCCCCTCGCTCCCCGCAGGTTCGCGGCGGGGTCCCGCGCGGGGGCCGTCGGGCTGCTCCTCTCCGGTGCCGTCGCCCTCGCGGCCTGCGGCTCGCCGGCCGGCGACGACGGCGGGGCGGCCTCGGGTCCGAGCGCACCGGAGACCGCCGACGGCGGCGCCGCGGCGGGCATCTCCCAGGCGGAGAACGACCTGCGCATCGACGTCGACCGCGGGGACGGCAGCCCGCCGGAGTCGTGGACGCTGGTCTGCGTCGGTCTCGTGGAGGGCACGCACCCGCAGGCTCAGGCGGCCTGCGACCACCTCGCCGGGATGGCGGACCCGTTCGCGCCGCTCCCGGAGGACGCGATGTGCACCCAGCAGTACGGCGGTCCCCAGACCGCCCGGATCACCGGCCGCTGGGCCGGCGATCCGGTCGACCTCGAACTCTCCCGGGTGGACGGCTGCCGGATCTCCCAGTGGGACTCCCTCGGCCCGCTCCTCCCCGTGCCGGTAGGCGGGACGCAGCCGCTCGGCTGACCGCTCAGCGGGTGCGCGTGGTCCGCTCGACCAGGTCGATCGCCGTGCACAGGCCCAGGGCCAGCGCCCGACCGGTGACCGGCCCCGTCGCGAGCAGCCGGTCGACCGCGGGACCCAGCGGGCGCTCGCCGACCAGCCCGCGCAGCACGGCCGCGTACTCCGCGTTCACCCGGCCCGCCGCGGCGTGCCGGAGGAGTGCCCCCGAGAGCTCGGTGGTGCGGCCCGCGGCCAGCGAGCAGACCCCGGCCGCGAACCGTTCCGCCGCGGGGTGGCCGAGCAGGACCAGACCGGCGATCGTGCCGGCCATGACGTCGTCGCCGGCCGGGGTGAGGCCGGGGCCGGCCCCGATCAGCCGGATCGCCGTCCGCAGCGCCGCCTCCAGGTCGGCCCGGCGGACGGCGCCGCGCAGCGCGGCCAGCGGGCCACCGGGACCGGTGGGCAGACCGGGGAGCGTGAAGGCGCTGTGCGGCACCCCCTCGCCGTACAGGGTGGTGCGGAGCTGGCGCACGCCCTCGGGCAGCAGCGCCGGTCGCCCTCCGGGGAGCCGGGGGCGCGGGTCCCACCAGGCTGCGGCGCTCACCGCGAGGTCGCCGACGACGGCCCGGCCGCCACCGACCTCGGCCGGTGCGCCGGTGGGGAGCCCGACGAGAGGGCGCCCGTTGCTCGGGCGGAACAGGACGCAGCCGAGCGGGAGGCGTGCCGCGTCGCTGGTGAGGATGCCGACGACCTCGCCGGAGCCGCGCTCGCCGGGCACGTGCAGGTACACGGCGGCGGGGGAGCTGAGCAGCACGCGGGCCGGGCGGACCGGGCCGCGCAGCAGCTCGGCGACGCCGGTGCTGGCCGCGGCCGGAACCGCGGTGGCGACCCGGGCCGACCGTGCGGTCCGGGCGGTCGCCCGCGCGGAGTGGCGGGGGAGCGGGATGGTGGGTACACCGGCGTGAGCCGCCCGGCCGCGCAGCGCGGTCCCGTCGCTCGTGCCGGTCCGGACTGTGGTGTCGTCGATCGCGCGCATCTCGGCCTCTCCCCGACGGGACGGAGGAGACCGGTGGGTCGGCCCCCTGCCGCTGGATCAGCCCGCCTCCGGAAGGGACGCCGCGCATTGCCAGTGCGGAAGCGCCTACCATCCAGCGAGCGGGTGGATCGGGTCGAACCTAAGCGGCGCGTCGCACGCCTTCTTATGGCGGAAGTCGCCAAGAATGGGTCCCGGCGTCCAGGGACACCTGACAGGATCCTGCGGTGTGGCACCCTGAACGAGAACTGGAAGGGGACGCCTCGTGACCCAGAGTGACGCGTCGCTCATGGCCTCTACGCACGGTAATGGAACCTTGCCGTTCCGTCGTAACTGGGCCGTCGACGAGTCGCCCCGCGCCGAGGCCCGGGACGACCGCGCCAGCTGGCAGCAGCGCATGGGTCTCACCGTCGAGGAGGCGCTGGAGCTGCCCGCGCTGGCCGGCACCTCGCTCGCCGCGGGGGCGACCGGTCTGAGCCGCGTCGTCCGGCACATGGTGGTCGACGACCCAGCGCAGCCGCTGGCCGCCGCCGGCCCCGACGTCCTCGTCGTCCTCGGCGCCCGGCTCCCTCCGGCCGACCCCGCGAGCTGCCGCGCGCTGGTCGAGCGCCTCGACTCCCTCGGCACCGCGGCCCTGGCCTACCGCCGCACCGACGGTCCGCCGCCGCTGCCGGCCGAGCTCCTCACCGAGGCCGACCGGCGCGGGCTGCCGGTGCTGGCCCTCGCCCCGACCGCGCGCCTGGACGAGATCGTCTCCGCCGTGCTGGGCACCGTCGTGGCCAAGCAGGGCGAGGCACTCGCGCTCTCCTCCCGCATGGACGACGAGTTCACCGAGGTCGCCCTCACCGGCGGTGGCCTGGCCGAGGTGACCCAGCGCCTGGCCGTGATGCTCGAGGGCGCGGCGGTGCTCGGGCTGGGCCCCGACCGCGACATCATCACCAGCGCCGGCCCGGTCGAGGACGTCGAGGAGATCAGCGACTGGCTCTGGCTGCTGGACGCCGCGGCCGACGACGCGCTCGCCGAGCTGGCACCGTCCCGCCGGCTCTCCGGCGTCCGCGCCGACCGGACGGTAGTCACCCCGGCCGACGTGCTGGCCGACGCCGACCTCTCGCCGGCCGACGGCATCCTCCTGGTGCCGGGGCACCACGAGCTGCCCGGCGGGGTGGGGGAGTACGCCGTCGCGCCGATCATGGCCGGCGACCAGCGGCACGGCTGGCTGGTCGCGGTGCACCGGACCGGGGCGATGATGCTCGGCTCCGGTGGTGTGCTCGAGCGGGCCGCCGTCATCGCGGCGCTGTCGGTGATCCGGCTGCAGGCCGTGCACTCGGTGGAGCTGCGTTTCCAGGGCGACCTCGTGCGCCGGCTGGTCGGGGGCGCGGTGGGCCACACCGAGCGCACCCTGGCCTACACCCGCTCGTTCGGCTGGCGCCTCGACGGCCCGGTCGCGGTGCTCGTCACCGCCACCGAGACCGTCGCCGACGCCGCAGCGGACCCGACGCGCGCCCTCGACGTCCTGGACCGGCTGGCCGACGGGTGGCGCGCCGGGCTGGAGTCGGAGGTGGCCGGCGCCGCCGTCGCGGGGCTGGCCACCGAGATCGTGACGCTGCTGCCGCTGGACGGCCGGACCCCGGAGGAGCTCTCCGCGCTCGTGTCCGCGGTGACCTCGCGGGTGAACGGCCGGCTGCGGCGGGTCGGGCGGCTGCTGGGCACCGGCATCGGCCGGCCGGCGGGGTCGCTGCCGGAGCTGGCCGAGGCCCACCGGCAGGCGCAGCGCGCCCTGGGGGTCGGGCAGGAGATCCACGGCACGTCGTCGGTCACCCACTTCGACCAGCTCGGGGTCTTCCGGCTGCTCTCCCTCATCCCGGACAGCACCGAGCTGCGGTCCTACGTCGACGAGGTGCTGGGCCCGCTGGCCGATGCCCTGGACGCCGACTCGGCCGACCTGCGGGAGACGCTGCGGGTGCTGCTGGAGACCAACCTCAACGTGGCCGAGTCGGCCCGCCGGCTGCACTTCCACTACAACACGATGCGCTACCGCATCGGCAAGCTCGAGCGGATGCTCGGTCCCTTCACCACCGACCCCACGCTGCGGCTGAACCTGCTGCTGGCCCTGCACGCGGCCCGCATGCGCGGGCTGGACCAGCCGCACCGGCCGCCGCTGGAGGGCGGGCTCGGCCTGCCGTCGGACGACGGCTTCGACGCGCTCGTCTGAGCGCGGCACGGACGGGCTCCCGGGAACCGGCGCGATGAGCCTCGGCGCGCTGGTGGGCCGGATGGCCGGCCTGCTCGCCGAGCTGGACCGTGCCGGTGATCCGGCGCGCTTCTTCCTCGGCACGTACCTGCGCACCACCCGTGCGGTGGCCGCCGGGCTCGACCGCGGGCTCTTCGAGGACGCCGGCTGGGTGACCCGGTGGGACGTGGACTTCGCCGACCGCTACCTCGACGCACTCGCCGCGCACCGGGCCGATCCGGCCGCCCCGCCCGGCCCGTGGCGGCGGGCCTTCGGCGCGGACCCCGGGCTGCGGCCGGAGGGGCACGTGCTGCTCGGCATGAACGCGCACATCAACTTCGACCTGCCGCAGTCGCTGCTCGCGGTGATCCCTCCGGAGCACTTCGCCGACCCGGCGGTGCTCGCGCGGCGGCACCGCGACCACGGCCGGATCGACGGCATCCTGGCCCGGCGGGTCGGCGCCGAGGACCTCGAGCTGCGCCGGGCGGGCAGCAGCCGCACGCCCCTGGACCGGCTGCTCACCCCGGCGAACCGGCTGGCCGCCGTCACCTTCCTCCGGGAGTCGCGGCGCCGGGTGTGGGCCAACACCGGTGTGCTGCACGCCGCCCGGCTCCGCGGCCCCGAGGCGTACGCGACCTGCCTGGCGCGCCTGGAGGCGGCGAGCACCGCGCGGATCGCCGATCTGCTCCGTCCGGGCCCGGTCCTGCTGCGGCTGGCGGTCCACGGGTTCGGCGTCTCGGTGTCACCGGCACCGGCACCGGTCCCGGGCGGCGGCGCGGCCCGGACACCGGCAGGCTGGCCCCGGAGCGCCGCACGCGGCGGCGCGGGAGGAGATCCGCATGACCGAGGCTCAACGTCCGCTCGCCGGCAAGGTCGCCCTCGTGACCGGGGCGTCGTCGGGGATCGGTGAGGCGACCGCGCTCGCCCTGGCCGGCGCCGGGGCCGCCGTGGCCATCGGCGCCCGGCGCACCGACCGGCTCGAGGCACTGGCCGGCCGGCTCCGGGACGGGGGCACGCAGGTGCTGCCGCTGGAGCTCGACGTCACCGACGAGCAGGCCTGCGCCGACGCAGTCCGGCGGACCCGCGCGGAGCTCGGCGGGCTCGACGTCCTGGTCAACAACGCCGGGGTCATGCTGCTGGGGACGATCGCCGGAGCCGACCCCGAGGACTGGCGCCGGATGGTGCAGACCAACGTGCTGGGGCTGATGTACATGACCCACGCGGCCCTGGACGGCATGGTCGAGCAGGGGTCCGGCGACATCGTGAACATGTCCAGCGTCGCCGGGCGGACCGCGCGCAAGGGCGCGGGGGTCTACAACGCCAGCAAGTGGGCGGTGAACGCGTTCAGCGAGTCCCTGCGGCAGGAGGTCACCGGCCGCGGGGTCCGGATCAGCCTGGTCGAACCGGGCGCGGTGACCACCGAGCTGACCAGCCACATCACCCAGCCCGAGGCGAAGGCGGCCTCGGAGCGGATGCACGCCGGCATGCGCGCGCTGGAGGCCGACGACATCGCCCGTGCCGTCGTCTACGTGGTCTCCCAGCCGCCGCACGTGGCGGTCAACGAGGTGCTGGTCCGCCCGACCGACCAGGAGCGCTGATCCCGCAGAGCGCCGGCACGCGTTCAGCCGGCGGTCGTCCGGGCAGCGCAGCGGTGGCAGGAGCAGCGTCGGGATCCCGGCCTCGACGGCCGCGCCGTCGGGGCCGGACCGGTCGCCGACCATGAGCGCCTCCTCGGGCCGGAGCTCCAGGGCCTCGAGCGTGCGGGTGAACACCCACGCGTCGGGCTTCTGCGTCCCCTGCTCGAAGGAGAGCGTGCAGACGTCGACGACGCCGTCCAGCCCGGCCGCGGCGAAGGCGTGCCGGATGTCGACGTGCACGTCGCTGACCACCGCGAGACGCCGGCCGCCTGCCTTCAGCGCGGTCAGGACCTCGGGGACGTCGGTGGCGAACGGGTTGAGCAGCGGATCGGACTCGACCGCGTGGAGCGCCCCGGCGAGGGCCACTGCTCCTCGTCCAGCGTCACGGCCAGCGACCTGCGCCAGTCCAGGAGCACCCCGCGCACGCCCATGCCGGGCATGCTGCCCGGAGCGCCCCCTGTCCGGCGAGCGCGGAGCGCGGCAGACTGCCTGTCGTGGACGTACTCGTGACCGGAGCCACCGGCCGGCTGGGCCGGCGTCTCGTGCCGCACCTGCAGGACGCCGGCCACCGCGTGCGGCAGATGTCGCGCCGCGGGACCGGTCCGGGCGGCGTTCGCGGCGACCTCGCCACGGGTCGCGATCTCGGCCACGCCCTGGCCGGGGCCGAGGTGGTGGTGCACGCCGCCAGCGACCCGCGCGGGAACCCGTGGGAGGTGGACGTCGCGGGCACCCGGCGGCTGGTCGAGGCGGTGGACCGCGACCGCCTCCGGCACCTGGTGTACGTGTCGATCGTCGGGATCGACCGGGTGCCGCTGAGCTACTACCGGGCCAAGTACGCGGCCGAGCAGGTGCTGCTGGCCTCCCGGCTCCCGATCACCCTGGTGCGGATCACCCAGTTCCACGAGTTCGCCGACGAGCTGCTGGAGACCGCTCGCCGCGGTCCGCTGCTCCCGGTGCCGATGGGCTGGCGGGTCCAGCCGGTGGACGTCGACGACGCCGCCGCGCACCTGGCCGCCGCCGCCGCGGCCGAGCCCGACGGCGGCGTCGTCGAGTTCGGTGGCCCCGAGGAGCACTCCGTCGCCGACCTCGCCCGGACGTGGGCGGCGGTGCGCGCGCCGACGGCGCGGGTGCTGTCCACGCCGGTCCCGGGCAGGCTGGGAGCGGCGCTGCGCGACGGCGCGGCGCTGCCCGGGCGCGGCGGGCGCGGGCGGCGCACCTGGGCGGACTACCTCGCGGGGAGCTCCTCGCCGGCCTGACGCGACCGCGTCGTCCCTGCCGGTCTCCGGAGCCGGACGGCCAACGGCGGATGCCGTGTCCGGAACCCGCCGGGAACCGTCACCGGCGCGGCCTAGTGTTCCGCCCCGTGAGCACGCCCCCCACCGCCCTCGACGCCCGCACCCTGCTGGCGGTCGCCGTCACCGTCCTCGCCTGGGCGTCGGCGTTCATCGGCATCCGCGCCGTCGGGGAGGACCTCTCGCCCGGGCCGCTGGCCCTCGCCCGGCTGCTGGTGGGCACGCTCGTGCTCGGGCTGCTGGTGGCGCGGCGCGGCTGGGTCCGCCCCGCGGGCCGCGACTGGCGACTGCTCCTGATCTGCGGGATCGGCTGGTTCGCCGTCTACAACGTGGCGCTCAACGCCGCCGAACAGCACCTCGACGCCGGCACGACGGCCATGCTGGTCAACATCGGGCCGATCCTCATCGCGCTGTTCGCCGGGCTCTGGCTGGGGGAGGGCTTCCCCCGCCGGCTGGTGATCGGCATCGCCGTCGCCTTCGCCGGGGTGCTGCTGATCGGCCTGGCCACCCGGAGCGCGGACGCGGACCTGGTCGGGGTCCTGCTCTGCCTGGTGGCCGCGCTGACCTACGCCGTCGGTGTCGTGGCGCAGAAGCCGCTGCTCGGCCGGCTCCCCGGCCTGCAGGTCACCTTCACCGCGTGCGCCATCGGCGCGGTCTGCTGCCTGCCCTGGAGCGGGGCCCTGGTCACCGAGCTCGGGCAGGCGCCCGCGGCGTCCATCGCCGGGGCGGTCTACCTGGGGGTCGTCCCCACCGCCCTGGCCTTCAGCACCTGGGCGTACGCCCTCACGCGCATGGACGCCGGCCGGCTGGGTGTCACCACGTACGTGGTGCCGCCGCTGGTGATCGGCTTCGGCTGGCTGCTGCTGGACGAGGCGCCCCCGGCGCTGGCCGTCGTCGGGGGCGCCGTGTGCCTCCTGGGTGTCGCGGTGTCGAGGACGCGCAGCCGGCGGCCCGAGTCGGTGGCGGTGCCCACGGCCTGAGACCGGGTGGCGGGTGGTCCGGTGTGCGGCGCGGCGGCGGCATGGGGTAGGCACGGACCGGGACCGCTCGACCCGGGCACCCGAGACCGGCCAGGAGGTTCGCCGTGCAGGAGCAGGACTGGACGCGGGTGGTGACTGCCGCCACGCGCGCGCCGTCGATCCACAACACGCAGCCGTGGCGGTTCGTCGCCTCTCCGGAGCGGCTGGAGCTGCACCTCGACCCGGCGCGGGCGCTGCCGGTGCTGGACCCGAGCCGCCGGCAGCAGGTGATCAGCTGCGGGACGGCCCTGGAGTTCGCCGTCGTGGCGCTGGCGGCCGAGGGGTTCGCCGCCGAGGTGGAGCTGGTGCCCGAGCCGGACGATCCCGACCTGCTGGGGGTGCTGCGGATCGGTGGGCGCGTCGACGTCTCCGACGAGGCACGGGCGCTGGCGGCGGCGATCGAGCGGCGGCACACGGTGCGCGCCCCGTTCGAGGCGCGCGGCGTCCCGGACGAGCTGGTCGACCGGCTGCAGGCCGAGGCAGGCAGCCACGGCACGTGGCTCAAGCCGATCACGCGCTCCGAGGAGGAGGTCGCCACGGTCTTCCTCATCTCCCGCGCGGAGGAGATGGAGCAGGGGGACCCCGCCTACCTCGCGGAGCTGGAGAGCTGGCTGCGCACCGACCCCGCCGCCGAGGACGGTGTGCCCGTCGGCGCCGTCCCCGAGGGGGACCCGCACGAGCGCGCCTCGAACTGGCTGATCCGCGACTTCGTCGCCGGGCACCGGGAGGCGCACCCGTTCCGGGCGGCCGGCGATCCCGACGCATCCCCGCCGGAGGTGGAACGGCCCGCCGTCGTGCTCATGGGCACGCAGGCCGACGACCGGCCCGCCTGGCTCCGTTCCGGCCGCGCCCTGGCACGGGTGCTGCTGATCGCCACCGATGCGGGGCTCGTCGCCTCACCGCTCACCCAGGCGCTCGACTGGCCGGCGACCCGCACCCGCATGCAGTCACGGCTGTCGCTGGTCGGCGCCCCGCAGATGCTGCTCCGGATGGGCTACCCCCGCCCGGCCCCCGAGGGGGCCCCGGCAGTGGTCAGCCGCCGCCGTCCGGTCGAGGACGTGCTGCGGTTCGAGGACTCCGCCGGCTGACCCGCGGGGGGCCGGCTCAGCGCCGGGAGGTGGGCGCCCAGGGGTCCTCTGGGTCGATGTCCTCCGGCTCGGCCGTCGTCCCGGTCGTCGTCCCGGTCGTCGTGGCGGATTCCGGCGTCACGGCCGGTGTGGGCCGTCGGGTGGCGGCCTCCAGGGCGGCGTCGCGGGCTCGGGCCTGCTCGGCGCGGCGGGCCGCCTCCTGCTCCCGCTCCGCGCGCAGCGACGTCTCCACCGGCTGCTCGTCGCCGCGCCGACCGGTCCACGCCAGGGTGGCTCCGGTCAGCGCCAGGGCGATCGGCAGCGGGTAGGCGGCCACCCGCTCCGTCCCGCCCTCGCCGAGGAAGCCGGTGACGCCGGTGAGGAAGAAGATCGTGGCCGCCGTCGCGAGCATGCCCAGCAGCACGACGGTGGTGCCCAGCAGCTCCGACCGCGGCCGGACCGCGTAGGCCAGTGCGATCAGGCCCAGGCCGCCGCCGACCAGGTACAGCACGGCCCCGATCGCGTGCATCGTGCCGTTGCCGTCGGTGGGGAAGACCCCGACCAGCAGGACTCCCACCGCCGCGGCCCCCAGCAGCCACGGCGTGACCCGGGCGGCGGCGCCGCGCAACGCGGGGCGCAGCAGCAGCCCGCCGCCGACGATCAACGCGGCCTGCACCACGAACGAGGCGTTCATCAGCTGACGGCCGGCGGAGTCCGCGGCGCCGAGCGCGCTGATGACGTCGTCCACGCGCGAGTACGGGCCCTCGTACCGGGCCTCGGCCAGGGTCTCGAGCACGAAGAACTGCAGGGTCAGCAGCCACAGGAGGGCGCCCCAGCGGAGGCGGGCAGACGTCACGCCGTCATGGTCGCAAACGGGGGGCCGAGGTCCGGGACAGGACGGCGGCGAACTGGGCGGCGGACAGCCAGGAGGGATTGCTGCCGGCAGGCATGCGGACCACCTCGGCGCCGCGGAAGCCCGCGTCGGCGACGAGGTCGGCACGGGGGAGCGGATCGGCGAGAAGCCGGAGCCGCACCCGGACGGCGGGCCCGCCCGGCCCGTCCACCACCTCGCCGGCCACGGTGCCGAGCGCGTGCACGCCCGGGCGGTCGCGGCCGCTGAGCCACAGCACGCACGGCTGGCCCGCGGCCATCAGGTCCAGCCGGTACGAGGGGCGCACGCACCGGTCGAGCAGCTGCTCCTCGCCCGGGGACCACCCCGGGACCAGCCGGTCGGGCGACGCCGAGGTCTTCATCAGCCAGCAGGCGACCTCACCCGGGCCGAGGCGGCTCGAGGGACGCCGGTGCCCGCCGGTGCCCGGCGCGGTGAGCTGCGCGCCGGGCCGGTCGGTCCTCAGTCGGTGGCCGAGTGCAGGTCGGCGCCGGCGGGGTCGGCGTCGTCCGAGCCGACGGCCTGGCGCTCCTGCTCCGTGCGGTGCTCGAGCGCCTCGTCGCTGAGGTGCGGGTCCTTCGCGTGCTCCTGGCGGTCGCGGGGAGCGGACTCCTGCGGCTCGATGACGTCGTCGAGGGTGGGGCGGTCGTGGGGTCCGGTCATGGTGACGTCCTCCGGTCATCGGGATGCGGTTGGACGGCCCATAGCCCGGAAGCACGCCCGGCTAACCAGGGTGGTGCTCACCGCGGCTCCAGCCGGGAGGCCGGCAGCCAGGCCTCGACCAGCGCCGGTCCGTCGGGCCGCGGCACCGTGTAGACGACGCGGCCCTGCCACCCCTGGCCGCGGCGGCGCCATTCCACGAGCAGGCCCGGCCAGGTCCCGGGGCTCTCGGGCAGGTCACGGACCCAGCAGTGCCGGCCCTCCTCGGGACCGCTGTCGGCCGACCGGGCGGCCGCTGCGGCCCGCCGGTCGGACGGGAGGTCGGGTCCCAGGATGGGCGGAGCAGGGACCGGAGGACCCGCGGGGACGCCGGAGCTCGCCGCCCGGTCGCCCAGTGAGCGCCCCGCCCGCCCTCGGTTCATCCCCCCGGCCACACCCGAGTCTGGCACGTCGGTCGAACACGTGTTCGAGCAGTCGGACTCGCGGCGTGTCCAGGGTGGAACGAGCCGTGACCTTTCGCACAGGTTCTCGACTGGCGCCTCCCAGGCGCCCCGCTTATGTGATACCGCCCGTACCCGTGGCGTCGTCGCTCTCCGGAGTCGGACTGGCACGAAAGGCCATTCAGCGTCCAGAGCGACACGCGAGGACGGCCAAGACGGATCCATCTCGTTACCTGATGGTCACCCAGCGCTCTTAGGTTCCGGCGGTCAGTTCGTCCCTCGGAAGGATCACCGCGTGCCCGTACATCCCGGCACCACGTCGCGCCGCCGCAGCGCTGGTTCGCTCGCGCGCCGTGCCGCCCTCGGCACCACCGCCGCCTCCGTCGCGGTCGTCGGCATGCCCCTCATGGCGTTCGCGGCTCCGCCGTCCGCGCCGTTCATCTCCGAGATCCACTACGACAACACCGGCGGCGACGTCGGTGAGTTCGTCGAGGTCGAGTTCCCTGAGGGGACGTCCTCCACCGGCTGGAGCGTCGTGCTCTACAACGCCGGGACGACGAGGGAGAACCCGCTGGGTGGCTTTCCCTACGACACCGACGCAGTTCCGCTGGTGAACGGTCCTGCTGCGGCGGCGATCAGCTACGGCGTCAACGGCGTGCAGAACGGCGATCCCGACGGCATCGCCCTTCTCGACCCCAGCGGTGCGGTCGTCGAGTTCCTGTCCTACGAGGGCACTTTCACGGCGAACTACGGGCCGGCCGCCGGCCGGTCCAGCACCGACATCGGCGTGCGCGAGGCTGGCACCGAGCCGGCGGGCCAGTCGCTGTCGCGGCGCTACAACACCGTCACCGAAGAGCTCCAGTGGTTCGGCCCCGAGGCGGAGACGCCGAACGCGGTGAACCCGACCTTCACCCCCGCGGTGGAGGAGCCCGGCGGGGAACCGGGGGCCGGAGGCCCCTGCGACGTGCCGGTGACCGGTGAGATCGGCGCCGTCCAGGGTTCTGGCGCGTCGACCCCGATCGCCGGCTCGACCGTCACGGTCCGCGGCGTCGTCGTGGCCGACCTCCCCGGCATGGGCGGCTTCCACCTGCAGGACGCCGATGGCGACGGCGACCCGGCCACCTCTGACGGCATCTTCGTCACCAGCAGCGCCGACGTCGGCCTCGGTGACACCGTCGCCGTGACCGGGAGCGTCAGCGAGGAGTTCGGTCAGACCCAGATGGCCGCCGGCGGGAACGCCGGGATCTGCGCCGACGGCTCCGAGACCGACCTACCGGCCGCCACGCCGCTGGAGCTCCCGGCCACCGACGCCGAGCGCGAGCCCCTCGAGGGCATGCTCGTGGCCCCGGCGGACCCGCTGACCGTGAGCGAGGTCTTCGACCTCACGAAGTACGGCGAGCTCACCCTCTCCGAGGGGGGCCTGCTGGTGCAACCCACCGAGGTCGGGCGGCCCGGCAGCGACGAGGCCGCGGCAGAGGCCGCGGACAACGCGCTGCGCCGGATCGTCCTCGACGACGGCGTGAGCGCCGAGGTCTCCGTGGCCACCGCTCCCTACCTCACCCCGGAGAACCCGGTCCGGGTCGGGGACGTCCTCACCTTCGACGAGCCGCTGGTGCTGGGCTTCGGCTTCCGCCAGTGGCGGCTGTTCCCGTCGGACGGGAGTGCTGACGGCGTCTTCCAGCCGCAGAACACCCGTCCGTCCGAGCCCGCGGAGGTGGGTGGGGACATCCGGATCGGCGCGTTCAACGTGCTGAACTACTTCCTCACCTTCGACCAGAGCGTCGGCCGCGGGGCCCGTGACCAGGCGCAGTTCGAGCGCCAGGCCGACAAGATCGTCCCGGCGATCCAGACGCTGGACGCCGACGTCGTGACGCTCATGGAGATCGAGGACACCGACTCCACCGGGCTCACGCCGGGCAACGCCGACACCGCCCTCGCGGAGCTGGTCGGCCGCCTCAACGACGACGCGGGCTCCGACAAGTGGGACTACGTCAGGTTCCCCACCGCGCTGTACGGCGTGGACCGGGACGTCATCCGCAACGCGATCATCTTCCAGCGCGATGCCGTCACCCTCGAGGGTGCGCCCGTCGGTCTGGACGACGAGGCGAACTTCGACAACGCCCGTGAGCCGCTGGCCCAGACCTTCCGGGCCCAGGGCGACACGTTCACGGTGGTGGCGAACCACTTCAAGTCCAAGAGCCCCGGCCGCCCGACCGGCGACAACGTCGACGACGGTGACGGACAGGGTGCGTGGAACGGTGACCGCGTCCGCCAGGCGCAGTCGCTGGCCGCGTTCGCCGACGACCTCCGCGAGTCCACCGGCGACGACGACGTGGTCCTGATGGGCGACTTCAACGCCTACACGCAGGAGGACCCGATCCAGGCGCTGCGCGACGCCGACTTCACCGACCTCGGTGAGGAGTTCGACCCCGGTCGCTACAGCTACGTGTTCGACGACATGTCGGGCTCGCTGGACCACGCCCTCGGCACCGACGCCTTCACCGCGAAGGTGACCGGCCTGACGCACTGGAACATCAACGCGGTCGAGTCCTTCGCCTACCAGTACGTCGGTGACCCGGAGCTGTACCGGGCCGACCCGTACCGCTCCAGCGACCACGACCCGCTGGTGCTGGGCTTCGACCTCCGTGGGGAGGCCGTGCCGGCCGACATCCCGGTCCAGATCATGTCGTTCAACGACTTCCACGGGCGGATCGCGGAGACCACCGGGAACGACAGCCTGCTGTTCACCGGGGAAGGCCTCGGGCCCGACGGCGTCGCCGACGAGCCCGGTGACACCACCCCGGACGACGGCTTCGTGCTGGTCGGGGGTGCGGCCAACCTGGCCTCCACCGCCGACGAGCAGCGCAGCGACTTCACCCGCGGCGGCGGAGCGGCGGAGAACTCGCTGCTGCTCACCGCCGGTGACCTGATCGGTGCCTCGCCCTTCGAGTCGGCCGTCTTCAAGGACGAGCCCACGCTCGAGGTGGCGAACGCGCTGGGGCTGGCCAACTCGCCCGTCGGCAACCACGAGTACGACCGGGGGACCGAGGAGCTGCGGCGCATCTCGGCGGCCACCGACGGGCAGAACACCGACGACGTCACCGCCTGCGAGGGCGTGACGCCGGGCGAGGACGGCTGCTACGAGAACAGCGAGGGCGACCCGTTCGCCGGAGCAGGGTTCCCGTACCTGGCCGCCAACGTGGTGGACCGCGAGACCCGGGAGCCGATGCTCCCGCCGTACCAGATCTTCGAGCTCGACGGCGGGCAGCGGATGGCGCTGATCGGCGTCGTCACCGACACCACCCCGGGCATCGTCACGCCCGGCGGCGTGGCCGACGTCGAGTTCCTCGACGAGGCCGAGACGGTGAACCGGTACACGCTGGAGCTCCAGGCCATGGGCATCCAGGCCATCGGGGCGCTGGTGCACGAGGGCGGGTCCGTGGAGGGCCGTGACTTCAACGGCTGCGACACCCTGACCGGGCCCATCGTGGACATCAACGCCGACCTGGTCCCCGCGGTCGACCTGGTCATCAGCGCGCACACCCACTCGGCGTACAACTGCCTGCTGCCCGACGCCCTGGGCAACGAGCGGCTCGTCACCCAGGCCGGGTTCTACGGCCGGCTGCTGACCGACATCCGGTTCACCGTGGACGCGGTGACCGGGGACGTCGTCCGGGACGACAGCTACGGCGCGACCAACGTGCCGGTCCTGCGCGACAACCCGGACGCCGAGATCCAGGCGATCGTCGACTACTGGCTCGCTGAGTCGGCCGAGGCGCGCAACCAGGTGGTGGGGTCGGCCACGGCGGACATCACCTCCAACGCCTCCGCCGACCGGGACACCGATCAACAACCTGATCGCACAGGTGGCGCTGGAGACCCTCCAGGACGAGCAGTTCGGCAACCCGGTCATCGGGTTCCAGGCTCCGGGCGGGACGCGGGCCAACATCCTGGCCGGCGAGGTCACCTACGGGGAGCTGTTCAACGTCCAGCCGTTCGGCAACACGATCAACGCCACCACGCTGACCGGGGCGGAGATCGACGCGTTGCTCGAGGAGCAGTTCCAGCTGGACGGTCCGCGCGGGAGCCAGCTGATCCTGGGGACGTCGGAGGGCTTCTCGTACTCCTACGACCTGACCCGGGCCTACGGGGACCGCGTGGACGCCTGCTCGATCATGCTCGACGGCGAGATGATCGACCCGGCAGCGGACTACCGGATCGCGGCGAACTCCTTCCTCATCGCAGGTGGTGACTCCTTCACCACCTTCGCGGCAGGGGAGGACACCACCGGGCCGCTCGACGTCGACGCGCTGGTCGGGTACTTCCGGGCGAACTCGCCCGTCAGCCCGTCGGCGGCCGACCACAGCACCGAGGCCCCAGCCGGGGTCTGCCCGGCCCCGGGTGACGGCGATGGCGACGGCGATGGCGACGGCGACGGCGATGGCGACGGGAACGGGGACGGGGACGGGAACGGCGACGGTTCCGGCGACGGGAACGGGAACGGTTCCGGGAACGGCGACGGCAACGTTTCCGGCGACGGCGACGGTTCCGGGAACGGCGACGGTTCCGGGAACGGCTCTGGTTCCGGGAACGGCTCTGGTTCCGGGGACGGCGCTGGTTCCGGGGACGGCTCTGGTTCCGGGAACGCGAACGACCCCGGCAACGGATACGGCTCCGGCGTCGACGGCGGCAAGTGGTACGCCGGCGCCGGCGGGACGCTCGCCTACACCGGTGCCGAGGTGGCCACGACGCTCGGCCTGGCGGGGCTGCTGACCGCGGCCGGCGCGACCGCGCTGGTGGTCGGACGCCGTCAGCGGCAGAGCACCGACTGATCGGTGTGCGGGGTGGATGACCACCCCGCAGGAACGACCGGAGGCCGGTCCCCACTCGCGGGGGCCGGCCTCCGGCGTCGTCGGGCGTGGTCGATCAGGCCTCCAGGCCCTCCGCCAGGGTGCGGGCCACCGTCTGCAGCAGCGGGTGCCCCGGCAGGTCCTCCACGAGCACCGGCAGCGGCAGCGACCAGTTGGGCCGCTCGCCGGCGCCGGGCATGTTGGGCCGCCGCTGCTCGCCGACGGCGTCGTCGAGCGTGGCCGACAGCAGCAGGGACGGCGCGGTCGCCAGCAGCGCGTGCGCCTGCTCCACGGCCTGCTCCACCGTCGCGTCGTCGGAGAGCCCGGACAGGTGCGCGAGCAGCGAGTTGCGGCCGCGCTCCAGCTCCTCGTCGGTGCCCGTGCCGTGCTCGCGCTGCTCGTCGACGTCGGCCTCGGTCCACAACCCCGCCACGGTGGGCAGGTCGTGCGTGCTGATCGCGGCCATCGCCTCGGCCGGCCACTGCGTCGGCTCGTCGTCCTCGAACCACAGCAGCCGGTAGGACAGCACGCCGTGCTCGGCCATCGCCTCGCGGACGCCGTCCTCCACCGTGCCCAGGTCCTCGCCGACCACGAGTGCCTGCGCCCGGGAGCTCTCCAGGGCGACGATGTCGAGCAGGTCCTCGGCGGGGTAGCGCACGTAGGCGCCGTCGGCGGCCGAGCCGTCCGAGGGCACCCACCAGAGGCGGAACAGCCCCATGACGTGGTCGATCCGCAGGCCGCCCGCGCCGGCCATGGTGGCGCGGATGGACTGGATGAACGGCTCGTAGTCCGCGTCGCGCAGCCGCCACGGGATCAGCGGCGGGGAGCCCCAGTCCTGGCCGGCCGAGTTGAACGCGTCCGGCGGTGCGCCGACGCTCACGCCGTCGGCCAGCACCTCCTGCCAGGCCCAGGCGTCGGCCCCACCGCCGGCGAAGCCGATCGGCAGGTCCTGGATGACGGTCATGTCGCCGGTGGCGGCGGTGAACTGCAGGTCCAGCGCCCACTGCAGCCAGGCGTGGAAGCCGACGACGGCGCCGTGCTGCTCGGCGTAGGCGGCGACGCCCGGCCCGTCGGGCCGGCGCAGCTCGGTCGGCCAGGTGTGCCAGTCGGCGCCGTGCTCCTCGGTGATCGCCGCCCAGGTGGCCCAGTCCTGCAGCGTCTGCCCCTGATCCTCGCGCCAGCGGGCGAAGGCCTCCCCGCCGCCGTGGGCGAAGAAGATGCGCATGAGCACCTCGCGCTTGCGGGCCCAGATCGCGTCCCGGTCGATGAGCGCGCCGTCGGACAGCGCGCGGCCGGCGTCCTCCTCCAGCTCCACGGCGTCGGCGCCGGGGACCTCGGCGACCCGCAGGTAGATGGGGTTGCGGAAGCGCCGGGTGGCCGGCAGGTAGGGGCTGGCCTCCTGCTGCGCGATGGGGGCGACGGCGTGCAGCGGGTTGATCAGCACGAAGCCGGCGCCCTGCTCGGCCGCCATGCGCCGCACGCTGCGCAGGTCGCCGAGGTCGCCGATGCCCCAGCTCTCGCGGCCGCGGGTGGCGTAGAGCTGCACGGCCCAGCCCCAGGCGCGGTCCTCGGGCAGCCAGCAGCGGCCCGGCGAGACGATGAGCCTCCGGCGGCGGCCCTCGGGGGACTGCAGCCAGTGGTAGCCGAGCGGGAAGTCCTCGGGCAGGTGGCCGTCGATGTGCCGGACCTCGCCGTCCTCGCACACGACGTCGGCCTCGTCGACCTCCAGCGCGTCGCCCGGCCGGGCCACGATGGGCGCCCGTTCCTCGAGGTCGGCCGGCGGCCGGCCGATGACCTCCCGCAGCGTGTCGATGGTCTCCTGCGCTACCTGGTGCTCCTCGTCGAGCGCGTCCAGCCAGCTCGCATCGATGCCCCATTCGTCGGTCGTCGGCGTCGTCACCCGTCGATCCTCTCCGGGCCGCGGGAAGGCTGCAGCCTCAGTCGCGGGAGCGCGGCCGTGACGTTGCCCGCTTCGTGGCCGGAGCGGCCGCCGGGTCCTCCGGCCACGGGTGGCGGGGGTACCGGCCGCGGAGCTCGCTGCGGACGGCGGGGTAGCCGGTCGTCCAGAACCCGGCGAGGTCCGCGGTGGTGGCCACGGGACGCTGCGCGGGCGACAGCAGCTGCAGCCGCAGCGGGCGCCCGGCGACCCGCGGCGCCTGCGCCCAGCCGAACACCTCCTGCACCCGGACCGAGAGGGTGGGCACGCCGGGGTCGGTGTAGTCGACCCGGATCCGCGACCCGGTCGGCACGGTCACCGAGTCGGGCACGACGGCGTCCAGGTCCCCGCTCACCTGCCAGGGGACGAGCCCGCGCAGCGCGGCGACGACGTCGACCCGCGCGAGGTCGGCGCGGCTGCGGGCGCCAGAGACGTCGATCGCGGCGAGCAGGGCGTCGTCGTCGACGGCGGGCCACGGGTCGCCGAGCCCGGCGTGCGCCGCCGCCAGGCGTTCCCGGAGCCGGCGCGCGGCGGGCGTCCAGCGGAGCAGCCCGAGCCCCTCCCGGCGCAGGCCCTCGGCGACCGCCGCGGCGACGGCGGCCGGCTCCGGCGCGCCGGACGGTCGCTCGGCCAGCACGATCGCGCCGAGCCGGGCCACCTGCGCGCTGCGGACGTCGCCGTCGCGCCAGGTGACCTCCTCGCCGTCGGAGTGCAGTGCTCCGCCGGCCTCCAGCGCGGTCGCCTCGTCGATCGCGACCGCCGACCGGATGCGGGCGTCCCGCCGGCCGGGGGACCGGTCGGCGACGGCGACGGCCAGCCAGGCCGCCCCGGTCAGCGCCGTCCCGGGGGGCAGCTCGGCGCCGGTGCCGGCGGCCATGAGGTAGGTGCCCGGACTCCCCGGCCGGCGCCGGGCGAGCCGCTCGGGGTGGGCCAGACCGACGACCAGGCCGGCCGCGGTGTCGTCGGGGAGCCGGGGTGGCGCGGCGTCCCCGGTGGCCCGCTCCAGCCGGGCCACCTCGTCCCGCCAGCGGGCCGTGGCGCCGCGGTCGGCGCCCGAGCGCAGGTGCCGCCAGGTCGCGGTCAGGTCGTCCCCGCGGGAGGCGACGTCGGCGGAGAGGAGCGCGACCACCTCCGCCGCCCGCCTGCGGCCGACCAGGGGGGCGCCGTCGAGCAGGGCGCGGGCCAGCCGCGGGTGAACCCCGGCGGCGGTGAGGGCCCGGCCGCGTGCGGTGGCCCGGCCGTCGGCGTCGACCGCGCCGAGCGCCCGCAGCGTCTGCCCGGCGACCAGCAGGGCGGCCGGTGGCGGGGCATCGGGCAGGCCGAGGCCCCGCCCGTCCGGTGCGCCCCAGCACGCCAGCTCCAGGGCGAAGGCGGTGAGGTCGGCGGTGGCGACCTCCGGCTCGTCCTGGGCGGGCAGCCGGTCCTGCTCGGCAGCGGTCCAGCAGCGGTAGACCGCACCCGGCGCCTCCCGGCCGGCCCGGCCGGCGCGCTGGGTGACCGAGGCCCGCGAGGCCCGCACGGTGACCAGGGAACCGAGCCCGCGGGCCAGGTCGGCCCGCGGCACCCGGGACAGACCGGCGTCGACGACGACGCGCACGCCCGGCACGGTCAGGCTGCTCTCCGCCAGCGCCGTCGCCAGGACCACCCGGCGGCGGGGTCCCGGGCGCAGCGCCGCGTCCTGCGCGGCGGCCGACAGCCGGCCGTGCAGCGGCACCACGTCGGCGTCGATCCCGCCGAGCCCCCCGGTCACCGTGCCGATCTCGCCGGCGCCCGGCAGGAAGACCAGGACGTCGCCGTCCCGCTCCGCGAGCGCCCGGCGGACGGTGGCGGCGACGTGCCCGAGCAGGCGGGGGTCCACCCGCAGGCCGTGCGGCGGATCGACCGCGGTGGGCGGCGGCGCCCACACGACGTCCACCTCGTGCAGGGCGCCGGGGGCGTGCACGACCGGCGCCGGCTGCCCGTCCCCGCCCAGCAGGTCGGCCAGCCGCTCGGCCTGCGCCGTCGCCGACATCGCCAGCAGCCGCAGGTCGGGGCGCAGCGCGCCGCGGACGTCCAGGGCGAAGGCGAGCGCCAGGTCTGTGTCCAGGTGCCGTTCGTGGCACTCGTCGAGGAGCACGGCGTCGACCCCGGGCAGCTCCGGATCGGCCTGCAGGCGGCGCACCAGCAGCCCGGTGGTGACCACCTCGATGCGGGTGGCGGCACTGCGCCGGCTCTCGCCGCGGACGCTGTACCCCACCCGGTTCCCGACCGCCTCGCCCAGCAGGTCCGCCATCCGGTGCGCGGCGGCGCGGGCGGCGACCCGGCGGGGTTCGGCGACGAGGACGCGGCCGGGGACGGTGCCCGCCAGCGCGAGCGGCACGAGCGTCGTCTTGCCGGTCCCCGGCGGCGACACCAGCACGGCGCAGCCGGCCGCGGAGAGGGCGCCGGACAGGGCGGGCAGCGTGGAGCGCACCGGCAGGTCGGTCCCCGGCGTCCCGGGCGGTGGCAGCACGCAGCCGAGTCTGCCGTGCGCCCGTCCGGGAGTGGCGCGCCCTCCGGCCGGGCACGGGAAGGGCATGCCGTCGCTGCAGCTGGACCTCCCGCTCCGCCTGGACCTCGACGGCAAGCGGGCCCTGGCCAGGGAGGTGGGGTCGGTCTACGCGGAGGTGATGGACGTCCGGCCCGAGTTCATCACCGTCTCGATCCACGACCTGGGGCCCGGCGGCGTCTGGCGGTGCGGCGCGGGCGACCCGGAACCTGCGGCGCTGGTGATGTGCGACGTCCGCGCCGGCCGTCCGGCCGCGACCCGAGAGATCCTCGCGCGCCGGCTCGTCGAGGTCTGCGTCCGTCGCTGCGGCCTGGAGGAGCGCCTGCTCAAGGTGGAGTTCACCCAGCACTCCGGCGACGAGATGTACCACCCGCAGCTGGGCGGGTTCGCCCCGGACTGGGCCCCGGAGGCGGGGGAGCAGCCCGCCTGACCGGTCAGGCCAGGACGTCGGCCAGGACGGGCGCGAGCGAGGCCTTCAGCTCCAGGCCGATGCCCGGTGCGTCGGGGAGCCGCACGTACCCGTCCTCGACCGGGTAGCCGTCGGCGAACCCGCCGAACGGCTCGAAGATGCCGGGGTAGGACTCGCAGCCGTGCAGGTGGAAGGCCGAGGCGATCGACAGGTTGAACTGGTGCCCGCCGTGCGGGACGCAACGGTCGGGGTTCCAGCCGGAGTCGAACAGCATCGCGACGATCCGGCGGAACTCGGTGAGCCCGTAGCTCAGCGCCGGGTCCATCTGCAGGATGTCGCGATCGGGTCGCAGCCCGCCGTAGCGGACGAGGTTGCGGGCCTCCTGGAAGGACATCAGGTTCTCGCCGGTCGCCAGCGGCCCCGGGTAGCGCTCGGCCAGCGCGCGCAGTTCCTCGAAGTCCAGCGGGTCCCCGGCCTCCTCGTACCAGTGCAGCGGGTAGGCGCTGAGGGCGTCGGCGTAGGCCAGCGCCCGCTCCAGGTCGAACCGGCCGTTGGCGTCCACGGCGAGGTCGCAGCCGTCGGGCAGCACCGCCAGGACGGCCTCGATGCGGCGCAGGTCGTCGGCCAGCGGGGCGCCGCCGATCTTCATCTTCACCGTGCGGTAGCCCATATCGACGTAGGACAGCATCTCCGCCTGCAGGGCCTCGATCCCGCGCCCCGGGTAGTAGTACCCGCCGGCCGCGTAGACCCAGACCTTCTCCGCCGGGCCCGCCGGCGTCCGCGGGTCGCGGGCGCGCTCGCTCAGCAGCTGGTTGAGCGGGAGACCGGCCAGCTTCGCCGCGAGGTCCCAGGACGCCATGTCCAGGACGCCCATCGCGACGCCCCGGTCGCCGTGCCCGCCCGGCTTCTCGTTCTGCATGCCGGCGGCCCAGATGAGCTCGGGGTCGAGGTCCCCGTGCGGCCCGATCAGGGTCTCGGCGGGCGCCTCGAGCACCCGCGGGATGATCCGCTCACGGAGCAGCCCGCCCTGCGCGTACCGCCCGTTGGAGTTGAAGCCGTACCCGACGACGGGCCGGCCGTCGCGGACCTCGTCGGTGACGAGGGCCAGCACGCTGACGGTCATCTTCGAGAAGTTGATGAACGCGTTGGACATGTCCGCCTGGATCGGGACGGTCTTCTCGCGGATGTCGACGATGCGCACGGACGGGCGACCTCTCTGACGACGAGGCCGTCGCTCGCCGACGGCCGGTGGTGCTGGACGGCAGCACCCACGATGAGGTCCGGCGTGGTGCCCGCGGGGGATTCGTTCATTTCGTAATCCGGACCCGGCGGCCGAGGGCCCTCCCGGCCGTTGTGGTGCAGGGCACACTGGCGGCGTGTCCAGGCCAGATCTCGCGCTGCTGCGGGGCACCCGGCCGACCAGCCTGGCGCGTCAGCTGCTGGTGCTGCAGGGCCTGGTGGTCGCCGTCATCGTGGTCACGGCGACGGCCGTGGCCTACGTCAACGCGCAGCGGACGGCCCAGGACGACGCCGAGGTGAAGACGACGGCGATCGTGGGATCGCTGGCCACCTCGCCCCTGGTGCTCGACGCCGTCACCGGGCCCAGGCCGACCGAGGTGCTGCAGCCGTACGTGGAGGCGGTGCGCGCGGACACCGGCACCTCGTTCATCACCGTGTTCGCCCCGGACCGGACGCGCTTCACCCATCCCGACCCCGCGCAGATCGGCGGGAAGTTCCTCGGCACCATCGAGCCGGCACTGGCCGGCCGGACCTTCACCGAGACCTACACGGGGACCCTGGGGCCGTCGGTGCGAGCCACGGGCCCGATCGTCGACCGGGACGGCGAGGTCGTCGGGCTCG
>NZ_JAAGWG010000015.1 GCF_010682065.1 Blastococcus saxobsidens
CAACCATCACCGCGGCCACACCGCGCTCGGCGGACGAACCCCCGCCGCCCGCGTCACCAACCTGGCGGGTCAGTACAACTAGCTCACTCGGCGGACCCGAAGGCGGCGGCCAGCTCCCGCGCGCGGGGCGCGTCCTCCGGGAAGACCAGGACGTCGGCCCGGTGCGGGGCGGGGAAGCGCACCGTGGACCGGATGCCGGCGTCGGAGAGCAGCGCCCGCAGCTGCAGCGCGGACTCGCGCCTTGCCAGCGTGGCGACCCGCGTGAGCAGCCCGTCGTCGCCCGCCGCGGGCGGGGTCGGCCGGGGCCCGCCGAACGCCCACCGCGTGAACAGCACGAGCAGCAGCAGGACCACGATGGCCACGCCCGGGCCGATCACCCGCCCCGCATCGACCAGCATGACGCCCCTTCTCCGACCCCGTTCGAGTGTGCCACCGCACACGGTGCCCACGCCGGGGCTGCTACTCACGGGTAACCGCCCTAGACTCCCGCGACATGCCGTTCCCTTCGAAGCCGTCGGAGCGCGACCGCCCCTGGGTCATGCGCACCTATGCCGGACACTCCTCGCCGGCCGAGTCGAACGCCCTGTACCGGCGCAACCTGGCGAAGGGCCAGACCGGGCTGTCGGTCGCCTTCGACCTGCCGACGCAGACCGGGTACGACCCCGACGACGAGCTCGCCGTGGGCGAGGTCGGCAAGGTCGGGGTGCCGGTCACGCACATCGGTGACATGCGCGCCCTCTTCGACGGCATCCCGCTCGACGAGATGAACACGTCGATGACGATCAACGCGACGGCGATGTGGCTGCTCGCGCTCTACCAGGCCGTCGCCGAGGAGCACGGGCACGACGTCACCACGCTGGCGGGGACGACGCAGAACGACATCATCAAGGAGTACCTGTCGCGGGGGACCTACGTCTTCCCGCCGGCTCCCTCGATGCGGCTGATCACCGACATGGTCGCCTACACGGTGACGACCATGCCGAAGTGGAACCCGATCAACATCTGCAGCTACCACCTGCAGGAGGCAGGTGCCACGCCGGAGCAGGAGATCGCCTACGCGATCAGCACCGCGATCGCCGTCCTGGACTCGGTGCGCGACTCCGGGCAGGTGCCGCAGGAGAAGTTCGGCGAGGTCGTCGCGCGCATCTCCTTCTTCGTCAACGCGGGCGTCCGCTTCGTCGAGGAGATGTGCAAGATGCGCGCCTTCACCCAGCTCTGGGACGAGCTGACGAAGGAGCGCTACGGCGTCGAGGACCCCAAGCACCGCCGCTTCCGCTACGGCGTCCAGGTCAACTCCCTGGGCCTGACCGAGGCGCAGCCGGAGAACAACGTCCAGCGGATCGTGCTGGAGATGCTCGCCGTCACCCTCTCCCGTGACTCCCGGGCCCGCGCCGTCCAGCTCCCGGCCTGGAACGAGGCGCTCGGCCTGCCCCGGCCCTGGGACCAGCAGTGGTCGCTGCGGCTGCAGCAGGTGCTGGCCTACGAGACCGACCTGCTCGAGTACGAGGACCTCTTCACCGGCTCGGTCGTCGTGGAGCAGAAGGTCGCGCAGATCCTCGAGGGCGCCCGCACCGAGATCGCGCGGGTGCAGGAGATGGGCGGGGCCGTGGCCGCCGTCGAGTCCGGCTACATGAAGGGCCAGCTGGTGGGTTCGCTGGCCGAGCGCCGCCGCCGGATGGAGAGCGGCGAGGACGTCGTCGTCGGCGTCAACAAGTTCGACACCACCGAGCCCAACCCGCTGACCGCCGACCTCGACACCGCGATCATGACGGTCGACCCGGCCGTGGAGGCCGCCGCCCAGGAGGCGGTGCGGAAGTGGCGCGCCGAGCGCGACCAGGGGAGGTGCGACGAGGCGCTGGACGCGCTGCGCGCGGCCGCCTCGTCGGACGTGAACCTGATGCCGGCGACGCTGGACTGCGCCCGCGCCGGCGTGACGACCGGCGAGTGGGCCGGCGTGCTGCGCGAGGTGTTCGGGGAGTACCGGGCCCCCACCGGCGTGGCTGCGGCCGCCGGCGGGGGAGAGGCCGACCAGGCGCTCACCGACGTCCGCGAGCGGGTGCGGGCCACCGGTGAGGAGCTCGGCGGCCGGCTGCGGTTCCTGGTCGGCAAGCCGGGGCTGGACGGGCACTCCAACGGCGCCGAGCAGATCGCCGTGCGCGCCCGTGACGCCGGCTTCGAGGTGATCTACCAGGGCATCCGGCTCACGCCCGCCCAGATCGTCTCGGCGGCCGTCGAGGAGGACGTGCACGTCGTCGGGCTCTCGGTGCTGTCCGGCTCCCACCTCCAGGTCGTTCCTGCGGTGCTGCAGGGGCTCCGGGAGGCCGGGCTGGACGACGTCCCCGTGGTCGTCGGCGGGATCATCCCGGACAGCGACGCGCGGCGGCTCCGCGAGCAGGGCGTGGCCCGGGTGTTCACGCCCAAGGACTTCGGCCTCAACGACATCATGGGTTCCGTCGTCGACGTGATCCGCGAGGCCAACGGCCTCGGGGACAAGGTGCCCGCCGGCGTCTGAGCGACACGGTCGGGTGATCGTGCGCACGTCGCGGAATGCCGGGGCCCGCCCCGGCACTGACCCCCGCGTGGAGAACGTGTGGGGGCTGACGCGACGGCGCGCCCTGGACTACGGACGGACGACGACGGCGAGCTGTTGAGCACCCGCTCGACCCTCGCCCTCGTCCTCCTCCCTCAGAACAGGTAGTCCTCCGTGCTCGCTCGTCTCCGCCGTGTGCCCTTCGCGGCACAGGTGCTCCTCGCCCTCGTCGTCGGCGTCGCCCTCGGCCTGGTCGCCCGTGACATCGGCCCCGTCGCCGACGGCTCGCCCAACTGGCTGGCCAGCACCCTCCAGACCATCGGCGGCACCTTCGTCACGCTGCTGAAGGCGCTGGTGCCGCCGCTGATCGTCACCGCCGTCATCGTCTCCATCGCCAACCTCAAGCAGGTCTCCAACGCCGCCCGGCTGGCCGGCCAGACGCTGCTCTGGTTCGCCATCACCGCGTTGATCGCCGTGGCCATCGGCATCGGCCTGGGCCTGCTCACCGAGCCCGGCCGCAACAGCTCGGTCGACCCCACCAGCGCGACCGACCCGGGCCGCACCGGCGGCTGGTTCGACTTCCTCACCGGTCTCGTGCCGGGCAACATCCTGGGCCTGCAGGCGTCCGCGGGCGCCGACGGCTCGGTGGGTCTGTCGTTCAACGTGCTGCAGCTGATCGTCATCTCGGTGGCCATCGGGATCGCCGTGCTCAAGGTCGGCGCGCCGGCCGAGCCCTTCCTGGGCTTCGTCCGGTCGGCCCTGGCGATCGTGCAGAAGGTGCTCTGGTGGGTCATCCTGCTGGCCCCGCTCGGCACGCTTGGCCTGATCGGCAACGCCGTCGCCACCTACGGGTGGGACTCCCTGGGCTCGCTCGGCGTGTTCGCCGGCTCGGTCTACGCCGGCCTGGCCCTGGTGCTCTTCGTCGTCTACCCGGTGCTGCTCAAGCTGCACGGCCTCTCGCCGCTGCGGTGGTTCGCCGGTGCGTGGCCGGCGATCCAGCTGGCCTTCGTCTCCCGCTCCTCGATCGGCACGCTGCCGGTGACCGAGCGGGTGACCGAGCAGAACCTCGGCGTCCCGCGGTCCTACGCCTCCTTCGCCGTGCCCCTGGGTGCCACGACGAAGATGGACGGCTGCGCGGCGATCTACCCGGCGCTGGCGGCGATCTTCGTCGCCCAGTTCTTCGGCGTGGACCTCTCGGTCACCGACTACCTGCTCATCGCGCTGGTCTCCGTCGTCGGTTCCGCCGCCACGGCCGGTGTCACGGGCGCGGTCGTCATGCTCACGCTGACCCTCTCGACGCTGGGGCTGCCGCTGGCCGGCGTCGGGCTCCTGCTGGCGATCGACCCCATCCTCGACATGGGCCGCACCGCGGTGAACGTGGCCGGTCAGGCCCTGGTGCCGACGATCGTCGCCAAGCGCGAGGGCATCCTCGACGTCGAGCGCTTCCGGTCGGGTCGTCCCGCGGAGCCGCTGGCCGCCGCCGAGCAGACCGGCGGGGTCGACAGCGACCTGCGCGCTCCCGTTCCCGCCTGAGCCGACGGGCCCGGTCCTCGCGAGAGGCCGGGCCCGTCGTCATGCGGGGGGCAGGTCGGCGCAGCCGGACTCGTGCGGCAGCAGGGGCCGCAGCAGCACCGTCCACCGCGAGCCGTCCGCCGAGGTCCACGGCGTGGCCGCCGACGCCGACTCCGCCGCCTCCAGCAGCGCCTGCGCCTCGGCCCCGGTCGCCGTTGCGCAGGTGACGCCCGGCGCGATCGGCTCCCCGGGCAGCTCCGGGCCGGGCCAGCGCTGCTCCGGCTGGGCCGGCTCCACCTCGACGTAGGGGCTCACCAGCGCCGCCACCGCCTCGGGCCGGTACGGCTCCGGTCCGGTGACGCGCTCGGCCCCCAGCGCCGCGGCCGGGTCCCGGAGCTCGTCCAGGAACGTCAGGAGCCGGTCCCGGGCGGCGGCCTGCTCCTCGGTCAGGCCGGCCTCCCCGGCCGGCGCGGGACCCAGGTCCATGCCCAGGGCGTAGGCCTCACGGGTGACCGTCGTCCCGCCGGTCCGGACGACGAACCGGGTCGTGGTCACGTCGGTGACCGGCGGCCGGCCGAGGTCGTCGGTCTCCGCGACGCCGGCCGCGAGCGCCCGGTCGACCAGGTCCCGCACCCCGCCGTCGTCGAGCAGGTACAGCTGCAGGTTGGGCAGCGCGGGAGCCGGCCAGATCGCCACCACCGGCCCGTCGGTGATCAGCCGGCCGTCGGCGTACACGGTCACCGTGGGGATCCGGCCGGTCAGCAGGGCGGGCGTCGTGTAGCCGCCCTGCTCGGTCACCTGCAGGACCACGGTGGCGTCCGCCGCGGCCGGCGCGGGCTCGGGCGACGGGCCGCCGCCGGCGGGCGAGGCGCAGGCGCTGACCAGGAGGAGCAGGGCGAGCGCGGCGCCCGCGCGCACGGGACGAGTCGGCATACGGGTAGGACGGCACGATCGTCCGGATGGTTCCACCGGAGACGGTCAGGCGCCGAGGACCTCGTGCGCGGGGACGGGGCGGCCGAAGAGGTAGCCCTGCCCGTAGCGCACGCCTCGGGCGATCAGGGTGTCCCGCTCCGCCGGGTCCTCCACGCCCTCGGCGACCAGGCGCGCCCCGGTCTCCTCGGCGAAGGCCACCATGGCCGAGGTCATCGCCTGGCGGGCGGGATCGGACTGCAGGCCCATGACCAGGCCGATGTCGAGCTTGATGACGTCGGGGCTCAGCCGCAGGATGTGCCGGAGGCTGGCGTAGCCGGCACCGGCGTCGTCCACGCTCACGGCGATCCCCGCGCGGCGCAGCCGTCGGGTGACCGCGACGACCGCCTCGTAGTCCTCGACCGCGCTGTGCTCGGTGATCTCCACGGCAAGGGGGCAGCCGGCGTGGTCGAGCAGGAGGTCGACCACCGTCGGGCACAGCAGTGCGTCGGGCGACAGGTTGACCGCGAGGGTCGCCCCGCCGGGCAGCCGGCCCGCCACGGCCAGCGCCGCGCGCGCCGCCACCTCCTCCAGCTCGACGCCCACCCCGACCGCGGCGGCCTCGCCGAACAGCGCCGCCGGCCCGTCCCCGGCCCACCCGGGGAAGCGGCTGAGGGCCTCGTGCCCGACGACGGCGCCGGTCAGCATCTCCACCACCGGCTGCAGGTGGATCTCGACGGCGCCCTGCGCCAGGAAGGCGCGCACCCGGGCGCGGCGGGCGGCCAGGTCATGCCCGGTCCCTGCTCCGGCGTGCCGGTAGTGGTCGCTGATCAGGTCGGCGAGCAGCTCCACCGTGCGGACCGACTCGCCGTCCAGCTGCGCCCCCGGGTCGCGGCTCACGCAGCAGAGCATGCCGATCGGCCGTGAGTCGGCACCCCGCACCGGTGCGCCGACGTAGGAGCCGATGTGCAGGTCGCCGGTCACGGCGAGGTCGCGGGTGCGCGGGTCGCGCGCGGCTCCGGTCACCACGGGAGGCAGCTGACCGCTGAGCACCCGGACGCAGTAGGAGCCCTCCAGCGGGGCGGTCATGCCCTCGTGCACGTTCATCGAGTCCAGGTCGCCGGTGGCCGAGGTGATCAGCTGGCTGCCCTCGGTGAACAGCGACACCCAGGCGACCTCCATGCCCAGCCGGGCGCGGGCGGCGTCGAGCAACCAGTGCACCCAGTCGCCGGCGGGGCCGCCCTCGGTGCGAACGCCGACCGCCCCCGCTGTGCCCACGTCGCCATTCTGCGGGCCGGTGGCGCCGGTCACCACGGTTTCCGTTCCGGATTCTTTCCGGAACCCGGTGCCGGCGCGGCCCCGGGGAAGGGGGCGGTAGCGTCGGCGCCCGTGCGTCTGGTCATCGCCCGTTGCTCGGTCGACTACGTCGGTCGGCTCACCGCCCACCTCCCCATGGCGACCCGCCTGCTGCTGGTCAAGGCCGACGGGTCGGTGTCGGTGCACGCCGACGACCGCGCCTACAAGCCGCTGAACTGGATGACCCCGCCGTGCCGGCTCGAGGAGGACCTCGCCGACGGCGCCGGCACCTGGACGGTGACCAACAAGGCGGGGGAACAGCTGATCATCTCCATCGAGGAGGTGCTGCACGACCACGCGCACGAGCTGGGCCCCGACCCCGGGCTGCAGAAGGACGGCGTCGAGGCCGAGCTGCAGCGGCTGCTGGCCCTGCACGTGGAGACCTTCGGCGCCGGGTGGTCGCTCGTGCGGCGGGAGTACCCCACGGCCATCGGCCCGGTCGACCTGCTGTGCCGGGACGCCGCCGGCGGAGTCGTGGCCGTGGAGATCAAGCGGCGTGGCGAGATCGACGGCGTCGAGCAGCTGACCCGGTACCTCGAGCTGCTCAACCGCGACCCGCTGCTCGCGCCGGTCAAGGGCGTCTTCGCCGCGCAGGAGATCAAGCCGCAGGCGCGGGTGCTCGCCGCCGACCGGGGCATCGACTGCGTCACCGTCGACTACGCCGTCCTCAAGGGCACCGACGACCCGACCCAGCGCCTCTTCTGAGTTACCGGCCGGTAGCCCGCGCGCGGCCGGAATGGGCGAATGAGAGACTGCCCGCGATCACCGGCGGCAGAGGAGATGGCAACGTGGCCAGGGAACTGAACGAGGTCGGCGTCGTGGGGCTGGGCACCATGGGTGCCGGCATCGCGGAAGTACTCGCACGGGCGGGCCTGTCGGTCACGGCCGTCGAGGTCACCGACGAGGCGCTGGGCCGCGGCCGCGGTCACGTCGAGCAGTCCACCGACCGGGCCCTCGCCCGCGGGAAGCTGGACCCGGCGGAGCGGGACCAGATCTTCGAGCGCATCCGGTTCAGCACGTCGCTGGAGGACCTGAGCACCGCCGAGCTGGTCATCGAGGCCATCCCCGAGCGCATGGAGCTCAAGGCCGACGTCTTCACCAAGCTCGACAAGATCTGCCCGCCGGACACCATCCTGGCGACCAACACCTCGAGCCTCTCGGTCACCGAGCTCTCGGTCGTCACGGGGCGGCCCAGCAAGGTGATCGGCATGCACTTCTTCAACCCGGCCCCGGTCATGAAGCTGGTCGAGGTCGTGCAGACCGTCGTCACCGAGCCCTCCGTGGTGGAGGACGTCGAGGCGCTGGCCGACCGGCTGGGCAAGGTCGACGTCACCATCGGTGACCGCGCCGGCTTCATCGCCAACGCGCTGCTGTTCGGCTACCTCAACCACGCGGTCTCGATGTTCGAGAACCGGTACGCCAGCCGCGAGGACATCGACGCCGCCATGCGCCTGGGCTGCGGCCTGCCCATGGGCCCGCTCGCGCTCATGGACCTCATCGGCATCGACACCGCCTACGAGATCCTCGACACGATGTACAAGCAGTCGCGGAACCGGCTGCACGCCCCGAGCCCGATCATCAAGCAGATGATGACCGCCGGTCTGCTCGGCCGGAAGGTCGGCCGCGGCTTCTACACCTACGCCGAGGCCGGGTCGGCCGAGGTCGTCCCCGACGCGCAGACCCCGACCCCCGGCGGTGCCGCCGAGGGCGCCCGCGAGGTGCGGACGGTCGGCGTCGTCGGCTCGGGCACGATGGCCACCGGCATCATCGAGGTGGTCGCCAAGGGCGGCTTCGACGTCGTGTTCGTCGCCCGTGCCGCCGACAAGGTCGACGCCGTCCAGAAGGCGCTGGCCAAGTCGCTGGACAAGCAGGTGGTCCGCGGCCGGCTCGAGGAGAGCGCCCGCGACGAGATCCTGGCCCGGGTCACCGGCACCACCTCCCTGGACGACCTCGCCGACCGCGATCTGATCATCGAGGCCGTCGTCGAGTCGCTGCCGGTCAAGGAGGCGCTGTTCGCCAACCTCGGTGAGCTCGCCAAGCCCGGTGCGGTCCTGGCGACGACGACGTCGAGCCTGCCCGTCATCGAGTGCGCCAAGGCCAGCGGCCGCCCGGCCGACGTCGTGGGCATGCACTTCTTCAACCCGGCGCAGGTGATGAAGCTGGTGGAGGTCGTGTCGACGATCTCCACCGCACCCGACGTGGCCGCCACGATCCACGCGGTGTCGGCGCAGCTGAAGAAGCACGCCGTGTCCTGCACCGACCGGGCCGGCTTCATCGTCAACGCGCTGCTCTTCCCGTACCTGAACGACGCGGTGAAGATGCTCGAGGCGCACTACGCCACCGCCGACGACATCGACGCGGCCATGAAGGTCGGCTGTGGCTACCCGATGGGTCCCTTCGAGCTGCTCGACGTCGTCGGCCTGGACGTCTCCCTGGCCATCGAGCGCGAGCTCTACACCGAGTTCCGGGAGCCCGGTTTCGCGCCGGCTCCGCTGCTCGAGCACCTGGTCACCGCCGGCTACCTCGGCCGCAAGACCGGTCGCGGGTTCCGGGACTACGCCAGCCGCTGACGGGTGCCCCGTCGCCGTCCACGAGCCGGCTCGAGGCCTTCGGGTCGCGAGCCGGCTCGTCGCGTCGATCCGGTCGAGGAGGCGGCGGACGGCGACTGGGTGGTGCGGGCCCTCACCGGCTCGGCCACGGGGAAGACCTACCGGTGCCCCGGGTGCGACCAGGAGATCCGGCCGGGCACGCCGCACGTGGTGACCTGGCCGGCGTACGCCCGCGACTCCGACCTGGAGCCCTGGGACGTCGAGTCCTCGGCCGACCGGCGTCGGCACTGGCACACCACCTGCTGGCGCTCCCGCGACCGACGGCGCTGAAGAAGGACCCCGCTGCCCCCCACGCCTCGCGAGCTCGGCGCGGGCCCCTGCAGCGGGGCCGTTCCATCAACTCACCAGCTCGGCGCGGGCCCCTGCAGCGGGGCCGTTCCATCAGCTCACGAGCTCGGCCGAGACCACGACGTTGTCCCGGTAGCCGCCCGTCCGCCGGTCGAACGGGCCGCCGCAGGTGATCAGCCGGAGCTCGGCCGCGGACACCGGCGCGTAGACCCGCTCGCCCGGGAAAGCGCTCTTGGCGTGCCGGTCGACGGCGGTGACGCGGAACCGCGCGACGCTGCCGTCGGCGCGGTCCACCAGCACCTCGTCGCCGGGGACGACCCCGGACAGCCCGGCGAGCACACCCGGGCGGCCGGCCCAGTCCACGTGGCCGGTGAGCACCGCCGGACCGGGAGCGCCCGGGAGCGGGCCGCCGGTGAACCAGCCTGCCACGGCCGGGTCCGCGGGTGGCACCAGCGCGCCGGCGCCGTCCAGGCCGGCTCCGGCCACCGCTCCGTCGATCCCGGCGGCCGGCACCCGCAGCCGCACGGGGGCCGCTACCGTCGCCGCCGCGCGGACCGGGGGAGCGGGCGGAGCGACGGCGGCGACGAGCCGGTCGAGGAACCCACCGCTCCCCGGCCCGCCGCCCGCCTCGACACCGCCGACGGGCCGCACCGCCGGGCCGGCCGCGTCGAGGACCGCGCGCAGGGTGGGTCCGTCCGGACCGGTGAGGGCCAGCAGCGTGACGACCGCACCGGCCGGTAGGTCCACCGGCACGTCGTCGGACCCGCCGGAGACCCGGGCCAGGTGCCGGCCGCCGGGTACCAGCACGTAGCCGCCGGTGCCCGGCCACGCGAGCCCGTCGGCCAGCACGGGGCCACCGTCCAGCACGACGTCCACCGGGGGCAGCCCGGCGGCGGCAGCCAGGACACGGACCCGGGCCGAGCCCGCCGGGGGAGCGCTCAGGTCGTCGGGCACCGTCGCCAGGACGAGATCGGCGAAGGGGCCGACGACGGTCACCGTGCTCGCACCGCCGGGCTCCAGCCGCACCCGCATCGACAGCACCGGCGGCACGCCCGCGGGGGAGCCCGCCGCGCGGACGCCGACCGCCCACTCGCCGGCCGTCAGCTCCTGGAAGCCGCTCACGTCGCCGTGGGCCAGGTGCTGGACGACCGTGGGTCCCGGGTCGGTGAGGACGGTGCCGGGTGCCGCGGCCGGGCTGAGCGTGACGTCGACGGCCGGGGTGTCGGGGGAGAGGTGGGCGACGCGGAGGGTCGCGGTCCCCGGCTCGTCCGCCGCGGCCGGCGGTGGCGACCAGAGACCGGCCAGGAGCACACCCAGCAGCACACCCAGCAGCACACCCAGCAGCAGGGCCACGACAGCCGGCAGCCCGCGGACCGACCGGACCCGGTGGTCCGTGGGCACGGGGGCTGCCGGGAGGTGCTGGGAGGGGATTACGAGCGCCCCTGGCCCACCGGCTGGTCGATCTCCTGGGTGCTGCCGGACTGCGACCCGGGAGTGGAACCGGTCGTGCTGCCCTGCCGCGAGGGGAGCGGGAGCTGCCGGGTGGTCGGCTCACCGGAGCGCTGCGGCGTCGGCGCCGGGAAGGTCGCGGTGACCGGGTCCGGCCGGGTCGGCTGGCGGGCGGCGGCTGCCTCGCTCTCACCACGGTTGACCTGCACGGCCGGCTGCTGCCCGGTCTGCGGCCCGGCGACAGGCGCCGGGGACTGGGCGGCGGGCTGGGCCGCGGGGGCAGCCGGGGCCGTCGTCGGCTGGGCGGCCTGCGGCGGGACCGCCGGCTCCGCGGACGCGGCGGCCGGCTCCGGCGCGGAGGGCTCGGTGGTCTTCGCCGGCGCCTGGGACGCCACGGCGCGGCGGTCGGCGTCGGCGTCGTCGCGGGCCTGCTGGGCACGGTCGCTGAGGTCGGGCAGCCCGTCGAGCAGGCGGCGGGCCTGCACCAGCCGTCCGGTCAGCTCGTCCCGCACCTCGCGGATGGCCTCGGCGCGGGCCTCGCCCTCGGCGACCAGCTGCGCGGCGTGCTGCTCGGCGGCGGCGATCCGCTGCCGGGCGGCCTGCGTGGAGACGCGCTCGCGCTCCTCCTCGACCCGGGCAGCCTCCGCACGGCGGGCGCGCTGCGCGATGTCGAAGTCCTCCTCGACCTTGGCGCGGCGGGCCTGCGACTCGGCGTCCAGGCGGGCCACGCGCTCCTGTGCCTTGGCCACCAGCTCGTCGGCGCGGATCTGGGCCTTCTGGGCGATCTGCTCGGCGGTCTGCCGGGCCTCGGCGATCATCCGCTCGACCTCGGCCTGCCCGGCGGCGTGGCGCTCGAGCAGTGCCCGCTCCTCGGCGGCGGTCTGCTCGCGGACGGCCATCGCGTCGGCCTCGGCGGCGCGGCGGATCTCGCCCGCCTCCTCCTCGGCCAGCTGCAGCATGTGCTGGATGCGCTCGCTGATGTTCTCGAACGTGGGGGCGGCGGCGGTCGCGGCCTTGCGGCGCAGCGACTCGATCTCGCCGTGCAGGGCCGACAGCTGGCTGGCCATGTCGGCGGTGCGCGCCACGGCGGCGTCGCGGTCGGCCAGCGCGATGCGGAAGTCGGCCTCGAGCCGCTCGATCGTGTCGGCGACCTGGCTGCGGTCGTACCCCCGCAGGACGACGTCGAACGAGTGCTGTGCCTCGTGCATCGGAAGATCGCGGCGGGGGTCGCTCATGCGTCCATCCTCGCAGAAGGGGGAGGGCTCGTCACCGTCCCGGGGCCAGTGGAAATCCCAGCCGTCCCGAGCGTCCCTGGTGACACGCGGGACCGGTTCCCCGGTGGGGCCGGCGCGTCGCCGGCCCCACCGGGCGCAGCATCAGATGCCGCGGAAGCGGTTGATCGCCTCGAGGTGCTTCTCGCGCTTCTCGGCGTCCTTGACGCCCAGCCCCTCCTCGGGGGAGAGGGTCAGGACGCCGACCTTGCCCTGGTGGGCGTTCTTGTGGACGTCGAGGGCGGCCTGGCCGACGTCGGCCATCGGGTAGACCTTGGACAGCGTCGGGTGGATGAGGCCCTTGTCGATGAGCCGGTTGGCCTCCCACGCCTCCTTGTAGTTCGCGAAGTGCGAGCTGAGGATGTTCTTGAGGTTCATCCAGAGGTACCGGTTGTCGTACTGGTGCATGTAGCCGGTGGTCGAGGCGCAGGTGACGATCGTGCCGCCCTTCTTGGCGACGTAGACGCTGGCGCCGAAGGTCTCGCGGCCCGGGTGCTCGAAGACGATGTCGACGTCCTCGCCGCCGGTCAGCTCACGGATCTTCTTGCCCAGGCGCTGCCACTCCTTGGGGTCCTGGTTGTTCTCGTCCTTCCAGAACTTGTACTGCTCCGCGGACCGGTCGATGATCAGCTCGGCGCCCATCTTGCGGACGATCTCGGCCTTCTCGGGGCTGCTGACCACGCAGACGGGGATCGCGCCGCCGTTGAGCGCCATCTGGGTGGCGTAGGAGCCCAGGCCGCCGGAGGCGCCCCAGATCAGCACGGTGTCGCCCTGCTTCATGTGGGCGCCGTTGCGGCTGACCAGCTGCCGGTAGGCGGTCGAGTTGACCAGGCCGGGGGCCGCCGCCTCCTCCCAGGAGAGGTGGGCGGGCTTGGGCATCAGCTGGTTGCTCTTGACCAGGGCCATCTCGGCGAGACCGCCGAAGTTGGTCTCGAAGCCCCAGATCCGCTGCTGCGGGTCCATCATCGTGTCGTCGTGCCCGGCCGGGTCCTCGAGCTCGACCGACAGGCAGTGCGCGACGACCTCGTCGCCCGGCTTCCACTTGTTGACGCCCGGGCCCACGCGCAGCACGACGCCGGCGAGGTCGGAGCCCACGATGTGGTACGGCAGGTCGTGGCGCTTGGTGAGCTCGGAGACCCGGCCGTAGCGCTCGAGGAAGCCGAAGGTCGAGACCGGCTCGAAGATCGACGTCCAGACGGTGTTGTAGTTCACCGAGGAGGCCATGACGGCCACGATCGCCTCGCCCGGGCCGAGCTCCGGGGTGGCGACCTCCTGGACGTGCAGCGACTTGCGCGGGTCCTTGTCCTTGGTGGCCACCCCCTCGAACATGGTCTGCTCGTCCTTGCGCACCACGACGGCGCGGTAGGACTCCGGCACAGCCAGGCCGCCCAGCGCGTCCAGCTGGTCGGCGAGGATGGCGTCCCTGATCTCGTTCACGCGTACTCCCGGGTCGTCTGCGGCCGTCGTCGGCCGGGCTCGGAGGGCGGTGCGGGTTCGGCGATGTTACCGGTCGGTAACCGCGCCGGTGGGGCGGGTCAGTGCGAAGGGGTGGCGGCGGGCTCGACGAGCTCCACCAGGACGCCGCCGGCGTCCTTCGGATGGATGAAGTTCACCCGGCTGTCGGAGGTGCCGCGCTTGGGCACGTCGTAGAGCAGACGGAGGCCGCGCTCGCGCAGGGTCGCGCTGACCGCCTCGACGTCCTCCACCCGGAAGGCCAGCTGCTGCAGCCCCGGGCCGGAGCGCCCGATGAACTTGGCGATGGTCGACTCGGGGGTGAGCGGAGCGAGCAGCTGGATGCGGGTGTCGCCGTCGCCGACGGCGAGCATCGCCTCGCGTACGCCCTGCTCCTCGTTGGTCTCCTCGTGCACGGAGCGCACCCCGAAGGCCTGGGAGTAGAAGGCGATCGCCTCGTCCAGGTCGGGGACGGCGATGCCCACGTGGTCGATGGTGGTGAACAGGCCGGCGGGCAGGCCCGTCGCGGCGCTGGCGTGATCGGCGTCGTTGGTGGTCACGCGGGCATCTTGCAGGCAAGACGTCTGGGACGACAGCTCGAAGTGGCACGGCTCACGCGCCCGCGTGACCGCGACCACACTCCTCGGACTGCCGCAGGCCGGGGCGCCGTCCTATCCTTCCCGGCAAGGCCCGGCGCCGTGCCTGGCCGTGACCTGCCTGGTCACGGCCGCTCGCGGTGCTTCGGAGACAACGTGGTCGCCACCGGCGGCGGCCCGGCACTGGAGGCAGCATGTCCCGCTCGGTCATCGTCAGCGGCGCCCGTACCCCGATGGGCCGGCTCCTCGGCTCGCTCAAGGACTTCTCCGCCGCCGACCTCGGTGGCTTCGCGATCAAGGCGGCCCTCGAGCGCGCCGGCGTCAGCGGCGACCAGGTCGACTACGTGATCATGGGCCAGGTCATCCAGGCCGGTGCCGGGCAGAACCCCGCCCGCCCGGCGGCCGTCAACGGCGGCATCCCGATGTCGGTGCCGGCGCTGACCATCAACAAGGTCTGCCTCTCGGGCCTGTCGGCCATCGCGATGGCCGACCAGCTCATCCGCGCCGGCGAGTACGACATCGTCGTCGCCGGTGGCATGGAGTCGATGACGCAGGCGCCGCACATCCTGGCGAACTCGCGCACCGGCACCAAGTACGGCGACACCAAGCTCATCGACTCGATGGCCCACGACGGCCTCTCCGACACCTTCGACCAGGTGGCGATGGGCGAGCTGACCGAGAAGGCCAACTCCCGGTACGACCTGACCCGCGAGGAGCAGGACGAGTTCGCCGCGGCCAGCCACCAGAAGGCCGCGCGGTCGCACAAGGACGGCGTCTTCGCCGAGTCGATCACCCCGGTGCTCATCCCGCAGCGCAAGGGCGACCCGATCGAGTTCACCGACGACGAGGGCATCCGTCCCGACACGACGGCGGAGAGCCTGTCGAAGCTGAAGCCGGCCTTCGCCAAGGACGGCACGATCACCGCCGGCACCGCCTCGCAGATCTCCGACGGCGCCTGCGCGGTCGTGGTCATGAGCGCGGCCAAGGCCGCCGAGCTCGGCATCACCCCGATCGCGGAGATCGGCGCGCACGGCGTCGTCGCCGGTCCGGACGCCACCCTGCAGAGCCAGCCGTCGCGCGCGATCCAGAAGGCCTGCGCGCGGGAGGGCATCGACCCCAAGGACCTCGACGTCGTCGAGCTCAACGAGGCCTTCGCCGCCGTCGGCATCGTCTCCACCCGCGAGCTGGGCATCGACCCCGAGAAGGTCAACCCCAACGGTGGCGCCATCGCGCTGGGCCACCCGGTCGGCATGAGCGGCGCCCGCGTGGTCCTCGACGTCGCGCTGGAGATCCGTCGCCGGGGCCTGAAGGTCGGCGCCGCCGCGCTGTGCGGCGGCGGTGGTCAGGGCGACGCCCTGATCCTGCACGCGCCCACCGGCGCGTGACCTCGGACGGCCTCGCGGTCCAGCCCGACGCCTCCGCCGCCCCTCGCGGGCGGCGGGGGCGCCGTGCTGTCGACGTCCCCACCCTCGTCGAGCGCGCCCGCGAGGGGGACGCGCGCGCCGTGGCGCGGCTGATCTCCCTGGTCGAGGACGCCAGCCCGGCCCTCCGGGAGGTCGCGGCGGCACTGGCCCCGCACACCGGCGGTGCCCAGGTCATCGGGCTGACCGGCTCACCGGGCGTCGGCAAGTCGACGTCGACGACGGCGCTGGTGCGCGCGCTGCGGCAGGCCGGAAAGCGGGTCGGCGTGCTGGCCGTCGACCCGTCGTCGCCGTTCTCCGGCGGCGCGCTGCTGGGCGACCGGGTGCGCATGCAGGACCACGCCGGCGACAGCGGCGTCTTCATCCGGTCCATGGCCTCCCGCGGGCACCTCGGCGGGCTGTCCTGGGCCACGCCGCAGGCGCTCCGGGTGCTCGACGCCGCGGGCTGCGACGTCGTGCTGATCGAGACCGTGGGTGTCGGGCAGTCCGAGCTCGAGATCGCCTCGCTGGCCGACACGACGCTGGTGCTGGTGGCCCCCGGGATGGGCGACGGCATCCAGGCGGCCAAGGCCGGGATCCTCGAGGTCGCCGACGTCTTCGTCGTCAACAAGGCCGACCGGGACGGCGCCGACCAGACCGTCCGCGACCTCCGCTACATGCAGTCGCTCGGCGGCCGGCACTCCGAGGCCGGCAACTGGCGCCCGCCGATCTGCCGGACCGTCGCCTCGCGCGACGCCGACAGCGGCGTGGACACCGTGCTGGAGAAGATCGAGGAGCACCGCCGGTGGCTGGAGTCCACCGGCGAGGGCCGCCGCCGGCGCGGCGAGCGCGCCGCCCGGGAGATCGAGGCGATCGCGCTGGCGACGCTCCGCAAGCGGATGGGCGACGTCCGCGGGTCGGCGGCGCTGGAGACGCTGGCCGGCCAGGTCGTCGACGGCGTCACCGATCCCTACCGCGCCGCCGACGAGCTGCTCAGCCGGCTGTAGCCGCCGCCGGTGCGCCTGCGGCCGTGCGGGTGAACCGCGCGGTGAGCCGCTCCCACGGGAGGATCGACAGGATCGCCACGCAGTGCGGCAGGAAGATGATCGTGACGCCGGCGTAGACCATCAGGTGGAAGCCGAGCAGGAACAGCACCAGCCCGATCCGCGCCCGGTCGCTGCGGGCCAGCAGGATCAGCGGGGCCAGGAACTCCATCACGAGCATCACCCACTGCGCCGTCCCGAGGAGCCACGGCAGCTCGAGGGTCCAGTTCGACAGGTCGGTGCCCCGGCGCAGCACCGCGCGGGTGAGGGTCGAGCCGGTCGGCCAGTCCCACCCGCCGAAGCGGATCTTGGCCCAGGCGGCGAGGAAGTAGGTGAGCATCACGGTCACCAGGACGGCGGCCATGGCCCAGCCCGCAGCCTCCGAGGGGCGCCGGTCGCGGAAGCGCGCCCGTCCGATCGTCGGCAGGACCGCGAGCGCCACGAGGAAGGCGATCCGGTCGTGGTCGACCTTGCCGTAGCTCATCGCGATCACCATCCACTCCCCGTAGAGGAGGAAGACGGCGGCGCCCAGCAGTCGGGGGGCCCGGCCGCTGGCGGCGGCCAGCGCGGCCAGCACCAGGGCCCACTGCACCACGACGACGAGGGTCTCGGTGGGGGTCGGCAGGTGCAGCAGCCGGCCGACGAGCAGCGGCTGGTACCACTCCGGGGGCACGTCGGCGTGCGCCCGCACCCACGCGGTGGTGAGGAAGACGTCGATCGGGATGAACAGGTAGGCGATCACCCGGAAGACCGCGATCCGGGCCAGCGGCACGGGGCGGAACCACCAGGCGCCGGGCCCGCGGGCGGAACCGGTCGGCCGGACCTCGGCCGGCTGTGCCCCCATCGTGGTCATGACCCCTTCCCCGGCAGGACGTAGGTGACGAGGACCTGGTCGGTCCAGTCGCCGGTGCGGCGACCCTCGACCAGCTCGAACCGGCGCTGCACGACCTGCACCGACACCAGGTCCGGCGCCGACGGGTTCGCGTCGGCGAAGGCGTCGGCGAGCAGGCCCAGCAGCTCGGGCCGTTCCCGGATCCGCGGCACCTGCCCCTCGAACTCCGCGCGACGCAGGCCCACCTCGCCGCCGGACAGGCGCACCTCCTCGCCGGCCTCGGTCAGCCCGACCGTCCGGGTGGAGGTGACCGCCGCGTTCGGGTCGGCCCGCGTGGAGTACATCCGGAACGGGCCGAAGGGGAACTCGTCGTCGTCGCCCCACACGGTCCCGGCCAGCAGCAGCGCCAGCACGACGGCGGACGCGAGCAACCGCCAGCGGCGGCCGGCGGGCGTCAGCCGGAGCTCCTCCGTCGTCAGAGGGTCCGGGGCGGTCAGGAGCGGCACGGCGGCCAGGGTAGGTCGACGCCGCGCCGATCGGTCGCTCCCGCGCAGCCGATACGGCTCTCCTGCGTACCGCGCTGCCCACCGTGCTCAACCGCCACACCGACGACCGCCGGACGCCGACGTCGCGCACCGCGGCAACCGGCGTGTGAGGATCGTGAGGTGAGTGGCGCGGGTGGACGACCGGACGCCGTCGTCGTCGGAGCGGGGCCCAACGGGCTGGCCGCGGCGCTGCGGCTGTCGGCGGCGGGGCTCCGGGTGCAGGTGGTGGACGCCGGGGACCGTCCCGGCGGCGGGATGCGCACCGAGGAACTGATCCGTCCCGGCTTCCACCACGACGTCTGCTCGACGGTGCAGCCGATGGCTGTCGCCGCGCCGTTCTTCCGCGAGTTCGACGTGGCGAGCCGCGGCGTGCGGTTCGTCCAGCCGGAGATCAACTTCGCGCACCCGCTGGACGGCGGGGGAGCGGCCCTGTCCTTCCGCTCGCTGGAGGAGACGGCGGTCGGCCTCGGTGCCGACGCCGCGGCCTACCGCCGGCTGTTCGAACCGCTGGTCGAGCACGGCGCCGACATCGTCGACTTCTTCCTGTCCAGCCGGCTGCGCTCGCTGCCGACGAAGAGCGTCGCCCAGGTCACGAAGTTCGCCCTCACCGGGCTGCCGAACGTGCGCTGGCTGGCGAACCGGTACTTCGACACCCAGGAGGGCCGCGCCCTGGTGGCGGGGGCCGGGGCGCACGGGATGCTCGACCTGGCCCAGCCGCTGACCTCGGCGCTGGGCATGCTGCTGGCGATGCTCTCCCACCACGCCGGGTGGCCGCTGATCGAGGGCGGTTCGCAGAAGCTTGCCGACGCGATGGTGACCGCGCTGGAGCAGCAGGGTGGCGAGGTCGTCACCGGGCACCGGGTCACCGACCTGCGCGAGTTCGAGGGCGTGCCGGCGGTGCTGCTGGACACCACGCCCGAGGACTTCGTGACGATGGCGGGCGACCGGCTGAACGAGGGCTACCGGCGCTGGGTCCGGCGGTACAAGCACGGCGCCGGCGTCTTCAAGATCGACTGGATCCTGTCCGAGCCCGTGCCCTGGACCAACCCCGACGTCCGGCGTGCCGGCACCATCCACGTCGCCGGCGACCTGGAGGAGACGCTGGCGGGCGAGCGCGCGCCGAACCAGGGCCGGCTCACCGACAAGCCGTACGTGCTGGCCGTCCAGCCGACGGTGCCCGACCCGACGCGGGCACCCGAGGGCGGCCACATCTTCTGGGCCTACGTGCACGTGCCGCACGGTGCCGATGTCGACATGACCGGGCCCATCGAGGACCAGATCGAGCGCTTCGCTCCGGGCTTCAAGGACACCGTCGTCGCGCGGGCGACCAAGAACGCCGTCCAGATGGAGCAGTGGAACCCCAGCTATCTCGGGGGCGACATCTCCAACGGCCAGGCGACGCTGCGCCAGATGCTGTTCCGTCCCGTCCCGCGCTGGAACACCTACCGGACGCCGGTCACCGGCGTGTACATGGCGTCGTCCGCCACCCCGCCGGGTCCGGCCGTGCACGGCATGTGCGGTGACCTCGCGGCGCGGACGGCGCTGCGCGACGTCTTCGGCGTCCGGCACGTCCCGCCGCTGCGGCCGGCACCCGCGGCGTAGGCGGGCACCGGCCGACCGTCAGGGCTACGAAGGTGCCCGGATGCGTATGGGAGCGCTCACGAGAGCCCTCGATGCGACGCTCATGCGTATCGGGACGCTCTCAGGGCCACGGCGATGCGCGCGATCACCACGTGCGGGTCCAGCAGGTCGGCGGCGGTGACGAAGACGACGGTCCACCCTGCGGCGGTCAGCTCGTCGAGGCGCCGTCGGTCGCGCGCCACCTGCTGGGCCCGTCCGTGCCAGAGGCCCTCGTACTCGACGGCGACCTTCTGGTCCGGCCAGGCGAAGTCCACGCGGGCGACGAAGCGGTCATCAGCACCTCGCACCGTGTGCTGCGCCACGGGCCGGGGCAGCGAGGAACGGTGAAGCAGCAGCCGGAGGCGCGTCTCCTGCGGTGACTCCGCCAGGCCGTCGGCGAGCTGAACGGCTCGCCGCAGCTGGCGGCAACCCGGTCCGGTGAGATCGGACGCGGCTGCCCGGAGCGCACCGAGGTCCACGAGCCCGGCACGCAGGAACCGGTCCAGTGCCACGACCGCCTCCTCGACCGGCTGGATCCGAGCGAGGTCCAGCGCCGTCCGCTGCGCGGAGGTGACGCGCACCCCGCCGCGGCGGACCACGTCGGATGCCTCGAGCGCACGCCGCGTCACGCGAATACCCCGGCGCCCCCACGGCTGGTGGGCGCGATCGTGCACTCGACGTCGTCGTCGGGGCCGGCGAGTTCGACGCCCCACAGCACACCGGCGCTACGACCGCTGACCACGGCACCCGGCAGCGCCAGGGCTGCTGCGGCCCGCGCCCGCCGCGCGTGGTCGAGCGACAACGAGGCGCAGGCGTAGACGTCCGGGAAGAGCCGGCGCCACGCCGAGCTCCGCAGCTGCCCCTTCGTCAGGCGCCCCGCTCTCACCTGGGCGGAGCCGCGGAACAGCCGGCCTCGGAGGGCATCTGGTCGGGTGGGTGTGCGGCCACCGGGGCACTCTGCCGCGAGGTGCGCCTCCGGGAAGCGGCCTGTCCACAGGCGGGCGGAGGGGTGTCCCGACTGCGGTTCCTCCCCGGATGCGCATGGGCGCGGTCATCCGCGTGCGTGAATGCGCCCGGATACGGACCGGAGCGCTCATGGCGTGGCGGCGTGCGGCCGGTAGCGTCCGCGGCATGGTGCGCGCACTCGGGCTGCCGTTCGACCCGATCGAACGGGCCGGGGAGACGTGGGAGCAGCGCTTCGGCCCGGCGTCGGCCATGCGCGCCGCGACGTCGATCTTCCGGGTCCAGCAGATCCTGCTCGCCCGGTTCGACGGCGTGCTCAAGCCGCACGAGCTCACCTTCGCCCGCTACGAGGTGCTGGTGCTGCTCACGTTCAGCCGGCTCGGCGAGCTCCCGCTGAAGGTGATCGGCAGCCGGCTGATGGTCCACCCGACCAGCGTCACGAACGCCATCGACCGGCTGGTGGCGGCCGGCTACGTCGACCGCCGGCCCAACCCCGCCGACGGCCGCGGCGTGTTGGCCGCGATCACCGAGCGGGGGCGTGTGGTGGTGGACGTGGCCACCGCCGCGCTCATGGCGCTCGACTTCGGGCTGGCCGAGCTGGGGGAGGAGGAGCGGGCGGAGCTGTTCGCCCTGCTCCGGACCGTTCGCCTCGGCGCGGGGGACGTCGCGGAGGGTCCCCAACACGCCGGGTGACCGTCGACACAGGATAGTTGGACGTCCTACTATCTGGTCATGACCCAGGACGCCAGGCAGCGGTGGCAGCAGCGGTACGACACGGCACTGGCGCAGGGCAAGGTGCGTGACGCGGACTTCACCACGCTCTCCGGCGTCGAGGTCGACCCCGTCTACGGCCCCGCCGACGAGTCCGCCTTTCCCGGCTTCGAGCGGATCGGCTACCCCGGCGAGTTCCCCTTCACCCGGGGCCTGCACGCCACCGGCTATCGCGGCCGGGCGTGGACCATCCGCCAGTTCGCCGGCTTCGGCAACGCGAAGCAGACGAACGAGCGCTACAAGATGATCTTGGCCGAGGGCGGCGGCGGACTGTCCGTCGCCTTCGACATGCCCACCCTCATGGGCCGCGACTCCGACGACCCGCGGGCGCTCGGCGAGGTCGGGCACTGCGGTGTCGCCATCGACACCGCCGCCGACATGGACGTGCTCTTCGACGGCATCGACCTCGAGGCGACGACGACGTCGATGACGATCAGCGGCCCCGCCGTGCCGGTGTTCTGCATGTACCTGGTCGCCGCCGAGCGCCAGGGCGCCGACCTCGGGAAGCTCAACGGCACCCTGCAGACCGACATCTTCAAGGAGTACATCGCGCAGAAGGAGTGGCTGTTCGCCCCCGAACCGCACCTGCGCCTCATCGGTGACCTGATGGAGTACTGCGCGGCGGAGATCCCCGCGTACAAGCCGATCAGCGTCTCCGGCTACCACATCCGCGAGGCCGGCTCGACCGCCGCGCAGGAGCTCGCCTACACGCTGGCCGACGGGTTCGCCTACGTCGAGCTCGGTCTGGACCGCGGCCTGGACATCGAGCAGTTCGCGCCCGGCCTGTCCTTCTTCTTCGACTCCCACCTGGACTTCTTCGAGGAGATCGCCAAGTTCCGCGCCGCCCGCCGCATCTGGGCCCGGTGGCTGCGCGACGTGTACGGCGCGAAGACGGAGAAGGCCCAGCAGCTGCGCTTCCACACCCAGACCGCCGGGGTGAGCCTGACCGCCCAGCAGCCGGACAACAACATCACCCGGACGGCGATCGAGGCGCTGGCCGCCGTACTCGGCGGCACCCAGAGCCTGCACACCAACGCCCTCGACGAGGTGCTCGCCCTGCCCAGCGCCAAGGCTGCGCAGATCGCCTTGCGGACGCAGCAGCTGATCATGGAGGAGACGGGGGTCATGAACGTGGCCGACCCGCTCGGCGGCTCCTGGTACGTGGAGGCGCTCACCGACGAGATGGAGCGGCAGGCGGAGGAGATCTTCACCCGCATCAAGGACATGAGCGCCGACGGCACCATGACGGGGGGCATCCTGCGCGGCATCGAGGACGGCTGGTTCACCGGCGAGATCGCCGAGGCCGCGTTCGTCTATCAGCGCGCGCTGGAGAAGGGCGAGAAGAAGGTCGTCGGCGTCAACACCCTGACCGGGTCGGTGGACGCCCACGACAAGCTGGAGATCCTGCGGGTCAGCCACCAGGTGGAGATCGACCAGAACGCCGAGCTGGCCGGCCGGCGGGAGCGGCGGGACGACGCCGCCGCCCGGGCCGCCGTCGAGCGGATGGTCGAGGTCGCGCGCACCGAGGCCAACATGGTCCCGGCGATGCTCGACGCGGTCCGTGCCGAGGCCACGCTGGGGGAGATCTGCGACGCGCTGCGGGCCGAGTGGGGCACGTACACCGAGCCCGCCCGGTTCTGACGTACCCGCCCGCCACGATGCGGGCATGACCGGATTCCGCGGGCGCCACCACACCATCGACTACGTCGAGCTCACCGTTCCCGACCTGGACCGGGCGCGGCGCTTCTACGCCGATGCCTTCGGCTGGCAGTTCACCGACTACGGGCCGGAGTACGCCGGCTTCCGCTTCCCCGGCGACGACCGCGAGTCCGGCGGCCTGCGCCTGGACACCCGCGTGCCCGGGCCGGGCGGCCCGCTGGTGCTGCTGTTCTCCACCGATCTCGACCGCACCGTGGCGGCGGTCGAGGCGGCCGGTGGCGAGGTGGCCGAGGGCCCGTACCCCTTCCCGGGCGGCCGGCGGTTCCACTTCCGCGATCCCTCGGGCAACGAGCTCGGTGCCTGGTCGGAGACCTGAGCGGGTCCCTGCGGAGCCGTAACCGGGTAGGTGTGTCGTCGTTCACACAGCAACATCCCCGGGACCCGGAGGTCGGCTGTGCGACGCATCGCGATCGTGCTGGCAGCAGGAGTGGTCGCCGTCGCGTCAGCGGCGCCGGCGACCGCCACCCCCACGGAGCACGCCGGGGACCACCCCGGCGTCCGCAACGTCCTCCCACCCGGCCAGGCCGGCGGCATGACGCTGCCCGGCGCGGCCGGGGCGATCCCGGGCGACCCGCTCGGCCGGCAGGCGGTCGACGGGCGGAACGCCCCGGAGAACTTCGCCGACCAGCTGGAGATGTACGACGCCCTGAACCACGCCGACCTCGGCTCGCTCACCGAGGAGTCCCTCGGCGCGTACTACAAGGACTCACCGCTCACCCTCACCGACGACGAGGCGGTGAGCGTGGACCGGCCCAAGGACGGCGTGGTCATCCGCCGGGACGAGTTCGGCGTCCCCTACATCGAGGGCGAGACCCGCGAGGACGCCGCGTGGGGCTCGGGCTACGCCGGCACGGTGGACCGGATGTTCCTCATGGACGTCCTCCGCCACGTCGGAGCCGCCCGGGCCGCGGAGTTCCTCGGTCCCAGCGCCGAGAACATCGCGATGGACCAGGAGCAGCTGCGCACGGCCTTCTACACCGAGGAGGAGGCCGCCGCGCAGATGGAGGAGGTCGCGGCCCGGTTCGGCGAGGAGGGGCAGCGGCTGCTCGCCGCCGCCGACGCGTTCATCGCCGGGATCAACGCCGCCCAGGAGCGGCTGTGCCCCGGGCTCGTGCTCGGGCCGTCCTGCCCGGTCGAGTACGCAGCACTGCAGCGGGTCCCGCAGCCCTGGGACCGGGCCGACGTCGTCTACATCGCGTCGCTGGTCGGCGGCATCTTCGGCAAGGGCGGCGGTGCCGAGTTCGCCAACGCCCGCTGGCTGCAGCAGCTCGAGCAGCAGTTCGGCCCGGAGGAGGCCCGCCGGATCTTCGACGACCTGCGCTCGGCCGACGACGCCGACGCCCCGACGACGTCCTCGGAGCCGGCGCCCTACGGCGGCGGACCGGTGGACCCGACGCTCCCCGGGGTCGCGCTCCCCGACCTGGACGGCCCGACCGCACCGGGGACCGGGGACGACGCCGGTTCCGGGGGCATCCCGCAGCCGTCGCTCGGCTCGCTGTCCGGCCGGCTGGCGCCCGCGCCGATGCGGATCACCGGCCCGTTCGGCACGCTCGACCTGGCCGCGGTGGCCGACGGCATGAGCAACGCCGCCCTGGTCTCCGGTGACCGCACGGCCGACGGGCACCCGGCGGCGGTCTTCGGCCCGCAGACCGGCTACTACGCACCGCAGCTGCTCACCGAGCAGGCCGTCGTCGCGCCAGGCATCCGGGCCCGCGGCGTCTCCTTCGCCGGCACCAACCTGGTCGTCCAGCTGGGCCGGGGCGTGGACTACGCGTGGTCGGCCACCAGCGCCAACAGCGACAACGTCGACACCGTGGTGGCCCCGCTGTGCGACCCGGCCGGCGGCGCGGCGACGGTGGAGTCCGAGGGCTACGTCGACGACGGCCGCTGCGTGCCGATGGACAGCCGGGTGCACCAGGAGACCGCCCTGCCCACCCTCGGCGGCGTGGGCGCACCGCAGGTGCTGCGCTTCCGGGTGCTCCGCACCGACGACGGCATCGTGCAGCTGCGCACCACCGTGGACGGTCAGCCGGTCGCCGTCGTGGCGCAGCGCAGCACCTACCACCGCGAGCTGGACTCGGTCATCGGGTTCGAGCGCTTCGGCAACCCCGACGTCGTCGACGACGCGGGCAGCTTCCAACAGGCCGCCGCGGCCATCGACTACACGTTCAACTGGTTCTACGCCGACGACCGGGACATCGCCTACTACTCCTCGGGCCGGCTGCCGGTCCGCGCCGAGGGCACCGACCCGCACCTGCCGCGCTGGGCCGGGGACCGGTGGGCGTGGCAGGGCTGGCTCGCCGCGGAGGACCACCCCCAGCAGGTGAACCCGCCCTCGGGCTTCCTGGTCTCCTGGAACAACAAGCCCGCGCCCGGCTGGGCTGCGGCCGACGACGGCTGGGGCTGGGGGCCGGTGCACCGGAGCCTGGCGCTGTCGGACCGCATGACCGCCCTGACCGACGCCGGTGGGGTGACGACGCCGGACCTGGTGGCCGCGGTCCAGGACGCCGCCACGGTCGACTCACGCGCCGACTACACGCTGCCGGCCCTGCTCGACGCCGTCGGCGACGACCCGGGGCTGGCGGAGGCGACGGCGCTGCTGCGCGACTGGCAGGAGCGGGGCGCCCACCGCCTCGACGCGGACCGCGACGGCGGCTACGACGACCAGGCCGCGGTGGCGCTGTTCGACGCGTGGTGGGAGTCGACCGCCGACGACGGCACGGTCACCTCGGTGGCCCACGAGCTGCTGCGCGGCACGCTGGGCGCCCTGGTCACCGAGCTCCCGCAGCGGCTGGACGACCACCCGCGCCAGGGTCTGGGCTCGGCGTGGAACAACGTCGCCTGGTACGGCTACGTCGTCGAGGACCTGGGCGGGCAGGGGCAGTGGTCGCGGTCCTACTGCGGCGGCGGGGACGCCGCGACCTGCCAGGCCGATCTGCGCGCCTCGCTGCGCGCCACGGTCGACCGGCTGCTCGCCGAGCAGGGCGCGGAGTCGGTCGGGGAGCTGACCTACGACAAGCACCTCGACGACATCACCGCCAAGTCCACCGGCGTCGTCGGGGTCCGGGACATCGACTGGCAGAACCGGCCCACGTTCCAGCAGGTCGTCCACTTCACCAGCGGGCGGTGAGTTCCGGAGCCGGGTAGGGCGAGTTCGTCCGGGGTGGGATGATCGAGGCCATGCAGCCCACCCGCCCCGGACGTCCCGACCCGCGCGCTCAGGCCCAGCAGGCGCAGATGGCCGCCGCGATGGCCGGCGCGGTCGACCTGGCCGCCGTCAAGGCGCGCTCGGAGGCCGCCGCACGCGCGCAGGCCGCCCCGCCGCCGAGCCCCACGGCACCGGCGGGGGCGCCGGGTGGCGCCGTCGTCGACGTCACCGAGGCCACCTTCCAGGCCGAGGTGCTCGACCGGTCCTTCCAGGTGCCGGTCGTGCTCGACCTGTGGGCGGAGTGGTGCGGCCCGTGCAAGCAGCTCTCGCCCGTGCTGGAGGCGCTCGCCGTCGAGGGCGGCGGCTCGTGGGTGCTCGCGAAGGTCGACGTCGAGGCCAACCCGGCGCTGGCGCAGGGGCTGCGCGTGCAGGGCATCCCGGCGGTCAAGGCCGTGTGGCAGGGCCAGCTGGTCGCCGAGTTCACCGGGGCCATCCCCGAGGAGCAGGCGCGGCAGTTCGTCACCGAGCTGGTGCAGGCCACCACCGGCGGAGCGGTCCCGGGCGGGGAGCCCGAGGAGGTCGAGGACCCGCGCCTCGACGCCGCCGAGGCAGCCCTGGAGCGCGGTGACCTGGCCGCCGCCGAGGCCGCCTACCAGGCGATCCTGGCCCAGGAGCCCGACCACCCGGACGCCGGGATCGCGCTCCGCCAGGTCCAGCTGTTCCGCCGGGCGGAGGAGGCCGGGCCGGACGCGCTGGCGGCCGCCGACGCCGCGCCCGACGACGTCGCCGCGCAGGCCCGGGCCGCGGACTTCCTGCTCGGCACCGGCAACATCGAGGCGGCGTTCGACCGTCTGCTCGAGGTGGTGCGCCGGACCGCGGGGGAGGAGCGCGACCAGGCCCGGCAGCACCTCGTCGAGCTGTTCGCCGTCGTGGGGGACCAGGACCCGCGGGTCGGCGCGGCGCGCCGCCGGCTCACCGCGGCGCTCTTCTGACCCCGACGATCTAGGCCCCGACGTCGCAGGCCCGGGCGCCGTCGACGAACCCGCCGCGGAACACGTCGACCAGCTGGAAGCCCGACAGCTCGGCGGCACCCAGGACCTGCTCCTCGATGCCGTACTCGAGCAGGAACAGCACGCTCTCGTCGAGGTCGCCGGGTGAGATGGCCACCTCGGGCACCTGCTGCCGGTAGACCTGCGCGCTGAACCAGCCGGTGAGGCAGACCGCGGAGCGGAGGGCGTCCGGGTCGGCGGCGTCGAGACCGAGCTGGTCCCGCGCGCCCAGCGCGTACGGGACGGCGAGCGCCGTGGCCACCGCGAAGTCGCCCAGCGCGTACGCCTCGGTGGTGAGGGACTCGTCGTAGGCGGCGACGTTGCCGTCCGCGCAGTAGACGAGGTCGCGGTCGGCCGGCGCGCAACCGGGGGCGCGGCCGTCGAAGCCCTCGATCGCCGGCGGGTCGAACCGCGTCGCGAACACCTCGTCGAAGGCCCGCTCCCAGAAGGCGGGCAGTGCGCCGTCCATCACGCCGACCAGGTCGTCGTAGGGCAGGTTGCCCTGCCGGCGGAAGTCGTCGTCGCGGGTGAACTCCTCCTGCGTGAACAGCCGCTGGGGACCGAACCCGTCGCGGCAGGCCTCCGGCCCGTCGTCGAAGCCCTCCTGGAAGGCCGACACGCGGTCGAAGTAGGAGCCGTGCGCGGACTCCTCCGCGGTGCTGGTCCCCACCGGGTCGCGCAGCAGGAAGTAGCCGCGCAGCAGGTCGTCGAGCTCCGGCTCCCGCAGGGAGGAGTGCTCGGCCTCGCCGCCGGCGACCCAGGCACTCCAGGCCCCGGCGAAGCAGTCGGCCTGCGTCTCGGTGGCGATCGAGGCCGAGGGGGACCCGACCCGGCCCTGGACCGCGTGGCCGAACTCGTGCGCCATGACCAGCGCGGGGAGGAACCGGCCGTAGCCGTCGGCGAGCTCGGTGAGGAACGCACGGTCGTAGGTGATCGAGTCGGAGTTGGGGTCCTGCACGGCCAGGCAGTAGAAGGCGTTGTTCTCCGCCTCGCGCGGATCGGCGCCGCAGCCGACCCCGTCGGGGAACTCCCCGGGCACGAGGGCGGCGGGATCGACGCTGAAGTAGCCGCCGCGCAGCGGCTCGAACGCCGTCCCGAACACGGCGGGGAGCTGCTCGGCCCAGTAGCTCTCCAGGTCGGCGAGGGCGTTGCGGGCCACCACGTCGGCCGGTTCGTCCGTGCCGCCGAGCACGGTGACCTCGCCCGCCGGTGCGTCGGGGAGGTCCGGCCGGGCGGGGGTCGCCTCCCCGAGCACCACCACCGCGCAGCCCGAGGTTCCCAGGCACAGCACGAGGCCGAGGACGGCGGTCAGCAGGCGGACCCCTCGCCGTCGCTCCATGGGTCGTGGATCGCCCCCGCGGGACGTGCCCAAACCCCGCCCGGATCACCGGCCGAAGCCGCACCCCTCCGCGCCGTAGAGGAACCCGCTGCGGAACTCGCCCACGAGCTCGAAGCCGGACGCGTCGACGGCGGGGAAGACCCGGTCGTCGACGCCGTACTGCAGCAGGAACTGCACGGCCTCGTCGACGTCGCCCGGGCTGATCTGGGCCTGCACCAGGTCGGCGAAGGAGTCCGCGTACCACTGGGCCTCGTACCAGCCGGTCAGGCAGACCGCCGAGCGGGTGGCCTCGTCGTCGTCCACGGAGAGCCCGGCCTGGTCGCGGACCGCCAGGGCGTAGGGCAGCGACAGCGCCGTCGTCAGCGCGAAGTCGCCGACCTCGTCGTAGGCGGGGACGGCGAGGTCGGTCTCGTCCACGTAGACCGTCGCGTCGTCGGCGCAGTAGCCCAGGTCGCGGCCGTCGAGCCCGGCGCAGTCGGGGCCCTCGCCGTCGAACCCCTCCAGTGCCGGCGGCTCGAACTCACCGCCGAACGCCTGGGGGAAGGCCTCGGCCCAGAAGGCCGGCAGCGTGGTGCCGACCCAGTCGACGATGTCGTCGAAGGGGGCGTTGCCCCGGTTCAGCTGATCGGTCGGCGTGAACGCGGCCGCGGTGAACAGCCGGTCGTCGCCGAACTCGTCGCGGCAGGTGGCCGGTCCGCTGTCGAAGCCGTCGTAGAAGGCCGACACCCGGTCGAAGTAGGAACCGTGCGCCTCCGTGTCGTCGGGGTCGCTGCCCACGTCGTCCCGCAGCAGGAGGAAGCCCCGGACGACGTCGTCGAGCTCGGGCTCGCGCAGGGACACGTGCTCGGCCCGCCCGTCGGCGACCCAGCGGGTCCACGCGCCGGCGAGGCAGTCGGCCTGCGTCTCGTCCAGGATGTTGCGGCCGCTGGGCGCGAAGCCGAACCGGCCCTGCATCGCGTGGCCGAACTCGTGCGCCATCACGACGGGGGCGAGGAAGCGGCCGTAGTCGTCGGCGAGCTCCTGCAGCAACGTGCGGTCGTAGGCGATGACGTCGCACACGGGGTCGTAGAAGGCGTTGCCGGCGACCTCCTCGGGTGCGGTGGGGGAGCCGTCGCACCCGATCCCCGTCTCCGGGTAGACGCTCTCGTCGAGGTCCACCGAGTCGACGGAGAAGTAGCCGCCCGCCAGCGGCTGGTACTCCCCGCCGAAGTGCTCGGGGTAGGCGGTGCGCCAGAACGTCTCGAGATCGGCCAGGGCGTTGCGCACGAACTGGTCGATGGGCTCGTCGCCCGCCCCGGTGACGGGGAACTCCTCGATGCCGACGTCGGCCTGCCCGCTGGTGCCCGGGGTGGCCTCACCGCGGACGACGTCGACGGCGCAGCCGGTGACCAGGACTCCGGCGAGGAGGGCGGGCACGGTCCGGCGCAGGAGCTGCCTCATCGTGTGTGGTCGTCCTCCCGGAACCCGGCCGACGCCCGTCCGGCGGGGCGGGCCCGCTCCAGCATGCCGTGCGGGCCCGGGTGCGACCAGCATCCGGCGCCCCACCCGTGGCGGGGCGCCGGAGGAGGCCGGTCAGCCCTCGTGCAGGAACCAGACGGTGCCCAGCGGCGGGGCCGAGATCGTCGCCGAGAACGGCTGACCGTGCCAGGGCTCGGCCACGGCCTCGATGCCGCCGTAGTTGCCGACGCCGGATCCGCCGTAGCCCTCGGCGTCGCTGTTGAGCACCTCACGCCACTGGCCGCCACGCGGCAGCCCGATCCGGTACTCGTGGTGCGGGGCCCCAGCGAAGTTGATGACGCAGGCCAGCGCCGAGCCCTCGACGACCGCGGGCTCGCCCACCGCGGACCCGGTGTCCGCACCCGCCGCGGGCAGGGCGGTGCCGGGCTGCTCCTTCGGTGCCACCCCGTACCGCAGGAACGACAGCACGTTGCCGCTCGCGTCGTTGGCGTCGATCCACTGGAAGCCGGCCGGCTCCACGTCCTGCGACCAGAGCGCGTCGTACTCCTTGTAGCGGGCGTTGAGGTCGGTGACCAGCTGCAGGACGCCGCGGTGCGCGGGGTCGTCGAGGTGCCACCAGTCCAGCGACCGGCTCTCGGCCCACTCCGAGTCCTGCGCGAACTCCGAGCCCATGAACAGCAGCTGCTTGCCGGGGTGGGCCCACATGTAGGCGAGGTAGGCGCGCAGGTTGGCCAGCTGCTGCCACCGGTCGCCCGGCATCTTCCGCAGCATGGAGCCCTTGCCGTAGACGACCTCGTCGTGGCTGATCGGCAGCACGAAGTTCTCGGTGTAGGCGTAGTGCATCGAGAACGTCAGCTGGCCGTGGTGGAAGCTGCGGTAGACCGGCTCGCGCTCCACGTAGGCCAGCGAGTCGTGCATCCAGCCCATGTTCCACTTGAACCCGAAGCCCAGGCCGCCGAGGTGCGTGGGCCGGGTGACGCCCGGCCACGCGGTGGACTCCTCGGCGATCGTCACCACGCCCGGGACCTCGCGGTAGACCGTGGCGTTGAACTCCTGCAGGAACGCCACCGCCTCGAGGTTCTCCCGGCCGCCGTACTTGTTGGGCAGCCACTCGGTGCGCGAGTAGTCCAGGTAGAGCATGGAGGCGACCGCATCCACCCGGATGCCGTCGACGTGGAACTCCTTGGCCCAGTACAGGGCGTTCGCGACCAGGAAGTTGCGGACCTCGGACCGGCCGAAGTCGAAGACGTAGGTGCCCCAGTCCAGCTGCTCGCCCCGGCGGGGGTCGCCGTGCTCGTAGAGCGGCGTGCCGTCGAAGCGGGCCAGCGCCCACTCGTCCTTGGGGAAGTGCGCCGGGACCCAGTCGACGATGACGCCGATGCCGGCCTGGTGGGCGCGGTCGATCAGGTAGCGCAGGTCGTCGGGGCTGCCGAAGCGCGAGGTCGGCGCGTAGTAGGAGGTGACTTGGTACCCCCAGGAGCCGCCGAAGGGGTGCTCGGCCAGCGGCATGAACTCGATGTGGGTGAACCCCGCGGCGACGACGTAGTCGATCAGCTCGTCGGCGAGCTCCCGGTAGGACAGCCCCTGGCGCCAGGAGCCGGCGTGCACCTCGTAGACGCTCATCGGGCGCGCGTGCCAGCCGGCCTCGGCCCGTGTGGCCAGCCACTCGTCGTCGGTCCACTCGTAGGTGGACTCGGTGACCACCGAGGCGTTCAGCGGGGGGACCTCGGTGGCGAAGGCCAGCGGGTCGGACTTCTCGCGCCAGGTGCCGTCGGCACCGAGCACGTGGTAGCGGTAGCGGGTGCCGACCTGGGCGCCCGGGATGAAGATCTCCCAGACCCCGGAGGATCCGAGGTGGCGCATCGGGTAGGCGCGGGCCTCCCAGTAGTCGAAGTCGCCGGTGACCTTCACGCCGCGGGCGCTGGGGGCCCAGACGGCGAAGGAGACGCCCTCGACGGTGCCGCGGGGCGTCTCGTACCGGCGGACGTGCGCGCCGAGCACCTCCCACAGGCGCTCGTGCCGGCCCTCGCGGATGAGGTGCTCGTCCATCGGGCCGAGCGTGGGCATCCAGCGGAACGGGTCGTCGACGGTGTGGGTGGTGGTGCCGCCCTCGGCGTCGCCGTAGCTGACCTCGATGCGGTAGTCGCCCGGCTGGCGGGGGAGCGCGGCCTCGTAGATGCCGCCGTCGTGCAGCCGGGTGGTGTCGTACCGGCTGCCGTCCTCGTCGAGGACGGCCACCGAGACGGCGTCCGGGCGCAGCGTGCGCACCGCCCACCCCTGGGCGGTGCGGTGCGCCCCGAGCACGCGGTGCGGATCGCGGGACCACCCGTCGACGATGGCCTGCAGGTCCTCGTCGGTGACCGACTCGATCGCCTGGTCGGCGTCCGCACCGGCGGTGGTGCCGCCGGCCTGCCCGCGGTCGGCGACGGCGAGGTCGGAGCCCGCGGTCGCAGGGGGGGCCGCCGGCTCGGCCGGCCCCGCCGCGTCGGTGCCGCTGTCCTGGGTCGGAGCCTCTGCGGAGCCCTCCGAGGGCGCCTGCGGGGTCGGCGGGGTGGCGGGGTCGGGGTCGGGCGCCACCGGCTGGCCGGCCGGGGCGCCGGTGCCGTCGCCGGGCTCGGCGATGGGCGCGGGGGCCACCACCGGGTTGGCGGTGACCTCGGTCTCCTCGCTGCCGGGCTCCGGGGTCGCCTCGGTGGCGTTCGGCGCGGCGGCGACCTTCTTCGCCACCGTGCGCTTGGCCGTGGTGGCCTTCTCGGCGGTGGCCTTCTTCGCCGGGGCCGCCTTCTTGGCGGCGGGGGCCTTCTTCGCGGCGGCCTTCTTGGCCGGTGCCTTCTCGCCCGGCGCCTTCCTGGCGGCGGCGCGCTTGGTCGTCCCGGCGGCCGTGGGGGCGTTCACCGGCGCTTCGTCGCCGGCGGCCGCCTCGGCCTGGGCGACCTTCTCCTCCACGGCGCGCTGGAGTTCCTGCTTGCTCTGCGCGTGGTCGTCGCTCGTCATCGTCTCGCCGTCCTCGTCCGTTCTCGGTGCTCTGGTCCGTCGGTTCGATGCCTCAGTCGCGGTCGGTGATCCGCGACAGCGACTGGAGCGGGATCATGAGCCAGTGCGGACGGTTCCTCGCCTCGTAGACGCATTCGTAAACCGCCTTGTCCGCCTCGAACGCCCGAAGGAGTGGTGACTCCCCGCACGGGTCGAGCCCGCTGGCCTCCGAGTAGCCCGCGCAGAACGCGGCCCGGTTGCGCGCCGCCCACTCCTGGGCGCGGTACTCGCGCTGGGAGTCCTCCGGCTGCTCCACGAGCAGGTGCCGGGCGGCGTAGTCGAAGCTGCGCAGCATGCCGGCGACGTCGCGCAGCGGGGTGTCCAGCTCTCGGCGGTCGACCAGCGGGCGGGCCGGCTCGCCCTCGAAGTCGAGGATGATCCAGCCCGTCGCGGTCCGCAGGACCTGCCCCAGGTGGAGGTCGCCGTGCACCCGCTGGCGGACGACCTGCTCGTCGCTCTCGGCGACGGCGGCGTACACCGCGCGCAGACCCTCGGCGTACTCGGCCAGCTGCGGCACGATCTCGATCGCCGCGTCCAGGCGTTCCGACATCTGCCGGGCCACGGTGGCGAACCAGTCGTGAGCGGCCTCCTCGGTCGGCAGGACCTGCGCCATGTCGGCGTGCACCGACGCGGTGGCCGCGCCGAGCCGGCGGCTGTCGGCGGCGAAGTCGCCACCGACCTCGTCGGCGTGCAGGTCGCCCTCGGCGTACAGGTCCCGGACGCTGGCCGTGGCCAGCCGCCAGCCGTCGCTGGCGTTGGGCACGAAGGTCTGCAGCATCGCGACCGTGGCCGGCTCGCCGCCCGCGGCGTCGTCGATCTCGACGTGCCCGAGCAGCGGGGCGATGTGCTCGTTGTCCGTCGCGCGCAGGGCCCGGTGGATCTCCACGTCGGGGTTGAGGCCAGGCTCCAGCCGGCGGAACAGCTTGAGGATCGCCTCCTGCCCGTAGACCAGCGAGGTGTTGCTCTGCTCGGTGGAGACGATGTCGCCGGGCAGTCCCTCGGGGATGTGGCCCTCGTCGGCGGGGGAGAAGCGCATCGGCCCGATGGAGGACCCCTGGGCCAGGTGGATCAGCCACGGCGCGGTCGACTCGCGGTCGCGCATCGCGTCGTAGGCGTAGGTCTCCCGGCCCTCGTTGGACACCGCGCCGACGAGGGCGGACTCCAGCTCCTCGGCGTGCTGGTCGCGCCAGGAGAGCGGCACCAGGTACGTGTCGCGCCCGCCGTCGGTGTACTCGATCCGCACCCGGTGCACCGACAGCACCGGGTTGCCCCGGTCCAGGAAGAAGCCGTCCTCGGTGACGCCGGCCCACTCGCGGCCCTTGCCGCCGAACCACCGCTGCTGCGGGATCCACTCGCGGAACAGGTCGGTCAGTGCGGTGCGGGGTTCGGCGGTCATCGCGTGCCTCCGGACTCGTCGGTCGGGGTCTCCTCGGTGTCGCTGACCACACCCGCGGCCAGCAGCGAGTCGGCCACCGCGCTGGAGGTGGCGCTGGCCCAGTCCTCGGTCTCCTCGACGACCGGCTCGGTCGGCTTGGAGAGCTCGAACCAGTAGAAGCCGTGCCCGGCCAGGGTGAGCATGTAGGGCAGGACGCCGATCTGCGGGAACTCGACCCGGCCGGTCAGCTCGATCGGGGTGTAGCCCTCGAACCGGCGCAGGTCCAGCTCCACCGGCTGCGGGAACCGCGACAGGTTGTTCACGCACAGCACGACGTCGTCGCCGAACTCGCGGACGAATGACAGCACCGTGGGGTTGCGCGAGCCGATCTCGGCGTAGCTGCCCAGCCCGAAGGTGGGGTGCTGGCCGCGGACCTGGATCATCCGGCGGAGCCACTGCAGCAGCGAGTTGGTGTTGCGCAGCTGCGACTCGACGTTGGTGACCTGGTAGCCGTAGACGGGGTCGGCGTTCAGCGGCAGGTACATCCGCTGCGGGTCGGCGGTGGAGAAGCCGCCGTTGCGGTCCGGAGTCCACTGCATCGGGGTGCGGACGCCGTCCCGGTCACCGAGCCAGATGTTGTCGCCCATGCCGATCTCGTCGCCGTAGTACAGGACCGGCGAGCCCGGCAGCGACAGCAGCAGGGCGTTGAACAGCTCGAGGGTGTTGACGTCGTTGTCCAGCAGCGGTGCCAGCCGGCGGCGGATGCCGATGTTGGCCTTCATGCGGGGGTCCTTGGCGTACTCGCCCCACATGTAGTCGCGCTCTTCGTCGGAGACCATCTCGAGCGTCAGCTCGTCGTGGTTGCGCAGGAAGACGCCCCACTGGCAGTTGTCCGGGATGTCCGGCGTCTGCGCCATGATCTCCGAGATCGGGAAGCGCTGCTCCCGGCGGACGGCCATGAACAGGCGCGGCATGACCGGGAAGTGGAAGGCCATCTGGCACTCGTCGCCGTTCTCGCCGAAGTACTCGACGACGTCGGCCGGCCACTGGTTGGCCTCGCAGAGCAGCACGACGTCGGGGTAGTTCGTGTCGACGACCTTGCGCACCTCCTTGAGGAACTCGTGGGTGCGCGGCAGGTTCTCGCAGTTGGTGCCCTCCTCCTCGAAGAGGTAGGGCACGGCGTCGAGCCGGAAGCCGTCGATGCCGAGGTCCAGCCAGAAGCGCAGGGCGTCGATGATCGCCTCGCGCACCTTCGGGTTCTCGAAGTTGAGGTCCGGCTGGTGGGAGAAGAAGCGGTGCCAGAAGTACTGCTTGCGCACCGGGTCGAACGTCCAGTTCGAGCTCTCGGTGTCGACGAAGATGATCCGGGCGTCGGCGTAGCCGGTGTCGTCGTCGGCCCACACGTAGAAGTCGCCGTAGGGTCCCTCGGGGTCACTGCGGCTGGCCTGGAACCAGGGGTGCTGGTCCGAGGTGTGGTTCATGACGAAGTCGATGATCACGCGCATGCCGCGGGCGTGGGCCTCGTCGAGGAACTCGTGGAAGTCCTCGATGTTGCCGAACTCCGGCAGCACCGCGGTGTAGTCGCTGACGTCGTAGCCGCCGTCGCGCAGCGGTGAGGCGAAGAACGGCGGCAGCCACAGGCAGTCGACGCCGAGCCACTGCAGGTAGTCCAGCTTGTCGATCATCCCGCGGAGGTCACCGACGCCGTCGGCGTTGCTGTCGGCGAAGCCGCGGACGAGCACCTCGTAGAAGACGGCGCGCTTGTACCACTCGGGGTCCGACCCCGGCGGGGGCAGAGCGGAGTGGGCGGCAGGGGAGTCGGGGACGGGAACGGTCATCGACGCGTATGCCTCGTTCGGGGTCGCAGGTGCGGTCGGGGGGTGCCGGTCAGTCGACCGGCGGCGGGAACTGCACGGGCCGCGGGAGGCTGATCCCGAAGACGTGCGCGGGCTCCCGGTAGGGGTCGAGCTCGACGTAGTTGAACTGGCCCCAGTCGTACCGGGCGCCGGTGAGCTCGTCGGTGACCGCGAAGCGCTCGTGCCAGTCCAGGCCGAGCGTCGGCAGGTCCAGCGCCGTCGTCCCGATCTGGGTGTTCTGGCTCGAGAGGTTGACGACCACGAGGACGGCGTCGGCCGAACCGGGGTCGGTCTTGGTGAAGCAGAGCAGGTTCGGGTTGTCCACCTGGTGGAACCGCAGCGTGCGCAGCTGCTGCAGCGCCGGGTGGGCGCGCCGGACCTCGTTGAGCCGCCGCAGGTAGGGCGCCAGGCTCCGGCCGCTGGCCTCGGCACCGGCCCAGTCACGAGGGCGGAGCGAGTACTTCTCGCTCTGGTGGTACTCCTCGCTGCCCGGCTTGACCGCCACGTGCTCGAACAGCTCGAAGCCCGAGTAGACGCCCCAGGTCGGGCTCAGCATCGAGGCGAGCACGGCGCGGATCTTGAACATCGGCGGGCCGCCGAACTGCAGCGACTCGTGCAGGATGTCCGGGGTGTTCACGAAGAAGTTCGGTCGCATGTAGTGCGAGTTCGTGGCGAGCTCGCGGCCGTACTCCTCGATCTCGCCGCGCTCGGTCCGCCACGTGAAGTACGTGTACGACTGCGTGAACCCGATGCGCGCCAGCTGGTGCATCATCGCCGGCCGGGTGAACGCCTCCGCCAGGAAGAGCACGTCAGGGTCGGTCTTCTTGACCTCCCAGATCAGCCAGTGCCAGAAGCTCAGCGGCTTGGTGTGCGGGTTGTCCACGCGGAAGATCCGAACCCCGGCCTCCATCCAGACCCGGATGACCCGGAGGCACTCGGCGTAGATGCCCTCCGGGTCGTTGTCGAAGTTGATCGGGTAGATGTCCTGGTACTTCTTCGGCGGGTTCTCGGCGTAGGCGATGGTGCCGTCGGGCTTGGTGGTGAACCACTCCGGGTGGGTCTCGACCCAGGGGTGGTCGGGCGCCGCCTGGAGCGCGAAGTCCAGCGCGACCTCCATGCCCAGCTCGCGGGTGCGGGCGACGAACGCCTTGAAGTCGTCCATGGTGCCGAGCTGCGGGTGGACCGCGTCGTGCCCGCCCTCGGCGCTGCCGATGGCCCAGGGGGAGCCGACGTCGTCGGGACCGATCTCGTGCGGGTTGCCGCCGGGGAACTGGGCGGTGTTCGGGCCCTTGCGGTTGACCGTGCCGATCGGGTGGATCGGCGGCAGGTAGACGATGTCGAAGCCCATGTCGGCGATCGCCGGCAACCGGTCGGACGCCGTCGTGAAGGTGCCGTGGGTGGGGACGCCGCCGACGACGGGGCCCTCCGAGCGCGGGAAGAACTCGTACCAGGAGCCGAACAGCGCCTCCTTGCGGTCCACGAACACCTCGTAGCGCGGCGAGGCGGTGACCAGCTCGCGCACCGGGTGCTCGTGCAGGTAGCGCTGCAGGCCCGAGGCCAGCGCCGGGGCGATCCGGACGGTGAGCTCCTGGGAGGTGTCCCGCAGGGCCTCGGCCGCGGCGGTCACCCGACCGCGCCAGCCCTCGTCGGCCTCGGCGGCCACGCGCTCGAGCAGGCGCGCGCCCTCCTCGAGGTCGTTGGCCAGCTCCTCGGCGCCCTGGCCGGCCTCCACCTTGACCTCGACGGCGTGCTTCCAGGTCTCCAGCGGATCGCTCCACGCCTCGACCCGGAAGGTCCAGCGGCCCTCCCGGTCGGGCACGACCGTGGTCAGCCAGCGATCGGGCTCCGGCGGCAGCTTCGCCATGCGGAGGAACCCGGTCGGCTCGCCGTCCGGTGAGGTCCACACGACGTTCGCGGCGACGGCGTCGTGCCCCTCGCGAAACACCGTGGCGGTGATCGGCAGGTGTTCACCGACCACCGCACGGGCCGAGAAGGTCCCGCAGGACACGACGGGGGCGACATCGGTGATGCCGAGGCGGAGATCAGCGCGTCCAGTCATCGCCGCCCACGCTACTGAGCTGCCGCCCCACCAGCATCTCGGCAGTTGATCTGCCCCACGCGCCTCACCCGTTGGGGCGGCGGATCGGCCGTCGACGGCCCTCCGGGCAGTTGCTCGAGACCCTGACGAACGGCGCGAGTCTGGTTAGTCTCGGCCGGGTGCGAGCTCTCCGACGTTTCACCGTCCGCGCGGCTCTGCCGGAGCCGCTCCTGCCGCTGAGCCAGCTGGTGATGAACCTGCGCTGGTCGTGGCACCCCGAGACACGCGACCTGTTCGAGACCCTGGACCCCGCCCTGTGGCAGCGCTGCGGGGGGGACCCGGTGCGCGCCCTGGGGGAGGTCTCGGCCGAGCGCCTGGCGCAGCTCGCCGCCGACCGCCGGTTCGTCCGCCGCCTGACCGACGCCGTCGACGACCTGGACGAGTACCTCTCCACCCCGCGCTGGTACCAGTCGCTGGGCGCCGAGGCGCCGCAGAGCATCGCCTACTTCTCCGCCGAGTTCGGCATCACCGAGGTGCTGCCGCAGTACTCGGGCGGCCTGGGCATCCTGGCCGGCGACCACCTCAAGGCCGCCTCCGACCTCGGGGTCCCGCTGATCGGCGTCGGGCTCCTCTACCGGGCCGGCTACTTCACCCAGGGCCTGTCGGCCGACGGCTGGCAGCTCGAGCACTACCCGTCGCTGGACCCGCACGGCCTGCCGGTCAAGCTGCTGCGCCAGTCCGACGGCTCCGCCGTCGTCATCACCGTCCCGCTGCCCGAGGGCCGGACCCTGTTCGCCCACGTGTGGCGGGCGCAGGTCGGCCGGGTGTCGCTGCTCCTGCTCGACAGCGACATCGAGGAGAACGCACCCGCCGAGCGCGTGGTCACCGACCGGCTCTACGGCGGCGACGAGGACCACCGGCTCCGCCAGGAGATGCTGCTCGGCATCGGCGGGGTCCGGGCGGTGCGGGCCTACTGCTCGCTCACCGGGACCCCGATGCCCGAGGTGTTCCACGCCAACGAGGGCCACGCCGGGTTCCAGGGCGTGGAGCGCATCCGGGAGCTGACCGAGGCGCACGGGCTGACCTTCCCCGAGGCGCTCCAGGCGGTGCGGGCCGGGACCGTCTTCACCACGCACACCCCCGTCCCGGCCGGCATCGACCGGTTCCCGAAGGCGCTCATCGAGCGCTACTTCGCCGGGTTCGGCGTGCCCCTGGACCAGCTGCTCCCGCTCGGTGCCGAGGACGACCCGTCGAAGTTCAACATGGCGCACATGGGGCTCCGGCTCGGGCAGCGGGCCAACGGCGTCAGCCAGCTGCACGGGCACGTCAGCCGCGGGATGTTCAGCGACCTGTGGCCGGGCTTCGACGAGGCCGACGTGCCGATCGGCTCGATCACCAACGGTGTGCACGCCCCGACGTGGACCGCCCGCGAGCTGGTCGAGATGGGCACGCAGACCTCCAGCCAGGGCGACCCGGTCGAGGTCGACGGCGAGGTGCACTTCGACGGCGTCGACCGCATCCCGGCCGGTGACCTGTGGACCACCCGCCGGCTGCTGCGCGGCCGGCTGGTCGAGGAGGTGCGGCGGCGGATCCGGGAGACGGCGCTGTCCCGCGGGGCCAGCGAGGCGGAGGTCGGCTGGACCGACACCGCCTTCGACCCCGACGTCCTCACCATCGGGTTCGCCCGGCGGGTGCCGTCGTACAAGCGGCTCACGCTGATGCTGCGCGACCCCGCCCGGCTCAAGGCCATGCTGCTGGACCCCGAGCGCCCGATCCAGCTGGTGATCGCCGGCAAGAGCCACCCGGCCGACGACGGCGGCAAGAAGCTCATCCAGCAGATGGTGGCCTTCGCCGACGACCCCGAGATCCGGCACCGGATCGCCTTCCTGCCCGGCTACGACATCGGGATGGCGCGCTACCTCTACTGGGGCTGCGACGTCTGGCTGAACAACCCGCTGCGGCCGCTGGAGGCCTGCGGCACCTCCGGGATGAAGGCGGCCCTGAACGGCGGGCTGAACCTGTCCATCCGCGACGGCTGGTGGGACGAGTGGTTCGACGGCCAGAACGGCTGGGCGATCCCGACCGCCGACGGGGTGCAGGACGCCGACCGGCGCGACGAGGTGGAGGCGCGGGCGATCTACGACCTGCTCTCGACCCAGGTGCTGCCCCGGTTCTACGAGCGCGACCGCGACGGCGTCCCCGGCCGGTGGGTGGAGATGGTCCGGCACACGCTGCGCGAGACCGGGCCCAAGGTCCTGGCCACGCGGATGGTCCGCGACTACGTCCGCGACCTGTACGTGCCGGCGGCGGGCTCGGCCCGCACGATGGCCGCCGACGGCTACGCACCGGCCCGCACCGAGGCGTCGTGGCGCGCGCACCTGCTGCACCACTGGCACGACGTGCGGGTGGCGCACGTCGAGGCGACCGGCGCGGGGGACACCCCGGAGATCGGGTCGACGCTCGCGCTGCGTGCCGAGGTGGAGCTGCCCGGGCTCGAGCCGTCCGACGTCGAGGTGCAGGCGGCCTACGGCCGGGTGGACGACGCCGACGGGCTGCACGAGGTGACGACCGTCACGATGGAGCACGAGCACACCGATGGGTCGCGGCACTGGTTCACCGCCACGGTTCCGCTGGAACGCACCGGCGCGTTCGGCTACACCGTGCGAGTCCTCCCGCACTCGGAGTACCTGGCCGATCCGGCGGAGCTCGGCGTGGTGAGCACGGCGTGACGCCGACCCAGGGGACACTCCCACCACGCGGGTCCCAGCGACACCGTGTGATGTCGTGATGCCCCGGCGTGGCGCTGCTGGTGGGGGCGCCGAGACCGCTCCGGCATCACTAGGCTGACGCCATGCCCGACCGCTGTGAAGTCCTCCCCGGAGAAGCCGTCGTCGCCCGCAGTGGCGGCGGCCTGCTGTGGGTCGACGCGCCCGGCTCGCCCGCCCTCGTGTCCGCCCTGCACGCCTGCCTCGGTGTGTCCGGGCCGGGTGCCGACCGCGTGCTGCAGGCCGTGGCCGGCCAGGTGAGCACGCTCGCCTCGGGTGCCGCGTCCTTCGCCCTCGTCCTCGCGACCGACACCGGCTCCGGTGTCGCGCTGTGGGGTGGCAAGGGCCAGCCGGCGGTCGACGGTGTCCCCGTGTCCGGTTCGTCGGTGGAGGGCGGCACGCTGGCCTCCGGCTTCGCGCTGGGTCAGTCCCTCTACGTCGGTCCCGGCCAGTCGGCGCCCCGCACGCCCCCCGGCGTCAGCTTCGACCTCGTCGAGGGCACCGTGCCCGGCGGCGGGGCCACGCTGCACCTGGCCGCGGCGGCTCCCTCGGCCGCCACCGCCACGTCGGCCGCCCCCGCGCAGTCGCCGTTCTCGGCGCCCTCGGACGCCGGCTTCGGTGCCTCCCGCGGCTCCTCGGCGGCGTCCTCGGCCCGCCCGGAGTCCGGCGAGCAGACGGCGTTCTGGCGCCCCGACGCCGACTCTGCCGTGCCGCTCCTGCGGTTCGACGACGGCATGGTCGTCACGATCGACGAGGACCTGGTCCTCGGCCGTCGCCCCGACAACCACGAGATGGTCACCAGCGGCTCGGCCCGCGCGGTGCCCATCGCCGACACCCAGAACGTGCTCTCGTCGGCGCACGCCGCCCTCACCCGGTCCGGCCGCGAGGTCTCGCTGGTCGACCTCGGGTCCCTCAACGGCACGCACGTCGCCGGCCCCGAGGCCACCGAGTGGACGCAGCTGGAGCCGGGTGTGGCCCACCCGCTCTCCGACGGCGACCGCCTGCTGCTGGGCTGGACGGTCATCACCTTCGAGCAGCCGCAGGAGTAACTGCAGCCCGAACCGCAGAGAGCCCCGGTCCGATGTCGGACCGGGGCTCTCGCGCGTGCAGGGCACGATCAGCGGATGCACCTCGAAGGGGACCTCGCACACGAGCTCGCGCTGAGTTCACCGAACCATCTGCCGGTGACCGCCCGCCGGCGCGCGCAGAAGGTGCTGCTGGTCCTGCTCTCCGGCCGCATGTGGGTGCACGAGGCCGACGGGGGGCGCCGCGACATCACCGGGCCCACGTGGGTCGTCTGGTACCCGGGCGAGGCGATCGAGTACGGCGCGGTCGGGGCGACGGTGCACTGGGTGCTCGCGGCGCCGGTCGGGGTCGTGCCACCGGGGTTCCCGCGCCCGGGTTCGCGCGTGCGCATGCGGGACGGCTCCGGGACGGCCGAGGCCCTGGTGATGCACTACCTGGACGACTCACCGGACGGCACGGGTCCGCTCTCGGTGGTCGCGGACGTGGCGGTCAGCGGGATCGGGATCCACTCCCTCGCCGAGCTGGTCGACGTCGTGGAGGAGGCCGACGAGGACCTGCACGACTGGGACTTCGGGCCGGGCCTGGAGCGACCGTGGCGCCGGGCCGGACGGTGAGTCAGGGGCGGCGCTCGACGCGGAACAGCCAGACGCACCGGCCGGGCATGGTCAGCGGGCCGGGCGCCACGAAGGTCGGCTCGGGCGGCGCGCCGGTCGGGTACTCGGTCGACAGCACCAGCTCGTAGCCGTCCGCCCAGGGCGGCCCCGGCAGCTGCACCGTCACCGGGTCCGGGCCGGCGTGCAGCTGCACCAGGTAGGAGTCGTCCACCAGCGGGTGGCCGTACTCGTCGCGGTACCGGATCCCGCGCCCGTCGAGGTACATGCCGACGGTCTGCAGCCCGGTGTCGAACCAGTCCCCGGTGGTCAGCTGGCCACCGCCGGGGGCGAACCAGGCCAGGTCGCGGGTGCCGCCGGTGCCCGGCAGCTCGTGGCCCTCGAAGAACGCCTCCTGCCGCAGCACCGGGGCGGCGCGGCGGAGGCGCACCAGCCGGCTGGTGAACGCCAGCAGGTCCCGGTCGACGCCGTCCCAGTCCAGCCAGGAGATCTCGTTGTCCTGGCAGTAGGCGTTGTTGTTGCCGCCCTGGGTGCGGCCGAGCTCGTCGCCGGCGGTCAGCATCGGCACCCCGGTGGACAGCAGCAGCGTCGTCAGCAGGTTGCGGACCTGGCGTCCCCGCAGCTCCAGGACGTCCGGGTCGTCGGTCGGGCCCTCGACGCCGCAGTTCCAGTTCCGGTTGTGGCTCTCGCCGTCCCGGTTGTCCTCGCCGTTGGCCTCGTTGCGCTTGTGCTCGTAGGCGACCAGGTCGGCCATGGGGAAGCCGTCGTGCGCGGTGACGAAGTTGATGCTGGCGAACGGCCGCCGGCCGTCGGAGCGGTAGAGGTCGGAGGAGCCGGTGAGCCGGTAGGCCAGGTCGCGGACGCCGACGTGCGCGCCGGACCACACGTCGCGCACGGTGTCGCGGTACTTGCCGTTCCACTCCGTCCACGGCGGCGGGAAGTTGCCCACCTGGTAGCCGCCCTCGCCGACGTCCCACGGCTCGGCGATCAGCTTCACCTGGCTGACCACCGGGTCCTGGTGGACGACGTCGAAGAACGCCGAGAGCCGGTCGACGTCGTGCATCGAGCGGGCCAGCGCCGAGGCCAGGTCGAACCGGAAGCCGTCGACGTGCATCTCGGTGACCCAGTAGCGCAGCGAGTCCATCAGCAGCCCGAGCACGGCCGGGCGGCGGACGTCGAGGGTGTTCCCGCACCCGGTGTAGTCGGTGTAGCGGGCGCGGTTGCCGCCGTCGAGCCGGTAGTAGCCGCCGTTGTCGATGCCCTTGAACGACAGGGTCGGGCCGCTGTGGTCGCCCTCGGCGGTGTGGTTGTAGACGACGTCGAGGATCACCTCGATGCCGGCGGCGTGCAGCTCGCGCACCATCGTCTTGAACTCCGTCACCTGACCGCCGCCGCTCCCGGCGGAGCTGTAGCCGGCGTGCGGGGCGAAGTAGCCGAGGGTGTTGTAGCCCCAGTAGTTGGTCAGCCCGCGGCGCAGCAGGTGCGGCTCGCTGACGAAGTGGTGCACCGGCAGCAGCTCGACCGCGGTCACGCCGAGCGAGAGCAGGTGCTCGATGAACGCCGGGTGGGCCAGCCCCGCGTAGGTGCCGCACAGGTGCGGCGGGACGTCGGGGTGCCGCGCGGTCGCGCCCTTCACGTGCACCTCGTAGACGACGGTGTCGGACCACGAGCGGCGCAGCGGACGGTCGCCGTCCCACGGGAACGGGTCGTGGACGACGACGCCGCGGGGCACGTGGGGCGCGGAGTCCTGCTCGTCCGGGACGGCGGAGTCCACGTGCTCGAAGGGGTGGCCGAACAGGGCGGTGTGCAGCCGCAGCTCGCCGTCGACCGCGCGTGCGTAGGGGTCGAGCAGGAGCTTCGCCGGGTTGTAGCGGTGTCCGCTGAACGGGTCGTAGCCGCCGTGCACCCGGTAGCCGTAGTGCTGGCCGGGACCGACACCGGGCAGCCGGCCGTGCCACACCTGGTGGGTCGTCTCCTCGAGCCGGTGGCGGTGCTCGGTGCCGTCGGCGTCGAAGAGGCACAGGTCGACGGCGGCCGCCCCCGCCGACCACAGCGCGAAGTTCGTCCCCCGCCCGTCCCAGGTGGCCCCGAGGGGGGCCGGGGTGCCGGGCAGCAGGCCCGGGACAGGACCGTGGGGGCGGCGGTGCGGGTGGTGTCCGGCGGAGTGGTTGTCGGTCACGGCGCGATCGTGCCCTCTCCGATCCCGGACGTGGCGCAACGTCGACCGGGAAAGGTTGATTGGATGGGGGCGTGTCGAGCTCAGGCGCCTCCGAGGGGGCCGTCGTACGGATGACCGGGGTGGACGTCGTCCGGGGGCAGAACCACCTGCTCAGGGGCGTCGACTGGCGGGTGGAGGCCGACCAGCGGTGGGTCGTCCTGGGGCCGAACGGGGCGGGGAAGACGACGCTCATGCAGCTGGCGTCGGCGCTGATGCACCCGACGCGCGGCGAGGTCCGGCTGCTCGGCGAGACGCTCGGCGCGGTCGACGTCTTCGAGCTGCGCCCCCGGATCGGGATCACCAGCGCCTCCCTGGCCCAGCGGATCGACCCGGGGGAGAAGACCGGGGACATCGTGGTCTCCGCCGGGTACGCGGTGGTCGGCCGGTGGCGGGAGCGCTACGACGTGCACGACCTGACCCGCGCGGGGCTGCTGATGTCGCAGTGGGGGGTCGCGCAGTACGCGCACCGGCCCTTCGGCACGCTCAGCGAGGGCGAGCGCAAGCGCGCGCAGATCGCCCGGGCGCTGATGCCGGACCCGGAGCTGCTCATCCTCGACGAGCCCGGCGCCGGCCTGGACCTCGGCGGCCGCGAGGACCTGGTGGCCCGCCTGTCGGACCTGGCGAAGTACCACTACGCGCCGGCGCAGGTGCTGGTCACCCACCACGTCGAGGAGATCCCGCCGGGCTACACCCACGCCCTGCTGCTCCGCGACGGCGAGGTGGTGGCCTCCGGCGCCGCGGACGACGTCCTGACCGCGCAGATGCTGTCGGACACGTTCGGCCTGGCGCTCTCGCTCACCCGCACCGACGGCCGCTTCACCGCCCGCCGCGCCTGAGGCCCCCTCCAGAGGCTCGGCCCGAGCGGAGCGAGGGGTGAGGGGGAGGGGGTCCTTATAGGGTTCGGGCCATGTCTGGAGCGCCCGAGTTCGTGACCCTGCAGGTGGAGGACGGGGTGGGCACGATCCGCCTCGACCGGCCGAAGATGAACGCGATCGACGAGCAGCTGCACCTGGAGGTGCGCGCCGCCGCGACCGAGGCCGCCGGCCGCGACGACGTCCGCGCCGTGGTGGTCTACGGCGGCGAGCGGGTGTTCGCCGCGGGCGCCGACATCAAGGCGATGTCCCAGCTCGACGCCGCCGGCATGACCGCGTGGGGCAAGGAGCTGCAGGACTCGTTCCGGACCCTCGCCCAGCTGCCCAAGCCGGTCATCGCCGCGATCACCGGCTACGCCCTCGGTGGCGGCTACGAGCTGGCCCTGTGCGCGGACTTCCGGGTGCTCGGCGCCTCGGCGAAGATCGGCCAGCCGGAGATCCTGCTCGGGATCATCCCCGGCGCCGGCGGCACCCAGCGGCTGGCCCGCCTGGTCGGCCCGGCCAAGGCCAAGGACCTCGTCTTCACCGGCCGGCACGTGGGTGCAGAGGAGGCGCTGGAGATCGGGCTGGCCGACGCCGTCGTCCCCGACGCCGAGGTCTACTCCACCGCCGTCGCCATGGCCAAGAAGTTCGCCGCCGGCCCGCCGCTGGCCCTCGCCGCCGCCAAGCAGGCCATCGACGGTGGCCTCGACGGCTCCCTCGACGAGGGGCTGGCCCTGGAGACCCGCCTGTTCGCCGGCCTCTTCGACAGCGAGGACCAGAAGACCGGCATGCGCTCCTTCCTGGAGAGCGGGCCGGGCAAGGCCACCTTCACCGGCCGCTGAACGGGGCGGTCCGTCGCCGAAAGGTCATCCGACCGTCACGCGTGAGTACCGGGCGCGGCCCCTCCGGGTCGGCCACAATGCGCGAGGCCGTCCGGTCAGGACCAACGGGGTCCGGGCCGAGGACGGCACCACACCAGGAGGACCTGTGCGACGCACCACCCTGCGAGCCGCCGTCGCGGTCGTGACGGCCGGCATCACCCTGACTGCCTGCGGCTCCGACGACGGCGGCAGCGGCTCCGGCGGCACTGGTTCGGACTGGGCCACCGCCACGTCGGCCGAGGGCGGCGGCGGCATGGAGGCACTCATCGAGGCCGCGCAGGCCGAGGGCGAGCTCAACGTCATCGCCCTGCCGCCGGACTGGGCCAACTACGGCGAGATGCTCGAGACCTTCAGCGAGAAGTACGACATCGAGATCAACTCGGCCAGCCCGGACGGCTCCAGCCAGGACGAGCTGAACGCCGTCGAGAGCCAGCGCGGGCAGGACCGCGCGCCCGACGTCCTCGACCTCGGGACGGCGTTCGCCCGCCAGGCCCAGCAGCAGGACCTGCTGGCGCCCTACCAGGTGGAGACCTGGGACGACATCCCCGAGGGCCAGAAGGACGCCGACGGCCACTGGTTCAACGACTACGGCGGCTACCTGTCGATCGGCTGCAACGCCACCATCGTGGGCGAGTGCCCGAGCTCCTTCGCCGAGCTGCTCGACCCGCGCTACGAGGGTCAGGTCGCGCTCAACGGCAACCCGACGCAGGCGGCCGCGGCGTTCGGCGGCGTCTGGGCGGCCGCGCTGTCCCAGGGCGGCAGCCTCGATGACATCGGCCCCGGCATCGACTTCTTCGTCGAGCTGAAGGAGGCCGGCAACTTCAACCCGGTGGAGAGCACCCCGGCGACCATCGACAGCGGCGAGACCCCGATCGTCCTCGACTGGGACTACCTCAACGCGTCCTACACCGAGGACCTCGCGTCGTCCGGCACGACGTGGGAGGTCGCCGTCCCCTCCGACGGGCTGTTCGGCAGCTACTACAGCCAGGCGGTCAGCAAGTTCGCCCCGCACCCGGCGGCCGCCCGCCTCTGGCAGGAGTTCCTGTACAGCGACGAGGGCCAGAACATCTGGCTGAACGGTGGCGCCCGCCCGGTCCGGCTGCCCGCCATGGAGGAGGACGGCACGGCCGACCCCGACGCGCTGGCCAAGCTCCCCACCGTCGAGGGCTCCGCGGAGTTCCCGACCGAGGAGCAGGAGACGGCCGCCAAGCAGGTCGTCAACGAGCGCTGGAACGCGGAGATCTCGGGCTGAGCACCACAGCCGCCGCACCGGTCGCGCCGGCCCCTCGACGCAGGGGCCGGCGCGGCCGGGTGCTCTCCGTCCTGGGGACGCTGCCGTTCTTCCTGTACATCGGCGTCTTCCTGCTGCTGCCCATCGGGGTGCTGGCCGTCGAGGCCTTCCGCGCCACCGACCCGGTCACCTTCGAGGAGACCTGGTCGACCGGCTCGATCACGGCCATCACCGGCGGGCCGTACCGCCGCGCCTACCTGGGCAGCCTCCAGCTCTCGGCCATCACCGCGGTGCTCAGCGCCGTGCTCGGGCTGGCGCTGGCGATGGCGATCCTGCGCGCCAGGCGCGGCCGGCTGCTGCGCCGCCTCGTGCTCACCGCGTCCGGGGTGCTGGCCAACTTCGGCGGCGTTCCGCTGGCCTTCGCCTTCCTCGCGACGATCGGCGGGCAGGGGGTGGTCACCGCCTTCCTCACCGACACGCTCGGCATCGGGCTGGGCGGCTTCACGCTCCAGTCCATGACCGGCCTGGCGGTGGTCTACCTGTACTTCCTCATCCCGCTGATGGTGCTCACCATCGTCCCGGCGCTGGAGGCGCTGCGCCCGCAGTGGCGGGAGGCCGCCGACAACCTCGGCGCCACCGGCTGGCAGTACTGGCGGCACGTCGGTGGGCCGGTGCTCCTACCGCCGGTCCTCGGCGCGACGATGCTGCTGTTCGCCTCCGCGTTCGCCGCCTACGCGACCGCCAAGGCACTGGTCGGCAGCAGCGTCCCGCTGGTCACCCTGCAGATCGCCGACGCGTTGTCCAGCAACGTCGTCGTCGGGGCGGAGAACCTCGGCAAGGCGCTGGCGCTCGGCATGGTCCTGCTCGTCGGCGTGGTCATGGTCTTCTACGCCTGGGTGCAGAAGCGAACCCAGCGGTGGCTGACGTGACCGAGCTCGCGAGGGCACGCGGAGACGCAGCACCGCCGGGCACGGTTGCGACGAGCGCCGGCGAGGAGGCACCGTGACCGCGCTCGCGGAGAGCGTCGCCAATGCCGGCGGCGTGGCTCCCGGGACGCCGGTGCGGCCCTCGCGCCGGCGCGGTGCCGGGGCGTGGCGGATCGCCGTCCTCCTGGCCCTCGGCACCTACTTCCTCGTCCCGATCGGCGCCTCGATCTGGTATACGGTCCGCGACCGGGCCGACGGCGGGGTCACCGGCCGCGTGTACGGCGCGATCCCCGGCGCCGCGGGCTTCGCCGAGGCCTTCGGCCGCTCGCTGCTGCTGGCCGGCCTGACCGTGGTCCTGGCCCTGCTGCTCATGGTCCCCACCGTCGTGCTCGTGGAGCTGCGGCTGCCCCGGCTGCGGACGGCGGTGGAGCTCTTGACGCTCGCACCGCTCGTGCTGCCCCCGATCGCGCTGGTCGTCGGTGTGCGCAGCGTGCTGGCCTGGGCGCCGGACTACTTCTACGGCACCCCGGTCGCCGAGGCGATGTTCGCGCTCCAGAGGCCGGCGCTGCCGTGGATCCTGGTGCTGGTCTACGTCGTCCTGGCGCTGCCCTTCGTCTACCGCGCGCTCGACGCCGGCGTGCGCGGCTCGGACCTGCGCACCCTCACCGAGGCCGCCCGCAACCTCGGCGCCTCGTGGCCGCGGGTGCTCGGATCGGTCGTGCTGCCGGTCCTGCGCACCTCGGTCCTCAACGCGGCGTTCCTCACCGTGGCCCTCGTGCTCGGCGAGTTCACCGTCGCCTCCATCCTCGGCTTCGAGACCTTCCCCACGTGGATCGTGCGGATCTCGGGGTCCCAGGCGCAGTTGTCGGTCGCGGTGTCGGTGCTGTCCCTCGTCGTCACCTGGCTGCTGCTTCTGCTCATCTCGACGCTCGACCGGCGCCGGGGCCCGAAGGAGAGCTCATGACCACCGCCCGTGCTCGCGTCGAGGCCCCGGTGCGTCCCGGTGTGGCCGTCCGGCTCGAGGGCCTGACCCGTCGCTACGGGTCCGTCCTCGCCCTCGACGGTCTGGACCTGGACATCACCGGCGGGGAGTTCCTGGCCCTGCTCGGCCCCTCCGGCTGCGGGAAGACCACGGCGCTGCGGGCGATCGCCGGGTTCGATCGGCCCGACGCCGGCGGGGTGCTGATCGACGGCCGCGACGTCACCGACGTGCCCCCGAACAAGCGGGACACCGGGATGGTCTTTCAGGCCTACAGCCTGTTCCCGAACCTGACGGTGGCCGAGAACGTGGCCTTCGGGCTGCGGGTGCGCCGGCGCGGCAGGGCCGAGCAGACCCACCGGGCCGCGGAGCTCCTGGAGCTGGTCGGGCTGGCCGATAGCGGGAACCGCTACCCCCACCAGCTCTCCGGCGGCCAGCAGCAGCGGGTCGCGCTCGCCCGAGCCCTGGCGGTCGCGCCGCAGGTGCTGCTGCTCGACGAACCCCTCTCGGCGCTCGACGCCCAGGTGCGGGTGCAGCTGCGCGAGGAGATCCGGCGGATCCAGCTCGACCTCGGGATCACCACCGTGTTCGTCACCCACGACCAGGCCGAGGCGCTCTCGGTCGCCGACCGGGTGGGTGTGATGCGTGCCGGGCGGCTGGAGCAGATCGCCTCGCCCGACGACCTCTACGAGCGCCCGGCGACGGCGTTCGTGGCCGAGTTCGTGGGCACGATGAACCGGCTGCCCGCGACGCTCTCCGGCGGCGAGGTGCACCTGCTCGGCGCCCGGCGTCCCCTGGCCGGGGCAGCCCCGTCCGGCGGGCCGCTGGTGGCCCTGGTCCGCCCGGAGTCGCTGCTGGTCTCGGCCGACCCGGCCGGCACGGGCCGGGTGGTGACCCGCACGTTCTCCGGGGCCTCCACCCGCGTGCTCGTCGGGCTGGGCGACGGCGTCGAGGTGCGCATCGACGTCGCCAGCGCCGACAGCCAGCTGCTGCGGCCGGGGGCCGCCGTCACGGTGACCCCCGCCGACCGGCCGGTGCTCGTCGCGCCGGCCGAGCCGGCGGGCGACGGGGCGTAGCGTCGGGGGAGTCGCGGTTCACCTCGCGCACCGGCCCCCGCGCCGGTGCCGGACCGGGAGCACGAACACCCGAGCCTGCACCGGCTCAGTCAGGTCGACCGCATGACCTCCGCCCCGTCCGCCGTCATCCCCGCCTCGTCGGCGGAGGCCACCTGCGAGGTCTGCCCGCATGCGCTGGCCGACCACGACCGCATCTCGCTGCGCTTCTGCCAGGCGACCCAGGCCCAGCTCGCCGGGGGCGCTGCGGCGCACGGGTGCGTCTGCCCCGCCTGAGCGGAGCGGAGTGCGCGATCATGCGCGGGTGACAGCCCCCGATCGCACGCCCTCCGTCGTCGACCGGTCCGATCCCGCCGGCCGGGCCTGGGTGGACCGGGCCGTGGCCGCGGTCGAGGCCGACGCCCGGCGCAGCGCCGACACCCACCTGCTGGTCTACCCGCTGCCGCCGGAGTGGGGCGTCGATCTGTACCTCAAGGACGAGTCGACGCACCCGACCGGCAGCCTCAAGCACCGGCTGGCCCGGTCGCTGTTCCTCTACGGGCTGTGCTCGGGGCAGATCACCGAGGGCAGCACGATGGTGGAGGCCTCCAGCGGCTCGACGGCGGTGAGCGAGGCCTACTTCGCCCGGATGCTGGGGCTGCCGTTCGTCGCGGTCATGCCGCGGTCGACCAGCCCGGAGAAGATCGCGCTGATCGAGTTCCACGGGGGCCGCTGCCATTTCGTCGATCGCGCACCGGACATGTACGAGGAGGCCCGGCGGCTGGCTGCCGACTGCGGCGGCCACTACCTCGACCAGTTCACCTACGCCGAACGGGCCACCGACTGGCGGGGCAACAACAACATCGCCGAGTCGATCTTCGAGCAGTTGTCGGCGGAGCCGCACCCGGTGCCCGAGTGGGTCGTGGTCGGCGCCGGCACGGGCGGCACCAGCGCCACCATCGGTCGCTACATCCGCTTCCGCCGGCACCCCACCCGGCTGGCCGTCGTCGATCCGGAGAACTCCGCGTTCCTCCCCGGCTACACAGCCGGTGACCTCGGCTGGACGACGGGGACGCCCTCGCGCATCGAGGGGATCGGCCGGCCCCGGGTGGAGCCCTCCTTCGTGCCCACGATCGTCGACCGCATGATCGGCGTGCCCGACGCCGCCTCGCTGGCCGCCGTGCGGCACCTGGAGCGGGTCACCGGCCGGCGGGCGGGCGGCTCGACCGGCACCAACCTCTGGGGCGCGTTCGGGCTGGTCGCGGAGATGGTGGCCGCCGGCCGCCGGGGGAGCGTCGTCACGTTGCTGTGCGACGGCGGGGAGCGCTACGCCCACACGTACTACTCCGACGAGTGGGTGGCCGCCCAGGGACTCGACCTGGCGCCCCACGCCGAGACCCTCCGCCGATTCGCCGCGACGGGGGAGTGGACGGGCCTCGGCGGGACCCGGGCGTGATGTGACTCACCTGCCCCTCGTACCGCAGCGGCGTTACCCACCAGTAACCTCCATGATCGGAGCCAGGCGGGCCGCCGTGCCCGCATCCTGAACGCGTCCTGAGGAAGGTTCAGCGCGATGAACATCGTCGTTCTTGTCAAGCAGGTCCCGGACTCGGGAAGTGAGCGCAAGCTGGACCCGGCCGACAACACCGTCGCCCGTGCGTCCGCCGACAACGTCATCAACGAGATGGACGAGTACGCCATCGAGGAGGCGCTCACCATCAAGGAGGCGCAGGGCGGTGAGGTCACGGTGCTGACCGTCGGCCCCGACTCCGCCACCGACGCCATCCGCAAGGCGCTGTCCATGGGCGCCGACAAGGCCGTGCACGTCGTGGACGACGCCATCCACGGCTCGTGCGCGGTGCAGACCTCGGCGGTCATCGCCGCGGCCCTGCAGCAGATGGAGTACGACCTCGTGCTCTGCGGCGCCGAGGCCACCGACGCGCAGCTGTCGGTCATGCCGGCCCTGCTCGCCGAGCGCCTGGGCCTCCCGCAGCTGTCCGGTGCCCGCAAGGTCACCATCGAGGGCGGCACCGCGAAGGTGGAGCGGCAGACCGACGGCGGCTTCTGGGCCCTCGAGGCCCCGCTCCCGGCGATCATCTCCACCTGGGACACGATCAACGAGCCGCGCTACCCCTCCTTCAAGGGGATCATGGCCGCCAAGAAGAAGCCGGTGGAGACCAAGTCGCTGGCCGACCTGGGCGTCGACGCCGGCAGCGTGGGCCTGGCGACGGCCACCAGCAAGGTGCTCGACTTCGCCGGCCGCCCGCCCAAGGGCGAGGGCGTCAAGGTGACCGACGAGGGCGACGGCGCGCAGAAGTTCGTCGACTACCTCGCCAGCCAGAAGATCGTCTGAGTCCGGCCCGGATCGAAGGAAGAGGAGAAACCCCATGGCAGAGGTCCTGGTCCTGGCCGAGCTCAACCCGGCCGGCGGCGGAGTCCGCAAGACCACCCTGGAAGCCCTGACCGCGGCGCGTGCGCTCGGTGAGCCGTCGGCCGTCGTCCTCGGCGCGCCGGGCACGGCCGCCGGTGTCAAGGACACGCTCGCGGAGTACGGCGCCGCGACCGTCTACGTCGCCGAGTCCGACGACGTCGACGCCTACCTCGTGGCCCCCAAGGCCGAGGTGCTGGCGCAGCTGGTGAGCGAGAAGTCGCCCGCCGCCGTCGTCATCCCCTCCTCGCCGGAGGGCAAGGAGATCGCCGCCCGCCTGGCCATCAAGACCGGCAGCGGCTTCCTCACCGACGTCACCGAGATCGCCTCCGACGGCACCGCCACCCAGGCGGCCTTCGCCGGGGCGACGATCGTGCACTCGCAGGTGACGGTCGGCACCCCGATCTACACCCTGCGCGGCAACTCGGTCACCCCGGAGGCGGCTCCGGCCGCGGGCGCCGAGCAGCCGGTGTCGGTGTCGATCAGCGACGCCGCCAAGCAGGTCCGCGTGGTCGAGCGCGTGGTGGAGCAGAAGAGCAGCCGCCCCGAGCTCACCGAGGCCTCGATCGTCGTCTCCGGCGGTCGCGGTGTCGCCAGCGCCGAGAACTTCTCGGTCATCGAGGGCCTGGCCGACTCGCTCGGCGCGGCCGTCGGCGCCTCGCGCGCCGCGGTGGACTCCGGCTTCTACCCCCACTCCTTCCAGGTGGGGCAGACCGGCAAGACCGTCTCGCCGAACCTCTACGTGGCCGTCGGCATCTCCGGTGCGATCCAGCACCGCGCCGGCATGCAGACCTCGAAGACCATCGTGGCCATCAACAAGGACCCCGAGGCCCCGATCTTCGAGCTGGCCGACTTCGGTGTCATCGGCGACCTGAACACGGTCGTGCCGGCCGCCACCGAGCAGATCAACGCCCGCAAGTAGGGGCTCAGCAGCACCACACCGTCGAGCGCCGATCCCTCCGGGGGTCGGCGCTCGACGCCGTTCCGGGCTCGGGAAACGGTGACATCGCCGCCGAACGGGAAGCACACGCGGCGATGCAGGGTTGGGCGGAACGTGGACGGTCGGGCCGACGAGAGCATCTGGGACGCCGGCCACCGGCGGACGACGACCGGGCTGCTGACCCTCGTCACGCTCATCGCCTTCGAGGCGATGGCGGTCGGCACGGCGATGCCCAGCGCGGTGGCCGAGCTCGACGCGGTCGCCTGGTACGCCTGGCCGTTCAGCGCCTTCCTCGTCACCTCGGTCGTCGGCATGGTCGTCGGCGGGGAGGTGGGGGACCGGCGAGCTCCCGGCCGGGGCGTCCTGGCCGGCGTGCTGGTGTTCGCGGCCGGCCTGGTCGTCGCCGGGATCGCCCAGCACATGGCCGTGCTCGTCCTGGGCCGCGCCGTCCAGGGGCTCGGCGCCGGGGTGGTCATCGTGCTGCTCTACGTCATCGCCGGGCAGGCGTACTCCTCCCGGCTGCGCCCCCGCCTGTTCGGCGCCTTCGCGGCCGGGTGGGTTCTGCCCGCGCTGATCGGGCCGCTGGCCGCCGGCCTGGTGACCACCCACGTCGGCTGGCGCGGCGTCTTCCTCGGGCTCGTGCCGCTGGTCGCGGCCGGCCTCGCGCTGCTGCTCACCGCCGGGCCCGGGACTGCGCCCCCGGGTGGGGGGACGCCGCAGCGCAGCAAGGCCTCCTGGGCCGTGCTGGCCGGAACCGGCATCGCGGCGCTGCAGTACGCCGGCCAGCGCCTGGACCTCCTCGCCGTCCCGCTCGCCGTCCTGGGTGCCGCCGCCCTGGCCCTCGGGCTGCGGCGCCTCCTGCCCCGCGGCACCGTCCGGGCCCGCCCCGGGATCCCCGCGGTCGTCGCCTCCCGCGGGCTGCTGGCCGGCGCCTTCTTCGGCATGGACGCGCTGATCCCGTTCGTCCTGACCGAGCAGCACGGCTGGAGCGCCGCCACCGCCGGGCTCCCGCTGACCGCGGGGGCGGTCGGCTGGGTGCTCGCCGCGCAGCTCCAGGGGCGACTGCCCGACGTCCCCCGCCAGCGGGTCCTGCGGGCGGGATGCCTCGTGCTCGCCACCGGTCTGGCCGCCACCGCCGCGATCGCCGTCCCCGGGCTCGGTGGCTGGCCGGCCTACCTGACGTGGGGGCTGGCCGGCGTCGGCATGGGGCTGGGCATGCCGAGCGTCGGCGTGCTGCTGCTCGACCAGTCACCGGAGGCCGAGCGCGGGGCCAACTCCGCGGCGCTGCAGATCTCCGACGTCACGGCCTCGGCCCTCCTCGTCGGCCTCGCCGGGGTGCTGGTGGCCGGGGCCGCCGACGGCGACGGCCCGCTGTGGCCCGCGGTGCTCGTCGCGGTCGCCGTGCTGACCGTGCCCGCGCTGCTGGGCGCGGGGATCGCCGGCCGCACCGCATCGCCGGGCCGAGGCGCTCCGGAGGGCGCGACTACATTGGCTGCGTCATGACGTATCTCGACCACGCGGCGACCACGCCGGTGCTACCCGAGGTCGTGGCCGCGATGGCCGAGCAGCTGGGCCGGGTCGGCAACGCCTCCTCGCTGCACGCCAGCGGCCGGGCCGCCCGGCGCGCCGCCGAGCAGGCCCGCGAGCGGCTGGCCGAGGCGGTCGGCGCACGCCCCTCCGAGGTGTTGTTCACCGGCGGGGGCACCGAGAGCGACAACCTCGCCGTCAAGGGGCTGTTCTGGGCCCGCCGGGAGGCCGACTCCCGCCGGCGCCGGATCGTCGTGAGCCCGGCGGAGCACCACGCGGTCCTGGACAGCGTGGAGTGGCTGGCCAAGCACGAGGGCGCCGAGGTCACCTGGCTGCAGGTGGAGCCGACCGGCCGGGTCACCCCCGCAGCGCTCGCCGCCGCGCTGGGCGACGGCACCGACGTCGCCGTCGCCAGCGTGATGTGGGCCAACAACGAGATCGGCACCGTCAGCGACATCGCCGAGCTGGCCGCGACGGCGCACGACGTCGGGGTCCCGCTGCACACCGATGCCGTGCAGGCCGTCGGGCAGGTGCTCGTGGACTTCGGGGCCAGCGGCGTCGACGCGCTGACCATGACCGGTCACAAGCTCGGCGGCCCCATGGGTGCCGGGGCGCTGCTGCTGCGCCGGGACGCCGAGTGCACCCCGCTGCTGCACGGCGGCGGTCAGGAGCGCGACGTGCGCTCCGGGACCCTCGACGTCGCGGCCATCGTGGGGCTGGCGGTGGCGACCGGAGCGGCCGTCGGCGGCCGGGTCGAGCGCGCCGCCGCGGTGAGCCGGCTGCGCGACCGGCTCGTGGCCGGCGTGGTGGAGCAGGTGCCCGACGTGCAGCTGAACGGCGCCGCGCTGGACGACGTCGTCCGTTCCGGTCCCGGCCGGTTGCCGGGCAACGCCCACCTGTCCTTCCCCGGAGCCGAGGGCGACGCCCTGCTCATGCTGCTCGACGCTCGGGGCATCGAGTGCTCCACCGGATCGGCCTGCAGCGCCGGCGTGGCCCGGCCCAGCCACGTGCTGCTGGCCGTCGGCGCCGAGCCGGACCGGGCCCGCAGCTCGCTGCGGTTCAGCCTGGGGCACACCAGCACCGACGCCGACGTGGACGCCGTGCTCGAGGTCATCGCGCCGGTGGTCGAGCGTGCCCGGCGGGCCGGGGGCCGGCGATGAGGGTGCTGGCGGCGATGAGCGGGGGAGTGGACTCCGCGGTGGCCGCGGCCCTGGCCGTCGACGCCGGGCACGACGTCACCGGGGTGCACCTGGCGCTCTCGCCCGACCGGCAGACCCTGCGCAGCGGGGCCCGCGGGTGCTGCAGCGTGGAGGACGCGCACGACGCGCGCCGGGTCGCCGACGAGCTCGGCATCCCCTTCTACGTGTGGGACCTCGCCGACCGCTTCCGCGAGGACGTCGTCGAGGACTTCGTGGCCGAGTACGCGGCCGGGCGCACCCCCAACCCGTGCCTGCGCTGCAACGAGAAGATCAAGTTCACCGCGGTGCTGGACCGGGCACGGGCGCTGGGCTTCGACGCGGTCGTCACCGGCCACCACGCCCGGCTGGCCGACGGCGAGCTGCGGCGGTCGGTGGACGCCGGCAAGGACCAGTCCTACGTGCTGGGGGTGCTCACCCCCGAGCAGCTCGCGGCGGCGATGTTCCCGCTGGGCGGCATGACCAAGGACCGGGTCCGCGAGATCGCCGCCGAGCGTGGCTTCGCCGTGGCCACCAAGGCCGACTCGCACGACATCTGCTTCATCCCCGACGGCGACACCCGCGGCTTCCTGGCCCGGAAGCTGGGCAGCCGGCCCGGCCCGCTGGTGGACGCCGCCACCGGGGCCACCGTCGGCGAGCACGACGGCACCTACGGCTTCACCGTCGGCCAGCGGCGCGGGCTCGGCGTGAGCGTCGGCGACCAGCAGCCCCGCTACGTGCTGGGCATCGAGCCGGTGAGCCGCACCGTCACGATCGGCACCGCCGACCTCGCCGGCGTCGACGAGATCACCACCGCCGCCGCCACCTGGACCGGTGCGGTTCCGGCGCTGCCGCTCCGGGCCCAGGTGCAGCTGCGGGCGCACGGGGAGCCGGTGGCCTGCGAGGTGGGCGCGGGCGACGACGGCGGGCTGGTGATCCGGGTCGACGCCGTGCAGCGCGGGGTCGCCGCCGGTCAGTCCGCCGTCCTGTACGAACCGGACGCCGAGCGGGGCGACCGGGTGCTCGGGCAGGCAGCCATCCGGACGTCGAGCCGGCGCCGGGGCGCGGTCGGGCGGGAAGTGCTGGCGGACTAGCGTCGCCGGCGTGAGCTCCGAGAACAGCGACCCGAGGCCGGCTGCCACCACGTGGGGGGCGGCCTCCGGTGTCGGATCGCTGCCCGGCACCGATCCGGCCGAGGCGTTGCGCACGGTGGTCGGGGAGCTGCCCGGCTTCGCTCACCTCCCCGAGCTGCCCGGCCGGGGCGCGGGCGCCGACATGCTCGGCCGCAGCGCCGCGCTCCTGGTGGACCTCTCCTTCGACCTGACGCCGGCCGGCTGGCGCCTGGTGCCCCGGGCCGGCATCGACCAGCAGCGGGCCGAGGAGTTCCTGGCCCGCGACCTCGACGCGCTGCACGACGTCGCCGAGCGCTGGACCGGCCCCTTCAAGGTGCAGGCCGCCGGTCCCTGGACCCTGGCCGCCGGCCTCGAGCGGACCCGCGGGGACCGCGCGGTGGTCGATGCCGGCGCCCGTCGCGACCTGGCCCAGTCCCTCGCCGAGGGCCTGAGCGCGCACGTGGCCGCGGTGCAGGCGCGGGTGCCCGGGGCGCAGGTCGTCGTCCAGCTCGACGAGCCCTCGGTCCCGGCGGTGCTGCAGGGCGGGCTGCCGACGGTGAGCGGTTTCGGCAAGTTGTCCGCCGTCGCCGCCGACGTGGTCGAGCAGGAGCTCGGTGCGGTGATCCGCGCCCTGCCGGGCGCGGTCGTGGTGCACTGCTGCGCCCCGCGGATGCCCCTGGGTCTCTTCCGCGCCGCCGGTGCGGCGGGGCTCTCCTTCGACCTCGGGCTCGTGCAGGACCTCGACGCGGTCGGCGAGGCCGTCGACGCCGGGGTGCACCTGCTGCTCGGCGTCGTCCCGGGCACCGACGCCCGGCTGCCGGCGCCGAAGGCCACCGCCTCGCGGGTGCAGGCCTGGTGGAGCGAGCTCGGCTTCCCGGTCGAGCAGTTGGCGGACGCGGTGACGCTGACCCCCGCGTGCGGGCTGGCCGGGGCGTCGCCGGCCCACGCCCGCGCCGCCATGGCCCACGTGCGCGAGGCCGCGAAGTACCTGCTGCCGGAGTGAGCCCGACCGGGTGAGCCCCGGTTGGCCGTCGTACCCGCCGGATACCGTTCCAGCGTGACCAGCGAGGCCGGAGTCGAGGAACCCAGCGTCGAGCAGCTGCCGGTCGGTGCGCCGACCGACCGCGAGGACCTCACCGAGGTGCCCGACGGCGCCCGGACGCGGCACCGCGACCTCTCCGAGGAGCTCGACCGCTACGCCTTCGCGTACTACGTCCGCGACGAGCCGCTGATCAGCGACGGCCAGTACGACGAGCTGATGGGCGAGCTCAAGGAGATCGAGGCCGCCCACCCCGCGCTGGTCACCCCGGAGTCGCCCAGCCAGAAGGTCAACGGCGGGTTCACCGCCACCTTCGCCCCGGTGCAGCACCTGGAGCGGATGCAGAGCCTGGACAACGCCTTCAGCAGCGACGAGCTGTCGGCGTGGGCGGCCCGGGTGGAGCGCGAGGGCGCGTCCGGGGCGGGCTACCTGTGCGAGCTGAAGGTCGACGGCGTCGCGGTCGCGATCGTCTACGAGAACGGCCGGCTGATCCGCGCGGCGACCCGGGGTGACGGGACGACGGGGGAGGACGTGACCGCGAACGTCCGCACCATGGCCAACGTCCCGCAGCAGCTGACCGGCGACGACGTCCCGGAGCTGCTCGAGGTCCGCGGCGAGATCTACTTCCCGGTGGCCGGCTTCGCCGACGTCAACGCCGGTCTGGTCGAGGCGGGGAAGGCCCCGTTCGCGAACCCGCGCAACGCCGCCGCCGGCTCGCTGCGGCAGAAGGCCCCGAAGGTCACCGCTTCTCGTCCGCTGCGCCTGGTGGTGCACGGGGTCGGGGCGCACCGCGGCTTCGACGTCGACCGGCAGTCGGCGGCCTACGACCGGCTGCGCGAGCTCGGGCTGCCGGTGAGCGACCGTTCCCGGGTCGCCGACGACCTCGAGGCCGTCTGGGCCTACATCGAGCAGACCAAGGAGCAGCGGCACTCCGTCGAGCACGAGATCGACGGCGTCGTCGTCAAGGTCGACCAGTACGCGCTGCAGCGCCGGCTGGGGTCGACGTCGCGTGCCCCGCGCTGGGCGATCGCGTTCAAGTACCCGCCGGAGGAGGCGACCACCACGCTCCTGGACATCAGGGTGAACGTGGGCCGCACCGGGCGGGTCACGCCGTTCGCCTACATGGAGCCGGTGAAGGTCGCCGGGTCGACGGTGCAGCTCGCCACCCTGCACAACGCGTCCGAGGTGGTCCGCAAGGGCGTGCTGATCGGCGACACGGTCGTCATCCGCAAGGCCGGCGACGTCATCCCCGAGGTGCTCGGCCCGGTGGTGGCGGCGCGCGACGGGTCCGAGCGCGAGTTCGTGATGCCCACGCACTGCCCCGAGTGCGGCACCGAGCTGCGGCCGGAGAAGGAGGGCGACGCCGACATCCGCTGCCCCAACGCGCGGTCCTGCCCGGCGCAGCTGCGGGAGCGGGTCTTCCACGTGGCCGGTCGTGGTGCCTTCGACATCGAGAACCTCGGCTACGAGGCGGCCATCGCTCTGCTGCAGAGCTCCCTGCTGACCGACGAGGGCGACATCTTCTTCCTCGACGAGGAGCAGTTGCAGCGCTCGCCGTTCTTCACCAAGAAGGACGGGGCGCTGTCGGCCAACGGTGCCAAGCTGCTCACCAACCTGCAGACCCGCAAGGACGTGCCGCTGTGGCGCGTGCTGGTCGCCCTGTCGATCCGGCACGTCGGCCCCACGGCAGCGCAGGCCCTGGCTCGCGATTTCCGCTCTTTGGACCGGATCATCGAGGCGTCGGAAGAGGAGCTGGCCGCCGCCGACGGGGTCGGGCCCACCATCGCCACGTCGGTGCGCGACTGGTTCGAGGTGGACTGGCACCGCGATGTCGTGGAGAAGTGGCGGCAGGCCGGGGTGCGGATGGCCGACGAGGGGGAGGACGCCGGCCCCGGCCCGCTGACCGGGGTCACCGTCGTGGTCACCGGGTCGCTGCGCGACTACAGCCGCGATCAGGCGATCGCGGCCATCCAGGAGCGCGGCGGCAAGGTGACCGGATCGGTGTCGAAGAAGACCGGCTTCGTGGTCGTCGGCGCCGACCCCGGCAGCAAGTACGACAAGGCCGTGCAGGTGAAGGCGCCGATCCTGGACGACGACGGGCTCCGCGTGCTGCTGGAGGACGGGCCCGAGGCGGCCCGCGCCGTCGCGACGATCGGGGACGGCACCGAGGCCTGATGGCTTCCGGCGTGCGCCGGGTCAGAACGGCGGCGGTTCGGTGCTGGCCACCAGGCCGGTGGGCGCGCTGACGGTGAGCGTGCCGTCGGGCTCGAGGTCGTAGGTCCAGCCAGGGGCCTGGTGCTTGCCGCGGTGGTGGCCGGTGCAGAACCCGGTCAGGTTCGCCGCCGAGGTCGGCCCGTCGGGATAGGGCGTGCTGTGGTCCAGCTCGCCGCCCCGGGGGACGCGGCGGCGGCAGCCGGGGAACCGGCAGCGGCGGTCGCGGGCGCGCAGGAACCTGTCCAGCGCGGCGCCCGGGCGGTACCCGTCGGTGGGTGGGGGTGGACCGAGCCCGGGGCGGCCGGCCAGGTCGTGGTCGCAGACGCCGGGTCTGCGGGCGCAGGCCGGGCGGCCGCAGTGCGCGTGCCGGCGGAGCTCGCGGCTGTCGGTGAGCGCAACCAGCGCCCCGGTGAGCTCGTCGACCACCGCGATCCGCGGCCGGTCCACCAGCGTCCCGCCGGCCGACCGGTCGAGCAGCGCAGCGAGCTCGGCCCGCTGGGCGTCGGTCGCGGCGGTCAGCGCCGCAAGATCGGAGTGGGCGGCGTCGATGCGACCGGCTGGACCGCGCCGCCAGTCGTGCTCGTCCTGTCGATCGGCCAACCAGGCGCGGCCCACCGCTGCCGAGGCGCTGCCGACGGCCCGGTCCAACCGGAGCAGGGCAAGGCCCGCGTCCTGGACCGCCGCATGCGCAGCAGCCCACGAGCTGCCGCGGGCGGCCGCGGCAGGTCTCGCGTCGGCGGTGCGGGTGGTCGGAGCCGGTTCCGCGCCTGCGTCGGGCGGAGGGCCCGGAGCCGGTCCTGTGTCATCCGCGACCGGGACGCGGCGGGGCGCGTGCCGGTCGTCGTCGTTGTCCTGTGGTGACTCCTCGATCCACGGCGGCTCGTCGTTCCACCACTGGAGCTGCACCTCCGGCGGTGGGTCGTCCTCGCCGCGCCACACGCCGGCCAGGGCGCGCTCCTCCAACTCTGCCTCCCACCGCCGGTCGGCCTCGCACAGCCACTCCGGCCAGCTCTCGGGTGCGGAGCTCCCGGGATCCCACACGGTCGCCGGGAGTGCGGCCGCGGGTTCCGGCGGCTCGGCGGGGGCGGCAGGTTCCGGCAGCAGGCCCAGGCCGCGGGCCAGCGCGCGCACCATCTTCGCCGGCACCGGCTCGCCGCCGATCTCACCGGGTACATCACCACCGGCGAGGGTGCGCGCCCCCGCCACGACGGTGAGGTGCGCCTGCACCGGCGGGAGAGCGTGCTCGCCGCGGCGCAGCACGAGGTCGAGCAGGACGTCGGCCATCTTCTGCCCACGGGTCCGGGTGTCGTCCGGGTCGTCCAGCTGGTCCGCGTACTGCCCCAGCACGTCGACCATCGCCTGGGCCTCGGGCACGGTGAGCAGCGACTCCAGCACCGCCATGCCGTCCCGCCGGTCCGGCCGCGCCCAGACACCGCGCTCGCGGAGTGCCCGCAGCAGCCGTTCGGCGTCGAGCCGGGCCAGGCCCATCCGGCGAGCCTTCGCGGCGAGCTGCGCCGGCGTGGTGACCCGCCCGGCCGCCCACGCGACGAGGTCCCGCTCCATCCTCAGGCGGACCTCGTCGTCGCCGATGCAGCCGACCCGCTCGAGCATCGTCCACAGGTGACCGACATGGAGGGTGCCCGCCTCCAGTGCGGCGAGCGTGCCGGGTAGCCGGCGCACGAGGGTCGACGACCGCTCGAGCAGCTGCTGGGCCGCCTCGGTGGAGAGCGAGAGGGCCAGCGCCAGCTCCTGCGTCGCCCACTCGCTCACGTCGACCAGCACCTGCGGTCGCGCCGCACGCCGAGCGGCGCTCATCGCGCCCGGCTCTCCGGGCTGCCGGTCCACCGACGCCGGTCGGGACGCGGCGAACTCGGCCACCGCGCGGGCCCGCACCGCCGTCTGCCGAGCGATCTCGCGGTCGGCCGCCTGCACCGCACCGAGCGGGCCTGAGGCCCAGCCCGCAGCGGGCGCGCCGCCGTCCGCGACGGTGCGGGTGGGCGCCTCCTCCATGCCTTCGATCGTATGTTCGACCACCGACACTTTCGGCGCGGAAAGGGATCCGGACCCCTGGGCGAGGCGATCAGACCGGGGGGAGGACTCCGACCGTGGCGGCGATGCCGGTGAGGTGCGCCAGCCGCAGCAGCTCCGACCGGCGGAACGCCGGCCCGCCCGAGCGGCCGAGGACGAGCGCCCGGCCGGCGCCGAAGGGCACGGCCATCATCTCGATGGCCATCTCCTGCCAGCGCTCCGGCAGCCAGGAGTCGTCGCTCGGCAGCAGCCGCGGCCCCGACAGCGGCAGCCACGGCAGCGTCAGGCCGGTGAAGACCGGCGCCGCCTCCGACGCCGCGAGCACGGCCCCCTCGGGCAGCGGTGCCGGCTGCCCGGCGCCGTCCAGGACGGCCGCCCAGCTGCTGTGGAACACCCGCGGCAGTTCCGTGGCCAGCAGCTCCGTCGGCGCCCGCTCCCCACGGGACAGCGCCTCCAGCAGCTCCAGTTCGCGGTGGGTGTCCAGCGGCCCGGCGAAGGGCCGCAACGACTCCACCTCGACCCCGGGGACGCTCCGGGCGGCGGTGATCAGGCTGTCGGGCAGCCGGTCGGCCGGCAGGTCCACCACGATGTCGTCGACGGCGATGCCGTGGGCGCGCTCCAGGACGTCGAGCGAGACGATGTCGACGCCCGCCGTGCCCAGTGCGGTGGCGACGGCGCCGAGCGCGCCGGGGCGGTCGGGCACGACCAGGCGCAGGAGATAGGACACGGTTCCTCCGGGGGAGTCCTCGCCGGTTGCGGGCCGATCTCCGTCGATCGCGATCGGGAGCACCCTCTCACGCTGACCAGCGGCCGGAGGGGCCCACGTACAGTGACCCGGTCACGTCCCGGCCCCGGAGCGGGCCGCCGGGCATCGCCGAAGTGGAGTTCCACCGCAGCATGAGCACCCCCTCCCCGAAGGGCCAGCTGACCCGCGACGAGGTGGCGCACCTGGCGCACCTGTCCCGGCTGGCCGTGAGCGACGAGGAGCTGGACCTGTTCGCCGGTCAGCTCGCCGCCGTGCTCGACGCCGTCGCCCAGGTGGGCAAGGCCGACGTCGCCGACGTCGCCCCCACCACGCACGCCGTGCCGATGACCAACGTCATGCGCCCCGACGTGGCCCGGCCGAGCCTGCCGCGCGACGTCGTCCTCGCCGGCGCGCCCGCGGCGGAGGACGGCCGCTTCCGCGTGCCGCGCATCCTGGGGGAGGAGGCGTGATGACAGCCGACATCACGGCCAGCAGCGCCGCCGACCTGAGCAGCGCGCTGCAGTCCGGCGAGCTCAGCTCCGTCGACGTGACGCAGGCCTACCTCGACCGCATCGCCGAGACCGACGCCACGATCGGCGCCTACCTGCACGTCGACGCCGAGGCGGCCCTGGCCGCCGCCGGCGCCGTCGACGCGGCCCGGGCCACGGGCGAGGAGCTGGGTCCCCTCGCGGGGGTCCCGCTGGCGCTCAAGGACGTCGTCGTCACCGAGGGCGTGCCCACGACCAGCGGCTCGAAGATCCTCCAGGGCTGGCGGCCGCCGTACGACGCCACCCTGGCCGCCCGGCTGAAGGCGGCCGGCACGGTGCTGCTGGGCAAGACCAACATGGACGAGTTCGCCATGGGCTCCTCCACCGAGAACTCCGCCTACCAGGTCACCCGCAACCCCTGGGACACCGACCGCATCCCCGGCGGCTCCTCCGGCGGGTCCTCGGCGGCCGTCGCCGGTGGCCTCGCCCCCTGGTCCATCGGCACCGACACCGGTGGCTCGATCCGCCAGCCGGCCGCCGTCACCGGGCTGGTCGGGCACAAGCCCACCTACGGTTCGGTGTCCCGCTACGGGCTGATCGCGTTCTCCTCCAGCCTCGACCAGGCCGGACCGATGACCCGCACGGTGCTCGACGCCGCCCTGCTGCACGAGGCCATCGCCGGGCACGACCCGCTGGACTCCACGAGCATCGACTCGCCGGTGCCGGTGCTGGCCGATGCGGCCCGCCGCGGCGCCGAGGGCGACCTGTCCGGCCTGAAGGTCGGCGTCGTCACCGAGCTCGGCGGGGAGGGCCACGCCGACGGCTACGACGCCGGTGTGCTCGCCCGGTTCGCCGAGACCGTCGCCCTGCTGGAGAGCCTGGGCGCGGAGGTCCGGCAGGTCTCCTGCCCCGCCTTCGACCTGGCGCTGCCCGCCTACTACCTGATCGCGCCCAGCGAGGCATCGTCCAACCTGGCCCGCTTCGACGGCGTCCGGTACGGCGTGCGTGTCGGCGACGACGGCAGCCGCGACCTCGACGAGGTCATGGCGCTCACGCGCGAGCAGGGCTTCGGCCCCGAGGTCAAGCGCCGGATCATCCTCGGCACGTACGCGCTGTCGGCCGGCTACTACGACGCCTACTACGGGCAGGCGCAGAAGGTCCGGACGCTGATCACCCGCGACTTCACCACCGCCTGGGACGACGTGGACGTGCTCGTCAGCCCCACCAGCCCGACGGTGGCCTGGTCGATCGGCGCCCGCGTCGACGACCCGATCGCCATGTACGCCGCCGACCTGTGCACGCTGCCGGCGAGCCTGGCCGGCGTGCCGGCGATCTCGGTGCCCTGCGGCCTGTCCGAGGGGCTGCCGGTCGGCTTCCAGGTCATGGCCCCGGCGCTGGCCGACGACCGCTGCTACCGGGTGGCCGCCGCCCTCGAGGCGGCCCAGGACGCCGCCCGCGGGCACACGTTCCTCGCCGGGATGGAGAACACCCCCTCATGAGCGACACCCTGGTCGACTACGACGAGGTCCTGACCCGGTACGAGCCGGTCATCGGTCTGGAGACCCACGTCGAGCTGGGCACCGCGTCGAAGATGTTCTGCGGCTGCTCGACGACCTTCGGCGCCGAGCCCAACACCCAGACCTGCCCGGTCTGCCTCGGCCTGCCCGGTTCGCTGCCCGCGGCGAACGCGGCCGCGATCGAGTCGACGATCCGCATCGGCCTGGCGCTGGGCTGCCGCATCGCCACCTGGGCGCGGTTCTCCCGGAAGAACTACTTCTACCCGGACATCCCCAAGGGCTTCCAGACGACGCAGTACGACGAGCCGCTGTGCACCGCAGGGCACCTGGACGTCGAGGTCGACGGCGAGACATACCGCGTCGAGGTCGAGCGGGTGCACCTGGAGGAGGACACCGGCAAGAACCTGCACGTCGGTGGCTCGACCGGCCGCATCCACGGCGCCGACCACTCGCTGATCGACTACAACCGCGCGGGCATCCCGCTGGTGGAGATCGTCACCCGGCCCATCCCGGGCGCCGGCGCGAAGGCGCCCGAGGTCGCCAAGGCCTACGTCACCGAGCTGCGCGAGATCCTGGTCGCCCTCGGCGTCTCCGAGGTGCGCATGGAGCAGGGCAACCTGCGCTGCGACGTCAACACCTCGCTGGCCCCGATCGGCAGCCTCGAGTGGGGCACCCGCACCGAGACCAAGAACGTGAACTCGCTGCGGTCGGTCGAGCGGGCCGTGCGCTTCGAGATGCGCCGCCAGGCCGCCCTGCTCGACGAGGGGCAGCGGATCTTCCAGGAGACCCGGCACTTCCACGAGGACACCGGGTCCACCTCGCCCGGCCGCAGCAAGGAGGAGGCGACCGACTACCGGTACTTCCCCGAGCCCGACCTCGTGCCGGTCGCCCCGGACGAGGAGTGGGTGGCCTCGCTGCTCGCCGAGCTGCCCGAGCTGCCGGCCGCCCGCCGCACCCGGCTCTCCGACGAGTGGGGCATCTCGCCGACCGAGATGGCCTGGCTGGTCAACGCCGGCGCCGTCGAGCTGGTCAGCGAGACCGTCGCCGCCGGCGCCTCGCCCGGGGACGCCCGCAAGTGGTGGCTGGGCGACCTCGCCCGCCGCGCCAACGACGCCGGCACCGAGCTCGGCGAGCTGGCGGTCACCCCGCAGCAGGTGGCCGAGCTGATCGGGCTCATCTCCGCCGGCACGATCAACGACCAGCTGGCCCGGCAGGCGCTCGACGGCGTGCTGGCCGGCGAGGGCCGCCCGGCGCAGGTCGTGGAGGCCCGCGGGCTCGCCGTCATGGGGGAGTCCGACGAGCTGGTCGCCGCCGTCGAGGCCGCGATCGAGGGCAACCCCGACGTGGCCGACAAGGTGCGCGGCGGCAAGCTGCAGGCGATCGGCGCGCTGGTCGGTGCGGTCATGAAGACGACCCGCGGCAAGGCCGATGCCGCCACCGTGAAGCGGATGCTCGAGGAGCGCCTGGTCGGCGACTGAGTTCGGAACCCTCCGGGCGCCCCGTCACGCGGAGTGGGGCCCGGAGGGTTCCGCGCAGGCGTGACTCAACGGCCCGGCGGAGCCGGGAACGGCACCTGGCCGCGGTGCAGTCCGGAGGACTGCGATGTCACCGCGGTTCTCCTCGGCCTGCACGAGGGGAGCCGTTCGGCCTGGTGCAGGTCTACCGGTTCGACGACGAGCCGGAGTCGCTGGCCGAGCTCGGCACCGTGTGCCCGGTCCCGCCGGGCGCGCTCGGCATCGACTACCTGGTCGGGGAGCCGGAGGCCCGCGGACGTGGGCTGGGCGCGGCCATGATCGCGGCGGCCGTCGCCCGCGGCTTCGCCGACCACCCGGACGCGCGGGACGTGCTCGTGCCGGTGGCCCTGGGCAACGAGGCGTCGTGGCGGGCGCTGCGCCGCGCGGGCGCCACCTGGACCCCCGGGACCACGTCGTCCACCGGTTCACGCGGTGACGCGGAGCGGGATCGGCGGCAGGGTCTACAGCGGGGACTGCGGCTGGCCGCCCGGCGGCCGGATCCGGAGCACCTTGTCGTCGCCCTCGCCGGGGGTGCCGATGCCGTCCTTGTTCGACGTGGTCACCCAGAGCGCGCCCTCGGCGTCGAGGACGACGGTGCGCAGCCGGCCGTAGCGGCCACCGAGCACCTCGTTCGTGGCGTCCTCCACCGGGGCGCCGTCCTGGTCGAGGGTCAGCACGTGCACCCGCTCGCCGTCCAGCGCGCCCAGGAACACCGTGCCGTTGACGACGGCGCACCCGCCGAGCCCGCCTTCCTCGGCCGGGATGGCCACCAGGGGCGGTGCCGCCGCGTCCCCACCTTCGGCGACGACCTCGAACTCGTCGGGGCCCTCCCGCGCCTCGTCGGTGGCGTAGATCCGCTCCTCGTCCTGGCACAGCGCGGTGACGTCCCGGTGGCCCCGGCTGAACACCGGGTCGGGGCCCACCCCCCGGCCGAAGACGTCGATCCGCAGCACCTTGCCCGCCAGCGACGCCGGGTCTGCGGCCAGCGCCGGGTCGCCGGCGTCCCCGGTGCCCACGTAGAGGCTCCCGTCCAGGCCGGTCATCAGGGCCCCGCCGTTGCCCACCTCGCCGCGCGGGATGCCGGTGAGCACCGGGTTGGGGGTGCCGCCGACGGGGAAGCGCACGACCCGGTTGTCGGTGGCGGTCGAGATGTAGGCGAACAGCAGCCCGTCCTCGAGAAAAGTGGGGGAGAGGGCCAGGCCCAGCAGCCCGCCGTCGCCGGCGGTGTCGATGCCGGGGACGACCATCAGCTCCTGGGCAGGTGAGCGGTCGGGGAACACCTGGAGCAGCCGACCGGTCTCGCGCTCCCCGACGATCGCCGAGCCGTCGGGGAGCAGCACCAGGCCGGTGGGCACGGTGAGATCGGTGGCGACGACGTTCGGGTCGCCGCCCTCCTCGCCGGAGCCCGGCTGCGCGGGGCCCGGCGGGATGCCGGTCGGCGGCGGGCCGACCTTCGGCGGCGCCCCCTCGGGCAGCGGGCGGAAGGGGCCGGCGGGCTCGTAGCCGCCGTCGCCGCAGGCGGTCAGCAGCAGGCCGGTCAGCACCGCGGCGAGCACCCGCGGCCCGCGCCACGCCCTGGTCGGCCTCACCCGACTCACAGTACGTGCGTGCCGCCCACGGCTCGCGCCGCTCGCGGGGGAGTTCCTAGGTTGGGCGGGTGACGATCCTCGACCTCGCCCCCGACGAGACACTGCACGTGCTCGTGCCCTCGCGCGGTCTGGCCGCCGCCGTGGAGTCGGTCTCGCCGCGGGTGCGCGCCCACCGCACGGGTCCCGACGACGGTCCACCCGAGGGCGGGGCGGCGCTGGCCCGGATGTGGGTGCCCCGGTCGGTCGGTGGCCGGCTGCCCGACGACGCCTTCTTCGCGGCGCTGCCCCGGCTGCAGGTCGTGCAGCTGCTCACCGCGGGCGCCGAGCGGTTCGTCGGCCGGCTTCCCGAGGGGGTGCTGCTGTGCAACGCCCGCGGCGCGCACACGCCGTCGACCGCCGAGTGGGTGCTGGCCGCCACGCTCGCCGCGCAGCGCGGGCTGCCGTCCTTCGTGCGCGAGCAGGACGCGCGCCGCTGGTCCGCCGCCACGCACCGGTCGCTGGTCGGGGCCCGCGTCCTCGTCGTCGGCGCCGGGGACATCGGCCGCGCCGTCGGGCGGATGCTGGCCGGGTTCGACGTGCAGCTGACCTACGTGGCGCGCACCGCCCGGGAGGGCGTCGAGGCGATCGACGACCTGCCGGCCCTGCTGCCGCACGCCGACGTCGTGGTCCTCCTCGTGCCCGTGACGCCGCAGACCACCGGCCTGGTCGATGCCGGCTTCCTCGCCGCGATGCCCGACGGCGCGCTGCTGGTCAACGCCGCCCGGGGCGTGGTCGTCGACACCGACGCACTCGTGGCCGAGCTGTCGACCGGCCGGCTGCGCGCCGCGCTCGACGTGACCGATCCCGAGCCGCTGCCCGCGGAGCACCCGCTGTGGTCGGCGCCCGGGCTGCTGCTCACCCCGCACGTCGGTGGCGCGGTGCCCGCGACCAACGAGCGGGCGGCCGAGGCGGTCACCGCGCAGGTCCGCCGGGTCCTCGCGGGCGAGCCGCTGCAGAACGTCGTCGGCGACTACTGAGGGGGCGCCGGCCGCGCAGGGGGAGCCGGCACCTCGAGGCGGCCGCCCGAGAGCTCGGCGAGGCGGGGCAGGTCGCGCGCCCGGATCACCGGCAACCGCAGCTCGGTCCCCGCCGTCGTCACCAGCCAGAGCTCGCCCCGGCGGGCGACCCGGATCCCGGCGACCTCGGTCCACGGCACGGTCCGGCGGCCGACGAGCGCCTGGATCGCCAGGCCGTCGGCCGAGATGTCGACGCCGGTGCGCAGCACCCACACCCCGATCACCACCGGGACGAGCAGCAGCACCGGCGTCCAGGGGGCGGCGAAGGCCAGCGGGACCACGCAGAGCGCCAGCAGCGCCACGGGGAAGAGGGCGGTGCGGGTCATCCGCAGGCGGGCGGGGGAGTCCACGACCACCGATCCTCCCAGACCCCTCACCCGGAGAGCCGGGACAGCTTCGCCGCCGTGCCGGTGCCGTCGACGGCGGTGTAGACGACCACCTGGACGCCGGGGGCGTCGGCGGGGGTCACCTGGTGGTGCTCCAGCACCAGGGTGCCGACGACGGGGTGCTCGAAACGCCGCTCGGTGGAGCTGAACCGGTCCACGTCCCGGCTGGCCCACCCCTCGCGGAAGCTGGGACTGGCCTCCTGCAGCCGGGTGACCAGATCCACGACCCCGGGATCGGCCAGCCGCGGACCGACCTCCGCGCGGAACTGGGTGAGGAACCGTCGGCTGTCGGTCTCCCAGTCGCCGAGCAGGTCCCGGACGGCGGGATCGGTGAACACGGCCCACAGCAGGTTCCGGTCCGCGGCGGCGGCGACGCCGGGGTAGAGGCGCTCGTAGGCCCGGTTCCACCCCACGATCGACCAGCTCGAGGTGATCGCGTAGGCGGGCGAGGGGCCGAGGGCGTCCATCAGCCGCTGCAGGTGGGCGGGCACGGCCTCCGACGACCGCTCCGCAGGTGCGCCGCCGTGGCCGGCCAGCCGCAGCACGTACTCGTGTTCGGCCGGCGACAGCCGCAGCGTCCGGGCGAGGGCGTCCACCACCTGCCGGGAGGGGTGGATGTCGCGGCCCTGCTCGAGCCACGTGTACCAGGTGTGGCTCACCCCGGCGAGCAGCGCGACCTCCTCCCGGCGCAGCCCCGGTGTGCGGCGGTTGCCGCCCGCGACCAGACCCACCGACGCGGGCGACACCTGGCGGCGGCGGGAGCCGAGGAACTCGGCCAGCTCCCGGCGGGCTGTGGCGGTCACGGCGCGTCCTCTCGGTGGTGGTATCGATACCAGTATCAGCCCGCCCCGGATGCCCGCCGCGAACCGGCCTAGCATTCCCACCCGTGACGATCGGCGAGGACCTCATCCCGGGCAACGACTCCGCCAGCGCGACGCGCAGTCCGCTCAAGCCGCGCAGCTACGAGGTGACCGACGGGGACGCCAAGGCCCCCGCCCGCGCCATGCTCCGCGCCGTCGGCATGGGTGACGAGGACATGGTCAAGCCGCAGATCGGCGTCGCCTCGTCCTGGAACGAGATCACCCCCTGCAACCTGTCGCTGGACCGGCTGGCCAAGCGGGCCAAGGACGGCGTCCGCGCCGCCGGCGGCTTCCCGATGGAGTTCGGCACCATCTCCGTCTCCGACGGCATCTCCATGGGGCACGAGGGCATGCGCGCCTCGCTGGTCTCCCGCGAGGTCATCGCCGACTCGGTGGAGACCGTCATGTTCGCCGAGCGGCTCGACGGCTCGGTGCTGCTGGCCGGCTGCGACAAGTCGCTGCCCGGCATGCTCATGGCCGCGGCCCGCCTGGACCTGGCCAGCGTCTTCCTCTACTCGGGCTCGACGATGCCGGGCAAGCTGGGCGACCGCGACCTCACGATCATCGACGTCTTCGAGGCCGTCGGCGCCTGCGCGCGCGGGCTCATCACCCGCGACGAGCTGACCGCGATCGAGAAGGCCGCCTGCCCCGGTCAGGGTTCCTGCGGCGGCATGTACACCGCCAACACGATGGCCAGCGTCGCCGAGGCGCTCGGCATGGCCCTGCCCGGCAGCGCCGCCCCGCCGGCCCCGGACAGCCGCCGCGACGACTACGCGGTCGCCTCCGGTGAGGCGGTCGTGAACCTGCTCCACAAGGGCATCACCGCGCGCCAGATCATGACGAAGAAGGCGTTCGAGAACGCGATCACCGTCGTCATGGCCCTGGGCGGCTCGACCAACGCCGTCCTGCACCTGATGGCGATCGCGCACGAGGCGCAGGTGGACCTCGAGCTCGAGGACTTCAACCGGATCGGTGACCGGACGCCGCTCCTGGCCGACGTGAAGCCCTTCGGCCGCTTCGTCATGACCGACGTGGACCGCATCGGCGGCGTCCCCGTGGTGCTGCGCGCGCTGCTCGACGCCGGGCTGCTGCACGGCGACGTGCTCACCGTGACCGGGAAGACCATGGCCGAGAACCTGGCCGAGATCGCCCCGCCGGACCCCGACGGCGCGATCATCCACGCGATGAACGACCCGATCCACCGGACCGGTGGGCTGTCGGTCCTGCGCGGGTCGCTGGCGCCGGAGGGCGCGGTCGTGAAGTCGGCCGGTTTCGACGCCGACGTCTTCGAGGGCACCGCCCGGGTCTTCGACGGCGAGCAGGGGGCGATGGACGCCGTCACCGAGGGCACGCTGAACCCCGGTGACGTCGTGGTGATCCGCTACGAGGGCCCGCGCGGCGGGCCGGGGATGCGCGAGATGCTCGCGGTCACGGGCGCGATCAAGGGCGCGGGTCTGGGCAAGGACGTCCTGCTGCTCACCGACGGTCGCTTCTCCGGCGGGACGACGGGGCTGTGCATCGGTCACGTCGCGCCGGAGGCCACGGACGGCGGCCCGATCGCGTTCGTCCGCGACGGCGACCGCATCCGGCTGGACCTGACCACCCGGACCCTCGACCTGCTGGTCGACGACGCCGAGCTGGCCGAGCGCGCGGTCGGCTGGCAACCGCTGGCGCCCCGCTACACGACCGGTGTCCTCGGCAAGTACGCCAAGCTGGTCGGGTCGGCGGCGAAGGGCGCGATCTGCGGCTGACCCCTTGGGGTGACCGGCACCGGTGACGGCTCGTCGCCGGTGCCGGGGGTGCCGACCACAGACCCGTGACCACTGGGGAGACCGGCGTGCCCGTCCGGGGCGCGCCCCGGCGGCCGGTGCCCGTGCTCCCTCTGCCCGGCGTCCGCGACCCGCGGTCGCGGCGCGAGTCGGCGGTCGCGTACTGCCTGCTGGCCGTGCTCGCCGTGCTGGCAGTGGCGCTGCGCGCCGTGCTCGGCACGGAGGCGTCCCGGCTCTTCCCCGCGCTGCTCGCGGTGGCCTCCGCCGTCGCGGCGGTCGTCGTCGCCCGGCACGGGAAGCGGCTGGACCCCCGGTCCCGCCGGCCGTGGCGGGCGCTGGCCTCCGTCGCCGCCCTGCTGACGCTCGGTCAGCTGATCGCCCTGGTCGACCCCGCGAACGGGGAGCTGAGCGGCTGGGCCCAGCTGCCGCAGGTCGCCTGCGTGCCCCTCGCGCTCGCGACGTGCCTGCTCCTGATGCCCTCGAGGGCGGGTCGCCGCCCCGGCGTGCGCGAGCTCCTGGACGGCGCGATCGTGCTGACCGCCGTCGTGCTGGTGGGCGTCGTGGTGCTCTCCGACGCCATGGCCCACAGCTCCGGTGTGGTCGGCGCCCTGCTGGTCGTGGGGTACCCCGTCTCGGGGGCGTTGCTCTGCGGCGTCGGGCTGATCACCGTCTCCCGTGCCGACCGCTCCCGCCGGCGGGCCGCCGTGTGGCTGCTCGTCGCGATGGCGGCCCTCGTCGTCGTCGCCGTCTCCGGCGCGCTGGCCAACGTCGTCGGGCTCGAGGCCTCCGGCGTGCTGACCATCCTGGCCTGGACGGGCATGGCCGCCGCCGGCGTCCGCGCCGTGGACAGCGATCCGGGTGCGCCGGTGGCGCGCCCCGAGGAGCCCTCGACCCCCGCCCTCTTCGGCCTCGTGGTCAGCCACGGGACGGCCTACGGCGTGTCCGCCATGGTGGTCCTGGTGCTCAGCGCCGGGCACACCTTCACCACCTCCGGGCAGGTCCTCACCGGCCTGGTGATCGCCCTGACGTCGGCGCGGGGCCTGCTCTGGGCGGTCGACGGCGCCCGGTTGACGCGCCGGCTGGCGCAGACCGAGGCCTACTTCCGCGCCCTGGCGGCCAGCGCGGAGGACGTCACGGTCGTCCTGGACGACGGCGGCCACGTGCGCTGGCTCTCCGGTGCCGTCCAGGGGCAGCTGGGCTGGCACGCCGACGACCTCACCGGTCGCCGGCTGGCCGACCTGCTCCACCCCGCCGACCGGGAGGTCCTCGCGCGGGTCGTCGCCGACGTCGGCGCCGCGCAGGCGTCCGCCCCCACGGTCCGGCTGCGCACCGGCGACGGCGAGGAGCGGGACGTGGAGGTCGCCGGGGCGGCGCGTGCCGGGGTGCCGGGCACGGCGCTGCGCGAGGGGCTGGTGCTCCACCTGCGGGACGTGACCGCCCGGCGGTCCAACCAGCGCGAGCTGGAGCGGATGGCCTACACCGACTACCTCACCGGGCTGCCCAACCGGGCCCGCTTCATGGCCGCCCTGGAGGAGGCCCTCGCACGCGCCACCGACGGTGACCCCGGCTGCGTGCTGCTCGTCGACCTCGACGGCTTCAAGGCGGTCAACGACGTGGCCGGCCACGACGCCGGTGACCGGCTGCTCGTGCAGGTCGCCGACCAGCTTCGCGCCGGAGCCCGGGAGCAGGACCTGGTGGCCCGGCTCGGCGGCGACGAGTTCGCCCTGCTGGTGCCGGGCGGGCCCGACGAGGCGATGGGCCTGGCCGAGCGGCTGGTCGTCGCGCTGGACCGATCGTTCCGGGCATCGACCCCGGGCGACGACGGGAACGGCCCGCTGTTCGCGGTCTCGGGCAGCATCGGGCTGGCCGAGATCGACGGCTCCGGGAACGTGCCGGCCGTCGTCCGCCAGGCCGACCTGGCGCTGCGGGCGGCGAAGGCTGCGGGGAAGCGCTGCGTGCGCTCGTCCGGCGAGGCGATCGACGCCGCGATCGGCCGCCGCACCCGGCTCGCCCGGGACCTGCCGGCGGCGCTTGAGGAGGGGCAGCTGCGCGTCGTCTACCAGCCCGTCGTCGGCGTGCACGACCGGCGCGTGCTGGGGCTGGAGGCCCTCGTCCGGTGGGACCACCCGCTGCTGGGGACCGTGCCGCCCGACGAGTTCATCCACCTGGCGGAGGAGGACGGCCTCATCGTCCCGCTGCAGCGCTGGGTGCTCGACGTCGCGGTCCGGCACGCCGCGGTGCTGCTCGCCGACGGCTGGGACGTCCAGATGGGCGTCAACGTCTCGGTGCGCCACCTGCAGGCCGGTTGCCTGGCCCCCGACGTCGCCGCGGCGCTGGCCGCGGTGCAGCTCCCGCCGGGCAAGCTGGTGCTGGAGCTGACCGAGTCGGTGCTGCTGGACACGCAGGACGCGCTGCTCAGCGACCTGGAGACGCTGCGGGGGATGGGCGTCGTGCTCGCCCTCGACGACTTCGGCCGGGGCTGGTCCTCGCTGGCCTACCTCGCGCGGCTGCCCGTGCAGGTGCTGAAGATGGACACGGAGTTCGTGGCCGGCATCGATGAGGGCCCCCGCGGTCGCGCCCTGGTGGCCAGCGTCGTGGAGCTCGGCCGGACCCTGGGCATGGACGTCGTCGCCGAGGGCGTGGAGACCGAGGCGCAGCTGGCCGAGCTGCGGACGATGGACTGCCGCTTCCTGCAGGGCTACCTGTTCGGCCGGCCGATGTCCTTCGCGGACCTGCGCGCGCTGCTGGACTCCTTCGACCCGGCCGTGCTGGACGTGAGCGGAGCAGATCTGGACAAGGGTGTCCACATGGTGGGACAGGTCGGTTGACGTCCCGCCTCGGGTAGGCGCACTCTGTCGGAGTGCCTCGCACCAGCATGCCCGCAGACGCCCGCACCAGCGGCGTCCTCGTACTCGCGTAGCGCGTCCGGTCACCGACCGACGCGCTGACCCTTCGTGCCCGTGGCACGAGGGGTTTTTTGTTGGCCGTGACCTGCCGCACAGCGAGCACGCTGATTGCCGCACCAGCCCGTACCACGCCGCAAGGCACAGGAGACCGCGCGATGACGACCAGCACGAACCAGGCCCCGGACTCCGAGGCAGCCACCCGCGAGGCGGCCGCTGCCCTGACCGGCGTCGAGACCACCGCCCGGTCGACGGCAGAGGCCGCCGCCCAGCCGGCCACCGGGATCACCGGGGCGCAGAGCCTCGTCCGGTCCCTCGAGGCCGTCGGCGTGGACGTGGTCTTCGGCATCCCGGGCGGGGCGATCCTCCCGCTCTACGACCCGCTGTTCGACTCGTTGGTGCACCACGTGCTGGTCCGCCACGAGCAGGGCGCCGGGCACGCGGCGACCGGCTACGCGCAGGCCACCGGCCGGGTCGGCGTCTGCATGGCCACCTCGGGCCCCGGCGCCACCAACCTGGTGACGCCGCTGGCCGACGCCTACATGGACTCGGTGCCGGTCGTGGCGATCACCGGCCAGGTGCCCAGCGGCGCCATCGGCACCGACGCCTTCCAGGAGGCGGACATCCGCGGCATCACGATGCCGGTCACCAAGCACAACTTCCTGGTCACCGACGCCGCCGAGATCCCGCAGCGGATCGCCGAGGCGTTCCACCTGGCGTCCACGGGCCGGCCCGGGCCCGTGCTGGTCGACGTCCCCAAGGACGTGCTGCAGGCCACGACGGACTTCTCCTGGCCGCCGCGGATGGATCTGCCCGGCTACAAGCCGACCACGCGGCCGCACGGCAAGCAGGTGCGCGAGGCGGCGACCCTCATCGCCGGTGCCTCCCGCCCGGTCCTCTACGTCGGTGGCGGCGTGCTCAAGGCCGGCGCGAGCGAGGAGCTGGCCGAGCTGGCCGAGCTGACCGGCGCTCCGGTGGTCACCACCCTCATGGCCCGGGGCGCCTTCCCCGACAGCAGCCCCCAGCACCTGGGGATGCCGGGCATGCACGGCACGGTGGCGGCGGTGACAGCGCTGCAGAAGGCCGACGTGCTGGTCGCCCTGGGCGCCCGGTTCGACGACCGCGTCACCGGCGAGCTGTCGAGCTTCGCGCCCGACGCCCTCGTCGTGCACGCCGACATCGACCCCGCCGAGATCGGCAAGAACCGCAAGGCCGACGTCCCGATCGTGGGCGACGCCAAGGAGACGATCGCCCAGCTGGTCGAGGCGCTGCGCGCCGAGCACGCCGCCGGCCGCACCCCCGACCTCGCCGCCTGGTGGGAGCAGCTGGACGACTGGCGGGACCGCTACCCGCTGGGCTACGACTGGCCGGAGGACGGCACGCTGTCGCCGCAGTACGTCATCGAGCGGCTCGGCGCGATCGCCGGCCCCGACGCGATCTACACCTCCGGCGTCGGCCAGCACCAGATGTGGGCCGCGCAGTTCATCAAGTACGAGAAGCCGGGCACCTGGCTCAACAGCGGCGGGCTGGGCACCATGGGCTACGCCGTGCCGGCCGCGATGGGGGCCAAGTACGGCTGCCCGGAGACCACGGTGTGGGCCATCGACGGCGACGGCTGCTTCCAGATGACCAACCAGGAGCTGGCCACCTGCGCCATCGAGGGCATCCCGATCAAGGTCGCCGTCATCAACAACGGCAACCTCGGCATGGTCCGGCAGTGGCAGACCCTCTTCTACGAGGGCCGCTACTCCAACACCAAGCTGCATGCGCGCAACGCCGACGGGACGCCCAAGCCGGTGCGCATCCCCGACTTCGTGGCGCTGGCCGAGGCGCTGGGGTGCGTCGGCCTGCGCTGCGAGAGCAAGGACGACGTGGACGCCGTCATCGAGAAGGCCATGGCCATCACGGACGCGCCCGTCGTCATCGACTTCGTGGTGGGCGCCGACGCGCAGGTCTGGCCGATGGTGGCCGCCGGTGCGAGCAACGACGCGATCCTGGCCGCGCGCGACGTGCGGCCCGTCTTCGGAGAGGGCCAGGTCTGATGTCGCGCCACACCTTGTCGGTGCTCGTCGAGAACAAGTCCGGTGTCCTGGCCCGCGTCTCGGCGCTGTTCAGCCGGCGCGGGTTCAACATCGAGTCCCTGGCCGTCGGGCCCACCGAGAACCCCGACCTGTCCCGCATGACGATCGTGGTCGACGCGGAGAGCCAGCCGCTGGAGCAGATCACCAAGCAGCTGAACAAGCTCATCGAGATCATCAAGATCGTCGAGCTGGACGGCGGGGCCGCCGTCCAGCGCGAGCTGCTGCTGGTCAAGGTCCGCGCTGCCATGGCCGAGCGCACCCAGGTGCTGCAGACCGCCGAGCTGTTCCGGGCGCGGGTCATCGACGTCAACCCCGACACAGTGACGCTCGAGGCCACCGGCACCCCGGACAAGCTGCAGGCCCTGCTGGCGGTGCTCGCGCCGCTCGGCATCAAGGAGATGGCCCAGTCCGGCACCGTCGCCCTGGGCCGGGGCCCGCGGGCGATGTCGGGCGCCGGTACCTTGCGCCCGGTCGAGCGCACCGCCTGAACCACCCGGCCCGTCCAGGGCCGATATGGCCACTTTGGCCCTTCCACCGACAGAAGGAGAGCACCACCGCATGGCCGCCGAGATCTTCTACGACGACGACGCCGACCTCTCGATCATCCAGGGGCGCACGGTCGCCGTCCTGGGGTACGGCAGCCAGGGGCACGCGCACGCGCTGTCCCTGCGCGACTCGGGTGTCGACGTCCGCGTCGGCCTCCCCGAGGGCAGCAAGAGCCGGGCCAAGGCCGAGGCCGAGGGCCTGCGCGTGGTCACGCCCGCCGAGGCGTCCGCCGAGGCCGACCTGATCATGATCCTGGCGCCGGACCACGTGCAGCGGACGCTGTACGCGGAGTCGGTCGAGCCGAACCTGCAGGACGGCGACGCGCTGTTCTTCGGCCACGGCTTCAACATCCGGTTCGGCTACATCAAGCCCCCGGCCGGTGTGGACGTCGCGATGGTCGCCCCCAAGGGCCCCGGTCACCTGGTGCGCCGCGAGTTCGAGAACGGCAAGGGCGTGCCCTGCCTCGTCGCAGTCGAGCAGGACGCCGGCGGCAACGCGCTGTCCCTGGCGCTGTCCTACGCCGCGGCCATCGGCGGCACCCGGGCCGGCGTCATCAAGACGACCTTCGCCGAGGAGACCGAGACCGACCTGTTCGGCGAGCAGGCCGTGCTCTGCGGCGGCGCCAGCGCGCTGATCACCGCCGGGTTCGAGACCCTCACCGAGGCCGGCTACCAGCCCGAGGTCGCCTACTTCGAGTGCCTCCACGAGCTCAAGCTGATCGTGGACCTCATGTACGAGGGCGGGATCGCCAAGCAGCGCTGGTCGGTGTCCGACACCGCCGAGTACGGCGACTACACCTCGGGCCCGAAGGTCATCGACGCCCGCGTCAAGGAGTCGATGGGCGAGGTCCTGGCCGCGATCAAGGACGGCTCGTGGGCCGCCGCCTTCATCGCCGACCAGGACGCCGGCGCCCCGGACTTCAAGGCCAAGCGCGCCGCCGCCGAGGCGCACCCGATCGAGGAGACCGGGCGCAAGCTGCGCGGCCTCATGAGCTGGGTCTCGGCCTCGGACGACTACACCGGTACCGCCGCCCGCAGCTGATCCGCAGCAGACGACGGCCCCCGCTCCCTCGATGGGAGCGGGGGCCGTCGTCGTGCCGGGGTCTCGGCCGGGTGAGGAGCCGCCGGGTCAGGAGCCGCTGGGGCGGCTCGCGTACCACTGCTGGGCGGCCTGGCCGCGCAGCAGCGAGATGATGACCGCCGGTCCCACGATGAGGAGCAGCCCGGCGCCGCCCAGGCCGAGGCCCTGCGCCAGCCCCACGACGAGGCCGATGAGCCACACCGCTGCGGTGAAGTAGGCGGCGTACAGCAGGATCTGCGGGGCGGCGCCGCGCAGCACCTGGATGCCGCCGACCACGAGCGCGACGCCCGCGGCGACGGCCAGGAGGCCGAGCAGCACGTCACCGGTGGTCAGCTCGACGTCGAAGCTGTCGGCCGCGGCGAGCCCGAGCAGGTTGAGCAGTGCGGTGAGGGCACCGATGATGATGGCGGTGACCGCGGCGCCGGTCACCGTGCCCGGGCGCTTGGTCGGAGCGGAGCCGGGCCAGCCGGGCGCGGCACCGTAGCCGGGCTGCTGGCCGTACGGCTGCTGTCCGTACTGGGGCTGTCCGTACTGCGGCTGGCCGTAGCCGGGCTGCTGGCCGTAGGGAGGCTGGCCGTACTGGGGCTGGCCGGGCTGCTGGCCGTAGCCGGGCTGCTGGCCGTAGCCCTGGGACGGCGGCTGGCCCTGCGGCGGGGGCGGCCCCCACCCGGGCTGCGGTGAACCGCCCTGCGGCTGGTCGGGGTCGGAACCGTTGGTCGGGCTGGACATGGTGCTGCGTCCTCCAGGTCGTCGGCGGCCCGTGGTGGCCACCGAGGCGGATCGCACGGATCGTCACACCGATCCGTGGGTGGGGCAGGGCGGGGTGCGGCGATCACCCGGTCCAGCGACCGGTGCGGCGGGCCCGGTGCGCGGCGTAGAAGTCGGCCGCCGGACGCAGGCAGAGCAGCACGACGATCGCGACGGCGGCGGCGAAGCCCAGCAGCACGAACAGCGCGCCGGCCGGATCACCAGCGCCCAGGGTGCCGAGCAGGACGAACGCGGTGAAGGCGATCGACAGGGATCCGCCCACGATCAGGACCACGCGGGTGCGTCCGGTGAGCGCCAGGATCGAGCCCCAGGCCATGAGCACGGTGTACAGGCCGAACACGACGCCGGCCACGACGATGCCGGCCGTGGCCGCGCTCCGCTCCTCGCTGCTCAGCTGACCGCCGAACTGTTCCTCGAACTCCAGGAACTCCGCCCCGCCGACGACGAGCACCAGGGCGGTGAGCAGACCCAGGGCAGCGAAGATCAGCCCGAACACGGCGGCGACGATGACGGCGGCCGGCCGGCTGGGCGTGCCGATGGACGCGTACTGACCCCCTTGCCCGAAGGGGTCCTGGCCGTAGGGCGGCTGGCCGTACTGGGGCTGGCCGTACGCGGGCTGGCCGTACTGGGGCTGACCGTAGGGCTGCTGGCCGTACGGGGGCTGGCCCTGGGGCGGCTGGCCGTACTGGGGCCGGCCGTACTGGGGCTGGCCGTACTGGGGCTGGCCGTAGGGGGGCTGCCCCGGGGTGTGCTGAGGGTTGTCCGGGCGGCCCGGATCGTCGGACTGGCTCATGCTTCCCTCCGGTCGGCACCGGTCGTGCGGTGCGGTCGCAGATCAGCATGTCCGGGCCGCTCACGGGCGGGCAAGCCGACCGGCCGCAGCTTCCGCCCCGGGCGGCGGGAGTGGGCCGCCGCCCCCGACCTAGGCTGTGGACCCGTGACCACGACCGCGCCCGTCGTCCTGATCGCCGAAGAACTGGCCCCGAGCGTGCTCGAGGTGCTCGGAACCGACGTCGAGATCCGGCACGTCGACGGCGCCGACCGGGCCGCGCTGCTCCCGGCCCTCGCCGATGCCGCGGCGGTGATGATCCGCAGCGCGACGCAGATCGACGCCGAGGCGCTCGCGGCCGCACCGAACCTCAAGGTGGTCGCCCGCGCCGGCATCGGCCTGGACAACGTCGACGTCGCCGCCGCCACCGAGCGCGGCGTCATGGTGGTCAACGCGCCGACGTCGAACATCGTCAGCGCCGCCGAGCACGCCGTCGCCCTGCTGCTCGCCGCCGCCCGCCAGATCCCCGCCGCCGACGCGACCCTGCGCGAGGGCCAGTGGAAGCGCTCGAAGTTCATGGGCGTCGAGGTCACCGAGAAGACCGTCGGCGTCGTCGGTCTCGGCCGGATCGGCGTCCTGTTCGCGCAGCGGCTGGCCGCATTCGGCGTCGAGCTCATCGCCTACGACCCCTACATCCAGCCCGGCCGCGCCGCCCAGCTCGGCGTCCGGCTGGTCTCGCTGGAGGAGCTGCTCCGCGAGTCGGACTTCATCTCCATCCACCTGCCCAAGACCCCCGAGACCCTGGGTCTGATCGGGGCCGAGCAGCTGGCGATGACCAAGCGGGGCGTGATCATCGTCAACGCCGCCCGCGGCGGCCTGGTGGACGAGGTGGCGCTGGCCGACGCGCTGCGCTCGGGCCAGGTGGGCGCGGCAGGCCTCGACGTCTACGCCACCGAGCCGACCACCGACAGCCCGCTGTTCGGGCTGCCCAACACCGTCGTCACCCCGCACCTGGGCGCCTCGACGACCGAGGCGCAGGACAAGGCCGGCACCGCCGTGGCGCGCTCCGTGCGGCTGGCGCTCCAGGGCGAGTTCGTGCCCGACGCGGTGAACGTGCAGGCCGGCGGCGTGGTCGCTGAGGACGTGCGGCCGGGGCTCCCGCTGGCCGAGAAGCTGGGCCGCGTCTTCACCGCGGTCGCCGGCGGGCTGGCGCAGTCGGTGACCGTCGACGTCCGCGGCAAGCTGGCCGAGTTCGACGCCTCGGTGCTCCAGCTGGCCGCCCTCAAGGGCATCTTCTCCGACGTCGTCGAGGAGCAGGTCACCTACGTCAACGCGCCGCTGCTCGCCGAGCAGCGCGGGCTGGACGTCGCCCTCACCAGCGACACCGACAGCCCCACCTACCGGAACCTGATCACGCTGCGCGGCGCCATGGCCGACGGTCGGGCGGTGGCGGTGTCGGGGACGCTCTTCGGCAAGAACCAGGTGCCGCGGCTGACCGAGGTGGCCGGGTTCGAGATCGACCTCGCGGCGTCGGGCAACCTGCTGTTCTTCACCTACGCCGACCGGCCGGGTGTCGTGGGGGCCGTCGGCGCGGCGCTGGGCGAGGCCGGGATCAACATCGCCGGTGCCCAGGTGAGCCCGGCGTCGGAGGACGGCGAGGCGCTGATGGCGGTCACCGTCGACGGCCCCGTCGCCCCCGAACTGCTCGACGCGATCGCCGGGCGCATCGGCGCGCGGGCAGCCCGGGCGGCCGACCTCACGACGCTCTGACCTAGGGTCCCTTCCCATGCGCCTGGCTGTGATCCCTGGAGACGGCATCGGTCCCGAGGTGGTGGCGGAGGGACTCAAGGTCCTGAGCGCGGTCGCCCCAGACCTGGAGACCACCCCGTACGACCTCGGTGCGACCCGGTGGCAGCGCACCGGTGAGCTGCTGCCCGACACCGTGGTCGACGAGCTCCGCCAGCACGACGCGATCCTGCTCGGCGCGATCGGCGACCCCGGCGTGCCCCCGGGCATCCTCGAGCGGGGGCTGCTGCTGCGGCTGCGCTTCGAGCTCGACCACCACGTGAACCTGCGCCCGGCGCGGCTGTTCGACGGCGTGCGCAGCCCGCTGGCCGCGCCCGGCCCGATCGACATGCTGTGCGTGCGGGAGGGCACCGAGGGGCCCTACGTGGGCAACGGCGGCGTCCTGCGCAAGGACACCCCGCACGAGGTAGCGACCGAGGTCAGCCTGAACACCGCGTTCGGCGTCGAGCGCGTGGTCCGGTACGCCTTCGAGCGGGCCACGGCGCGCCCCCGCAAGCACCTCACGCTGATCCACAAGACCAACGTGCTCACCCACGCCGGTGGCCTGTGGTCGCGCACCGTGGAGGAGGTGTCGGTGGAGTTCCCCGAGGTCACCGTCGCCTACCAGCACGTGGACGCCGCCTCGATGTTCTTCATCACCGACCCGGGCCGCTACGACGTCATCGTCACCGACAACCTGTTCGGCGACATCGTCACCGACATCGCGGCCGCGGTGACCGGTGGCATCGGCCTGGCCGCCAGCGGCAACCTCGACGCGTCCGGCACGAACCCGAGCATGTTCGAGCCGGTGCACGGCTCGGCCCCGGACATCGCCGGCCAGGGCATCGCCGACCCCACCGCCACGGTGCTGTCGGTCGGGCTGCTCCTCCAGCACCTCGGTCGCACCGAGCAGGCGCGGAAGGTCGACGCCGCGGTGGCCTTCGACCTGTCCACGCGTGACCCGCAGGCTCCGATCCGCACCACCGACGTCGGCGACCGCCTGGCCGCCCTCGCCGGCGGCTGAGTCACCCCTCGGGCGGCTCCTCGACGAGCAGACCGGCGACCGGCACGGGCAGCAGCGCCCGACCGGTCTGCCCGGGGGCAGGCCACTCGGGGCGCACCGTGCAGCCGGTGGGGGAGGACTCCACCAGCAGCACCGGCTGCCAGGTCCAGTCCTCGCCCGGTTCCCCGGCCGCGAAGGTCCCGGCGGGCAGCGGCTCGGGCAGCCGCGCCCACCAGCGCCGGTCCAGCGCGGCCAGCCCGCGCTGCCGCAGCAGGGCCGCGGCCTCGTCGCGCGGCCGGGGACCCGTCAGCGGGGTGCCGGTGAGCAGCAGCGGCAGCGCCGGGCCGGGGACGCCGTCGGCGCACAGCCAGCCCACCTGCTCGCCGTCGGCGCGGTGCACGGGGGTCCAGTCGGGCGGGATCACGAGGGGGCAGCCTGCCAGGGGTGGGCCGGGGGCCGCCCGTGATTTACTCGTCGCGATGCACCCCACCGGCACGATCATCATCGCCTAGCGCGCAGTTCCCTCCCCGACTGCGCGCAGACCTCCCGTACCCGGGGGGTCTTTTTCGTTGTCGGGCCGGCCGTTACTCCCGGGAGACACCGTGAGCACCTCCACCGACTTCCACGTCTTCGACACCACGCTGCGCGACGGCGCCCAGCGGGAGGGTGTCAGCTACTCGGTCGCCGACAAGCTGGCGGTGGCGCGGTTGCTGGACGAGATCGGGGTCGGGTTCATCGAGGGCGGCTGGCCGGGTGCGCTGCCCAAGGACACCGAGTTCTTCGCCCGGGCGCGCACCGAGCTGCAGCTCGAGCACGCCCAGCTGGTCGCCTTCGGGTCGACCCGGAAGGCCGGCGTCCGGGTGGAGGAGGACCTCCAGGTCCGCGCCCTGCTCGACGCCGGGACGTCGGTCGTGTGCCTGGTCGCCAAGTCCGACGTCCGGCACGTCCGCGAGGCGCTGCGGACCACGCCGGAGGAGAACCTGGCCATGGTGTCGGACACGGTGGCCTTCCTCGTCGCCCAGGGACGGAGGGTCTTCCTCGACTGCGAGCACTTCTTCGACGGGTACGCCGCCGACCGCGACTACGGGGTGCGGGTGCTGGAGACGGCGTTCGCCGCGGGGGCCGAGGTGGGGGTCCTGTGCGACACCAACGGCGGGATGCTGCCGATGGGCGTCGGGCGGGTGGTCGCCGACGTGCGCTCACGGGTCATCGGGCAGCTCGGCATCCACTGCCAGGACGACACCGGCTGCGCGGTCGCCAACACGCTGGCCGCGGTCGAGGCCGGGGTGACGCACGTGCAGGGGACGGCGAACGGCTACGGCGAGCGGGCCGGGAACGCCGACACCTTCGCGCTGATCGCCAACCTCGTCACCAAGATGGGCGTGCCCGCGGTGCCGGCCGGGTGCCTGCCGGAGCTGCAGCGGGTCAGCCACGCCATCGCCGAGCTCGCCAACATCGCCCCCGACGAGCACCAGCCCTTCGTCGGGGCGTCGGCGTTCGCGCACAAGGCCGGGCTGCACGCCAGCGCGATCAAGGTGAGCCCCGAGCTCTACAACCACCTGGACCCCGCCGTCGTCGGCAACGACATGCGCATCCTGGTCACCGAGATGGCCGGCCGGGCCTCGGTGGAGCTCAAGGGTCGCGAGCTGGGAGTGGATCTCGCCGGGCAGACCGACGCGATCGGCCGGGTCGTCGACCAGGTGAAGGTGCTGGAGGCCGACGGCTGGTCGTTCGAGGCCGCCGACGCCTCCTTCGAGCTGCTGCTGCGGGCCCAGCTGCCCGACGCGCCTCCGCCGCTGTTCGAGCTGGAGAGCTACAAGACCTCCGTCGAGCACTGGGGCAACGGCGTGGTGGTCAGCGAGGCGACGGTGAAGGTGCACGTCGACGGCGAGCGGATCATCAGCACCGGCGAGGGCAACGGTCCGGTCAATGCGCTGGACAACGCGCTGCGCCAGGCCCTGGTGCACCGCTACCCGCAGCTGGCCGACGTCTCCCTGGCCGACTACAAGGTCCGCATCCTCGGCTGGAAGGGCGGCACGAGCGCGACGACCCGGGTGCTCATCGACACGACCGACGGGACGGGGGAGTGGACCACCGTCGGGGTGCACGCCAACATCGTCGAGGCCTCCTGGCACGCGCTCGTCGACGCGCTCACCTACGCCGTCCTGCGCCGTCCTCAGCCGTAGCGGGAGATGTCACCGGTGCACGAGCTGGGCACCACTGCTGCGGTGACCCGGACGGTCGACCTGTGGGAGCGGCGACCGGCGGAGCGCGACTCCGCCTTCGAGGACTGGACCATCGACGGTGTCCCGTTGCGTCGCTTGGTGGCCGACCGCTGGGGGGTGCCGGACCTCCCGTCCGAGCTGACCCGGCTGTGGCCGGAGGCGCCTCGAGCGGCTGTTGCCGGTCTGAGAGCGCTGCTCGGGGACGGAACCCCGGACTTCGGGGACGGTCGCGTCGCCCTGCTGGTCTGCGCGGTCGATCAGGACATCAACTGTCGAGCGCTCGCTGCGAGCCTGGTCATCGAGATCGACGCGGTGCACTGGCGGGACGTCGGCTGGCAGGTGGACTTCGAGGAGTTCGTTCCTGCGCCGGACGAGTACGGACCACTGTCCACGTACAGCTTCGACCGGCGGCAGTACGAGGGCCTGCTCGGCGAGCTGCTGCGCCGTTACGAGGCGCTCGCCGCAGCAACACCGGCCGAGCCGCCCGTACGGCAGCGGCGCCGCCGGGCCCCGTGGTCGCGCTGAGCGGTGCGGCTCAGCCGTAGCGGGCGACGAAGTTCGCCAGCAGGCGCCCGGGGTGGGTCACCACCGCGGGCGTCAGCCGGGCGATGACCGCCTCGACCTCCGAGGGCGGGAAGTAGCCGGCGTGCTGGTAGATCCGCACCCGCTGCACGATCCCGGGGACGTCGAGCTCGGGGTGGAACTGGGTGGCGTAGACGTTCTCGCCCACCCTGAACATCTGCACCGGGCAGGTCGGCGACGAGGCCAGCAGCACCGCGTGCGGGGGCAGGAGCCGGCAGGCCTCCTTGTGGCCGACGAACGCCTCGAACCGCGCGGGCACGCCCGCGAGCAGGGGATCGCTGCTGCCCTCCGGCGTGAGGGTCACCTCGACCACGGACACCGGCTCGCCGTAGGTGCGGTCGACGACGCCGCCCTGGTGGGTCCCGAGCGTGCCGATGCCGTAGCAGGCGCCGAAGAAGGGCAGGTCCCTCGCCACGATCCGGTCGAGCAGACCGCCGACGTCCCGCTCCACCCGCAGCTGGACGGGGGACTTGTCCTCGTCGGCGTCGCTGGAGTTGAACGGCCCACCGCCCAGCATCACCCCGGCGAAGTCGTCGAGGTCCAGCTCGGGCAGCGGACCGGCCTCCAGGCGGATCCGGTGCAGCCGGTCGGCGGGCAGCCCGGTGAACCGCAGGAACGAGGCGTACTCCTCGTCGGCCGCCTCGTCCTCCGGTCGGGAGGAGAGCAGCAGGAAGGGGCGCACGCGGGTCAGCGCGGCTGGATCTCGCCCATGGGTCCCCAGCCGGAGACCTCCGGCGCGTCCACGTAGATGATCTGCGGCTGCGCCGACACCAGCTCCGGGGCCTGCTCGACGAACCGCTTGAAGGCGTCGGTGCCCACGTGCGCGGCACCGGCCTCGGAGTCGCGGAAGCCCTCGACGCAGACGAACGTGTTCGGCTCCTCCAGGCTCCGGGACCACTCGAAGAACAGCGAGCCCTCCTCGGCGTTGACCGCGTTGGCGTAGTCGGCGGCCAGGCCGGTCCACTCGTCGGCGCGCTCGGGACGGACGGGGAACTTCACGACGATCAGGATCATGGAATCGATTCTGCTCTGTCACCCCGAGTGGGGCCCGGAGGGCTCCGCGCAGGGGTGACGGACGGCTCAGCCCGACGGGGGGACGGCACCTGGCCGCGGTTGCTGCCCGGAGGGCAGCCGTGTGCGCAGCAGGCAGAACTCGTTGCCCTCGGGGTCGGCCAGCACGTGCCAGCCCTCGTCGCCGGTCTGGCCGACCTCGACAGGGGTGGCACCGAGGTCGAGCAGCCGCTGCAGCTCGGCGTCCTGGTCGCGGTCGGTCGGGTTCAGATCGATGTGCAGCCGCACCTTCCCGGGGGTCGGGTCGGTGACGGGGGCGAACACCAGCGTCGGGGCGGGGCCACCGAAGCCCGAGGCGGGGCCGATCTCGATGGCGCCGTCCTCGTCGCCGAGGACCTCGTAGTCGAGCACCGCCGCCCAGAAGGCGGCGAGCGATCCGGGGTCGCGGCTGTCGACGACCAGCTCGGAGAAACGGCATGCCATGAGCCGGAACGGTAGGCCGGGAGCCGCCCGCCCGCCCGCCGACTAACCTCGGCTCGTGCGCATCGTCCGTTTTGCCTCCCCTCAGGGAATGTCCTTCGGCGTCCTCGACGGGGACGGCCAGATCGCCCAGATCGAGGGCCACCCCTTCGGCCAGATCAACTTCACCGGCACGCGCTTCGCGCAGGCCGACATCCGGCTGCTCTCGCCGATCCTGCCGAGCAAGGTGGTGTGCGTCGGCAAGAACTACGCCGACCACGTGAAGGAGATGAACACCGGGGACGCTCCGAAGGAGCCCCTGCTGTTCCTCAAGCCCTCCACGTCGGTGATCGGCCCGGGTGACGCCATCCGCATCCCGCCGGGCAGCACCAACGTCCACCACGAGGCGGAGCTCGCGGTCGTGATCGGGGCCCGTGGCGCCCGGAACGTCACGCCGGAGCAGGCGCTGAGCAGCGTCTTCGGCTACACGATCGGCAACGACGTCACCGAGCGCGACATGCAGCGCAACGACGGCCAGTGGACCCGGGCCAAGGGCTTCGACTCGTTCTGCCCGCTGGGGCCGTGGATCGAGACCGACCTGCCCGGGCTCGGCCTGGACGCCACCGACCTCGAGGTCACCTGCACCGTCGACGGCGAGCCGCGGCAGCACGGGCGCACCAGCCAGCTGCTCTTCGGCATCCCGACCCTGATCTCGCACATCTCGCGGGTCATGACGCTGCTGCCCGGTGACGTCGTCCTCACCGGCACGCCCGCCGGCGTCGGCCCGATCCGCCCCGGTCAGCAGGTCGAGTGCTCGATCCAGGGGCTGGGCACCCTGACCAACTCGGTCAGCGACGCCGACCCGGTCTCCACCGCGGGCGCGGCCCGGTGACGGCCCCGACCCCGCCCACCGCCCCGACGACGAGCCCGCGCACCCGGTTCTGCCCGTCGCCCACCGGCCTGGTCCACGTCGGGCTCGTCCGGACGGCGCTGTTCAACTGGGCGCACGCCCGGCACCACGGCGGCACGTTCGTCTTCCGCATCGAGGACACCGATGCCGCGCGCGACTCCGAGGAGTCCTATCGCCACCTGCTCGACAGCCTGCGCTGGCTCGGGCTGGACTGGGACGAGGGCCCCGAGGTGGGCGGTCCCCACGGGCCCTACCGCCAGTCCGAGCGGCACGACGTCTACCGCGAGGTGGCCGCCAAGCTGCTCGAGTCGGGTCATGCCTACGAGTCCTTCTCCACCAACGAGGAGGTCGACGCCCGCCGTCGGGCGGCCGGCCAGGACCCGAAGCTCGGGTACGACAACCACGACCGCTTGCTGACCGATGCGCAGAAGGCCGCCTTGCGCGACGAGGGCCGCTCCCCGGTGCTCCGGCTGCGCATGCCCGACGAGGACCTGGTCTGGACCGACCTGGTCCGCGGCGAGGTGCGGTTCGCGGCCGGTGCGGTGCCCGACTTCGTGCTGGTGCGCGGCAACGGCGCCCCGCTCTACCCGTTCGTCAACCCGGTGGACGACGCCCTCATGGGCATCACCGACGTGCTCCGCGGTGAGGACCTGCTGCCCTCCACGCCCCGGCAGCTGGCCCTCTACGCGGCGCTCACCGACATCGGCGTCGCCTCGGTCACCCCCCGCTTCGGGCACCTGCCGCTGGTGACCGGCGAGGGCACCAAGAAGCTCTCCAAGCGCGACCCCACGTCGAACCTGGACGTCTACCGCGAGCGGGGCTTCCTGCCCGAGGGGCTGGTCAACTACCTCTCCCTGCTCGGCTGGTCGATCGCCGAGGACCGTGACGTCTTCTCCACCGCCGAGCTCGTCGAGGCCTTCGACATCACCCGGGTCAGCGCCAACCCGGCGCGCTTCGACCTGAAGAAGGCCGAGGCGATCAACGCCACGCACCTCCGCGCGCTGCCGGTGGCGGAGTTCACCGACCGCGTGGTGCCCTACCTGGCCCAGGCGGGCCTGGTCACCGACCCGCCGACGGCGGAGCAGGCCGCGGTCCTGGAGGCCATCGCACCGATGGCCCAGGAGCGCATGGTCGTGCTCTCCGAGGCGGTCGGGCTGCTGGGCTTCCTCTTCGTCGACGAGGTGCAGATCGATCCGGCCGCGGCGGACAAGCAGCTGTCCGGCGAGGCGGCGGTCGAGGTGCTGGACGCGGCGACCACCGCCCTGCGGGAGCTGGCCGAGTGGACCACCCCGGCGATCGAGCAGGCGCTGAAGGACTCCCTGGTCGAGGGCCTGGGCCGCAAGCCGCGGCAGGCGTTCGGGCCGGTGCGGGTCGCGGTCAGCGGGCGGACGGTCTCGCCGCCGCTCTACGAGTCGATGGAGCTGCTGGGCCGGGAGCGGACGCTGGCCCGGCTGGTCGCGGCCCGCGAGGTGGCGACCGCGGCATGATTCCGCCGGGGGCCGGCGCGCGACCGGACGACGAGCGGTACGCCGGTCCGCCGCCGACCCTGCGGCCCGGGCCGGACCAGCTGCCTCCCGCGCCGTGGCCGCAGCCGGCGCCGTGGCCACCGCAGGGGGCGGCCTGGCCGCAGCAGGGCCCGTGGGTGCCCCAGCCCGGGCCGTGGCCGCCGCAGGTGGTCTGGGCGCCGCCGCCGGGCACGCCCCCGCACGACGAGCCGCAGCCCTTCCTGCGGGCCATGCGGGCCCGCGACTGGGCGTGGTGGCGTCCGCTGGTGGGGCTGCTGCTGCTCGCGGTGGTCTTCGGCGTGGCCAGCGCGGTCGTCGGGGTGCTGGGCCTGCTCACCGGCATCAGCCCCGACCTGACGATGGACGACCTGCTCGATCCCGCGGTCCTGCTGGTCACCAACGGCGCCCTGGTCGTGGCCATCCCGGTCGTGTGGCTGGCCTGGGCCGTGGCGCACGGGATGCGGCCGGGCTGGTCCTCCTCGGTCCTGGCCAGGCTGCGATGGCGGCTGCTGCCGCGGCTCACCCTCCTCGCCCTGGCCACCCTCGGGCTCGTCATCGCCGCCGGCGTGGCGTTCGACCTCACCGCGGGGGAGGGGCAGGTGGAGGGGCCGATCCCCGGCTGGGGCTGGCTGCTCGTCGTCGTCCTGCTCACCACCCCGCTGCAGTCGGCCGCGGAGGAGTACCTGTTCCGCGGCTACCTCAGCCAGGCGATCGCCGGCTGGGTGCGCAGGCCGTCGGTGGGGGCGGTGCTGGCCGCCGTCGTCACCGGAACGCTCTTCTCGCTGGCCCACCTGCCACCGGACCTGCCGACCTTCCTGGACCGGTTCTTCTTCGCGCTGGCGGCCTCGGCTGTGGTGTGGCTGACCGGGGGCCTGGAGGCCGCGATCGTGCTGCACGCGGTCAACAACGTGCTGCTGTTCGTCCTGGCCGGGTTGCTGGGCGAGGACGTCATCGCCATGGGCGAGGTGCCCGAGGGTGCCGGCCTGGCGTCGCTCGCGTTCGGCGTGCTGGGCATGGCCGGCTACGTGGCGGCGGTGGCCTGGTGGGCGAGGAGGGCCCGTCCCGAGCGGCGCACCGAGGCCCAGGACCTGCGTCCCCCGTGGCTGCGGCCGGCCGCAGCGGCCCCGGACCCGGCCGCCTGACCCGCCGACCGGGGGGTGGTTCCACCGCCCGCGACGGCGTCGGGTATCGTCTTTCCCGGCGCCGCGAGGTGCCACCCATGGGGTATGGGGTAATTGGCAGCCCGACGGTTTCTGGTTCCGTTAGTCTAGGTTCGAGTCCTGGTACCCCAGCGAGGAATCCTGGTTCCTCCTGCACCACCGCACCACCCAGCACGGCCCCGTCGTCTAGCGGCCCAGGACGCCGCCCTCTCACGGCGGTAGCGAGGGTTCGAATCCCTTCGGGGCTACGCCACCGAGAGCCCCCGACCACCAGGTCGGGGGCTCTCGCCGTTCCCGGGTGGGTGGCCGGTCCGGCCGGAGCCGCACCCCCGTTCCCGGGCCCGGTCCGGGCATGGCAAAATGGTCGCCGCACCACCCAGCACGGCCCCGTCGTCTAGCGGCCCAGGACGCCGCCCTCTCACGGCGGTAGCGAGGGTTCGAATCCCTTCGGGGCTACGCGACCGAGAGCCCCCGACCACCAGGTCGGGGGCTCTCGCCGTTCTCGGGGACGCCTGATCCGGCACCCGATCGGGCGTCGCGCAGATCGCACCGACTTCCGGTGGCCGGATGATCATGAGCGGGACTACGGTCGACTCCGCCGTTCGCGCACCGTGACGGCGGAGAGGCGGTCGCGCGGTGATCCGGACGAGCCGGCGGCTGGCCGACGGACGCGAGATCCTCTACTTCGACGAGGACCGCGACGCCCCCGCCCGCGACGCCACCGACGAGCGCGACCTCCCCGAGGTGGCCACCCGCTCCCAGCTCCGGTTCGACCCACTGCTCGGCGAATGGGTCGTGGTGGCCGCGCACCGGCAGACCCGCACCTTCCTGCCCCCGGCCGACCAGTGCCCGCTGTGCCCGTCGCGGCCCGGCCGGCCGACCGAGGTGCCCGAGGCCGACTACCAGGTCGTGGTCTTCGAGAACCGCTTCCCGTCACTGGCCACCGACGTCGCCCGCGACGTCCCCCCGGCCGCCCCCGGCAACCCGCTGGCGGAGCTCCGGCCGGGCTTCGGCCGCTGCGAGGTCGTCTGCTTCACCAGCGACCACGACCGCGACTTCTTCCAGCTGGGCCGGGACCGGGCGCGGCTGGTCGTGGACGTCTGGGCCGAGCGCACCGCCGAGCTCTCCGCGCTGGACGGCGTCGAGCAGGTCTTCTGCTTCGAGAACCACGGCGAGGAGATCGGGGTGACGCTCTCCCACCCGCACGGCCAGATCTACGCCTACCCGTTCGTCACGCCGCGGGTGGCGAAGGTGCTGGCCTCGGTGCGCCGCCACCGCGAGGCCACCGGGGGCGACCTGTTCGCCGAGGTCGTCGCCGCCGAGCGCTCCGGCCCGCGCGTGGTGGCCGGCAACGAGCACTGGACGGCGTTCGTCCCCGCGGCGGCGCGCTGGCCCTACGAGGTGCAGCTGTTCCCCACCCGCAGGGTGGCCGACCTGCCGGAGCTGACGGACGCCGAGCGGGACGCCTTCGTGGAGGTCTACCTGGACGTGCTGGGCCGCTTCGCCCACCGCTTCGTCACCCCGATGCCCTACATCACCTCGTGGAACCAGGCGCCGGCGCGCGCCCGGGACGAGTGGTGGCTGCACCTGCAGCTGTTCTCGCTGCGGCGCGCACCCGGCAAGCTCAAGTACCTGGCCGGCTCGGAGTCGGGGATGGGCGCCTTCATCACCGACACCAACCCCGAGGACGTCGCCGACCAGCTGCGGAACGTGAAAGTGACGACCGAGTGAGCATCGCAGTGAGCGCCAGCGACCGAGGAGCGGAGCGAGGACGGAACCGAGCCATGGGCGACGTGGTCCTGCCGTGATCCCCGACGACGCGGACGCCGCCCGGACGGCGGCCGAGGCCTTCGCCCAGCGGTTCGGGCAGCAGCCCGAGGGCGTGTGGGCCGCTCCGGGACGGGTCAACGTCATCGGCGAGCACACCGACTACAACGGCGGCTTCGTGCTGCCGGTCGCGCTGCCGCACACCACCCGCGCCGCCGTGGCCCGCCGCGACGACGGGCTGCTCGTCCTCGCCTCGGCCCAGCACCCCGGCGACGACGCCGAGGTCGCGGTGGTCGACCTCGAGCCGGGCCGGCCGGGCGGGTGGGCCGGCTATCCGGCCGGGGTCGTGCACGCCCTCGCGGAGCAGGTGCCCGGCGGGCTGACCGTCCTGGTCGACGGCAACGTGCCCGCCGGCGCCGGGCTCTCCTCCTCCGCCGCGCTGTCCTGCTCGGTGGCCCTGGCGGTGCGCGACCTGCTCGACCTCGACCTGGACGGCGACGCGCTGATCGACGTCGCCCGCCGGGCCGAGAACGACTTCGTCGGCGCGCCCACCGGCGTGCTCGACCAGTCCGCCTCGGTGCTGTGCACCGCCGGGCACGCGCTGTTCCTGGACACCCGCGACGGCGCCCGCGAGCAGGTGCCGCTGGACCTCGCGGCGGCCGGGCTGGCTCTGCTGGTGATGGACACCGGCACCACCCACGACCACGCCGAGGGCGGCTACCGCGACCGCCGCCGGGAGTGCGAGCAGGCCGCCCGGCGGCTCGGGGTGGAGCTGCTCCGCGAGGTCGACGACGTCGCCGCGCTCGCCCCCCTGGCCGACGGCACCGAGGACGGCGAGGTGCTGCTGCGACGCGCCCGGCACGTCGTCACCGAGGACGCGCGCGTGCTGGAGGTCGTGGCCACGCTGCGGGGCGACGCCGATCCGCGGGCCATCGGCCCGGTGCTCACGGCCGGCCACGAGTCGCTGCGCGACGACTTCCAGATCTCGGTGCCGCTGATCGACGTCTGCGTCGAGGCCGCGCTCGCCGCCGGCGCGCACGGCGCCCGCATGGTCGGGGGCGGGTTCGGCGGCAGCGTCCTCGCCCTGGTCGAGGCCGGCGCGGCCGACGACGTCACCGCCGCCGTCACCGAGCGCTTCGCCGCGGAACAGCACCCGGCCCCGCGCACCTTCGTCGTCGTCCCCTCCGCCGGCGCCCGCCGCCTGGCCTGAGTCCGCACCCCCGAGAGAAGGAACCCGTGGACGAACCGCTGAGGCTCGATGCCTCCTTCGTCGACTACGCGCTGGTCGTCGCCTACTTCGCCGTCGTGATGCTGATCGGCGTCGCCGCCCGCCGCCGGGTGTCCGACAGCCTGGACTTCTTCCTGTCCGGCCGGTCGCTGCCGGCCTGGGTGACCGGCCTGGCGTTCATCTCGGCGAACCTGGGTGCGGTCGAGATCATCGGCATGTCGGCCAACGGCGCGCAGTACGGCATGGCGACGATGCACTACTTCTGGATCGGCGCCGTCCCGGCCATGCTGTTCCTCGGCGTGGTGATGATGCCCTTCTACTACGGGTCGAAGGTCCGCAGCGTCCCGGAGTTCATGCGCCGCCGGTTCGGCACCGGCGCCCACCTGGTCAACGCGATCAGCTTCGCCGTCGCCCAGGTGCTCATCGCCGGCATCAACCTGTTCCTGCTGGCCACCATCGTGGAGGCCCTGCTGGGCTGGCCGCTGTGGATCTCGCTGATCGTGGCGGCGGCGGTGGTGCTCAGCTACATCACCCTGGGCGGGTTGTCCGCGGCGATCTACAACGAGGTCCTGCAGTTCTTCGTCATCGTTGCCGCGCTGCTGCCGCTGACCCTGATCGGGCTGAACCGCGTCGGTGGCATCGGCGGGCTCATCGATCGGGTGACCGCCTCCCCGGGCGGGGACGAGCAGCTGTCGTCGTGGCCGGCGACCAACCTGTCGGGCTTCGAGAACCCGGTCTGGTCCGCCGTCGGCATCGTCTTCGGCCTCGGCTTCGTGCTCTCGTTCGGCTACTGGACGACGAACTTCGTCGAGGTCCAGCGCGCCATGGCCACCAAGTCGATGTCGGCGGCCCGGAGCACGCCGATCATCGGCGCCTTCCCCAAGATGTTCGTGCCGTTCATCGTCGTCATCCCCGGGATGATCGCCGCGGTGCTCGTCCCCGAGCTCATCGACTACAAGGCCGACCCGACCGCCGCCACCGGCGTCACCTACAACGACGCGATCCTGCTGCTGATCCGCGACGTGCTGCCCAACGGGCTGCTCGGCGTCGCCATCGCCGGCCTGCTGGCCGCGTTCATGGCCGGCATGGCGGCCAACATCTCCTCCTTCAACACCGTCTTCAGCTACGACCTGTGGCAGCAGTACGTGAAGAAGGACCGGCCCGACGGCTACTACCTGAAGGTCGGCCGGTGGGCCACGGTCGGTGCCACGGTCGCGGCCATCGGGACGGCGCTGATCGCGTCGGGCTACAGCAACCTGATGGACTACCTGCAGACCCTGTTCGGCTTCTTCAACGCACCGCTGTTCGCCACGTTCATCCTGGGCATGTTCTGGAAGCGGATGACGCCGACGGCGGGCTGGGCCGGACTGGTCTCGGGCACCGCGGCGGCCATCACCGTCTTCGTCATGGTGGAGACCGGCGTCCTGGACCTGCCGGGGCAGGGCGGGGCGTTCGTCGCGGCGGGCGCGGCCTTCGTCGTCGACATCGTGGTGAGCGTGGTGGTCAGCAAGGTGACCGCGCCCAAGCCGGCGCACGAGCTGGCCGGGCTGGTGTACTCGGAGACGCCCAGGGAGGTGCGCACCGACCCGGAGGCGCACAAGTTGCCCTGGTACCAGTCGCCGGTGCCGCTGGCCGGGATCGCGCTGGCCATGGTCATCGCCCTGAACGTGATCTTCCGATGAGGGGGGAACCCGTGAGCTCCGGCAAGCGGCAGCAGCAGCAGAAGGCGGGCGCGTTCGACGTCCGCAACGTCATCGCGGAGCTGATCGGCTTCTACGGCGTGGTGCTGGTCGTCGTCGGGCTGCTCGACGACGACGAGAGCCTGGCCAAGACCGGCGGCATCGACGCCAACCTGTGGGCGGGCATCGGGATGATCGCCGTGGCGGTCGCCTTCGCGCTGTGGTCCCGGCTGCGCCCGACCGTGGTCGACCCGCCGCGGGAGGACGAGCAGCCGACCGGCTGAGCTCAGCGCGCGGCGCGGGAGATGGCGGCCGAGGCGTCCAGCACCGCGCCGATGACCTCGGCGCCGGGGCGCCGGCCCAGCCGCTCGACCGGGCCGGAGATCGAGACGGCACCGAGCACGGTGCCCGACCCGTCACGGACCGGGGCCGACAGCGAGGCCACCCCCGCCTCGCGCTCGGCAACGCTGTGCGCCCAGCCGCGCCGGCGCACGTCCAGCAGCGTGCGCGCGGTGAAGCTGGCGTTGGGCAGCAGCCGGTTGACCTCGTCGGCGGGCATGAACGCCAGCAGCGCGTGCGCGGCCGAGCCGGCGGTCATGGGGAGGCGGGCGCCCACCGGCACGGTGTCGCGCAGCCCGCTGGTGCGCTCGGCGGCGGCGACGCAGACGCGGGTGGCCCCGTCGCGCACGTAGAACTGGGCGCTCTCCCCGGTGCTGTCGCGCAGGGTGACCAGGTGGCGGCCGGCGATCTCGCCGATGTCGGCCGTGCCGCGCCCCAGCTCCGCCAGCGCCGGTCCCGGCGCCCAGCTGCCGCCGTCGGTGCGGCGCACCAGCCGGTGACCCTCGAGCGCGACGGCCAGCCGGTGGGCGGTCGCGCGGGGCAGACCGGTGCGCGCGACGAGCTCGGCGAGGGTCGCCGGCTCCTGCGCCACGGCGTGCAGGATCGACACCGCTTTGTCCAAGACCGCTACCGGGTTAGGCTGTCCCACACAGCAATACTTGCATCCCACGCAGTGAGACCGCTACCGCGATCCCCCGGGTGGGTGCCCGGTGAGAGGACGAACCGTGCCGAAGACCCTGGCCGAGAAGGTCTACGAGGCGCACGTGGTGCGCAGCACCGCGGGCGAGCCCGACCTGCTCTACATCGACCTCCACCTCGTGCACGAGGTGACCAGCCCGCAGGCCTTCGACGGCCTCCGGGTGGCCGGGCGGACGGTGCGCAGGCCCGACCTCACCATGGCGACGGAGGACCACAACGTCCCGACGCTGGACATCCTCGCGCCCATCGCCGACCCGATCAGCCGGGCGCAGGTCGAGGCGCTGCGGAAGAACGCCGCCGAGTTCGGCATCCGGCTGGCCCCGATGGGCGACCGCGACCAGGGCATCGTGCACGTCATCGGCCCGCAGCTGGGGCTCACCCAGCCGGGCATGACCATCGTGTGCGGCGACAGCCACACCTCCACGCACGGCGCCTTCGGCGCGCTGGCGTTCGGCATCGGCACCAGCGAGGTCGAGCACGTGCTCGCCACCCAGACGCTGCCGCAGTACGCGCCCAAGCAGATGTCGGTCACCGTCGACGGCGAGCTGGCCCCGGGCGTCTCGGCGAAGGACATCATCCTCGCCGTCATCGCGCAGATCGGCACCAATGGTGCCGCCGGCCACGTCATCGAGTACCGCGGCAGCGCCATCGAGGCGCTGTCGATGGAGGCCCGCATGACGATCTGCAACATGTCGATCGAGGCCGGCGCCAAGGCGGGGCTCATCGCTCCCGACCGGACCACCTTCGACTTCCTGCAGGGCCGCCCGCACGCCCCGCAGGGCGCGGACTGGGACGCCGCCGTCGAGTACTGGTCGACGCTGCGCACCGACGAGGGCGCGGTCTTCGACGCCGAGGTCGTGCTCGACGCCGCGACGCTGACGCCGTTCGTCACCTGGGGCACCAACCCCGGTCAGGGCCTGCCGATCAGCGAGCGGGTCCCCGACCCGGCCCAGATCGCCGACGAGGGCGAGCGCCGGGCCGCCGAGCAGGCGCTGGCCTACATGGGCCTGACGCCGGGCACGCCGCTCACCGAGATCGAGGTCGACACCGTCTTCCTCGGCTCCTGCACCAACGGCCGGATCGAGGACCTGCGGGTCGCCGCGGACCTGCTGCGCGGGAAGCGGATCGACCCCAGCACCCGGATGCTCGTCGTCCCCGGGTCCGTCGGCGTCAAGAGCCAGGCCGAGGCCGAGGGCCTGGACCAGGTGTTCATCGACGCCGGCGCGGAGTGGCGGGGTGCGGGCTGCTCGATGTGCCTGGGCATGAACCCCGACCAGCTCAAGCCGGGGGAGCGCTCGGCCTCCACCAGCAATCGCAACTTCCAGGGCCGGCAGGGCAAGGGTGGGCGCACCCACCTGGTGTCGCCGTCGGTGGCTGCGGCCACCGCGCTCACCGGCCGCCTGACCGCCCCCGCCGACCTGATCGGAGCCTGACCCGTGGACGCCTTCATCACGCACACCGGCACCGTCGCCCCGCTGCGCCGCAGCGCCGTCGACACCGACCAGATCATCCCGGCCGAGTACCTCAAGCGGATCACCCGCACCGGGTTCGAGGACGGCCTCTTCGTCGCCTGGCGCACCAACGAGCCGGACTTCGTGCTCAACAAGCCCGAGTACTCCGACGCCTCGATCCTGGTGGCCGGCCCCGACTTCGGCACCGGCTCCTCCCGCGAGCACGCGGTGTGGGCGCTGAAGGACGGCGGCTTCCGGGTGGTCATCTCCTCGCGGTTCGCCGACATCTTCAAGAACAACTCGACCAAGGCCGGGCTGCTCACCGTCGTCCTGCCCCAGGCCGAGGTGGAGGCGCTGTGGGCCGCGGCCGAGGCCGACCCCACCACGCAGGTCACCGTCGACCTGCAGGCCAAGCTGGTCACCTACGGCGACACCACCGTGCCGTTCGACGCCGACGACTACACCCGCTGGCGGCTGCTGGAGGGGCTCGACGACGTCGGGCTGACCGAGCGGCACCTCGACGACGTCGAGGCGTTCGAGGGCCGGCGACCGGCGTGGCTGCCCAAGGCCCTCCCGGCGCTGCCGGCCTGACCTGCCGGCCCCGGCGCCCTCAGGGGGCGTCGGGGTCGGGCTCGAAGTCGCGGTAGTAGTCGGCCACCAGGGCGCCCGGTCGGCCGCCGAGGGCCCACACGCTGCCCTTGGCGGCGGGCGGGAGCAGCCCCCGGACACCGTGGCCGTGCACGCCCAGGGCCTGCAGCACCGCGGGGATGACCCCGCCCTGGCTGCAGACGACGGTGACGCCCGGATCCGCCCGGGGCACCAGCAGCCGTTCGAGCGCGGTGAGCGCGGCCTGCGGGTCGTCGGCGAAGCACTCCTCGCCGAACTCGGGTCGGTCGTGCACGCCCAGACCCATCGTCTCCGCGAGGGGCTCGACCGTCGCGCGGCAGCGCAGCGGCGGTGCCGAGGCGATGGCCTGGGGCTCGAAGAGCAGCAGGGCCTCGGCGAGCTGCCGCGCCTGCCGCAGCCCCCGCTCGTCCAGGGGGCGCTGCTCGTCCGGGCCGTCGAACTCCTGCTTGCTCCCGGCCCGGCCGTGGCGGACCAGCAGGAGGCCGACCTCGCGCGGGACGTCGGTCCGGGCGGCGTCGGCGATCACCAGGCGGTCGTGCTCGTGGGTGACCAGGGCGGCGGCGTCGGCGGGGGGGAGCCAGCGCAGCTCGTCCACCTCGTCGTTGGTGGCGAAGGAGCCCCCGACGCACCGCATGAGCCAGTAGTCCACGTGCTTGGGCACGCCGTCGACCGAGTACTGCGTCGTGGGCCCACGACGCCCGGCGACCACGTCGAGGCCGGTCTCCTCGACCACCTCGCGGCAGGCGGCGGCCAGCGCGTGCTCACCGGCGTCGAGCTTCCCCTTGGGCAGCGACCAGTCGTCGTAGCGGGGCCGGTGCACGACGGCGATCTCGACGTCGTCGTCCCCGGCCGGCCGCCACACGACCCCGCCGGCGGCCGCGACGGGCCGCTGGTCAGCCGGCGAGGTCATGGATCCGGTGCAGCAGCTCCGCCTGGTAGTCACGGCCCTCCAGCCGCTCCCAGCGACCGTCGCTGCGCAGCTCCCAGCAGCGCACGCCCGGAGCCATCGCCGGGGCGAGGGTCTCGTGCAGCTGCGTGCGGGCGGCCTCGTCGCAGACCCGCAGCAGCACCTCGACCCGGCGGTCGAGGTTGCGGTGCATCAGGTCGGCGCTGCCGATCCACCACTCGTCCTCGCCGCCGTTGACGAAGGAGATGACCCGGGAGTGCTCCAGGAAGCGGCCGACGATCGAGCGCACCCGGATCGTCTCCGACATGCCTTCGACGCCGGGCCGCAGCGCGCAGATCCCGCGGACGAACAGCTCCACCGGGACGCCGGCCCGCGAGGCCTCGTACAGCGCGTCGATGATCCGCTCGTCGACCAGCGAGTTGACCTTGATGCGGATGCCGGCGGGGCGGCCCTCGGCGGCGTGCCGGGCCTCCCGGCGGATCTTCTCCACCAGCCCGTTGCGGATGCCGTGCGGCGCCACCATGAGGGTCCGGTAGTTGGTCTGCCGCGAGTAGCCGGTGAGCGTGTTGAACAGGTCGGTGAGGTCGGCGCCGACCCGCGGGTCGGCGGTCAGGATGCCGACGTCCTCGTAGATGCGCGCCGTCTTGGGGTTGTAGTTGCCGGTGCCGATGTGGCAGTACCGCCGGATCACGCCCTGCTCGCGGCGCACCACGAGCGCCGTCTTGCAGTGCGTCTTGAGGCCGACCAGCCCGTAGACGACGTGGCAGCCGGCCCGCTCCAGCGAGCGGGCCCAGCTGATGTTGGCCTCCTCGTCGAAGCGCGCCTTGATCTCCACCAGCACGACGACCTGCTTGCCGGCCTCGGCGGCCTCGATCAGGGCGTTGACGATGGGGGAGTCGCCGGACGTGCGGTACAGCGTCTGCTTGATCGCCAGCACGTTCGGGTCGGCCGCCGCCTGCTCGATGAAGCGCTGCACGCTGGTCGCGAACGAGTGGTAGGGGTGGTGCAGCAGGACGTCGCCCTCGCGCAGGGTGGCGAAGACGCTCTTGGGGGTCTCGCCCTCGCTCAGCCGCGGGTGCGTGGCGGGCACGAAGGGCTCGTCCTTGAGCTCGGGTCGGTCCAGGTCGTACAGCGCCCACAGCGAGGCGAGGTCGAGCAGCCCGGGCACGTGGACCACGTCCGTCGGGACCACCTCCAGCTCGGAGATCAGCACCTCCAGGATCCGCGGGTCCATCGGCTCGGCGACCTCGAGCCGCACCGCCGGCCCGAACCGGCGGCGGGCCAGCTCGCGCTCCAGGGCCTGCAGCAGGTCCTCGTCCCGGTCCTCCTCGACCTCGACGTCGGCGTTGCGGGTGACCCGGAAGAAGTGGTGGTCGATGACCTCCAGGCCGGGGAAGAGCTGCGGCAGGTGGGCGGCGATGAGGTCCTCGAGCGGCAGGAACGTCGCGGTGGTCTCCACATCGCCGACCTGCACGAAGCGCGGCACGTTGTTCGGCACCTTGAGGCGGGCGAACCGGGGGGCGCCGGTCTCCGGGTCGCGCACCGACACGGCGAGGTTCAGCGACAGCCCGCTGATGTAGGGGAAGGGGTGCGCGGGGTCGACCGCCAGCGGCGTGAGCACGGGGAACACCTGGTCGCGGAAGTACTCGCGCAGCCGCACGGCCGCGTCGTCCTCGAGCTCGTCCCACCGCACGATCCGGATGCCGGCCTCGCCCAGCCGCGGCAGAACGTCCTTGTTGAAGACGTCGGAGTGCCGCTGCACCAGCTCCTGGGTGCGAGCGGTGATCCGTTCCAGCTGCTCCCGGATGGTGAGGCCGTCGGGGGAACGGACGGTGAGGCCGGTGTTCTGGCGGCGCTTGAGCCCCGCGATGCGGACCATGAAGAACTCGTCGAGGTTGCTGGCGAAGATGGCGAGGTACTTGACCCGCTCCAGCAGGGGGAGCGTGTCGTCCTCGGCCAGTTCGAGCACCCGGGCGTTGAAGTCCAGCCAGGACAGTTCTCGGTTCAGGTACCGATCGGGTGGGAGCTGGGCCGTGCGGTTCGCGGTCTCTGCTGGCACATGGTCATCGTGCCGCACGCAGGTGAACGGCGAGAGTCGGCGAGGCGTGCAGCAGCTCGGTGGTCCGGGGTCCGACGCCCAGCTCCACGGCCGCGCGCAGGTCCGCCGGGGTGTCGACGTCGCGGAGCAGGCCGGGCCAGTCGCCGGTCAGCGGGTGCGCGCCGTCGTCGGAGTGGGCGCGCGCGGACCCGCGGCCGAACCGCGGGCGCAGCGGCGTCCCGACGGCGGTGAGCAGGGTCGTGCCGGTGCCCGGGGCGTCGGCGACGAAGCAGCGGGGCGCGGCCCCGGCCGCGTCGAGCGCCGCCGCCAGCTCCGCCGGCCGCAGCGCGGGCAGGTCGGAGGAGAGGGCGGCCACCGCCGTGCCGCCGGCCGCCAGCGCGCCGTGCTCCAGCGCGGGGTTCAGCCCGCTGTCCGGCTCGTCGGCCACCGTCCGCGCGCCGAGGCCGCGCACCAGCTCGGCGGCCGCGGGTTCGTCGGTGACGACGACGACCGACCCGACACGAGGGCAGGCGGTGGCGGCGGCCACCGTGTCGGCCAGCAGGGCCAGCACCAGTGCCCGGTGGTCGTCCCTCCGCAGGCCGGGAAGCGGTTGCAGCCGGGTCTTGGCGACGGCGAGCCGCTTCGCCGGGACCACGACCGACCAGGAGTGCACGACCACAATGTGAGCACACCGCGGTCGCGGGGGACCCCGGTCAGGACCCGGTGGGGGTGGCACGGCGGCGCAGGTCGATCATGGGACAGCTCACAGCGGAGGGAGGTCGAGGCATGCAGACCAGCACGTGGCGCACCCGTGGACGCATCCCGTTCGCCCTCTGGCTCTGCATCGGCGAGCCGGTCGACCTCACCGCCGTGCGCGCGGCGGTCGCGGCGGGCCGCCCCATCGACGCCCAACTGCTACGGGAGACGACCGAACAGATGATGGCCCGGGTGCGCGACCAGTTGTCCGAGCTCCGCGGGGTACCCGCACCCCGAGCCGTCCACCCCGCGCCGCGGCGCGAGCTGCCCGGGGACCTCTCGGGGAGTGCCGCGTGACCCGGGCCGCCGTCCTGGGGGCGGGCTCCTGGGGGACGACGTTCGCCAAGGTGCTGGCCGACGCCGGCTGCGAGGTGGTCCTGCACGCGCGCCGGCCCGAGCTGGCCGACGCCATCACCGAGCAGCGGGAGAACGCCGACTACCTGCCGGGCGTGCGGCTGCCCGACCGGCTGCGCGCGACCGCCGACCCGGGGGAGGCGCTCGACGGCGCCGAGGTCGTGGTGCTCGCCGTGCCGTCCCAGTCGCTGCGCGGCAACCTCGCCGACTGGCGGGGGCTCCTGCCGCCGGACGCCACGCTGCTGTCGCTGATGAAGGGCATCGAGCTCGGCACGACCAAGCGCATGAGCGAGGTCATCCAGGAGGTGACCGGGGCCGGGGCGGAGCGGGTGGCTGCGCTGTCCGGGCCGAACCTGGCGCGCGAGATCGCCGAGGAGCAGCCGGCGGCCACGGTGATCGCCTGCTCCGACGCCGACCGCGCCGCCCAGCTGCAGGCCGCCTGCCACACCCGCTACTTCCGCCCGTACACCAACCCCGACCTGGTCGGGTGCGAGCTCGGCGGCGCGGTGAAGAACGTGATCGCGCTGTCCTGCGGCATCGCCGAGGGGCTCGGCTTCGGGGACAACACCCGGGCCTCGCTGATCACCCGCGGCCTGGCCGAGACGGCCCGGCTGGGCCTCGCGCTGGGCGCGGAGCTGACCACGTTCGCCGGGCTCGCGGGGCTCGGTGACCTGGTGGCCACGTGCAGCTCGCCGCTGTCCCGCAACCGGACCTTCGGCGAGAAGCTGGGCCGGGGGATGTCGGTCGAGGAGGTGCAGCAGAGCACCCGGCAGACCGCCGAGGGAGTGAAGAGCTGCCGCTCGGTGCTGGACCTGGCGCGGGCGCACGGGATCGACGTGCCGATCACCGAGGCGGTCGTGCGGGTGTGCCACGAGGGGGAGGCGCCCGCGCAGATGGTGCGGGAGATCATGTCGCGGGAGGCGAAGCCGGAGTGAGCGGACAGGACCGTGAGCATCGCAGCGAGGAACGAGCGAGGAGCGGAGCGGTCCGCGGGAGCGAGCAGGGTGCAGTGATGGACGCTGAGTGGGGCGACGGGACGCGGGCGGTCCGCGCGGGGGAGGACCCGGCGGTTCCGGGCGCGCCGCTGCGGCCCTCGCCGGTGTTCGCCGCGCCCTTCCACCTGGGCGACCAGCCGCCGCGGGCGAACGGCGCGGACGCCTACGGGCGCACCGAGCACCCGACGTTGCGCGTCTTCGAGGACGCGGTGGGCGAGCTCGACGGCGGTCGCTGCCTGTCCTTCGCCACCGGGATGGCGGCGCTGACCGCGGCCGTGCTGGCCTGCGCGCGCAGCGGTGACCGCGTCGTCCTGCCCTCCGACGGCTACTACACGACCCGGCTGCTGGCGGCCGAGGAGCTCGACCGGTTCGGCATCGAGGTGCAGTACGCGGCCACGCCGGACATCGAGCGGGTGGCCGCGGACGGCGGGCTGGCGGGTGCCCGCATGGTGCTCTTGGAGACGCCGAGCAACCCGCAGCTCGACGTCTGCGACATCGCCGCCGTCGCCGGGGCCGCCCACGCGGCCGGCGCGCTCGTCGCCGTCGACAACACCACCGCGACGCCGCTCGGCCAGCGGCCGCTGGCGCTCGGCGCCGACCTGACCGTGGGCAGCGACACCAAGGCGCTCACCGGGCACAGCGACGTCCTGCTCGGGCACGTGACCGTGACCGACGACGAGCTGTACGCCCGCGTGAAGGGGTTCCGCGACCGCACCGGCAGCACCCCCGGCGCCTTCGAGGCGTGGCTGGGCCACCGGTCGATGAGCACCGTCGACCTGCGCCTGGCGCGCCAGGCGGCGAACGCGGCCGCCGTCGTGGAGCTGCTGGACGGGCACCCGGCGGTGACCGGCCTGCGCTGGCCGTGGCGGCCGGGCGACCCGTCCTTCGCGCTGGCCTCGCGGCAGATGCTGCGGCCCAACGGCGTGGTGTCCCTGGAGCTCGCCGACGAGGCGGCCGTCACGCGCCTGCTGTCGGCCAGCCGGCTCTGGGCGGCGGCCACCAGCTTCGGTGGCGTGCACAGCACGATCGATCGCCGGGCCCAGTGGGGCGGGGACGCCGTCGCGCCGGGCTTCGTCCGGCTGTCGTGCGGCATCGAGGACACCGCCGACCTGGTCGCCGACCTATCCCGCGCGCTGGACGCCCTCGGCTGAGGTCTCCGGGCGCCGGTTGCCCCGGACGGTCAGCCAGATGCTCACGCCGAAGTAGTAGACGAGGTAGGCCAGGCTCACCACGACGACCACCGGGTGCGGGTCGGGGTACTGGAGGACCAGCACCCCGGAGCTGATCAGCCAGACGGCGGCGAGCCCCAGGTTCAGGCTGCGCAGGAGCTTGGTGCGCGAGGGGTAGACGTACTTGACCGGCACGAACACCAGCACGGTCAGCACCGCCAGCGTCACCGCCGTCCCGGTCGTGCCGATGTCCAGCACCAGCACGTAGAAGGCGACGACGTTCCAGTAGCTCGGGAACCCGAGGAAGTAGTGGTCGTCGGTCTTCGCGTCGACCCGGCAGAACTGGTAGCAGGAGGCCAGCAGCGGGAGGGCGGCCAGCACCCAGCCCAGCGCCCCGCCCGGCAGCCGGTCGGTCGTCCAGAGCAGGACGACGGCGGCGAAGACGTAGGTCAGGTAGTCGACGATGTCGTCCATCCGGGCGCCGTCGAACCAGGGGATCGTCTCCTTGACCCGGAAGCGGCGGGCCAGCATCCCGTCGGTGCCGTCGACGAAGAGCGTCGCCAGCACCAGCCACAGGGCGGTGACCACCTGCCCGTCCAGGGCGGCGAGCACGATGAGCAGCCCCAGGACCGACCCGCTGGCGGTGTAGAGGTGCACCGCGGCACCGGCGAGCCGGAAGCCGCGCGAGAACGTCTCCCTCGGCGGAGCTGCCTGATCCTGCACGCGACGAGGCTGCCACACCACGGCCGGGTCGGCGGGGACGACCGCTGCCCGACGTCGCACCGAGGGGTGCGTGGGTCCCTCGGTTAGGGTCGCGGGGATGAGCGGACAGGCTGGCAAGGTGCGGGTGGCGGTCGTGTTCGGCGGACGCAGCGAGGAGCACGCGATCTCCTGCGTCTCGGCCGGCAGCGTCATGGCCGCGCTGGACCCGGACCGCTACGAGGTGGTGCCGGTCGGCATCGCGCGCGACGGGCGCTGGGTGCTGCCCGATCCCGGGCAGCAGCTGACCATCACCGACGGGGCGCTCCCCGAGGTCGTCGGAGGCACGGCGGTCTCGCTGGTCGGCGACCCGCAGTCGCGTGGCCTCGCCGTCCTCGAGCCGGGTGCGGCCGTCGGCGCGCTCACCGAGGTCGACGTCGTCTTCCCGGTGCTGCACGGCACCTACGGGGAGGACGGCACGGTCCAGGGGCTGCTGGAGATGACCGGTCTGCCCTACGTGGGATCGGGCGTGTTCGCCAGCGCGGCCTCCATGGACAAGGAGTTCACCAAGAAGCTCCTGGCTGCCGCCGGGCTGCCCCAGGGCGACCACGTCGTCCTGCGCGACGCTGCCGGTGCCGTGTGCGCCGACCCGGAGCTCCTCGACGGGGCGGCGCGGGAGCGGCTCGGCCTGCCGGTGTTCGTGAAGCCGGCGCGGGCGGGTTCCAGCATCGGCATCACGAAGGTCTCCGACTGGGCGCAGTTCCCGGCCGCCGTCGCCGAGGCCGCCGCGGTCGACCCCAAGGTGATCGTGGAGGCCGCCATCCCCGGCCGCGAGATCGAGTGCGGCGTCCTGGCCGCACGGGGCTCCGGGCTGCCCGAGGCCAGCCTGCCGGCCGAGATCCGGCTGCACGCCGGTGTGGACTGGTACGACTTCGCGGCCAAGTACCTCGACGACGCGGCCGACTTCGACATCCCGGCCGACCTCACCCCCGAGCAGACCGCCGCCGTCCAGGACGCCGCGCGGCGGGCCTACCTGGCGCTGGACTGCCGGGGCCTGGCCCGGGTTGACTTCTTCCTGGGCACCGGGGCCGACGGCCGGGACCACCTGGTCATCAACGAGGTCAACACGATGCCCGGCTTCACCCCGATCTCCATGTTCGCCCGCATGTGGGCGGCCACCGGCGTGGACTTCGCCGAGCTGGTCGACCGGCTCGTCAGCGGCGCGCTCGGCAACGGCTCCCGGCCGGCCCGGTGATCCCGGGGCGGCCCACCGCGCGCGGTGGGCCCGCCACGCCGTCCCGGCTCGTCCCCGTCCTGGTCCCCGCGCTGCTCGCCCTGCTCGCCCTGCTCGGCTGCGGCCGCGCGGTCGAGGGCTCGGCGACCGCCGTCGCGCCCTCGGACCGGCCGACGACGCCCGAGGAGCTGGAGCCCCTCCTGGTCACCGAGGTCCCGTCGGGGCTGCCGCGGCTGCCCGACGACGAGGTGCACCCGCCCGCCGGCGCCAAACGGCTGGAGGACGTGGCGCGGTACGCCAGCGACCCGGTCCGGGAGCGGGGGATCCTGGCGGAGTACGGCTACCTGCACGGCTGGGAGCGGTTCTGGGGTCGCGAGGCGGGGCCGATGACCGCGCTCTTCGTCGACCAGTTCGAGCAACGCTCAGGGGCCGGCCGCTACGCGGAGGACCTCGCCGGCAACGACGCCGACCTCTACGGCGGAACCCTCAGCGAGGACCCGCCCGGGCTGCCCGGCAGCTGCCGCCAGCTGGTGGTGGAGGAGCCGGTGCCCGACGCGGGCCTGGACGCGCCGGCGGCCTTCGCGTGGTGCCGGCACGGCGTGTTCAGCGTGTCGGTGACCGCGGTGGGGCCCACGGCCCGCGAGGCCGTCCGGGAGGTGCAGGCGGTGCTGGCCGACCAGCTCGAGCTGCTGCCGCCGGCGTGAGCGTGCGGGAGAGCTCAGGGCGCGGGCTGCGGCTCCTGGTAGGGCAGCGCCTCGGCGAGCGGGACGGTCAGCGCGGTGACCGGAGCGCTGTCGACGCCTGCGGGCAGCCGGACCTCGACGTACACGGGGCGGTCGACCGCCGTCCACACGGTGGTGTCGGGGTCGCTGGTGTCCACGTGCCACAGGACGCCGTTGATCTGGATGCCGGAGGCGGTCGCCACCCAGCCGGCGGGGCGGTCCACCCCGCAGGTGAGGACGACGGGCGGCTCACCCCACGCGTAGACGTAGGGGGTGTCGGACTTCACCCGGCGGGAGGGCTCCCCGGCGAGCTCCAGCGGCAGGTTCCCCATGAGGGCCGGGCACGACGCCTCCGCCTCGGGCGTCACCTCGGGGACGTCCAGCGGCAGCACCGGGAGGTCCTCGGGGCGGACGGGGGTGCGCCCGTCGATCTCGGCCGGCGCGCCCTGGCCGGCGCGCGGATCGCTCGTGCCGGCGGACGGGTCGCCGAGCACGTTGACGAGCACGACCAGCGCGATCACCACCGGGACGGCGATCGCCGTGGTGAGCAGGGCGGCCCGGCGCAGCGGGTCCACGGGGCTACCCGGTCAGATGTTGACGACCGGGCAGGTCAGCGTGCGGGTGATGCCGTCGACCGACTGCACTCGCGCGACGACCAGGCGACCCAGGTCGTCGACGGTGTCGGCCTCGGCGCGCACGATGACGTCGTACGGGCCGGTCACGTCCTCGGCCCGGGTGACGCCGCTGATCTCGGCGATGGTCGAGGCGACCTGGGCGGCCTTGCCGACTTCGGTCTGGATGAGGATGTAGGCGTGGACCACGGGAGATCCTTCCTCCGGCAACAGTGCCGAGACGTCGTCCCCGCCGGGTGGCGGACTCGTCGGCAACCTACCCCAGCAGCTGGAGGACTTCGGTGAGTCGCCCCCGTCCGCTCGTTCCGCGCAGCGATCCCGCCGACAGCGTGCGCGTCGTCGGGGAGTTCGGCGTGATCGCCCGCGTGCTCGCCCGCTCCGGCACCGCGGCGGCCGCCGAGGTGGGGCCCGGTGACGACGCCGCGGTGGTGCGGGCCGCCGACGGGCGCGTCGTCGTCACCACCGACGTGCTGGTCGAGGGCCGGCACTTCCGGCGCGACTGGTCCTCGGCCGAGGACATCGGGCACAAGGCGGCCGCCGCCAACCTGGCCGACGTCGCTGCGATGGGGGCGACGACGACCGCGCTGGTGGTCGGGCTGGCGTGCCCGCCGGACACCCCGACGGGCTGGCTCGAGGGCGTGGCCACCGGCATGGCCGACGAGTGCGCGCCGATGGGCGCCGCCGTCGTCGGTGGTGACACCGTCGCGTCGGCCCCGGACAGCGCCGGCGTGGTGCTCTCGGTGACCGCGCTGGGCGACCTCGGTGGGCGGACCCCGGTGCGGCGCTCGGGGGCGCGTGCCGGGCAGGTCGTGGCGCTGGCCGGGCGGCTGGGCTGGTCGGCGGCGGGGCTGGCGGTGCTGCGGCGGGGCTTCTCCAGCCCGGTGGCCGTCGTCGCCGCGCACCGGCGGCCCACGCCGCCGTACGCCGCCGGACCGGCCGCCGCGGACGCCGGGGCCTCGGCGATGTGCGACGTGAGCGACGGCCTGGTGGCCGACGCCGGGCACCTGGCGCGCGACAGCGGGGTGGTGATCGACCTGGACTCGGCGGCGCTGGCCGCGGCGTGCCTGGAGCCGGTCGGGCCGCTGCAGCAGGTGGGCTCGGCGCTGGGGGTGGACCCGATGGCGTGGGTGCTCAGCGGCGGGGAGGACCACGCCCTGCTGGCCACCTTCCCGCCGAAGGCGGTGCTGCCCCCCGGGTGGACGGTGATCGGCGCGGTGCGTGCGCCGGGCAGGGAACCGGGTGTGCGGGTGGACGGCCGCCCGGCGGCCGAGGCGCTCCACGACGTGGGCGCGGAGAGGGCGGGACATGTCCACTTCGGCTGAGCGGGTGCTGCGCGACGGGTCGGTGGCCCGGCTGCGCCCGGTGCCCTACGACGACCCGCTGGCGCAGGCGCTGGTCGAGGCGGTGCAGCAGGAGTACGTCGCGCGGTACGGCGGCCGCGACGCCGCTCCCGTCGACCCCGCGGAGTTCCTGCCCCCGGCCGGGCTGTTCCTCGTCGCCGAGGTCGGCGGCGTGCCGGCCGGGTGCGGGGCGTGGCGGGTCTACCCGCCCGGCGGGGTGGAGATCAAGCGGGTCTACGTGGCGCCGGCCTTCCGCCGGCTGGGCCTGGCCCAGACGGTCATGGCAGAGCTGGAGTCCTCCGCCGTCCGCGCGGGGCACCGGTCGGTGGTGCTCAACACCGGCGACAAGCAGCCGGAGGCGGTGGCGCTGTACGGGGAGCTCGGCTACCTGCCCGTCGAGGGCTACGGGGTGTACGCGTGCTCGACCGACGCGGTCTTCCTGGGCAAGGCGCTGGCCGCCGAGCTGCCGGCGGAGGAGGGGGAGTCGTGGGCATCGTGACCGTCTCGGCGTCCTACGGAGCGGCGGGCGCGGAGATCGCGCCGGCGGTGGCCGACCGGCTCGGGCTGCCCTTCCACGACCGGGCGATCCCCGGGCGGGTGGCCGGCCGGCTGGGGGTCCCGGTGGCCGAGGCCGAGGCCAACGACGAGACCGTCGTGCGCGGCCTCTGGCGGCTGGTGGCCTCGCTGGGCACCATGCCCGACCCCGTGGGTGCCGTCGTCCCCGGGACGCCGCTGCCCGACGCGCGGGCCTACCGCGAGCAGACCGAGCGGGTCCTCGCCGAGATCGCCGAGGGCGACGGCGGGGTGGTGCTGGGCCGAGCCGCGGCGATGGTGCTGCGCGACAGGCCCGATGCGCTGCACGTGCGGCTGGACGGACCGCGGGAGCAGCGGCTGTCGTCGGCCGTGGCCCGCTCGGGGCGTCCGCGCGAGGAGGTGGCCCGGGAACTGGCCGCCGCCGACCGGGGGCGGGAGGCCTACGTGCGGCACTTCTACCGCTGCGACCCGGCCGAGGCCAGGCACTACCACCTCGTCGTGGACACCACGGCGCTGCCGCTGGAGACCGGCATCGAGCTGGTCGTCGCCGCCGCGCGCGGGCGGGGCATCGGCCGGTAGCCCGCGCGCACGAAGAACCCCGGGGGTCCGAGGACCTCCGGGGTTCTGTCGATCAGCGGGGCGCGGAGCCCCCGAGCTCAGGCGCGGACGACCTTGCCGGCGCGGATGCACGAGGTGCACGCGTTGATCCGGCGACGGTTGCCGGGGGCGATCAGCGCCCGCACGGACTGGATGTTCGGGTTCCAACGGCGCGGCGTGCGCCGGTGCGAGTGCGACACCGACATACCGAAACCGGGGCCCTTGCCACACACATCGCAGTTGGCAGCCACGGTTGATCACTCCCAGAAGAATCGTTCACAGACGGCGGGGCAAGGCAGCACCCGCGACAAGACCGTCCAACACTCTAACCGGTTCTCCGGCGGGGCGTCGCGGCACCCTCCCGGCGGGGCACGTTCGGGCGGTCCTCCAGCCGATGATGCCCGATCCTGTCGGCCCGGGTGGGTAGCCTTCCCCCGTGCTGACGGCGCTGGACGACGCCGCGGTCGGTCAGTGGTGCCGCGCCGCGGTCGAGGCGCTGTCCGGCGCCAGGAGCCGGCTCGACGAGCTGAACGTCTTCCCGGTCCCCGACGGGGACACCGGCACCAACCTCCTGCACACCGCGGAGGGTGCGCTCGCGGCCCTGGACTCCGCGGGTGGGCGGGAGGCGACCTGGCCGGTCCTGGCCCGTGGCGCGGTGCTCGCCGCCCGAGGGAACTCCGGCACGATCCTGGCCCAGCTGCTGCGCGGTCTGGCCGACCAGCTGACCGCGCAGCCGCCCGCGGAGGGGCCGGCGTTCGCCGCCGCCCTGCAGAAGGCGGCCGACGGCGCCTACGCCGCCGTCGCCGACCCCGAGGAGGGCACCTTCCTGACCGTCGCCCGGGCTGCCGGCGAAGCGGCCGTGGCGGCCGTCGACGACGGCGCGGGCGAGCTCGCCGCCGTCGTGCGCGCCGCGGCCGACGGCGCCCGGGTGGCCCTCGACCGCACGCCCGGGCAGCTGGCCGCGCTGCGCGAGGCCGGCGTGGTCGACGCGGGCGGCGCGGGGCTGTGCCTCGTGCTCGACGCCCTCGTGCGCACCGTCACCGGCGTCGAGCCGGTGCGCCCGGCCCTGGCGCTGCCCGAGCACCACCACCGGCACGAGCACGCCCCGCACCAGCCCCCGCCCGGTCCGGGCAGCGAGGTGCAGTACCTGCTGGCCGACGCCGACGAGGCGGCGGTCGAACGGCTGCAGCAGCGGCTGGCCGCCCTCGGCGACAGCCTCGTGGTCGTCGGGGTGGACACCCCCACCGGCCGGGAGTGGAACGTGCACGTCCACGTCTCCGACGTCGGAGCCGCCATCGAGGCCGGCATCGAGGCCGGCCGCCCGCACCGCATCTCGGTCACCCCGCTTGCGCCCGTGTGGCACCCGGAAGCGGTGCCCGGACGGCGCGCGGTCGTCGCCGTCGTGCACAGCGACGGCCTGGCGGCGTTGTTCGCCGCCGAGGGCGCGCGGGTCGTCGTCTGCGGCGAGGGTGGCGTCACCGAGGACGACATCCACGCCGAGATCCTCGCCTCGGGGGGTGAGGAGGTGGTCGTCCTGCCCAACGACGCCGGCCTCCTGCCCGTGGCCTCGCGGGCGGCCACCCGCGCCCGGGAGACCGGCCGGGAGGTCGGCGTGGTCCCGACGCGCTCCCCGGTGCAGGGGCTGGCCGCCGTCGCCGTCGCCGATGCCGAGCGACGCTTCGGCGACGACGTCATCGCCATGGCCGAGGCCGCCGCGGCGACCCGGTGGGCCGAGGTGACAGTCGCCGACCAGGAGGCGCTCACCTCGGCGGGCCGGTGCCACCCCGGCGACGTCCTTGGCTCCGCCGAGGGCGACGTCGTCGTGATCGGTCCCGACGTCGCCGCCGTCGCCTGCGACCTGCTGGACCGGCTGCTCTCGGCCGGCGGCGAGATGGCCACCCTGGTCGTCGGGGAGGACGAGGAGCTGGGCGCCACCGTCTGCGCCCACCTGTCCTCGGCCCACCCGACGGTCGAGGTCGTCCGCTACGGCGGTGGTCCCAGCTCGCTGCCCCTGCAGATCGGGGTGGAGTGAGCGTGGCGGTCACCCTCGGGACCCCGCTGTCGAAGGTCCTCGGCCCCAAGACGGCCACCGGCATGGCCGACCAGCTCGGGCTGCACACCGTCCTGGACCTGCTCCGGCACTACCCGCGCCGCTACGCCCGGCGCGGTGAGCAGGCCGACCTCGCCGACGTCCAGGTGGGTGACCGGGTCACCGTGCTGGCGCAGGTCCGGAGCGTGACCAGCCGGCCGATGCGCAACCGCCGGGGCTCGCTCACCGAGGTCGTCGTGGGCGACGGCAGCGGGCGCATGAAGCTGGTCTTCTTCAACCACCGGCACGGGCAGCTGAAGGTCAACGCCTGGGGGATGTTCGCCGGCACCGTGGGGGAGTACCGCGGGGAGAAGCAGTTCGCCCACCCCGACATGCACCTGCTCGACAGCAGCGACGACGAGACCGACTGGGCGCGGGCGCTGGTGCCGATCTACCCGGCGAGCAAGGACGTCTCCAGCTGGGTCATCCAGAAGTCGGTCAAGCTGCTGCTGGGGGCGGGCGGTGGGTTCGGCGAGCTGATCGAGGACCCGCTGCCGGAGGAGATCCGCGCCCGCCACGGGCTGCTGCCCCTGGCCTCGGCGCTGCTCGACATCCACCGCCCCACCACCACCGAGGACGTCGAGCGCGCCGAGCAGCGGCTCAAGTGGGACGAGGCGCTCACCCTCCAGCTGACCCTGGCCGCCCGGCGCCGCGCCGCCGCGCTCGAGCCGGGCATCTCCCGCCCGCGGCGGGCCGGCGGCCTGCTCGACGCCGTCGATGCCGCCCTGCCGTTCGCCCTCACCGAGGGGCAGCGCGAGGTGGGCGAGGAGCTGGCCGCCGAGCTCGACCGGGACCAGCCGATGCACCGGCTGCTGCAGGGCGAGGTCGGCTCCGGCAAGACGGTGGTGGCGCTGCGCGCCATGGCCCAGGTCGTCGACGCCGGCGGCCAGGCGGCGCTGCTGGCCCCCACCGAGGTCCTCGCCGCCCAGCACGTCCGCGGCATCCGCGCCCTGCTGGGGCCGCTCGGTCGCGCGGGGGAGATCGACGGGGACCCCGCCGGCACGCGGGTCACCCTGCTCACCGGGTCGCTGAAGGCCGCCGCCAAGCGGGAGGCGCGGGCCGAGGTGGCCGAGGGGCGGGCCGGCATCGTCGTCGGTACCCATGCGCTGCTGCAGGAGGGCGTGGAGTTCGCCGACCTCGGGCTGGTCGTCGTCGACGAGCAGCACCGGTTCGGTGTGGAGCAGCGGGACGCCCTGCGGGCCAAGGGCAGCCGGCCGCCGCACGTGCTCGTCATGACCGCCACCCCGATCCCGCGGACGGTGGCGATGACCGTCTACGGCGACCTGGAGATCTCCACCCTGCGCCAGCTGCCGAGCGGCCGCGGCGGGGTGTCCAGCTCCGTCGTCCCGGTGGTGGAGAAGCCCGGCTGGCTGGACCGGGCCTGGGAGCGGCTGCGCGAGGAGGTCGCCGCCGGCCGGCAGGCCTACGTCGTCTGCCCACGGATCGGCGACGTCACGGGCGCCGAGGACGAGCCCGAGGACGCCGACGGCGCCCCGCCGGACGAGGACGGGCGCAGCGACCGGCGGCCGCCGCTGGCCGTCCTGGACGTCGCCGAGGCGCTGCGTGCCGGCCCGCTGGCCGGGCTGCGGCTCGAGGTCCTGCACGGCCGCATGACGCCCGAGGAGAAGGACGGCGTCATGCGCGCCTTCGCCGCGGGTGAGACCGACGTGCTCGTGGCCACGACCGTCGTCGAGGTCGGTGTCGACGTCCCCAACGCCACGGTGATGGTGGTCCTGGACGCCGACCGGTTCGGCGTCAGCCAGCTGCACCAGCTGCGCGGCCGGGTCGCCCGGAGCAAGCACGCGGGGCTCTGCCTGCTGGTCACCGAGGCCCCGTCGGCCTCGCCCACCGGGCAGCGGCTGGCCGCCGTCGCCTCCACCTCCGACGGCTTCGAGCTGGCCCGGCTGGACCTGGAGACCCGGCGCGAGGGCGACGTCCTGGGCGCGGCGCAGTCCGGCCGGCGCTCGGGGATCAAGCTGCTCTCGCTGCTGGCGGACGAGGAGCTCATCGCCGAGGCCCGCGGCGAGGCGACCGCGCTGCTGTCCACCGACCGGGGCCTGGCCGACCACCCCGGGCTGGCCGCCGAGGTCGCGGCGCTGGCCACCGACGAGCGCGCCGAATGGCTGGAGAAGGCATGACCCGGTTGATCGCGGGGGTCGCGGGCGGCCGGCGGCTCAAGGTGCCCAGGACCGGCGTGCGGCCCACCGGCGACAAGGCCCGCGGTGGCCTCTTCAACTCCCTGGGCTCCCTGCTCGACCTCGAGGGCGCCGCCGTCCTGGACCTCTACGCCGGCTCCGGCGCGCTCGGGCTGGAGGCGCTCTCGCGCGGGGCGACCAGCGTCGTCTTCGTCGAGTCCGGGCCCGGCGTGCTCCCCGTCCTGCGGGAGAACCTCGCCACGGTCGGGCTCCCCGGGGGCCGGGTGGTCGCCGGCTCGGTGCCCACCGTCGTCGCCGCCCCGGCACCGCAACCGTTCGACGTCGTCCTCGCCGACCCGCCCTACGCCGTCCCCGTCGAGGAGGTGGAGGGGGTGCTCCGCGCCCTGGTCGACGGCGGGTGGCTGGCGCCCGGTGGGGTGGTCGTGGTCGAGCGGGCCAGCCGCGAGGATCCCTTCGAGTGGCCGACACCCCTGGAAGGACTGCGCGAACGGCGCTACGGCGAGGCCGTGCTCCGGTACGGTCGGCGTCCGTGAGACGTGCCGTCTGCCCAGGATCGTTCGACCCTGTCACCAACGGGCACGTCGACGTCATCTCCCGGGCGGCCGCCCTCTACGACGAACTGGTCGTGGCGGTGCTGGTGAACCCCGGCAAGGCGGGGCTGTTCTCCGTCGAGGAGCGCATGGAGCTGCTGCGCGACGCGGTGGCCGACCTGCCCAACGTCACCGTCGACAGCTTCCAGGGACTGCTGGTCGACTACTGCCGCACCCACGAGATCCCGGTGATCGTCAAGGGGCTGCGGGCGGTCAGCGACTTCGAGTACGAGCTGCAGATGGCGCAGATGAACCGTGAGCTGGCCTCGATCGAGACGCTCTTCGTGCCCACCGCGCCGCAGGTCGGCCACCTCTCGTCCAGCCTGGTGAAGCAGATCGCCACCTTCGGCGGCGACGTCTCCCGGCTGGTGCCCAAGGCCGTGTTCGACCGGCTGGCGGAGCGCACCGGACGGGCGGAGAAGTGACCCGCCCGAAGCGGCTGGCCACCACCGAGGTCGTCTACCGGCTGTACGAGACCGTCGACGAGCTGACGACGGTCATCGAGAACGCCCGCAGCGTGCCGATGTCGAGCTCCTGCATGGTTCCCCGCGACCACGTGCTGGACCTGCTCGACGACCTCCGCGAGTCGCTGCCGGAGGACGTGCAGGCCGCCGGCGCCATCGTCGAGCAGCGCACCGAGATCCTCCAGCAGGCCCAGGCCGAGGCCGAGCGCCTCACCGGCCGGACCCGCACCGAGAGCGAGCAGCTGGTCGTGCAGGCCCGCCGGCAGCGCGACGAGATCCTGGGCACCGCCCGGCGGCAGCGCGACGAGCTGCTGGCCGCCGCGCAGGCCGACGCCGAGCAGATCCTGCTCGAGGCGGAGGCCGAGGCCGAGGCGCTGCTGGCCGAGGGGCGCCGGCTGCAGGACCAGATGATCGCCGAGGCGCAGACCGAGCACGAGCGGCTGATCACCGAGACCGAGGTCTACCGCAGCGCCGTCGACCGCGCCGACGAGCTCGGCGCGCAGTCGCACGCCGACGCCGCCCGCATGCGCGCCGAGGTGGACGAGTACGTCGACACCCGGCTCGCGGAGTTCGGCACGACGCTGGAGCGCATGCTCCGTTCGGTGGAGAAGGCCCGCACCACCCTCCGGGAGCCCTAGAGGGACACCCTGCTCCCCAGCGTCCGCAAGCTCACAGCGGGACCCTGAAGGGGGCCGGAGGGATCGGGTAGGCTCGTTCCCTGGTCCGACCCCCGTGGCTTCCGCCCCGGCCGGGCACCCTTCCCGCTCACCGACCGCGAGTACCGACATGCCTGCTTCCCTGCCGCACCGCACCGGCGCCCCGTCCGCCCAGGACCGGCGTCCCGCCGCCAACCCCTGGAAGGTCGACCTCCGGGAGCTCGGGCGGCGCGCGGGCTCCATGCAGGAGCTGGACCGGACGGCGCCCGCGCCGGGCGACTGGCGGGTCGAGCTCCTCGGCGTCCCCGAGGGCGCGGAGGCCCAGCTGCGGCTCCGACTGGAGTCGGTCATGGAGGGCGTGCTGGTCACCGGCGAGATCGAGGTGCCCGTCGTGGGTTCCTGCGCCCGGTGCCTGGAGCCCATCGAGGACAGCCTCCGGCTCGACGTCCAGGAGCTGTACGCCTACTCCGGCAGCACCACCGAGGCCACGAGCGAGGAGGACGAGGTGCGCCGGATCGAGGGCGACTTCCTCGACCTCGAGCCGTTGGCGCGCGACACCGTCGTCCTGAGCCTCCCGCTGGCCCCGGTCTGCACCGAGGACTGCGCCGGCCTGTGCGTCGGCTGCGGTCAGCGGCTCGACGACCTGCCCGCCGACCACTCGCACGAGATCATCGACGCCCGCTGGGCCGGTCTCGCCGCGAAGTTCGGCACCCCTGCTTCCTCGTCGGGCACCCCCGACGAATCCACCACCCCAGAGGAGAACTGATCGTGGCTGTCCCGAAGCGGAAGATGTCGCGCGCCAACACGCGCATGCGCCGGTCGCAGTGGAAGGCCACCGCGCCGACCCTGTCGCCGTGCCCGAACCGCGCCTGCGGTGAGCTCAAGCCCCCGCACCAGGCGTGCCCGACGTGCGGCCAGTACGACGGCCGTCAGGTCCTCTCGGTCTGATCACCGGAACCCGCACCGCCACCGCCATGGGGACGCCGGCCGCCGCGACGCATCCTGCCCAGGATGCCGCGGACGGCCCCGCCCCCGGCGTGGTGATGCATCCCGGTGGTGAGGCGCACGCCCGTCGGGCCGACGCCTGGCTCGCCGACGCCCTCGGCGTCGACCTGCCCGGCGGCCTGCTGGGACTGGCGCTCACCCACCGGTCGTTCGCGTACGAGAACGGCGGGCTGCCGACCAACGAACGCCTGGAGTTCCTGGGCGACTCGGTGCTCGGTCTGGTCGTCACCGACGAGCTGTACCGCAGCCAGCCGGACCTCCCCGAGGGCCAGCTGGCCAAGCTGCGTGCCTCCGTGGTGAACATGACCTCGCTGGCCGGGGTCGCCCGGCGCCTGGGCGAGGGCGGGCTCGGCCCGCTGCTGCTGCTGGGTCGCGGCGAGGAGACCACCGGCGGCCGGGAGAAGGACTCGATCCTGGCTGACGCGATGGAGGCCCTCATCGGCGCGATCCACCTCGGCCGCGGGCTGGAGGTCGCCTCGGCGATCGTCCACCGGCTCTTCGACCCGCTGCTGGTCGAGGCAGCGACCCGCGGCGCCGGCCTGGACTGGAAGACCAGCCTCCAGGAGCTCGGCGCCGCCCAGGGGCTGGGCGCGCCGGTCTACCAGGTGGCCGACGAGGGCCCCGACCATGCCAAGACCTTCACCGCCGACGTGTTGCTCGCCGGGGTCGTCCGCGGCAGCGGCAGCGGCCGCACCAAGAAGGCCGCCGAGCAGGAGGCCGCCGAGGCCGCCTGGCGCGCACTGTCCATCGACGCCTGATCGACGGAGGGTCGACCGTTGCCTGAACTGCCCGAGGTCGAGGTGGTCCGTCGCGGCCTCGAGCAGTGGGTCGCCGGCCGCACCGTCGCCGCCGTCGAGGTGCACCACCCGCGGGCCGTCCGACGGCACCTCGAGGGCACCGGCCACTTCGTGCAGGCGCTGACCGGCCGCACGTTCACCGCTGCTCACCGCCGCGGCAAGTACCTCTGGCTGCCGCTGGCCGAGCCCGACGGCACTCCGTCGGACCGGGCGCTGGTCGGCCACCTGGGCATGAGCGGCCAGTTGCTGGTGGAGAAGCCGTCCGCACCGGACGAGACCCACCTGCGGGCCCGGTTCACCTTCACCGACGGCGGCCGCGAGCTGCGTTTCGTCGACCAGCGCACGTTCGGGGGGCTGGCGGTCGAGGAGAGTGACGGCGACGGCGTCCCGCCGCGGCTGGCGCACATCGCCATCGACCCGCTCGACCCCGGCTTCGACGTCGACGCGTTCGCCGCCGCGCTGCGCCGCCGTCGCACCGAGGTGAAGCGGGCGCTGCTCGACCAGACCCTCATCGGCGGCGTGGGCAACATCTACGCCGACGAGGCGCTGTGGCGGGCCCGCCTGCACGGCACCCGCCCCACGGACAAGCTCACCCGGGCCCAGGTCGCGGACCTGTTGGACGGTGTCCGGGACGTGCTGGGGGAGGCGCTCGCGCAGGGAGGGACCTCCTTCGACTCCCTGTACGTCGACGTCAACGGGCAGAGTGGCTACTTCTCCCGCTTCCTCGCCGTCTACGGCCAGGGCGACCGGCCCTGCCCGCGCTGCGGGACGGCGATCGTCCGTGAGCCGTTCATGAACCGGTCCAGCTACAGCTGCCCCACCTGTCAGCCACGCCCGCGAGCTCGCCGGAAGGCCTGAGCTCGTCACCGGGACGTGACGAATCCGACATCACCCGGTCACCTCAGGCACCCGGTGCCGCCGTTGACCTGCGGATCGGTCGGTGTCACCCTGGGAGCACCAGACCGCGCCGACCGTTCATCGGGGCGCCGGTCACCCCCACTCGCTGTCTGAAAGGCCGTCACAGCCATGGCCAAGGCCCTGTTCGGTTCCGTCGTCGCTCCCGCGGAGCTGCGGGTACTCGAGGAGAACGCACTCCTGCGGGCCAAGGTCCGCCGGCTCGAAGCCGAGCTCGACGAGCTGCGCGCCCAGCGCGACGCCGCCATCGCCCACGAGCTGCTCTCGATGGCCGGCGACACCGAGCCCGCGCTCGCCTGACCTTTCACACCCGCACCACCGGCCTCGCGGCCCCCCTGAACGGGCCCGAACAGGGCTAGAGTCTCCTTCCCGTGCACCTGTCGAGCCTCACGCTGAAGGGTTTCAAGTCCTTCGCGTCCGCCACCACGCTGCGGCTCGAGCCCGGGATCACCGCCGTCGTCGGCCCCAACGGGTCGGGCAAGTCCAACGTCGTGGACGCCATCTCCTGGGTGCTCGGCGAGCAGGGCGCCAAGAGCCTGCGCGGCGGCAAGATGGAGGACGTCATCTTCGCCGGCACCGCCGGCCGGCCCGCGCTGGGCCGCGCGGAGGTGACGCTGACGATCGACAACACCGACGGCGCGCTGCCGATCGCGTACACCGAGGTGTCGATCACCCGCCGCATGTACCGCTCCGGGGAGAGCGAGTACGAGATCAACGGCGACAAGGTGCGCCTGCTCGACGTGCAGGAGCTGCTCAGCGACTCCGGCATCGGCCGCGAGATGCACGTCATCGTCGGCCAGGGGCAGCTCGACGCCGTCCTCTCCGGCCGCCCCGAGGACCGACGTGCGTTCATCGAGGAGGCCGCCGGGGTCCTCAAGCACCGCAAGCGCAAGGAGAAGGCGCTCCGCAAGCTCGACGGAATGCAGGCCAACCTCGACCGGCTGGCCGACCTCACCGTCGAGCTGCGCCGCCAGCTCAAGCCGCTGGGGCGGCAGGCGGAGGTCGCCCGCCGCGCCGCCGGGGTGCAGGCCGACCTGCGCGACGCCCGCCTGCGCCTGCTGGCCGACGACCTGGTCCAGCTGCGCGACGCCTGGGACCGCGACGTCGCCGACGAGACCGCCGCCCGCGAGCGCCGTGCCGTCGTGGAGCGGGAGCTGTCCGCCGTCTCCCGCCGGGAGTCCGAGCTGGAGAGCGACCTGGCCGCGAGCGCGCCCCGGCTGCAGGCGGCCTCGGACACCTGGTACCGGCTCTCGGCGCTGGGCGAGCGCTTCCGCAGCGTTGCCCAGCTGGCCGGCGAGCGGCACCGGCACCTGTCCGCAGCGGGGCCCGCGGCCGCACCCGGCCGCGACCCCGACCAGCTCGACGCCGAGGCCGACCGCGTCGCCGCCACCGAGGCCGAGCTCGCCGCCGGTCTCGCGGCCGAGCGGGAGCGTCTCTCGGCCGTGGTCACGGCACGGACCGAGCTGGAAGCAGCCCTGGCCGAGGCGGAGAAGGCCTGGGTTGCCGCCGCCCGCGCGCTCGCCGACCGGCGGGAGAGCCTGGCCCGGCTGTCCGGGCAGGTCGCCGCCGCGCGCTCTCGGGTGGGTGCGGGGCAGGCCGAGATCGACCGGCTGACCCTCGCCGCGGCCGAGGCCACCGACCGCGCCGAGGTGGCCGCCGAGCGGCTGGCCGACCGGCGCGGCCAGGTCGCCGAGCAGGAGGACACCGACCTGGCGCTGGTCGCCGCGCACGAGGACGCCGTGGCCGCGCACTCCGCCGTTGCCCGCCGGGTGACCGAGCTGACCGAGGCCGAGCGCGCCGCCGAGCGCGACCGCGCCTCCTGGCAGGCCCGGCGGGACGCGCTCGCGCTCGGCCTCACGCCGGCCGACGGCGCGGCCGCGGTGCTCGGCGCGGGGCTGTCCGGCGTGATCGGCCCGGTCACCGAGCAGCTGACGGTCGCCGCGGGCGACGAGGTGGCGATCGCGACCGCGCTGGGTGGCATGGCCGAGGCCGTGGTCGTCTCCGGGGTCGCCGAGGCGGCCGCGGCGCTGGACCACCTGACCAGGACCGACGGCGGACGCGCCGGGCTGCTGGTCACCGGCGGGCTGCCGCCCGTGCCCCGCGAGGGCTGGCCGGAGCTGCCCGCCGGCACCCGGTGGGCGCTCGACGCCGTGCAGGCCCCCGAGCCGCTGCGCCCGGCGCTGGCCCGCGCCCTGGAGCGGGTGGCGCTCGTCCCCGACCTCGACGCGGCGGTCGCCCTGGTGCGCACGCACCCCCGGGTCCGCGCCGTCACCGCGACCGGCGACCTGCTCGGTGCCGACTGGGCGGTGGGCGGCTCGACCGACGCGCCGTCCAACCTGGAGCTGCGCGCCCGCGTGGACGAGGCGGCCGCCGAGCTCGTCGCCGCCGTCGACCGGGCCGCCGAGCTCGCCGAGCGGCTGGCCGCCGCCCGGAGCGAGGCCCGCGACCGCTCGGCCGACGTCGAGACGGCCATGGCCGCGCGGCAGGCCGCCGACCGCAGCCGGTCGGCCGAGGCGGCCGCGCTCGCCGAGCTGGGTGCCGCGGCTCGGTCGGCGGCGTCGGAGGCGGAGCGCTCGCTGGCCGCGCGGGTCCGGGCCGAGCAGTCGCTGGAGCAGGTCCAGGAGTCGCTCACCCGGCTGGAGGCCGAGCTGGCGCAGGCCGAGGCCGCGCCGGTGGCCGAGGAGCCGCCCACCGAGGAACGTGACCGGCTGCGCGCCGAGGTGGCCGCGGCCCGGCAGGCCGAGACCGAGGCGCGCCTCGCCGTGCGGACGGCGGAGGAGCGGGCCCGCGCCCTGCAGGGCCGCGCCGACTCGCTGCGCCGCCAGGCCCGGCAGGAGCGGGCCGCGCGCGAGCGGGCCGCCGCGGCCCGGGTGGCCCGGATCCGTGGCGCCCAGGTCGCCGCGGCGGTCCGCCAGGACGCCGAGGCAGCCCTGACGGCGCTGGGCTCCTCGCTGGCGCGCGCCGCGGCCGAGCGCGACGCCCTGGCGACGTCCCGCAGCGGTGCGGAGGCCGAGCTGCTCGAGGTGCGCAGCCGGGTCCGCGCCGCCACCGCCGAGCTCGACCGGCTCACCGACGAGGTGCACCGCGACGAGGTGGCCCGCACCGAGCAGCGCTACCGGATCGAGTCGCTGGAGGCCAAGGCCGCCGAGGAGTACGGCGTCGACCTGCCCACGCTGCTCGCCGAGTACGGCCCGGCCGCGCTCGTCCCGCCGTCGCCGCAGCAGGAGGCCGAGGCGGAGGCGAAGGGGGAGCCCGCGCCGGACCCGGTGCCCTACGAACGCGCCGTGCAGGAGCGCCGCGTGGCCCGCGCCGAACGCGACCTCGCCACTCTGGGCAAGGTCAACCCGCTGGCGCTGGAGGAGTTCGCGGCCCTGGAGGAGCGGCACACCTTCCTGGCCACCCAGCTCGAGGACCTCAAGAGCACCCGCAAGGACCTGCTCACCGTCGTCCGCGAGGTCGACGACCGGATCCACGACGTGTTCGCCAAGGCCTTCGCCGACGTCGCCCGGGAGTTCGAGCAGGTGTTCGCCACCCTCTTCCCGGGTGGCGCCGGCCGGTTGGTGCTCACCGAGCCCGACAGCATGCTGACCACCGGCGTCGAGGTCGAGGCCCGCCCGCCGGGCAAGAAGGTCAAGCGGCTGTCGCTGCTCTCCGGTGGGGAGCGGTCGCTGACCGCCGTCGCGCTGCTCGTGGCGATCTTCCGCGCCCGCCCGTCGCCGTTCTACGTGCTCGACGAGGTCGAGGCCGCGCTGGACGACGTGAACCTGGGCCGGCTGCTGGTGCTGGTCGAGCAGCTGCGGTCGACGTCGCAGCTGATCATCATCACCCACCAGAAGCGGACGATGGAGATCGCCGACGCGCTCTACGGCGTGAGCATGCGCGGCGACGGCATCACCGGCGTCATCAGCCAGCGGCTCCGGGAGCTCGAGACGGCCTCCGCCTAGACGCCGCTGCGGACCTCGAGGTCGACGACGACCGGCAGGTGGTCCGAGGCTCCCTCGGCGTCCAGGACGTAGGCCCCGGCGACGGAGACCCCCGAGGAGACCCACACCTGGTCGATGCGCCGGTGCGGGGACCGTGCCGGGTGGGTGTTCCCGGCGTCGGTCTGCCAGAACTTCCAGCCGGCCTGGTCGTCGCGGGCGCGGGCGAGCTGCCAGGCGTCGGTGAACCGCTGCCGCAGCACGTCCAGCTCCGGGGCGTCGGGCTCGGTGTTGAAGTCACCGACCAGGACGCCGGTGTCCATCGGCTCGGTGTGCAGCCCGGCGATGGCCGAGACCTGGGCGGCCCGCTCCTGCGCCGATCGGGTGGTCAGGTGGGTGGCGGTGATCCACAGCGCGCCGCCGTCGAGCTCCACCATCGTGCGCAGCGCGCTGCGCGGCTCCCCGCCGCCGGGCAGCCGGTGCACATCGCTGATCAGGATGGGCAGCCGGGACAGCAGGGCGTTGCCGTACTGGCGGGGCGGCTGGTCGCCCGGGCGCTCCTCCTCGATGGCCGGTCCCCACGCCAGCTGCATGTCCAGCGCGCGGGAGAGCAGCAGCGCCTGGTCGACGTCCTCGCTGCGCGCCCCGTACCGCCGGTCCACCTCCTGCAGGCAGATCACGTCGGCGTCGACCGAGGCCAGCAGCCGGGCCAGCCGCGGCAGGTCGTGCCGGTCGTCCTCGCCCACGCCGTGGTGGGTGTTGAAGGTGACCAGCCGCACCGGGATCGGCGGCTGGTCGGGACCGGGGGCCGGCTTCGTCACAGCGCCACCTTCTCAGGCGTCGGAGAGTGGCTCGTCGAGCACCTGGCGCAGATGCTCGTCGCCCTGTTCCGACACCGACAGCAGGAACCGCGCCTCCCGGCCGCTCAGCACCAGCTCGCCGATCTGGTTGCCGAAGAACGGCCCGGCCTTCTTCTCCCACTCCAGCTCGGTGGGCTCGGCCTTGACCATGCGGGCCAGGCGTTCCGTCCACCGGCGCGCCGCCCGGCTCCAGCCGATCTTGAAGCCGACCCGGATCGGGTGCGGTGCCTGGTTGTGCAGCGGGGAGACGGTGAGCTGGTGCACCCGGGCCTCGAGCCCCCCGGGGTGCACCAGCTCGGCCGCGTAGGCGTGGTGGACGTCGCCGGAGAGGACCAGCGCCGTCGCCGGTGCCCGGCCGTGCTCACCGCGGGCCACCGCGGTCAGTGCCGCGCCCAGCCGCTCGAACGAGTGCCCGAAGGCCGACCAGTGCTCCAGGTCCGCGCCCTGCCGCACCTTCTCGGCGAGCCGCCCGCGGAGCTTGCCGTGGTGGCGCACGTTGAGCGTCTCGTTCCACCGCTCCAGGTTGTGGATCGCGTGCGGGAGCAGCCAGGGCAGTGAGGTGCCGACGACGACGTGCTCCACGCCCTCGTCCACCGCGCGGCGCATGGCGCCCTCGACCCAGGCGAACTCGTCCTCGTCGAGCATCCGGCGGTGCTGCTCCTCCAGCACCCGGCCGGCCCGGCTGTCGACCATGATCAGCCGCACGTCGCCCCAGTGCCGCACGAAGCTCCACCGGATCGTCGCCGGTTCGGCGTCGGCCAGCTCGGCCATCGCGCGCAGCAGCGGCTCGGCGTCCCGCTCGGGGTCGTCGGCGCTCAGGTCACCGATCGCCTGCCAGGTCTTGTTCTCCGCCAGCTCGCCCGGGCTCAGGTTGCCCAGGTGCTGATAGACCCAGTAGCTGACCAGGCCGCCGGTGATCCGCCCCTGCCACCAGGGCTCCTGGGACGCCGTGGCCCGCCAGGCGGCCGAGGTGTTCCAGTCGTCGATCATCTCGTGGTCGTCGAAGATCATCGACGACGGGATGGTCGACAGCAGCCACCGCACCTGCGGGTCCTGCCAGGACTCGTAGTAGAGGCGGGTGCACTCCTCGAAGTCCGCCACCTGGTCGTCCGGCGAGCGCTGCTCGGTGCGGCGGTCGCGCAGGCGGTGCAGCAGCGACTTCGTCTTCTCGGTGAGCTCGTCGGCGTACACCTGGTCACCGAGGAGCACGAGGGCATCGGGCCACCGGTCCTCCGGCTGGGCCGCGATCCGCTTGGCGTACAGGTCCAGCGCGTCCGGCGGGATGCCCTCGGAGTCCTCGACGGTGTAGGGGCTGGCGTACCGGCACGAACCGAAGGCGAGCCGGAAGGCGCCCTCACCGCCGGGTGTCCGGATGCGGCTGGGCGGGAACTCCGACTCGGCGGGCGGCCAGACCCGCACGCCGTCCAGGTGGACCTCGTAGGGGGTGACGCTGCCCGGCTCCAGGTCCTCCACGACGACGAGCGCGTAGTGGTGCCCGGCGACGGAGAACGTGTGCGCCCGGCGGTCCAGGACGGTCACCTCGCACGGCCGGTCGACCTCCACCCAGAGCGTCGCCGAGACGGGGTCGACGTGCCGCAGCAGCGGTCCGAGGAGGAGGGCCGGGGCTGTCCGGTCGGTGTGCGGCATGGGGACAGCCTGGCCTACCGGCCCCGCGACGGCTCCCGGTGTCCCGGCCGCCGCCACCCGTACGGGGCTGGGAGACTGGTCGGCATGGAATTCGTGCTGATCGCGATCGGGATCCTCGTCGTAGCGCTGATCACCGGGATCAGCCTGCTCGCCAGCCGCGGCCGGCGGACGATGCGCCTGGACGACGACGCCGCAACCGGCACGACGCTGACCCGGCCGCGCCCGGCGCCCCCTGCCGAGCCGCGACGGCCCGTCGGCTCGACGGCCTCGGGGCTGGGGACGCAGACCGACCAGCCCGACGCAGTCGTCCCCGACGCCCCGCCGACGGTCGAGCTGCCCCCGGCCGAGCCGGAGCCGGGTCTGGTCTTCGACTCACCGCTGCCGTCGGCCGGCCGGCTGGTGCGGCTGCGCTCGCGCCTGGCGCGCTCGCAGTCCTCGCTGGGCCGCGGCCTGCTCACCGTGCTGGCCCGGGAGAAGCTGACCGAGGACGACTGGGAGGAGATCGAGGAGACCCTCCTGGCCGCCGACATCGGCATCGCCGCCACCACCCAGATCGTCGAGCGGCTGCGCACCCGGTCGATGGTGCTGGCCACCGCCTCCGGGAACGAGCTGCGGGAGCTCCTGGTCGACCAGCTGACCGCCGTCCTCGGCCCCGACCTCGACCGCACGCTCGGCACCGACCGGCACGAGGGGCGCCCCGGCGTCGTGCTCGTCGTCGGGGTCAACGGCGCGGGCAAGACGACGACGGTCGGCAAGATCGCCCGCGTGCTCGTCGGGGACGGCAAGAGCGTGATCCTCGGCGCCGCCGACACCTTCCGCGCCGCGGCGGCCGACCAGCTGGAGACCTGGGGCGAGCGGGTGGGCGTGCTGACCGTCCGTGGCAAGGAGGGCGGTGACCCCGCGGCGGTGGCGTTCGAGGCGGTGCGCACCGGCGTGGAGGCCGAGGTCGACACCGTCGTCGTCGACACCGCCGGGCGGCTGCACACCAAGTCCGGCCTGATGGACGAGCTGGGCAAGGTCAAGCGGGTCGTGGAGAAGCAGTCGCCGGTCACCGAGGTGCTGCTCGTCCTCGACGCCACGACCGGGCAGAACGGCGTCGTGCAGGCCCGAGTGTTCACCGAGGCGGTCACGGTCACCGGTGTCGTCCTCACCAAGCTCGACGGCACTGCCAAGGGCGGCATCGTCGTCCGGGTGCAGCAGGAGCTGGGCATCCCGGTGAAGCTCATCGGCCTCGGCGAGGGCCCGGACGACCTGGCGCCCTTCGAGCCCCGCGCGTTCGCCGAGGCGATCGTCGGCTGACAGCCGCGGGAGCATCGCAGCGAGCGCCAGCGAGCGAGGAGCGGACCGCGGCGCGGAAGCCGACC
>NZ_JAAGWG010000016.1 GCF_010682065.1 Blastococcus saxobsidens
TGAACCGGCCCCACCTGGGCATCGGCGGACGCTCACCCATCGACCGCGTCAACAACGCAGCGGGTCAGTACACCTAGTGCGGTGCGCCGACAAGCCGAACACCGTCACGACGACTCACCGGGTGGTGGGCGCAACGACGCAAGGAGTGACATGGACAAGCAGACCAAGATCGACAGGTGGGTCATCCTCGACGAATGCGGGGACACCACAGTCGCGCGCGAGATCGACGCACAGTTCGGCAACGATGCCGAGCGCGCGCCCGGGGAGTACCCGGTCTTCGAAGACCCTCGCGACAGGGCCAGGTGCGCCTGCATGCTGGCATGCGACAACGGCGTACCGAGCCGCTGAAGCGTGGGTGGCAGGCGGCGGGCGCTTGGTACGTCGCCTGCCACCAGTGAGCGTTCGACGCTGTTCGAGGAGATCTCGGGGTCAGCCGTCGACGTAGCGGTCTCGCTCGACGACGAACTGGCCGGTCGCGGTGTTGGCGTCGATGAACTCCGGCAGCAGCGGGATCCGCACCGTCACGGTCACGCACACCGAGAACTCCTCCCCCGGCGCCAGCGTCGGGGTGTAGCTGCCCGCGGCGTCGCAGTCGGAACCGGCCGGCGCGTAGGCCAGCCGCATGTCGGTGACGTCGACCGACTGGTCCTCCACCGCCAGCTGCGCCGCCCGCAGCGCCCGCTCCTGCCCGGTCACCGGGTCCGGCGCGGTGCCCATCGCCCGGCCTGCCTCCCGGGCCGCGGCCTGCGAGGCGAACACCCCGCGCTGCACGGCCGAGAACCCGGCCACGATGTAGACCAGCGGCACGAACACGACCAGCGCGATGAACACGAACTCCACCAGTGCCGAGCCCCGCTCCTCGGCGAGCATTCCGAGCCGGGCCCGCAGCCACCTCACGAGCCCTCCTTGAGCGCCCGGCCGGTGACCTCCAGCGGCAGCACGTTGCCCAGCGCCGCCAGCAGCGAGGGCACCGAGCCGGTGCAGCGGACCACCACCAGAGTGGCCCCGCTGGGGTCCGGTTCCTCCCCCGACGTGCAGGACAACCCCTGCGCCGTCTGCACCGAGGTCGCCGACGCCACGACCTGTACGGTGCGGTCCGCGCCGGAGGCCGAGTCGACGTCGGCGTTGGCCGCGTACCGAGCCCCGTCCTGTGCGCTGGCGGTGACGACGTTGCGCACGTGCACGTAGACCGCCACCTGCAGCACCGCCAGCAGCAGCGCCACGATCAGCATCGAGACCATGACGAAGTCGACGACGGCGGCACCCCGCTCGCCGTCGTCCCCCTCGCGGAGCTGCTGGAACGGCCTCGGTGCAGGGGCCCGCCGCGAGCCTGCGAGCGGTGGGGGGCAGCGAGGTCCTCTCTTATCCACCAGCGCCGGTGACGGAGGTCAGCGCGTTGGAGACCGCCTCGGTGATGGCCTCGCGGAACGGGATGAGGATGGCGAGCACCAGGGCCGCCGTCATCACGGTGATCATCACCCAGCCCGGCACGTCACCCCGCTCGGGATCCTCGCCCCGGACCCGGTCGGCGAGCGCCGACAGGGTGGCGAACAGGTACGCGTAGGCGCGCATGGGTCGGTCCTTTCTGGTTCCGCTCATTGCGAGAGCGAGACGATGCTGATCAGGCCCGGGAACAGGGCGAAGAGGACGGTGACCGGCAGCACCAGGAAGACGACCGGCACCATCATGGCGATCTCCTTGCGCCCGCCGGCCTCGAGCAGCCGGCGCTTGCCGGCCTCCCGGACGTCGGCGGCCTGGGCGCGCAGCACCTCGGCCAGCGGGGTGCCGCGCTCGATGGCCACGAGCAGGCCGTCGATGAACCGGGCCAGCGGGTCCAGTGACGTCCGGTCGGCCACCTGCTGGAGGGCGTCGACCAGCGGGACGCCGGCGCGGGCGCGGCCGAGCGCGGCGCCGAGTTCGCGCGCCAGCTCGCCGCCGGAGAGCCGGGTCACCCGGGCGATGGCCGCCGTCGGGCTCTCCCCCGCCGTCACCGCCAGCGCCAGCAGCTCGGCGACCACCGGGAACTCGGCGAGCAGCAGCTCCTCCCGGCGCTCGACCTGCTGGGTCAGCCACCAGTCACGGCCCAGCACGCCGCCGACCAGGCCGGCGACGCACAGCAGCCCGGCGGAGAGCACGTTGAGGTCGCCTGCGGCGACCGACCCCACGGTGGCGACGACGGCGGCCGCCAGCAGGCCCAGCCCGCCCCACACCACCTGCTCGATGCGGAAGTCCTCGACGGTCAGCTCGCCACCGAGCGCGTCGAGCCGACGGCGCACCGCCGCCCGCCCGCCGAGGAACCGGTCGACGATGCGGGCGCCGTTGCCGATGGACGGGCCGGCGATCCGGAGCACGGCGGTGAGCAACCCAGGTTCCGTGGCCGTACCCAGCAGCCGGGACGGCGGCGGGGTGTCGTGCACGTAGGGCGCGAGCCGGTCGACCAGGCGGACCGAGCGGAACGGCGGCGCGTAGGTGAGCGCGAGCAGCAGGCCGGTCGCCGCCACCAGCCCGAGCAGCATCCCCACCATGCCCGCGCTCATTGGAGCACCCGCACGTCCTCGGGCAGCCGCCCGATCCGCAGCATCAGCCGGTAGGCCACCAGGCAGACCGCTCCCCCACCGACGAGGATCGCCGTCCCCAGGGCCGAGTCGTAGGCGGCCAGCGTCGTGGACTGGGTGGCCAGCAGCAGCAGGACGATCCACGGCGCGGCGATCGCCAGCCGGGCGGCCTGCACGACCCAGCCCTGCCGCGTCTCCAGCTCGGCGCGGGCGCGGGCGTCCTCCCGGAGGAACGTCGACAGCGTCCGCAGCACCCGGCCCAGGTCGCTGCCGCCGACCTCGCGGGCCACCCGCAGCGTCTCCACGATGCGGTCGCCCACCGGGTCGGCCAGGTCGTCCTTGAGCCGGTCCAGCGCCGCGCTGAAGCGGCCGCTGGAGCGGTACTCACCGGCGAACCGGGCGAACGGCGGGCGCAGCACCTCCGGCCCCCGGGTGGAGAGCGCCCCCAGCGCCTCGGGCAGCGACAGCCCGGCGCGGACGGCCGACGCCAGGTTGTCGACGACCTCGGGCCACACCTCCCGCAGGTCCGCCCGGCGCTTGCCGGCCAGCCGGCGCACCTGCACGTGGGGCAGCAGGAAGCCGAACAGCCCGAAGGCGATGCTGACGGTGACCGTGGCGGTGCTGAGCAGGACGACGACGAACACCAGCAGCCCCGCGCCGACCTGCAGCGCGAGCAGCTGGGCGCCGTTGATGCCGGTGAGCCCGGCTGCGGCGAGCAGCTGCTGGCGCCGGCCCGGGCGCCGCGGGTCGGTGCGCCGCTTCGGGGCCCGCGACCCGCTGCGCCAGACCAGCAGCAGGCCCACCCCGAGCAGCAGGCCGAGGAGGGCCCCGGACTCGGTCATCTCGGCTGCCCCGTCACGCCAGCAGCGCCGGCAGGTCGAACCCGGCGGCGGCGAAGCGATCGGCGTGCGGCGGATAGCCGTCGGCGCGCACCAGCCGGCCCTCGCGGGTGGTGAACACGTCGGCGGTCTCGACGACGCCGTCCTCCGCCCGGCCGGGCAGCGCGACGATCTCCCGCACCCGCCGGCGGCCCTCGGCGTCGGTGGCGGCGTGCACCACCAGGTCGACGCTGGAGGCGACGGTCGGCACGACGAACGACGTCCCGATGTTCTCCCCGGCCAGCAGCGGCAGGGTGCACATCTTCACCACGGCTTCGCGGGCGCTGTTGGCGTGCAGCGTGCACATGCCCGGCAGGCCGGAGTTGAGCGCGATGAGCAGGTCGAGGCACTCCTCCTGCCGCACCTCGCCGACCACGATGCGGGAGGGCCGCATGCGCAGCGCCTCCTTCACCAGCCGGCGCAGCGGGATCTCTCCGGCGCCCTCGAGGTTGGGCTGGCGGGTCTGCATCGAGACGACGTCGGGCAGCGGCACCCGCAGCTCGAAGACCTCCTCGCAGGTGATCACCCGCTCGCGCGCGGGCACGGCGGCGCACAGGCAGTTGAGCAGCGTCGTCTTCCCGGCCTGGGTGCCGCCGGAGACGAGGATGTTCAAGCCAGATGCGACGGCGGCCTCCAGGAAGCGGGACGCCTGCCCGGTCAGCGTGCCCAGCGCCACCAGCTCGTCGAGGCTGTGCGCCTGCAGCACGAACTTCCGGATGTTGACGGCCATGTGCCGGCGGGTGATGTCCGGGATGACGCGCTCCCAGCCTCTTTCCGCAGGTCAGCGCAGGTATGCGACCCCCTCAGTCCGCACGGAGTCCGCAGATGGCGCGAATGCCGCGTCGACAGCCGCACGGGTTCGGGTGTCCGCGTCGGGCCACAGGTGCGAGTAGGTCCGCAGGGTTTCCGTCTCGTCCGCGTGGCCCAGGACGTGTGCCACGGTCTTCACCGACTCCCCGTAGCGGATCAGCGCCGAGGCGGTGAAGTGCCGCAGGTCGTGGAACCGAGCGGTCGGGAGGCCGGCGCGCTTGCGGAGCGGCTGCCACACCGAGTTGTTGAAGGTGTTGGCCCAGATCGGGCCGCCGGTGCGCGACCGGAAGACGAGGTCGTCCGCTCCGGCCGGGAAGCCCGCCAGGTGCTCGGCCAGCGCCGAGGCGACTACGTCGGCCAGTGGCACAGTGCGGATACTTCCGCGGGTCTTCGGCGGTGCGAGCTTCGGCGGCGCCCCCGGCACCAGCGTCAGCTGCTCGAGGACGTCCAGCTCCCGCTCGAGGAACCGGACCCTGCTCACCTTGAGGCCCAGTGCCTCTCCGAGCCGGAGGCCACAGCCCGCGCCCAGGACGACGAGGGCGCGGTACCGGTCGGGCGCGGCGTCGACCAAGGCTGCGACCTGCTCGACCGTCAAGGGGACGACCTTCTCCCGGTGCGGCCGGGGCGGGACGGTGTCCCGGCACGGTGACTTGGCGAGGAACCCGTCCTCGACGGCGTCGGCGAAGATGCCGGCCAGCAGCGCCATCATCTGCCGACTCGTCGTCGGCGACAGCTTCGCCTCGATCCCGCGACGGAATGCAAGCACCTGAGTTCGCGTGACTGCCGACAGCCGCTTGTCCCCGAAGGTGGGCAACAGATGATTCCGCAGATAGGAGTCGTAGGCCCGGCGGGACGAGTCCCGTAGCGGCTGCGCCGGCAGCCAAGTCGCAACGTAGGCACGGAAGGTGCTCCGGCCCCTCTTCGGGTCAACCCAGTCACCGCGCACTAACGCCGCGGTCTGTTCGTCGAGCCACCGCTGGGCGTCGACCTTGCGCTTGAAGTGGCGGGCGTGCTCCTTGCCGTTCTCGTCCCGGTACCGCGGCCGGTATGTGCCGTCAGGCCGCCTTGCGATCGACGCCACCGCTCATCGCCTTCCCTGGTCGTGAATCTGGCCCTGGCCAGCGCAGTCTCGGCTGGTCTGCTGACCCGAACGCTGACACCGCGAATGGGACTTGTCTTCCTGCTCCCGTCTCCCTGGGGATTCACCGAGGCATCCCCAGGCCCGCGTCGGGATGTAGTGCGAGCCGTCGGAAGTCCTCGGGGCGCGGCGGTCGGACGACCAGCTGCGACTGCGCCGACAGGGAGGCGGGTGTCTGGGTGGTGGCGAGCTCGTGGTCGTGGCGGGCCCGCCACCTGTCCCGCTCGTGGACGAGGTGGTTGACCGGCTGGGCGAGGAGGGCCGGCTCGGCCGTCAGGCGCGCGATGCGAGCTCGGATGGCGGCCAGTTCTGCCTGAGTGGCGGCGATGTCCCGGTCGGCGTCGGACAGTCGCTCCGCCGGGTCGAGGGTCCAGGCGAGAGATCCGAAGCGGGCGAGCCGGTTCTCGTGCTGACGGCGGGCGTCGGCCACCGCGGCCCCGGCGTGCCGGTGGGTCTCCTGGGCGGTGGCTGCGGTCGCGTGCAGCTGCGCGTGCTCCGGGTGGGCGTGTTCGGCATGGTGGCGGGCGTAGGAATCGAAGGCGGTCCATAGCCGGGGTCGGTCGTCGGCCCGGTCAGCCAGGCGCGCGATCTGCTGCGGGTCGGTGGGTATCGCGGGCAGGTAGGGCCGCCAGGCGTCCGCCCAGTCCGTGAGCTGCTCGCGGGCCCGGTTCACCGCCGCCCGCCGGAGTTGGAGCCGGCCGGGACCGTCGAGCAGGATCTGCGCGGCGTCGCGGGCGGCGTCACGCGCGGCGTCCCAGCTGCCGAGCAGCGTGTCGCGGATCCGGTCGGTTTCGGCGGTGACGAGCGCGCCGCTGGCGTCGGCCCGCGCGGTGGCGTGGCGGGCGTCGATTCCTGTCTGCCGATATGCATCGGTGAGCGCGGCGGCCCGGTCGGCGTGGGCGGACTCGAGCGCGACGATCTGGCGCAGCGCGTCCCGGCACGGCAGGTCGTGGGCGAGCCGGTCCAGGCAGCGCTGCTCGGCCGTCCACGCCGAGTGCAGCTCGGCGAGCGCCTGCTCCAGCGGGCGCTGCTGGGCGTACCGGGTGGCCTCGGCCGCGGCCAGCCGGGCGGCGTGCGCCGGGCCGAGATCGGCGCGGTCGCGGGCGAAGACCGCGAGCCACTGCTCCCGCGCATCGGCGGGGTCGGCCGCCACGAGGTGGGCGGTGTTGGCGGTACGGCCGCGGGTCATCCCGACGTAGGCCGCCGCCGCGCCGGTGTCCTCGCCGACCACCAGGTGCGCGGCGGTCACGGTGTCGCCTTGGGCCCCGTGCGCGGTGGTTGCATAGGCCAGTTCCACGTGCGCGGTGACGTAGTCGGCGGGCAGCACCCGCACCCCTGTCCCGGGCGGGGTGACGGCGGGGGTGACAGAGCCGAGCACGCCGTCGGCGGGGGTGACATGCGGTTCGCCGTCGGGGGTGACGAGCAGCCCGCCGTCCCGGTCGACGCCGGTGACCATCCACACGTCGCGGTTGGCGACCTGCAGGTCGCGGTCGTTGCGGCGGGTGGCGATCCGGTCGCCGACGCCGATCCGCTCCCCGCCCCCGGTGACCACCACGCGCCGGTCGTCGACCCGGCCTTCGGTGACCAGCCGGTCCCGGATGGCGGCATTGAGGGCGGTCGCCTGCTCACGCGTGGCGACCACCACGGCCACCCGCTCCCCCGCGGTGTAGCAGTCGGCCGCGCCGGCGGCCAGCGCCTCCCGCAGCGCCTCGGCGTCGGGGTGCAGCCGGATCTGCCCGCGGGCCAGCAGCGCGTCGAACACCTTCCCCGGCTTCTCACCGGTGCGCATCGCGAGGGTCAGGTCGGCGTAGTCGGTGTCCGGTGTCGTGGTGCGGCCCATGGCGTCGGTGCGGGTGAAGCGGTGCACCCCCACCAATGTCAGGTGCTCGGTCGGGTCGACCTGGGCCGCGGCGAGGTCCAGGACACCACCGCGACCGACCGCCGCGAGCTGATGCCGGTCACCGAGCAGGCCGACGTGCACCCGGCACTCGTCGGCGACCGTCAGCAGGGCCCGGGCGGTGTCCTGATCCAGCATGCCCGCCTCGTCCACCACGAGGAGGTCACCGGCCCGCAGCCGCGCCCCGTCGGCCGGTCCGGCATAGGCGCGGCCGGTGACCGGGTCGGGATGGCCGACGGCGAGGCGGGTCCAGGCGCCGTCGGCATTCCAGCGCCAGCCGTACTCGAAGGCCAGCCGGGCCGCCGACCCGGTGACCGCGCCGACCTCCGCGCCGGCGACCTTGGCCGCCTTCAGCGTCGGGGTGACGACCACCAGCCGGCGGCCCTGCTCGGCGAGCAGGGTCCTGGTGGCGGCGAGGGTCGTGGTCTTGCCAGCGCCGGCCGCGCCCTCGATCACGACCAGGCGCCGCTGGCCGGCGAGCGCGGCGACCGCCGCCGCCTGTCCGGGATCCAGCCGGGTGGCACTGGCTGCGACGCTGACAGGCGGTGTCGGGTCGGGGCCCCGGACGCCGGCCGCCCGGTCGGTAGCGCGGGAGGCCAGCCGGGCGGTGAGGTCGGCCTCGACGGCGAGCACCGGGCCTGAGGTCCAGGCCCGGATGTGCTCGGGCGCCCCGTCCCGATCCAGCAGCGGCACGCACCGGCCCATGGTGCGGGCGGTGAGGTCCTCGGCCAGCTCATTGCGCACCGCCGCGTCGGTCACGACACCGGCGGCGGCGATCAGCCGTTCGGCCTCCCCGCGGATATCCGCGGTGTTCCACGCCGAGCGGCCGGCGGCCAGCCTCGCGAGCACCCGCTCCACCGCCGCCGGTCGATCCAGGGCCCCGATCGGCGTCGGGCGCAGTGCGACGGGGCGGTCGCGGGGCCGGTAGCCGAGGGCGTCGAACTCGGCCTGCCAGCGTTCCTCCAGCTTCGTTCCGGGCTGCGGGGTGACCTTGTCCGGGCGCCCGTCAGCCCACGCCCGCGTGTCCCACGCGCGGCGCAGCGCCGGGCCGGGGTGTTCGCCGGGGTGCGCGGCGGTCCATTCCCGTTCGTAGCGGTCCACATTCCGGGCGATCTGCGCGTGCCGCGCGCTGAACGGGCCGACGTACTCGGAGAGCTCCCGGATTTCTCCAGTGGTGTCCTTTGTGTAGCCGTGCGCGGCGAACGCGGTGTTCAATTCCGGATCACAGGCCATCGCGGCGTGCCCGATCCCGTTGATCGCATTCAGCGAATCCCGGACACCGACGGTGTGCAGGCCCCGCCATTTCCCGGCGGCGAACACCCGCGCCAGCAGCTGCAGGTGCAGATGCCGGTGCGGGTCCTGCGCGCGGGAGGTGTAGTGCCGCACCGTCACCGCCTCCAGCACCTCCAGCGGCACCTGCACCTGCCCGCCCCGCGGCCCGACCCGGGTAGTGGCGTGCTCCGCCAGCCAGCCGATGATCTGTTCAGCGGCGCGGTCCTGCGCGGCCTCGTACGCCGCAGCGATGTCCGGGTGCAGGGCGGCCGCCAGGGACCAGGTCTTCGGGCCGTTGACCACCACCTCGACGAACCGGACCGCGTGCCCGTCGGTGCGCAGCTGCCCGCGTGGTTCCCCAGTCGCCGGGTCGTGGCCGGCGACCCACGTCTCGTAGGTATCGCCGGTCAGCGGCGGCAACTCCCGCACGCCTCCCTCGGCGGCGGTGAAGCGGCGGGCGAACCCGGTTCCCTCGGCCAGGTAGTAGTCATCCGCCCGGCCGCAGCCGGCCTCCAAGTACTGCCGGGCCGCGGCCGGCGAACCGGCGTAGACCTTCATTCCTCCGCGCATTTCCAACGCCACCCAACAATGACCAACAAGTCACCCCTAGAAACGCCGATGGGCCCCGCAAAGCGGGGCCCGAGCTACCCCCGAAGGTAGCATGCGTGCCGTCTGGAGTGAAGGCATTAGACGGCATTGATGGCGTCTAATGTGAAGGCTTCAGATAAGATTACCTGGGCATGATCGGCGAAGGCGGTTTGAGATCTGTTGGTCGAATCGTTGGACATTGTCGGTTGTAGCTGATCGCCTCACGCTCGTGTCAGCCGTCAGCCGCTGTGTCACGTGACCAGACGCTACGGGCGGACTCCGAGCGGGGACATGTCCTCCCGCTTCCCCTGCGCGGCGCACCTGGTCTCCTGGGCCGGCCTGGCGCCGGGGGTGCACGAGTCGGCCGATAAGCGCAAGCGGGCCGGAGCAGCAGCACGGCAACAAGTGGCTGACCTCGATGCTGATCGAGGCCGCCGACTCGGTGGCCGGATGAAAGGCAAGAACTACCGGGGCGCCCAGCGCGGCTGGCTCAGCAGCCGCCGCGGCATGGCCCGCGCCCAGGTCGAAGTGGCCCACTCGATGCTGGTCTCGGCCTACTTCATGCTCAAGAACTGGCGCGACGTGGTCCATGCCGGGGCCGACGCCGGTGAGACGCGGGAGACACTTCGATGAGTTCCGTAGCAGTTTTCTCATAGCTGCCATCGGCTCTGGCCACCTCAGCCCGGTTCGGCCGTACCGTTCGTGGGAAAGCCGAACGGTACGGCCGACGGCACGGAACCGCTGGTGAGCGATCTCACCCGGCCCGGCACCCCCGCCGTCACGATGGGTGCGCGGCCGGGACGAACGTGGCCAGAAGTGTCAGCAGCTGTGGGCGCCGGTCATGAGGGCGCCGAGGTCCTCCGGCTTGAGGAACGAGGGGGGCGGCGGGGGCCCCCAGTTGAACAGGCCCTTGGCTCCCTCAAGTGTCTCCGGCGTCCACAACTGGTCATCGACGATGCAGTCCATGTCGGAGTAGTACTCACTGAAGTTGCCGGCGGGGTCCTTCAGGTACCAGAAGAAGTTCGAGCCGGCGTGGTGCCTGCCGAGGCCCCACACGTGCCGTTCCGGATGGCCTTCCAGCATCGTGGCCGCGCCGCGGCCCACCTCGTCGATGTCGTCGACCTGCCATGACGTGTGGTGCAGGAAGGTCACCGGGGCCTTCAGGACCAGTACGTTGTGGTGATCCGTGGAACAGCGCATGAAGACCCCGTGGTCGGCGATTGCGTCGCTGAGTTTGAACCCGAGGCCGTCGATGAAGAACGTGCGGGTGACGGCCAGGTCCGTTGTCCCTAGCACGGTGTGTCCCAGTTTCCGGGGCCGGACCCGCTCCGTGCGCAGCACGCCCGGCGCCCGGGCGCCCGGGCGTTCCACCCGACCAGGCCCGTTGTATGCAGTGGCCGCCACGGCTGCCTGGTTCAGCCGGGGCGCGACCTCCACGGTGGCCCGCACGCCGGTGGCCTTCTCCACCGCGGTGACGCGCTCGGGATCGCGGGTCGCATCGATGCCCAGGCGCCGCAGCCCGTCGGCGACCCGGCCGATGTCGTCGGGGTGGTCAGCGCCGACGTGCAGCTCCATCAGTCGGCGGGTGGGCGCCTGAACGATGCGCAGTTGGCGGCCGCCGTCCTGGGTGCTGAACCAGCCGTCCGGTTCCGGAGTCAGCCCGAACTCGGTGTAGTAGGCGGCGGTCTCCGCCACGTTCGGTACGCCGATGGTGACCGAGGTGAGACGGTGCAGGGCCATGACGATGGACTCCTCTTCTCGCGAAACGAATTGGTCAATTCGTGCTGGTGCCGGAAGCAACGAATCGCTGGCGGAGTTCACCGATGCCGGAAATGCGGCTGACCAGTTCGTCACCGGGCGCAAGCCAGCGTTGCGGTTGTCGGCCCATGCCCACACCGGACGGCGTGCCGGTGAACAGGACGTCGCCCGGCAGCAGCGGCAGGGCGCGGGAGAGCGCCGCGACCATGGCCGGCACTGAGAAGATCAGGTCACGGGTGCGACCCTTCTGCATCTGCTCGCCGTTGACCGAGCAACCCAGTTCGAGGTCGTCAGGGTCGTCGAGCTCATCGGGAGTGACCAGCCACGGCCCCATCGGGCCGAAGCCGGGCAGCGACTTGGCGAGGCTGAACTGCGGCGACGGGCCGGCCATCTGGGTGATCCGCTCGGAGAGGTCCTGACCGACGGTCAGCCCGGCGACGTGGTCCCAAGCCTGGGCTTCACTCACGTCCTGAGTCCGGCGGCCGATGACTACAACCAGCTCGACCTCCCAGTCCGTATGCCCCCCCTGGGGCAGGATGACCTCGGTGACCGGCCCGGTGAGGCATGAAGCCCACTTGGTGAACATGACCGTCGGGGCGTCGGGGACCGCGAACCCTGACTCGGCGGCGTGCTCCCGGTAGTTCAGGCCGATGGCGAAGAGTTGCCGGGGGCGGGGCGTCGGCGGACCCAGGTCCTCCGCAGCAAACGCGACGCCACCTGAGAGGTCGGCACCGGCGGCCCAGCCGGTGAACGTGGACCAGTCGTCGTAGACGGCCTGCGGGTCGGAGCTGAACCGGCCGTTGCTGGCTCGCTCGACGTCGACGGCCGATGCGCCGTCCGGGGCGATGAGGACCAGTCGGCCGGAGAGATTGGCGATGCGCACGGGGAGTTCTCCTCGGATCGGATCGGAGGGTGACGGTGGTGTCTGTCGTGGACGGGGGGTTCAGCCGGCCGCATCGGGCAGAGAGAGCACCGTGACAAGGACCCGGCGCAGTTCGGCCGCCGGATCGGCGGGTGCCTCGTGGGCCCGACACGCGATGTGGCGATCCGGTCGCACGAGGAGGCATCCCGCATCGCCGATGCCGCGGATGACTCCCAGTCGCCGTCCCTCTCGCGGGAGCCGACCTCGCGGATGCCCAGCGGGAAGCCCAGGTCGACGGAGACGTTCTCGGCGGCCTGCACCCATCTGTCGCTCAACAGGAAGCTCTGGCACCGCCTCTCCGGCATGACCTCAGCCCTGCCCGGAACATGCGACCGCGTCCGCAGAGAGCTCGAGCCGGTGGCCCATGCGCTCGCGCTTGGTGCGCAGGTAGCGCACGTTGTGCTCCGTCTCGACGGCGGGGAGCGCGACGCGGTCCACGACGATCAGGCCGTAGCCGTCCAGGCCGCCGAACTTGGCGGGGTTATTCGTGATCAGCCGTAGTCTGGTGACGCCGAGGTCGGCCAGGATCTGGGCGCCGACGCCGTAGCTACGCGAGTCGGCGGTGAGCCCCTGTGCCGTATTGGCGTCGACGGTGTCCAGCCCGTCGTCCTGGAGCGCGTACGCGCGGATCTTGTTGGCCAGGCCGATGCCGCGGCCCTCGTGGCCGCGCAGATAGACCAGCGCCCCGCAGCCTTCGTCGGCGATGGCGCGTAGTGCCTGCTCGAGCTGGCCGCCGCAGTCGCAGCGCAACGAGCCGAGGATGTCGCCGGTGAGGCACTCGCTGTGCACGCGCACTAGGGCTCCGCGCGGGGCCCGGCCGGCCGCCGCGACGTCGCCCATAACCAGGACCAGGTGCTCGCTCCTGTCCAGGGCGGAGCGGTAGGCGACGGCTCGGAAGGTACCGAACGCGGTCGGCATCACGGAGGTGGCGACCTGCTCCACGAGGCGCTCGGTGGTACGCCGGTAGCGGACCAGGTCGGCGATCGTCAGCAGCGGCAGGCCGTGTTGCCGGGAGAACGCCGCGATGTCGCCCCCGCGCGGCATGGTGCCGTCGTCGGCGGTGATCTCGGTGATGACCCCGACCCCTGACAGCCCGGCCAGGGTGGTCAGGTCGACAGCGGCCTCGGTGTGCCCGGCGCGCACGAGCACACCGCCGTTGCGGGCGCGCAGCGGGAAGACGTGCCCGGGGCGGCGCAGCTCTTCCGGCCGGGTGCCGGGTGCAGCGAGCGCGTGAACGGTGGCCGTCCGGTCGGCCGCCGAGACGCCGGTGCCCGCCCCCGCGTGGTCCACGCTGACGGTGAACGCGGTGCCGTGGGCGTCGGTGTTGTGCGCGACCATCGGCGGCAGCCGCAGCTCGTCGGCGCGTTCCGCCGACATGGGGGTGCAGACGATCCCGGTGCCATGCCGGACCATGAAGGCCATCTGCGCGGCGGTCAAACACTCTGCGGCGACGACGAGATCGCCCTCGTCCTCGCGATCGGGGTCGTCGACGACGACGATCATCCGGCCCGCGGCGAGGGCGGCGAGCGCTCCTTGCACCGCCGCGGCGGGCGACTGGCGAGTGGTCATCAGAAGAGCCCCCCGGCCGCGGTGATCGCGATGCGGACGCGTTCCTTGCCGGCCTCGGTGTGCTCGAGCACGAGCGCCCGAGTGCCCTCGACGTCGCCCGCCTGCAGCAGCTCGGCGATGGCGACGTGGTCGTCCGTGAAACGGTCGAGGGTCTCCTCCACGCCGTGCAGCGCCTGTGACATCACCGTCGGCAGGGCCAGCCGCCGGTACGCGGTCAGCAGCGAGGGGTTGGCGGCCAGCTCCACGAGCGTCTCGTGGAACGCCGTGTTGGCGGACACGTAGCCGTCGACATCGACGAACCGGCCGCCGCGGATCCACGGGCGGGTGCCCTCGGCCGCGCCACGCAGCCGCGTCAGCTGCTCAGCCGTGAGTGACCGGCCGACCTGGTCAATCGCGCCGCACTCGATGGCCGCGCGCGCGTCGTAGGCCGCCCAGGCGGTCCCGACCGTGATCGGCGTAACCGTGAAGCCGCGCTCGGGGTGCGGGCTCAACAGCCCGTCGGAACGCAACTGTTGGAGGGCGCGGAACACCGGCGCCCGGCCGACGTCGAGCTGCGCGGCGATGTCCTCGACGGTGATCGACTCACCGAGCGACACGACGCGGCTGAGGACGCGCTCGCGCAGCTCGCGGTACACCGAGTCATCCAGCGCCTCGGCGAAGCGACCGAAGCTGCCGCGGTAGTAGGCCAGCGGGCTACCGGGGGAGGCGCCGGCCGTGCGCACCTCGGCGACGAAGACGGTGTGCGTCGCCACGTCGACGAGTTCCTGGACGGAGCACTCCAGCGAGGCGAGGGCGTCGGCCAGGACCGGGACACCGAGCGAGCCCTCCCGCACGGCGACGTTGCGGAACTTGTCGGGATGACTGGTCGCGAACTGGGTCGCCAGCTCTGCCTGGTCCTCCGAGAGGATGTTGACCGCGAACACGCCTGAGGAGCGGACGGCGTCGTTGGTGGGCAGCCGACGGTTCAAGCACACCAAGAGCATGGGTGGATCCATCGACAGCGAAGACACGGCACTGGCGGTGACGCCGAACCGTTGCTTGTCGCAGCGCGTAGTAATAACGGTGACGCCGCTGGTGAAGTGGCCGACCACGTCGCGGAAGACCGTCTGGTCCACCCGCGGGGTAGGCGCGGTGTCCGAGCGGTTCATGTTGCTCCTCGGGATGGGAGAGGGGGCCGTGCATCACCGATCCCGAGCGTGGTCGATGGCCTGTTAACGGAGCCGAAATCGGTCGGTATGATGGCGCGCATGTCGAGGGTGACCGGCCATGCGCCCTGAGAATCGGCCCCCGGCAGCCGTCATACATAGCAAGCTCGCAGTCCCGCCGCTCGCGGACCGGCTGGTGCCGCGCGCCCGCGTGGCGCGCCTCGTCGCGCAGCTCGTCGACCGGCACCGCCTGGTCTGGGTGACGGCGACGGCGGGGGCGGGCAAGACCACGGCCGTGGTGCAGGCGGCCACGATGCTCGGCCGTCCCCTCGCCTGGCTGACCTTGGACGGCACCGACACCGCGCCGGGCCGCCTCCTGGTCTACCTCGAAGCCGCCATCGCGGGGCAGGTGCCCGACGCGCAGGGCGTCGTCGGCGCGGCGCTCGCCGCGCGCATCCCGCATGCCGAGGTCGCTGGCCTGCTCGCCGAGGCGATCGGGGAGGTGCCGCTGCTCCTGGTCATCGACGGCCTCGAGCAGTTCGCGATTGACGATGCCGACGAAGGGCGCGCGGTCATGAGCGGTCTCGTGCGGTATGCGCCGCCGTCGGCCCGCGTCGTGCTTCTCAGCCGGGTCGACGTGCCGCTGGACCTCGGGCCGGGCACCGGCCCGGACCAGGTCGCGGCCGTCGGCGAGGCCGCGCTGGCGTTCACCCCAGAGGAAGCGGCCGAGGCGCTGGCCGGGGTTGGCCGCACCGGCATAGATCCCGCGCGGGCGGTGGAGGTGACCGGCGGCTGGGTGACCGGCGTGCTGTTCGAGGCCTGGCGCTCGCAAGAGCACGTCGTCGGTGCCGGCGGGGAGGCGGACCCGCTGCATGGCTACCTTGCCTCGCAGATCCTCGACCTGCTGGACTCCGAAGACCAGGACTTTCTCTTCGCCACCTCGCTGCTCGACGAGGTGACCCCGGCCCGGGCCGCCGCCCTGGGCCTGCACCGGCCCGAGGAACGCCTGGTCTCCCTGCGGACGCGGCACCTCCCGGTCAACTGGACGGCGGGGAGCGAGGGCATGCGCTGTCACCCCCGTTTTCGGGAGTACCTGCTGGCACGGCTGCAGCGGCGCGACAGCGAGGCGGTACGCGCGCTGCGGAGCCGGCACGGGCAGCTGCTGCGGTCCGAGGGGCACCTCGAGGAGGCGGTTGAGTCCTTACTGACCGCCGGGGACCTCGACGCGGCGTTGTCGACGGCCGAAGCGGTCATCGGGGCGGTGATCGACCGGCTGGACTTCGCGGTCGCCGAACGCTGGCTCGACGCGCTGGCGCCCGCCGACGAGCCCGGTCGCCGGCGGCTGGCGGGCGCCGAACTCATGCTGGCCATCACGCGCGAGGACTACCGCCGGGGTGGGCTGATCGCCGACCGGCTCGAGCGAGCCGGCGCCCGGGCGGAGCTCGCCCACGCGTCGGCCACCGCGGCTGCGGCGCTGACCTGGTGCTACTGGCACCTCGGGCGGGTCGAGGACGCCCGGACAATCATGGCGGTCGCCGAGCAGGGGCCCGAGACCGACGCGGTCAGCTACTTGATGTCGCTGGTGGAGGGCGAGCCCGGCCGGTCACCGGCCGCTCGGACGTTCAGCGGCGGTCCCATGGACGCCCTCGTCATGCGGGTGCACTACGCGCACGGCCGGCTGCAGGACGTTGTCCGGCCCCCGACCTCGCCGTGGGCGGGCGCCGTGTCGGCCCCCTGGCGGATCGGCGCGCTGCGCGCCACCGGGCGGCTGACCGAGGCGCTGGAGCTGTACCGCGCGGCGGACGCGGGCGGTTGGTCGCCGGCCTGGATGCACGGGATCGTCGGGCCCGAGCTGATGATCGACCTGGGCCGTATCGACGAGGCGCGGGAGGTGATGGCGCGGGGACGAGGGCTCATCCTGGCCACCGGCTCGGTTGTCTTCAGCTGGCTGAACCGGCTGACCGAGGCGAAGCTCGAGCTCCGGCTCGCGGGGAACCTGGCCGCCGCGGTGGCCATCCTCGACGAGGTGGCCGCGGCCGGTGGCGATCGGTACGCCTTCATCCGGGAAGCCATCGACACCTGGCGGGGAATGGCGCTGCTGCTGGCGCAGGGTCCGGCCGGCGAAGCCGCCGCCCTACTGCGCCGGGCGGTGCGCAGCATGGAGGCGGCCGATCGCGTCTTGGACCTGCCGACCGCGGCCGTCTACCTGGCCGAGGCCCTCTGGCGGTGCGGCGACGCCGACGAGGCCGACGCCGCGGCCGACCGGGCGCTCGCCGCCGCGGTCCGGCAGGGGTCGAACCACCAGCTACTCATGGCCGTCGCCGATTTCCCCGGGGTGGTGTCCCGCCGCCTCGACGCCGAAGTCGCGCCGGACTCACCGTGGCACGATCTGGGGCGCGCGCTGCGCGCGAGATCGGTCCACGTCGACCTGGCGGCGGGCACGGTCCTCCGGCTGACCGAGTTCGGGCGCATCGCACTGGCCGTCGACGGCCGGGATGTCAAGCCGCGCATCGCCAAGAGCCTCCTGCTCGTGGCGTTCCTCGCCGCGGCGCCGGAGCATCGGGCCACCCGCGACCAGCTGATTGAGGGGCTGTTCGACGGACGCGATGACCCGTCGACCCGGGCCTACCTGCGCCAGGCGGTCCACCGGCTGCGGGAGGCGTTGCCGGAGGAGGCGGGGCTGGTGTTCGTGGACGGGGTCCTGGGTTTCGCCGAGCCGGTGCGGCTGGATACCGACAGTGGGCGGCTGGAGGCGCTGTTCACCGAGGCGGCCCACCTCCAGGGCGAGGCGCGCCTGAGCGTGCTGCTCCGAGCCTTGGAGATCGCCGACGCCGGCCCGTACCTGTCGGGAGTGGAGTTGGAGTGGGCCTCCCGACGGCGAGGGGAGATCGACGCGTGGCTGGTCGAGGCCCGGCTGACGGCGGCCCAGCTCTCATTCGCCGCCGAACGCCTCGGGCAGGCGGAGGAACTCGTGGAACGTGCCCTGGCCGAGGATCCGTACAAGGAGAGCGCCTGGCGGCTGGCCATGCGCATCGCGAGCGCGCTGGGTGACGAAGACCGGCTGATCGCCACCTTCCGGCGCTGCCGCGCGTCCCTGGAGGAGCTGGACCTGTTCCCTTCGGAGGCGACGAGCCGCCTGCTGGACCAGCTGCGGCGCTGAGCGCTCGCCGCCGGTTTCTCAGTCGTTAACGGCCCGGGCCGCAGGGTTCCGCGGCATGGCAGCACACAATCAGGTCCTCGCCGCGCTCTACGAGGCCTACAACCGGCACGACGCCGACGCGGCCGCCGAGCTCTATGTGCGGGACGGCACGCACGAGGACGTCGCCGTCGGACGTCCGGCCCGTGGCCGCGAGGCCATCGCCGCCGGACTGCACCGCCTGTTCACCGCCTTCCCCGATGCGCGGTGGACGCCCTCGAAACAGCTCGAGCACGACGGCAGGGCCTTCGGCACGTACCTGCTCACGGGAACCCTCCAGCAGGACATGGGGCCGTTCCCGGCCGGCGGGCAGCGCCTGGAGCTGCGCGGCGTACACGTGCTCGAGACCGACTCGGGGCTGATCCGGCTGTCCCAGGACTTCTGGGACAGCGCCACCTTTCAGCGCCAGATGGCGCCCACCACATCACCCACCACATCACCCGAAGGAGAAACGACGGCATGAGAACCGGTCAGGAATACCTGGAGTCCCTGCGCGACGGTCGGCGCGTTTACGTCGGCGGCGAGCTGATCGAGGACATCACCACGCACCCGAAGACCCGCGGCTACGCGCAGGCCATCGCCGACTACTACGACCTGCACCTAGACCCCAAGCATCAGGACATCACCACCTTCATCGACGAGAACGGCAACCGGCAGTCGATGCACTGGTTCCTGCCGCGGTCGAAGGAAGACGCCGTGCGCCGACGCGAGTACTGCGAGTTCTTGTTCCGGCACTTTAAGGGCGGCATCTTCACCCGGCCGCCAGAGGGCATGAACGTCGTGATGTTCATGCAGGTCGACGACCCGGCGCCGTGGGCGGAGAACTCGCGCTTCAAGGGCAAGCACCGCGACCTGTCGGGCAACATCGAGCGGCAGTGGGAAGAAGTCACATCCAAGGACCACGCCATCACGCCGATGTTCATCGACATCCAGTTCGACCGCGGCCGGGACGACGCGCTGGCCGAGACTCCGATGCTGAAGATCATCGAGGAGAAGGATGAGGGCATCCTGGTCCGCGGCTGGAAGGCCATCGGGACCTCCGTACCCTTTGTGAACCACCTGCTGATCGGCAACTTGTGGCGCCCCGGCCAGACGCCGGAACAGACCGTCTACGCGCTCGTGCCGATCGCGACGCCCGGGATAAGCATCGTCGCCCGCGAGTCGCGTGCCACCCCGGACGCCGACCCGTACGACCGGCCGCTGGCCACCATCGGGGACGAGCTGGACGCGATGGCGTACTTCGACGACGTGCTCATCCCGTGGGAGCAGGTGCAGCACATCGGCAACCCCGACCACGCCAAGTGGTACCCGCAGCGGCAGTTCGACTGGGTGCACCTGGAGACCCAGATCAGGCACACCGTGCACGCGGAGCTGATGGTGGGGCTGGCCCTGCTGATCACCCAGGCGCTGGGCACGGCGAACAATCCGGTCGTGCAGCAGCAGCTGGCCGAGCTGATCCGCTTCCGGGAGACCTGCCGGGCGTTCATGATCGCGGCCGAGGAGACCGGCTTCCACACGCCCGGCGGGCTCTACAAGCCAAACAACATCTTCGCGGACTTCGGCCGCGCCCACTACCTCGAGCACCAGCACGAGATGGTCAACCGACTGATCGACTTCTGTGGTCGCGGCGTGGTCATGCAGCCGACCAGGCGCGAGTTGGACCACCCCTACCTCGGGCCGAAGCTGGAGGAGGCGCTCCGCGGCGCCGAGATCAGCGCGCGTGACCGGATCAAGATCTTCCGGCAGATCAGCGAGCGGTTCCTCACCGAGTGGGGCACCCGGCACGAGATGTTCGAGAAGTTCAACGGCACGCCGCTCTACCTGATCAACCTGCTCACCATGCAGCGCACCGAATATCAGGTGGACGGCCCCTTGACCGAGCTCGCCCGCGAGGTCCTCGACTTCGGCGACACGGCCGAGCTCGGCCACCGAGCGCAGGAGGCGGAGCAGAAGTCGCACTACGCCAGCGTCCGCTTCCAGCCCGAGTACGCCCGCGCGCAGGACGTGCACAAGGGCTACATCGCAGAGGCGCAGAAGCCGACCGAGGAACTGGCCAGCGACGTGTGACCACGCGGTGGGCCGGGCCGGAGGGGCATACCCTCCGGCTCGGCTCACCGCCGGATCACAGACCGATGGCTACTACTGCGACGGGAGGACTCCCCATGCGCGTGAACACAAATCCCGGCGCCCTGCCACGGGTGCCCCGCGCCGTCGCCCTCGGCACATTCGACGGCGTCCACTGCGGACATCGTGGCTTGGTGGCGCGCGCCTACGGCACCGGGCTCGTGCCGACCGTCGTCACTTTCGATCCGCACCCGCGTCGGGTCCTGGGGCGAGCGGTCTCGCTGATCACCACCCTTGACCGCCGCTTCGAACTGCTTGCCGACGCCGGGGCCGCGGACGTGCTCGTAGCCGCCTTCACCGAGGAGGTCGCCCGGATGAGCGCCGAGGACTGGGCCGAGCAGGTGCTGCGGCCGATCGGCACGGAACGTGTGATCGTGGGGGAGGGCTTCCGCTTCGGCGTCCGTGCCGCGGGGGACGCCGATACACTGCGCCGGCTGGGCTTCGCCGTCGACGAGCTGCCGCTGCAGGCGGGTGCCTCGTCCAGCCGCATCCGCGCGCACATTGCCGCCGGGGAGCTGGCCGCCGCCGCCGGGCTGCTCGGCCGCCCGTTTGAGCTGGAGGGTCGGGCGACCATGGCGCCGCAGCCCGGCCGGGTCCACATCTCGCCGGAACCCGGAACCGCAGTGCCCGCGCCCGGCATCTACGCCGGACGAGCTCTCGGCTGGCCCGTTCTCGCCACCGTCGCCGGGGACGGGCCGGTCGAGGTGCGCGTCGCCGCCCCCGTCGCCGTCCGTTGTCCCGTTCTGCTGCGGGTGGAGCTGCCCTGCGACGCAGTGACATCGCCGCCTGGCCCAAGCCGACTCGGTCGTCTCTCGCATCCCTTCGTCTACGGAATGGCGTCGTGATCACAATCTCCGACGGCCGGGATGCCGTGCTGCTCGGCCGGGTCCGCAGCCCTGATGTGGACTTCACGGCGCGGCAACCACCCGCCGGTGCAGCTCCAGACGGCGCAGCCTCCTCAACAATCATGGCGCTGGCGGCCGGAAATGCGGCCGTGACACATCAGGAGATCAGGTGAACGGACAGGAATTGTTCAGTGAGGAGCGGTCGGCCGCGGTGGTCGCGGCGAGCTTCCAAGGCACGCGGGATGAACGCCTACGCCAGGTCATGACCTCGCTGGTGCGGCACGTGCATGCCTTCGTCAAGGACGTGGAGCTGACCGAAGCCGAGTGGGGCAAGGCGATTGCCTTCCTGACCGCCACCGGTCAGCAGTGCGACGGCGTGCGACAGGAGTTCATCCTGCTCTCCGACATCCTCGGCGTCTCGATGCTGGTCGAGACGATGAACCACCGCACCGGCGGCACCTCGACCGAATCCACGGTCCTTGGTCCTTTCCACATGGTGGAGTCCCCGCCGCGTGAACTGGGTGCCAACATCGCTCTGGACGGCAAGGGCGCGCCCTGCCTGATCACCGGGCAGGTCAGCGGGCCTGACGGCGAGCCGCTGGCCGGCGCGCAGGTGGATGTCTGGCAGGCCAACGAGGACGGCTTCTACGACGTCCAGCAACCCGGTATCCAGCCCGAGCGCAACCTGCGAGGCCTATTCACCACCGACGCCGGTGGCGGGTTCTGGTTCCGGTCGATCGTGCCGCGCTACTACCCGATCCCCGCCGACGGGCCGGTGGGAGAACTGCTCGCCGCCACCGGGCGGCACCCCTACCGCCCTGCGCACGTGCACTTCATCGTCACCGCCGCCGGCTACCGGCCGGTCACCACCCACGTGTTCGTCGCCGGGGATCCCTACATCGACTCCGACGCCGTCTTCGGCGTCAAGGACAGCCTGATCCGGGAGTTCCCTGTTGTCGACGCCCCGGCGAGAGCGGCCGAGGTCGGGCTACCCAACCCGTTCCGCACCGTGCACTTCGACGTCACCCTGCTGCGCGAGGAGCAGGCGCCGCTGGCGGCGCAGCCGGCCGAGGTGCAACCGATCCCCGTGCCCGGCGCGCTGGCGTGACCCGGTCCTTCCGCTATTCCGCGCTGCCGATGCGGGTGGTCTTCGGCGCTGGGGCGTTGCTCGGGCTGCCTGCGGAGGTCGAGGCCCTCGGGTTGTCCCGGGTGCTGGTGCTCTGCTCGCCGGAGCAGGAGAAGGTCGGCCGGCAGGTCGCCGCCGCGCTCGGCGAGCGGGCCGCCGGGGTGCTGGCCGAGGCGCGCATGCACGTCCCCGTCGAGGTAGCGACCCGTGCCCGGGACCTCGCCCGCGAGCTCGGCGCCGACGGCTGCGTCGCCGTCGGCGGCGGCTCGGCGATCGGGCTAGGCAAGGCGATCGCGCTGGAGCACGGCCTGCCCGTGGTGGCCGTCCCGACCACCTACGCCGGGTCCGAGATGACCACCATCTGGGGACTCACCGAGTCGGGGGAGAAACGGACCGGCCGCGACGAGCGCGTGCTGCCGCGCAGCGTCCTCTACGACCCCGAGCTCACGACCAGCCTGCCGACGCGGCTGTCGGTCACGAGCGGGATCAACGCGATCGCCCACGCGGTCGAGGGCCTCTACGCCCCGGACGCCTCGCCGATCGTCTCTCTGATGGCCGAGGAGGGGGCACGGGCCCTGGCAGCGGCGCTGCCCGCCATCGTGGCCGACGGCACCGACCTCGAGGCCCGCGCCCAGGCCCAGTACGGCGCCTGGCTGTGCGGCGCGGTGCTGGGCGCAACCACCATGTCGCTGCACCACAAGCTCTGCCACACGCTCGGCGGGACGCTGGACCTGCCGCACGCGGAGACCCACACCGTAGTGCTGCCGTACGCCCTCGCCTACAACCAGCCAGCAGCACCGCAGGCCGTGGCGGCCCTATCCCGCGCGCTCGGCGACGTCCCGGACCCGGCCCGCGCGCTGTGGGAGCTGGCCGGCCGGCTCGGAGCGCCGCGCTCGCTGCGCGAGCTTGGCATGGCCGTCGACGACATCTCCCGCGTCGTGGAGATCGCCCTGGCCAGTCCGTACGCCAACCCTCGGCCGCTGAGCCGGGAGGGCATCGACCGCCTGCTCCGTGCGGCCTGGCGCGGGGACCCACCCGGCGCGGTCGGCGGCACCTCCCGGGTCCTTCCGGGCACGAGCGCCGGCTGACACGTGAGGCGGGGCGGAGGGACGCGCTGCGTGTGCGGAGGAGGGCGTCGATCGCTACAAGGCGAGGGCGCGCGCGATGGCGATCACCAGCCCGGTCGCTGCTCGTACCAGTGGCCGAAGGTGATCAGCAGGAGGTCCGCGGCCTCGTCGGGTTAGTCGTCCAGGGCGGCGCGCAGAAGGGCGTTTTCCACGTCGATGGGGGGTGACTCCGGCGAGGATCGTGGCGGCCGCCTGCCGGTGCTCGGCGACGATTTGGTGACCAGGCGTGCCGTCGGCGGCGAGGTGCGGGATCACGGTGAGGGCCTCCAGCACACCCTGGGCGGCGATGGAGTCGGCCAGCCCGGACAGGTCGCCGAGGTCGTCGCGGATGTTGCGGGGGTGCACGGCCAGTCCCGGGGGTCCAGCCACACCAGCCGGTGTGCCCGGCCGCTGTCCTCGGCCGTTCCGGCGCGTGCGCCGCCGGTGCCGGCCGAGTCGACGTGCTCCTTGTTGCGCTGCTCGATCCCGGCACCTTGAGCGTTCTCGGTCGCGGAAGGCTCGTCGGGCGTGCCCTCCGGGCCGGTGTTCAGGGCGGTGACTGTCGTGGTCGTGGTCATGGCGGGTTCTCCTTCGATGCTCTGCGCGGTGGGGGTGCTGTCGGAGGGCGTGCTGTCGGCGGGGGTGCTGGTGGCGGTCATGTCTTGCTCTCCCCGCTCAGGCGGTGGCGAGGACGCGGGCGCCCACGGCCTGCGTGACCGGTCCGGCGGGCGGGGCGGTTTCCCCATCCCCGGACGGGTTCTCGGGGCCCTCGGCGCCGTCGAGGTGGTCGAGGATGCGGCGGGCGGCGGCGGTCACCGTGGCCGCGGCGGCGCGGACGACGTCGGTGTCCCCGGCCGACCAGGCAGCGACGTAGGGGACGGTGTAGACGCCGGCGTCCAGCCCGGCCCAGGCGGTGACGATGTAGGCGACGGACTCGGCTTCGGCCTCCGCCTCCCCGCGGCAGCCCCGATAGTCGTAGCCCTCGGTGGTGTGCCCGCACTCGATGTGCGCCAGCTCGTGGGCGAGGGTCTTGACCGCCTGCGCGTCGGCGACGTCCGGGCGGACCCGCACGGTTCGGGCGGCCGGGTCGGTGACGCCGTTGGCCTGCCCGCAGGCCTCGCGGGCGAGCGTGTAGCCGTGCGCGGCGACTTGGGCGGCCAGCGCCTCCCACAGGGCGGCAGGGGCGTCACCGGTCAGCAGCTCCGGCACAACGTCGGGCAGCGGATCGCCGTCGGTCTGGGAGATGTCGAAGACGTGCGCGATCCGGAAGCCGCGCAGCACCCGCCCCCCGGCCGGTCGTTCGGTGTCCCTGCCGGCCGGCTCCGCCGCCGTCCCTGTCGCCGTCGTGGCGGCGGGTGAGGCCTGACGGGTGTCCTGCCCGGTGCCGGTGTCGGCTCGGGTGTCCTTGGGGGCGTAAGTGCAGGGGGCCAGGACCGCGAGCCCGGTGGACCCCTTGACCACGCTGCGGCCCAGCGCCCTCCAGGTGCCGAACCCAGCAACCCGGGTGGGGCTGATGCCCAGCCGCGCGGCCTGCAGCTCGATCAGCAGCTGGTTGTTGAGGCTGTAGGTGTGGAACTTCGCGGCGGCATCGAGCATCGCCCGCCACTGCGGGTCGGCGGTGAGCGCGTCGACCTGCTCGCCGATCTGCTCGTGCAGGGCGGCGATCTTCGCTGCCCGCGCGGCGTCGGCGGCTTCTCGCGCCACCTCGCTGAGGTGAGCGCGCCTGCCCCGCTCGCCCTTGCCGGTGCGACTGCTGCTCGTTGTGCTGCTGGTGCTGGTCATCTGGACCCTCCCGAAGATGTAGCCGAAGCCGGTACGGGAGGGACCACGGAATCGGTGTCCTGCCACCCATTCCCCCGGCCCGTCCGGCAAAGAGCTCTGCTCAGGGGCCGGGAGCGACGGCGGGGGACGAGCGGACCAAGACTGCTTCCGCAGCGCAGCGCCCGAAGGGCGGAAGGATCTTGGTCCGGTCGGGAGGAGACGGCGCGGGAGGCCCCTACGCTGAGCTGCCGGACGGGTCGGGGGACCAGCAAGGACAGCCCGCCGCAGGCGGACCTAGACGACGGCGCAGCCGGCGCCGCGCGCAGCGTGGCCCGAAGGGGGCTCCTGGCCTGCCCCAACCGTCGCGGCGCGACGACGCCGGCGGCGGGCCCACCGGATGGCGAGCCCCGGTCACCCGACACGTCGCGGGGGGCCCTGGCAGACCGGTCACGGGCCCTGCCGACTCGCCGTGGACCGAGTGCGGTGTCCAGTGCCATGAGTCGAGCGTGGCCAGGCCGGCGCTTGCCGAGGGCGTCCGTCCGTTTCCTGTGGACAGGAGCCGTTGTCCACAGGGACCGATTGCGCGGGAGCGCCCCGATGCTCACGGCCTTCATCAGCGGACTGGAGGACAACAGGAGGACAACTGGAGGAACCCCAGATCAGCAGCGGACCTCCAGTTCTCCAGCCTCTGTGCAACCACGGGCCCCCGACTGTCCTCGGCCTACCGGAGAACGTGCTGCAGAAGCGCAGGTCGCGAAGGTCGGTCAGGGACAGCGTCGCGGCGGACAACCGGGCATCGGCCGGAGACGAACTGGAGGCGGTCCCCGGGAGACTGCTCATCGGGACGAGGCCGAACCCCAGCCGCAGGACCGGGGCCGTCCACCGGCTGTCCCGGCGCCGACCCCGGCGTCGGCAGATGAAGGGCCTCCATCCCTGAGGTGACGCGCCAGAAGCGGCCGCTACAGGAGAACAACCGGAGACCGTCAGACAAAGCTGGCTGTGAAGTGTCACCACCGGGCCCGAAATGGCGCCTTCTGTGGTGAAGGCACCGCCCACCACCGCCCGGGAGCCAGACATGCCCGACCCCACCGCCGACCACGAGCCCGAGTTGCTCACCATCACCGAGGCCGCGGACGTGCTCCGCGCGCCGGTGGCCACCCTTCGGTACTGGCGACACCTCGGCATCGGCCCGAACAGCTTCCGACTCGGCCGGCGCGTCCTCTACCGCCGCGCCGACCTGCGCACCTGGATCGACGCACAAGCAGACCAGTCCCCGCACCGATAGCCCCGCACCTGCGGACAGCGGCTGGACGGGAGCGGGGCCGCTTTCGGACGCCGGGGACGCGGTGAGGTCGGTGGCCACCACCGGCTGTGGACAGCGAAGGAGCATCCACAGATGCCTACCGGGATAGGCCGGGCCAGCGCCGCAACGTCGACGCTGCCCACACGCACCCAAAGGAGGAGCGATGGGATGGATGGGCCCGGTCGTGGACGGCCAGGAGCATGAAGGTTGGGTGGTGCCGCTGTTCGCCGACGGCGCGCAGGGCGCCGGCACCAGCAGCGCCCGCGGCCGGCTGATCGCCCGCCGGCCCGACGACGGGCCCTGCAACGGCGACCGGGTGCGGCTGACCTACCGCGACGGCTCCACCGCCGAGGGCGTCTGGCAGGACGGCACGATTCTCCGCGGCGACGGGATCGTCCACTCGCACACCAGCGGTCAGGTCCGCCGCGAGGTGATCGACCAGGCGGAGCAGTGGCGCCCGGACGCGGCGGTCGTCGGCTGGGCCGCCGGCTGCACCTGCGGCTGGCGTGGCACCCCCTGGACCCGGGTGCCGGTAGCGGAGCCGGCCGACCCCGCGGCGCGGCGGCTCGCCACCGCCGGTCCGTGGGCCGATCTGGAGGCCGCCGACGAGAACCGGGTGATGACCGAATGGCGCCGGCACATCGCCGGATGGCAATCCCTCGAGGACGTGGAACAGGCCGCCGCCCGGCAGGCCGCCGCCGCCCGCGCGCTGGACGAGGCGGTGCGCGCCGCACTCGCGGCCGGGGCGTCGTGGGCCGACATCGGCCGGGCCGCTGGCATGACCAGCCGGTCGGCCACCGAGCGGTGGTCCACCCGTGACTGACCACGCGCCCCCTCACCCCGGGCGAAGGGGCGACACCCCCGCCGGGCAGCGCACCGTGCTCGTCGTCGACCTCGACGGCGAGCCGCTGGCGCCGCTCCGCGCTCTCGAGGAAATCCTGCTGTGCCTCGGCACCTGGGAGGACGACGACCGGCGGCATCCGGGCACCGACACCGAGCCGCTGCGGTTGCCGCCGCCACTGGCCGACCGGGCCGCCCTTGCCGCCGTGCAGCGCCTGCTCACCGCCCTCGCACCCACCCAGTCCCAGGGATCAGGGTGCGGCCGGCTGCTCGCTCCGGACGGCCGCTACGAGCAGGCGCCGATGACCGCACTGACCCTGCCAACCGCCGACATCGACCTCCTCTCCGCCACCGCCGCCGCCCTCGGCCACCCCCGGCTGAACGCCGACATCGCCGAGCTGGTCGACGCCCACGCCGCACAGCTCGCCGGCGGCTACCGCCGGGCCGACCGCACCAAACTGGTCTCGCTCCTCGCGCGGCTGGCCGGCCTCCTCGACCTCTCCCCCACCGACGACACCCGACTGCTCACCACCCGGCTGCAGGCCGCCCCGCCAGGCGCCGACTGTGTGCTCAGCGACGCCGAGGAAGCCGCCCACGCCCGCACCGCCGACCGCATGAACCACATCTGGGCGCACGGCTCCGGCATCGACCGCTACCTCTACTGAACCCGCGGCCCGCCCTGCGAAGGAGGTTTCGCCGGCGACCGGAACCGGAAGCCATACCGATGACCGCATCGAAGTGGGGCACCAGCCAGTGGACGGCACTGGCGCCCACCGCGCCCGACGGCACGAATCTGACCCCGACCCGCCTGCTGGCCGTGGCGGTCGTCGCAGACCGGCTGCTGTGACGGCGCTCAGGTGAATCTCCCCAGAGCTGCTCACTGAAAGTCCCCACCCGTGGAGCTCCGCCAGAGACGGCGGGGGCTCCTCCGAGGATGGCGGTCTCTGACCACCGCACCACCTCGAAGGAGCCCTGCCTCTCATGCTCACACGGGAGGACGACATCGACGTGCACGCGCTACGTCGCCAGGGCTGGACGATCTCGGCGATCGCCCGGCACCTGGGCCATGACCGCAAGACCATCCGCGCCTACCTGAACGGCCGCCAGGCCGGGGTCCGCGCGCCGGCCGGCCCGGACGAGTTCGCGCCGTTCGTCGACTACTGCCGCGCCCGGCTGACCGAGGACCCGCACCTGTGGGCCATGACCCTGTTCGACGAGGTCACCGGACTGGGCTACGACCGGGCCTACTCCACCTTCACCCGGCAGCTACGCATCCGGAACCTGCGCCCGCCGTGCGAGCCGTGTGCTCCGGCCAAGGGCCGCCCGGTCGCGGTGATCGACCATCCGCCGGGTGAGGAGACGCAGTGGGACTGGGTCGAGCTGCCCGACCCGCCCGCCGCCTGGGCGGCCGCCGGCTACGGGGGCAGGGCGTTCCTGCTGGTCGGGGCGCTGGCGCACTCCGGCCGCTGGCGCGGCGTGCTCTGCCCGTCGATGGAGCAACCGCAGCTGATCGACGCCCTGCACCGGGTCTCGGCCGCACTCGGCGGGCTGACCCGCAGCTGGCGGTTCGACCGGATGGCGACGGTCTGCCACCCGGCGTCGGGGAAGGTGACCGCGTCGTTCGCCGCGGTCGCCAAGCACTACGGCGTCCAGGTCGCGATCTGCCCGCCGCGACGTGGCAACCGCAAGGGCGTGGTGGAGAAGGCCAACCACACCGCCGCCCAGCGGTGGTGGCGCACCCTGCCCGACGACGTCACGCCCGAGGCCGCGCAGGCCTCCCTCGACGAGTTCTGCGCCACCCGCGGCGACGCCCGGCTGCGCACCCTGGCCGGCCGGCGGGGCACCGTCTCCAGCTTCCTCGACGACGAGCGGGTGGCGCCTCTGCCGACGCCGTTCCCCGCGGTGCTCACCGCCGAACGCAAGGTTTCGGCGCAGGCGCTGGTGGCCTACCGCGGCAACAGCTACTCGGTGCCACCGGAGCTGACCGGCACGACGGTGACCGTGACCCACCGCCTCGGCGCCACCAGCATCGACATCGCCACCGGCCCCGCCGACACAAGCAGCGGCCGGCCGCCGACCGTGGTTGCCCGGCACCGGCTGGCCGGCGACGGCGCCGGGGTGATGGTCCGCGATCACGGCCACGTGACCGCCCTGGAGACCGCCGCTCTAGCCGCGTTCTCCACCGCCGCGCCGCACCGGCGCAAGCAGCGCATCCCACCCGGCCCCGCCGCCCGCGCGGCCGCCGACGCCCTCCGCCAGACCACCACGACTACTGCGGCGCCCGCCGCTGGGGACGGCCAGGTCGTGATCGACCTGGCCGCCTACGACCGCGCCGCTCGAGGAAGGAACACCCTCCGATGACCGCTCCCAAGCCGAGCGCACCCGCGCCGCAGACCCCGGCGCAGGCCAGCGTCTACCAGCAGCTGCGCGGCCACCTGGCCACGCTCAAGCTGCACACCGCCGCCGAGCACCTGCCCGCCGTGCTCGACGCCGCCCGCACCGAAGGCCTGGGACTCACCGCGGCTCTGGAGCGGCTGCTGGCCCTCGAGGTCGACGCGACCGAGGCCCGCCGGCTGGCCGGCCGGCTGCGGTTCGCCTCCCTGCCCAGCCCGGCCAGCCTGGACGACTTCGACTATGACGCCGCCCCAGGAGTGGACCGGGCGCTCATCCAGGAGTTGGCCACCTGCCGCTACCTGGAGACCGCCACCAACGTGCTGCTCATCGGCCCGCCCGGAGTCGGCAAGACCCACCTGGCCGTCGGGCTGGCCCGGGCCTCGGCGCAGGCCGGCTACCGCACCTACTTCACCACCGCCGCCGACCTGGCCGCCCGCTGCCACCGCGCCGCGATCGAGGGCCGCTGGGCCACCACCATGCGCTTCTACGCCGGCCCCACCCTGCTCGTCATCGACGAACTGGGCTACCTGCCGCTACCCGGCGAAGCCGCCTCCGCGCTGTTCCAGGTCGTCTCCCAGCGCTACGGCAAGACCTCCATCGTGCTCACCACCAACCGCGGAGTCGCCTCCTGGGGTGAGGTCCTCGGCGACACCACCGTCGCCGCCGCCATGCTTGACCGACTCCTGCACCGCTCGGTCGTGCTCAACCTCGACGGCGACAGCTACCGACTGCGCGACCACCACGCCCGCACCGACACCCTCCGCCGCGCCACCACCGGCACCCGACGACCGCTAACCTGACCCCGCTCCCGGGTGGGGACTTTCGATGAGCACACCTGGGGAGATTCGGCGAGCGCCATCAGCTGTTCCTTCAGCACGTCGGCTCGGCCAGCACGCCACCGGACCCGGCCGCTTTCACTGCCTTGTTCGAGGACGCGTTCGAGGTCCCAGCGCCACGCCTGATCGTTCCGATTCAGCCTCGGCCGGGAGCGCCCGCCCGACCAACTTGTGTGTCGAAGGGCGTCACACTGATCCCGGCGACTGCGCCGCTCCCGTGTCCTGGGCGTCACTGATGATCCCGCGACGGACCTCGGGATCGTACGTAGCGAAGGCGATCGCGGCCTGAACGGCGCCGATGCTCCGCCGATCCAGCCCCGCGGCCACCTCACCCAGATCCACGAGCAGACCGTGGGCGAGGCTGGCGGCCACGCGGAGCGCAGCGATCTCGCCGGCACTGCCAGCCAGCCGCCCGTCCTGCAGCGCCGCGTGGACGCCGGCCCAGTCCAGCTTCGCTACCGGGCCGTCGCCGCAGCAGCCGTCGAGGCAAATCTCGACGGTGATCAGGTCGGCCTGACTCAGCTCGGGCAACCAGTCCCCTGCCATCAGAAGGACCAAGCCGGACTCGGCCCCGTGATCCCCCGCCGCCCCCCGCATCAACGCCTGTTTGATCTCGAACGCACTGAAGCCGGCGGTCGGTGGCTGAGGAATCACGGCGCTTCTCCGTCCGGGCGTGACGCTCGGCGGCCGGCGCTCGACCGCCGCTGACACAACAGAGCCTGTCCCACTCGGCTCTTGCTCAGCGCCGTTCGCCCCGACCTGTGGACGAGGGCCCTCCTCCACAAGCCGTACTTGTGGAGGGCCGGTTCCCTCGACTACGGCGCGACCACGGCGCGGCCCTCAGCAGCTACCCGTAGGCGTTTGCACCCACCACAGAGCCTCGCGCACGCAGACCTCGCCCGCTGCTTCCACTGAGCCGCTTGCCCCCGGCCTCCGGCCTCCGGCCAGGCAACGCGCGCGGCCCCCAGTCCGCCACGAGTCCGCAGAAAGTCCGCAGAAGGTTCATCTTTGCTCGTTGACCCTCAACCAGAGTCAACACTGTTTCTGCTGGTCAATGCCACATTTCGTCAGATCGGCACAGGTCGGGAAGCCGGTTCGAATCATGTCCGGGATGACCACGTGCAGGCGCGAGCCGTCGGGCATCATCGCGTCCACGAACGGGGTCGACATGTCGATACGTCGACCCGAGGTGCGCAACATCCGCTCGACCAGGTCGGCCAGCTCACCGGGCGCCAGGATCGTCGTCGTCAGCTCGCTGCGGCCCCGCCGGGCGATGAACACCCGGCCCGGCTCGTTGACCCAGATCTCCTCGATATCGGGGTCATCGAGGTACCGCTGCAGCGGTCCGAAGCCGGCCACCCGGTCCAGCACGTCGCGGACCACGGACTCGACGTCGCCGATCGGCGGCAGCGCCGAGGTCAGGGAACGCTCGGAGTAGTCGGCGACGACGTCGCGCACGAGCAGCCGCACGGGCCCCGGATCGGTGAACGGGTCCAGCCCACGCCGACGGATCAGCTCGCGGACCTCACCGTCCACGACATCCAGTGCAGTCGGCACGCCCATCCCCCGTCGAGCCCGTTGATCAACCGCCCGGACTGTAAGGAAACGGAACGGTCCGCGGGCCGCCGTTCACGGGTTCTGTGGACATCCGGACGCCACGTCCACCCACGCGGGTGAACGTGGCGCCGGCCGCCCCCGCTACGGCGTTCGGCGGGGCGCCAGCCGGAAGACCGGGAGACGGCGAGCGCCGGCCCGCTGCTGGTAGGCCTCGAACGCCGAGGATCGGCGGACGAATCGGGCGAACGCCGCCTCGTACTCCTCGCCGTCGAGCTCGGTGGCGGTGACCGGCACGGTGCCAACCTCCCCCCGCAGGGTGGCGACCTCGATCTCGGTGTGCGGGTGCGCGCGCAGGTTCACCGCCCACGCCGGATCCTTCTCCGCCCCGGCCGCCGAGGCCACGACCAGCCAGGCGTCGCCGTCCCGCAGGGACATCGCCGGATTCACCCGCGGCTGTCCCGTCCGAGCTCCGAGGGTGTGCAGCAGCACCAGGTGGGTGCCGAAGCCCGCCGAGTCCACCCGCCCGCCGTTGGCGCGGAACTCGGCGATGATGGTGTCGTTGTAGGAGCTCATCAGGACTCCCCCACCGTGATCACTGCCTTGCCGCGCAGACCGCCCGCCTCCCCCAGGGCGTGCACCTCGGCGAGCTGCTCGAGCGGGAACCGGGCGCTGACGTCGAGCTGGAGCGTGCCGGCGTCGACCAGCTCCACCAGGTGCGCGAGCTGAGCGGCGTCGCTGCGGACGAAGACGCTGCTGGCCCGGACCTCCCGTGCCGCGTCGTCCTCCCCCGGGGTGGTGGTGGAGACGACGACGCCGCCGGGCCGGACCAGCCCCGACAGCGCGGCGAGCTCGTCCGGAGTGGTGCCCACCAGGTTGAGCACGGAGTCGACCGGCTCGGTCACCGCCTCGACGACCGGCGCGCGGGTGTAGTCGATCACCTGGTCCGCGCCCGCCGCGGTGACCGCGGCGGTGCTGCGCGGGCTCGCCGTGGCGATCACCGTGGCGCCGAGGTCGGCGGCGAGCTGGACGGCGTAGCCGCCGACCCCTCCACCGGCGCCGTTGACCAGGAACCGCTGCCCCGCCCGGAGGTCGGCGTGCTCGGTCAGCGCCTGCCAGGCGGTGAGGCCGGCCGAGGGCAGCGCCGCGGCGTCGGCGAGCGGGACCGAACGCGGGGCGCCGGTCAGGAGCTCCACGGGTGCGACCACGTACTCGGCCGCCGCTCCCGGCTCGGTCATCGGCAGGAAGGCGACGACGTCCTCACCGACCAGCTCCTCCGGCCCGCCCGGCCCGACCGCGGCGACGGTGCCGGCGAGGTCGAACCCGGGGACGTGCGGCAGCCGCAGCGGGAAGACCTGCTGCAGGTACCCGGCCCGGATGGTGCCGTCGACCGGGTTGAACGAAGTGGCGGCGACCCGGACCAGGGCCTGACCCTCACCCGGGACCGGGCGCGGGAGGTCGGCGAGCTCGAGGACCTCGGGTCCGCCGTAGGACGAGAACGTGATAGCGCGCACGGGGATCTCCTCAGTAGGCGAGCGCGGTCAGGCGCTCAGTGGGGGGTAGTCGGTGTAGCCGTGCTCGTCGCCGCCGTAGAAGGTGGCGGCGTCGGGGTCGTTCAGCGGAGCGCCGCTGCGCACCCGCTCGACGAGGTCGGGGTTGGCCAGCGCCAGCGCACCGACGGTGACGACGTCGGCCAGCCCGTCCTCGACGTCCTGGACGCGGCGCGCGAGGTCGGCCCCCGCACGGTTGACGACCAGCCCACCAGGCCAGAGGTCACGCACGGCGCGCAGCAGCGGCTCGTCGTCGCCCTGCACGACGTGCAGGTAGGCCAGGCCCAGCGGGGCGAGCGCCTCGACCAGTGCCGGGTACACCGCGGCGACGTCGTCCTCGGCGATGTCGTTGAGCGGGTTGCCGGGGGCGATGCGGAAGCCGACCCGATCGGCGCCGATCTCGTCGGCGACCGCGGCCGCCACCTCGACCGGGAACCGGATGCGGCCCTCCACCGAGGCGCCGTAGGCGTCGGTCCGCCGGTTGGCGTTGCTGCTGAGGAACTGGTGCAGCAGGTAGCCGTTGGCGCCGTGCAGCTCGACCCCGTCGGCCCCGGCCTCGACGGCGAGCCGGGCGGCCCGCCGGAAGTCCGCCACCGTCTGCGCCAGGTCCGCGGGCGTCATCTCCCGCGGCACGGCCATCGGCTGCGGGCCGGAGGCGGTGAACATCTGCGCCTGCGCAGCGACGGCCGACGGCGCCACCGGCTGCCGGCCGTGCGGGGTGTTCGACGGGTGGGAGACCCGCCCGACGTGCATCAGCTGGATCACCAGCGTTGAGCCGGCCGCGTGCACGGCGTCGGCGACCGTGCGCCAGGACGCGGCCTGCTCGGCGGTGTGGACGCCGGGCGTGGCCAGGTAGCCCTGCCCGTCCTCGGACGGCTGAGTGCCCTCGGTGATCAGCATCGCCATCGTCGCGCGCTGCGCGTAGTAAGCCGCCGTCAGCTCGGTGACCCGGCCGTCGGCCGTCGCCCGGCTCCGGGTCATCGGCGCCATCGCCAGCCGGTGCGGCAGGGCGATGCTGCCGAGCTTCGCCGGCGACCAGAGCGCCGGATGGTGGGGTGTGCTCGTGGTGGTCATCGTCGTTCCCTCTCTCAGCGTGTTTCGAATTCGAAGAGTAGGCCCGGACGAGGGATGTGTCAAATTCGAAGCAACTCTAGAATGGGGGACATGGCGGACAGCACTGGGCGCGGCGGACCCCCGGCGGAGTTCACGCCGTACTTCGCGCTGCTGGAGGCGAGCGCTCTGGTGCAGCACGGCGTGGAGGCGCAGCTGCGCGAGTCAGGCGACCTGAGCTTCGTGCAGTTCCAGATCCTCGCCATGCTCTCCGAGGACGCCGGCGGCACGCAGACGATGACGGCGATCGCCGACCGGCTCGTGCACAGCCGGAGCGGCCTGACCTACCAGGTGCAGCAGCTGGAGAAGCGGGGCCTGCTCACGCGGGGCCCGTCGGCCGAGGACGAGCGCAGCACCGTCGTCGCGCTGACCGGCTCGGGGACGGCGCTGATCCAGCGCGTGCTGCCCGGACACATGGCCGTCGTGCGGGAGATCCTCCTCGACGCCCTGGACGCCGGGGACGGCGCCGAACTCACCCGGCTGCTGGAGAAGGTGCGCCAGCACATGCGCGCTCGACCACCCCGGTCAGCGACCCGCGCACGCCCACGCGGCTGACCGGATGCCGTCGGTCCCGGCGGCGCTCAGCACCCGAACGTCCGGGCACCCGCCACACCAGCAGGACCACGAGCCCTCTGGAGGACCAGGAGCATGAGCACGCTCATCGTGACCGCCCATCCCGACCCCGACTCGCTCACGCACCACGCCGCTCGACGACTGGGCGAGCTGATCGGCGCCGAGGGGTTCGTTCCCGCCCACCTGGCGCAGGAGGGCTTCGACCCACGGTTCAGCCCGGGCGACCGACGCACGTACCTCACCCGGGGGCAGCCGGACCCCGACGTCGCCGCTGAGCAGAAGCGCATCGACGACGCCGGCCACCTCGTGCTCGTCTTCCCCGTCTACTGGTGGTCGATGCCGGCGCTGCTCAAGGGATGGATCGACCGGGTGTTCATCGCAGGATGGGCCTTCACCTACGACGACGACGACCGCGTCGTTCCGCAACTGAGCCGTGTGACGGCGCACCTGCTACCGATCTCCGGGACTGCCGCGGAGTCGTTCGCGCGGCACGGGTACACGCAGGCCTTCGACACGCAGATCGAGCGCGGTGTTCTCGACTTCTGCGGCGTCCGACGCGGCGTCACCGCCTTCGTCCACGACTCCGAGTCCGGGGACAGGACCAGGGTGGCTCGCGATGTGGAGACCGCGGCCACGACGATCGCCTCAGCGATCACCGGCTCCGCCCACGGTGCCTCCCGGAACCGTCGGGACTAGCGGGGACGCGGTCAGCTCAGGAAGGTGTCCCCGCCCGCGAGCGCGGTGAGCACGACCATCCCGGTGAAGGCGAGCAGCACGATCCCGATCACCACCACGGCGATCAGCCACGTCCGCACGTCGGACGCCGGCTGGGGCCGGGATCGGGCACGGTCGGCCCGCTCGTCGGCCGGCCGCTCACCGCGGGCCGGGCGCTCGTGGAGGCGAGGCCGGCGGACCCTGCTCGGGCCATGGTGGGAGGTGACGCTCATGACGACTCCATGTGCCGGGTCCGCAACGGGCACCGTCCGGCGCCCCGGACCGGGCCCTGGGGGACCCGCTTTCGATCGTGGTCCCGCCGGCCGGGCCGGACCAGAGGCGGACGACCCCGTCCGCCCGCGGCCCGGCTCTCGGCAGCGCTCGGATCAGGCTCGCCTGCACGGCAGCCACCCAGCAGGCGTCGGCAGCCGTACCGCCCGCCGACGAGGGCAGGTCACTGCGGGTAGCCGTCCCCACCGGCGAGCATCGTCAGCGCGATCATCGCGCCGAAGATCACCAGGACCGTGAGGAGGACACCCAGACCGAGCAACCAGCCGCGGTCCTCGGCGCCGCGCTCACGCGCGGGCTGCTCCGCTGCCTGCCGCGGCTGGGCGGCGGGCCGCCTGGCCGGTCGCGCGACCGGACGGGGACGCTGGTGGACGGAGACACTCATGGTCACTCCCTGGGCTGCTCCTCCGGGGCCACCCGGCGCCCGGAGCGGGTCCTCGCTGGGGCCCGGTCCCATGCTCGCGCCGGCGGCCCCGCCCCCAGGAGGCCCGACGGTCACCACTGCGCGGAGGCGGAGGTCCCGGCGGCGGCGGGGACGAGTGCTCCCGGCGACGGGACCCCTGGTGCGCGACGCCTGCAGCGCGCTCGTGCGCACTCGCCCGCGACGCCGTCGACTCCGGGACGAGGGCGATCGCGCCGGCGCCCGGATCCGGCTCGCCTCGGCGGTGGCCACCCAGCAGGCGGCGGCGGGCATACCGTCCGCCGCACGGAGCCGTTCGGGCCCCCCCGATGAGGGGGGGCGCACCACGGGTGGCAAGTCCCCCGAGACAGTCGATGACGAAGAAGTCGAGCGCGAAGTCGATCAAGGAGAAGCGGATCGACCGCAAGGCCAAGACCGACACCACCTCGCAGGCGGAGGCCGTGCTCAACGCCAAGAAGCGCTGACGTCCCGGCCGGGGTGCGGGCAGCGAGCCCGCACCCCGGCCGCCCGGCTCAGCGCAGGACGGCGTCGATGAGGTGCGGCCCGGGCTCGGCCAGCGCCTTCTGCAGCTGCTCGGCCAGCTCCTCCGCCGTCGTCGCCCGGGTGGCCGGCACGCCCATGCCCTGCGCGATCGACACGAAGTCCAGCCCCGGGCCGCCGAGGTCCAGCAACTTGCGGGCCCGCTCGCCGTCGGAGGCCGCGCCGACCTTCTCCAGCTCGTGCTCCAGGATCGCGTACGAGCCGTTGTCGCAGATGATCGTGGTGATGTCGGCCTGCTCGCGGGCGTAGCTCCACAGCGCCGAGATCGTGTACATCGCGCTGCCGTCGGCCTGGATGCCGATGACCGGCCGGTCCGGGCAGGCCACCGCAGCGCCGAGCGCCATCGGCAGCCCGTCGCCGATCGCGCCGCCGGTGAGCGCCAGCCAGTCGTGCCGCGGTCCCGTCGAGGTCATCTCCGTCAGCCCGACGCCGGAGGTCAGCGCCTCGTCGACCACGATCGCGTTCTCCGGCAGCAGCGCGCCCACCACCGCCGCCATCGCGCGCGGGGTCAGCTCTCCGGTGGGCAGCTCCGGGCGCTCGAACTCCGCGACCTCGGGTTCGGCGTCCGGCGCCACGGCCTGCGCCAGCGCCCGCAGCGCGGCGACGCCGTCCTCCCCCGGCCGGCTCAGCACGTGCACCGTGCAGTCCTCCGGCACCGGCTGCCCGGGGGTGCCGGGGTACCCGAAGAAGTGCACCGGCGCGGTGGCGCCGGCCAGGACGAGGTGCTTCGTGCCGGCGAGCGCGGCCATCGCCATCTCCGGCGGGTAGGGCAGCCGGTGCAGGTCGGGCAGCCCGGCGCCGCGCGCGGAACGGGCCGCGAAGGTCTCCGACATCAGTCGCGCACCCGTCCCGGCGGCGACCTGGGCCGCGGCCAGCTGGCCGTCGGCGGTCATCACGTCCCCGCCCAGGAAGAGGACGACGTCCTCGCCGTCGCGCAGCACCGCGGCGACGTCGTCGACGACCGACGGCGCCACGTGCGGCACCGGCCGCACCGGCTGCGCGTCGGCGACCTCCGCGCCGTCCTCCCACGAGACGTCGGCCGGGAGGATCAGCGTGGCGATCCCTCCCGTGGCGATGGCGGCGACCGCCTCGGCCGCGTCGGCGGCGACGTCGGCCGGTGAGAGCGAGCGCCGCACCCAGGTGGAGACGGTGCCGGCGACCGCGTCGATGTCGGACTCCAGCGGCGCGTCCAGCCGCTTGTGCGAGCGCGCGTGGTCACCGACCACGTTGAGCAGCGGGGCCTTGCCGCGGCGGGCGTTGTGCAGGTTGGCCAGGCCGTTGCCCATGCCGGGACCCAGGTGCAGCAGCGTCGCGGCAGGGCGCCCGGCCATCCGCGCGTAGCCGTCGGCGGCACCGGTGGCCACGCCCTCGAACAGCGTGAGCACCCCGCGCATCTCCGGGACGTCGTCCAGCGCGGCGACGAAGTGCATCTCCGACGTGCCGGGGTTGGCGAAGCAGACGTCGACACCCGCGCCGACGAGGGTCCGGATCAGTGCCTGTGCGCCGTTCACGCCTCAGCTCACCGTCAGCACGTCGAAGTGGGTCATCGTGGCCCCGCCGGTGGCGAACCCGGGGACGTCGGCAGCCGCGGCCTGACCCTCCGGGGAGGCGAAGGCCGCGCCCATGGCGGCCTCGGAGTCGAAGTCGAGCTCGGCGACCAGGTAGGGAGCGGGCTGCGAGGGGTCCATCGCGCTGGCGTGTCCGATGGTGAACCGCACGAGCCCGGGCATCTGCCGGGCCAGGGGCGCGTGCACGTCGCGGTAGTGCGCGTCGAAGGCGGCCGGGTCCTCCGGCGGGCCGTAGCTGACGACGAGCCTGTGCACCATGGAGCGCTCCGTTCCGGCGGGTCCGGCGCCCGCCCGGCGACCAGCCAACCGGTCATCGACCGGCCGCGCGACTCCGGCCGGACCAAGGGCTCCTCCGGCTGCGCGAGATCACCCGGAGAAGGGCTGTGGATAACCCCCGCGAAGCAGCTCGACGGCCGAAAACCGTTGTTACGTTCCCGGACACATCGCTCCGCCGGTACCCGGAGCACCCGGACTCTCGATAGGACTCACCATGGCGAACGTCAACGTCACCTACCAGCAGATGGAGGACGCGGCCGGCCGACTGGTCAACGGGCGCACCGAGATCGACGGCATGCTCGGCCAGCTCAAGAGCCTGGTCGACCAGCTCGTCGCCGACGGCTACGTCACCGACGCCTCCAGCCGCAGCTTCCAGTCGTCGTACGACGAGTTCAACACCGGTGCACGGAACATGATCGCTGGCCTCGACGGCATGGCCCAGTACCTGAACCAGGCCGCCGCCACCTTCCGCGACGCCGACACCCAGCTGGCCAGCGCCCTCGGCCGCTGACCTGCCGCACCCGGCGAAGGCCGCCTCGCTCCCCGCGAGGCGGCCTTCGTCGTCGGTACCGGGCGCGCCCCGTCCGGAGCCTCGACCTCCTGGCGACGGGCGTCGGTCAGGGGGCCGGGACGGCGACGGTCAGCAGCGTGCCGTCCCCGAGGTGCAGCAGCCCGCGGCCAGGCTGCACCGGGGCACCGACGACGCCGCGCGGGACGCGGACGCCGATCAGATCGCCGTCGGTGCTGCCCTGCGGGGAGAGCAGGACGCCCTGCCGCACCTTCTTCGCGTCCACCTGCCAGCCGGACAGCCCGGTGCAGATGCCGTCGGCGTTGCCGGCCAGCACGAGGCTCCGCCCGGGGGCGTAGCCCTTCACGACCTCGCGGAAGACCTCCGACGCGGGGCAGTCGCGTAGCACGTCGCCGTCGTCGAGCAGCACCACCAGCGGCCGGCCGGGCTCGGCGGCCAGCAGTTCCTTCCACCGGTCGGCCGGCGTGGACGCCTCTTCCACGACCGCCAGCACCCCCTCGCGCCCGGCGAACGCCCGAAGCGGTGAGGCCTTCGGCGCGCAGACGACGATCGGCGTGCCCTGCCGCAGCAGCGACTCGGCCATCGCCGCGAGCACCGTGCTCTTGCCCGAGCGGGCCGGACCGGCGACCACGAAGCCGGGCCCCCGCTCGACCAGGTCGGGCCCGGCGGCCTCCAGCTCGTCCCCGCCGACGCCGACCAGCGCGAAGCCCGGCCCCGCGTCGGCCGGCCGCATCTCCCAGGCCGCCTCGAAGGTGATGCGCGAGGGCAGCACGTCGACCCGGAACGGCCGGGCCGACCGCGGCACCAGCGCGTCGCGCACGTGCGCCGCCTTCGCGATCTCGGCGATCGCGGCCGCCTGGCCCTGGCCGGACTCGTCCTCGGCCAGCAGCGCCACCTGCGTCTCCACGACGCCGTCGACGGTGACCCCGCGCCCCGGCGGCAGCACGCCGGGCACCTGCTTGGTGGGGACGCCGATGAGCGGGTAGTCGCCCCGGTCGGCCAGCCGCAGGACCAGCTTGTTGTCCGTCAGCGACGACAGCCGGGTGGTGCCGAGCGACCGGTCGCCGGTCATCACCACCGAGATCCCCACCGAGGCGCCCTCCCGGACGATCCTCATCAGGATGTCGGTGAGCCGGCCGCCGTCGACCTCGCCGAGCGTGGGGGTGAACCCCTCCCAGCGGTCCAGCAGCAGGATCACGTGCGGCAGCCGCTGCTCCGCCGGCGCGGACCGGCGCTGCTCGGTGATGTCGCCGAAGCCGCCCTCGGCCAGCACCTGCTGCCGGTGCTCCATCTCGCGCTTGAGCCGGTCGAGCAGCCGCACCGCCCGCTCGGTCTGCGTGCGGGTGACCACCGCGCCGCACTGCGGGAGGTCGGCCAGCGGCAGCAGCGCGCCGTTGCCGCAGTCCAGCGCGTACAGGTGGACGTCGCTGGTCGAGCAGCGGGCACCCACCGACCCGGCCAGCGTGCGCAGCAGCTGCGACCGGCCGCTCTTCGGCGAGCCGATGACCAGCAGGTGCCCGTCGGTCGCGGGATCGAAGGCGGCCACCCGGCACTCCTGCAGCGCGGGCAGGTCCTGCAGGCCGTAGGGCAGGCGGGCCGCCGACGCCGCACCGGCAGTGGGCGCCTCGAGCGCGCCCACCAGCACGCGGGAGGGCAGCGCCTCCAGCCACGGGCTGCGCTGGGCGGGCACGTCCTCGGCCACCGAGGCCCCGCGCACCGCCTCCACCAGCACCGACAGGTCGGTGATCTCGACGTCGGACTGGCGGGTCGCCGTCGCCGGCTTCTGCGGGGCCGCGTAGCCCACCTGGTGCCAGCCCAGCGGGACGACGAACGGCACCGCCGCCGCGACCGCGCCCTGCCCCGGCCGGCGGCCACCGATCCGGCCGGCCTGGAACGGCACCAGCGCGCCGTGCCCGAGCCGGGCGAACCCGCGGCCGGGCGCGGACTTCGGGATGCGCGCGGCGTCCGGGGCGTCCAGCACGTCGCTGCTGTCCGCGCCGTCGGTGACCCGCAGCGAGATGCGCAGGTTGGTGTTGGCGCGGATCTCCGGGGAGACCACGCCGCTGGGCCGCTGGGTGGCGAGGATCAGGTGGATGCCCAGCGAGCGGCCGCGCTGGGCGATGTTGACCAGGCCGGTGACGAAGTCGGGCAGCTCGCGGGCCATCGAGGCGAACTCGTCGATGACGATGAGCAGCCGCGGCAGCGGCGGACGCCCGGGCTCGCGGGCCTGCAGGTCGATGTAGTCGTCGATGTCCTTGACCCCGGCGCGCGCCAGCCAGTGCTCGCGGTACTTCAGCTCCGCGCCCAGTGAGGTCAGCGCCCGCTCCACGAGGTGGGCGTCGAGGTCGGTGACCATGCCGACGGTGTGCGGCAGGTGCACGCAGTCCTTGAACGCGCTGCCGCCCTTGTAGTCGACCAGCACGAAGTTCAGCGCGTCCGGCCGGTTGGCCACCGCCAACGACGCGATCATCGTCTGCAGCAGCTCCGACTTGCCGGCGCCGGTGGTGCCGGCCACGAGCCCGTGCGGGCCGTCGGTGCGCAGGTCGAGGCTGAAGGGGCCGTGCAGCCCGGATCCGGCGACCAGCCGGGTCGTCCGCCCCTCCAGCTGCCAGCGCGCGCGGATGCCGTCGACGGTGGGCGGCTCCAGCCCGAGCACGTCGAGCAGCCGCACGCTGTCGGGCAGGACGGCGTCGTCCTCCTCCAGGCTCACGTCGCGCAGCGGCGCCAGCGCCCGGGCCGCCCGCTCGGCGAGCTCGGCGGGCAGCGGCTCGGCGAGCACCCCCGGCACCGGGTCGTGCCCGCTGCGCCGGACCAGGAGCTCGTGCTCCTCGGCCAGGTCGAAGACCGCCGTCGCGGTGGCCGCCTCCGGCAGGAACCGCTCCTCCTCGTCGGCGCAGACGGCGTAGACCCCGACCGCCGGACCGTCCTGCAGCACCTGGGCCAGGCCCGGGGTGGCGCGCAGCGGCCGGAAGCCGTGGACCACCAGCACGTGCGCCGGGAAGGACTCCGGCTGGACCCGGCCGCCGCCCGACGCCGTCGCGTCGCGTCGCGCCTTGATCAGCGCGGTCAGCTCGGCGACCCGCGCGGTCACGGTCTCGGGGTCGTTGCCCACGAAGGCGACCGGCCCCTCGCCGTCCGACGGCCGGACGTGCGGCAGCCAGCGCACCCAGTTCCAGTCCGTCCGCGCGCGCGGCGCCAGCACCGTCAGGGCGAGATCGCGCGGCGGGTGGTTCACCGCCAGCTGCAGGACGACCCAGCGGAGCAGCCCGGCCAGCGGCTCGGCCGGTCCGGCCAGGCCGATGACGCCGGACTCCCGCAGCGGCACCACGACGGGCACCGCGCGGACTGTGCGCTGCTCTGGCGGCTCGTCGCTACCGGACCGGTCAGCCACCACGACGTGGGCGGGGAGGTCGGCCGCGCCCAGGCGCAGGTCGAGGGCATCGGGGTCGGTGCGGCGGCGCTCCCACAGCCGCCGCCCGGGAAGGACGGCGGTGAGCAGCACGGTGGCGGGGTCGGCGTGCCCCTCGCGGCGGCGCACGATCTCGTCGGCGACCGCGGTCTCGATCCGCTCCAGGGTGCGGGCCAGCTCCTGCTCGTACTCCTCGCGGGCCCGCCGGTCCTCCCGGGCGCTGTGCCTCTGGTCGGCCACCGTGTTGCTGATCATCATCACCGGGCTGGCGACGGCGAACACCAGGTACAGCGGCGAGCGCAGCACCAGCGCCAGCGTGATGCCGATGAGCAGCGGCGCGATGATCATCACCAGCGGGAAGCGGCGGGGCTCCCGCGCCGGGGGCTCCTTCGGCAGCTGGATGCGCACCTCGCGGGTCGAGGGCAGCAGCCGGGGGGCGCGCACGAACGCCCGGGTGCCGGGGCCGGCCGGCTCGATCGCCGCGTCGGACACGGCGGCGGGCCCGATGACCAGCTGGGTGTCGCCGAGCTGGACGACCTGGCCGGGCGCCACCTCGACGCCGTCGTCGTCCTCGGGCACCGGCTCACCTTCGAGCGTGGTGCCGTTGGCCGAGCCGAGGTCGCGCAGGGTCGCGCCGTCGGCGCCGACCCGCAGCAGGGCGTGGCGCCGGGACATCGACCGGTCGGCGAAGCCGAACGCGCTGCTGCGGCCCAGCTCGTGGTCGCCCATCGGCAGCTCGGCGATCAGGCCGCTGCTGGGGCCGCTGAGCACCCGCAGCTGCCAGCCGCGGGTCGGGGGCCAGGCCGGCGCGGCGAGCGCGGCGACCTCGGACAGCTGCACCACGACGCCGTCGACGAGCGCGCTCTCCCCCACCGGCTGGTCGTCGTCGAGGCGGGTGCCCGCCACCCACACGCCCTCGGCGGGCAGGCCGGCCACGCGGGCCAGCTCGGCGCCGACCCGGCCGACCGGCAGGTCGTCATCCACGTCGACGGCGACGTCGAGCAGCGTGCCGTCGACCTGCCCGACGCTGACCTGGACCCGCACGCTCGGGACCGTAGGCGGGATCGTCGAGTCCGGGCTCCGGGCCTGTGGAAAACCCCTCGGTCGCGGGACACCCGCACGGGCGGGTCAGAAGGTGAGGACGAGCCGCCCGCGCACGCCACCGGCCTCGAGCGTGCGGTGCGCCTCGGCGGCCTGCTCGGCGGGGAACGTGCGCGCCACGCGCAGGGTGAGCACCCCCTCCTCCACCTGCTGCCGGAGCCGGTCGAGCGCCGCGCGGTCCTCGGCCACCTTGCGCACCATGGTCGGGAAGAACCGCAGCCCGCGCTGCCCGTCGCCCCGGTAGCCGCGGACGGTCGCCACGGCGCCGCCGTCCTTCACCGCGGGGAGCACCAGCGCGTCCTGCACCGAGCCGTCGGCCAGGCCGTCGACCCCGTCGGGGAACTCGGCCCGGATGCGCTCGCCGACGTCGTCCCCGCGGCGGACGACGACGTCGGCCCCGAGGTCGCGGACCAGCTGCTCGTCGGCCTCGGACGCGTCGGCCACGACGGTGAGCCCGTCGGCCTTGGCCAGCTGCACCACGTAGCCGCCGTACGCACCGGCCGCGCCGGTCACGGCCAGGACCTGCCCCGGCCGCAGGCCCATCAGGTCCAGCGAGAAGCGTGCGGTGAGCCCGTTCATCGGCAGCGTCGACGCCTCGACGGCGGAGACGCCCGCCGGCGCGCGCACGACGGAGTCGCCGGGCAGCACCTTGTCCTCGCGGTAGGCGCCGTAGGGGCCGAACGGGACGACGACGCCCATCGCGAGGTCCCCGACGGTCAGGTGGTCCACGCCCTCGCCCAGCTCGGCGACGACGCCGGCGACGTCCATCCCCGGCACCCACGGCGGCGTCTTCACCGGGTCGCGCTCGGCGTAGGCGCCGGAGCGGGCGTGGGTGTCGGTGGGGCTGACCGCGGCCGCCGCCACCCTCAGCCGGACCTGCCCGGGCCCCAGCGGCTCCGGCTCCACGTCGATCAGGTGCAGGGCCTCGGGCCCACCGAACTCCGTCACTCCCACAGCGCGCATGGACACCTGCCTACACCGGCGGCTCCCGGCGCGCCCGATCGACCCCGCCACCGCGTGGCGTCACCCGGCATCACGAAAGGGCTTGTAATGACGTCATGGTGGTGTCACAGTGACGTCATGGACCTCACCCCCTTCGTCGAACAGCTCCGCCGCGATCTCCTGACGGCTGCCGACGCCGGTGGCGAGGAGTCCCGCGCACTGGCGGAGCGGCTCACCGCACCGCTGGAGTCCTCGATCCGCCTGGCGCTGCTGTCCGCGCTCTCCCAGGCCGCCGAGGAGATCACCGCCGAGCTCGCCCCGGGCGCCGTCGACGTGCGGCTCCGCGGCAGCGACCTCGGCTTCGCGGTCAGCGCTCCCCCGTCACCCGACCCCGCACCGGCGGCCGCCCCGGCCGCCGAGCCCGCCCCGGACGTCGAGGAGGGCGAGACCCTCCGCATCACCCTCCGGCTGCCCGAGCAGCTCAAGACCCGCGTCGACGAGGCGGCCACCCGCCTCGGCGTCTCGGTGAACACCTGGCTGGTCCGGGCGGTCGCGAACGCCGTCGACCCCCATGCACGTCCGACGTCGGAATCGCGCCGCGGCCGCCGGGCCTCCGGCGCCGAGTACACCGGCTGGGCGCGCTAGCACCCGCCCCCCGGCACCTCGCACCCGCACTGCCGACCCCGACCGACCGGTCCGGGGGCGATCCCACCTGCCCCGAGGAGGGCACCGCCATGCCCACGTTCGACACACCCGGACCCATCAAGGCCCGCATCGAGGTCGTGTACGGCACCGTGCAGATCCGCGCGGACGACCGGCACGACACCACCGTCACCGTCCGGCCGCGCAACGCCGCCAGCTCCGCCGACGTCGCGGCCGCCGAGCAGACCGAGGTCAGCCTCCGCGACGGCGAGCTGCTCGTCCGGTCGACCAGCCGGCCCCGGCTGCTCTTCTTCGGGTCCGGCCCGGAGGTCGAGGTCGACGTCGTCCTGCCCGCGGGCTCCTCCCTCCACGTCCGCACGACCGCCGGTGACATCACCTGCCTGGGGCGGCTGGGCGCCGCGGACCTGGAGTGCAAGCACGGCGCCGTCCGCCTCGACGAGGCCGGCAGCCTGCGTGCGCGCAGCTCCAGCGGCAACATCTCCGCCGACACCGTCGACGGCCGGACCGAGGTGACCACCTCCTACGGCGAGGTCCGGATCGGGGAGACCGCCGGCCCCGCCCACCTGGAGACCGGCTACGGCAACGTCACCGTCGACCGCGCGCTGGGGTCGGTGACCGGCACGACGAAGTACGGCCAGGTGCGCGTCGGGGAGGCCGTCCGCGGCTCGCTGGTGCTCGAGACCGCCTACGGCGAGGTCGAGGCCGGCGTGCGGGAGGGAACGGCGGCGTGGCTGGACGTCTCGGCCGGCACCGGCCGCGTCCGCAACCTGCTCACCGAGAGCGCCGGCCCCGAGGGCGCCGACGAGACCGTCGAGATCCACGCCCGCACGTCCTACGGCGACATCACGATCCGCCGGGCCTGAGAGGAATGATCATGAACCCCGCCCCCGCCATCTCCGTCCGAGGGCTGCGCAAGTCCTTCGGCGCCACCGTCGTCCTCGACGGCCTGGACCTGACCGTCCCCGAGGGCTCGGTCTTCGCCCTGCTGGGCCCCAACGGGTCCGGCAAGACCACCACCGTCGACATCCTGTCCACGCTCACCCCCGCCGACGCCGGCGAGGTCCGCGTCGCCGGTTCCGACGTGCGCCACGACCCGCGGGCCGTGCGCGCCGCCATCGCGGTCACCGGTCAGTTCACCGCCGTGGACAACCTGCTGACCGGCGCCGAGAACCTCCGGCTCGTGGCCGACCTGCTGCACCTGGGCCGCCGGAAGGGGCAGGCCCGCGCGGCCGACCTGCTGGAGCGGTTCGACCTGGTCGAGGCCGCCGCCAGCAGCCCGACGACCTACTCCGGTGGCATGCGCCGCAAGCTCGACCTGGCCATGGGCCTGATGGGCGACCCACGCGTCGTCTTCCTCGACGAGCCGACCACCGGCCTGGACCCGCGCAGCCGGCGGGCGGTGTGGGACGTCGTGCGCGGCCTGGTCGCCGACGGCGTCACCGTCCTGCTGACGACGCAGTACCTCGAGGAGGCCGACCAGCTCGCCGACCGGATCGGCGTGCTCGATGGCGGTCGGCTCGTCGCCGAGGGCACCGCGACCGAGCTGAAGCGGATGGTCCCCGGTGGCGCCCTCCGGCTGCAGTTCGCCGACCGGCGATCCCTCGACGACGCCGCCCGGGTGCTCCGCGGTGCCACCGCGGATCCCGACGCACTCGCCCTGGAGGTGCCCAGCGACGGCGGCGTCCGGGCCCTCAAGGACGTCCTCGCCCGCCTCGACGAGGCCGCGGTGGAGGTCGCCGACCTCACCGTGCACCAGCCCGACCTCGACGACGTCTTCCTGGCCCTGACCGGCCGGCCCACCACCCCCTCCGACCAGAAGGTGTCCACGTCATGACCACGCTGAGCTGGACCGTCGCCGACTCGGCGACCATGCTGCGCCGCAACCTCAAGCACGCGCTGCGCTACCCGTCGCTGACGATCATCGTCGCCGCGATGCCGATCGTCTTCCTGCTGCTGTTCGTCTTCGTGTTCGGCGGCACCCTGGGCGCCGGCCTCGGCGGTGCCTCGGGCGGGCGGGCGGAGTACGCCGAGTACCTCACCCCCGGCCTGCTCGTCCTCGCGATCGCCGCGGCCGCCCAGGGCACCGCCATCTCCATCGCGATGGACATGACCGAGGGCATCATCAGCCGGTTCCGGACCATGTCGATCTCCCGCGCCGCGGTGCTCGCCGGGCACGTGGTGGGTGCGGTGGTCCAGACGATGATCGGCCTGGCCCTGGTGCTGGGTGCCGCCGTGGGCGTCGGCTTCCGGCCGGACGCCGGGGTCGTGGAGTGGCTGGCCGCCATCGGCTTCCTGGCCCTGGTCAGCCTGGCGCTGTCCTGGCTGTCGGTGGCCATGGGCCTGGCGACGAAGACCGTCGAGGCGGCCAGCAACGTGCCGATGCCGCTGCTCCTTCTGCCCTTCTTCGGCAGCGGCTTCGTGCCCACCGACTCGATGCCGGCCGGGCTGCGCTGGTTCGCCGAGCACCAGCCCTTCACGCCGATCATCGAGACGCTGCGGGGGCTGCTCACCGGCACCGCGATCGGCAGCACCGGCGCGGTGGCGGTCGCGTGGTGCGTCGCGTTCACCGTCGTCGGCTGGCTGTGGGCCCGGCGCAACTACGAGAACCGCCCCGCCCGCTGAGAACGCCGCCGCCCCGGCGAGATCTGCACACTCACCCCCATCCGGCCGCTGAAGGGGGTGAGTGTGCAGATCTCGTCGGAGAGTGTCGGGAATGGCGGCGGCGGCACGGGCGCTGCAACCGGAGAGCACCGCACGAGCACGGACCCCTCCCCTGCCCCGAGAGGCCGCACATGCCCACGCTGCTGTCGTCCCGCCCCGCATCCCCCTCCCGCCGCCGTCGCCGGCCCTCCCTCCGGCTCGTCGCGGCAGGTGCCGGTCTGGCCCTGCTGGTGCCGGTCGGCATGCAGATCGCCGACTGGGTGCCCGAGAACCCCTTCGGCACCGACGTGGTGGACCGCAGCACGACCCCGCTGCTGCTGGCCCTCGAGGACCTGGAGGAGTACCACGCGGCGACGGGCACCTTCCAGGTCGTCGTCGACCAGGAGAAGGACACCCGGTACGTGCCGTCCTTCCTCAGCGGCGAGCGGGTCCAGCTGCTCGCGACCGGCACCACCGACGCCTACGTCGACTTCTCGACCCTGGACGCCGGCGCGGTGACCCTGTCCGCGGACGGCACGAGCGCGACCATCGACCTGCCGGCGCCGCGCCTGGACGAGACCCGCATCGACCCGCGGGAGAGCCGTGTCCTCGACCGCGACCGCGGGCTGGTGCAGCGCGTCGGCGACGCGGTCGGCGACGACCCGGTCGACGACAGCGAGCTCTACGCGCTCGCCGAGGACCGGCTCACCGCGGCCGCCGCCGGGAGCGACCTGCGCGAGCGCGCCGAGACCAACACCCGCGCCATGCTCACCGGCCTCGCCCGGTCCCTCGGCGTCGACGAGGTCGAGGTCCGCTTCGCCGAGACGGCCGACAGCGCCGGCTGAGACAGCACGAGATCTGCACACTCGCCCCCATCAGACCTCTAAGGGGGCGAATGTGCAGATCTCGGCGGGGTGGAGCGGGGGCTGATCAGCCCTTGAGCTTGTAGGTCCTCAGCAGACCCCGGCTGATGATCGTCTTCTGGATCTCGCTGGTGCCCTCACCGATCAGCAGGAACGGCGCCTCGCGCATGAGCCGCTCGATCTCGTACTCCTTGGAGTATCCGTAGCCGCCGTGGATGCGGAAGGACTGGGTGGTCACCTCGGCGCAGTACTCGCTGGCCAGGGTCTTGGCCATGCCGGACTCGACGTCGCTGCGCTTGCCGGCGTCCTTGAGGCGGGCGGCGTTGACCATCATCAGGTGGGCGGCCTCGACCTTGATCGCCATCTCGGCGAGCTGGAAGGCGATGGCCTGGTGCTGGGCGATCGGCTTGCCGAAGGTCTCCCGCTGCTGGGCGTAGGCGATCGCCAGCTCGAAGGCGCGGATCGAGATGCCGCAGGCGCGGGCGGCGACGTTGACCCGCCCGACCTCGACGCCGTCCATCATGTGCGCGAAGCCCTTGCCGGGCTCGCCGCCGAGGATGTCGGAGGCCTTGGCCTCGTAGCCGTCGAACACCATCTCGGTGGTGTCGACGCCCTTGTAGCCCATCTTGGCGATCTTGCCGGGGATGGTGATGCCCGGCTTGACCTCGCCGAAGCCGGCCGGCTTCTCGACCAGGAAGGTCGTGAGGTTCTCGTGGGCCTTCTCCGCACCCTCGTCGGTGCGCACGAGGGCCGCGACCAGGGTGGAGCTGCCACCGTTGGTCAGCCACATCTTCTGGCCGTTGATCGTGTAGTTCCCGTCGGCGTTCTTCGTCGCCTTGGTGCGGATGGCGGCGACGTCGGAACCGAGGCCCGGCTCGGACATCGAGAAGGCGCCGCGCACCTCGCCGGTGGCCATGCGCGGGAGGTAGTACTCCTTCTGCTCCTGCGTGCCGTGCTGGCGCAGCAGGTAGGCCACGATGAAGTGGGTGTTGATGACGCCGGAGACGCTCATCCAGCCGCGGGCGATCTCCTCCACCACGAGGGCGTAGGTGAGCAGCGACTCCCCGAGGCCGCCGTACTCCTCCGGGATCATCAGGCCGAAGATCCCGAGCTCCTTGAGCCCGTCGACGATCTCCTGCGGGTAGATGTCGCCGTGCTCGAGCTCCTGGGCGTGCGGGATGATCTCGCGGTCGACGAAGCTCCTGACCGTCGACAGGATCTCCTGCTGGATGTCGGTCAGGTCAGCGGTCTGCGCCAGGCGGGTCATCGGTCTCCTCCGGGACTCCGGTGTCCGTTGTTACCGGGGAGTATGAGCCACGGTCGCGCGCCCTCCCGCGTGTGCCTGGTCACGTCACGGCGGGGATCCACCGGCGCGCCGGAGCTCCCGGCGGGGAGAGGAGACCCGGGTGAGCACGCTCAGCAGGGAGGAGCAGGCGGTCGTGGCGGCGGTCCGCGACTTCGTCGACCGCGACGTGCGGCCCGTGGCCAGGGAGCTCGAGCACGCCGACACCTACCCTGCGGCGCTGATCGAGCGGATGAAGGAGCTCGGGGTCTTCGGCCTCGCCGTGCCGGAGCCCTGGGGCGAGGCGCCGGTGTCGATGCCCTGCTACGCCCTGGTCACCGCCGAGCTCGCCCGTGGCTGGATGTCGCTGGCCGGGGCGATGGGCGGGCACACCGTCGTCGCCAAGCTGCTGGTCGCCTTCGGAACCCCCGAGCAGCGGGACCGCTGGCTGCCCCGGATGGCCACCGGCGAGGTGCGCGCCACCATGGCCCTCACCGAGCCCGGCGGAGGGTCGGACCTGCAGGCGATGACCACGACCGCCCGCCGCGACGGCGACGGGTACCGGGTGGACGGCGCCAAGACCTGGATCACCAACTCGCGCAGGTCCTCGCTGATCGCGTTGCTGTGCAAGACCGACCCGACGGCGGAGCCGCGCCACGCGGGCATGTCGATCCTGCTCGTCGAGCACGGGCCCGGCCTCACCGTCTCCCGCGACCTGCCGAAGCTGGGCTACAAGGGCGTGGAGAGCTGCGAACTCGCCTTCGACGGCTACCGCGCGCCGTCCGACGCCGTGCTGGGCGGGGTGGAGGGGCGCGGGTTCGCGCAGATGATGAAGGGGCTGGAGACCGGCCGGATCCAGGTGGCGGCGCGTGCCCTGGGCGTCGGCCGGGCGGCCTTCGACGACGCGCTGCGCTACGCCCAGGAGCGGGAGAGCTTCGGCAGGCCGATCTGGCAGCACCAGTCGATCGGCAACTACCTGGCCGACATGGCCACCTCGCTCACCGCGGCCCGCCAGCTGGTCCTGCACGCGGCCGAGCGCGCGGAGACCGGTGCACGGTGCGACCTGGAGGCGGGGATGGCGAAGCTGTTCGCCTCCGAGACCGCGATGCAGGTCGCGCTGAACGCCGTGCGCATCCACGGGGGCTACGGCTACTCGACCGAGTTCGACGTCGAGCGCTACTTCCGGGATGCGCCGCTGATGATCGTCGGCGAGGGCACCAACGAGATCCAGCGCAGCGTGATCGCCGCGCAGCTGGTGCAGCGCGGCGGACCGGACTGAGCGCGCGGCCGATGAGTTCCGCCGGACCCGGGGGTCTGATCTGCACCGACCACGAAGGAGGCGCAGTGCCCCAGCTGCTCCGAGTCCAGAACTTCACCGTCTCCAGCGACGGCTTCGGCGCCGGCGAGGGCCAGAGCCTGGAGCGCCCGTTCGGGCACGCCGACCCCGGTGCGCTGATGTCCTGGGCCGGGGCAACGGCGAGCTGGCCCAACCGCACCGACCCCGGCGGCAGCCGCGGCCTGGACGACTACTTCACCCGCGACTTCGCGCACGGCATCGGCGCCGAGATCATGGGCCGCAACAAGTTCAGCCCGCACCGCGGTCCGCACGCCCCCGACTGGCTGGGCTGGTGGGGCGAGGAGCCCCCGTTCCACACGCCGGTGTTCGTGCTGACGCACCACCCGCGCCCGTCGTTCACGCTGTCCGACACCACGTTCCACTTCGTCGAAGGCGAACCGGCCACCGTCCTCGAGCAGGCCAAGGAGGCGGCCCAGGGGAAGGACGTGCGCCTCGGGGGCGGCGCGACGACGATCCGGGAGTTCCTCGACGCCGACCTCGTCGACACCCTGCACGTGGCCGTCGCGCCGGTCGAGCTCGGCGCCGGGGTGCGGCTGTGGAAGTCGCCGGACGAGCTGCGCGACCGCTTCCACTGCGACGTCGTCCCGAGCCCCAGCGGGGTGACGCACCACCTGTTCTGGCGCAGGTGAGCGAGCCGCTGCTGCTCCGGCTGCCGTTCGAGGGACGGTGGCTGACGCAGAACAGCCCGGCGCGGCGGGTGCCCAGCCACGGGGTGGACGTGCTGGGGCAGCGATACGCCGTCGACTTCGTCGGGGTGGACGACCGGCACCGGACCGCCGGGGTGCGGGACTGGCGGACCCTCGTGGCCACCGAGCCCGCGGAGCGCTTCGTCTCCTTCGGCCGCCCGATCCTCGCGCCCGCCGCCGGCACGGTCGTGCACGTGCACGACGGCGAACCCGACCACGAGGCGCGCCGGTCGCAGGTCGCGCTGGTCGGCTACGCGCTCGGCCAGGCCGGGCGGCTGCGCCGGGGACCGAACGCCGTCGCGGGCAACCACGTGGTCCTCGCGCTGCCCGGCGGGCACGCGTTCGTGGCGCTCGTGCACCTGCGGGCCGGGACGCTGCGGGTGCGGGCGGGTCAGCAGGTGGCCGAGGGCGAGCAGCTCGCCGAGTGCGGGAACTCCGGCAACTCCACCCAGCCGCACGTGCACCTGCAGGCCATGGACAGCGCCGACCTGCCCGTCGCCCGCGGCCTGCCGATCGCGTTCCGCTCCTTCACCGAGTGGCCGCGGGGAGGCGGGCCGCTGGCACGCGCGCACGGGATGCCCGCCGAAGGATCGGTCGTGGCGCCGTCGCCCGGCCCGTGAACGACGACGGCCACCCGGGAGCTCCCGGGTGGCCGTCGCGCTCAGGCGTGCCTGCTCAGCTCTCCGGCGGGGTGAAGGACGACGTCCGCGACATGCCCGCGGCGCGGCCCTTGCCGGCGATGACCAGGGCCATCTTGCGGCTGGCCTCGTCGATCATCTCGTCGCCCAGCATCGCCGAGCCCTTCTTGCCGCCGGCCTCCGACGTCGCCCAGTCGTAGGCGTCGAGGATCAGCTCGGCGTGGTCGTAGTCCTCCTGCGACGGCGCGTAGATCTCGTTGGCGGCGTCGATCTGGCCGGGGTGCAGCACCCACTTGCCGTCGAAGCCCAACATCGCCGAGCGCTTGGCGACCTCCTCGAACGCCGGCACGTCGCGCACCTGCAGGAAGGGGCCGTCGATCGCCTGGACGCCGCGGGCGCGGGCGGCCATGAGGATCTGCATGAGGATGTAGTGGAACGGGTCGCCCGGGTAGTCCGGGTGCAGCGCACCGACGACCAGCGACTTCATGTTGATGCTGGCCATGAAGTCGGCGGGGCCGAAGATGATCGTCTCGATGCGGTCGCTGGCGAACGCGATGTCGTTGACGTTGATCAGGCCCTGCGCGGTCTCGATCTGCGCCTCGATGCCGATCCGGCCGACCTCCAGGCCGTTGGCCTTCTCGATCTGGGTCAGCAGCATGTCCAGCGCCTTGACCTGGGCGGCGTCCTGGACCTTCGGCAGCATGATGCAGTCGAGGTTCGCGCCGGCGCCGCCGACGACCTCGAGGACGTCCTGGAACGTCCACTCCGTCGTCCAGTCGTTGACGCGGACGGTGCGGATCTTCTCGCCCCAGCCGCCCTCGTTCAGCGCCGCGACGATGTTCTTGCGGGCACCGGGCTTGGCCAGCGGCGCGCACGCGTCCTCGAGGTCGAGGAAGACCTGGTCGGCGGGCAGCCCCTTGGCCTTCTCGAGGAAGCGCGGGTTGCTGCCGGGAACGGCGAGGTTGGAACGACGGGATCGGAGCTCGGCCACGGTGCCTCCGCTGAGGATCGGGAAAGTCGGTTACCGGAGAGTAGCGACGGGCCTTCCCGCACGCGCCATCGCGGTGATCACCCGGGGAGCGCGGCGATCTACCGGGCGAAGGTCTGGACGCCGCGATCGGCCCCCGGCCCCGCCAGGAGGGTGCCGTCGCGGAACGCTCTCCCGAGCCTCCCCTGCAACGGCACGGGGAGGACGAGCCCTCCCCGGCCGGAGGCCCGGGCGTAGTCCCGGACCATGTCGGCCATGCGCAGGACCTCCGGTCCGGCCAGGTCGGGAACCCGCCCGCCGGGTCCCGTCTCGGCCAGTGCGACCAGCCGCCCGGCGACCTCCCGCGCGGCGACCGGCTGCGACCTCATCACCGGGACCGGGTGGAGGGAACCGAACCGCAGCCGGCCGTGGAGCTGCGCGGCGAACTCGTGGAACTGGGTCGCCCGCAGCAGGGTCCAGGGCACCGGGCCCGTGGTCACGAGCTCCTCCTGCACCGCCTTGCCGGCGTAGTAGCCGACGGGCGCGCGGTCGCTGCCGACGATCGACAGCGCGACGTGGTGCCCCACGCCCACCCGGGCCCCGGCGGCCAGCAGGTTGGCGGCGACGGAGCCGAAGAACCGCACCGACGCCTGCTCGGACTGAGTCATGACCGAGACCACGTCCACGACGGCGTCGACCCCGTCCAGCAGGGCGTCCAGGCCGGTACCGGCGACGAGGTCCACCCCGGAGGAGCGCGACAGGACGCGGACCTCGTGCCCGTGCTCGCCGGCGACGTCGACGACGTGGCGGCCGACGGTGCCGGTCCCACCGGCGACGGCGATCCTCATCGAGCCCGCACCCCGTCCGTGCTGCGACCGGTGGACCGGTCCACCGGCGAGCTCCCGCGCTCGGGGAGCAGCAGCGGGACGGCCAGCACCAACGTCGAGCCGAGGGCGATGACCTGCGCGACGGCGTCGAGGGCGCCCAGGCCTCCCAGGTGGTGCAGGTGGTAGCCGAGGTGAGGCACCGAGTAGACGATCCAGGCGATCGCGACGACGACGGCGGGCCCGCGATCCCGGTACCGGGCGGCCATCGCCGATGCCGCGGCGAGCGCGAGGTTGAACGTCCCGACGTCCCGGACGAGGTGCTCGTTGTACGGACCGTCGGCGGCGACCCAGGAGCTCAACGGTCCGGGGAACGACTCGTGGAACGACGCGGGGAAGAAGGTGGCCCAGAGCCCTACGTAGCAGCCCAGGAGGACGAGGATCCACAGCAGGATCCGGCGTGCGGTCGGCGTCATGCCCAGAGGACGACGCAGCAGTCCGGGATGTGACACCCGGACCGGAGGCTGCCCCCACCGCGGAGGGGCGCCGGGTCAGGTGCCCTGCTCGACCAGGGTCGCCGGCCGGCCGGCCCGCACCACCAGCGCCACCCCGGCCACGGCCAGCAGCACCCCGGGCAGGGCCAGCAGCGGCGGGACCTGCCCCAGCAGCACGAGCGCGAACAGCAGCGCACCCGGGACCTCGAGCAGAACGGCGAGGCTCACCACCGTGGGGCCGACCGAGGAGAGGACGAGATTGAGCAGCGTGTGCCCGAACAGCTGGGCCGAGACGGTGATGCCGGCGATGAGCCACCAGTCACGGGCCTGGAAACCCGTCAGCGGCACGTCGACGACCAGCGCGGCGACGGCGATGACGACCGCGCAGACCGAGTAGCAGACCACCGCGTACGCCGAGGTCGCCAGCCGCTGCCGGGCACGGGCGCCGGCCAGCACGTAGCCGCCGGCGCAGATCGCCCCGAGCAGCGCGAGGCCGTCGCCGATCAGGGCCTCGGTGCTCACCGTGACGTCCACCCCGACGATGAGGACGACGCCGGCGAACGCCAGCAGCAGCCCCCACCAGACCGCGGCGGGGAGCTGCACGCCGGTGACGCGGGCGGCCAGCGCGGTCCAGATCGGCGTGGTGGTCACGAGCGCCACCGACGCGGCCACAGTCGTCATGGACAGGCTGGGCAGCCAGGCCGCGAAGTGCGCGGCCAGGAAGAGGCCGGCCACCACCGAGCTGGTGAGGTCACGCGGGCGCAGCCCGGTGAGGGTGGAACGCTCGCGCGTCAGCAGCACCGGCAGGAGTGCCGCGGCGCCGGCGGCGTTCCGCCAGAAGGCCAGCGCCAGCATCGGCGCGGTGACCATCGCGGTCAGCGGCGCCGACAACGACACCCCCACCACCGCGAGCGACAGCAGCCCGACGTCCCGGGTGCCCGGCCGGTGCAGGTCCCAGGCCGACGAGGCGGCGGGCGCGTTCAGGAGGGGATCCGGATGCGGCCCGACGCGACCGGCACGACGGCGCCGCGGACCGTGACCGCGACCGCGCTGCCACCGGCGGCGGTGACCGTGCACTCCAGCACCGACGGGCGACCGAGCGCGGCGCCCTGGGCCAGCCGGTAGTCGGTGACGCCCTCGCCGGCCAGGCCCTCGGCGGCCAGCCAGATCCCGGTGCCGAGCGCGGCGGAGCCGGTGGCCGGGTCCTCCTGCCAGTCCAGGCCGGCGGCGAACACCCGGACCGTGCCGGTCGCCGTGCCCGGGTCCCAGGCCAGCACGGACACCCCACCCTCGACGCCGGGCAGCAGCGCGTCCAGCGCGGCGCCGTCGGGCACGGCCCGCTCCAGCGCCGCCGGACGGACCTCCAGCTGCGCGAAGTCGATCCCGCAGCCGACCAGGTGCGCGGAGCGGCCGGTGACGTCACCGGGGTCGAGCCCCACGGCGGCGGCGAGCGCGGCCGGGTCCGGCCCCGGCCGCAGCGACACCGCTCCCCCGCTCAGCCGCGCGCCGTCGTCGGCCACCTCCACCTCGACCACGCCCGCGCCGCACTCCTGGCGGAGCGTCCCGGCCGGCAGCCGGCCGAGCCGCACCAGCGTGTGCGCCGTGCCGACGCTGGGGTGACCGGCGAAGGGCAGCTCGGTGCGGGGGGTGAAGATGCGCACCCGGTAGTCGGCGTCCGGGCCGCTCGGCGCGCTGACGAAGGTGGACTCCGAGTAGCCGAACTCGGCCGCCAGGGCCTGGCACTGCTGCGTCGTCAGGTCCCCGGCGTCCAGCACGACGGCCAGCTGGTTGCCGCTGAACGGGTGCGGCGCGAAGACGTCCACGACCTCGTAGTCGAGCTGTTCCCGGGCGGTCACGGCAGCGACGGTAACCTCAGCCCCCGGTGGCCCGGCGTGCCAGGTCACCGAGGGCCACCGCACCCCGACGACGGGGCCGACGAGCGCCGGCGAGGAGGCTGTCCGTGAGCACCGTGACCAGGGCGTATGTGTCCCGGCTGGCCGGGCTGACCGTCTTCGACCCCAACGGCGACCGCGTCGGCAAGGTGCGCGACGTCGTCGTCGCCCTCCGGGTGGGCACCGCCTGCCCGCGGGTGCTGGGCCTGGTCGTGGAGGTCGTCGCCCGCCGCCGCATCTTCGTGCCGATGGGCCGGGTGACCGCCCTCGACCCGGGCGCGGTGATGCTCGCCTCGGGCACCCTCAACCTGAAGCGCTTCGAGCAGCGCGCCGGCGAGACGCTGGTGCTCGGTGAGCTGCTGGACCGGCAGGTCACGATCAACGAGTCCGGCCGGACGGCGCACGTCGTCGACGCCGGCATCGAGCAGACCCGCACCGGCGACTGGATCCTCTCCCGCCTCGCCGTCCAGGAGCCCGGCCGGATCGGCCGCCGCGGCCAGCTGCACCAGGTGGCGTGGGACGAGGTGGCCGGGCTGGCGCTGCCCGAGACGGGCCAGGGCGCCGAGACGCTGATCGCCACCTACCGCGAGCTCAACGCCGCCGACATGGCGCACGCGCTCCAGGAGCTGCCGATCAAGCGCCGGCACGAGGTCGCCGAGGCCATGGACGACCAGCGGCTGGCCGACGTCCTGGGCGAGCTGCCGGAGGCCGACCAGGTCACCATCCTCGGCACGCTGGAGGACAGCCGCGCCGCCGACGTCCTCGAGGAGATGGACCCCGACGACGCGGCCGACCTGCTCTCGGAGCTGTCCAACGTCGACCGCAACCGGCTGCTCGAGCTGATGGAGCCCGACGAGGCCGAGCCGGTGCGCCAGCTGCTCAAGTACTCCGAGGACACCGCCGGCGGCATGATGACCAGCGAGCCGGTGATCCTCTCCCCCGACGCGACGATCGCCGAGGCGCTGGCCCGCGTGCGCGAGCCGGAGCTCACGCCGGCGCTGGCCAGCCAGGTCTACGTCTGCCGTCCGCCGTCGGCCACGCCCACCGGCCGCTACCTGGGTCTGGCCCACATCCAGCGGCTGCTTCGCGAACCCCCGTCGACCCTGGTCAGCGGGGTGCTCGACGACCTGGAGCCGCTGAAGCCGGAGGCGCCGCTGGCCGAGGTCACGCACTACTTCGCCACCTACAACCTGGTCGCGGCCCCGGTCGTCGACGCGCAGGGCCGGCTGGTCGGCGCCGTCAGCGTCGACGACGTCCTGGACCACCTGCTCCCCGACGACTGGCGGGAGCGCGCCCGCCGTGGCTGACGCCCCCCGACTCGACGTCCCCCGCGGGCAGAACCGCCGCTTCGGCGGCTTCCTTCGGCTCAACCCCGACGCCGTCGGCCAGTTCGCCGAGGGGATCGCCCGCTTCCTCGGCACCGGCCGGTTCCTGGCCGTGCAGACGCTCATCGTGATCATCTGGATCGCGCTGAACGTCTTCGCGGTGCAGCTCCGCTGGGACCCCTACCCCTTCATCCTGCTGAACCTGGCGTTCTCCACCCAGGCCGCATACGCCGCGCCGCTGATCCTGCTGGCGCAGAACCGGCAGGCCGACCGCGACCGGGTGCAGGCCGAGGAGGACCGCGCCCGGTCCGCCGCGGTGCGCGCCGACACCGAGTACCTGGCCCGCGAGCTGGCCTCGCTGCGCGTGTCCGTCGGCGAGCTGGCCACCCGTGACTTCATCCGCGGCGAGCTCAACCGCCTGTCCAGCGACGACGCCGACGACGCGGACAGGCGCGAGAAGAAGAGCAAGAAGAAGCGCGACCCGGTCGGCTGAGTCAGCGGAGGAAGCCGGTGCCGTAGAGCACCCGGTCGAGCAGCTCCTGGGCCAGCCACGCCATGGGCAGCAGCAGGCCGACCGCCCACAGCCGGGTGCTGGGGGCGCGGGGCAGCACCAGCGTCACGACCAGGGCGACGACGACCTCGACGACCGCCTGCACCGGACGCAGCGGCACGGCCGCGCCGGTCCAGGACAGGTACAGCCCCCTGACGGCGCCGTGGGCGAACGCCGTCCCGCCGGCCAGCGCCAGCACGGCGCCGGCGAGCAGGCCCGGACGGCGGCACGCCCACCAGGTGACCACCGCGAAGGCCGCCACGGCCGTGGCGGACAGGGCGAGCCAGGCCAGGATCAGCTCGGGTTCGTAGCCGAACCCGAGCACGAACACGGCCCATCCGTAGTAGGCGGCGGTCATCGCCGCGAAGAAGACGGCGGCGCGGCCGGCCGCCGCGCCGAGACCCGGCGCGAAGCGGCCGATCAGCGCCACGACCAGCACCCAGGCGGCCGGGTAGGTGCCGAGGTCGGCGGCCCACTGCAGGCCCGATTCATCGGCGGCCTTGGCCGCGGCCCCGGCCAGCGCGCCCAGCAGGGCGAAGCCGAGGAACCGGAGCACCTCGGACCATCGGGACGACCGGGTCCGCGGGTCGGCCCCGGTTCCGACGTCGGTCACCGGGGCATCGTCGCCGACCTCCCGCCCGGACCGCCGCCGCGGCGCGCGGTGCACGGTCAGCCGGTGAGCACGTGCACCAGCGCGCCGGCCGCCCCGGCCAGCACCAGGACGACGATGAACGGCGCGCGCAGCGCCAACGCCAGCGCGGCCACGGCCAGCCCCGCGAGCCGGCCGTCGATCACGATCTCGTTCCCGCTGGTCAGCCCCTGCACCGCCACCAGAGCGGCGAGCAGCGCGGCGGGCACGAAGTCGACGATCCGGGCCACCCACGGCTGCTCGACCCAGGAGGCGGGCACCGACAGGCCGGCCAGCTTGAGCAGGTAGCAGCCCACCGAGGCGGCGATCACCGCGATCCAGACGGTGCTCACGCGGCGACCTCCCGCCGCGGCCGGCCGGCCAGCACCACGGCCACCACGGCGGCGATGACCTGGACACCGGCGGGCACGAACGGGGTGAGCGCAAGCGCCACCACGGCCCCGCCCAGCGCCACCCGCCGCTGCACGGCGGGCTCGGCGAAACCTCTGCCCAGGCGCGGCCAGAGCAGCGCCAGGAACGCGGCCGGGACGACGGCGTCCAGCGCCGCCCGCGCCGTCCCGCCGAGCGCCGCCGCCCCGAGCGCGCCGACGACGGTCGTGGCGTTCCAGGTCAAGTAGAGCACCACGCCGCCGACGAGGAACCCGAGCCGGCCCAGCCCGCGGTCGGGCGCGGCCAGCGCCAGCGCCGTCGTCTCGTCGATGACAAGGTGCGCCGTCCCGGCCCGCGCCGGCACCCCGCGGGGGCGGAGCAGCGGGACCAGGCGGACGCCGTAGACGGTGTTGCGCAGGCCCAGCAGCAGGGCGCTGCCCACCGCCGCCGCCGCGCTTCCGCCGGCGCCCAGCACGCCGACCAGCGCGAACTGGGAGGCCCCGGTGAACATGACGGCCGACAGTACGAGCGCCTGCCACACGTCGAGCCCGGCGGCGTCCGCAGCGGCTCCGAACGCGACGCCGTAGAGGCCGACGGCGAGGCCCAGGCCCACGGCGTCGCGCACGGTCTGGGCGCGGTCGGGCAGCACGGGACGACCCTAGGACCCCGCCCTGCGCGGCAGATCACCCTCCGACGGACGGCACCGCGTGCCGCCCGCCGTACAGTGGCAGGCGACCCGATCGCGCAGGTCGCCGCTCCTGGCCGCCGACCGCCGGATGCAGGTCCCCCGTCGAAGGAGACAGACGCAACCATGTCCGACCAGCTGACCGGCGCGCCGGCGCTCGACGCCATCACCGCCGCACTGGCCACCGTGCAGGACCCGGAGATCAACCGCCCGCTCACCGAGCTGGGCATGGTCAAGGACGTGCAGATCGGCGCCGACGGCGCGGTCCGCGTCGAGGTCTACCTGACCGTCGCCGGCTGCCCGATGCGCGAGACGATCACCAACCGGGTCACGCAGGCCGTCGGCAACGTCCCCGGCGTGACCGCCGTCCAGGTGGGCCTCGACGTCATGAACGACGAGCAGCGCGCCGAACTGCGCAAGACCGTGCGCGGCACCGACGCCGCCGACCCGGTGATCCCCTTCGCCCAGCCCGGCTCGCTCACCCGCGTGTACGCGGTCGCCTCGGGCAAGGGTGGTGTCGGCAAGTCCAGCGTCACGGTGAACCTGGCCGCCGCGCTGGCCAAGCGCGGGCTGTCGGTCGGTGTCGTGGACGCCGACATCTACGGCCACTCGGTGCCGCGGATGCTCGGGGTGGACGACAAGCCCACGCAGGTCGACAACATGATCATGCCGCCGCAGTCGATGGGCGTGAAGGTCATCTCGATCGGCATGTTCACCCCCGGCAACACCCCGGTCGTGTGGCGTGGCCCGATGCTGCACCGCGCGCTGCAGCAGTTCCTCGCCGACGTGTGGTGGGGCGACCTCGACGTCCTCCTGCTGGACCTCCCGCCCGGCACCGGCGACGTCGCGATCTCGATCGCGCAGCTGCTGCCCAACGCCGAGATCCTCGTCGTGACCACCCCGCAGCTGGCCGCCGCCGAGGTGGCCGAGCGGGCCGGCGCGATCGCCACGCAGACCCACCAGCAGGTCATCGGCGTCATCGAGAACATGAGCTGGATGGAGCTGCCCGACGGCACCCGCATGGAGGTCTTCGGCTCCGGCGGCGGTCAGACGGTCTCCGACGCGCTCACCCGCACCCTCGGTGCCCGGGTGCCGCTGCTCGGCCAGGTCCCCCTCGACCCGCGCCTGCGGGAGGCCGGCGACGCCGGTGCCCCGATCGTGCTGGCCCAGCCGGAGTCCCCCGCCGCCCAGGCGCTGGAGAAGATCGCCGACGGGCTGGCCAGCCGCCAGCGCGGGCTCTCCGGCATGTCGCTGGGGCTCACCCCCGTCAAGCGCTGAGCTGAACCGCCGGGGCCGCTCTGGGAGTCGTTCGCGCGGTCTCCTAGCCCTGCAGCACCCCCAGAGGACGAGCAACACTCCCAGAGCCGAGCGGGGCGGCTCCACGTAGCTCCTCGGAGACCCTCCGGGCCCCGCTCGTCGCTACGTGGCGTCGACGTCGAACGGGGGCGGGACGGCGCGGTCGCGCGTCTGAGCGGCCACCACCGAGGCCGCGGTCGCGCCGGCGGGACCGCTCGGGCGCACCGGGGCGTCCTCGTCGTCGCCGAGCAACTGGTCGCGGATGAACGTGCGCGGGTGGTACCTGCGCAGGTCCAGGTCGCGCAGCTCGGAGAAGTCGTCACCCATCGACTCGTGCACCTGCTCGCGGACCCCGGTGATCGCCGCCTTCGCCTTCTTCAGGCCGCTGGCGGCGTCCTTGGCCAGGTGCGGCAGGCGCTCGGGGCCGAAGATGAACAGCGCGGCGAGGCCCAGGACGATGATCTCGCCCCAGCCGATCGAGTCGAACACCGCCGCTCCCGTCCTCGTCGGCCGCCCGGCGCGGCCACCCACCAGCGTAGGTGGGGCCGTCCGGCCGCCGGATCACGCCTGGGTGAGCGTCGCCTGAACCTTCTGCGAGCTGCCGCCGCGGACCAGCTCCACGGTCACCTCGTCGCCCGGCTCGCGGGCGTCCACGGCGACGGCCAGCTCCTCGGAGCTGCCGACCTCGGTGTCGTCGATCGCGATGATGATGTCCTCCTCGCGGATCCCGGCCTCCGCGGCGGCGCTGCCGGGCTCCACGTTCAGCACGAGGGCGCCGTCGCGGGTGCCGTCGGTGACCGAGCGGGCGTTGACGCCGAGCGTGGCGTGCACCGCCGAGCCGGTGGAGATCAGCTGCTCGGCAATCCGCTTCATCGTGTCGATGGGGATGGCGAAGCCGAGGCCGATCGAGCCACCCGCGCCCGTGGAGGCGATCGCGGTGTTGATGCCGATCAGCGAGCCGGAGGCGTCCACCAGCGCACCACCGGAGTTGCCGGGGTTGATCGGCGCATCGGTCTGGACGGCGCTGATGACGGCGTTGGTGTCGGTGCCCTCGCCGGACAGCCGCACCGGGCGGTCCAGCGAGCTCACGATGCCGCTGGTGACCGTGCCGGCCAGGCCCAGCGGGGAGCCGATGGCCACCACCGGGTCACCGACCACGACGTCGTCGGACCGGCCGAGCGACGCGGTCACCAGGCCGGGCTTCTCCACCTTGATGACGGCGAGGTCGCTGGCCGGGTCACGGCCGACGATGCGGGCGGCCGACCCGCTGCCGTCGGAGAACACGGCGCGGATCTCGGCACCCTCGACGTCGTCGGCGCCGGAGACGACGTGGTTGTTCGTGACGATGTAGCCGTTCTCGCCGTCGATGACCACGCCGGAACCGGTCGCGCCGGCCTGCCCGACGCGCACCTCGATCGAGACCACGGCGGGGATCACCTGCTCCGCGATGCCCGACACCGAGCCGGGCTCCCGGGTGATCCCCGGTTCCACCTGGGAGAGCGTCGTCCCCGGGGCCAGCAGCGGCGTCTCCTCCGCGGTGCGGGTGAGGTACCAGCCGACGCCGCCCCCGACGGCCGACACCAGGAGCAGGCCGAGGACAGCGAGCGTCATCAGGCGCACGGACAGGTCGCGCAGCCGGAGCTTGCGGCGGCCCTGGGCGTCGACGACGACCGGGCCCGGCTGGGCGTCCTCGTCGTACACCGCGGGCGCCCCGAGGCCGGCGGGGGCCGCGGGGTCGCGCCACGGGTCGGTGCGGGCGTCGGCCTTCCACCACGGACCGGCGGCGGTGCGCCGGCCGCCCGGACGCCCGGACGGCGGGTCCTGCAGCCCGCCCCGACCGGGCGCGGGCGGCCCGAAGGCTCGGATCAGCGCCTCGGGCGGGGGCGGCGGCACGGGTCGCGCGGGGAGCGGGGGCCGGTTGCCGGCGAAGCTGCCGTCGACGGCCGGCGGGCGGCCGAACGCGCCGGCCTGGCCGGGCGTGTTGGGCGGCGCGGCGACCGGACGGGGGTCGAGCCGCTGGGCGGACGCGTCGAAGCCACCGGTCTGCCCGTCGGGCCGGGTGAAGACGGCGTCCGGGCGGCCGTCGGCCGACCGGTCCTCGGGACGGGTCAGGGTGTGCCGCCCGGACCGACGGCACCGGAGGAGCCCACTGTCACGGTGCGCAGGACCGGGGGCGCCACCTCGGTGTGCTGCTGGGGCCCGGGGTCGGCGGCCGGCCCGGGGGTCGCCCGGCCCGGGTCGGCGGGGAGGGTCAGCGCCAGCGCGGTGACGCCGGCACCCAGGCCGACCAGCGTGCCGGCCACCCCGCGGCGCAGCCACTGCCCGCCGAAGGCTCCGCGGCGTGGCTCCTGCGGGGTGAGGTCGACCGACCAGGAGCCGCTGCCGCCGGTGACGGTCAGCTCCCCCGGGGCGGCGCTCATCGAGCCCGGACCGCCACCGGCACCCGGCACGTCGGCGGTGAAGGGGATCGCGCACAACCGCGACATGAGGTCACCGGGGACGACGACGTCGGCGGAGCCGTGCAGCGCCTCCTTCGCCTCGCGCTGGGCCTCCACCGCCATCCGGCACTGCGCGCAGCCGGTCAGGTGGCGGGCGGCCCGCGCGGCCGGGCCGGCCGCCAGCTCGCCGTCGACGAGCGCGGCGATGGCCTCCTGCGCCAGGTGGCTCTCCGGGATGTTCACGCCCCTACCTCCCCCGGCACGACCGGACGACGGGGCGCCAGGTGGGCGAGCGCCTGGCGCAGCTGGACGCGGCCGCGGTGGATGCGGCTGCGCACCGTGCCGAGCTTGATGCCCAGCGTCGCGGCGATCTCCTCGTAGGTGAGGCCCTCGATGTCACAGAGGACCACCGCCACGCGGAACTCCGGCGGCAGCGCGTCCAGCGCGGCCTGCACCTGCGGGTCGAGGTGGGTGTCGGCGTAGACCTGCTCGGGGCTGGGCGCGCGGCCGGGGAGCCGCTCGGTGTCCTCGGGCAGCGCGTCGAACCGGATGCGCTGGCGCCGCCGGACCATGTCGAGGAACAGGTTCGTGGTGATGCGGTGCAGCCAGCCCTCGAAAGTGCCCGGCGAGTAGTCGGCCAGCGAGCGGAAGACCCGGACGAACGTCTCCTGGGTGAGGTCCTCGGCGTCCTGGGCGTTGCCCGACAGCCGGTAGGCCAGCCGGTAGACACGGGCGGAGTGGTCGCGCACGACCTGCTCCCACGAGGGCGCCACCCAGGCGTCCGGCCCCCCGACGGGGGCAGCGGACTGCACGGGAGTGGCCTCGGGCACGGACCCAGGATCGCAGACCGGAGTCGCGGCGACCTCCTCGGTCTCGGCGTTTCGGGCGGACAGGGCTCGCTTCACGCGCACGTCCTGATCAACGGGCGGGCGGCACATCCGTGTTCCCGCGCACCGGAACTCCCAGGAGACGCACAGGTGCCGCGTCCGCACGCAGGTCCGGGCCGCCCGGCCACTACCCTCGGCCGGTGATGAGCGCCCAGGCACCGCCGCCCGGCAGTGGCACCGACGCGGGCGCTGCGTACGCCGATCGGTTCGCCGGTGAGTCCCCCGAGATGGCCGCGGCCCGGGAGCGGGCGCACCACCTGTCCGGACCTCCCCCGGTGGAGCCCTCGGTGGGTGCGACCCTCGCCGTCCTGGCGACCACGACCGCGGCCCGAACGGTCGTGTCCATCGGCAGCGGAGGGGGGCTGGCCCCCCTCTGGCTGCTGCGCGGCATGCGTCCCGACGGCGTCCTCACCGCCCTGGACGGCGACCCGGAGCAGCTCCGCGCCGCCCGCCGGGCGCTGGCCGAGGCGAACGTGCCGGCCAGCCGCGCCCGGCTGATCTTCGGCACCCCCGGCGAGGTGCTCCCGCGGCTGTCCCCCGGCGCCTACGACATGGTCTGCTGCGCCGGCCCGCCCCGGGAGTACGCCGAGCAGCTGGCCGCCCTGGTGGCGCTGGTGCGGGTGGGCGGCACGCTCACCCTGCACGGGCTGCTGGAGGGCGGCCGCATCGCCGACCGCACCGTCCGGGACCCGCAGACGGTGGCCTGGCGCGAGATCGGCCGGACGATCCGCGACGACGAGACGCTGCTGCCGGCCGTGCTGCCCATCGGCAGCGGACTGCTGGTCGCCACCAAGCGCTGACCCGCCCGCCGCCCGCCCGCAAGCGGTCGGCTCAGACGTAGGCGCGGGCACCCTTGCCGATGACGGTGATGCCGCCGGCGCTGACGTGGTAGCGCTCCCGGTCGAGCTCGGGGTCCATGCCGATCCGCGCCCCCGCGGGGATCACGACGTTCTTGTCCAGGATCGCCCGGCGCACCTGGGCGCCCTCGCCGATGTACGCGCCGTCCATGACGACGCTGCCCTCGACCCGCGCGCCGCGCTCGACCCGCACCCCCGGCGAGATCACCGAGCCGTGCACCGAGCCGCCGCCGATGATCGCGCCCGCGCTCACCATGGACTCCTCGGCCCGGCCGCCGAGGACGAACTTCGCCGGCGGCAACTGCGGCGGCAGCGTGTAGATCGGCCAGCGGTCGTTGTAGAGGTTGAACACCGGCGTCACCGACACCAGGTCCATGTGCGCGTCGTAGTACGCGTCGATCGTCCCGACGTCCCGCCAGTAGCCGTGGTCGCGCTCAGTGGCGCCCGGGACGACGTTCGTGGAGAAGTCGTAGACCCAGGCCTCCCCCGCCGCGGCCAGCATCGGCATGATCGAGCCGCCCATGTCGTGCACGGAGTCCTCGTCGGCGGCATCGGTGCGCAGCGCCTCGAGCAGCGCGTCGGTGGAGAACACGTAGTTGCCCATGGAGGCGAAGCTCTCCTCGGGCGAGTCCGGCAGGCCGGGCGGGTCCGACGGCTTCTCCAGGAAGCCCCGCACCCGGCCCTCCGCGTCGGCGTCGATGACGCCGAACTCGGTGGCCTCCCGGCGCGGCACCCGCAGCCCCGCGATGGTCACCCCGGCGCCGGTCCGCAGGTGCTGGTCGATCATCTGCGCCGGGTCCATGCGGTAGACGTGGTCGGCCCCGAAGACGACGACGATGTCGGGCCGCTCGTCGTAGATCAGGTTCAGGCTCTGGAAGATCGCGTCCGCGCTGCCGGTGTACCAGCGCGGGCCGAGCCGCTGCTGGGCCGGCACCGGGGTGATGTAGTTGCCGAGCAGCTGCGACATCCGCCAGGTGGTGGTGATGTGCCGGTCCAGGCTGTGGCTCTTGTACTGCGTCAGGACGGCGATCTGCCGGATGTCGGCGTTCACCAGGTTCGACAGCACGAAGTCGATCAGCCGGTAGTTGCCCCCGAACGGGACAGCCGGCTTGGCACGGTCCTGGGTCAGCGGAGCCAGCCGCTTTCCCTCACCGCCCGCCAGGACGATGCCGAGAACCCGAGGACCGCCGCGCATGCCGGAAACGTAACCGTTCCCGGAGTCCGCCACAGCATCGAGGCCGACGAGGCCACCCATCGGGGGGCCTACCGGCGAACTGCGGCCCGGCTCGACCCGGCCCGTCGCCCGTTGCGCCGCGGCACGACGCGGCTCGACGGTCGCCGACCCGGCTCGACCCTCGGGAGCGCCGGGAGGTGACCCGGCTCGACCCTCGGGAGCGCCGGCAGGGCACGGACCGGAACGGCTCCGTCCAGGGCCTGCGAGGGGTGCAGAGGGCGGGATCCTTCTAGGGTGACGGCGTGCGCATCGGGATCGTCACGCGTGAGTGGCCGCCGGACGTCTACGGCGGCGCGGGGGTGCACGTCGAGCACCTCGTCGCGGCACTGCGCTCGCTGCCCGCGGGACCCGAGGTCGACGTCCACTGCTTCGGTGCCGAGCGGGCCGACGCCGCCGGGTACGCCGTCCCGGCGGGCCTGGCCGGCGCCAACGGCGCCCTGCAGGCACTGGGCACCGACGTGGAGATCGCCGCGGCGCTGGGCGGGGCGGACCTCGTGCACAGCCACACCTGGTACGCCAACGGAGCGGGGATGCTCGCCGCGCTGGTGCACGGCATCCCGCACGTGGTCACCGCGCACTCGCTGGAGCCGCGCCGGCCGTGGAAGGCCGACCAGCTCGGCGGGGGCTACCGGCTCTCGTCGTGGGTCGAGCGCACCGCCTACCTCGCGGCCGACGCGGTGATCGCGGTCAGCCACGGCATGCGCACCGACGTCCTGGACGCCTACCCCGAGCTGGACCCGGCCCGCGTGCACGTCGTCGGCAACGGGGTGGACGCCGACGCCTACCGGCCGGTGCACGCCCCGGACGTCGTGCGCGGGCTCGGGGTGGACCCCGACCGGCCCTACGCGCTCTTCGTCGGGCGGATCACGCGGCAGAAGGGCGTGATGCACCTGCTGGCGGCCGCCGAGCAGCTGCCCCCCGACGTCGGCCTCGTCCTCTGCGCGGGCGCCGCGGACACCCCGGCCGAGCGGCAGCAGGTGGCCGAGGCGGTCGCCGAGCTGCAGGCCCGCCGCAGCGGCGTCGTCTGGATCGAGGCGATGCTCCCGCGCGAGCAGCTGGTGCCGCTGATCACCGGCGCGACGGTCTTCGTCGTCCCGTCGGTGTACGAGCCCCTCGGCATCGTCAACCTGGAGGCCGCCGCCTGCGGAACCGCGGTGGTGGCCAGCGCTGTGGGCGGCATCCCGGAGGTCGTCGACGACGGTCGCACCGGGCTGCTCGTGCCCTACGACGAGCACGACCCGGCCGCGTTCGCCGCCGGCCTGGCCGCACGCACCGGCGAGCTGCTGGCCGACCCGCAGCGGGCGTCGGCCATGGGCGCGGCGGGGCGCGAGCGCGTGCTGGCCGAGTTCGGCTGGGCCGCCATCGCGCAGCGCACCACGGAGATCTACGCCGCCGTGCTCGCCGGCCGTCGCTGACGGGCGCCGTCGCCGCCTGCTAGCGTCCTCGCCGCCGGGACCGTGTCCCGGTGGTGCAACGGCAGCGAAGTCCGGTGGGAGCCCGGCGCTGTCCCGCAACTGTGAGGGCCTCCGGGGCCCGAGCCAGATCGCCTGCCCTGCGCCGTGTTCCGACCCTCGCGGCAAGGGTCGCGCATCAGGTGCCGGTCCGGCGCAACTGCGAGACGCTCGCCGCCTCCTCTGGAGGCTCCGTTGTCCCACTCCCTGCACACCCGCGTCCGCCGACGGCTCGTGCCCGTCGCCGCGCTGCTCGCCCTCGCCCCGGCGATCGCCGCCTGCGGGGGCGCGGACGAGGCACCGTCGACCTCCGGCACGTCGTCGTCCGCCGGCGGCGACTTCCCCGTCACGGTCACCGGTGACGACGGCGAGCTGACCCTCGACGAGCAGCCGCAGAACATCGTCTCGATGTCCCCCACCGCCACCGAGATGCTGTTCACGATCGGCGCCGGCGACCAGGTCGAGGCCGTGGACGACAACTCCAACTACCCCGAGGGCGTCCCGACCACGGAGCTGTCGTCGTTCACCCCGAACGCCGAGGCCATCGCGGGCTACGACCCCGACCTCGTGGTGCTCAGCGACGACATCAACGGCGTCGTCGACGCCCTCGACGCCCTCTCGATCCCCACGCTGCTGCTCGGCGCGGCCGAGGACCTCGAGGACAGCTACGCGCAGATCGAGACCCTCGGTGACGCGACCGGTCACGCCGCGGAGGCCGACGAGGTCGTCGCCGGTATGCAGGAGCGCATCGCCGACGCCGTCGACGCCGTGGCCGACCAGGCCGAGGGCCTGACCGTCTACCACGAGCTCGGCCCGGAGCTGTACTCCGCGGGCAGCAGCACGTTCATCGGCAGCGTCTACTCGCTGTTCGGCATGGAGAACATCGCCGACGAGGCGGCGGACGCCGCGGGCGGGTACCCGCAGCTGTCGGCGGAGTACATCGTCGACGCGCAGCCGGACCTCATCGTCCTGGCCGACACGATCTGCTGCGCCCAGACCGCGGCCACCGTCGCCGAGCGGCCCGGCTTCGGCACCCTGACCGCGGTGCAGGAGGGCCGGGTCCTCGAGGCCAGCGACGACGTCGCGTCCCGCTGGGGCCCGCGGATCGCCGACTTCGCCGAGGCCGTCGCCGGGATCGTCCAGGGCTGATCGAGCCGCGACCATGACGACGACGACGCCCGGCACCACCGGCCCGGCCGTGGCGCGGCCCGCCCGCCGCCGGCGCCCCGGGGTGGCGGTGGGGTGCGGCGTCCTCGCGCTGGTCCTCGCCGTGCTCGCGGGGATCTGGGTGGGCGCGCTTCCGCTCCCGCCGGGCGCCGTCGTCGTCACGCTCGCCGACCGGGTCCTGTCGGTGTTCGGCGGGCACCTCTCCGGCGGGCTGGCCGAGACCCAGGCGGCGGTCCTGCTGGAGCTGCGGCTGCCGCGGGTGGTGCTCGCGTCGCTCGTCGGCGCGGGTCTGGCCGTGGCGGGCGCGGCCTACCAGGGGGTGTTCCGCAACCCGCTGGCCGACCCGTACCTGCTCGGTGCCGCGGCGGGCGCCGGTCTCGGCGCCACCCTGGTCATCGCCTACTCCCCCGTGCAGTCGGTGGGACCGGTGGGGATCGTCCCGCTGGCCGCCTTCGTCGGCGCCCTCCTGGGTGTCGGGGCGGCACTCCTCCTCGGGACGGCGACCGGCGGGTCGCACAGCCCGACGCTGCTGCTGGCCGGCATCGCGGTCGCCGCCTTCCTCGCGGCGGCCCAGACCCTGGTCCAGCAACGGAACACCGACGACCTGCGCCGGATCTACGGCTGGCTGATCGGCCAGCTCGGCAGCTCGCAGTGGTCCGACGTCGTCCTCGTGCTGCCCTACCTCGGGGTGTCCTGCGCCGTCCTGCTCTGCTGCGGGCGGGCCCTCGACGTGCTCGCCGTGGGCGACGACGAGGCCACCTCCCTGGGCGTCCACCCCGGCCGGCTGCGGCTGCTGGTCATCGTCGCCGCCTCCCTGGCCACCGCCTCCGCGGTGGCGGTCAGCGGCCTGATCGGCTTCGTCGGACTGGTCGTCCCGCACATCGTGCGCCGGTTCGTCGGCGGTTCGCACACGCTCGTGCTGCCCCTGTCCCTGCTGGTCGGGGGCGCGTTCCTCGTCCTGGCGGACCTGATCGCCCGCGTGCTCGTCGCCCCGGCCGAGCTCCCGATCGGTGTGGTCACGGCCTTCGTCGGAGCGCCGTTCTTCGCCGGGCTCCTGTGGGCCGGGGCCCGACGTCGATGACGGACCGGACGGAGGAGCGGCCCGACGCGCGGTCGGGCAGCGGCGCCCGGGTGGAGGTCGTCGGCCTGAGCGCCGGCTACGGCCGGACCACGGTGCTGCACTCGGTGCGGCTCACCGTGGAGCCGGGCGGGTGGCTGGCGGTCATCGGCCCCAACGGATCGGGCAAGTCGACGCTGCTGCGCTCGGTGCTCGGATTCCACCCGCACGAGGGGCAGGTCCGCGTCGACGGCGCCCCCACCACCGGGATGACGCGCAAGGACCGCGCCCGCTGCCTGGCGTACGCCCCCCAGGCGCCGGTGCTGCCCGAGGGCATCACGACCGAGGACTACGTGCTGCTCGGGCGCACCCCGCACCGCCCGTTGCTGGCCGCACCCCGCGGCGTCGACCGGCGGATCGTGGCCGACGTGATGGAGCGCCTCGGCCTCGCGCCGATGGCCGGGCGGCCGCTGACCACGCTGTCCGGCGGCGAGCAGCAGCGCGCGGTCCTGGCGCGGGCGCTGGCCCAGCAGCCGCGCGTGCTGGTCCTCGACGAGCCGACCGCCGCGCTGGACCTCGGCCACGCGCAGCAGGTCCTCGACCTGGTGGACCGGCTGCGCCGGCAGGACGGCCTGACCGTGCTGAGCACGCTGCACGACCTCACGCTGGCCGGCCAGTACGCCGACCGGCTGGCGCTGCTCGCCGAGGGGCGCGTCGTCGCCTCCGGCTCCCCCGACGAGGTGCTGACCGCGCAGGCGCTGAGCACCCACTACGGCGCGCGCGCCGAGGTGGTCCACGGTCCCTCCGGGCCGGCGGTGCTGCCCGTCCGGTGACCTCGTGATCCTCACCGGGCCCACTCGCGGCACGACCGTGCTCAGGCCCGGAAGCGGAGCACGTCCCCGGGGCGGACCTGGCCGGCGGCGGGCAGGTCGTCGGTGACCACCACCGCGAGCACCGGGTAGCCGCCGGTGACCGGGTGGTCGACGAGGAAGAGCACCGGGGCGCCGTCGGGCGGCACCTGCAGCGCGCCCGGCACCAGGCCCTCGCTCGCGAGCTCGCCCTCCCGGGCCCGCACCAGGGCCGGCCCGGCCAGCCGCAGGCCCACCCGGTCGCTCGCCGGCGCGACGGTCCACTCCGCGGTGGTCAGCGCCGCCCAGGCCTCCGGTGCCAGCCAGTCCCGCCGCGGCCCGGGCAGCACCCGCAGCACCACCGGCCGTCCCGGCGGCGCGACGGGGGCGACGTCCACGACCGGCTGGTCCGCGCCCGGCGGGCCGACGGGCAACCGGTCGCCCGCGCGCAACGGCGCCGGCCCGAGCCCGGAGAGCGTGTCGGTGCTGCGCGACCCCAGCACCTCGGGCACGTCGATCCCGCCCCGCACGGCGAGGTAGCTGCGCAGCCCGGCGGACGGCGTCCCGAGGGTGAGCACCGCACCCGCCGGCAGCGGGAGCGGCGCGTTCCACGGTGCGGCCCGCCCGTCCACGTCGGTCGGCGCCGGCGCCCCGGTCAGGGCGACGAGCAACGCCCGCCCGGCCCGCACCCGCAGACCTCCCGCGGTGACCTCCAGCACGGCGGCCGATCCCGGGTTGCCCACCAGCCGGTTGGCCAGCGCGGCCGAGGGCCGGTCGGCGGCGCCCGACCGGGTCACGCCGATCCCCGCCCATCCGGGCCGGCCGGTGTCCTGCACGGTGGTCCGCGGCCCCGGCGCCAGCACGGTGAGCACTCAGCCCACCGCCCGCAGGGCGACCGTCGTCCCCGGCACCAGGAGCGCGGGCGGGTCCCGGTCGACGTCGAAGAGCACCAGGTCGGTGCGCCCGACCAGCTGCCAGCCGCCGGGTGACTCCCGCGGGTAGATCCCCGCATAGGCGCCGGCGAGCCCCACCGACCCGGCGGGCACCCGCGTCCGCGGGGTCGGGCGGCGGGCCACGTGCAGCTCCGGAGGCAGACCGGTCAGGTAGCCGAAGCCCGGGGCGAAGCCACCGAAGGCGACGGTGAGCCGGGTGCTGGTCAACGCGGCCACGAGGTCCTCGACGGAACGGCCGGTGCCGGCGGCCACGTCGCCGAGGTCGGGACCGTCGAAGACCACCGGCACCTCCAGGTGCCCGGCAGCGCCCGCCGCCGACGTGGCCGCCGGCCGGAGCCGGCGCAGCACGGCGAGGTCCCGGTCGGTGGGCGGCCGGTCCAGCACCACCAGCAGCGTGCGGGCCGCCGGCACCAGGTCCCGCTGGCCGGGGAGCGGTGCCGCGGCCAGGGCGGCCCGGAGGCCCGGGACCGCCACCGGGTCGGCCTCCAGCAGCACGGCCCGGTCGCCGTAGGCGACGACCCGCTCGACTCCCCCGACCTCGGACACGGCCCCATGATCGGGCATCGGTCACCCGACCGCGTGAGCCGTGACCCATCCGCCGCCTCCGGGGAGCCGCGGCCGTCCCCGGGTGGAATGCTGGCCCGTCGTGACCGTGCCGACCTCCCAGGAGCAGCTGGACGACGACGCCGCGCAGCCGGTCCTGCTGGTGGGGCTCGTCGCCGCCCCCGGCGCGGCGGCCGAGCTGGCCAAGGGGCTGGCCGGTGAGCTGGCCGCCGAGCTCGGGACCCGGCACCCGGAGGTCGGCTGGCGGGTGGAGACGGTCGAGGACGGGCTCGTGCAGCCCCCGGCCGACGACGCCGAGCTCGTCGCGGCCACCCGGGAGCGGTTGCTGGCCGCCGACTGGGACCTCGCCCTCTGCCTGACCGACGTCCCGCTCGAGGTGTCCCGCCGCCCGGTGGTCGGCCACGCCAGCCCGCTGCACGGCGTCGGTGTGCTCTCCCTGCCGGCGCTCGGGGTGATGGGCCGGCGCCGGCGCGCCCTGGACGCGGCGGCCGGTCTGGTGCAGGCGCTGGTGAGCGACGGCGACGACGACCCCGCGGACCCCGCCGACCGGGCCACGCTCGGGCGCCGCCTGCAGCAGCTGGCCTCCGACCCCGACGGCGCCGACGACGGCATCCGGTTCACCGCGCGCGTGCTGTCGGGCAATCTCCGGCTGATCAGCGGGATGGTGCGCGCCAACCGGCCGTGGCGGCTGGCCGTGCGCCTCTCCCGGGCGCTGACCGCAGCCATCGCGGCCGGGGTGTTCGCCCTCGTCACCGCCGACATCTGGCGGCTGGCCGACGCCTTCGGCTGGCTGCGGCTGCTGCTGGTCGCCGTCGGCTCCGTGGTGGCGATCGCCGTCACGCTCGTCGTGGGCGCCGAGATGTGGGAACGCCCCCGGGGGCACCGGGTGCGCAAGCAGGTCGTGCTGTTCAACATCGCCACCGCCGCCACCGTGACGATCGGGGTGCTGTCGCTCTACCTGGCGCTGTTCGTCCTCGCGCTCCTCGGTGGCCTGTTCCTGGTGGTCGAGCCCCTGTTCAGCGAGGGCCTCGGGCATCCGGCGCGGTTCTCCGACTACCTCGAGCTGGCCTGGCTGACCAGCTCGCTGGCCACGGTGGGCGGGGCGCTGGGCGCCGGGCTGGAGAGCGACGAGGCCGTCCGGGAGGCCGCCTACACCTACCGGCCGGGGGGTGCGGACCCGGTGACCCCGGGCCCGTGACCCGCCCGGTTCCCCGCCGGCCCGTCCGGGGTGTGCCGGACCGCCCGCGGCGGGACACTCGGGCGTGACCATCGCCGACCGCTTCGCCGCCGCGCTCTCCGCCCGGTCCGGGCCCGAGCTCGCCGGTCCGGAACTGCTGCCGGTGCGCCTCGCCCAGGCCTGCGCCGTGGTGACCGGCGTCGAGGGCGCGGGGCTCAGCACGGTCGACGTCGCCGGGCGGTGGCTGCCCCTCGGGGCGAGCAGCCCGACGGCCGGCACCGCCGAGCGCGTGCAGTTCAGCGCCGGGGAGGGCCCCTGCACGACCTCGCGGGCAGCGGGACAACCGGTCCTCGCCGCCGAGGAGGACCTCCGCCGCCGTTGGCCCCGCTTCGCCGAGCAGTTCCTGTCCCGGTCCCCCTACCGCGGGGTCATCGCGCTGCCCCTCGGCCCCGCCCCGTGGGGCAGCGGGGCCCTGGACCTGTACCTCACCGACGGGAGCGCGGTCGCCGAGGTGGACGTGTTCACCGCGACGGCCGTCGGCGAGCTGGTCAGCGCGCAGCTCAGCGACGCCACGATCTGGTCCACCTGGTCCCCCGGGGACGCCCCGGGCTGGTTGCGCGGACCGGCGGCCCGGCAGCGGAGCCGCGTGTGGGAGGCACTGGGCCGGGTGTGCCTCGATCTGGACATCCCGACCGAGGAGGCGCTGGCCGTGCTGCGCGCCGACGCCGCGGCCAGGGACCGCACGGTCGACGAGGTCGCCGCCGAGCTGCTCGCCGGCGACCGCGCCCCGGCGGACCTGGCCGTCCGCCGCTGACGCCGCTCAGCCGGTGAAGGCGGCCACCGTCAGACCGGCCGACTCCAGCGACGACCGCACCGACCGGGCCAGGTCGACCGCGCCCGGGGTGTCCCCGTGGACGCACACCGACTCGACCTCCACCGCCACCCGGCTGCCGTCGACGGCGACCACGATCCCGTCGGCCGCCATCCGCACCGCCCGCTCGGCCACCTCGGCGGGATCGTGCACCACGGCACCGGCGGCGTTCCGCGGCACGAGCGTGCCCTCGGGGGTGTACCCCCGGTCGGCGAAGCCCTCCGCGACGGTGCGCAGACCGGCGTCCGCGGCCAGCCGCAGCACCGCCGAGCCCGGCAGGCCGAGCACGGCCAGGCCGGGGTCGTAGGCGGTCACGGCGTCGACCACGGCCCGCGCCTGCTGCTCGTGGTGGACGACGGCGTTGTAGAGCGCGCCGTGCGGCTTGAGGTAGGACACCCGGCTGCCGGCCGTGCGTGCGATGCCGTCGAGCGCGGCGAGCTGGTACAGCACGTCGGCGGTCAGCTCGGCCGGCGCGACGTCGAGGAACCGCCGGCCGAAGCCGGCCAGGTCGCGGTAGGCGACCTGTGCGCCGAGGGCGACACCCGAGGTCGCGGCGGCCGCGCAGACCCGCCGCATGGTCAGCGGGTCCCCGGCGTGGAACCCGCAGGCCACGTTGGCACTGGTGACGACGCCCAGCAGCGCCTCGTCGTCGCCCAGCCGCCAGACACCGAAGCCCTCGCCGAGGTCGGCGTTGAGGTCGACGGAGCTGCTCACCGGCGCAGTCTCGCACTGCGCCGGTGAGCGGGACGGCTCAGAGCTCGGGCTTGAGCTGCACCTTGATCACACCGTCGGACTTCTCCTGGAACTTCCGGTACATCTCCGGGGCCTCCGACAGCGGCACGCGGTGCGTGGCGAAGTCGTCGACGCCCAGCGGGTCCGCGTCGGTGAGCAGCGGCATGATCTCCGGGATCCAGCGCTTGATGTTGCACTGGCCCATGCGCAGCTGGATCTGCTTGTCGAACATGGTCATCAGCGGCATCGGGTCCGCGGCGCCCCCGTAGACACCCGACAACGAGATGGTGCCGCCACGCCGGACGATGTCGATCGCCGAGTACAGCGCGTTGAGCCGGTCGACGCCGGCGTGCTCCATCAGCGGCGCGGAGACCGCCTTGGGCAGCAGCCCGGCGGCCTTCTGGACGAACCCCGTGCCCGGGGACCCGTGCGCCTCCATGCCGACGGCGTCGAGCACCGAGTCCGGCCCGCGGCCGCCGGTCATGTCGCGGATCGCGTCGCCGATCTCCTCGACCTCGTTCAGGTCGACCACCTCGACGCCGCGGGCCTTCACCCGTGCCAGCCGCTCGGGGACGAGGTCGACGCCGATGACCCGGAAGCCCTTGTGCTGGGCGATCCGGCAGGCGAAGTCACCGATCGGTCCCAGGCCCAGGACGACGAGCGTCCCGCCCTCGGGCACCGCGGCGTACTCCACGCCCTGCCAGGCGGTGGGCAGGATGTCCGAGAGGTAGGCGAACCGGTCGTCGGCCGGGCCCTCGGGCAGCGGGATGTGGGTGAACTGCGCCTGCGGCACCCGCAGGTACTCCGCCTGGCCACCCGCGACCTGGCCGTAGAGCTTGGAGAAGCCGAACAGCGCCGCGCCCATGCCGTGATCGCGCACCTGGGTCGTCTCGCACTGGGTGTAGAGCTGCTGCTGGCACATCCAGCAGTGCCCGCAGGAGATCTGGAAGGGGATCGAGACGCGGTCGCCCACCTTCAGGTTCGTGACCGCCGAGCCGACCTCCACGACCTGGCCCATGTTCTCGTGGCCGAGGATGTCACCCACGCCCATGAACGGCGAGAGCGGCTCGTACAGGTGCAGGTCCGAGCCGCAGATGTTCGACGTCGTCACGCGGATGACGGCGTCCGTCGGCTCCTGGACGAAGGGGTCGGGGACCTCCTCGACTCGTACGTCGCGCTGTCCGTGCCAGGTCACTGCCTTCATGGAACTCCCGTCACCGGGCACCCGTGGCGGGCGCCGCTCCGTCCCTGGGTGCCCGCAAGGTGCTCGGCTCAACCGCAGGTCCGCACCGTGCACCCGCAGGAATGACCGCCCCGGCGACGGCGCTGCACCGGGCATGGCAGCCGCCGAGCCGCTCACCCTCTTCAACGTCGCCGATGCCGCCCAACCCGCTGCTGCGGGTGCGCCGGGTCTACGCCGAGCCCGCGGCCCTGGAGTCGCCCCGTGGCCGTCAGGTGCTGGGGCGGTTCCCGGACGCCGCGGTCGTCGAGGTCCCCTCCCACTGGCAGATCCCGGAGCTGCACGGCAACGACGAGCTCGTGGACCGCTGGGTGCGCGTCACGACCGAGACGCTGGTCCTCGGCGTCCGCAAGGGCCTGGTCACCCGTCCCAACGGCCGGTCCGCCGACTTCATCGCCCCGGGCCTCTCGAACGGCTGCGCGATGGCCTGCGCCTACTGCTACGTGCCCCGGCGGAAGGGCTTCGCGAACCCGATCACGGTGTTCACCAACATCGAGCAGATCACCGCGCACCTGCGGCGGCACGTCGCCCGCCAGGGGGTCAAGCCCGAGCCGGACCAGTGCGACCCCTCGGCCTGGGTCTACGACATCGGGGAGAACAGCGACTGCTCCGTCGACGCGCTGGTCAGCGACAACGTGGCCGACCTGGTCGCCACCTTCCGGGGGCTGCCCACGGCCAAGGCCTCCTTCGCGACCAAGTACGTCAACCGGCAGCTGCTGGACCTGGACCCGGCCGGGCGCACCCGCATCCGGTTCTCGGTCATGCCGGACGACGACGCGCGGGTCCTCGACGTGCGCACCAGCCGGGTCGCCGAGCGGATCGCGGCGGTGGACGACTTCGTCGCAGCCGGGTACGAGGTGCACCTGAACCTCTCCCCCGTCGTGCTCCGCGACGGGTGGGAGACGGCGTGGGCCGAGCTGCTGCGGCAGCTGGACGACGGCCTCGGACCGGCCGCCAAGGCCCAGGCTGCCGCCGAGGTGATCATGCTGACCCACAACGAGGCGCTGCACGAGGTCAACCTCGGGTGGCACCCGACGGCGGAGCGGATGCTGTGGCGACCCGAGCTGCAGGAGGCCAAGCGCAGCCAGAACGGCCAGGACAACGTCCGGTACCGGGGCGCGGTGAAGCGGGCGGCCCTCGACACCCTCCGGGGGCTGCTGGCGGTGCACGCCCCCTGGTTGCGCGTGCGGTACGCGTTCTGACGCTGACCGCGCTGTCGTGTCGACATGACCACATATCGACCGAACGCATGCGGATGGTGACGCTCGGTGTGAGACTCTGACGGCGTGGGGTCCTGCCGCCCCCACACGGGGGATGTCGCGGCTCGAGGGGGAACTGGTGCCGGAGAAGAGCTCCGGGGTGCCTGCGGCGACGTTGCTGGCCGCACTCCCGGACACGGTCGTCGTCGCCGACGCCCTGGGGCGGGTCACCTACGTGAACCCCGCGGTGACCCGACTGCTCGGATGCGAGCCGGCGGACCTGCTCGGCCGGAACCTCACCGAGATCATGCCGCCGCGGTTCCGCACGGGGCACGGGAGCCACATCACCCGGTTCCTCACCACCGGCACCGGCGAGCTGGTCGGGCACACGACCCAGCTCCCCGCACTGCACGCCGAGGGGCACGAGGTGTCGATCGACGTGACGCTGGCCGGCGTCCAGCCCGCTCCCGGGACACCCCCCGACCAGGCCTCGGTGGTGGGGGTGCTGCGCGACGCGAGCACCACCATCCTGCTCGAGCGGCAGCTGCAGGTGAGCCGCTACCTGGCGGCCACCCTGCGGGTGACCGCCGCACTCACCGAGGCCCCTGACGCCGACGTCGCCTTCCACCAGCTGCTGCCCATGCTCCGCACCGAGCTGGACTGGGACGCGGCCCTGCTGTGGCAGCCCGACGAGCGCGGACGGCTCGTGCACGCCGGCACCTGGACCACCGCTCCCGTCACGGCCCCCGCCCTGGCCGCCGACTCGGAAGGGCGCTCGTTCCGGCGCGGCGAGGGCCTGCCCGGACTGGCCTGGCAGCGGCGGGTGCCGGTGGTGGTCGAGAACCTCCAGTCCGACGACCGGGTGGTGCGTCGTGAGGCGGTGCGCGCGGACGGCCTGAGCACCGGGGTGGCCTTCCCCGTGCTGCGCGGGGGCGAGCTCCTCGCCGTCTGCGAGCTGTTCTCCGCCGAACCGAGGCCGGTGCCTCCCGAGCTGCTGGAGGTGCTCTCCCACGCCGGTCGGCAGATCGGCCAGTTCCTCGGCCGACTGCGGGCCGAGTCCGACGTCCGCGAGCTCGCCGACACCCTGCAGCGGAGCCTGCTGCCCTCCCATCTCCCGACCATCCCCGGCGTCCAGCTGGCCGCTCGGTACCGGCCCGGCGGCGACACCGCACTCGTCGGCGGGGACACCTACGACGTCATGCCGCTGCCCGACGGCCGGTGGATGGTGCTGATCGCCGACGTCTGCGGGACCGGCGCCGAGGCGGCCGCCGTCACCCGGCACACCGCCCGCGCGGCCGCGGCCTCGGGCAACCCGGCGGAGATCCTCGCGGCCGTCAACAGCGCTCTGCTGCACGAGCAGGGCCAGGCGCCGCTGCGCTTCGTCACGGCCTGCTGCCTGGTGCTGGAGCCGGTCCCCGACGGGCTCCGGGTGGACCTCAGCGTCGCCGGCCACCCGCTCCCGGTGCTGCGCAGCACCGCCGGCGAGACCTGCGAGGTCGGCGTCGCCGGCCGGCCGCTGGGCATCGACCCCGAGGTGACGTTCGACGGGTCCACCCTGGACCTGCCCGCGGGCTCCACGCTCGTGCTCTACACCGACGGGGTCACCGAGGCGCGGGACGACGCCGGGCACCAGTTCGGCGAGGACGCGCTGCTCCGGGTCGTCGCCGGCGCCCCTGTCGACGCCGAGGCGACGGTCGGGGCGGTGGCCGCGGCGGTGGAGCAGCAGCTGGTCGGATCGCGCCACGAGCACGACGACCTCGCCGTCCTGGCGCTCACCATCCTCCGCTGACTCCCGCGGGGACGACAAGCTCGCTTGACATCGCCGCGGGTGTCAAGGATGCTTGTCCCGACAAGGACACTTGACACGGCGAGGTGCCGATGAAGAACGACGTGCGGGACCTCCGCACCGCAGCGGGGCTCTCCCAGCGTGAGCTCGCCGACGTCCTGGACGTCTCCCGGCAGACGGTCAACTCGATCGAGACCGGCCGCTACGACCCCTCGCTGCCCCTCGCCATCGCCATCGCCCGGCACTTCCGCCGCCCTGTGGAGGAGATCTTCCATGTCGACTGACCTGCGCCCCGGCCAGAAGAAGGCCCTCGCCATCGGGGTGGGCGTCGCCACCCTCACCCTGGCCCTCGTGCTCGGCCTGCTCCTCGTCGAGCACGGTCCCGGCAACATGGGCAAGGGCTTCCTGAGCGGCGCCGCCGTCGGCCTGGTCGGCGCCGCCGTCATGGTGTGGCGGGCGTCCGCCGGCAAGGGCCGGGCCACCACCTTCGAGCGCGCCTGGACCCAGACCGGCGACGAGCGGGACGACGCGGTGCTCACCCGGGCGCTGGCCGTCCTGGGCCTGCTGGCCTTCCCGCTGACCGGCGCCGCGACCGTGGCCATCGGCCTGGGCGCGACCGTCTACATGGTGCTGACGCTGCTGCTGGTCGCGCAGGCCGCCGTCGGGGCGGTCTCCTTCGTCGTCATCAACCGCCGGAGCTGACGGGCTCACCGGACGGCGGCAGGTCCCGGACCGCGGCCTTCACTACGGTGGAGCGGTGGCGCGGGTCGTGGTGGTGGGCGCCGGGCTCGGCGGGCTGTCGGCCGCGGCCAGGCTGGCCGCCCTCGGCCACGCCGTCACCGTGCTGGAGCAGGCGCCCGAGGTCGGCGGGAAGCTCGGCTGGTTCAGCCGCGACGGGCACTCCTTCGACACCGGGCCCAGCCTGGTCACCCTGCCGCAGGTGCAGCGCGACCTCTTCGCGGCCACCGGCGCCCGGCTCGAGGACGCCGTCGACCTGGTGCGGCTGGACCCGGCCGTCGGCTACCGCTTCGCCGACGGCACCGCGCTCTCGATGCCCGGCCGGCTCGACGCCGTCCCGGCGGCCCTCGACGACGCGCTGGGCGCCGGCGCCGGCCGGCAGTGGAGCGCCCTGCTCGACCGGGCCGCGGCCATGTGGCGGATCAGCGAGCAGCCGTTCCTCCGCACCCCGCTGGAGGGGGCCGCCACCCTCGCCCGGCTGGCCCGCCGGCCCGGCGACGTGCGGGCCATCGCCCCGTGGCAGTCGCTGCGCGGGCTGGGCGAGCAGTACCTGCGCCACCCCCACCTGCGCACCCTGCTCGACCGCTACGCCACCTACTCCGGCTCCGATCCGCGACGCGCGCCCGCGGTGCTCGCCACCGTGCCCTACGCCGAGCAGGCGTTCGGCTCCTGGTACGTGCGTGGGGGCCTGCACCGGCTGGCCCTGGCCGTGCTCGAGCGGGCCGTCGCCCACGGCGCCGTCGTCCGGACCGGGTGCACCGTGGGCCGGGTGCTGCTGGACGGCGGGCGGGTCGCCGGCGTCGAGCTGACCGACGGCGAGCGGGTGGCCGCCGACGTCGTGGTCTCCGGCGTGGACGCCGCCGCCCTGCACACCGACCTGCTGCCCGACGACCGGCGGACCCGCACCGCCCGCCGCGACCTCGGCAGGGCCACGCCCTCGCTGTCGGGGTTCGTCCTGCTGCTCGCGCTGCGCGGCCGGACCCCGGGGCTCGCCCACCACACCGTGCTGTTCCCCGACGACTACGACGCCGAGTTCGACGCGGTGTTCGGGGCGGGCCGGCACGCGGGGCGGCCGGTGCCGGTTGCCGACCCCACCGTCTACGTCAGCGCGCCCGACGACCCCGCGCTGGTGCCCGACGGCGACAGCGAGTCGTGGTTCGTGCTGGTCAACGCCCCCCGGCACGACCCGGGCGGCGGGGTGGACTGGAACTCCCCGGGCCTCGCCGAGCGGTACGCCGACCGCGTCCTGGAGGTGATGGCCGGTCGCGGCCACGACGTCCGCGACCGGGTGCGCTGGCGGGTGGTGCGCACCCCGGCGGACCTGGCGCGGGACACCGGCAGCGTGGGCGGGTCGATCTACGGCACGTCGAGCAACGGCAGCCGGGCGGCCTTCCTGCGCCCGGCCAACGCCTCGAAGGTGCCGGGCCTGTTCCTCGTCGGCGGGTCCGCCCACCCCGGGGGCGGCCTGCCCCTGGTCGGACTCTCGGCGCAGATCGTGGCGGGGCTGGTCGGACCGGCCTGAGCCCGGGCGGCCCGTCGCCCGCTCAGGCCCGCGCGGCCCCGTAGCCGAGCAGCGCCGCCAGCCCGAGCGCGCTGCGCGGGGCGTAGGCGGCCCGCCAGAGACCACCGTGCGCGGCCTCGTGGGCCTCGTCCTGCCACGGGTGCGCGTGCGTCGGCCCGCCGCCGGTGTGCAGGTCGTGCACCAGCAGGGCGGCCATCAGCACGTTGGCCGTCGCCGGCTCGAAGATCTCGACGCCGAAGCGGTGCGCGCCGGCGTAGGCCGCGGCCAGCGCCCGGTTCTTCACCACCGACCGGGTGCGCGTCGGCGGCGCCACGTTCATCGAGACCGTGCTGCCCGACGCGCGGGCCACCGTCGCCCGCCACCGCTGCAGCCGCTTGGCCAGCGCGTAGTTGGGTCCCTGCTGGGCCACCAGGCTGTCGGCGATCCCCGGGTCGGCGCCGGGCAGGTACGCGCGGCGCAGCAGCCGCCCCCCGGACACCGTGCGCAGTGGCCGGCCGAGCAGCTTCGCCGTCCCGGACCGGGCGGCGTAGGCCCGCGCGGACTGCGCCACGGCCTCGGCGGGCACGGCGAAGACGTCGGTCGGTGTCGCGAGGAAGGCCAGGGCGACCTCGGGCCGCGCTGCGCTCAGCCGGACCGTCAGCGCGTCCACGGCCGTGGAGACCCGGACGTTCGTGGCGCCGTCGGCGTAGACGTAGTTGCCCAGGACGGGCCGCCCCGGCAGGCCCGCGATCCAGTCGGCGACCGCCGGGACCTCGGCGATGAGATCACCGCCCGCACGGCGCGGATCGACCTCCGCACCCGGGCCGTCCGTGGGCACCAGCAGCGTCCCGGCTCCGGCCCGGGCGGTGTCGAGCACCCGTTCCCACAGCGGCGCGCGCGGCAGGTCGACCCCGGCGACGCGGGCACCCCAGCGCAGCAGCGCGGTCAGCGGCCCCATCTCCGCGCCGGCGCCGAGCACCACGACGGTGCTGTCCGGCAGCGCGAGCCAGTCGGGGTTGGCCGCCACCGTCCGCACCGCCTCGGCGCAGGACGGCTCCACCACGCCGCGCTCGACCCAGCGGTCGAGCCGGCGCAGCAGCGCGTCGCCGCGCAGCCGGTCCCCGGAGAAGGGCAGCGAGAGCTCCCGCTCCGGCTCGGCGGTACCGGTCACCTCCACGGTGCGCAGCGTCCGCCCGGCGGGCGCCGTGGCCAGGGCCGCCAGCGCGGTCTCGCCGTCCGGCCCGGCGACCCGCATGCGGGCGTGCAGCGAGTCGAGCCCCGCCGCGGCGATGGAACGGGCCGCATCGGCCGACGGCAGCCCCGCCTCGACCAGCCGTCGGAAGTGGGTCAGGTAGCCCGCCCGCCAGTTCGTCTCCTGCTCCGCGGCCAGCGCGCCGGCCGCGTCGGCCGGGCGCAGCGCGTCCGCGACGACGGCGCGGCCCAGCGCGCCCGTGCTCCGCCGCCCGTCGGGCCCGGCGGGGAACCGGACCCCGAGGTCGTCGTCAGCCACGGTCGATCACCACGACCACAGCATCTCTCGCGGCGGCGCATTCCGGCATTCCGGGAACGGCAGGGAACGACGCGGCCCCGGCGCCGGCGGGAGCCGACGGCCGGGGCCGTGTGTGTCGTGCGCGGGTCCGCCGGGGAGGCGGACCCGAGGGTCAGCTGGTCGCGCCCTTGAGGGCCTCGGACAGCGCCGCTGCCTCGTCGGGCGACAGCTCGACCACCAGGCGACCGCCGCCTTCCAGCGGAACCCGCATGACAAGGCCGCGCCCTTCCTTGGTGACCTCGAGGGGACCTTCACCCGTGCGCGGCTTCATGGCCGCCATGCGTGCCTCCTTCGCCAGCCGCGCCCCTGCCTCGTGAACAGGCGCGCGGTGTCCGATGCTGTGAGCTCCGCAGCAATGATCCCGTATGACCGCGCTCCGTCCAACACGGGGCCTGTACGGGTGACATCAGGGGCGCGCCCGGAAGCAGTCGGCGACGTGGTCGTCCACCATCCCGGTGGCCTGCATCAGCGCGTAGGCGGTGGTCGGCCCGACGAACACGAAGCCGCGGCGCTTGAGTTCCTTGGCCATCGCGACCGACTCGGCACTGGTGGCCGGGACGTCGGCGAGCGTGGCGGGCCGGGGCCGCGACCCGTTCGGGGCGAAGGACCACAGCAGTTCCGACAGCCCGCCCGGGAGCGCCTGCGCGGCGCGGGCGTTACCGATCGCCGCCCGGATCTTGGCGCGGTTGCGCACGATCGCGGCGTCGGCCATCAGCCGCTCCTCGTCGGCCGGGGTGAACTCCGCGACCCCGTCGATCGCGAAGCCGGCGAACGCCGCCCGGAACGCCGGCCGCTTGCGCAGGATGGTGATCCAGGACAGCCCCGACTGGAAGGCCTCGAGGCAGAGCCGTTCGAAGAGCGCGTCGTCCCCGCGCAGGGGCACCCCCCACTCCTCGTCGTGGTACGTCACGTACTCGGGGGTGCTGGTCGCCCAGCCGCACCGCTGCCTGTCCGGCTCCACCCGGCAGACGCTAGCGGCGGCCGCCGACAGCTCCTGCGCGGATCAGCCCAGCGGGGAGGAGACGACCCCGGTCCCGAGGTCCTTGAGGTAGAGGTCGCGGAGGCGGTTGGTGTCGGCCGACACCAGCGCCTGCGACGTCGTCACCACGACGCGGTCGGCGGTGAGCGCGGTCAGCCGGCCGTACTCCGAGGACATGACCGAGCCGATCGGCCCACCGGTGACGCGACCGTCGGCGTCGGTGGTCACGTGCACGAGCGGGCCGGCGACCCCGCCGGCCAGGTCGCGCCGGTAGTGGTCGGTGTGCCCGTTGGTGTCCGCGGGCAGCTGGCCCGACGCGGTGGCGAAGAAGGCGTGGCGGCCGGTGGGGTCCAGCTCGACCTGGTGCTCCCAGACGGTCTGCTGGCCGTTGCCCAGCGGGAGGACCGCGCGCGTCGTGAGGTCGATCCGGTACGCCAGACCGGTGCTGCCGGCGGCCCCCGGGGTGGACGTGGCGATCCGGGACGCCGTCACCAGCGCGACGTACCGGCCGTCGTCGCTGATGGCGATGTCACCGGCGTCCCGGAAGACGCCGAACTGCACCGCTCCCCCGGGCCGGGGGACCGCGGAGACGACCACCAGCTCACCGGCCCCCGCGCCGGAGAGGGTCTTGCGGTGGAGCAGCACGGTGCCGTCGGGCGCCGCGGCGGGGAAGAGCGCGAAGCGGCCGTCCGGCGTGATCTCCAGGGCCGGCCCGGTGGCCGCACCGAGGTCGCCGCCGGCCGTCGTCGTCGAGACCCGGGTGACGACGCCGGTGGAGAGCCGCTTGGCGAAGAGGTCGGTGCGCCCGTTGGTGTCCCCGGCGACGAGGTCGCTGCGGTCGGAGTAGAAGAGCACGAGGTCGCCGTCCGCGGAGAGCGCCACCGGCGGGCTCGTCGCGTACACCGAGCTGCCGGGATGGAGCACCGCGCCCGCGGTCGTGCCGTGCGCCCGGCCGCCGGCGGGCACGCTCACCAGCGACCAGGTCGCGCTCGCGGTGTCGTACCGGTAGACGTCGGGCTGCCCGTTGGTGTCGCCCGGGACGAGGGCGGCCCGCGTGGCCAGGGCGATGGTCCGGCCGTCGGCGCTGATCGCCGGGGCGCTGGTGTTCGTCGGGTCGGTGGCGCCGGACGCCGCCGCCGGCAGCGGCGCGAGGCGCCGGGCGGTGCCGGCCGTCCGGTCGAGCAGGTGGAGCTCGTAGGCGGTGTTGGTGTCCGCCGCCTCCAGCCGGGCGGCGGTGCCGACGACGACGTACCGCCCGTCGGCGCTGACCGCGAGCCCACCGCTCTCGCCCGCACCCTGGACCGGCACCGCCGGCGAGGCGGGCACCACGGTCGCGGCCGTCGACGGGGCGGAGACGTTGCCCCCGGCGTCCACGGCCACCACGGTGAACCGGTACGTCGTGCCGTTGACCAGCCCCGGGACGGCGACCTGGGTGGTCGGTGCGTCGACGGTGGCCGCGACCGTGCCGTCCTGGCGGAGCACCCGGTGGCCGACGACGTCGGGATCGGCCGGCGCCGTCCAGGCGAGGACTGCCCGGCGGTCGCCCGGGGTCGCGGTGAGGTCGGTGGGCGCGGCGGGTGCCATGTCCCGCGGGGTCGCAGCCGCCGTCGCCGAGGTGGCCGACCGGTTGCCGTGCCCGTCGACGGCGACGAGCGAGTAGCTGTAGGTCACGTCGTTGGTCCGCCCGGTGTCGGTCCACGCCGTGCCGGTCACGGTGGCGACCTCCACGCCGTCGCGCAGCACCCGGTAGCCCGCCACGTCCGGCTCGCCGTTCGCCGTCCAGCCGAGCACGACCTGGCGCTCCCCCGCCTCGGCGACCAGTCCGCTCGGCGCGGCTGGGGGCGTCAGGTCGGTGGGGGTGGCCGGCACGGCGGGACCCGCCGGTGACCGGTTGCCGCTGTCGTCCACGGCGACCAGCGAGAAGCGGTAGGTGACGTCGTTGACCAGCCCGGTGACGACGTGGGTGGTGCCTGTCACGGTGGCGATCTCCACGCCGTCGCGCAGCACCCGGTAGCTCGCCAGGTCCCGTTCGCCGTTGGCCGCCCACGTCAGGGTGACCCGGGAGTCGCCGCGGGTCGCGACGAGCCCGGTGGGGGCGACCGGTGCTGTCACGTCGGTCCGCGAGGTCACCGGAGCGCTGGGCACCGACCGGTTGCCGTGCGTGTCGACGGCGACGAGGGTGTAGCCGCTGCCCGCCCGGCCCGAGGCGTCCCGGTGGGAGGTCCCGGTCACGGTGGCGATCTCCACGCCGTCGCGCAGCACCCGGTAGCTCGCCAGGTCGGGCTCGCCGTTCGCCGTCCAGCTGAGCAGGTTGTCCCCCGCGGGACGGTCCACGGACAGGCCCGTGGGCGTCGCCGGTGCGGTGAGGTCGGTGGGGGTCGCCGACACCTCGGCCGACCGGGCCGACCGGTTGCCGGAGGTGTCCACCGCGACCAGCGAGAAGGCGTAGGCGGTGTCGTTGACCAGACCGGTGACGTCGTGGGCGGGACCGGTCACCGAGGCGATCTGCACGCCGTCGCGGAACACCAGGTAGCCGGCGAGGTCGGGCTCCCCGTTCGCCGACCAGGTCAGGGCGACCCGGCCGTCCCCGCGGGTCGCCGCCAGACCGGTCGGCACGGCGGGGGGCGTCGTGTCGAGCGGCGTCGCGGACACCACCGCGGAGGCCGCCGAGCGGTTGCCGTGGCCGTCCACCGCGAGCACCGCGTAGCCGTACGTGCGGCCACTGAGCAGACCGGTGTCGGTGTGCGTGGTGCCGGGAACCGTGGCGAGCTCCACGCCGTCACGCAGCAGCAGGTAGCCGGCCACGTCGGCGTCGGCGACGGGCGACCAGGACAGCGCCACCTCGCGGTCGCCCGGCGTGGCCGTGAGGCCGGTCGGGGTCGCCGGGGCGCCGAGGTCCGTCGGCGTCGCGGGCACCGCCGACGAGGACACCGAGACGTTCCCGTGGGCGTCGACCGCGGCCAGGGTGTACCGGTAGGTGGTGTCGTTGGTCAGCCCCGTGTCGGTGTGGGCCGTGCCGCCGGCGACCGTGGCGATCGCCACCCCGTCCCGGCGCAGCTCGTAGGAGACGACGTCGGGCTCGGCGTTCGCCGTCCACGACAGCTCCACCCGCGTGTCCCCGCGCACCGCCGTGAGGCCGGTGGGGGCCGCGGGGGCGGTCAGGTCGGTCGGCGTGACCGACACCGGGGACGACGGGGCCGACCGGTTCCCGTGGGTGTCGACGGCGACCACGGTGTAGACGTAGGTCCGGTCGTTGACCAGCCCCTCGTCGACGTGCTCGGTGGCGGTTCCGGCCGCCACGTCGACGCCGTCGCGCAGCAACCGGTACCCGGCGAGGTCGGGCTCCCCGTTCGGGTTCCAGGACAGCCCGGCGCGGCCGTCCCCCCGGCCGCCGATCAGCCCGGTGGGCGCCGCGGGCGGCGTCAGGTCGGTCGGCGTCGCGCTCGCAGCCGGTGTCGAGGGGGCCGACCAGTTCCCCGACGTGTCGCGCGTCTGCACGGCGTAGGCGTAGGCGACGTCGTTGACGACCGCGGTGTCGGACCACTGGGCGGTGGCCCGGCCGGGGAGCACGGCGGAGACCGGGACGCCGTCCCGGAGCACCCGGTAGGCGTCGGCGTCGGGGTCGGCGGTGTTCGGGGTCCAGGACAGGTCCACCCGGCCGTCCCCGCGCACGGCGGCCACGCCGGCCGGCGCGGCCGGTGCCACGGCGTCCCGGGGGATCCCGGTCGCCGGGGCGCTGGCCTGAGACCCCGTCGTCGGCAGGCCGAGGAAGGAGGAGCGGGTGACCACGGTGACCACGTAGGAGCGGCCGTTGACCAGGCCGGCGAGCGTGGCCGACGTCGTGGTCGGGGTGGCCACCCGCACGCCGTCGAGGTGGACGTCGTAGCCGGTGACGGCCTCCCCGGCCGGGGCGGTCCAGGAGACGACGAGTGCCCGGTCGGCGCTCGCGGCCACCACGGCTGTGGGCGGGGCCGGGTCGGTGGCGCTGGCCAGGAGCAGGTCCGGAGCGGGCGGCGGCGAACCGGTACCGGGCAGGACGAGGGCGGCCGCGACCAGCAGTCCGAGGAGTCCGCGCAGCAGCGGGCCACGCCGGCGGTCGCCGACGGAACCGACCGACCGCTGCACCGACGCCTCCCTGGGCGCCCGGGATCCGAAGGGCTGCCGCTCCCCCTTCTCGGCACCGGTCGTGCCTGCCTTGAGCCGGGCCGCCGGATCGATGTCCCGCGTCCGGCGTCCGCCTGCGAGACGGCCGGGTCCACTACGGTCCGCCAGGTGACCGCGGTGGCCGAGGCGCAGCAGGGCCGGAGCGCGCCTCCCCGCCCGGCCGGCTCGGCGCTGGTGGCGCTGGGGGCCGCCGTCGCCGCGGTGCTGCTCGCGCTCGCCGGCCGCTACGGGTACCACCGCGACGAGCTGTACTTCCTGCGCGCGGGGTCCGAGCCCGCGGCCGGCTACGTCGACCAGCCGCCCCTCACCCCGTTCGTGGCCGCTGCCATGGACGCGCTGGCACCGGGGTCGCTGGTCGCGCTGCGGCTGCCCTCGGCGCTGGCGGCCGGCGCGGTGGTGGTGCTGACCGGCCTGCTGGCGCGCGAGTTCGGGAGCGGCCGCACCGCGCAGCTGTTCGCCGCGGCGTGCATGGCGGTGTCCTCGGTGCTCCTCGCCGTCGGCCACCTGCTGTCGACGACGACGTTCGACCTGCTGTTCTGGACGCTGCTGTCCTGGTTGCTGGTGCGGGCCGTCCGCGACGGCGGTCCGATCTGGCTCGTGGTGGGCGGCGTCGCCGGGCTGGCCCTGCTGAACAAGCTGCACCCCGCCTTCCTGCTGGCCGCCGTGCTGCTCGGCCTGCTGGCGGCCGGCCCCCGGCGGGCGCTGCGCTCCCCATGGCCGTGGGCGGCCGGCCTGGTGGCGCTGGCGGTGTGGTCGCCGAACCTGGTCTGGCAGGCGAGGAACGACTGGCCCCAGCTGGCGCTGGCCGAGGCGATCGCCGCCGGCAGCTCGGGCACCAGCGAGCCCTGGTACCTGTTCGTGCCCTTCCAGCTGGTGCTGGTCAGCCCGCTGCTGTTCCCGGTGTGGATGGCCGGGTGGTGGCGGCTGGCCCGGGACCCGCAGCTGCGGACCTGGCGCTCCTTCGCGCTCGCCTACGCGCTCCTCGCCGGGCTCTTCCTGGTCACCGGTGGCAAGCCGTACTACCTGGCCGGGCTGTACCCGCTGCTGCTGGCCGCCGGCGCCGACCCGGCGCTGCGCTGGGCCCGGCGGCGGGGTGGCCGGGCACGGCGGACCCTGCTGCCCGTCCTGGCGCTGAGCCTCGCCGTCTCCGCCGTCCTGATGCTGCCCGTGCTCCCCGCCCGCTGGCTGGCCTCCACCCCGGTGCCGGCCGTCAACTACGACGCCGGTGAGACGGTCGGCTGGCCGAGATTCGCCGAGGCCGTCGAGCGGGCCGCCGACGAGCTGCCGGCGGGCGAGCGCGCCGTCGTCCTCACCGGGAACTACGGCCAGGCGGGCGCCGTGGACCGCTACGCCCCGCAGCTCGGTCCGGCCTACAGCGGCCACAACTCCTACTGGACGTGGGGACCGCCACCGGAGGACGCGTCGGCCGCCGTCGTCGTGGGTCTGCCGCGGGAGCAGCTGGAGCGCTGGTTCGGCTCCGTACGGGCGGCCGGCAGCGTCGACAACGGCGTCGGGCTGGACAACGAGGAGCAGGGCGCGACGGTCTGGCTGGCCACCGACCGCCAGGTCCCCTGGTCGCGGATCTGGCCCGAGCTGCGCCGGCTGGCCTGAGTCAGCGCGCGGCGGCGTCCACGGCCTCGACGCTGGGCTCCGGCCGGGGTGCGCTGCGCCGGGTGGCCAGGACGCACCCGACCAGGACCAGCGGCAGGCCCAGGGCGATGCCGAGGGTGAACGGCTCGTCGAGGAGCCAGACGCCCAGCAGCACCGCGACCACCGGGTTCACGAAGGTGATGACCAGCGCCCGCTGCGGGCCGACCTCGCGGATCAGCACGAAGAACAGCGCCAGGGCCACCGCCGTGCAGAGCACGCCGAGCGTGACGAGGGAGACCACCGCGTCGGTGGAGGCGCCGGTCACCTCCCCCAGCCGCGGGAGGGCGAACGGCGCGTAGACCACCGCGGTGACGAACAGCGCCACCGAGCTGGCCGCCACCCCCGGGACCTCGGGCAGTGCCCGGGTGACGATCAGCGGCGCCGTCGCGTAGCCGACCACGACCAGCGCCACGGCGAGGATCGGCAGCAGCTGCGCGCCCTCCAGGTCCAGCCCGAGCAGCACGGCGATCCCGACGACGCCGATGCCCATGCCGAGCAGGCGGACCGGGGTGAGCCGCTCCTCCTCACCGGCCAGGCGGGCGGCCAGCGCGGCGGCGAACGGCACCCCGGCGACGAGCAGGCCGGTCAGCGAGCTCGACAGCGTCTGCTCCGCCCAGGACAGCAGCAGCCAGGGGCCGGTCATCTCCAGGACCGTGAAGGCCAGCAGCGGCTTCCAGTGCCGCAGCGCCGGCCGCAGCTGCCCGCGGGCGATGGTCCACGGCAGCAGCAGGGCCGCGCCGACCACGCAGCGGGCGAAGACCACGACCACCGGCGACACCTCGCCGACGGCCACCTTGATCAGCAGGTAGGGCACGCCCCAGATCAGCGACATCGCCAGGAACAGCACCCAGCCCCGGCGGCTCACGCCGCTCCCCCGCCCGTCCCGGCCGCGTTCCGCACCCGGTGATGATCGCCCATGGCCCTGACGGTTCCCGACGTCACCACTCCAGGCGGACGCCCACCTCGATGGCGATCGCGAGGAGCACCGAGGCGGCCAGCCACGGACGGCGGGCACGGGCCGGCAGGAACGCCGTCGCAGTCAGCACCCACAGCTCGAACGGCAGCCAGATCCGCTCGGTCTCGCCCCGCACCACCCCCGTGAGGTCGGCGAACAGCACGCCGGCGAGCGCCGCTCCCGCCAGCACCGCGAGCCGGGTGCGGCGCAGGGCCCCGAGACCGGCGACGGCGGCCGGCCCGACGGCCATGATCCCGGCCGCGATGTTGGCGAACGCGAAATAGCTCCACGGCCGGTTGGTGAGCGCCTGGCCGGTGGCCAGCCGGGCCTGGGTGGCGGCCAGCCCGTCGAACCACCAGTAGCCGCCCAGGGCGAACAGCGCGACGACGACCAGCGTCCCGGCGGCGCCCAGCACGAGGACCCGGAGCACGCGACCCCAGCCGATCCGCCGGTGCTGCACCACCACCACGGCAGCGGCCAGCGGCGCGATCGCCGCCAGGCCGAAGGAGAGGAACAGCCCGACGCCCAGCAGCAGTCCCCCGCCCAGCGCCGCGGCATCCCGCCGGCGCCCGGGTTGGCCGGTGGCCGCCACGGCCACCAGCGCGATGCCCCAGGCGCTCACGAAGGTGAAGAACGCGTCGGCGCTGGTGGCGACCCACAGCGCCGCGGGCGCGAGCACGAGGAACGGGGCGACGACGCGGGCGGCTGCCTCGTCCGCGACCGCACGGACCCCGACCAGCACGGCCGGGACGGCGAGCGCCCCGCCGGCGATGCAGAGCACCGCGGCCCAGCCGAGCCCGCCCAGCCCCACCCGGTCGAGCAGCACGAAGGTGAGCAGCGCCCCCGCCGGGTGCCCGCTGACGTGCGCGGTCCACGCGTCCGGGGAGTCCGGCGGCATGGCGTCCAGGAACGTGCTGAGGAAGGTCGCGAGCGACTCGACCTTGGGCACCTCGGCCGGGTACTCGTAGATCGATCCCAGGGGCTCGGTCAGCCGGCCCCAGCCGCTGCTCAGCGCGAGGGCCACCGCCCAGACGGCCGCCCCGGCCGCGGACGCCCACAGCAGCGGCCGCCAGCGCAGCCGGGCCGCCAGCCCGGGGGCCCAGAGGATGCCGGCGAGCCCGACGAGGACGGGGAGGAGCACCCGGGGGGTCAGCACCACGTCGGGGTCGCCGCGCAGGACGTAGTTGTCGAGCAGGCGCAGGTCGGTGCCGCTCTCGGTCAGCCGCATGCCGACGAGGTGGACCCCGACGACGAACAGCGCCGCGCCGGCGACAGCCAGCAGCGACCGGCGGGTGCGCGCCGCCCCGGTCGCACGCTCGGGAGCGGGACCGGTGGTCGATTCCCCGGTGATCACCGTGCCCACCCTGCGGAGCCTAGGAGCCGTTCCGGGCCGCCGCCTTCCGGCGAGGGAGGCGTCAGGCGGTGAAGGTCGCGGCGAACGCCGCGAACCGCCGCAGCGACCAGCGGATGCCGACCAGCGCGAACGGCTTCACCAGCACCCAGCCCACCACGCCCAGCAGCCCGTAGGGCAGGTACAGCCGCTCGGTCCAGACGAAGGTGGAGCCGGTGCCCCGCTTCTCGATCCGGAAGATCCCCGGGCCACGCACCAGCCGCCCGGTGTGCTGCACCTCCACCAGGCGCGGCGGGTCCCACTTCGTGATCACCATGGTGTCGAGCAGCCCGACGTGCCGCCCACCGGGCAGCGGCAACCCGGTGCGGGCGGCCAGGCGCCCACCGACGCCCTGGGCCGGGCCGGCGACGGTGCGGACGTCGGTGGCCACCATCCACTCGCCCTGCCGGGTCCAGGCGGTCAGCGCGGCCCACACCTGCTCGGGCGGTGCGTCGACGTCGATCCGCTCCTCGAGCTCAGGCATCGCGGTCCACCCCTCCGTCGTGCAGGGCCGCCCCCGGGTCGGTGGGTGCCTCCTGCTGCGTTCGCGCACCGAGCTCGGCCCGCAGGCCGGCGATCTCGGTGTCGCGCTGGTCCAGCGTCCGTGCGAGCTGGTCGAGCAGCCAGTCGACCTCGGCCATCCGGTAGCCGCGCGCCGTGACGGTCATCCGCAGGGCCCGCACGTCGTCGGCGGTCACCGCACGCTCCACGGGCAGCTCGACCGGTGACCGGCCGGGATCGGCCGGCGGCTGGGTCTCCCCCCGGCCGAGCACGACCGACGCCAGCAGGAACAGCACCCCGCCGACCAGCAGGACGACGACCACGAACAGGACGAACGACAGCACGTCAGGCGTCGGACGGGCCGGTGTCGATCGGTGCCCGCATGCCCCCGCCGCTGTCCCCTGCCTGGCGCGACGCCTCGGCGGCCTGGATGACCGCCACGGCCTCGGCGACGTCGTCGGTCACCGTGATGAGGTCGAGGTCCCTCGGGCTCACGGTGCCCTCGGCGACCATCGTCTCGCGGATCCAGGCGAGGAGGCCCGACCAGTAGGCGGTGCCCAGCAGGACCACCGGGAAGCGGGTGACCTTCCGGGTCTGCACCAGGGTGAGGGCCTCGAACAACTCGTCGAGGGTGCCGAAACCGCCGGGCAGGATCACGAACGCCTGCGCGTACTTGACGAACATCGTCTTGCGCACGAAGAAGTAGCGGAACGAGATGCCGATGTCGACCCACTCGTTGAGCTCCTGCTCGAACGGCAGCTCGATGCCCAGGCCGACCGACATGCCACCGGCGTCGCAGGCCCCCTTGTTGGCGGCCTCCATGGCTCCCGGCCCACCGCCGGTGATCACCGCGTACCCGGCCCGCGCCAGCGCGGCGCCCAGCTCGACCCCGGCCGCGTAGTGCGGGTGGTCGCGCGGGGTGCGCGCGCTGCCGAAGACGCTGACCGCCCGCGGAAGCTCGGCGAGCAGCCCGAAGCCCTCGACGAACTCCGAGGTGATCCGCATGACCCGCCACGGGTCGGTGTGCACCCAGTCGGCCGGACCCCGGCGGTCCAGCAGCCGCTGGTCGGTGGTGCTGTCCTGGTTCTTCGGGTCCGGCTCGCCGCCGCGCAGCATCACCGGCCCCTTGTGCCGGGCGGTCCGGCGACGGCCCTCGGACGGTGGCGTGGTCATGAGCTGCTCCCGGACAGGTAGGCGGTGAGGGCGTCGACTGCGGGCTGGAGCCGGTCCACCAGGACGTGCTCCTCCCGGGTGTGGGCCAGCTGGGGGTCCCCCGGGCCGTAGTTGATCGCCGGGATGCCGAAGGCGGCGAACCGGGCGACGTCGGTCCAGCCGAGCTTGGCCCGCGCCGGGCGCCCGACGGCGGCGATGAAGGCGGCGGCGGCCGGTTCGGCGAGGCCCGGCAGCGCTCCGCCGGAGTTGTCCACGACGGCCAGCGTGGCGCCGGCGGCGATCGCCTCGGCGAAGACCTCCCGGACGTGCGCCTCGGCGGCGTCCTCGTCCCGGTCGGGGGCGTAGCGGAAGTTCACCGTCAGGGACGCCTCGTCGGGGATGACGTTGCCGGCGACGCCGCCGGCGATCCCGACGGCGTTGAGCCCCTCGCGGTAGGTGCAGCCGTCGATCTCCACCTCGCGGGGGCGGTAGGCGGCCAGCGCCGCCATCGCCCCGGCCAGCCCGTGGATCGCGTTCTCCCCCAGCCAGCTGCGCGCGCTGTGCGCCCGCCGGCCCTTCGTGGAGAGCACCGCCCGGAGCGTGCCCTGGCAGCCGGCCTCGATCTCGCCGTCGGTCGGCTCGAGCAGGATCGCGAGGTCGCCGTAGAGCCAGCCGCGGCGCTCCCGCGCCACCCGGCCGAGCCCGTTCTTCACCGCCTCGACCTCTTCGTTGTCGTAGAAGACGAACGTCAGGTCGGAGGCGGGCTGCGCGCCGGGGACGCCGAACCGCGCCGCCAGCGCGAGCATGACCGCGTCGCCGGACTTCATGTCGCTGGTGCCGCAGCCGTGGAGGCGGCCGGTCGCCTCGTCCAGCCGGCTCGGCACGTTGTCGGCGATGGGCACCGTGTCCAGGTGGCCGGCGAGGACCACCCGCGTGGGCCGGTCGAGGTTCGTGCGGGCCAGGACGGCGTCACCGATTCGCTCCACCTCCAGGCCGCCGAGCGCCCGCAGCGCCGCCTCGACCGCGTCGGCGAGCGCGGTCTCGCTCCCGGACACCGACGGCGCGTCGACCAGCGCACGTGTCAGGGAGAGGACGTCGGAGGAGAGATCCAGTTCTGGCACGGCGCTCACGCGGGCGAGCCTATGCGCCGCCCGACCGCCCGGCCGCGCCGACGCGGGGTGCGGCTCGGTAGCGTCGTCGCCGTGACTGACGCAGCGTCCGCCCCCGTCTCCGCCGTCGCCGCTGGGCTGGCGACCGTCACCCCGTCCGGCACGGTGCTCGACACCTGGTACCCCGAGCCCCGGCTCGGGGCGCCCGCGGGCGCTGCCACCGGGACGAGCCGGCTCGGCGCGCTGGAGCTCTCCGGCGAGCTGGGCCCGGACTACGGCGGCCTGGTCCGCCGCGACGAGGCCCGCGGCGTGGAGGTCATCGCCGTCCGCACCGTCATCGCCGACCTGTCGAAGCCCCCGGCCGACACCCACGACGTGTGGCTGCGGCTGCACCTGCTCTCGCACCGGCTGATCCGGCCGCACGACGCGAACCTGACCGGCGTCTTCGGCCTGCTCACCAACGTCGCCTGGACCAGCGCCGGGCCGGTCGAGGCGGCAGGCTTCAACGCCCACCGGCTGCGCGCCGCCGTCGGCCACGTGACCGTGTTCGGCGTCGACAAGTTCCCGCGGATGGTCGACTACGTCATCCCCACCGGAGTGCGCATCGCCGACGCCGGCCGGGTCCGCCTCGGGGCGCACCTGGCCGAGGGCACCACCGTCATGCACGAGGGCTTCGTCAACTTCAACGCCGGCACGCTCGGCCCCTCGATGGTCGAGGGCCGGATCAGCGCCGGCGTCGTCGTCGGGGCCGACAGCGACATCGGCGGCGGCGCCTCGATCATGGGCACGCTCTCCGGTGGCGGCACGGAGGTCATCTCGATCGGCACCGGCTGCCTGCTGGGTGCCAACGCCGGCATCGGCATCTCGCTGGGGAACGACTGCATCGTCGAGGCCGGCTGCTACGTCACCGGGGGCTCGCGGGTCACGCTGCCCGACGGCTCGGTGGTCAAGGCTCGGGAGCTGTCGGGCCGCGACGGCCTGCTGTACCGCCGCAACAGCGTCAGCGGTGCGCTCGAGGTCATCGTCCGCAAGGGCACCTGGGGCGCGCTGAACGCGGAGCTGCACGCCAACTGACGGCGCTTCCAGGGAGCTGTCAGGTTCGGAACCTACAGTTGGCCGCGATGGCCGACACCCGTACCGCGACGCACGCCGCCGCGGGCCGGACCCGCAGCAGCACCCGGCGGCGGTCCCCCGGTAGCCGCGGCAACGCTCGCCGCCGACCCGCGCGGCGGGGACCCGCCGGCCGCCGGAGCTCCGGCGGGATCCAGGGCATCGCCCGCTGGTGGCCGGCGCTCCTGGTCGCCGCGGCGGTCCTCGCGGGCGTCGCCTGGGGCACCGAGCGTGCGGTCCCGACCGGCGCCTGCACCTTGCCCGGCTCGTCGGTGACCCTTTCCGAGGAGCAGATGGCGAACGCGGCCACCATCGCGGAGGTCGGCTGGAACCGGGGCCTCCCCGACCGGGCGGTCGTCATCGCGCTGGCCACGGCGATGCAGGAGTCCACCATGCGCAACCTCGACTACGGCGACCGGGACTCTCTCGGCCTGTTCCAGCAGCGCCCGTCGCAGGGTTGGGGCACACCTGAACAGGTGCAGGATCCCGTCTACGCAGCCGGCCAGTTCTACGACCGTCTGGTGCAGGTGCCCGACTGGGAGACCGGCGAGCTGACCCTCGTGGCCGACGCCGTCCAGAGAAGCGCGTTCCCGCTGGCCTACGGACGGTGGTCGACCTTCGCCGAAGAGCTCACCGGCGCACTCCACCCTGCTGCGGGTGCCGAGCCGCCATGCGCGTGATGGACCGCGCTTTTCCGCGGAAACCCACGGGTGAGTTTCCGCGGAAAAGCGGGGAGGTGGGTCAGGACTCGAGGATGGCGACGACGCCTTGGCCGCCGGCGGCGCAGAAGGAGATCAGGCAGCGCTTGCCGGGGCCCGCCTGGTGCAGGGTCTTCGGGCCTGGCACCTGAGCCGTGGCGTCCGCCACAGTTCCGTCCGATTCCGTCCCTCCCCGGAGGGACATCCCGGGCCGGGCGCTCAATGAACGCCACCCCGGCACCGACTGCTGGGCCATGACGATCGCGTCCCACGACTCCCCGCAGGCGGACCCCGCCCCCGCTCCTGCGGTCACCGACATGCCGGTGCTGCTGCCCACCCGCGAGGACCTGCTGGAGCGGCTCGCCGCCGAGCTGCCCTCCTCCGGCGAGCAGCCGACCACGCTCCTGGTCATCGGCCTCCTCCGCCGCGACGACGGCTGGCCGACCCCGACGAGCACCCTGGCCCAGGTTACCCAGCTGTTCGCCCGCTCCGTCCGCGGCGACGACTGGCTCGGCGCCTCCGGGGCGGCCGAGTTCGGCATCGTCCTCGCCGGCCCCACGACCGCTGCCGAGGTCGCCGGCGCGCGCCTGATCGCCTCGATCACGGCGCTCGGCGTCCCGGGGCTCACGGCCGCGGCCGGCTACGCCACGCTGCTGCCGGAGCTCTCCGCGAGCGAGGTGTTCCGGCGGGCCACGCTGAGCCTCACCGCCGCCCGCCGCGTGGGCGCCGGCACCGTCATCCGGTACCGCGAGCCCGTCTGAAGAAGGAGCCCCTGCCACCCACGGCTCGCACGCTCGCCGTGGGCCCCTGCAGGGGCCTAGCGCAGGCGCTCCACGGCGGCGTCGATCCGTTCGTCGCTGGCGGTCAGCGCCAGCCGGACGTGGCGGGCGCCGGCCGACCCGTAGAAGCTCCCGGGGGCGGCGACGACGCCGAGCCCGGCGAGCCGGTCGATGGTGGTCCAGCAGTCCTCGTCCCGGGTGGCCCACAGGTACAGGCCCGCCTCGGAGTGGTCGATGCGCATGCCCGCGCCCCGCACGGCGGCTGCCAGCCGGTCGCGGCGACCGCGGTAGCGCTCGCGCTGGGCGTCCACGTGTTCGTCGTCGTCCAGGGCCGCGACCATCGCCGCCTGCACGGGCGCCGGGACCAGCAGCCCCAGGTGCCGGCGCACCTCCCACACCCGGCGCACCAGCGCCGGGTCACCGGACAGCAGACCGCCGCGGTAGCCGGCGGCGGTCGACTGCTTGGACAGCGAGTGCACCGCGAGCAGACCGGTGTGGTCGGCCCCGGCGATCGCGGGGTGCAGGATCGACCGCGGGGTGACGTCCCAACCCAGGGTGATGTAGCACTCGTCGGCGACGACCGGCACCCGGTGCGCCCGGCCCCACTCGACCCACGCCCGGAGCTGCTCGTCGGTCAGGACCCGGCCGTGCGGATTGCCCGGGGAGTTCAGCCAGACCAGCGAGATCCCGGCGGCCTCGGCCGGAGGTGCGTCGCAGCGGCGCACGGCCAGCCCCGCCAGGACCGCGCCCACCTCGTAGGTGGGGTAGGCGACCTCGGGGACCAGCACGGTGGTCGCACCGCCCTGCAGGCCCAGCAGCGTGGGCAGCAGCGCGACGAGCTCCTTGGAGCCCACCGTCGGGATGACCGAGGGTTCGGCCCCGCCCGGATCGGCGACCTCGACCCCGAGCCGGCGCGCCAGCCAGCCGGCGGCGGCGGCCCGCAGCGCGGACGTCCCCAGGGCGGTCGGGTAACCCGGCGCGTCAGCCGCGGCGGCGAGCGCCTCGCGGAGCACAGCCGGCGTGCTGTCGACCGGCGTGCCGATCGACAGGTCGACCACCCCGCCGGGGTGCTGGGCGGCACGCGCCCGCGCCCCGGCGAGGGAGTCCCACGGGAAGTCCGGCAGCGCTCGCGGCGCGCCGGGCACCGGAGCGGTCAGTGGCCTTCGCCCTGCGGCGGCAGAGCGGCCACCAGCGGGTGATCCTTGTTGATCTTCCCGGTCTTGGCGGCGCCGCCGGGGCTGCCCAGGTCGGAGAAGAACTCCACGTTGGCGTTGTAGAAGTCCTTCCACTTGTCCGGGACGTCGTCCTCGTAGTAGATGGCCTCCACCGGGCACACCGGCTCGCAGGCGCCGCAGTCCACGCACTCGTCGGGGTGGATGTAGAGCATCCGGTCGCCCTCGTAGATGCAGTCCACCGGACACTCGTCGATGCACGCCTTGTCGAGAACGTCGACACAGGCCTGGGTGATGACGTAGGTCACGGGGTTCCCTCCCGGGGACGAACGGGGCGGCACCCTCGGCGAGGCCGGAGGCGCCAGATGCGCACCTAGTATCACTCCCGGCGTCGCGGCCCGTTCGACGGGCCACCCTGCCAGGGGACGCTCACCCGTACGGGGTGGGCCGGAGGTCCCCGCTCAAGGCGGGGACCGACCAGCCGATCTTGACGACGTGTCCGGGCAGAAGTCGCACCACCAGGCAACGCCGCGACATCCGTCGCCGGCGTCGCCCTACGACGCCGAGGCGGCCCTGGAGCACCTCCTCGGCCGGCTGCGCGCCTCCGCCGGTGCCACCCGCGTCTCCGTGTGGGTGCACGAGGCCACCACCGAACTGGTCGTCCCGTTCCGGCGCGCCATCCGCCCCGGTGACGACCCCGCGCTGCCGCACCCGGCGATGCGCACCCCCGCGCTCCTCTCCGCCTCCCCCTTCCTCGAGGCCGTGATCCGCACCCGCCGGCCCGTCACCGGGCGCGCCGACGGCCGCCGGGCCAGCGACCAGCAGCTGGCCGCGCTCGGCATCCGGTCCGCGCACGGCGAGCCGCTCGTCCTCGACGGCGAGGTGATCGGCGTCCTGACCGTCGAGCCGGCCGCCGCCGCTGCCCCCCACCTCCTGCGGCAGGTGACCCCGAAGCTGGCCGCCGCCGTCGCCGAGGCCTGGAAGCGCCGCTCGCAGCAGCGGCGGCTGGACCAGGCCGGCGTGCTCCTCGGCCTGATCGAGTCCGCCGCCCAGGCGCAGTCGATGGACCACCTGCTCGGCTCCGCATGCCGCCAGCTCGCCGAGCTCGGCGAGGTCGAGCGGACCTGCGTCTTCCTGCTCGAGGACGGGCGGCTGGTCCCCCGCATGGCCGCCTACGCCGACGGCCGTCGCGACCTGGCCACCTGGGAGCAGTTCCGCAACGCGCCGGTCGGCCTGCAGCTGGCCGAGACGGTCCTGCGCACCGGCGAGGCCATGACCGCCGACCGCGACTCCGGCCTGGTGTCGGGGTGGTGGGTCGACTCCTTCCAGATCGCCTCCGCGCTCGCGGTGCCGCTGGGTCGCGCGCCGGAACTGGCCGGCGTCCTCACCCTCGACAGCACCCAGGTGCGGCCGTTCTCCGAGGACGTGCGCCGGCTCGCGTCCGCGGCCGGCGCCCACCTCGGTGGGGTCATCGAGCAGGCGCGCACCAGCCAGGCCCGTGCCGCGTCGCTGGCCACCGCCCGGGTGGTCCGGCAGATGCTGGTGGACGGCTCCGCGGTGACCGGTGCGGCCGAGGCGGCGGAGGTCCTGGCCCGCGCCGTCCAGCGGCTGGCCGGCACCGACCGCAGCGCCGCCTACCTGATCGGCCCCGGGGAGCGCGTCGGCGAGGTGCGCCACGTCGACTGGCCGCAGGCCCACAAGGAGATCGTGCAGACCCAGCTGGTCGGCCGCCCGGCAGCCGACGTCCCGCTGTGGCGGCTGACCTCCGAGCAGAAGACGCCGGTCTTCGTCGAGGACGCCCGGAGCAGCGACCTGCTGGACCCCCGGCTCACCGCGGCGCTAGAACTGGCCTCCTACATCAGCGTGCCGCTCATGTCCGGCGACCGGCTCATGGGCCTGGTCGTCACCGGGTCGACCGGGTCCTCGCGGGCCTGGACGCCGTCGATCCGCGACGCCGTCCGGCAGGTGACGCTCGAGGGCGCCCTCGTGGTGGAGAACGCCGAGCTGCGGGCCGCCGAGCAGCGGCGGCTGGCGCAGCTGGCCACCGAGGCCCACCACGACCCGCTCACCGGCCTGGCCAACCGCCGCCGATTCATCGAGCAGGTCGAGACCACCGTCTACGGCGACGGCGACGGCACGGGCGCGCTGCTCATGATCGACCTGGACCGCTTCAAGGAGATCAACGACAGCTTCGGCCACAGCGTCGGCGACGACCTCCTGTGCCTGGTGGGCCCGCGCCTGGAGCAGGCGCTCGGGCCGGGTGACCTGCTGGCCCGCATGGGCGGCGACGAGTTCGCCGTCCTGCTGCCCGGGGCAGGCGCCGAGCGTGCCCGCGAGGTGGCCGAGAACCTGGGCGCGGCGCTGCGGGAGGCGTTCGTCCTGGACGGCATGACCCTGCACGTCGACGCCAGCATCGGCATCGCGCTGTGCCCGGACCACGGCCGGGACCGCTCGTTGCTGCTGGCCAGGGCCGACACGGCGATGTACGCGGCCAAGCGCGGCCGGCACGGCTACGACGTGTGGGCGCCGGACGGCACCCCCGCCACCCGCGACCGGCTGGAGACGCTGGAGCAGCTGCGCGCGGCGCTGGACACCGAGCAGCTGGACAACCACTACCAGCCCAAGCTCGACCTGCGCAGCGGCGTCGTCGTCGGGGTCGAGGCGCTGGTCCGGTGGAACCACCCCGAGCGAGGGCTGCTCTACCCCGACGTCTTCCTCCCCCTGGCCGAGCAGGCCGGGCTCATGCGCCGGCTGGCGCTGCGCGTGCTCGAGCGCTCGCTGCGCGACCTGCAGGCCTGGCGGTCCCACGGGCACGACCTGTCGGTGGCGGTCAACCTGTCGGTCTCCAACCTGCAGGACGTCGCGCTCCCCGAGCAGGTCGGGATGCTGCTCGACGCCTTCTCGGTGCCGGCGGAGGCGCTGGTCCTGGAGATCACCGAGGACGTCCTCATGGCCGACGCCGCGCGCAGTCAGCAGGTCATGGCCGGGCTGCGCCGCCTCGGCGTGCGCCTGTCGGTGGACGACTACGGCACCGGCTACTCCTCGCTGGCCTACCTGCGGGCGCTGCCGGTGGACGAGCTCAAGCTCGACCGCAGCTTCGTCACGCACCTGACCACCGACGTCCGCGCGGCAGCCATCGTCCGGAGCACGCTGCAGCTGAGCCGGGACCTGGGCATGAGCATGGTGGTCGAGGGCGTCGAGGACGCCGCATCGCTCGCCGCGCTGCGCTCCTGGGGCTGCGACATCGCGCAGGGCTACCACATCTCCCGGCCCATGCCGGCCGACCGCATCCTGGGCTGGCTGGAGGCCCGGCCGGTGCCGGCCGGCGTCCTCCCCTCCCCCCGCCCCGCCCCCTGACCCGAGGGGCGCCCGACCCGTCCCCGCGGTGCGCCGGGAGGATCGACACCGTGCGCGCCGTCCCTCCCGTGACCGTCGACGACCTCGAGCGCCTGGCCGCCCGCACCTGGCGCGGCCTGGAGGAGCAGCCGCACGGCGGCTGGCTGCTCCGCGCCGGGGGCGGCTTCACCGGCCGGGCCAACTCCGCACTCGTGGTGGGGGAACCGGCCGGCGACCTGACGACGGCGGTCGCCGACGTGACCCGCTGGTACCGCGACCGGGGGCTGCGTCCCTGCGCCGCCGTGCCGACACCGGGGAGCGGAGCCGCCGACGAGGCGTTCGCGGCCGCGGGCTGGAGCCGCGACGAGGACAACCTGGTGCTCACTGCCGCGCTCCGCCCGTGGGTCACGGCCGCGGCCGACGTCCCCGTCACCCTCGCGGCGGAGCCCGACGAGGCCTGGCTCGCCGGGTACCGGTACCGGGGCGCCGCCCTGCCGCCGGCGGCCGAGACGGTGCTCCGCCGCGCCGAGCGGCCCCTGTTCGCCTCCGTGCGCCTCGACGAGCCGCCCGCCCCGCTGGCCGCCGTCGCCCGCGGCGTGCTCGCCGACGGGTGGCTGGTCATCAGCGCCGTGACCGTCGCCGACGCCCACCGCCGGCGCGGGCTGGCCACCCGGGTCATGTCCGCGCTGGCCACCGACGCGCTGGACCGCGGCGGGCACTCGTGCCTGCTGCAGGTGGCGGCGAGCAACGGCCCCGCGCTGGCCCTCTATGCCCGGCTGGGCTTCACCGAGCACCACCGCTACCACTACCGGTGGGCACCGGCGGAGGGCTGACCGGACGGGCCGGCGCCCCCAGCTCCGTTCCCGCCGCGGCGGCTGCGGCGAGCACCCCCAGCAGCAGGAACGCCGCGTTGACCACGCTCGCCGCGCCTCCGGCGAGGACGACGACCAGGTCCCCCTCCGGGCGACGGCCCATGGCGGCCACGACGACCCCGAGCCAGACCACGGCCGGCACGACGGCTACCCAGCGCGCCCCGGACAGCCGCGCCGCCGCGCGCACCAGCAGCACGTTGCCCACGACGGCGGCGAGCACCGACACCGGCACCAGCACGCCGCCCGCGCGCAGCGGCAGCCAGAAGACCTCGACCACGGCCAGCCAGCCCGCCACCAGCGCGGCGGCCAGCGCCCAGCCGGCCGGGCGCAGTCGGCTCATCCGGTCAGGCCGGCGAACAGGTCGTCCTCCCAGCCTTCCGGACCGGGACCCGCGGGCCCGCGCTCGCCCTGGACCAACCGGTAGTACTCCACGCCGAGCACCTCCAGGCCCAGGTTGTTCGAGAGGGCGAAGAAGGGTCCGTCGACCAGGATCTGCGTGGGGTGGGCCCGCATGGCGGCGTCCTTCTGCCCCGCGTGGGCCCGCCCGTCGACCGCCGCCGTCACCAGCTCGTCCGGAACGCCGAACGGGAGGTCGTCGGCGCTGGTGACGCCCTCGAAGAACGTCGTGTCGCCGGCGGCGGCCATGGCGTCGATGCCGTGCTGCAGCACCGAGCGCGGCATGCAGCACCAGTAGACCTTCGCCACGGACCAGGCCTCGCCGAGGTCCGGCCGGTACGCGGGGTCGGCGGCCGCGGCGACCGCCCCCATGGCGACCCGGTGCGCCTGGATGTGGTCCGGGTGGCCGTAGCCACCGTTCTCGTCGTAGGTGACCACCACCTGCGGCCGGGTCTCCCGCACCACGGCGACGGCGTGGCCGATCGCCTCGTCCAGGTCGGCGTTCCAGAACGCCCGCGGGTGCTCGTTGGCCGGCACCCCCATCATCCCGGAGTCGCGGTACCGGCCGGGCCCGCCGAGGAAGCGGATGTCGCTGACGCCGAGGGCCTCCATCGCGCCCCGCAGCTCCCAGATCCGGTAGCCGCCGAGCTGGTCGGCCTGGTCGGCCGCCAGCTGCTCGAGCTCGGGCACCAGGATCTCGCCCTCCTCACCCAGCGTGCAGGTGAGCAGGGTGACCTGGGCGCCCTCGGCGACGTACCGGGCCATGGTGGTGCCGTTGTTGATGGTCTCGTCGTCCGGGTGCGCATGGACGAGCAGGATGCGGCGCGAAGGAGTCACGCGATCATCTTCCCTGTCGCGCCGAGTGGGGCCCGCAGGGCTCCGCGCAGGCGTGAGGCAACGGCTCCGCGCATGACGGGACCGCACGTGCCCGCGGTGTCGTCCGGAGGACGACGGATCACTCCGTAGGGACGACGGTCTTCGCCTCGGCGAAGTGGCACGCCGAGGGGTGGCCCTGGCCGCGGTCGACCAGTGCCGGCGCCTCGGTGGCGCAGATGTCCTGGGCCTTCCAGCAGCGGGTGCGGAAGCGGCATCCCGACGGCGGGTTCGCCGGGCTGGGGACGTCGCCCTCCAGCAGGATGCGCTCCTTGAGCCCGCGCAGGTGCGGCTCGTGGACGGGGACCGACGACAGCAGGGCCTGCGTGTACGGGTGCGCGGCCGAGGTGTAGACCTGCGCGTCCGTGCCCTCCTCGACCACGCTGCCCAGATACATCACGGCGACCCGGTCGGAGATGTGCCGGACGACCGACAGGTCGTGCGCGATGAACAGGTAGGACAGGCCGAAGTCGTCCTGCAGGTCCTCGAGCAGGTTGACCACCTGGGCCTGGACCGAGACGTCCAGGGCGCTGACCGGCTCGTCGCAGACGATGATCTCCGGCTGCAGTGCCAGGGCCCGGGCGATGCCGATGCGCTGCCGCTGCCCGCCGGAGAACTGGTGGGGGTAGCGGTTGACGAAGTCGGGGTTGAGGCCCACCCGCTCCATGAGTTCCTGGGTGCGCTGCAGCCGGCCCTTGCGGGGGGCGATGTCGGCGTGCACCGACCAGCCCTCGGCGACGATGTCGCCCACGGTCATCCGCGGGTTCAGCGAGGCGTAGGGGTCCTGGAAGATGATCTGGACCTCGCGCCGGTACTGCTTGAGCGCGCGGGCGCCCATCTTCGTGACGTCGTCGCCCTTGTAGAGGATCTCCCCGCTCGTGGGCTTCTCCAGGGCGACCAGCATCTTGCTGACCGTCGACTTCCCGCAGCCGGACTCACCGACCAGGCCCATCGTCTCCCCGCGGCGGAGCGTCAGGTTGACGCCGTCGACCGCGCGGACGTGGCCCACGGTCCGCTTGAACACGACGCCCTGGGTGAGCGGGAAGTGCTTCTTGAGGTCCTTGACCTCGAGCAGGACCTCTCCGGGTGCGGCCGCCGGGCGCGGTGCCGCGGCGGCATCGGTGATGTCAGACACCGAGGACCTCCTCGCTGTAGTGGCAGGCCGCCTCGCGCCCCGGGACGACCAGCCGCAGCGGCGGGACGTCCTCGGCGCAGTGACGGCCGGGCAGTGCGTCGGCACCGAGCCGGCGCTTGGGGCACCGGGGGTGGAACGGGCACCCCGACGGGATCGAGGAGAGGTTCGGCGGCTGGCCGCCGATCGGCTGCAGCCTGCCGCCCTTCGCCTCGAGCATCGGGATGGAGGCCATCAACCCCTCGGTGTAGGGGTGGGCGGGGTTGCCGAACACGTCGTCGACCGTGCCCCGCTCGACGATACGGCCGGCGTACATGACGGCGACGTTGTCGGCGACCTCGTTGACCACGCCCAGGTCGTGGGTGATCAGGACCAGGCCCATGCCGGTGTCGCGCTGGAGGTCCTTGAGCAGGTCCATGACCTGGGCCTGGACGGTCACGTCGAGCGCCGTCGTCGGCTCGTCGGCGATCAGGATGCGCGGGTCCAGCGCGATCGCCATGGCGATCATCACGCGCTGCCGCATACCGCCGGAGAACTGGTGCGGGTAGTCGTTGACCCGCTGTGCGGCGGCCGGGATGCGCACCCGGTCCATCAGCTCGACGGCGAGCTTCTTGGCCTCCTTGCGCGAGGTGCCGCGGTGCGCGCGGAACATCTCGCCGATCTGGAAGCCCACGCTGTACACGGGGTTCAGCGAGGAGAGGGCGTCCTGGAAGATCATCGAGATCCCCGGGCCGCGGACCTTGCGCTGCTCCTCGGCCGGGGCGGTGAGCAGGTCCCGGCCCTCGAACATGATCCGGCCGCTGGTGATCTCCGCCGGCGGCATGTCGAGGATGCCCATGATCGCCTGCGCCGACACCGACTTGCCGGAGCCCGACTCGCCCAGGATCGCGACCGTCTCGCCCTCGGAGACCGTGTAGCTCACGCCGTTGACGGCGTTGACCAGCCCGGAGTCCGTGCGGAACTGCACCCGCAGGTCCTGGACCTCCAGGACCGGGCCGGAGCCGCCCCGGCCAGGGGCGTAGGGGACGGATGCTGACGCGGTGCTCATGAACGCTGCCTCGGGTCGAGGGCGTCGCGCAGGGCGTCGCCCATCATGACGAATGCCATCACCGTCATGGTCAGGATCAGGCTCGGGAAGAGGACCAGGTGCGGGGCGGTCCGCAGCAACCGCTGACCGGCGTCGATCTGCAGGCCCCACGAGATGGCCGGTCGCTGCAGGCCCACGCCGAGGAAGGTCAGCGTCGCCTCGGCCGCGATCAGCACACCGACGGTGATGGTCGCGTAGACCAGCACCGGCGCCACCGCGTTGGGCAGGATGTGCCGCACCAGGATCCGGCTGTTCGAGGCGCCCATCGCCCGTGCCGCGGCGACGTAGTCGGAGCTCTTGACCGCGATCACCTGGGAGCGGACCAGCCGCATCGCCGTCATCCAGCCGAAGGCCGCCAGCGCGATCGCCACGGCCACGACCCCGCGACCGAGGAAGCCGCTGCGCAGCACGACCAGCGCGCCCAGGATGAGCGGCAGGGCGTAGAAGATGTCGGCCACCCGCGAGAGCAGGCTGTCGACGAGGCCGCCGAAGAAGCCGCTCAGCGCACCGACGAGCACGCCCAGCACGAGGATCACCGCGACCGCCAGCAGCCCGATGATGAGGGAGTTGCGGGCCCCGAAGGCGACGTTGGCCATGTAGTCGCAGCCCTGCTGGTCGAACCCGAACCAGTGCTCGGCCGACGGCGCCTGCCCGGAGAGGGAGAGGCTGCAGTCACGGGGGTCCGCGCCGCGCGCGAAGACCTTCGGGAAGAGGGCGATCAGGACGAAGAGCAGCCCGAGCGTGGCACCGATCCAGAACAGCACGTTGCGCCGGAGCTGACGCCAGGCGTCGCTCCACAGGCTGTTCTGCGTGCCGGCGACGTCTGCCGATTCCTCAGCCGGCGGCGTCACGGTGCCGGCGCCGGTCTCGTCGTGGCCCAGGGTCGTCAGCTTGGGGTCACTCATAACGGATCCTCGGGTCGAGGACGGCGTAGAGCACGTCCACGACCAGGTTGAAGAAGATGAAGAAGAAGACCATCAGGGTCACGATGCCGACGACGACCGCGCCCTCCTGGGCGCGCACCGCGTCGAAGATGGCCCGCCCGATCCCCGGCAGGTTGAACACCGACTCGGTGACGATGGCGCCGCCGAGCAGCGTCCCGATGTCCGCACCGACGAAGGTGATCACCGGGATCAGGCTGTTGCGCAGCGTGTGCCGCACCACGACCGTCCGGTTGGGCAGGCCCTTGGCCCGGGCGGTCCGCACGTAGTCGGCCCGCATGTTCTCCGCGACGCTGGTCCGGGTCAGCCGGGCCACGTAGGCCAGCGATCCAGATGCGAGTACCAGGCCCGGGAGGATGAAGCTGTACCAGCCCTCCTGCGCCCCGGAGATCGGGAAGAGCCCCAGCTTCAGGCCGAACACGAACTGGGCGACGAAGGCGAGCACCAGGATCGGGATGGACACGACCAGGGTCGTCGACACCAGGACGACGTTGTCGAAGAAGCTGTTGCGCCGGATGCCGGCCAGGACGCCGGCGATGATGCCGATGACGGCCTCGATGGCGATGGCGACCACGGTCAGCTTGATGGTGATCGGCAGGCGCTGGGAGATGGTCTCCAGGACCGGGCGCCCGCGGAAGTCGGTGCCGAAGTCGCCCTGGGCCAGGTTGCCGAGGTACTTCAGGTACTGGACGCCCAGCGGGTCGTTGAGGTTGTACTGCTCCTTGAGCTGGGCGACCACGGCGGGTGCCAGCGGGCGGTCGCCGCCCAGGGCGCGGATCGGGTCGCCGGGCAGGGCGTACACCATCGCGAAGATGAGGAAGGACGCACCGAACAGGACCGGGATCGTCAGCAGCAGGCGGCGCGCTACGTAGCGGCCCATGTTCCCCCTCGGGTGAGCGCGTCACCGGCTCGCCGGTGACGCGGAACCATCGTGCCAAAGTCCCCCGCACGTGCGCCGCCGGGGGCGACTGTCCGATGGGACAGCACCCCCGGCGGCGGCAAGGGTCGTGCTGGGCGAGCGTCAGTTGTTGACGGTCACCTTGGAGGTGTCGACCTGCCCGAAGACGTCGACGAACACGCCGTCCACGTTCTCCGAGTGGACCGCCTGCTCGAGCCCGAAGAACATCGGGATGATCGGCATGTCCTCGAGGAGGACGTCCTCGGCCTGCTGGTAGAACTCGATGGCCTCCTCGTTGCTGGAGGCCTGGTTGCCCTGGGCCACCAGCTCGTCGAACTCGGGGTTCGAGTAGAACGAGGAGTTCGAGCCCGCCGGCGGCAGGGCCGCGGTGGAGTACAGCGGCTCCAGGTAGTTCTGCGGGCTCGGGTAGTCCATGGCCCACGCGAGGCGGAACGGCCCGGTGTAGCCCTTCTCGTCACCCAGCGGCAGGTACTGCGAGAAGTCCAGGTCGCCCCGGAGCTGGTACTCCAGGTCGAGGTTCTCCCGCAGCTGGTTGCCGATGGCCTCCATCCAGGCGTCGTGACCGGCGCCCGAGTTGAACCACAGGTCGATGGGCTGGCTGCGGTCGAAGCCGGCCTCGTCGAGGAGCTGGTTGGCCCGCTCGACGTCGACCTCGCAGTACTCGCAGGCACCCTCGCGGTACCCGTCGACGACCGGCGCGATGGCGGCGTCGGCGGGGGCACGCGTGCCGTTGAAGATGGCGTCGGTGATGGCCTCGCGGTCGATGGCCAGCGAGAGCGCCTGGCGGACCCGCTTGTCCTGGTAGCGCGGGTCGTAGGTCGGGAAGCCCACGTAGGTGAACTGCGACGACGGCGACTCGAGGAACCGGTCACCGAACTCGTCGGCCGCCGTGGTGATGGCGTCCGGCGGCACGTCCCGGGTGATGTCGAGGTTGCCGGCCTGCACCTCGGTGTAGGCGGTGTTCAGGTCCGTGAAGACCTTGTAATCCACGCCGTCGGCCTGGGCCTCGTTCTCACCGGCGTAGTCCTCGTACTTCGACAGCGTGATGCCGGTGCCGGGGACGTACTCGGAGTCGGCCTTGAACGGGCCGTTGCCGATCGGGTTCGTGCCGGCGGCCTGCGGGTCCTCGAAGAAGGACTCCGGCAGCGGGAAGAACGCGTTGTAGCCCACGGTCACGGGGAACTGGGCGAACGGCCCGGTCAGCGTGACGGTGAAGGTGGTGTCGTCGACGACCTCGAGGCCCGACATCTCCGTCGCGGCGGGCTCGCCGGTGACGTTGCCCTCCTCGTCCGTCGGCGCCTGCAGGTCCTCGTAGCCCTCGATGTTCGAGAAGAAGTACGACGCACCCTGGGCGTTCGGGCTGTAGGCGGTGTAGTTCCAGGCGTCGACGAAGGACTGCGCCGTCACCGGGGTGCCGTCGTGGAAGGTCCAGCCGTCGTTGAGCGTGACCGTCCAGGTGACGTTGTCCTCGGACTCGATCGACTCCGCGACGCCGGTGTACTCGACCTCACCCTCCGGGCCGTACTGGATCAAGCCGGTCCACAGGGACTTGACGACCTGCGAACCCTCGCTCTCGGTGGTGTTGCCGGGCACCAGCGGGTTCTCAGGCTCGTCGATGTACATGCTGAAGGTGCCGCCGGTCGAGCCGCCGCCACCCTCCCCGCCGTTGTCGTCGCTACCGCCGCAGGCGGACAGCACCATCGCGGCGGTGATGCTCGCCGCGACGAGCGCACCTCTGCGCTTGCTCAGGTTCACGTGCAATGCCTCCCTCGTCCCGCGTCGCGCGGGGGGAACGGACAGGTCGACCAGGACCCGTGGGGCCTGTGGACGACTGATTGGTCACGAGCCGAACGCAACCGGGTGACGGAGCCACCAGGACTGCGACGGGTGGACCCTAGGCACGCCTCGAAGAGGGTGTCCACGGACGTCATCGAGTTGTGACCTGGGCTCACGAATCGCGCGCCAACCGTAACTTCCACGCCTCATGCGCCCGCGCCGGCCCGGTCTTTCCGCCCGTCCACGAGGTCCGCCGGAGGCCTTCCCGCAGGTCGGCGGCACGGGGTGTCGCGAGCCCGCCCGCTGGGTATGGGCCCCTGGACGGACTGACAACGACACGGAGGTGGCTCGAGATGAGCGGCACGGACAAGCTGACGAACAAGATCGAAGAGATGTCCGGCAAGGGCAAGCAGGCCGTGGGTGACGCGACCGACGACCGTGACCTCCAGGCCGAGGGCAAGAAGGAAGAGTCCAAGAGCAACCTCAAGCAGGGCGTCGAGAACATCAAGGACGCCTTCAAGTCCTGAGGTAACTCCTCCTGCGACTACGGGCGCCGCTCCCCCACGGGGACCGGCGCCCGTCGTCGTCCTCCCGCTTCTCCGCGGAAAAGTAGCCGTGCTTTTCCGCGGAAACTCATCCCCCCGGGCCGGCCGCCGCCAGAGCCGACCCGATCCGCGCCATCAGCGAGTCCATGTCCCTCAGATCGTGAGCGGCCACCCGGATCACTCGCCAACCGGCTCGGAGCAGTCGCTCGTAGCGCGCATCGTCACGCGCCAGCTGCACCCCGTCGAAGTGGTAGGCGCCTTCGTACTCGACGATCACCCGCTGCTCGGGCCAGGCGAGGTCCACCCGCCCCAGCCAGGCACCGTCGTGCACGACCTCGTACTGCGGAACCGGCGCCGGAAGCCCCCCGAGCACGCAGGCGACGCGCACCCACGACTCCGGGGGTGACTCCGCGCGGCCGTCGACCAGCTGGAACGCCCGGCGGACCCGGCGCGATCCCCAGGCACCGCCGCGGTCGAGTACGAGACGCAGGAGAGCCTCGGGGGTCACCAGCCCGCGGCGCACCATGTCGTCGAGGACGCCGACCGCGTTCCCTACGGACTCGTGGGCTGCGACGTCCCACGCGGTACGCGCCGCGACGGTGAAGCGGAGATCGCCGTCCACCACGACGTCGGCAGGTGACAGCCCGGCCGTGTGCACGCGAACGCCCCGCGGCCCTCGCCACTTGGTCCCGTGCGGAACGACGACCACCACCGGGTCCGTGAACGAGGGACTCGGGCCCCCGAGCAGGGCCGCGGCGGTCCGGCCACCGAAAGCTGCCACGGGCGGCATGAGCAGCGACGCCGCGCGGGTCTTGAGCATGTGGTCCCGAGGTTGCGAGGGGTCGGCGTAGACCCCGTGCAGGACACGGAGGTACGGCCCGTTGTTCAGCTGGGCCCTGCTCAGCACTCCTTCCGACACAGCGTGGGCCCCGACGAAGACGCCGTGGAGACCCTGAGACCGCAGAAGCACGGGCCCATGCTGACGGGAGGCGGACACATCGCGCTGGCGTCGTCCACAACCCAGCTTTTCCGCGGAAAAGCTGGGGTGAGTTTCCGCGGAAAAGCTCGGTCGGGTCAGAGGCGGGCGAGGAAGGTGCGGACGGCGGGGAGGAGCGGGCGGTCGGCGGGGATCCAGTTCAGCGCCTCCAGCTCGTCGGCCCCCACCCAGCGCAGCTCGCCGTGCTCGTGCGCCACCGGCTCGCCCTCGGCGACCCGCGCCCACCAGACGCGCATGGTCGACGCGCCCGGCGCGCCACCACCGACGACGCCGTCCAGCGGCACCTCGCCAAGGAACGCCTGCGGGGCGACGACGACGCCGAGCTCCTCCGCGCACTCGCGGACCAGCGCCGCCAGCTCCGCCTCGCCCGGCTCCACCTTGCCGCCGGGGAACTCCCAGCAGCCGTCGAAGGGCCCCCCGGACCGCTGGGCCACGAGCACCCGGTCCCCGTCGACCAGCGCCGCGCCGACGACCTGGACGACGTCGAGCGCCCGGCGCGCGGCGACCGCGGCGTAGGCGTCCAGGTGCGCCTGCATGGCCCGGACGATCCTGCGGCGGAGCACCACCTGGTCCACGAAGCCCCCGAGCACGCCGGGCAGACCGCTCTCCCAGTCCACCTGCTCGTCGACCAGCGTGCCGGCGCCGGTGGCCGAGAAGCGTCGTGAGTGGGACACCCAGCGCCCGCCGGTCCGGGGACCGGAGACGAAGACGTCCCGCTCCGGTCGCACGGAGGCGACCTCCTCCAGCGGGAAGGACCACGGCCGGCCGAGGGCGCGGGCGACGTCGAACGCCACGGTCAGCGGCGCCTCCACCAACGTGGTGAAACGCAGCTGGAACACGGGTCCACCTTGGCAGACCAGGGCAGGATGCCCTCCGTGCGCATCAATGCCCGGGTCGACTACGCGGTCCGGGCCGTCGTGGAGCTGGCCGCCGCCGCTCCGGGCTCGCTGACCGCCGAGCGCATCGCCACGGCGCAGGACATCCCCGGCCGGTTCCTGCAGGCGATCCTCACCGACCTGCAGCGCGCCCGGCTGGTCACCAGCCAGCGCGGCCGGGAGGGCGGCTACCGGCTCGCGCTGCCCGCGTCGGAGATCTCGATCGCCCGGGTGATGCGCGTGGAGCAGGGATTCCTGGCCGAGGTGCACGGCCAGCGCCCGGAGGAGGTCAGCTACCCGGGCCCCGCGGCCGAGCTGGCCAGCGTGTGGGTGGCCGCCCGGGAGGCCTACCGCCGGGTGCTGGAGGGCGTGACCGTCGCCGACGTCGTCGCCGGGCAGCTGCCGGCGCACGCCGCGGAGCTCGTCGCCATCGACAACGCCTGGCGCTCCTTCACCGAGCCGGCGCAGGACTGACCCCGGACCCGGTCGCACACGAGCCGACGGCCGGCGGCGACACTGGCGGCATGACCGCTGCACCGCGCCCGGGCGTCACCGTCTTCCTGACCGGCCTCTCCGGCGCGGGCAAGTCCACGATCGCCGACGCGCTGGTCGCCGGGCTGGAGGCCGAGGGCCGGCCGGTGACCGTCCTCGACGGCGACGTCGTCCGCACCCACCTGTCCAGCGAGCTGACCTTCGCCAAGGAGCACCGCGACCTCAACATCCGGCGCATCGGCTGGGTGGCCGGCGAGGTCGTCAAGCACGGCGGCACGGCGGTGGTGGCGGCGATCGCCCCGTACGAGGCCGCCCGCGAGGAGGCCCGCCAGCTGGTGGAGAAGCACGGCCGGTTCGTGCTGGTGCACCTCGCCACCCCGCTGGAGGTCTGCGAGCAGCGCGACGTCAAGGGGCTGTACGCCAAGGCGCGGGCGGGAGAGATCCCCGGCTTCACCGGGGTCAGCGACCCCTACGAGCCGCCGGCGCGCGCCGAGCTGGTCATCGACACCTCGCTCACCCCGCTGGCCGAATCGGTCGCCCTGATCCGCGCCGAGATCGACCGGGCCTGACCCGCTCACCCCCCGGACGGGCCCGTGCGCCGCGGCGCACGGCGCCACTGTGGCACCATCGACGCATGACCGATGGCAGCGCGCTCCTCGTCGCGCGGCTGCACATCGATCTGGCGCTCGTCTCCAGCGCCGCCTGTCGCGCCGCGCGCTGACCCAGGTTCACCCGCGCAGCTCTCCCGCTACGCCCCGATCCAGCAGCGCCCCCGTCCTCCGGCCCGGCTGCCGGGCGGGCGGCGAGCGCAGGAAGAAGTACGCCACGTGAGCACCCCCACCCGCACCAGCAACCGGCCGCAGCGCGGTCAGGGCCAGTGGGCGCTGGGCTACCGCGAGCCGCTCAACCCCAACGAGCGGATGAAGAAGGACTCCGACGGGCTCGAGGTCCGGCAGCGGATCCTCGACATCTACTCGAAGACCGGCTTCCACGGCATCGACCCCGGCGACCTCCGCGGCCGCATGCGCTGGATGGGTCTCTACACCCAGCGGGCCCAGGGCATCCCCGGCGGCAAGACCGCCGTGCTGGAGCCCGAGGAGCTCGAGGACTCCTACTTCATGATGCGGGCCCGCATCGACGGCGGGCAGCTGACCAGCGACGCGCTCCGCATCCTGGGCGGGATCAGCACCGAGTTCGGCCGCGACGTCGCCGACGTCACCGACCGGCAGAACGTGCAGTACCACTGGATCCGGATCGAGGACGTGCCCGAGATCTGGCGGCGGCTGGAGTCGGTGGGCCTGTCCACGATGGAGGCCTGCGGCGACGTGCCGCGCGTCATGCTCGGCTGCCCGCTGGCCGGGATCCTCGAGGACGAGGTCCTCGACGCCACCGACGTCATCGCCGCGACCGTCGAGAAGTACCTCGGCAGCCCGGAGTTCAGCAACCTGCCGCGCAAGTGGAAGACGTCGATGTCCGGCTGCGTCGACCACTGCACCGAGCCCGAGATCGACGACGTCTCCTTCGTGGGAGTCGTCAACGAGGCGGGGGAGGCCGGCTACGACCTGTGGGTCGGCGGCGGCCTGTCGACCAACCCGATGTTCGCCCAGCGGCTCGGCGTCTTCGTGCGACCCGAGCAGGTCACCGACGTGTGGGCCGCCTGCACCTCGGTCTTCCGCGACTACGGATACCGCCGGCAGCGCAACCGCGCCCGGATCAAGTTCCTCATGGCCGACTGGGGTCCGGAGAAGTTCCGGCAGGTGCTGCAGGACGAGTACCTGCACGAGACCCTGCCCGACGGCCCCGCGCCGGCTCCGGCCAAGCACGACCAGCGCGACCACGTCGGCGTCAGCCGGCAGAAGGACGGCAACAACGCCGTCGGCTTCGCGCTGCGCACCGGCCGGATCAGCGGCTCGCTGCTCACCACGATCGCGAACCTGGCCGACGAGTACGGCCAGGGGCGCATCCGGACGACGACGCAGCAGAAGCTGGTCATCCTCGACGTGCCCGACGACAAGGTCGAGGCGCTGGTCACCGCGCTGGCCGAGCACGACCTCCAGGTGCGGCCGAGCGCCTTCCGCCGCGGCACCATGGCCTGCACCGGCCTGGAGTTCTGCAAGCTGGCGATCGTCGAGACCAAGCAGCACGCGCAGGACCTCTACGCGGAGCTGGAGAAGCGGCTGCCGGACTTCGACGTGCCGATCGGCATCAACGTCAACGGCTGCCCGAACAGCTGCGCCCGGTTCCAGACCGCCGACATCGGCTTCAAGGGGTCGATGGTCAAGGACGACAGCGGCGAGATGGTGGAGGGCTTCCAGGTCCACCTCGGCGGGCACCTCGGCGTGGAGGCCACCTTCGGCCGCAAGTTCCGCGGCCACAAGGTGACCAAGGCCGAGACCGCCGACTACTGCGAGCGCATCCTGCGCGGCTTCGTGGAGCGCCGGACCGACGGCGAGTCGTTCGCGCACTACGTGTCCCGCGCCGAGGAGTCCTGGTTGCTGTGACGGGGCCCCTGTGAGTGACGAGGACGGCGGGTCGGGAAGGCAACGCCAGCTACCGGTGTTCCACTGCCCGTACTGCGGGGACGAGGACCTGACCCCGTACGAGGACGAGAAGACCTCGGGCTGGCGGTGCAGCGCCTGCCTGCGGGCGTTCTCCGTCCGCCTGATCGGAACGGGAGTGCAGCAGGGATGACGACCGCCATCGCAGCGACGCCGGAGCTCGCCGCCGAAGCCGACGCCCGGTTCGAGGGCATCGCCGACCCGGTCGAGCAGGCGCTCGCCGTGCTGCGCTGGGCCGGGGAGACCTTCGGCGACCAGTTCGCCATCACCTCCTCCATGGCCGACGGGCTGCTGTCCCACCTGGCCTCCCGGGTGATCCCCGGCGTCAACGTCGTCTTCCTCGACACCGGCTACCACTTCGCCGAGACCATCGGCACCCGCGACTGGATCAGCAGCGTCCTGCCGATCACGCTGCACAACGTCACCCCGCCGCAGACGGTGGCCGAGCAGGACCTCTCCTTCGGGCCGAAGCTGCACGACCGCGATCCCGACCTGTGCTGCGAGCTGCGCAAGGTCAAGCCGCTGGCCCAGGCCCTGGCCGGGTTCACGGCCTGGGGTTCCGGCGTCCGGCGGGACGAGTCGCCGACCCGCGCCGGGACGAGGCTGGTCGACTGGGACGCCAAGCGCGGCATGGTGAAGGTCAACCCGATGGCGGCCTGGACCCAGGACGTCGTCGACGCCTACACCGCCGAGCACCAGATCCCGGTCAACCCGCTGTTCGAGCTGGGCTACGGCTCGATCGGCTGCGCGCCGTGCACCCGTCCGGTCGCCCCGGGCGAGGACCCGCGGGCCGGCCGCTGGGCGGGGTCGAACAAGACCGAGTGCGGCCTGCACACCTGAGCGAGGATGGGGAGATGCCCCGTCCACCCCGCCTCTCCCCCGACGAGCTCGCCGCCGCGATGCACGGACTGCCGCTGTGGTCGGGGGACGGCGACGGCATCCGTCGCACCGTCGAGCTGCCGAGCTTCCGCGACGCCGTCGCCGCGATCGGAACGATCGCCGACGTCGCCGAGGAGATGGACCACCACCCCGACGTCGACCTCCGCTACCGGAAGCTGCACCTGACGCTGGTCAGCCATTCGGCCGGCGGCGTCAGCGAGCTGGACCTCGAGCTGGCCCGCCGGATCGACGCCCTGCTCCCCGGCTGAACGACGGTATCCGCCCGGGCGTCAGGGCAGCGGGCAGAAGAGGTCCACCCGGTAACCGTCCGGGTCGGCGACCGTCGCGTATCGCTGCCCCCACGGCGCGTCGTACGGCTCCTTGACCACCGTGTGGCCCACCGACCTGATGCGGGAGACCGTCTCGTCGACCTCGCGCGGCGACCCGGCGCGCATCGCGAAGCCGGCGGCGGTGCCGGGCCGGGGCTGCTCCCCGTAGAGGCCGGCAATGACCGAGACCTCGTCGATCATCAGACGGACGCCGGAGTCGTCCTCGGCCTCGAGATGCGGGTCGTCCGCCTCCACCTCCGGGAACCGGAAACCGAGCAGCTCGTAGAAGCCCCGTGCGCGCGGGAGATCGCTCGCGCACACGGCAACCGCGTAGATCGTCATGCTCTCCGTCTACCAGGCGCTGTCGGCGGCGATGCGCCGCCGGGCCGTGGCCGAGCAGGACCTCGAACTGGCCCGCCGGATCGACGCGCTGCTCCACTCGGCTGCCGCAGCCCACGCGGGTGCGATGGTCTGAGCATGACAGCGGACGACGTCGTGGTCGTGCCCGAGCAGCCGGATGCGCGGGCCCGGGGTCCGATGACGGGGACCGAACGCGAGGTGCTCGACCACTGGGTCGACTTCTACCGCGACACGGTGCTCCTGAAGATCGCCGGGCTCGACGGCGACCAGCTCGCCCGCCGCCCGGTGCCGCCGTCGTCCCTGAGTCTCATCGGCGTGGTGCGGCACCTCACCGAGGTGGAGGCCTACTGGCTCCGCGTCGTCCTGCTCGACGAGCCGGACGTCCCCGACTGCTACTGCACGCCTGCCAGTCCTGACGGCGACTTCGACGACGTCGATCCCGTCACCGCCGCCGCCGCGGACGTCGCGGCCTACCGCGCCGTGCTGGCCGTCACCCGGGGAAACGTCGCGGCGTGGGCCGACCTCGACGCCCCGGTCCGCGGCCTGCGCCGGGGCGAGCCCGTGAACCTCCGCTGGATCCTCACGCACCTCGTCGAGGAGTACGCCCGCCACCTCGGCCACATGGACCTGCTCCGCGAGGCGCTCGACGGTCGCACGGGTTACTGAGCGAGCCCCGCACCCGGACGGGTGCGGGGCTCGCCGAGCTCCTGGGTGGTCGTCAGCTGCCGACGCGGCCGCCGTCCTGGCGGTAGGCGACGGCGACGCTGGGCCGGGGGAACGGCCTGACCCGGCGCCGGTCCGGCCACGTGCTGGACGGGCTGTCGACGGTCGAGCCCTCGGTCTCACCGGGGTGCTGCACCGCCACGAAGACCGACCGCGCGTCCCGCGTGATCAGCGGCCCACTGCACTCGGCGCCGAAGGGCACGGTGAGGAACCGCTTCACCAGGCCGCGCTCCCGCCCCTCGGTGGGGACGGCGTAGAGCCCGTCGTTGCTGCCGGGCAGGTTGCTCGGGCTGCCGTCGGTGGAGATCCACAGGTTGCCCGCCGGGTCGAACTCCACGTTGTCCGGGCAGGAGATCGCGCTGACCTTGGACTTGTCGAAGCCGGCGAAGTAGGTGCTCGGGTCCGACGGGTCGCCGGCCACGAGGAAGATGCGCCAGGAGAAGCGCTCCCCCGCAGCGCCCGCGGTCTCCTCCCACTCCACGATGTGCCCGTGCCGGTTGGCGGTGCGCGGGTTGGCCTCGTCGGCCTTGGGGTTGGTGCCGGTGCCGCGGTTGGTGTTGTTCGTCAGCGCCGCGTAGACCCGCCCGTTGACCGGGTTGACCTGGATGTCCTCGGGCCGGTCCATCTTCGTGGGGGCCCACGCGGGGCCGAGCGCGCTCAGCTCGTCTGCGGCCAGCCGGGTGAAGGTCAGCACCCAGGCGACGTCCCGGCCGGGGACCGTCGACTGCCCGTTCTTCACCAGCGGGATCCACCGGCCGGTGCCGTCGAACTCGCGGTCGCTGGGCAGCGTCCCGGCACCGGTGATCTCCGCGGCCGGGGAGTCGCCGGTGAACTGCGCGACGTAGAGGTCGCCCTCGTCGAGCAGGGTGAGGTTGTGCGCCCGGGACGCCCAGTCGTTGCCTGGCCGGTACTTCTTCTTCGACACGAACTTGTAGATGTAGTCGAAGCGCTCGTCGTCACCGGAGTAGGCGATGACGCGGCCGTCCTCACCGATCCGGACGTTGGCGCCCTCGTGCTTGAACCGGCCGAGCGCGGTGCGCTTCTTGGGCCGCGACGTCGGGTCGTAGGGGTCCACCTCGACGACCCAGCCGAAGCGGTTCACCTCGTTGGGCTCGGCGGCGACGTCGAAGCGCGGGTCCACCTCGTGCCAGCGGCGCCCGGCCGCGGAGCTCGTGGAGATCCCGTACCGCGCCAGGCGCCGCTCGGGGTCGGCCACCGGCCCCGACGCCGGCCCGAAGTACTGGTTGAAGTTCTCCTCGCCGTGCAGCGTGGTGCCCCACGGCGTCTGGCCGCCGGCGCAGTTGTTGAGCGTGCCGAGGACGGTGCGCCCACGCGGGTCGGCCTTGGTCTTGAGGTACTCCGACCCGGCCGCCGGACCGGTGAACTCCATCGGCGTCTCGGCGGTGATCCGCCGGTTGCGCTTCCCGTTGCGGACGGGGCGCCACTCCCCCGAGTTGCCGTGCCGCCGGACCTCGACGACGGAGATGCCGTGGGCCATCATCGCGATCTTCTTCTGCTCCGGCGTCGTGGGCGCGGACTCGCTGGCCACCTTGGAGAACATCAGCTGCTCGTTGGTGTACTCGTGGTTGACCACGAGCAGGGCCTCGCGGTCCTTGTCGTCCAGCGGCAGCAGGCCGATGTAGTCGCAGTTGTAGCCGAACTGCTTGGCCTGGGCCTCCGGCGTCTGCCGGTCGATGTCGAAGTCGGGGGCGCCCTTCTCCACCGGGTCGCCCCAGCGCATGACGACCGAGTAGCGGTACCCGGTGGCCGTGACCAGCTCGTCGAGGGTGTTCTGCTCGACCGGCCGGAAGGTCAGCGCGCCGTCGCGGCTCCCGCCGCCGGGGCGGCCACCGTGGCCGTGGCCGCGGTCGCCCGCGGCGGCCGAGGTGGCGGGGCCGGCCACGACGAGCAGCGCGCCGGCGCCGGCGGCCTTGAGCACGTTCCGGCGGCTGAACGCCGTCTGCACGACGTCGGCGAACGTCGGGTTGTCGCTCTGGTTGGGGACGGCGGCGTCGCAGGCGTTGCCGCACTTGTAGAAGCAGGTCACGTGGCTGCGGTTGCCGTGCCGCACGGTGTTCAGGAACGGCAGCAGCGCACGGGAGCGGGGCTCCTGGATGTCGGTCATCGGGTCCCTCTGGTCGCGCGGGAGGCGGGCGCCAGAAGCCAAGCGCGCCCGGTCCACGCGCCGGTGACCGAGAGATGAACCGACGGTGACCTCCTGACCACCGCTTGAGGGTGGCCCGGCCGTCAGCCCCCGACGGGGAGGACCAGCACGCGCAGCAGCCGGTCGGCCTCGGCGTCGGGGTCCGCGGTGAGCCCGGTGTGCACCGGGCCGGGCTGGATCACCGTGCTGCGCGGCGCGGTGAGCCAGCGGAAGCGCGAGCCCAGGGCCTCGCGCCCGGCGGCACCCGCGCCGGGTTCGGCGGAGCAGACGTCGGTGGCCGCCCGCAGCGCCCGCGCGATGGCTGCGGCATCGGCGGTGGGGTCCAGGGCGCGCAGCCGGTCGGGATCCAGGTGCACCCGCGAGCCGAGGTAGTCGCGCTGCCGGCAGTAGACGAGGACGCCGGCGTTGAGCGACTCGCCCCGCTCGACGCGGGGCACGACGCGCAGGACCGCGTACTCGAACGTGTCCCTCGAAGGCATGCCCGTCATCGCTGGCTCATCCCTTCCGGCGGCGGCGGGCCGAGCCAGCCGGGGCGGTTCTCCCCCACGCGCGGGCGCCGCCGGCCGGCGCCACCCGCAGCGGCGGCGCTCACCAGACCCGGCAGCCACGCGTCCCGGGCTGCCAGCCGCGCCAGCAGCTGGCCGATGTAGCGGTTGCGGACGGCGTGCGCCGGGTCCTCCGGCGTCTCGCCCTCCAGCCACTCGTCGGGCACCTGCGCCAGGACGCCCTCGAGCAGCGGCCGGGTGACGCGCGCGGCCAGTGCCGCATCGGCCGCGGGCACGTCCGGAGCGCACTCGACCAGGGCGTGGGTGGAGGCGTCGTAGGGCCGGGTGACGGCCGCCTCGGCGCCGGGCCAGTGGTGGTGGAACGTCAGGGCGGCGCCGTGGTCGATGAGCTGGAGGCGGCCGTGCCAGAACAGCATGTTGGGGTTGCGCCAGGAACGGTCGACGTTGCCCACCAGCGCGTCGAACCACAGCACCCGGCCGGCGGTCTCCGGGTCGACGCCGTCGGCACCGGCCTCGAAGTCCAGCGCGCCGGGCAGGTAGTCCAGGCCGAGGTTCCGCCCGGCGGAGCGCTGCAGCAGCTCCTGCACCTCGTGGTCGGGCTCCCCCACCGCGAGCTCCGGTGCGACGTCGACGGTGACCAGGGCCGGTACCGGCAACCCCAGCGCACGGGCCAGCTCACCGCAGACGATCTCGGCGACCAGCACCTTCACGCCCTGCCCCGCCGCTCGCCACTTCACCACGTAGGTGCCCAGGTCGTCGGCCTCCATGAGCCCAGGCAGCGACCCACCCTCGCGCAGCGGGGTGACGTAGCGGGTGGCGGTGACGGCGGGCAGCACAGTGCGGCCAACCTACGCCCGCGGCCCGCCGGGCCCGGTGCGCGACGCAGCCCCGGCCACGGAGGCCACCCGCCAGGGGGACCCCCGCCCCGCCGCGCTCAAGCCGCCGCCGGCGCCCGCCGATTCCGCGAGGAGAGGACGTCGACAGGGGGTACGCGTGGACCTGCACGCCGGGACGGGCGGCATCGCCGCGCTCCGCACCCGTGTCCTGCGCGAGGCTGCGGTCGTCGTCCTGGTCACCGCCGCGTTCACCGCGGCGAGCGCGTACGGGGACTGGCCCGAGATGATCACCGGCCCCGCGGACGACGTCGTGCTGGTGCTCGCCTTCTCGCACCTGCTGATGATGGTGTTCGGCAAGCGCCGGTCCGACGAGCTCAAGGCCGAGGTGGCGTCCCGGCGGGCCGCCGAGCAGGAGCTGCGGCACCGCGTCCGGCACGACGAGCTGACCGGGCTGCTCAACCGGTCGGGCCTGATCGACGAGGCGGCGGCGGCGGTGGCCGCCTCCGCCGCGGGCGGGCCCCCGACCGCCGCGATCCTGATCGACCTGGACCGGTTCAAGGAGGTCAACGACACCCTGGGCCACCACGTCGGGGACATGCTGCTCCGGTCGGTGGCCGGCCGCCTGACCGAGGAGCTGCGCGACGACGCGGTGCTGGCCCGGCCCGGTGGCGACGAGTTCGTCGTCCTGCTGCCCGGCTGCGGACCCGAGGAGGCCGAGCAGGTGGCCGGACGGGTCCTGCGGGCGCTCCGCCGTCCGTTCGCCGTGGACGGCCTCCTGCTGGAGGTCGACGGCAGCTGCGGGCTGGCCGTCGACGGGTCCGACGTGGCCGAGCTGTTCCGGCACGCCGACGTCGCGATGTACGCGGCCAAGGCCGACCACCTGGGGATCGCGGTCTACCGCCCGTCCCTCGACGCCGAGGCCCCGGAACACCTCACCCTGTTCGGCGACCTGCGCCGCGCCATCCGGGAGGGCGAGCTGGTCGTCCACTACCAGCCCCGGGTCGCCCTGGCCGGCGGGCGGGTGCTCGGCGTCGAGGCGCTGGTCCGGTGGCAGCACCCCGTGCACGGACTGGTGCCACCCGCCCAGTTCGTCCCGCTGGCCGAGCAGACCGGCCTCGTCCAGCCGCTGACCGAGGCGGTGCTGGACCAGGCCCTCGCCGCGTGCCGCCGGTGGCACGACCAGGGGCTGCGGCTGACCGTGAGCGTCAACCTGTCGGCGCGCAGCCTGCTCGACGTGGGCCTCCCCGACCGGGTGGCCGAGCTGCTCGCCCGGCACGAGCTCCCGGCGGACCGCCTGGAGCTGGAGATCACCGAGAGCGCGGCCATGAAGGACCCCGTCCGGGCTCTCGACGTGCTGCACCGGCTCCGCGACCTCGGCCTGGAGCTGTCCGTCGACGACTACGGCACCGGGCACGCCTCGCTGGCGTACCTGAGCCGCCTGCCCGTGAGCACGCTGAAGATCGACCGTTCCTTCGTGCAGACCATGGAGCTGGACGCCAGCGACCGGACCATCGTGCGGTCGACCATCGACCTCGCGCACAGCCTCGGCCTGCGCGTGGTGGCCGAGGGCGTGGAGACCCGGGCCACCTGGGACGAGCTCGCGGTCCTGGGCTGCGACGCCGCCCAGGGCTACTGGCTGGCCCGGCCGCTCCCGGAGGCGGAGCTCCTCGGCTGCGTGGCCGAGCTGCGGCACCGGCTCGCCGCACCGCGGCCCGTCTGACCGCGCGGCGGGGCAGACTGGCCGCGTGGGCCTGTTCCGTACGACCGATCCCGCCACCCTCCTCGACGCTCCCTTCACCTACGCCGAGGTGGGCGCCACCGGCGACGACCTGCTGCCGACCGGGTACCACCTGGCCGAGCACTCGGCGGTCGTCGGCTCCGGCCCGGCCACGCTGGACCGGGCGGCGGCCGCCGTCTTCGACTGGCGGGCCCAGCGGAGCGTCGGGCTGCGGATCAGGGCCACCGGTCCGGCGAGCACGCCCGGCACCGTGGTCGTCCTCACCGCCGGGCTGCCCCGGCTCGGCTACGACATCCCCTGCCGGGTGGTGTGGGCGAGCACCGAGGGCGACGAGCGCGGCTTCGCCTACGGCACGCTGCCGGGCCACCCGGAGAGCGGCGAGGAGCGGTTCACCGTGCGGCTCACCGAGGACGGCGACGTCGTCTACACGATCCGCGTCTTCTTCCGGCTGGCCTCGCCCGCGGCGCGGCTGGCCGCGCCGTTGAGCCTGGTGCTGCAGCGCGCGGCCACCGCCCGCTACGTCTCGGCGATCCGCCGGGCCACCGCCGGCTAGACGTCCCGCCGCTCGAGCAGGACGACGCCCAGCACCCAGGCCGCCGCCGCCCAGGACGCGAGCACCAGCAGCCCGGTCTGCCAGGGGGTCTGCACGGCGAGGAACGCGTCCTCCCCCACCCGCAGCGCCGGCACGAACCGGCCGATCCGGTCGCCGGCCGACGTCTCGGAGATGGCCAGCAGCGGGTGCAGCAGGAAGAGCACCCCCAGGGCCACGCCCAGCGCTCCCGCCGACGAGCGCAGCAGCGCCCCGAGGCCGAGCGCGAGCACCCCGGTCAGCGTCGCGGCCGCCACCTGCACCCCCAGCTGCCGGAGCACGCCGGGATCGGTGAGCGGGATGCCGCCCTCGACCGCGGTGAGCCGGGTCGCGGCGAACCAGCAGAACAGCGCGAGCGCCGACGACAGCAGCACGCACCAGGCGCCGACGACGACGGTCTTGGCCAGCAGCAACCGGCCCCGCCGCGGCACCGACGCGAACGACGCCAGCACCATCCCCGTGCGGAACTCCCCGGTGACGGCGAGGACGGCCAGCACCACGAGCACGATCTGGCCGAAACCGAACCCGGTGAGCGCGGAGCCGACCGCGAGGTAGGGCTCGGGAGCGGACTCGGTGATCGCGGCGCCGAACCAGCCGCCCGCACCGACCACCAGCAGGTACAGGGCGGTGCACCACCAGGTGGAACGCACCGAGCGCAGCTTGGTCCACTCGCTGACCACCACCGAGCGGAACGGCACCCTGCGGCTCACCGCGCCACCGCCCGGTACTCGACGTCGTCGCCGGTCAGCTCCAGGTAGGCCGCCTCCAGCGACGCGGTGATCCGGGAGAGCTCGTGCACCCGGGCACCCGTGGCGAAGGCGACGTCCCCCACGGCCTCGGGGTCGAGACCCTCGACCCGCAGCGCCCCGTCGATCTCCAGCTCGACGGAGCCGCCCGCGCGCTGCAGCGCCGAGGCCAGCAGCGGCGCCTGCGGGCTGCGCACCCGGACGGCCGCGTGCGCCCCCAGCAGGTCGGCCATCGGGACGTCGGCGAGCAGCCGGCCGCGGCCGAGGACCACCAGGTGGTCGGCGGTGTCCTCCATCTCGCTCATCAGGTGGCTGGAGACCAGCACCGTGCGGCCCTCGTCGGCCAGCAGCCGGAGCAGCTCGCGGACCCAGCGGATGCCCTCGGGGTCCAGGCCGTTGACCGGCTCGTCGAGCAGCAGGACGTCCGGGTCGCCCAGCAGCGCCGCCGCGATCCCCAGCCGCTGCGCCATGCCGAGGGAGAAGCCACCCACCCGGTCGTCGGCGACGGGCTCCAGACCGACGAGCTCGATGACCTCGTCCACCCGCGCCCAGGGCAGGGCGTTGCTCTGCGCCAGGCACAGCAGGTGGGCGTAGGCGGTGCGGCCGGGATGGCGGGCGCGCGGGTCGATGAGGGCTCCCACGCGGCGCATCGGCCGGGCCAGCTCCCGGTAGGGGCGGCCGAGCACCGTCGCCGTCCCCGCCGTCGGCCGGGTCAGTCCCAGGATGCAGCGCATCGTGGTGGTCTTGCCCGAGCCGTTCGGCCCGAGGAAGCCGGTCACCCGGCCGGGCTCGATCGTGACCGTCAGCGCGTCGACGGCGACGCGCGAGCGGTACCGCTTCGTCAGGCCGCGCACCTCGATCACGCCGGCCAGCATGGCCAACGCGTCGGCGCGGACGTCGGAGGCGCGCGCCTAGTGACCGTCCGCGACGGCCGCCCGCTCCCTCTCGATGAGGTCCTTGCTGCGCACCAGCCGCAGCAGCGTGACCACCAGCAGACCACCGGCCATGTTGAGCAGCGTCGTGTACCAGAACCAGCCGAGCCAGTCGCCGTAGTCGAACGGCCCGCCGGCGTGGATGCCGGCGAAGATGATCAGCGAGTCGAGGATCGAGTGGAACAGCACGAGCCCGGCGAGCACGAACGCCCCGGCGACGGCGGCGACGATCTTCCCCGCCTCGCTCTCCGCCCCCTGCTGCATGCGGGTCATCAGCGTGATCGAGCTGCCGGCGAGGAACGCCAGGGCCATGGACTGCAGGTCCAGCGGGGCGTCGACGAACTCGGTGGCCGACTCGATCGCCGTCTCCCCGAGCTCGGGCAGCGCGAGCACCACGACCCACATGACCAGCCACCCGCCGACGAGGTTGGCCACGAGGGTGCCGCTCCACAACCGGGCCAGCTGACCGATCCGGGCACGGCCGGCGACCACCGCCGTCACCGGCACCAGGAAGCCCTCGGTGAACAACTCGCTGCGCGCCAGCAGGAGGGCGATGAAGCCGATGCTGAACGCCAGGCCGGCCAGCAGGTGGCTGCCCGTCTCGGCGTACACCGCGAGCAGGGCGAGCACGCCGACACCGACCTCCAGGCCGCCGGCCAGGCCGGTGGTGAGCACCTCGCGCCAGGTGCGGTGCAGCCGCTGCGCGCCCTCGCCGACGATGCGGTCGAAGGCCTCCACCACCTCGTCCTCGACGGGGGCGTCGCTGCTGCCGAGCTCCTCCCGGGCGCTGCGCTCGGTGGCGGCCTCCTCCTCCTGCGCACGGTCGTCGCGCGCACGGTCCTGCGGGGCGTGGTCCAGGGCCACGAGGCCTCCTCCGGCTCGCAGACGTCGACACCACGGCTCGGCGGCGCGTCCGCCAGCCGGGCTACCCCCGGCAGCACGCCCCACACCGAGTGCGCCGTCACCGGCCGGGCGCCGTCTAGTTGTTGCTCGTCATGACGTTGGTGACGCCGGTGTGGAGGCGTGAGGCGGGTGGTTGGTTCCCGGCAGCGGTGTGTGGT
>NZ_JAAGWG010000017.1 GCF_010682065.1 Blastococcus saxobsidens
TACCTCGTGGTGGAACTTCCTGCCATGACTCCATCCTTCCCAAGGAACGGAGTCTCCGGACTTGCCGGGGCGGTTCAGTCTGGAGTCGGCCGGTGCTGTTGTCATGGCTGTGGAGCTGGGCGGACCACGTCTGGACGCACTCAGTGATTGGGTGCCCGGACGGCGGCCCGTGTTGCTCATCAACCGGAGCGCGCCTGGGGATCGCCAGCGCTTCACGCTGGCCCATGAAACCGGCCATGCCGTCATGCATGACATGCCCGGCTCAGACGCCGAGGAGCAGGCAGACCGGTTCGCCGCTGAGCTGCTCATGCCCGCCGCCGACATCCGCGCCGCGCTGAGTAAACCCACGCTGGAAGGTCTCCTCCGGCTCAAGGCCCGATGGCGGGTGAGCGCAGCTGCCCTCCTTCGGCGGGCCTACACGCTCGGCTTGATCAGCGACTACGCCTACCGCCGCCTGAACACGGAGATGTCAGCGGCGGGCTGGCGCAGCAGTGAGCCCGCCGCGTTTCCTGCCGAACAACCACGCGCACTCGCCCACGCCTTGCACCAGGCCCGCCAGCGATTCGATGACCACGAGATCGCCCGACACACCCTCTTGCTTCCCGAACAGCTTGAGCCGACCTTTGGAGACCCCGCCGTCCATGACTAACCCCAAAACGTCCCGCTCCACCTCGGTCGTCTCCCAGCTGGCCGATCGTGTGCTCATTCAAGCCAGCTGTCCCGACGCCCTGAAGATTGCGGGAACCGTCGCTCCGATGGCCGGTGGAATGGTGGTAACCGGGCCCGAGGCCCTGCAGGCGGTCGGGCGCATCCGCCGAGCCAACTCCTCGGTTCTGCTCTGCGCCGACACCGCCGCGGAGACACGGGTCGCGGCCACCGCGGAGGCGCCCTTCGAGCTGGGCGAGGCGAACCTTATCGACGAGCCGTCACTGCAGCGGAGCCTCGACGCCCAACGTGAGCGCGGCGCGTCCGTCGCTCTCACGCCCACCGGACACATCGCAGCCGGCGACAGCGCGGCCCTCAAGGCCGCCATCCGTCAGACCGACAAGCTGCAGGACGACGACATCGTCGTGCGACTGCCCTGCGACGTGGCATGGGCGACCAAGACGTACAGCAAGCAGCTGGCCGCCGTCATTGCCACCAGCAACCACCCTGTCGCCCTCTCCCTCGCCGCAGATCAGGACCCCCTGACTCGTGCCGGCGTGGCCGAGGAGCTCTGGGCCATGGCGGCGACGCACCCGCATCTCATCCTCTGGCGCACCGACCTGGCCGGACTGGCTCACCTCGTCAATGGAGGCCTCGCAGCAGCCATCGGGTTCTCCTCCACCCTCCGCCACGGCACCAGCCCCGACCGCCCGGGATTCGTGAACAACCGGCAGGACAGGACGCCGGATGTGCTCCTGCCAGACTGGATGCGTTACATGAAGGGGAGCAAGATCGAAACCGTCTTCGCGGCGACGTCTGCGCCCCGCTGCCACTGCCGCACCTGCCGTGGACAGATGCTGGACCGATTCGACAGCACCACCGCCGACAAGCTGACCGCCCACCTGCACAACGCCGCCGTGTTGCAGCAGCTGATCGGAGCCATCGACCGTCTTGACCGCAGTGCGCGGCACGACTGGTGGCGGCAGTCCGTGGCGCTGGCGTTGACCAAGCACACAGAAGCGACCGCCCAGACCAACGTTCAGCTCAACGCGTCGCGGGCGCTGCGGACCTGGTCTCAGCTGCCGGCCATGGCCGGATGACGTCTGTCGCTCAGCCGCCGAGCACGCGGTCGGTCACTCGCTCGACGAAATGCCACGCTGCAGGCGTGTGCCGGGACGGACGGAACGGCATGGCGTCGATCAGCTGACGTCCGTCGACCGTGCACACACCGACACCCAGTCGCTGCGCCTCTGTAATCACCGGCGTTGCTACGCGATCGCGGTTACTCACCAGCGTTCGACTCATGAACGGCGCGTACTGCGAGAGCTGATGGATCGCCGTCACCGACGGGCCAGACAGCAGGGTCACATGCTTGAGCCGTACCGCGGGAACGAGCCGGCGCACCACCTCGTGGCGGCCCACCTCGCACACACCCACTTGCGCCCGACGCAGTCGACGAATCTGCACCGCCGTAAGGCTGTCCCGCAGCACGGGTAGGTCGCTCGGAAGTTCAGACAACGTCCTCAGCAGATCGCGGTCCGGAACTCCCGTCAACGACACCGCCTCGCGTCGCTGCAACTCATCACGCACCGGATCGAAGAACACCGTGAAGCCGGGCCCCCAGGGCACGGACTCGATGCCGAGGTCTACGACGCCCTGAGCCAACACCCCAAACGCCAGTTCCATCAGCGGCCACCCCGGCGGCCGTCGCTGAGTGCACGGCGGGATCGGCGCGTCGTGGTCAACCGGGTGGATCTGTCGACGGTCCATTTCGGGCTCGACACGCCATGGTTCACCGGCTCCGCACCCCTTGTCTTCGGCCCGTCTCGGCAGACGTTGGGCAACGTGGCGACCATAGCTGCGCAGCCGTCGCCCTCCTCGACGCGGTGGCTACAAAGCTGGGGGCCGAAATTGTGGCGGCCTCGGCTTAACCCGCCTGACGGGGGACGCAGCCACGGCGCTCGGGCTGACCAGGTGCAGGCCGGATGGAGCATCAGCTGTGACGGCCGGTCGTTGGCGTCGCGCTTGACGGGGATCGGTGCGCAGGCGCGGTTGGCTGTCATTTCGCGCCGCGGGCCCCAGCGCTCATGGCAGCAGCCAGAGCGGCGTCTCGCTCCTGTTCGGCGCGCTGGTAACGCAGCGCCGCGGCGGGGGAGGCGTGCCCGAGTCGGTGCATCAACTCCCTGGTGGTGGCGCCGTGCCGGGCGGCGACGGTGGCGCCCCAGCCCCGCAGGTCGTGTAGATGAGAGCCGGGCGGGAGTCCGGCTGCCTCGGCTGCTGGAGCCCACACCCTTGCGGAAAAGTTGTTGCGCCGGATCGGCCCGCCCTTGGGTCCTACGAAGACCAGCCCCTGTGCGCCAGGCTGGGCGTAAGTCGCGAGGTGGTGCTCTAGGTCGTCGATGATGTGCGGCGGGATGGCTACCGTTCGCCGGCCGGCGGCCGACTTCGGCGGTCCATAGGAGCGTCCTTGCCCGATCACGTCGACGACGGAGCTCCGAACGCTCACGGTGCCTGCCGTCAAGTCGAGGTCTTCTCGGCGGAGCGCCGCAAGTTCACCTATGCGCAGGCCCGTCCACGCGGCCAGGAGAATCAGCGCTCGCCAGCGATCCTCGACAGCATCGACGAGCGCCTGGACCTGAGCGAGAGCGAACATCGGTCGCTCGCTGGATCGTTCCTGCCCAGCCCCACGGATGGAGCATGGGTTCCGAGCGATGAGGTTGTCGTCCACCGCCGTGGTGCAGATGGCACGCAGCAGCCGGTAGCACTTTGCTGCCGTGACCTGGCCCGGTCCGTCTGGACCGCTGAGCGTTCCGTACCAGGCCCGGACGGCGGACGCGTCCATCTGGCGCAGTGGCGTCGACCCCAGCGCGGGGACGATGTGGTTCTTGAGCTGTGCCCGGTAGAGCTCGGCTGTGCGGGGGGCCAGCGGTCGGCCGCGGACGAGGCGGGTGTCGACCCACCGTTCGGCGTAAACCTTGAGGGTCTCCTGCCCGGCCTTCGGGTCGATCCAGCTGCCCGAGTCCAACTGGGTCTGCACCTTGGCGAGCCACCGATTGCCGTCAGCCTTGGTCGCGAACGTGTGCGGCGCCGAGACCTGCTCGCCCGAGCCATCCGGGTATCGAGCTTGGTAGCGGCCTGAGGGAAGCCGGCGGACCGTGCCCCAAGCCCTTCGACCCATGATGACCTCCTGCTTCTCTCCGCCGGCATGAGAATGCGGTGGTGCCGACCCGGACGGCGGCGGCTGCGCCGATCGGTGGACAGCCGTCCACCTGTTCCACACAGCACTTGACTTTTTCGGGGTGACGCGTCGCTGGCGAAGCTGGGGGGCTGGTCTCATCTGCGGCGCGTGCGATCTCGCTGCGGGCACGAGGTCGGTTGTGTCGCCGCCAGGACGACGTCCAGGTCGGTGGCGTAGTGACGCGGAAAGATCGTTGGACGGGCCGGAACTCGCTGCCCGGGCCCCTTCCACGCGCGCCGCGAGTTGAGCTACCCCTCGCTGGCGACACGTCCGGCCTCGATGAAGTCGTCGAGGGTCGAACGCTGGAGCCTGACGTACTTGCCGAGCTTGACGTACGTGATCCGCCGTTGAGCGATCAGCCGGCGGACGAACCGCTCGCCGGTTCCCAGATAGTCCCCGGCCTCCGCGACTGTCAGCAGCTGGTCGTGGTGCACCGGGGCAGCCTCCTCGCGGGGGAGGGGCAGCGGGCCGCGGGAGCCCGGAGCCCGAGGTCGCTGCACATGGCCCATCTCGCCCTCCTCGTCATCGGCCCGTGCGCCCGTATCCGACGCCGCGCGCTCACCCGGAGAAGGCGCCATGCTCGGCCGTTTGATGACATCCCCGGCGGAAGTTCGCTGCCTTCGGATCTCCGGCAGCCCGGGCCCATCGCCGACAGGGGCGTGTGTTGACTGCGCCGGCGGTTGCCGCAGTTCCTCCAGTCCAGCGACGGCTCGGGGCAGCGTCCCGCGGTCGTTGCGAAGCGAGTCGGTCCGCCGGTCGTAGCGCGGGCATCGACGGCGTCGCGCTGCGAGGTCCGCACGGCTGAGGGCTTCCGGGGACTGCTCGCTCCGATCGCGGGCGCTGGCACACCGCACGCACTAGGAGCGCTGTTGCGAACGACGGCTACGCGCTGCGCTAGGCCAGTCGTAGGTGCCACCAGCGGCCCAGGAGGTCCACGTGCACGCGATCGGCAGGGAACAGCCGCAGCGATCGGCGTGACGTCACCCCGTCAGCGGACTTCGCACCGAGCACCCCACCAGCTACGGAAGCGCGTCCTCACCTGAGCGCTTTCCCCGGCCATCTCGACTGCCGAACCGCCAAACACCACGACCTGACACACCTCATGCATCCAGGACTCTGCGACCGTCATGCCAGCAGACGGCGAAGGGGTGACAGGGTGCGTGCGCCGGCGCTCGGCTAATCGCGCGAGGGTGACCGGGCGCCTGAGATGGCCCGCCGAGGACCTGGGCCTGGCGTGCTGCCGCTCAGTGGGGCGCCGGTCGGGGTGACATCAGAGACGGCTTGGTCGTCGCCGGCATCCTTGCGCCTTGTCGTCGTCTGTAGCCACCTCCTCTACGGAACGGTTCCGACGTCACCGACGACGCCGATGCCTACTGGAGAAATGCCACCGTGCGGCTCAGAGCCCTGATGGCAGGTCGGGCGCACCACCTTGCGGCAACCAGCACCAAATCCCCGACCCCTAAATGCAAGACGTGTGTCGGCTCGTGATCTTGGTATCTCCAGTGGCTCTTGAGAGCGCCGGACCTAGGGACCACCCTTGCATGTCTAGCCAGAGCTGCGGGGCCGCAGAAGGCACGACGGTTGAGGGGTCTGGTCTCTGCTGCGCGGCCGGAGTGGTGGCGTGGTTCGGCTCGAAGCTGCCGGAACTGTCGGTGGTAACTGGTTCTCTATATGGCGTGAGCAGTAGCCGCCGGAAACGCCATCACGTCGTACCGCGCCTGCACCTTCGCGGCTTCGCGACTTCGGACGGCCTACTCACTCAGATCGACCTCAACACCGGACATCAGCGTGACGTCAGCGTCGGCGACGCCGCCGTGATCCGCGACTTCTACACGGTCGTCCTCCCCGACGGAACTCGGACGGATGCCTGGGAGCGGTGGCTCAGCGATGTCGAGAACGAGATCGCGCCGGCGCTCCGACGGGCCGTCGCGATGCCGACGTTCCAGTTGACTAGTGACGATCGTGAGCGACTCGCTCGGTGGATCGCGCTCCAGTACCTCCGAGGACCATCCAACCGTCGGCAACTGGACGAGATCGCCTCGATGACCATCCGGATGCAAGTCAGCATGGGAGGCCTTGCATATCTGCGGCATGCCATGAGCCAAGGTTTGGGTCGTGACGTCACGATGTCGGAGGCCGAGGATGTCTGGGACGACATCACCTCGCGGGACGGACCTGACATTGCGGTTACCGGTGATGAGCACCTCGAAATTCTCTTGAGGATGTACGACACGGCGAGCGCGACGATTTATGGACGTTCTTGGGGGCGTATTCGGTTCGAACGGCACCGTCTTGCAGTCTCAGATGCCCCCGTGAACCTTGTGCCTGGCGAGGACTACCTTGCAGCAGGTCTCGCCGGGGCCCGAGCGATCACAGTTCCTTTGGACCGTCAGACTTTGTTGTGGCTCGAACTGCCGGGCGAGCTTGGTCCACCGGAGGACCGGGACCTTGAGCCGACCTCTGTCATCGCGCGTGCCCACAACCACATCGCCGTGGCCGGTGCCGAACGTTTCGTCTACTTCCACCCGGCCGACGACCCAATTCCGGCGGACGCCGCCCCGCGGCCTCGACCGAAGCGCCTTGAAGTCGTGGGTGGCGGCTTGGACCTGGTCAACCGAGACCGACCTCTGACAGACGTCCTTGAACAGATCGCAGCACGCAGCAACCGTTCCGCTGACTCTCTAATCGCGGACTATAAGTGGCCAATCTCGGGATACCGACCGCGAGCCTGTTAGCGACGCTTTTGCGAGGTAGCGAGGTAGCGAGGTAGCGAGGTAGCGAGATAGCGCTTCAGCGCTACCGGGAAGCGCGCCCGAGCGGATGCGCGACGACGCGGCAGGGCGAAGCCCTGAGCGTTGACCCGCCGCCCCACAGCGAGGCGCCGGTCCCGCAGAGCGAACCGGTGCAGCCACCGACTCCGCCGTTTGAGCCGGATGTAGCCGATCGATCATCAGAGCGCGACGGCACCGACGCTCGGAGCAGAGAGCATCGAGCATCGAGCATCGAGCGTCGTTAGGAGGAATTCTCTCCGCCTTGGTCAGCGGCGTGCTCAGCGCGCCCTTGACCGCTGATGAGCGAGAGGACCAGGTCGTCGTTCGCGATGCGTCCGATCAGCTCGGGCTTGTCGAGAACTGCACCGAGCAGGGCTGAGAGCACGACAGAGCCGATGGCGTTGGCGCTGAAGGTCTCGCCGAAGGCCTTGACGGTGTTGTTGTCGTTGGCCTTGAGCTTGCCATGGACGATCTTGGAGCGGCGGGCGTAGAGGTTCTTCACGGTTGTGAAGAACAGCTTGGGGTCGGCTCCGAGGGCGTATGCGAGCACGGCCGAGGTCCGCAGTGCGAGCTTGTAGGTGATCTCGTTGGACTCGCTGTCGCCGACAAGGGCCTCGATGCCGATGCAAGCGTCGACGACTGCATCGATGGGGTCGGATCGACACGCGGCCGACAGGAGCCGCCGAGCTGCTAGCTGAATCTCATGGGGAGCGCCGGCAAGAGTCGCGTAGCGGCGCTGGGTCTGATCTTGGGAAAGCGGTTCGGTCCTGCTGCGAGTCGCTAGGTCCTTGAGCCTCGTCGACGATCGTTCGTGAGTCCAAGACCAGCGACCGGCCGCAGGTAGGCCTGCAATCCACCACTCTGCCCAGTTGTTGGGCCGGTAGAGGACATGCTTGATGCCAAAGTTCACCGCTGAGATGGCGCCGACCTGTAGCAGCTGGTCCAGGCCGGCGAGGTTCAGTCCCGTCGGGTCAGCGAATCCTGAGACCGGGTCCAAGGTGACCGGGACCTGCGGATGCACCCAGAGGTGGGTGGCTCCGAGCAGGAGCTGCTCGTCGTAGCGCTCGAGCTGAGACCCAGGCCAGCAAGCCGCCAGCAGCTCGTCGCCGAGTTCTTCGATGCGCACAGAGCCATCTGGCGCGGGGCTATCGAAGGACAAGCCATAGAGCGGCACGAGGACATCAACGGTGAGCATCTGGCCATCTGCCGACTGGCCCAGCAGCCCTCGCTCCAGAAGCAGGTAGTGGTCGGCGAAGACGTCAGCGTCGAAGGACCATCCCGCGATGTGGATGTGGCGATCGACCAGGCGACCGATGAATTCGCTCGCCTTCATCCCAAAGAAGCGCTCGGCCCAGGAGCGCTGCTGCAAGATCTCCCCTCCGCTCAGGTGCTCGAAGTAGGCCGGGACCGAACGGAGGTAGGCGTGGAAGTCGCCGTAGCCGTCGAGGCTCTCGTAGGGAACCTGGTTGGTCGTAGCGACGTAGTCCTCTTCGAGAAGCGAGGCGTAGTTGGGCGGCGGGTCGTTCGAGGTCTGGACCCGAGTTCCGTCAGGGTCCCGCTCGATACGAACGAAGTTCGAGTTCGCCTTCGGTTCCACCCCAGCGTCGATGGCGGCTTTCAGTGCCGGCAGCGCCGAACGAACGCAACGCTCCGCAAGTGCGGCCAGGGTTTCGTCCCACGCCGGGGCGCCGGGAGAAGTGGTCACTTGGTGTCCCCCGTGAGAGCCGATGCCAGCAAGTACCTGCGAGCACCGATCTGGTCGGGCGACCAACCCGGGTCAACGTGCGCCCAGGAGATGAGCGCCGGGGGATGACGTCGCCGGGGGTTGGGCACACTTCATCTTGACCGCTCCTTCACGAAGGCGCTTGGAGCTCTGCCGACGATGAAGCGGTCACGCATGACACAGCACGAGTATTTCTGGAGCTAGCGACCACCTGGCTTGCCTTACCTGGCTCGGCGCATGCCGCAGACCGCAGGCAGCTTGGCGCTGTCTGTGGCGCCCGAAGCCGCCGGGGGCTGCTGGCATCGCAGGATTCGCCGGGCGCAGCAACGACCCGACCGGCCTGTTGGTCAGGCGGCTGCGCAGTTCCCGAGTACTGCGATCACAGGATCACCGGCGCAACCACCGGTAGGGTCGTCCGTCGCCGCGCAGAGGCGTGCTCTTGAGCGATGCGCGGGTTCCAGTGAGCGATCGCTTTGCGGCACGGTCGGGCTCGAACCTGGCAGTCACGCGCGCCTTCGACGTGGCAACGACGGCGGTGTGACAGCGGTCACCCACGGAGCGTGGGCCCTGGCCACACCGAGCTGCGCCGCCAGCACAGGCCCTCTAGCGACGAGCTGTTCCGGATCTAGGGCAGTACGGGATGTAAGGCGACAAGGTCCAAGCTTGGTTGCAGTTCTGGTCGCAGTTGCGGTCAATCCGGGAACATTCGACGCAGTTCGCCGGGATGCGCGAGAAGGGCATCGGCGCTGGTCGGTGCCTGTGTTGTAGACGCCGACGTACTTCGAAGAACGGGATCATGACGGCCTGGCAATGTGAGAGAAACGACGGGTGCGAGGAAAGCCTGCGGAGTTCCGCGTCGGAGCGCGTAGGACTTGAGCACCCGGCGAGGTGGCAGCCCGTACCGGCGATAGCCGTTTCAGTAGGTGGGGGCGTGGCGCCTTCCGCAGCACGATCGTCGGAGGTCGGCTCGACGGCCCTTCTCTGCCGGCTGATGCCCGCCTGCCGGTCGGAGTCTCATGCCGGCGAGCGCTCGGGCCGTGCCTTACGCGTGCCTTAAGCACCGGCCAAAGTCGGTGGTCACCGGTCAACAGGGGGCAGCACCGCAAAGGCACGGAAGGAGCAGTGCTGCCCGGCTGAGCTGCGGGGACGGGCATACGAGCTGGTCAGTACATGGAGCGGGTGACCGGGATCGAACCGGCATGGCCAGCTTGGAAGGCTGGGGCTCTACCATTGAGCTACACCCGCGGGCGCGGCGAGTGCTCGCCGTCCGCGACGAGAGTAGCGCCCGAGGCGCCGGCTCCGGCCACACGGGCCCCGAGCGGGTGAGCGCGTCCGCGTTTCGTACTTCCGGCTGATCAACTGCGACCTCCGGCCTCGTACGGTGACCGCGTGAGTGCGCTGTTGCGTCCCCTCTGGGCCGAGCCCAGGCCCCCCGGCGCGCCCGCCCGCGCCTGGTGGGACTGGGTGCTCGTCGCACTCGGTCTGACCGGAGCGCTGCTCGAGGGCATCCTGCGGCCGGACCTGCCGTCCCGCTGGGTGCAGGTAGTCGTGGTCGCGGCGGTCGTGCCACTGCTGCTGTGGCGCCGCACGCGGCCGCTGCTCGTCCTGGTCGTGCACGTCGTCGCGCTCGACTTCCTCGCCGTCCTCACTGGGGACGACGACGGCATGTACACGGCGGTGGTCGTGCTGCTGCTGGCCTACGCCGTCGTCCGCTGGGGCTCGGGCCGCGAGGTCATGGCCGCCATCCCACTCCTGCTGGTCAGCGCCGCCCTCTCGATGGTCGTCGGGTCGACGAGTGCCGGTGACGCGATCGGCGGCTCCGCGGTGCTGCTCACGGCGGTGGCCCTCGGGGCGGCGTTCCGCTACCGGGCGCGCGCCCGGTCCCGCGAGCTCGACCAGGTGACGCTGCGCGAGCGTGAGCGGCTGGCCCGCGACCTGCACGACACCGTCGCCCACCATGTCTCGGCCATCGCGATCAGCGCCCAGGCCGGCCTGGCGACGGCGGCCACGCGACCGGAGGCCGCCGCCGAGGCGCTCCGGCTCATCGAGGCGGAGGCCTCCAGCACGCTGGCCGAGATGCGCGGCATGGTGCGCACGCTGCGGTCCGACGGCCCGGCGGAGCTGGCCCCCGTCCCGCGGATCCGCGACGTCGCGCAGCTCACCGGCAACGGGGGCGACGGCCCGCCGGTCGACGTCGAGATGGTGGGGGACGTCGACGGCGTCCCCTCGCCGGTGGCCGCGGCGGTCTACCGGCTCGCCCAGGAGTCGATCACCAACGCCCGGCGCCATGCCCGCGGCCCCAGCCGGATCGAGGTGCGCGTGGTGGCCGACGACGACTGGGTGCACGTGCGGGTCGCCGACGACGGTGCGGCCACTCCCGCCCCCCGGGAGGAAGACCCCGGCTTCGGGCTGCGCGGCATGGCGGAGCGCACGCACCTGCTGGGCGGCACCTTCGCCGCCGGCCCCGGCCCGGACGGCGGCTGGACCGTGGCCGCCGTGCTGCCCCGGAGGGGGCCGGCATGAGCGTCCGCGTGCTGGTCGCCGACGACCAGGAGATCGTCCGCACCGGGCTGCGGATGATCCTCGACGCCCAGCCCGGCATCGAGGTGATCGGCGAGGCGGCGGACGGCGCCCAGGCGGTCGAGCTGGCCCGGCGGCTGCGCCCCGACGTCTGCCTGCTCGACATCCGCATGCCCGGCACCGACGGCATCGAGGCGACCCGCCGGCTGGCCGGTCCGGGCGTCGAGGACCCGATCGCCGTCGTCGTCATCACCACCTTCGACCTCGACGAGTACGTCTACGCGGCCCTGCGGGCCGGTGCCCGGGGCTTCCTGCTCAAGGACGCGGGGCCCGATCTGCTCGCCCAGGCGGTGCACGCGGCGGCCCGCGGCGACGCGCTGATCGCCCCGAACGTCACCGCCCGGCTCCTGCACGCCTTCGCCGGTGCCCGGCCGACCCAGCCACCGCTCCAGCCGATCGACCCGCTGACCGACCGCGAGGAGGAGGTCCTCGGGGCCGTGGCGCGCGGCCTGTCCAACGACGAGATCGCCCGGGAACTGCACATCACGCTCAGCACGGTGAAGTCGCACGTCGCCAGCCTCATGGCCAAGCTCGGCGTCCGGAACCGCGTGGAGGTCGCGATCTGGGCCTACGAGACGCACCGGGTACCTGGCCGGAAGTAGGACGCCGGAACCGGTCTTCCGGGCGATGACCGGGCGCGCGCCGATCACGACGATCGGTGCATGACCTCCTTTCCCGCTCCGGGTCGGCGTCGCTGGCTCGTGCCGGCCGCGCTGATCGCGCTGGCCCTCGTGCCGATCGCCGCCGGCGCTGCCCGGCTCGCCGAGCTCTCCGGCGGTGGCGCGCTCCTGCCCGAGCCGCCGCACGCGGTGGAGTCGCCGCTGCCGCTGGTCGTGCACATCGTCAGCGCCGTCGTCTTCACGGTGCTCGGCGCGTTCCAGTTCGTGCCCGGGACCCGCGGACGCCGTCCCGCCTGGCACCGCACCACCGGTCGGCTCGCCGCGCCGGCGGGACTGCTCGCGGCCCTCAGCGGGCTGTGGCTGACGCTCGTCATCACCGACGCCGACGGAGGCCTGCTCACCGTGTTCCGCGCGTCGGCCGGCGCCGGGATGGGCGCGGCGATCGTGCTGGGCGTGCTCGCCGTCCTCCGCCGCGACCTCCGGCGGCACCGCGCCTGGATGCTGCGCGGCTACGCGCTCGGCATCGGGGCGGGGACGCAGGTGTTCACCGCGGGCCTCGGCGCGCTGGTCGTCGGCGAGCCGGGGGAGACGGCCCAGGCCCTGCTCATGGGCGCCGGGTGGGCGATCAACCTCGCCGTCGCCGAGTGGCTCATCCGCCGCCGTCCCCGTCGACCGGCCCCCGGCCGGCCGACCCCCGTCCGCGTGACCGAGGAGGTCCGGTGAAGGCGATCGTGCAGGACAGGTTCGGGCCGCCGGAGGTCCTGCGGTTCGCCGACGTCGAGGTGCCCGCCATCGGGCCGGCCGAGGTGCTGATCAGGGTGCGGGCCGCCGCGCTCAACCCCTACGACTGGCACGTCCTCCGCGGCGACCCGAAGATCGCCCGGCTGCTGGGCATCGGCCTCACCCGGCCGCGGGAGCGGGTGGCCGGGGTCGACGCCGCAGGCGTGGTCGAGGCGGTCGGCGCGGACGTGCGCGACCTGCGGCCGGGCGACGAGGTCCTCGGCTGCGCGCACGGCTCCTTCGCCGAGTTCGCCCGTGCCGCTGCCGACCGGGTGGTGCCGAAGCCGGCCGCGCTGACGTTCGAGCAGGCGGCGGGGCTGGCGCTGGCGGGGCAGACCGCGCTGCGCGGCATCCGGGACGCCGGCGGGGTCGCGGCCGGCTCCCGCGTGCTGGTCAACGGGGCGGCCGGCGGAGTGGGCCACCTCGCGGTCCAGATCGCCGTCGCGCTGGGTGCCGAGGTGACCGGCGTCTGCAGCACCCGCAACGTCGGGTTCGTGCGCGGGCTCGGTGCGGCGCACGTCGTCGACCACACCGCCGAGGACTTCGCCGACGGTTCGCGTACCTACGACGTCATCCTGGACAACGTGGCGAACCGGTCGCTGCGCGACCTCCGCCGGGCGCTCGCGCCGAGAGGCACGCTCGTGGTCAACGGCGGCGGTTCCCCGGGGGAGGTCATCGGTGCCATCGGGGGCATCGCGCGGGCCGTCGTCCTCGACCGGTTCGTCGGTCAGCGGATACGGCCGCTGCCGGACAGGTGGGACCGCCGGCACCTGCTCGCGCTGACCGAGCTGGTCGCGGCCCGGGAGCTCGCCCCGGTCGTGGACCGGACGTACGCCCTGGCCGACGTGGCCGAGGGCCTCCGGCACGTCGAGTCCGGGCACGCCCGCGGGAAGTGCGCGGTGACGGTGTCCTGAGCGGTCGCCGCGGCCCGGGGCGGTGGCTAGCGTGCCGGACGTGACCGACACCACGTGGCTGGACGCCACCGCGCAGGCAGAGCTGGTCCGGGCCGGGGAGGCCACGCCGGCGGAGCTGGTCGAGGCCGCCATCGAGCGGATCGAGCGGGTGAACCCGCAGCTGGACGCGGTGCTGCGTGACCGCTTCGACGCGGCCCGCGCCGAGGCCCGCGGCGACCTCCCGGACGGCCCGTTCCGCGGCGTCCCGCTGCTGCTCAAGGACCTCGGCTGCCACGTCGCCGGCGAGGAGACCCACTACGGGACGTCGTTCCTGCGGGACGCCGGCCATCGATGGCCGAACGACAGCCACCTCGCGCAGAAGTTCCGGGCCGCCGGCTTCGTGGTCCTCGGCCGCACCAACGTGCCGGAGTTCGGCACCACGATCACCACGGAGCCGGCCGCCAACGCCCCGGCCCGCAACCCCCACGACACCGGCCGCTCGACCGGCGGCTCCAGCGGCGGGTCCGCTGCGGCGGTCGCCGCCGGGCTGGTCCCCGTCGCCCACGCCAACGACGGCGGCGGATCGATCCGCATCCCGGCCGCGGAGTGCGGGCTGGTCGGGCTGAAACCGACGCGGGCCCGGGTCAGCCAGGGCCCGGAAGTGGGGGAGAGCTGGGCCGGCGCCACGATCGACGGCGTCGTCACCCGGTCGGTGCGTGACACCGCCGCCGTCCTGGACCTCATCGCCGGGCCGATGCCCGGTGACCCCTACGTCGCCCCGCCGCTCCCGCGACCCCTGGTCGAGGAGCTGGGAGCACCCGTCGGGCGGCTGCGCGTCGGCCTCCTGGACGCCGACCCGGGGGAGCAGTACCTGGACGACCCCGCCTGCCGGGCAGCGGTCGAGGAGGCCGGCCGGCTGCTGGCCGACCTCGGCTGCGACGTCGGGCCGGGGACGCCGGAGGCCATGTTCGAGCCGCTCTTCCCACGGTTCTTCTCCACCACCATCGCCGCCGACGTCGCCCTCACCCTCTCGGCGCTGGAGCGCTCGGCGCTCCGCCGCCCGGTGGAGGACGACGAGCTCGAGCCGCGCAACGTCATGTACCGCGCCCTGGGTCGCAAGCTCTCCGCCGAGGACTACGTCGGGGCGCGAGCGTGGCTGGGCGCCTGGACCCGCCGGATGGCCGCCTGGTGGGCGCCCCGTGAGCTCGGAGGGGAGGGGTTCGACCTCCTGGTGACGCCGACGATCGCCGCGCGGCCGCCGGAGCTCGGCTGGTTCACCGCGGGCGGCGATAGGGAGGAGGGCCGGCGGATCAACAGCCTCATGCCCTACACCTCGCAGTTCAACGTCACCGGTCAGCCGGCGATCAGCCTGCCGCTGCACTGGACCGACGAGGGGCTGCCCGTCGGGGTGCAGCTCGTCGCGGCGTTCGGTCGCGAGGACGTGCTCGTGCGGGTCGCGGCGGCCCTGGAGGAGGCAGCGCCGTGGGCCGGTCGCCGTCCTGCGGTCTCGGCCTGAGCGGGCCGGAGGGGGACGGGCGCACGGGGCAGCTCGGCCGACCGGCCTAGACTCGGGCGGCCACGGGGTGTGGCGCAGCTTGGTAGCGCACCTGCTTTGGGAGCAGGGGGCCGCAGGTTCAAATCCTGTCACCCCGACAGCGGGCGCGCAGGCGGCGCATCCCGCCCCCGCGCTCGTGCCCCCGGCGTCCGTAGACTCGGGGGTCGACCGGCGCCGTCGTCGCACTCTGGCGCCCCATCCGCTGTCTTACCGAGGAGCACTGCCGCTGTGAAGAGCACCATCGAGGAACTGGGCCCCACGCGGGTCCGGATGGCGATCGAGGTGGCATGGGGGGACCTGGACCACGCCTTCGGTGAGGTCTACAAGGAGCTGGGCAAGCAGGTCCGCGTCCCCGGCTTCCGCCCCGGCAAGGTGCCCAACCGCGTCCTCGACCAGCGGATCGGCCGCCCCGTCGTGCTCGAGCAGGTCGTCCAGCACGCCATCCCGGAGATCTACTCCGAGGTCGTGCGCGAGAACCAGGTCCGCGTCCTGGGCCAGCCCGACGTCGAGGTGACCCGCCTGGACGACAACGACACCCTGGCCTTCACCGCCGAGGTCGACGTCGCCCCGCAGCTGAGCCTGCCGGAGCTCGACAGCCTCGCCGTGACCGTCGACGACGTCGAGGTCACCGACGAGGAGATCGACCAGCAGGTCACCGTCATGCGCGAGCGCTTCGGCATGCTGCAGTCGGTCGAGCGCCCCGCCCAGCAGGGCGACTTCGTCTCCATCGACCTCGAGGCGAAGCTGAACGACGAGGTGCTGGAGGACGGCTCCACGACCGGCATGTCCTACGAGGTCGGCTCCGGCAACCTCATGGAGGGCCTGGACGACGCCGTCGTCGGGCTGTCGGCCGACGAGTCGAAGACCTTCCAGACCGCGCTGCTCTCCGGCCCGAACGCCGGCGAGTCCGCCGACGTCACCGTCACCGTCCGCTCGGTGAAGGAGAAGGAGCTGCCGGAGCTGGACGACGAGTTCGCCCAGACCGCCAGCGAGTTCGACACCCTGGACGAGCTCCGCGAGGACGTCCGCACCCGCCTGTCGCGCACCAAGGTCATCGGCCAGGGTGCGCAGGCCCGCGACAAGCTGGTCGAGCACCTGCTCGAGACGATCGAGGTGCCGATCCCCGAGACCCTGGTCGAGCGCGAGGTCGAGTGGCGCAACCGGGCGTTCGAGAACGAGCTGCGCCAGGCCGGCATGGACTGGGACGCCTTCCTGCAGATGTCCGGCGTCGAGAGCCGCGAGGACTACGACGCGGAGCAGAAGAAGAACGTCGAGGAGGCGGTCAAGACCCAGTTCATCCTCGACGCGATCGCCGACGCCCGTGAGGTCACCGTCGACAACGACGACCTCTCGGCGCAGATCATGGCCCAGGCCCAGCGCAACCGGATGAGCCCGGAGCAGTACGCCCAGCAGCTGCAGCAGTCGGGCAACATCGCCGAGTTCGTCGCCGACGTGCGCCGGACGAAGACGCTGGCCCAGCTGCTCGAGCAGACGACGATCACCGACGCGTCGGGCAACACCGTGGACCTCGAGGCCCTGCGCCCCAAGACGGTCCAGGCCCCCGCCGCCGAGGAGTCCGCCTCCGAGGTCGCCGACGAGGCAGCCGCCGACGAGGCCCCGGCCGAGGACGCCGACAAGTAGAAGGACCCCGTCCTCCTCACCCCTCGCAGGCTCGGGGTGAGCCTCTGGACGGGGCCGTGCACGACCGGTGACGCCGCTCCTCCCCACCCGGGGAGGGGCGGCGTCGCGGCGTTTCCGCGGGTGGGCGCTGCGCCGACGGCGAACACCGCCCCGATCGGGAGTGCCTCGTCGGAGGTCCGCGTTAGGGTCGACAGGACTCAGGCGATCGCCGGGGGGAAACCCCCCGGAGGGCCGTTCCGGGCCCCGCACCACCACGATCCACTGCCACGACGCGTCCTACGGAGGTCACCGCACCCGTGAGCACCACTGACCCGATCTTGGCGAGCGCACCCATGATGCGTGGCGCCAGCGGCATGATGAACCTCGGCGACTCCGTCTACGAGCGCCTGCTGCGCGAGCGGATCATCTTCCTGGGCACCCAGGTGGACGACGTCATCGCCAACCAGCTGGCCGCCCAGATGCTGCTGCTGTCCGCCGAGGACCCCAAGCAGGACATCCACCTGTACATCAACTCGCCCGGCGGCTCCGTCAGCGCCGGCATGGCCATCTACGACACGATGCAGTTCATCGACTGCGACGTGGCCACCTACGGCATGGGCCTGGCCGCCTCCATGGGGCAGTTCCTGCTGACCGCCGGCACCAAGGGCAAGCGCTACGCCCTGCCGCACGCGCGGATCATGATGCACCAGCCGTCGGCCGGCGTCGGCGGCACCGCGGCGGACATCGCCATCCAGGCCGACCTGTTCCGCCGCACGAAGAAGGAGCTCAACGAGCTGCAGTCCTTCCACACCGGTCAGAGCATCGAGCAGATCGAGCAGGACTCCGACCGCGACCGGTGGTTCACCGCTCAGGAGGCCCTGGAGTACGGCTTCGTCGACCACGTCGTCAGCCGCGCGGCCATGACCGACAGCGCCAACCCGGTCTCCGACAACTGAGCTCCCGAGGACAGACACAGATGAGCTTCCAGATGCCCTCCAGCCGCTACATCCTGCCCTCCTTCGTGGAGCGCACGAGCTACGGCATGAAGGAGTCGAACCCGTACAACAAGCTCTTCGAGGAGCGCATCATCTTCCTCGGGGTGCAGATCGACGACGCGTCCGCGAACGACGTGATGGCGCAGCTCATCACGCTCGAGTCGAACGACCCGGACCGCGACATCACCATCTACATCAACTCGCCCGGTGGCTCCTTCACCTCGCTGATGGCCATCTACGACACGATGATGTTCGTCCGCCCGGACATCCAGACCGTGTGCATGGGCCAGGCCGCCTCGGCTGCCGCCGTCCTGCTCGCGGCCGGGACGCCGGGCAAGCGTCTGGCGCTGCCCTACTCCCGCGTGCTGATCCACCAGCCCTCGGGCGAGGCCGGCGGTCAGGTCTCCGACCTGGAGATCCACGCCGCCGAGATCGAGCGGGTGCGCAGCCAGATGGAGGAGATCCTGGCGCGGCACACCGGTCGCACGGCCGAGCAGGTGCGCAAGGACATCGACCGCGACAAGATCCTGACCGCTCCGGAGGCCAAGGAGTACGGGATCGTCGACCAGGTGATCCAGAGCCGCAAGCTCAACGCCCTCCCGACCCCCTGACCGGCGCGGGCCGAGCACGCGCGTGACGCGTGTTCGGCCCGTACCGTCGGGGGTTGGAGGGCACGACGGGACAGGAGTGGGACGGCCGGGACGAACACCGGGTGAGTCATTGCCCGAGGTCGTGGACGGCGGCGGGTACGTTCGGCGAACGCCCGATCCCCGGCCCAGTTGCGCCGGGAGGAGAGCCTCGCGGGGCAGCCTGTCAGCGAGGCCGAGCAGGGGCACCACAGCAAGCAAGTCCAACCCGCGGGTACCTGACACGAGGACCGGCGAAACCGATGTGGAGGTCAGCAGGTGGCACGAATCGGTGAGAGCGGTGACCTGCTCAAGTGCTCGTTCTGCGGGAAGAGCCAGAAGCAGGTCAAGAAGCTCATCGCGGGCCCCGGGGTCTACATCTGCGACGAGTGCATCGACCTCTGCAACGAGATCATCGAGGAAGAGCTCTCGGAGTCGTCGGACCTCAAGTTCGACGAGCTGCCGAAGCCCAAGGAGATCCACGAGTTCCTCGACCAGTACGTCATCGGCCAGGACAAGGCCAAGCGGACGCTCTCGGTCGCGGTCTACAACCACTACAAGCGGATCCAAGCAGGCGGTGCCGGCACGTCCCGTGAGGACGCCGTCGAGCTCGCCAAGTCCAACATCCTGCTGATCGGCCCCACCGGCTGCGGCAAGACGCACCTGGCCCAGACGCTGGCGCGGATGCTGAACGTGCCGTTCGCCATCGCCGACGCCACTGCGCTCACCGAGGCCGGCTACGTGGGCGAGGACGTCGAGAACATCCTCCTCAAGCTGATCCAGGCCGCGGACTACGACGTCAAGCGGGCCGAGACCGGCATCATCTACATCGACGAGGTCGACAAGATCGCCCGCAAGAGCGAGAACCCGTCGATCACCCGGGACGTCTCCGGTGAGGGCGTGCAGCAGGCGCTGCTGAAGATCCTCGAGGGGACGACGGCGTCGGTGCCCCCGCAGGGTGGCCGCAAGCACCCGCACCAGGAGTTCATCCAGATCGACACGACGAACGTGCTGTTCATCGTGGGTGGCGCCTTCGCCGGCCTGGAGCAGGTCATCGAGGCCCGCGCCGGCAAGCAGGGCATCGGCTTCGGTGGCGAGATCCGCGGCAAGAAGGAGCTCGAGGAGCTCAACGCCTTCGCCGAGGTCATGCCCGAGGACCTGCTGAAGTTCGGCATGATCCCGGAGTTCATCGGCCGTCTCCCGGTGATCACCAGCGTGAAGAAGCTCGACCGTCAGGCGCTGATCAGCATCCTGACCGAGCCGAAGAACGCCCTCGTCCGCCAGTACCGGAAGCTGTTCGAGCTCGACGGCGTGGAACTGGACTTCACCGACGACGCGCTCGAGGCCGTGGCCGACCAGGCGATCCTCCGCGGCACCGGTGCCCGAGGGCTCCGCGCGATCATGGAGGAGGTGCTCCAGTCGGTCATGTACGACATCCCCAGCCGCGAGGACATCGCCTCCGTGGTGATCACCAACGAGGTCGTGCTGGAGCACGTCAACCCGACGATCGTGCCGCGCAAGCCCACCCGCGCCCCCCGCGAGAAGTCGGCCTGATCCACAGCCCGATCGCTGAACGCCAGAGGCCCAGAACCCACGCGGTTCTGGGCCTCTGGCGTTCACTGGACGAGCCGAGACCGGACGACGGCGACGATCTCGCGCCGGCAGCCCGCCGGGTCGGTCATCGAGCGGGCGTAGCTGAAGCGCAGCACGACCCGGCCCAGCGTGGCGAGCGCCGTGTCGCGACGGAGATCTCGCTCGCGCGCCTCCCGGCTGCCGTGAAACGCCGCCCCGTCCAGTTCCACGGCGACACGCGCCCAGGGCCACGCCGCGTCCAGCCGCACCCAGCTGCCGCTCTCCAGCCGTACCCGGTGCTGGCGGACCGGTGGCGGCACGTCGGGCGGACCGGGGAGCACCCGTACGGCACCCCAGATCTCCAGTTCGCTCTCGCAGCCGTCGGCGAGGAGGTCGAGGAGCGCCAGCAGCGGCGATCTGCCTGGGTGACGTGGTCGACGGTCGGACTCCCGGCGCAGCGCCGCGGCGGGCACGTCACGGCGCCGCACCCCCTCGATCAGTGCCTGGCGCACGACCGGAGCCTGCTGCCGGCTCCGCGGGTTCCGACCGGGGGAGTGGGCGTAGGCCCAGGCGTCGACCAGGCTGCGGACCGGCTCGATGATGTCGACCTCACCGCGCCGGACCGTGACGATCGTGCGGGTGGTGCGGTGGGCCACCACGTCCGGCCGTCGCTCCGGGGAACGCTCGTACGGGACCGTCACGTGAACGGGCCCGGGCTGGGGGTCGGCCATCCCGCACGCGGTGACGGCCGAGAGGTGGCTCAGCGGACCCTCGGCCCAGAGCGACGCGGCGCGTGAGCGGATTCCCCATTCCCCGCTCCGGTCGGGGAGCACGAGCACGCCGGGATGGGGTTGCACCAGGTCGCCACGACGCAGCCAGCGGGCGACGCTGCTCGAGCTGCTCGCCCGCACGACGTCCGCCCGCCGGGCGACGCCGTCGGGCAGGAGCGTGGGGAGCCGGTGCACGGCGCAGAGGGTGGCGCACCGGAGACCCCGGCCGCAGAGGCCCTGTGGACACAGCCCGCCGTTGAACGCTGGGGAGCCGAAGCGGGCACGAATGCGGGACGGCAGCGTTCAACGGCGACCCCGTCGAGGCCTACCCTGCGCCCGTGACCACGCGGTACGTGGCCCTGCTGCGGGCGATCAACCTGGGCGCGACCCGCCGGGTCTCCATGCCGAGGCTGCGCGAGGTGCTCACCGAGCGCGGCTACGAGGGCGTCCGCACGCACCTGGCCAGCGGGAACGTGCTCCTCGACAGCGCGCTGGACGAGGCCGAGCTCGCCGCCGACCTGACCGCGGCCATCGCCGAGGAGTTCGCCCTCGACGTCCCCGTCATCGTCCGCACGGCCGAGCAGCTGGCCGACGTCGTCGCCGCGGATCCGCTGGGCCACCTGGTCACCGAGCCGGCCCGCTACTCGGTCTCCTTCTTCGCGGAGGCCCCCGACCCCGACCGCGTGGCGGCGGCACCTCCGGCGGGCGACGGCGCGTACGAGCTGCGCGGTCGCGAGCTCTACCTGTGGCTGCCCGACGGGATCCAGCGCAGCTCCACGGGCGGGTCGAAGGAGGACCGGCTGCTGGCCGCCTCGGGCACCAACCGGAACTGGAACACGGTCCGGAAGCTGGTCGAGCTCACCCGCTGACCGCGCGACGGCAGGGTCACGGCGGCACGTGGCACATTCGGGGCATGCGCGCCCTCACGTCACTTCCCGAGCAGGCGCGGGAGGCCTTCCGGGCCCGCGTCTCCGGCGACCCGACCGGCGCGCCGGACTGGGTCCGCGACATCGCTCTCGTCGGCACCGGCCCCGGCTGGTTCGAGCCCGACGGGATCGTCTGGCGCGTGCACGGCGACCTGTCCACGCTGGTCGGCGGCGTCGCGGCGCTCCTCGGCCAGGGCGCGCACCCGCTGGCGCTGGCCGGCGTCCAGCGGCACTCGGCCTACCGCGAGGACCCGTGGAAGCGGCTGGCCGGGACCGCCCGCTGGCTGGTGGTGAGCACCTTCGGCTCCGTCGAGCTGGCCGAGCGCGAGGCGGCGCGGGTCCGTGGCATGCACGCGGTCGTCCGCGGCCGGGTCGCCGGCCAGGCCTACTCGGCGTCCGACCCCGCGCTGCTGCGCTGGGTGCACCTGGCCTTCACCGACGCGTTCCTCGCTGCCCAGCAGGCGGTCGGCGCCGACCTGACCCGCCGCTTCGGCCGCGGCTGGCCCGACGCCTACGTGGGGGAGTGGGCCCGTGCCGCGACACAGCTGGGCGCCACCGACCTGCCGACGACGGCCGGCGAGCTGGCCGACGCCCTCGCCGGCTACGGTCCCGAGCTCCGGCCCGTGCCCGGCCACCTGCGCGAGTTCCTGGCCGCCCCGCCCGGCCTGAGCGCGCCGGAGCGGCTGGTCTACCGCGGGTTGTTGGGAGCGGCGGCGTACGTGGTGTCGCCGTCGATCGCCGGGTGCGCCGGGGTTCCGGGGCGCGGTCGCGGCGGCAGGGCGCAGCTCGCCGTCACCCGCGCCCAGCTGCGGGCGCTGGGCCTGGCGCTCGGCCCGTTCAGCCCGTCGGAGGAGGCGGCGCGCTGGCGGCTCGGCATGGGGCCCGCGCCGGCCTGGACCACCGGTCCCGTCTGACGCCCCGCGACGGCCCGCCCAGGGACACCCGGGCGGGCCGCGGCGTCAGGCCTCCGGCACCTCCGCGAGGACGACGTCCACCTGCAGCGGACCGTCGGCGGCGGTGAGCGACAGCTCCGCGATCCGGCCCGCGTTGGCGAGGTCGGCGCGGCCGGCCTCCAGCGCGGCGGCCTGCGCGGCCGGCGCCGTGACGGTCACCTTCTCGACGTCGGCGCGCATCGACACCTTGGCGTCGGACTTGGCCTTGCGAACGAGGGAGAGGACCTCGGCGACCGCCGGGACCACCGCCGGGTCACCGCCCTCCGGCAGCTCGGCGGCGACCGGCCACGGCGCGCGGTGCACCGACCCGTCCTGCCACCACGACCACACCTCTTCGGTGACGAAGGGCAGAACCGGGGCGAACAGCCGCAGCTGCACGTCGAGGGCCCGTGCCAGCGCGGCCTGCGCCGAGGTGGCCTCGGGCCCGTCGCCGTACGCGCGGGTCTTCACCAGCTCCACGTAGTCGTCGCAGAAGGACCAGAAGAAGGACTCGGTGACCTCGAGGGCGCGGGTGTAGTTGAAGGCCTCCAGCGCCGCGGTCGCCTCGTCGACGACCCCGGCCAGGCCGGCGAGCAGCGCCCGGTCGATCGGCTCGGTCACGTCCGCGGCCGTCAGCGACGTCGAGGCGCCCAGGCCCAGCACGAACTTGCCGATGTTGAGGATCTTCATGGCCAGCCGGCGGCCGACCTTCATCTGCGCCTCGTCGAACGGCGAGTCCGCACCCGGGCGGGCGCCGGCCGCGCGCCAGCGGACCGCGTCGGTGCCGTAGCGCTCCAGCACGTCGATCGGGGTGGTGGCGTTGCCCTTGGACTTCGACATCTTCTTGCGGTCGGGGTCGACCACGAAGCCGGAGATCGTGGCGTGCGTCCAGGGCACCGTGCCGTGCTCGAAGTGCGCCCGGACGACGGTGGAGAACAGCCAGGTCCGGATGATGTCGTGGGCCTGCGGCCGCTGGTCCATCGGGAAGACCGCGGCGAACAGCTCGGGGTCGGTGTCCCAGCCGGAGGAGACCTGCGGCGACAGCGACGACGTCGCCCAGGTGTCCATGACGTCCGGGTCGGCCATGAAGCCGCCCGGCTTGCCGCGCTGGTCCTCGGTGAAGCCCTCCGGGACGTCGGACGACGGGTCGACCGGGAGCGCCGACCCCGGCGCCAGGATCGGCTCGTCGTGGACCGGCTCGCCGGCCTCGTCCAGGCGGTACCAGACCGGGAACGGGACGCCGAAGAACCGCTGACGGCTGATCAGCCAGTCGCCGTTGAGGCCTTCCACCCAGTTGTCGTAGCGGTGCCGCATGTGCTCGGGGACCCACTGGATCTCCCGGCCGCGCGAGATCAGCGCGTCGCGCAGGTCGGCGTCGCGGCCGCCGTTGCGGATGTACCACTGGCGGGTGGTGACGATCTCCAGCGGGCGCTCGCCCTTCTCGAAGAACTTCACCGGGTGGGTGATCGGCTTCGGGTCGCCCGCCAGGTCACCGGACTCCCGCAGCAGCTCCACGATCCGCTGCTGCGCGCTGAACACGGTCTTGCCGGCCAGCTCGTCGTAGGGCTGCGCCGGGACCCCGGCCGGCGGGTCGGCCAGGATCCGGCCGTCCCAGCCGACGATCGGCCGGGTCGGCAGCTGCAGCTCCCGCCACCAGGTGACGTCGTTGAGGTCGCCGAAGGTGCAGATCATCGCGATGCCCGAGCCCTTGTCCGGCTCGGCCAGGCGGTGCGCCACGACCGGCACCTCGACGCCGAACAGCGGCGTCCGCACGGTCTTCCCGAACAGCGGCTGGTAGCGCTCGTCGTCGGGGTGGGCGACCAGCGCGACGCAGGCCGGCAGCAGCTCGGGCCGGGTGGTCTCGATGAACACCGGGCTGTCGGGGCCGCTGGCCGGGTCGGGCTGGGCGGAGACGGGATGGAAGGCGATCCGGTGGTAGGCGCCGGGGCGCTCGCGGTCCTCGAGCTCGGCCTGGGCGACGGCGGTGCGGAAGGTGACGTCCCAGAGGGTCGGCGCCTCCTGGGCGTAGGCCTCGCCGCGGGACAGGTTCTGCAGGAACATCCGCTGGGCCGTGGCCCGGGAGGCCTCCGAGATCGTCCGGTAGACGTTGGACCAGTCCACCGACAGGCCGACGCGGCGCCAGAGCTTCTCGAACTCCGCCTCGTCCTCCTCCGTCAGCTGCATGCACAGCTCGACGAAGTTCCGGCGCGAGATCGGCTGCTGGTCCTTGCCCGGCTTCTCCGGGGGAGTGAACGACGCGTCGTAGGGGAGCGCCGGGTCGCAGCGGACGCCGAAGTAGTTCTGCACCCGCCGCTCGGTCGGCAGGCCGTTGTCGTCCCAGCCCATCGGGTAGTAGACGTGCTTGCCGCGCATGCGCTGGTAGCGGGCGACGATGTCGGTGTGGGTGTAGCTGAAGACGTGGCCCACGTGCAGCGAGCCGCTGGCCGTCGGCGGCGGGGTGTCGATCGACCAGATCTGCTCGCGCGGGGCCTGTAGCGCGGCGTCGCGGTCGAAGCCGTAGGTGTCCTCGGCCGCCCAGCGCCCGACCCACTTCTCCTCGAGCCCGTCGATCGTCGGCTTCTCGGGTACGCCACGCACCGCTCCCGGGGCCGCGGCGTCCGGGGTGCTGATGTCGGTGGTCATGCCCCTCATCGTAGGTAGTGGGCCCCTGGCATCCTGAGCAGGATGAGCAACGGCAGCACCGGTGACCGCTCCCGGGACATGGCCCGGGTGGAGAACGAGCTCCTGGCCAGGTGGCCGGAGAGCCGGCTGGAGCCCTCGCTCACCCGCATCAACGCCCTGGTCGACCTCCTCGGGTCACCGCACCGCGCCATGCCGGTGATCCAGGTGGCCGGCACCAACGGCAAGACGACGACGGCCCGCATGATCGACGAGCTGCTGCGCGGCTTCGGCCTACGCGTGGGCCGCTTCACCAGCCCGCACCTGGAGTCGGTCCGGGAGCGGATCGTGCTCGACGGCGAGCCGGTCGGCGCGGAGCGGTTCGTCGAGGTCTACGAGGACATCGCCCCGTACGTGCAGATGGTCGACGCCGCCGGCGAGCACCCGCTGTCGTTCTTCGAGGTCACCGTCGGCATGGCCTACGCGCTGTTCGCCGACGCCCCGGTCGACGTCGCCGTGATCGAGGTCGGCATGGGCGGCACCTGGGACGCCACGAACGTCGCCGACGCGCGGGTCGCCGTCGTCACCCCGGTGGCGCTGGACCACTCGGAGTACCTGGGCCCCGACGTCCCCACCATCGCCGGCGAGAAGGCCGGGATCATCAAGGCCGACGCGATCGCCGTCCTCGCCCGCCAGGAGCCCGGAGCTCTCGACGCGCTGGTCCGCCGCGCGGTGGAGGTCGAGGCGGTGGTGGCCCGCGAGGGCACCGAGTTCGGCGTGCTCGAGCGCACGGTCGCCGTCGGTGGGCAGCAGGTCCGGCTGCAGGGCCTCGGGGGTGAGTACGAGGAGGTCTTCCTGCCGCTGTTCGGCGCCCACCAGGCGCAGAACGCGGCCACCGCCCTCGCCGCGGTGGAGGCGTTCCTCGGCGCCGGCGCCGCCACCGGGCCCATCGAGCAGGAGACGGTCCGCGCCGCGTTCGCGTCGGTGCGGTCCCCGGGCCGGCTGGAGCGCGTGCGCACCAGCCCCAGCGTGCTGATCGACGCCGCGCACAACCCGGCCGGGATGGCCGCCACCGTGGCCGCGCTCCGGGAGTCCTTCGACTTCACCCGCCTGGTCGGCGTGGTCGGGGCGGTGCACGGCAAGGACGTCGCCGGGATGCTCGCGGCGCTGGAGGAGGTGTGCGCCGAGCTGGTCGTCACCCAGAACAGCTCGCCGCGGGCCATCCCGGCCGACGAGCTCGGTGCGCTGGCCGTCGAGATCTTCGGCGCCGACCGGGTGAGCGTCTCCCCGCGGCTGTCCGAAGCCGTCACCGAGGCGATCGAACTGGCCGAGGCCGGCCCGGACAACGCGCTCGGCGGCTCGGGGGTGCTGGTCACCGGCAGCGTCGTCACCGCCGGTGAGGCCCGCACCCTGTTCGCGAGGAACAGGCCGTGACGGCACCCGACCCGCTCCGGGCGGCCAAGGCGCTGCGCGGCGCCGCGGCCGGCGTCCTGGTGCTGGAGGGCCTGGCCGTCCTCTTCGTGCCGCGCGGCATCGCGCAGACCGACGAGGGGCTCGGGGGAGTGCGGCTCACGCTGCTGCTCGTCCTGTCCCTGCTGCTGATCCTGTCCAGCGGCGTGCAGCGGCGCGAGCGGGGGTTGCTGATCGGCACGGCCCTGCAGGTGCCGCTGCTGCTCACCGGCCTGATGAACAGCGTCATGTGGTTCGTCGGGGGCGCCTTCGTGCTCATCTGGCTCTACCTGCTGCAGGTCCGCAAGGAGCTCGTCGGGAGCCGGTTCGCCCCCGTGGCGGAGGCCCGGACGAGTGACGCCGACGGCGGGGGCCCGACCACCACGTAGGCTCCGGCCCCGTGACTGAACGCACTCTCGTCCTGGTCAAGCCCGACGGCGTCGCCCGTGGTCTCGTGGGCGAGGTGATCACCCGCCTCGAGCGCAAGGGCCTCCGCCTGGTCGCCGCCGAGCTGCGGACGCTGCCCCGCGAGGTCGCCGAGACCCACTACGCCGAGCACCGCGAGCGGCCCTTCTTCGGCGACCTCGTCGAGTTCATCACCGGCGGCCCGCTGCTCGCCCTGGTGGTCGAGGGCCCCCGCGCCATCGAGGCGTTCCGCGCCCTGGCCGGCGCCACCGACCCGGTCAAGGCCCTCCCCGGCACCATCCGCGGCGACTTCGCCCTCGAGGTGCAGAACAACATCGTGCACGGCTCCGACTCGCCCGAGTCCGCCGCGCGCGAGGTGGCGCTCTTCTTCCCCGACCTGGGGTAAGGACCCCCTCGCTCCTCACCGCTCGCACGCTCGCGGCGGGCCCTGCGAGGGGGCCGCCGCGTGCGTCAAAGGTCGGCGTCGGCCGGCTCGTCGGGCGCCGTCCAGGCCAGGTGCCAGTAGGCCAGCAGCCCGGCGGCCATCCACAGCAGGAACCCGAGGCACAGCCCGAGCCCGATCTCATCGGTCAGGGCGACGAGCGTGACCGCGCCGGCGAACGCGGTGAAGTTGAGCCCCCACGCAGGCCACGCCACTGCCACGTACGAGCGTTCCCGCAGTTCCTGCTGGTGCTCGTCCATCGAGCGGCTGCTCCGGTCGAACACCCCGCGGATGCTCAGGTTGAGCAGTGAGTGCAGCGGGATGAACCCGAGCATGCCCGCCGTCCACACGAGGAAGAACCACGTCGACCAGCCCGTGGTGGCCGCGCAGATCAGCGTGGCCACGACCAGCGCCAGGAACAATGCGATCTGGGCGGCCACCGCGCGCCGGCGGACCGGGCGCCTGCGGGCCCACGCGTACCGGCCGTCGTCGAAGGTGCGGGCGAGGTAGGTCTGGTCCGGGGAGATGCTCACGGTGTCCTCCTGAGGAGTTCCTGGCTGAGTGAGGGCAGGGGGTCCAGCGAGAAGATCGCCTCGACCGGGAGGCCGAAGAACCGCGCGATGCGCAGTGCCAGCGCCAGCGACGGGCTGTACTCGCCGCGCTCCACGTAGCCGATGGTCTGCGGATGGACCCCCACGGCCTCCGCGAGTTCCCTGCGGCTGACCCCCCGGTCGGCGCGGAGGACGGCGATGCGGTCGTGCACGCGGTCCGCATCGCTCTTCGGCTGTCTTCCCATACGACGAACCGTAGCATTAATGCGACGACCAGCAACAGTGCTGTTCACCGCTCAGCGCAAGCCGACGGCAACTCCGGGGAAGTTGCTGCCCGTCAGCCCGCTGGAGCAGCTACTTCCCCGAAGTCGCGGGGGACAGGTCGCGCGCCGGCCCCGCAGCCGGCACGCCGATCAGCTCGACGAGCGGATCACCTCGACGAGCGGATCACCTCGACGAGCGGACCACCGCGACCGCGACCAGCACGATGCCCACCAGCAGGCCGATCCAGGACGCCGCGGCCAGGACGGTGCCTGCGCCGCCCTGCGTGGAGTCGTGGCCGATGGCCGTCGCCATGAGGCCCAGCGTGGCCAGCACCACCACGACCCCGCCGACCAGTGCCAGCCGTCCGTGGTCGGTCGTCCGTCGCTCCACGCCGGACCTCCTTCTCGCTCGTCGGGACGTCCAGTCTGCCGCGCGCGCGGGCGGGAACGCCGGGCGCCGGCAGGCACGCCGCGCCGGGCCCGGGACCGCGGCACCCCGCGAGGGGGAGGAGGAACGCAGAGAGCCGTCTACCCTGGACCGGTCATGACTGCAGAGCTCCGCACTGCCACGGGCGAGTCGCTGTACCCGCGACTCGAGCCCTTGCTGGCCCAGGTCCAGAAGCCCATCCAGTACGTGGGCGGTGAACTCAACGCCCAGGTGAAGCCGTGGGAGTCCGCCGACGTCCACTGGGCGCTGATGTATCCCGACGCCTACGAGGTCGGGCTGCCCAACCAGGGCCTGATGATCCTGTACGAGGTGCTCAACGAGCGCCCCGACGTCCTCGCCGAGCGCACCTACGCGGTGTGGCCCGACCTGGCCGGGCTGATGCGGGAGAACGGCGTCCCCCAGTTCACCGTCGACGGCCACCGCTCGGTGCGCGACTTCGACCTGCTCGGCGTCAGCTTCGCCACCGAGCTGGGGTACACGAACCTGCTCGAGGCCCTCGACCTCGCGGGCGTCCCGGTCCACGTCGTCGACCGGGACGAGACGCACCCCGTCGTCGTCGCCGGCGGGCACGCCGCGTTCAACCCCGAGCCGGTCGCCGACTTCGTCGACTGCGCCGCCCTCGGCGACGGCGAGCAGGCCGTCGGTGACATCACCGACGTCGTCAAGGCGTGGAAGGCCCAGGGACGCCCGGGTGGGCGCGAGGAGCTGCTGGCCCGCCTGGCCCGCGTCGACGGCGTCTACGTGCCGCGCTTCTACGCCGTCACCTACGGCGCCGACGGCACCATCGCCGCCGTCACCCGCACCCGCGACGACGTCCCCGAGCGGGTCGGCAAGCGCACCGTCATGGACCTCGACGAGTGGCCCTACCCGAAGACGCCGCTGGTGCCGCTCGCCGAGAGCGTGCACGAGCGGATGAGCGTGGAGATCTTCCGCGGCTGCACGCGCGGCTGCCGCTTCTGCCAGGCCGGGATGATCACCCGCCCGGTCCGCGAGCGGACGATCACCGGCATCGGCTCCATGGTCGAGCAGGGCCTCAAGGCCACCGGCTACGAGGAGGTCGGGCTGCTGTCGCTGTCCAGCGCCGACCACTCCGAGATCGGGCAGGTCGCCAAGGAGCTGGCCGACCGCTACGAGGACTCCAAGGTCAGCCTGAGCCTCCCCAGCACCCGCGTCGACGCGTTCAACGTCACGCTGGCCAACGAGCTGTCCCGCAACGGTCGGCGCAGCGGCCTCACCTTCGCGCCCGAGGGCGGCAGCGAGCGGATCCGCCGGGTCATCAACAAGACGGTGTCCAAGGAGGACCTCGTCCGCACGGTGACGACGGCGTACGCCAACGGCTGGACCCAGGTGAAGCTCTACTTCATGTGCGGTCTGCCCACCGAGACCGACGAGGACGTGCTGGAGATCGCCGAGCTGGCGGTCGAGGTGATCCGCGCCGGCCGGGAGGCCAGCGGGCGCAAGGACATCCGCTGCACCGTCTCCATCGGTGGCTTCGTGCCCAAGCCGCACACGCCGTTCCAGTGGGCGAGCCAGGCCAGCGCCGAGACGATCGACCACCGGCTGCGGGTGCTGCGGCAGGCGATCAACGCCGACCGGCGCATCGGCCGCTCCATCGGGCTGCGCTACCACGACGGCAAGCCGGGCGTGATCGAAGGCCTGCTGTCCCGCGGTGACCGCCGCGTCGGCCGGGTCATCGAGCGGGTGTGGCGCGAGGGCGGCAAGTTCGACGGCTGGAGCGAGCACTTCTCCTACGACCGCTGGGTCGGCGCCGCCACCGAGGAGCTGGCGGGCTTCGGCGTGGACCTCGACTGGTACACCACCCGCGAGCGCACCCAGCACGAGATCCTGCCCTGGGACCACCTGGACTCGGGGCTGGACAAGGAGTGGCTCTGGGACGACTGGCAGGAGGCGCTCTCCGAGGAGGAGGTCGCCGACTGCCGGTGGACCCCCTGCTACGACTGCGGGGTCTGCCCGACGATGGGGACCGAGATCCAGATCGGCCCCACCGGGCGCAGCCTGCTGCCGCTCACCGTCGTCTGATGGCCCGTCAGCCCGACGGCCCGCCGCCGCCGCCGACCGTCCAGAAGCTCCGGATCCGCTACGCCAAGCGGGGCCGGCTGCGGTTCGCCTCGCACCGCGACCTGGCCCGCGCCCTGGAGCGGTCGCTGCGCCGCGCCCAGGTGCCGATGGCGTTCTCGGCCGGGTTCAGCCCGCACCCGAAGATCTCCTACATCGGAGCCGCCCCCACCGGGTCGGCGAGCGAGGCGGAGTACCTGGAGATCGGGGTCGCGATCCGCTGCGAGCCCGAGGCGGTGCGGGCCGCGCTGGACGCCGCCCTCCCGGAGGACATCGCCGTCCTCGAGTGCGTCGAGGCCGGGCAGGGGACCGGCTCGCTGGCCGACCGCATCGACACCTCGGTCTGGCGGGTGGAGCTGCCGGGAGTGAGCCTGGCGGAGCTGCAGCCGGCCGTGGAGCAGTTCCTCGCCAGCGACGTCGTGACCGTCGCCAAGCGCACCAAGAACGGCCTCAAGGACATCGACGCGCGCCCCGCCGTGGCCAGCGCGTCGGCGGCCGAGGAGGCAGGTTGTGCCATACTGCACATGGTCGTCCGGCAGGTCACGCCCGCTGTACGACCGGACGACGTGTTGGCCGCACTGGCTGCCGTCGCCGACCTGCGCCCGCCGTCGCCCCCACGGGCCGTGCGTGAGGCGCAGGGCCGGCTCGACGACACCGGGACCGTGGCCGACCCGCTCGGTCCCGACCGCGAGGCGCGGTCCTCCGTCCAGGAGGAGCACGCCACGGTCTGACCGGCGGAGCCCTCCGGGGCCGACGCCGTCGAGCGACACGGCTGCCAGACGTGACGCGACCCGCTCCGGGCCAACCGGCTCCGGGCGACCCAGACCACCGCACCACCCGCAAGGACCGGCACCACCCGCGCCCAGCACCACCGGGCGCGCGCACCACAGCATTCCGGCCCCCGGTAGCGGCAACCGCCGCGCGGGAGCCGCATCAGACTTCCGCAGGGCGAGCCTGACCGCCGTACCCCGCGCGGCGGCTCGCCCCGCCCAACCCGTGCACCTGCGCGGCCGCCAGTCGTTCCGATCGGCGCCCGGGAGCACCACACAGGAGGCGAGAGCCCTCGTGGCTGACACCGACCACACGAACCCCGAGAACGACGAGGCCGCGACCGGCGCCGGCGTGGACCCGGGCACCCCGCAGCCCGCCGAGGCCGAGGTGACCGGCATGCCGGCCACCCCCGACGAAGGGGCGCCGGCCGAGTCCGCCGGCAGCGAGGCCCCGGCCGACGAGACCCAGACCGACGAGGCCGGGACCGGCGAGCCCGGGCCCGACGGGGCCGGGACCGAGGCTCAGGCTCAGGTCGAGGTCGAGGCTGAGGACGACGAGCACGAGCCGGTGCGGTCGCCCTTCGGCGCGCAGTTCAGCTCGCCGGAGCCCACGGCCGTCGTCGCCCGTCCGCGCCGCCGCGCCACCCGGCCCGCCGGAGCGGCGGAGCCCAGCGCCGCCGAGCCGGTCGCCGTCGCCCCCGCCGCGCCCGTCCCCGCCTTCATCAGCTTCATGGCGCCCCCGGCTGACGTGCCGGTCGCGCCGCGCCGCCGCAGCCGCCGCCCCGCCGAGTCGCCGGACCCCGAGCTCGTCGAGGAAGCGACCTCGGCCCGCGACTCCGAGCAGGACGAGGTCGAGGAGGTCCCCCGCGGCCGGCGCAGCCGCTCCCGCGGGCGCCGTCCGGTCGAGCAGCCGGAGGCCGACACCGACCTCATCGAGGACGAGCAGGGCGAGGACGCCGACGAGCGCGGTGACTCCGGCGACGACTCCGACGAGACCGGTTCCTCGGCCAGCCGTCGGCGCCGTCGGGGCCGTCGTGGCCGCGGCCGCGGCCGCAGCGGTGAGGACAGCGCCGAGGACGAGAACGGTGACGAGCGCCCCGAGGCCGACGAGGACGAGGACGCGGAGCGCGCCGACGAGTCGGCGGAGTCCGACGACGAGGGTGACGGCGAGGGCGAGGAGTCCTCGAGCGGATCGAGCACCCGTCGGCGCCGCCGTCGGCGGCGCCGCAGCGGCAGCGCCTCCGGTGACGACAGCTCGGACGACAGCGACGACGACGACCGGCCCGAGCGCGCGGGCCGCAACGGTCGCAGCACCAGCGACGACGACGTCCGTGGCATCGCCGGCTCCACCCGGCTGGAGGCCAAGCGGCAGCGCCGGCGGGACGGCCGGGACACCGGGCGTCGTCGCCAGCCGATCCTGACCGAGTCGGAGTTCCTCGCCCGCCGCGAGGCCGTGGACCGCAAGATGGTCATCCGGCAGCGCGGGGAGCGGACCCAGATCGCCGTGCTCGAGGACGACGTCCTCGTCGAGCACTACGTGACCCAGGCGCAGGCGACGTCCTTCGCCGGCAACGTCTACCTCGGCCGGGTGCAGAACGTGCTGCCCAGCATGGAGGCGGCGTTCGTCGACATCGGCAAGGGCCGCAACGCCGTGGTCTACGCCGGTGAGGTCAACTGGGACGCCGCGGGCCTGTCGGGCAAGCAGCGCTCGATCGAGACCGCCTTCAAGTCCGGCGACAAGATCCTGGTCCAGGTGACGAAGGACCCGATCGGCCACAAGGGCGCCCGGCTGACCCAGCAGATCAACCTGCCCGGGCGCTTCCTGGTCTACGTGCCCGGCGGCTCGATGACCGGGATCAGCCGCAAGCTGCCCGACACCGAGCGCCAGCGCCTCAAGGACATCCTCAAGCGGATCGTCCCCGAGGACGCCGGCGTCATCATCCGGACCGCCGCGGAAGGCGCCTCGGAGGAGGAGCTCACCCGCGACGTCAACCGGCTGACGGCGCAGTGGGACGTCATCCAGAAGAAGGCGGAGTCCCTCCAGAACGGCTCCGGGAACGCGCCGTCGTTGTTGTACGGCGAGCCCGACCTGGCCATCCGCGTCATCCGCGACGTCTTCAACGAGGACTTCAAGGAGCTCGTCGTCCAGGGCGACGACGCGTGGGACACCGTCGAGGCCTACGTCGCGCACGTCTCCCCGGAGCTGACCGAGCGGCTGTCCCGCTACACCGGCCAGGGCGACGTCTTCCACGACCTGCGGATCGACGAGCAGCTGGCCAAGGCGCTCGACCGCAAGGTCTGGCTGCCCAGCGGTGGTTCGCTGGTCATCGACCGCACCGAGGCCATGACCGTCGTCGACGTCAACACCGGCAAGTTCACCGGCTCCGGCGGCAACCTCGAGCAGACGGTGACGCGCAACAACATGGAGGCGGCCGAGGAGATCGTCCGCCAGCTCCGGCTGCGCGACATCGGCGGCATCATCGTCATCGACTTCATCGACATGGTGCTGGAGAGCAATCGCGACCTCGTGCTGCGGCGGCTCACCGAGTGCCTGGGCCGCGACCGGACCAAGCACCAGGTCGCCGAGGTGACCTCGCTGGGCCTGGTGCAGATGACCCGCAAGCGGGTCGGCCAGGGCCTGCTCGAGGTCTTCTCCGAGCCGTGCGACCACTGCCGTGGCCGCGGGATCATCGTGAGCACCGACCCGGCGGACGAGAAGCGCCGCGGCAACGGGGGCGGCAACGGGGGCGGCGCCAAGGACGCCGGCAGCCCCAAGGACTCCGGCGCCAAGGACGGCGGAGGCAGGGAGTCCGACGGAGGCCGGAACCGGGGCGGCAGGGACCAGGCCCGGGAGGCCGGCAAGGAGTCCGCGCCGGAGACCGGCAACGACGAGAGTGCCGACGCGACCGCCCCGGCGGCACCGGAGGCCGCTGCCGACGGCGAGTCGTCCGAGGGCTCGCGCAGCGGGGGTCGCCGCAACCGGGGTCGCCGCAACCGCGGCCAGTCGGGGGAGGACCGCGCGGCCGAGGACGCCGCCGTGCTGGCCGGGACCACCACGGAGGACACCGCGACGGAGGACACCGCCACGGAGGGCCTCGCCACGGACGGCCGCGCGCCGGCCGAGCCGGTCGCCGACGGGTCCGCCGAGACGGTCGAGGAGGTCGTGCCGCCCGTGCTCCCGCTCGACCCGCCGGGCCACGTGGCCACCGTCCAGCCGCTGCCCGAGACCGTCCCGGTCCCGGCGGCGCCCGCCGAGACGGAGGCCGACGACGTGCTGCCGGCCGGTGAGGTCGGTGCGGTCGAGGTGCCGGAGCAGGACGCGGTGCCGATCACCCCGGCCACCACGGCCGCGGACGTGACCCCCGACAGCGTCGCGCACCGCACCGACGCCGGTGCCGAGGCCTCCGTGGCCCCGGCTCCCGCGGACGAGGAGGCGCCCGTGGCGCCCTCCCGTCCGCGCCGCCGCCGGGCCGCCAGCCGTCCGGCGGGCCCACCCGCCTGAGGCCCCGTCCAGAGGCTCGCCCCGAGCGTGCGAGGGGTGAGGAGAACGCGGTCCTTCGATCGGGTACGCTGGTCGGGTTGCTGCGCCACCGCGCAGGCGCTTCCGGGCGCCGCCGGGACGGCGTGCGCAGCCAGTCCAAGCACCCGGCGCCCCCCGGTCGTGCGCGCCGGACACAGAGCTTGACGTAGAAGCGAACGAGGAGTCAGTGGTGTACGCAGTGGTGAAGGCCGGCGGCAGCCAGCACAAGGTGGCCGTGGGCGACACGTTCACGATCAACCGCCTGGCTGGTGCGGCGGGCGACAAGGTCGCTCTCCCGGCCATCCTCCTGGTCGACGGTGACACCGTCACCAGCGACGCGGCGGCCCTGGCCAAGGTAACCGTGACCGGTGAGATCGTCGAGCACGGCAAGGGCCCGAAGATCCACATCCACAAGTTCAAGAACAAGACCGGCTACCACAAGCGGCAGGGGCACCGTCAGCCCCTGACCAGCGTCGTGGTCCGCGACATCTCGAAGGGCTGACGACGACATGGCACACAAGAAGGGCGCTTCGTCCTCCCGCAACGGCCGCGACTCGAACGCGCAGCGCCTCGGCGTCAAGCGCTTCGGCGGCCAGCTCGTGAAGGCCGGCGAGATCATCGTCCGTCAGCGCGGGACCCACTTCCACCCGGGTCTCGGCGTCGGCCGGGGCAGCGACGACACGCTGTTCGCGCTCGCCGCCGGCTCGGTCACCTTCGGCACCAAGCGGGGACGCAAGACGATCTCGATCTCCGCGGTCGAGGCCTGAACTTCCGTAGCAGTTCCGCTCACGAGCGCACGGGCCTGTGGCCCGTGCGCTCGTGGCGCTTGACAGGTAGGTAGGAGGCGGCGCGGATTCGTCCGCTCGACACACATGGCCGCTTTCGTCGACCGGGTCACCATCCACGTCGCCGCCGGTAACGGCGGGCACGGGGTGTCCTCGGTGCACCGCGAGAAGTACAAGCCGCTCGGTGGGCCCGACGGGGGGAACGGCGGGGACGGCGGGGACGTCGTCCTCGAGGTCGACCCCAGCGCGCACACCCTGCTCGACTTCCACCACCGCCCGCACCAGAAGGCGGCCAACGGCCGTCCCGGCGCCGGCAGCAACCGGCACGGCGCCCGCGGTGAGGACCGCGTGCTGCGCGTGCCCGAGGGCACCGTGGTGACCACCCCGGACGGTCGGCAGATCGCCGACCTCGTCGGCGCCGGCACCCGCGTCGTGCTCGCGCACGGCGGCAAGGGCGGCCTCGGCAACGCCGCGCTGGCCAACGCCCGCCGCAAGGCCCCCGGCTTCGCGCTGCTCGGCGAGCCGGGCGAGGCCTTCGACGCCGTGCTGGAGCTCAAGAGCATCGCCGACGTCGGCCTGGTCGGGTACCCGTCGGCCGGCAAGTCCTCGCTGGTCGCCGCCATGTCCTCGGCGCGCCCGAAGATCGCCGACTACCCGTTCACGACGCTGGTGCCCAACCTCGGCGTGATCCGTTCCGGCGACACCGTCTACACGATGGCCGACGTGCCGGGCCTCATCCCCGGCGCCTCCACCGGCAAGGGCCTGGGGCTGCAGTTCCTCCGCCACGTCGAGCGCTGCGCCGTGCTGGTGCACGTCGTCGACATGGCGACCATGGAGCCCGGCCGCGACCCCGAGAGCGACATCGAGGCCCTCGAGCACGAGCTCGCCGAATACGGCGGCGAGGAGCTCGACCTCGTCGGCCGGCTGCGCATCGCCGTCCTGAACAAGATCGACGTGCCCGACGGGCGCGAGCTGGTCGACCTGGTGCGGGCGACGCTGGAGGCCCGTGGCCTGGCCGTCTACGCGGTCAGCGCGGCCACCGGCGAGGGGCTCAAGGAGTTCGGCTTCGCCCTCGCCGCGGCGGTCGAGGAGCACCGGGCGGCGCTGCCGGCCCCCGAGCCGGTCCGGATCACGCTCACGCCGCGCGCCGTCGACGACTCCGGCTTCACTGTCGAGCGCGACCCCGACGACGCGGACGGCTTCGTCGTCCGCGGCGTCAAGCCCGAGCGCTGGGTGCGCCAGACCGACTTCACCAACGACGAGGCGGTCGGGTTCCTCGCCGACCGGCTCAACCGGCTGGGCGTCGAGGAGCAGCTGGCCAAGGCCGGCGCCCGTGAGGGGGACGCGGTCACCATCGGCGGCGTCACCTTCGACTGGGCGCCGACGCTGCCCGCCGGGACGCTCACCGCCGAGGAGTCGGCCGGCCTGGGTGGCCGGGGCACCGACAACCGGCTGGAGAACAACGAGCGCCTGGGCGCGGCCGAGCGGCTCGCCGCCAAGAAGGCCCGCCGCACGCCGTTCGAGGTGTCCGACCAGGGCTGGACCGACGAGGACCTGTCCGGCCTGGACGACACCGACATCGACGACGACGAGGACGACGCGGACGACGACGCCCCGGTCGACGGGGCGACGGCCGGCGAGGCCCTGGTGGACGGCGACCGGTGACCGGCGCGACCACCGCCGCACGCCCGGAGATCGCCGGCGCGGGGCGGGTCGTGGTGAAGGTCGGGTCCTCGTCGCTCACCACGCTCGCCGGCGGGCTGGACGCCGACCGGCTGACGGCGCTGGTGGACGTGCTCGCCGCCGTGCGGGGCGCGGGCCGCGAGGTCGTGCTGGTCTCCTCCGGCGCCATCGCGGCCGGTCTGGCGCCGCTGGGCCTCGACGGGCGCCCGCGTGACCTGGCCACCGCGCAGGCAGCGGCCAGCGTCGGGCAGCTGCGCCTGGTGCAGACCTACGCCGACGCCTTCGGCCGGCACGGGTTGACCGTGGGGCAGGTGCTGCTGACCGCCGACGACCTGACCCGTCGCAGCCACTACCGCAACGCCCGCCAGACCGTCGACCGGCTGCTGGCCCTCGGGGTGCTGCCGATTGTCAACGAGAACGACACGGTCGCCACCGAGGAGATCCGCTTCGGCGACAACGACCGGCTGGCCGCGCTGGTCGCGCACGTCTCCCGGGCCGAGGCCCTGGTGCTGCTCTCCGACGTCGACGGCGTCTACGACGGCGACCCGCGCACCGGCCCGGCCCAGCTGGTCGACACGGTGCGGGATCCCGCCGACCTCGCCGCGGTCACCCTCGGGTCGGCCACCCGCAACGGGGTGGGCACCGGCGGGATGGCGACCAAGGTGGAGGCGGCGTTCATCGCGGCGCACGCCGGCGTCCCCGTCGTCGTCACCTCCACCCCGCAGGCCGCCGGTGCGCTCGCCGGGCACCAGGTGGGCACGCTGTTCGCCCCCATGGGCAAGCGGCCCAGCGCGCGCCAGTTCTGGCTCCGCTACGCCAGCCGCCCGCGCGGCCGGCTGATCCTGGACGACGGTGCGGTCACCGCCGTCCGCGAGCGGCACGCCTCCCTGCTGGCCGCCGGCATCACCGGGGTGGCCGGCGAGTTCCTGGCCGACGACCCGGTCGAGCTGGTCGGGCCCGACGGCGCCGTCGTCGCCCGGGGCCTGGTCGCCTACGACGCCCGGGACATGCCCTCCCTCCTCGGGCGCAAGACCGGTGACCTGCCGCCGGAGCACCGGCGGGAGGTCGTGCACCGCGACGAGATGGTGCTGGTCGGCCGGCGCTGAGCGCTACGGCAGGACGGCGATGGCGTCGACCTCGACCAGGAGGTCCGGCTCGCCGAGCCCCGTCACGCTGATCAGGGTCACGGGCTTGGTTGGGTCCACGCCGAGCCGTGCGGCTGCCCGCCCGACTCCCGCGCCGAGATCGGGCAGCAAGTCCGGCGTCCAGTCCACGACGTAGACGGTCAGCTTGGCGACGTGGTCGAACGTGCCGCCCACCGCCGCCAGTGCGGTGGCCACGTTGACGTAGGCCTGCTCGACCTGGGCGGCGAGATCGCCCGGCCCCACGGGCGTGCCGTCGGCCGTGCGGGCGACCTGCCCGGCCAGGTAGACCGTCCGGGAGCCGCTGGTCACGGCCATCTGGCGGTAGAACTCGGGAGCCGGGATCCCCGGGGGGTTGTGCAGCTCGACGGTCATGGCGTCCTCCTCGGTGGGGTGGTGATGGGCGTTATGCAACACCGTTACGGTATGCTGCGCAACATGCCTCGCGTCGCCGATCCCGCCGTCCGCACCGCCCTGGTGGAGGCCGCGGCGGAGATGCTCGCCGGCCGGTTGCCGGTCACCGCCCGATCGCTCGCCGACCGGGCCGGCACCTCCACCACCGCCCTCTACACGCACTTCGGCGGGATGCCGGGGCTGTGGCGGGCGGTCCGCCAGGAGGGGTTCACCCGGCTGGCCGCGCGA
>NZ_JAAGWG010000018.1 GCF_010682065.1 Blastococcus saxobsidens
CTGGCCGACGTGCCGGCCACCGACGACCCCGTGCGCGACCTCGCCGCCCTCGGGGCGGCGTACGTCGCGGCCGCGCAGGCCGATCCCTTCCTGTACCGGGCGATGTTCGACGCGGCGGCCGACCTCGAGGACCCGGCAGCCGCGGACGCGACGTTCGGCCGGCTGGTCGAGGCGGCCGGGCGTGCGCGGGCGGCCGGGCGGTTCTCCGACGACGCCGACCCCGTGGCCGTGGCGACGCGGATCTGGGCGGCGGGCCACGGGCTGGTCCTGCTGGTGCTGACCGACGTGCTCCCGGCGCAGGCGCTGGCCCAGCACGGTCCGGAGCTCACCGTGGCCGGCTGCGTGGGCGCCGGCGACGACCTCCGGCGCTGCCGCACGTCGGTGCGGCGGGGGTGGGGAGCGGCCCCCTCGGCAGGGGCGAGCGTGCCCTCGAGCGGGGGCTGAGAGACTGCCGGGGTGACGATCCGCCCCATCCGCGAAGTCGGTGACCCCGTCCTCCGCACCCCCGCCGACGCGGTGCGCTCGTTCGACCGGGAGCTCGCCGCGCTCGTCCGCGACCTTCTCGAGACCGTCGACCACCCCGGCCGGGCCGGGCTGGCCGCCACCCAGATCGGGGTGGGCCTGCGCGCGTTCAGCTACAACATCGACGGTGTCATCGGGCACATGGTGAACCCGCGCATCGTCGAGCTGTCGGAGGAGACGCAGGACGGCGACGAGGGCTGCCTGTCGGTGCCCGGCATCTGGGCGCCCACCGTGCGCGCCATGCACGCCGTCGTGGAGGGGTTCGACGTGCACGGGAAGCCGCTGCGGCTGGAGGGCAGCGGCCTGATGGCCCGGTGCCTGCAGCACGAGGTCGACCACCTCGACGGGAAGCTCTTCCTCGACCGGCTCACCGGCGAGGCGCGCAAGAGCGCCCTGCGCGCGCTCCGCGACCGCTGACCTGGCTACGGTCGCCGTCGTGACCGACCTCGTGACGCGCGCCCGCGCCCTCCTCGACCTGCACGCCGCCCCGGAGATCCTGGTCCTCACCAACGTGTGGGACGTCGCCTCGGCCCGGGTGGTGGCCGGTACCGACGGCGTGCGGGCCCTGGCCACCGCCAGCCACGGCATCGCGGCGACCTTCGGCTACGAGGACGGCGAGAACATCCCGCTGGACCTCCACCTGGACATGGTCGGGCGGATCGCCGCCGCCGTGGAGCTGCCGGTGAGCATGGACCTGGAGGCCGGCTACGGCGATCCCGGCGGGACGACCCGCCGGGCCATCGCCGCGGGGGCCGTCGGCGGCAACCTCGAGGACCAGATGAAGCCGCTGGACGAGGCGGTCGCCGCCGTCGAGGCGGTGCTGCGCGCGGGGCGCGACGCCGGCATCGACTTCGTCCTCAACGCGCGCACCGACGCCCTCCTGCGGGCCGGGGCCGGCGCCGACAGGGCAGAGCTGCTCGCCGAGGCGGTCCGCCGCGGCCGGGCGTTCCTCGAGGTCGGTGCCCCGGTGGTGTTCGTGCCCGGGCTGGTGGCCCGCGAGGAGATCGAGACGGTGGTCGAGGGCCTCGGCCGCAACCGGCTCACGCTGATCAGCGTGCCGGGTGCCTCGCTGCCGGCCCGCGAGCTGCAGGAGCTCGGCGTCGCCCGCGTCTCCACCGGCCCGTACACCCAGCGGGTCGCTCTCACCGCCCTGCAGGACGCCGTCGTCGACATGGTCGGCGGTGGCGTGCTGCCGCCCGGCACCCGGACGCTGACCTGAGCAGGTGGGTCAGACGGCGATGCCGGCGCGGGGGAGGACCAGGCCGCGGACGGCGAACGGGGTGACCACCGTGGGCCGGCGTGGCCGCCCGTGCAGCACCTCGGTGGCGACCGGTCCGACGATCTCCGCGCTGTAGCGCTCGAAGTCCTCGCGCGACTCCCACACCTCGACCACCTGGAAGCCGTCCCCGGTCTGCCGGGCGAGGTGCACGAGCAGGCCGTCGACGACGCCGTCGGTCCGTTCCAGCAGGGCCCGGTGCACGGAGTCGTAGAGCTCCACCGGCTCGGGCACGTCCATGGTCACGCCCCATGTCATGGCGTCCTCCTCATCGGGACTCGCGACGGCCGTCTGCCGCCGGAAGATGCTGCACGCCCGGGCCGGATAGCCGGCCGAGGGCGGCGGTGCGGCCGGTCAGCAGCAGGAGCAGGTCGCCGGTGGTCCCCTCGACGGCGGCGCCGTCCCCCAGGTCGAGGTCGCTGTCGGTGGCCCGGAGGCGCAGGCCGGCCAACCTCCGCCGGGCGTGGAAGGGGAAGGGCAGCTGCCAGACCCGGGTCGCCGAGGCGGCTGCGGCCGCCGGGGGCACCGGCCGGTCCCGTCCTAGCGGCACCGCGACGTCCTGACCGTGCACGAGGACGTCGGTCAGCGGCTCCAGCGGGCTGATCAAGGGTGCGCGGCGCCGGGAGCCGACCATCGCCCGGATCCGCCGGCCGTACTCGGCGGGCGGTAGCGGGCCGACGCGCAACGCGGAATCCCGGATCATGCGGTCGAAGCTGCCCCGCGCCCGGACGGTCTCCCGCAGGGCCGGCCACGGGCCCATCTGGGCGAGGGTGAGGTGCGCGGCGACGTCGCGCACCCGCCAGGCGTCGCAGAGGGACGGCGTCTCCCACTCCTCCGGGGAGAGATCGTCGAGCAGGTCGGCGAGGCTCCGCCGCTCCGCGACGATCGTCCGCCACACCTCGTCGACGTCCATGGCGACTCCCGCGATTGGTACGATGCCCTGACCATCTAGTCAGATGAGCTGACCGTTCGTCAAAGGGGTTCCGTGGCCGAGTCCGACCTTCCCTCCGACAGCGAGCGCCAGAACTTGGGCCTCCTGTGCTTCTACCCGTACCGGGCCATGGAGGCCCGGATCCTGGCCGGGCTGGCCGCCGCCGGCTTCGACGACCTCACCCCGGCCCAGGGGCGGATCGCGGCACGCATCGGGCCCGCCGGCACCCGTCTCACCGATCTGGCCGAGCAGGCGCTGGTGACCAAGCAGACCGCCGGCTCCCTGGTGGACTCCCTCGTGCGCTGCGGCTACGTCGAGCGGGTGCCCGATCCGACCGACGCCCGTGCCCGGCTGGTCCGGATGGCCGAGCGGGGCCGGGCCGCCGTGGCAGTCGCCCGGCGGCTGGAGGCCGAGGTCGAGGCCGAGTGGACCGCCCACCTGGGGGAGGAGGCCACCGCGACGCTGCGCGCGGCGCTGACCCGGCTGCGCGAGGTGACCGACCCCTACCGCTGAGCGCAGGCGCCGCAGGTGCCGAAGACCTCGACGTCGTGCTGGACGTCGACGAACCCGTGCTCGGCGGCGATCCGGGCCGCCCAGCGCTCGACCGGTGGGTCGGCCACCTCCTCCGTCCGGCCGCACGACCGGCACACCAGGTGGTGATGGTGGCTGGGGGAGCAGCGCCGGTAGGCGGCCTGGCCGTCCTGGCCGCGCAGCACGTCGAGCAGGCCGTCGTCGACCAGCGCCTGCAGGGCCCGGTAGACCGTCGCCAGGCCCACGGCGTCCCCGCGGGCGCGCAGCAGCGCGTGCAGGTCCTGGGCGCTGCGGAACCCGTCCAGCTCGTCGAGCAGCGCGAGCACCGCGCTGCGCTGACGGCTGTGCCGCCGCGCGCCGGCCTCCGGCTGCTCCGCCACGCTCATCGGGTGCTCCCGGTCGCACCCTGACCCGTCGGAGCGGTGACCGTCCCGTGCTCGTCGTAGTGGACGCCGGTGCCGGTCATGTGCGGCGCGTGCAGGTGGCCGTCGTGGTCGTAGTCGACGTGGTCGCCGTGCGGCACGGCCGGGTGGCCGCAGCGCGGGCCGTGCTCGTGCGGGTGGGCCGCGTGCACCTCGCCGCGGCGCCGGTGCCGGCGCCGCGCGGTGGCCTCGCGGAGTGCGACGGCGCCCGCGACCAGGAGGAACACGGCGATGGCCAGCAGCACGATCGTCCCGCCGGACGGCGTGCCGGTGTAGTACGACGCGGTGGTCCCGGAGACGCTCACGACCAGCCCGATCCCGCAGGCGAGGTACAGCGCCTGCCGGAAGCTGCGGGCGACGAGCTGGGCCACCGCGCTGGGCACGATCATCAGCGCGCTGATCAGCAGCAGGCCGACCACGCGCATGGAGAGCACGACCGTCGAGGCGACCAGGACGGCGAGGACGACGTTGAGCGGCAGCACCGGGAGCCCGACCGCCCGCGCGTACTCCTCGTCGTCGCTCACCGCGTAGAGCCGCTGGCCCAGGAGGCCGACGACGGCCAGCACGGTGAGGGCGATGGCGGCGAAGACCACCAGGTCGCCGGAGCTCGTCGTCGTGATGGCGCCGAAGAGGTAGGCGTCGAGGTTGGTCGCCTGCCCCCGCGGGGCGAGGCTGAGCAGGACCACGCCGCCGGCGATGCCCCCGTAGAAGAGCACCGCGAGGGCGACGTCGCCGCTGGTGCGGCCGCGGGCCCGGATGAGCTCGATGAGCACCGCCCCCAGGACGGCGGCGACCAGGGCGGCGCCCACGGGGGCGGTCGACGTCAGGACGCCGACGGCCACCCCGGTCAGGGCGACGTGGCCGAGGCCGTCGCCGAGCAGGGACAGCCGCCGCTGCACCAGGAAGATGCCCACGGCGGGCGCGACGAGACCCACCAGCAGGGAGGCGAGCAGCGCGCGTTGCATGAAGCCGTACTCGAGGATCTCCACGTCAGCGCCCCCCGCCGAGCGGCCGGAGCACGCGCGCGGTCACGCTCGGCTGGTCCATGCGGTAGCCGGGGCGGGCCGGGTCCTCGGCCGGACCGCAGTGGTGGTCCCCGTGCGTGGTGGCGGCCCCGGCGAGCGGGCCGTCGTAGCTGATCCGCCCCTGGTCGACGACCACCGCCCGGGTGAGGACCTCGGCCAGCGGGCCGGTCTCGTGGGTGACGACGAGCAGCGTGGTGCCCGCGGCCGACACGCGGGCGAGCACCTCGGCCAGTGCCTGCTGGCTCGCGGCGTCCACGCCGGCCGTCGGCTCGTCCATGATCAGCAGCTCGGGCTGGGCCGCCAGCGCCCGGGCGACGAGCACCCGGCGCTGCTGCCCGCCGGAGAGCGACGCGACGGGCTCCTCCATGCGGTCGGCGAGGCCGACCGCGGCGACCGCCTCGCCGACGGCCACCCGGTCGGCCGGCCCCAGCCGGCGGTAGAGCCCGCGACGGGCCAGCCGGCCCACGGCCACGACCTCGCGGACCGTGGCGGGGACCGCGCCGCTCACCGTGTGCCGCTGCGGCACGTACCCGATCCGGCCGCGGTCGCGCAGCCGGCCGACGGGTGCGCCGAGGATCTCGACGTCGCCCCCGAGCACGGTGGCCAGCCCCAGCAGGCCGCGGGCCAGCGTGGTCTTGCCCGACCCGTTGGACCCGAGGACCGCGACGGCCTCGCCGTGCCGCACGGTCAGGTCGACGTGCGCGACGATCGGCACGTCCTCGTAGCCGATGCTGGCGTCGCGCAGTCGGACGGCGTCGGGAGAGCGATCGGTCATGAACAGTCCTGGCCTTCCTGCAGGGTGCCCAGGTTGGTGCGCATCACCTGCAGATAGTCCTCGCCGGCGGACTCGTCGGTCAGCCCCTCGAGCGGGTCGAGCACCGCGGTCTGCACCCCCGCCTCCTGCGCGACCGTCTCGGCGACCGCCGGGTCGACCAGGGTCTCGGTGTAGACGGTGGTGATCCCGCGGTCCTGGACGAGGTCGGCGATCTCGGCGAGGCCGGCGGGGCTCGGCTCCTGCGAGGGGCTCAGCCCGCTGATGCCGACCACCTCGAGACCGTAGCGCTCGGCGAGGTAGCCGAAGGCGTCGTGGCTGGTGACGAGGGTGTCCACGGCGCAGGTGGCGAGTCCCGAGCGGATCTCGGCGTCGAGCGCCTCGAGGTCGGCGCGCAGCGCCGCCGCGTTCTCCTCGTAGGTCGCGGCGCCGTCGGGGTCCAGGTCGGCGAGCCGGTCGGCCAGGGCGTCGCCGACGGCGGCCAGCCGGGTGGGGTCGAGCCAGAAGTGCGGGTCGACAGCGTCCTCGGCGTGCGCCTCGCCCTCGTGCTCCTCCTCGGCGTGCTCCTCGCCCTCGCCCTCGCCCTCGTGCTCGTGGGCGGCGCCCTCGACGAGGTCGGCGGCCTGACCGGCGTCCCAGGCGCTCTCGCCGGCCTCCGAGGCGGCGGCCTCGTCCAGCGCGGGCTGGAAGCCGGCCAGGTAGACGAGCAGGTCGGCCTCGCCGACGGCGGCGACGTCGCGCGGGGTGAGCTCCAGGTCGTGGGCCTCCGCCCCGGCGGGGGTCAGCGAGGACACCGCGACGCGCTCGCCGCCGACCCGCGCGGCGGCCCACTCCAGCGGGTAGAAGCCCGCCACCACGGAGACCTCGCCGTCGGCGGCAGCGTCCCCGCCCCCGGCCGAGCACCCGCCGGCGAGGAGGGCGGAAGCGGTCAGTGCGGCGAGGCCGGCGCGGCGGGCCGTGGACGTGCGCATGGGAATCATTCTCGCATGACCGGCGCGCCCTCCGTCCTCCGGTGCCGGTGGGCCCGGTCCACCCCGTGCGCCCGCGTACCCTCGCGGGCGTGTCCGAGGTCGCTGAGCTGCCCCTGATCGGTGCCGCCGCCCTGCGCGCGCGGTCGGTTGCCCGGGTGCTGCGCACCCTGCCGACGGACACCAAGGACGCCGCGCTGACCGCGATGGCCGAGGCGCTGGTCGAGCGGACCGAGGAGATCCTCGCCGCGAACGCCGTCGACGTCGACGCCGCGGCCGAGGCCGGCACCCCGGCGTCGGTGCTCGACCGGCTCCGGCTGGACGCCGCGCGGGTGGCCGGGGTCGCCGACGCGCTGCGCCAGCTGATCGCGCTGCCGGACCCGGTGGGCGACGTCGTCCGCGGCAGCCGGCTGCCCAACGGCCTGGAGCTCACGCAGGTCCGCGTGCCGCTCGGCGTCGTCGGCATCGTCTACGAGGCCCGCCCGAACGTGACCGTCGACGCCGCCGGGCTGTGCCTCAAGAGCGGCAACGCCGCGCTGCTGCGGGGGTCCGCGTCGGCCTACCGCACCAACACCGCGCTCATCGCCGTCCTCACCGAGGCGGGGGAGAAGGCCGGCCTGCCCGCCGGCTTCGTCGAGCTGCTGCCGGCCGAGCGCGCCTCGGTGGGGGAGCTGCTGAACGCCCGCGGGTACGTCGACGTGGTGATCCCGCGCGGCGGGGCGTCGCTGATCCAGCGGGTGGTGCGCGAGGCCCGCGTGCCGGTCATCGAGACCGGCGAGGGCAACTGCCACGTCTACGTCGACGCCTCCGCGGACCCCGCCATCGCCGAGGCGGTCGTGCTCAACTCCAAGACCCACCGGGTGAGCGTCTGCAACTCCGCCGAGACGCTGCTCGTGCACAAGGACGTGCCCTTCCTGCCGCGGCTCCTCGCGGCGCTGGCCGGCAGCGGCGTGACGCTGCACGGTGACGACGCCGCCCGGACCGCCCACGACGGCGTCGTCCCGGCCACCGACGAGGACTGGGCCACCGAGTACCTGTCGATGGACATGGCCGTGCGCGTGGTCGACGACCTGCCCCAGGCGCTGGAGCACATCGCCCGGTGGAGCACCGGGCACACCGAGGCGATCGTGGCCGACTCCGCCTCGGCCATCGCCGAGTTCACCGCGGGCGTCGACGCCGCCGCGATCCTGGTCAACGCCTCGACCCGGTTCACCGACGGCGGGGAGTTCGGCTTCGGCGCCGAGATCGGCATCTCCACCCAGAAGCTGCACGCGCGTGGCCCGCTGGGCCTGCCGGAGCTCACCTCCACCACCTACGTCGTCACGGGGCGCGGCCACACCCGCTGACCCGCCCCACCGCCCCCCCTCCGAGGAGCCCGCCCGATGCCCCGCCAGCAGTCCCCGAACTTCTCCTCGGTAGCGGACGTCGGCAAGCGGCTGTCCGCGGCGGGTTACCTGCCCGACGCGCAGATCGCGACGACGGTCTTCCTCGCCGACCGGCTGGGCAAGCCGCTGCTGGTCGAGGGGCCCGCCGGCACCGGCAAGACCGAGCTGGCCAAGGCGCTCGCCGCCGCCACGGGGTCGGAGCTGATCCGGCTGCAGTGCTACGAGGGCCTGGACGAGGCACGGGCGCTCTACGAGTGGAACTACAAGAAGCAGCTGCTGCGGATCCAGGCCTCCCAGACCGGGGACGGCGCGGACTGGGACACCGTCCACGACGACATCTTCGGCGAGGAGTTCCTGCTCTCCCGGCCGCTGCTGACCGCGATCCGGCGCACCGAGCCGACCGTCCTGCTGATCGACGAGACCGACAAGGCCGACGTCGAGGTGGAGGGACTGCTGCTGGAGGTGCTCAGCGACTTCCAGGTGACCATCCCCGAGCTCGGCACGATCACCGCGACCCGCCGGCCGATGGTCGTGCTCACCTCCAACGCCACCCGGGAGCTGTCCGAGGCGCTCAAGCGCCGCTGCCTCTACCTGGCCCTGGACTACCCGTCGGCCGAGCGGGAGCGCGAGATCGTGCTCTCCCGGGTGCCCGACCTCGCCCCGGGCCTGGCCGACCAGCTGGTCCGCACCGTCCGGGCACTGCGCGGGCTGGAGCTGAAGAAGTCGCCGTCGATCTCGGAGACCCTCGACTGGGCGCAGACCCTGCTGGAGCTCGGCCTGGACACCCTCGAGGAGCAGGCGATGAGCTCGACCCTCGGCGTGGTGCTCAAGCACGCCAGCGACCAGACCCGTGCCGCCGCCGAGCTCCGGCTGAACTGATGGGCGAGCGGCTGACGTCGGCCGGAGGGCTGGCCGGGCACCTCGACGGCTTCGTCCGCGCGGTCCGGGAGGCCGGGATCCCGGTCGGCATCAGCCAGGCGGTGGACGCCGCGGAGATCCTCACCGTGGTCGACCTGCTCGACCGGGAGCAGCTGCGCCACGGGCTGGCGGCGGTGCTGCTGCAGCGCGCCGCCCAGCGCCCCACCTACGACGTCCTCTTCGACCTGTGGTGGCCGCTGAGCGACCGCCCCGCCACCGGTCCCGACGACGACGAGCCGGCCGACGGCGCCCCCTCGACGCTCGACGTCCCGGACGACGCCGCGCTCGCCGAGCTGATGCGCGCCGAGCTGCTGCGGCGGCTGCAGGACGGCGATCCCGAGGAGCTGCGCCGGTTCGCGCGCGACGCCGTCGACCAGCTGGGGCAGGGGCAGCCGACCCCGTCGGGCCAGTCGTACTTCAGCTACCGGGTGCTGCGGGCGCTGTCGCCGGACACGCTCGTCGCGCAGCTGCTGGCCGGGCTCCTGGGCGATGCCGACCGCGGTGGGCTGGCCGAGCAGGTGGCCCGGCAGACCGTCCGCGACCGGCTGGCCGCCTTCAAGGCCGCGGTCGAGGCCGAGGTGCGCCGGCGGACGGCCGCGGAGAAGGGGCGCGACCGCGTCGTCAAGAACGCCGTCCGACCGCTGGCCGACCAGGTGGACTTCCTCCGCGCGCAGGCCGCCGACCTCGCCGAGCTGCGCCGGGCCGTGACGCCGCTGGCCCGCCGGCTGGCCGTCCGGCTGTCGGCCCGGCGCCGGATGGGCCGGGAAGGCCGGGTGGACTTCCGCAAGACCGTCCGGGCGTCGCTGGCCACCGGCGGGGTGCCGGTGGTGACCCACCACCGACCGCGCAAGGTGCACAAGCCCGAGCTGGTGGTGCTGTGCGACGTCAGCGGATCGGTGGCCGGCTTCAGCCACTTCACCCTGATGCTCACCCAGGCCCTGCGGGAGCACTTCACCGGCGTCCGGGCCTTCGCCTTCGTCGACTCCACCGACGAGGTCACCCGCTTCTTCCGGCCCGGGGCGGACGTGGCCGACGCCATCGCCCGCATCGGCCGCGAGGCGCAGGTGGTCGCCTTCGACGGGCACAGCGACTACGGCAACGCCTTCGACGTCTTCGCCGACCGGTGGGCCTCGGCGATCGGGCCGAAGACGTCGCTGCTGGTGCTCGGCGACGGCCGCACCAACTACCGGCAGCCGGGCGTCCCGGTGCTGGCGGGGCTGGTGTCGAAGGCCCGCTCGGCGCACTGGCTGAACCCGGAGCCGCGGCGGCTGTGGGGGAGCGGTGACTCCGCGGCCGACCGCTACGGCGAGGTCATCGACATGGTCGAGTGCCGCAATGCCGCGCAACTGACCGACTTCGTCACGACCCTCTGACCGTCCCGCCGCGCGACGCCGCCGGCGATTGCCGAGGTCAGCGGGTCGAGCGGCTCCTCCTCGGCGCGAAGCGGTCCGGGGAGGGCTCGCGAGGGCGGGCCCCCGCGAGACCGGGCCGTAACCGAATGCCGCCCTGCCGCGTTGTCAACGCGGTGTCGACAGATCGACGGATCGACTCGCCGACTCGTCGACACCCGCCGCCGCAGCGTCGCGGATGGACGGCGACCGGCTGCACGGGGGAGCCGGTCGCGGCGGGTCCACCCGGCCCGGCCTCCGGGCCGGGCGGGTGGTTCCGCGGGGCGGGGCCGGTCCTCACGGGGCCGGCCCCGGTACCCCCGGATACGCTCGACCGGTGGCGGGGCGACGAGTCGGGGTGATGGGTGGGACGTTCGATCCCATCCACCACGGTCACCTGGTGGCCGCCAGCGAGGTCGCCGGGCTCTTCGGGCTCGACGAGGTCGTGTTCGTGCCGACCGGGGAGCCGTGGCAGAAGAGCGACCGATCGGTCAGCCCGGCGGAGGACCGCTACCTCATGACGGTCATCGCGACCGCGTCGAACCCGCGGTTCTCCGTGAGCCGGGTCGACATCGACCGGGGCGGTCCCACCTACACGTTCGACACCCTGACCGATCTGCACGCGCAGCGTCCCGACGACGAGCTGTTCTTCATCACCGGCGCCGACGCGCTGGCCCAGATCATGACGTGGCGCGACGGGGCCCGGTGCTTCGAGCTGGCCCACTTCATCGGTGTGACCCGCCCCGGCTACACCCTGGCCGGGGCCCACCTTCCCGAGGGCGGGGTCAGCCTGGTCGAGATCCCGGCGCTGGCGATCAGCTCCAGCGACTGCCGGGAGCGCGTGGACCGGGGGATGCCGGTCTGGTACCTCGTGCCCGACGGCGTCGTCCAGTACATCGAGAAGCGGGGCCTCTACCGCCGGCCGCCCGGCCGGACCCTCCCCGCCGCCCCGGACGGCCGCCCCTCCGGCGACCGCCCGACCTACGACCGTCCACCGCCCGAGACGCCGGGGAACACCTCCGACGGCGCCGGCGCTGATCCCTCAGACACTTCTCACCTCCAGGAGGTACCCCGATGACCGCCTCGGCCGAAGCGCGGGAGACCGCGCTCGTCGCCGCCCAGGCGGCTGCGGACAAGCTGGCCACCGACGTCTCGATCGTCGACGTCAGCGAGCGGCTCGCGATCACCGACGCGTTCGTGCTCGCCTCTGCTCCGAACGAGCGGCAGGTGCAGGCCATCGTCGACGAGGTGGAGGAGCGCCTGCGCGAGCACGGCGTCAAGCCGGTGCGCCGGGAGGGCGTCGCCGAGGCGCGCTGGGTGCTCCTGGACTTCGTCGACGTCGTGGTGCACGTGCAGCACGCCGAGGAGCGGGCCTACTACGCCCTCGAGCGGCTCTGGAAGGACTGCCCGATCATCCCCTTCGTCGACTCCGCCGCGCCGGCACAGCCGGCCGGGGACGCCGGCACCCCGTCGGTCGTGGAGACGGCCGGCCAGTGACCGCTCCTGGTCTGCCCGAGCTGCCGGTGGGCCGTCTGGTCGTCTGGCGGCACGGACGGACCGAGTGGAACGCAGCGGGCCGGTTCCAGGGCCAGCTCGACCCGCCCCTGGACGACGTCGGCCGGGCCCAGGCCGCGCATGCCGCGCCGCACCTGCTCGCGGGTCTCGCCGGGCAGGAGGCCGTCGTGGTGTCGAGCGACCTGGTGCGCGCGGCGGACACCGCACGTGAGCTCACCGGCCTGCTGGGGGTTCCCCTGCAGCTGGACCCGCGTCTGCGCGAGCACGGCATGGGCTCCTGGGAGGGCCTGACGCGGAACGAGGTGGCCGACCGCTACCCCGACCAGTACGCCGACTGGCTCGCCGGGGGAACCGTGCGGGGACGCGGTGGCGAGGAGACGGCCGCCGTCGCCGAGCGGGTGCTGGGCGCCCTGCAGGAGCTGCCGCCGGTGCAGGTGGCCGTCGTCGTCACCCACGGCGGGACCAGCGGCCGGCTGATCGAGCGGCTGCTGGAGCTCGGGTCCGACCACCGCCGGGTGTTCGGCCCGCTGGGCAACTGCGCCTGGAGCGAGCTGGCCCGCCAGAGCGGCCGGTGGCGGCTGTTGCGGCACAACACCTCCGCCGGGCCGGTGCCCGAGGGCTTCCCCGGCCGGGCGCCGCGCGGGCGGGAGGACTCCGGGACCGCGGTCCTCCCCGGCACCGGCGCACAGCCCGGACCCGATCCCGCCCAGGACGCCGACGCCGTCGGCTGAGCCGCCCGCGGCCGCTCCGGCGGCACCGGGGCCGACGCCGCGCCCCGTGCCGGTTAGCCTTCGCCGCGTGCCCGTCGCCGTCCTCACCGATTCGACGGCATACCTGCCCCGTTCCACGGTGGACGAGTACGGCATCCACGTGGTCCCCCTGTACGTGGTCCTCTCCGGTCGCTCCGGCCGGGAGGGGGAGGACATCACCTCCGCCGACGTGGCCAAGGCCCTCTCCACCCGTGGGCAGCGGGTCTCGACCTCGCGCCCCACGCCGGGGGACTTCGTCGCCGCCTACCGGGCGGCGCTCGCCGCCGGCGCCGACCGGCTGGTCTCCATCCACCTGTCCTCGGAGCTGTCGGGCACCTGGGACGCGGCCCGAGTCGCGGCCTCCCAGGTGGGTGAGCACATCGTGTCGGTCGTCGACTCCCGCTCCGCCGCCATGGGCACCGGCTTCGCCGTGCTCGAGGCGGCCCGGGCGGCGGCCGGCGGCGCCGACCTGACCACGGTCGACCGGATCGCCCGCGCGGCCGTCGACCGCACCCGCACCCTGTTCGTCGTGGACACCCTGGAGCACCTGCGTCGGGGTGGCCGGATCGGCTCGGCCGCGGCGATCCTCGGTTCGGCGCTGGCGGTCAAGCCGGTGCTGCACGTCGAGGCCGGCCGGGTGGTGCCGCTGGAGAAGGTGCGCACGTCGGGCCGGGCGCTCTCCCGGCTGGTCCAGCACGTGGTCGACCACGCGGGGCAGCGGCAGGTCTCGCTGGCCGTCCACCACCTGGCGGCTCCGGAGCGGGCCGAGCGGCTCATGACCGAGCTGCGCGCGCGGGTGCCGTCGATCCGCGAGCTGCACGTGAGCGAGCTGGGCGCGGCCATCGGCGCGCACGTGGGACCCGGCGCGGTGGGCGTGGTCGTCTGCCTGCCGGAGGACGACGCCGACCAGGGGACCTGAGCCCCGCTCTGCCTCCCGCACCTGCCCAGCCTGCACCGGGATGCCCCCAGGGGCCCTCGGCCGTCCACAGCGGCCGGAACCGTCCACAGCCTGGCCGGACCGGCCTCGCGACCGGGTCGCTGTTCCTAGCGTCGGCCGGGTGCGCCTCTCTTCCCGCCGTGGCGATGACGCCGACCTCATCCGCGCCAGGCTGCGGGCCCTGCTGGCGGAGCACACCGCGACCCCCGGCGGCTGGGTGCCCGAGGCGGAACCGACTCCCCGGACCGAACCGGAGGAGGTGCCCGTCGCCGGCCTGACGGACGCCCCGGGGGCAGACGGCCCGGAGCCGGACGGAGCTCTGCCACCGGGCCTCGGCCGCCACCGCGCGCCCGGTACGGCCGTGCGGTGGGACACGGGTCGACCGGGTGCACGGGCGCTCTGGATGACCGCCGTCCTGGCCGTCGCACTGCTGCTCGGCTGGACCTGGCTGGACCGCCCGACCGTCGAGCCGGCCCCGGCACCCGAGGCGGCGCCCTCCGCCCCCGCACCCGGCCCCGCCTCGCCGACCGTCGGGGAGGCGGCGGAGAGCACGACCACCGTGGTCGTGTCCGTGGTCGGGCAGGTGGCGCGCCCCGGGCTGGTCACGCTGGGCGCCGGAGCGCGGGTGGCCGATGCCGTCGAGGCGGCAGGTGGGCTGCTGCCCGGTGCCGACCCGGCGTCGGTGAACCTGGCTGCACCGCTGAGCGACGGGCAGCAGATCGCGGTCGGCGTGCCCGGTGCCCCTGGGTCCGCGGGGAGCGGCGCGCCGGCCGGCGGCGGTCCGGCCGCCGCGGGCGGACCGGTCGACCTCAACGCGGCCGGGGTCGCCGACCTCGACGCGCTGCCCGGCATCGGCCCGGTCCTCGCCCAGCGGATCGTGGAACACCGCGCCCGGCACGGGCCCTTCCGCAGCGTCGAGGAGCTGGACGACGTGCCGGGCATCGGACCGGCGATCGCGGCTGAACTGGCCGACCTGGTGACGGTGTGACGCCCGCCGGGCGCGACGCCCGGTGGCGGTGGGTGGACCTGCGCCTCTGGCCGGTGGCCGGGACGGTCTGGGCGGTCACGCTCCTCGCGCCGTACGTCCCGGCGGTCGCCCTGGGCGCAGCGGCCGCGAGCGCCCTGCTGCTGGCGGTGGGGACGGCGCGCCGCCCGGGCCGGCGGGGGGTGACCGTGGCGGTCGGGATCCTCGCGGCGGTGGTGGTCGCCGCCGGCACCGCGGCCGTCCGCAGCGGCGCGCGGGAGGGATCGCCCCTGCGGGAGCCCGCCGTGAACCGGGCGACGGTGGAGGTGACCCTCACGGTGACCGGGGCACCGCACCGGCTCCGCGGCACAGGGCCGCCCCGTGTCGTCCTCGACGCCGACGTCGACGAGGTGGACATCGGTGGACGCCGGCACCGACTCGACGCCGGGGTGGTGGTCTTCGCACCCGCCGAGGGCTGGGAGACCCTGCTCCCCGGGCAGCGCGTGCGCTGCCGGGCCGGGCTGGCGCCGGCCGAGCCTCCCGACGTCGTGACCGCGGTCCTCTCCGCGCGCGGGCCGCCGCAGCCGCTGGGCGAGCCGGGCGCGGCCCAGCGAGCGGCGTCCGTGGTCCGGGAGTCCCTGGCGGGTGCGGCGGCGCGCGTCCTGGCCCCGCGCCCGGCGGGCCTGCTGCCGGGACTGGTCGTCGGGGACACCCGCGCGATGGACCCGGTGCTCGACGAGGAGTTCCGGCTGGCCGGGCTCTCGCACCTCACCGCCGTCTCCGGGGCGAACGTCGCGATCGTGATCGCCGGGGTGCTCTGGCCGCTGCGGCGGCGCGCGGTGGACCGCCGGGTCCAGGCCTTCGTCGGCGTCCTCGGGCTGGCCGGCTTCGTCCTGCTCGCCGGCCCGAGCGCCAGCGTGGTCCGGGCGGCGGCGATGGGTGCGGTGACCCTGCTGGCGCTCGCCTCGGGGCGCGCACGCTCGGCGCTGCCCGCGCTGGGTGCGGCCGTGGTCGTGCTGCTGCTGGCCGATCCCGCGCTGGCCCGCGATCCCGGCTTCGCCCTGTCGGTCACCGCGACCGCGGCCATCGTGCTGCTCGCGCCCGGCTGGTCTCGCCGGCTGCGCAGCCGCGGATGGCCGCAGTGGCCGGCCGATGCGGTGGCGGTGAGCGCGGCGGCCGGGCTGGCGACGGCACCGCTCGTCGCGGGGCTGTCCGGCACGGTCAGCCTGGTGTCGCTGCCGGCGAACCTGCTGGCCGCGCCGGCCGTCGCGCCGGCGACCGTGCTGGGTCTGGTGGCCGCGCTGGTCGGGGTCGCCGCCCCGGCGCTGGGTGAGCTGCTGGTCTCGGCCGCCGGCTGGCCGGTGCGCTGGGTGGTGTTCGTGGCCGAACGCGCAGCCGCGCTGCCCGACGCCGTCACCGGCTGGCCGGCCGGGACGGTCGGCGCGGTGGTGCTGGGCCTGCTCCTCGGCGCCGCCGGCTGGGCGCTGTGGCGGTTCGCCCCGCTGCGCCCGCTCGCCCTCGCCGCCCTCACCGCGCTCGTGGTCATCGGCTGGCCGCTGCGCCAGCCGCTGGACGGATGGCCCCCGGACGAGGCGAGGCTGGTCGCCTGCGACGTCGGGCAGGGCGACGCCCTGGTCCTCCTGCTCGGGGACGGTGCCGGCGTGCTCGTGGACGCCGGCCCGGAGGTGGGCCCGGTCGACCGGTGCCTGGACCGGCTCGGCATCCACCGGCTCCCGCTGGTCCTCCTCTCGCACCTCGACGCCGACCACGTGGGGGGCCTGTCCAGTGCGCTGGCCGGGCGCGCCGTGGGCGTGGTGGCCACCGGCACGCTCTCACCGGCCGACGACCGGGCGGAGGCGCTCGATGCCCTCCTGCGCCGCACCGGGGCGACGCGCACCGTCCTGGTGCCCGGGGACCGCCGGCAGGCCGGAGGAGCGGTCCTGGAGGTGCTCGCGCCCAGTCCCCGGCGGGCCGCCGCGGCCCCGGAATCGGCGGCCAACGACCTGTCGCTGGTCGTCCGGGTCACGGTCCGGGGACTCCGCCTCTTGCTCACCGGTGACCTGGGCGCCGACGCCGAGGAGCGGCTGGTGCGCGAGGGCACCGATCTGCGGGCCGACGTGCTCAAGGTGCCGCACCACGGCAGCGGCGATGCCGACCCCGGGTTCCTCGCGGCGACGGGGGCCGCGGTGGCGCTGATCTCCGTGAGCGCCGACAACACCTACGGCCATCCGGCGCCCCGGCTGCTCGGCTGGCTGGCCGACGCCGGGATGCGCGTCCACCGCACCGATCTGGGCGGTGATCTGGCGGTGGTGGGGGAGGCGGGGGACTGGGGGATCGTCGAGCGGGGTCAGGGCGCCGGCGGGAACGCGTCGGCGGCGGGGGAGGAGCCGGTTCCGGCGGCCGCCGGGCCTCCGGCCGGGACGCGCCCGGCCGGCCGGGGTCGTCGGTGCCCCGTGACACCATGCAGACGTGCCAGCGTCAGCGGTGGAGCCCACGTCCCGGTTGCGGGTGGTGATGGGCGAGGAGGAGCTGCTGCGCTCGCGGGCCGTCGGTGCGGTCCGCGCCGCGGTGCTCGGCCGCCACCCCGACGTGGAGGAGCACGAGCTGGCCGCCGCGGGCCTGCCGATCGGGCAGCTGGCCGACGTGCTGGCCCCGTCGCTGTTCGGCGGGCACCGCCTCGTCGTCGTCACCGGGGTCCAGGAGGCGGCCGGCGCGCTGACGGAGTCCCTGACGTCCTACGCCAAGGACCCGGACCCCGAGCTGACGTTGGTCGTCGTGCACAACGGCGGCAAGCGCAACGAGGCGCTGGTGAAGGCCTTCCGGTCCGCCGGCGCGGCGGTGGACGAGTGCCCGAAGGTCAGCTCGGTCGGCGACCGGATCGCCTTCGTGCGCAACGAGGTGCGCATCTTCGGCGGGCGGATCACCCCCGACGCGGTCACCGCGCTCGTCGATGCCATCGGTGCGGACCTGCGCGCGCTCTCGGCGGCGGTGAGCCAGCTGCTGTCGGACTTCGGCGGCAGCATCGACGCCGACGACGTCGCCCGCTTCCACCGGGGCCAGGCCGAGGTCACCGGCTTCACCGTCGCGGAGCGGGTGCTGACCGGGGACCGTGCCGGCTCCATCGAGATGCTGCGGTGGGCGCTGGACCGGGGGGTCGCCCACGTGCTCATCGCCGATGCGATCGCCGACGGTGTGCGTACCGCGGCCCGGGTCGCCTCGCTCAGCTCCACCAACCCCGGCGAGCTCGCCCGCACGCTGAAGATGCCGCCCTGGAAGGTCAAGAAGGCGCAGGCCCAGGCGCGCGGCTGGAGCATCGAGGGGCTGCAGCTGGCCCTGGGGGTGGCCGCCGACCTCAATGCCGACGTGAAGGGCGCCGCGGCCAGCGCCGACTACGCCCTCGAACGGGCGATCCGGCGGATCGTCACCATCCGCACCGAGACCGGCAGGGGTCGGCCGGCCCGTCGCTGACCCGGGCCCGATCCGGCCGACCGAGCCCCACCAGGCCGGACCGGCCGTGCAGGGCCCGACGGGCCCGGACATGCGACGAGCCCCCGTCCCGAGGGGACGAGGGCTCGTTCGCTGCGCGCGAGGCGCGGCGCCGGCTCAGAGGCCGGCGACCTGCTTGGCCAGCCCCGACTTGCGGTTGGCGGCCTGGTTCTTGTGGATGACGCCCTTGCTGGCGGCCTTGTCGAGCTGCTTGGCAGCGACCTCGAAGGCGGCACCGGCGGCAGCGGCGTCGCCGGACTCGGCGGCGGTGCGGACGCGCCGGACGGCCGTCTTCAGGGCGGACTTGACCGCGACGTTGCGCTGACGCGCCTTCTCGTTGGTCTTGATCCGCTTCATCTGGGACTTGATGTTCGCCACGCGTGAGCCTCGGGTGTCTCGCAGGAGGGAGTACTTCTGACAGTGCGTCCAGGGGCAGTGCACGACCGCGCGCCAGGACCGGTCTGCCAAGATACCAGCGCATCGGGCCGGTTCCCAACCCGGCCGGTCGCCGCGCTCAGTCGCACCGCCCGCCGGGCAGCCACGAGCTGGTGAGCACGTACCGGCCCGGGCGCTCCGCGGTCAGCGTCGTCCAGCCGTCCCGGTCACCGGGGCGAACGCACCCGCCCGGGCCGGCGACCGAGGACCACTGCGACCAGCGCAGCGCGACCTCCACCTGCCCCGCGGCGCGCACGTCGACCACCAGCCGGGACCGGTCGCTGGAGACCAGCGTGGCGTTCCCCCGGAGGATCCCGCCGCCGGACACCTCGAACAACCGCCACGACCGGTCCGACCACACCTCCCGCAGTCCCGGCACACCCTCGCGCAGCAGCCGGGCCTCGCCTCCCGTCGGCCAGTCCAGCGGGCCGCTGGGGAGCACCACGAAGGAGACCCCGGCGTCCCGGAGCCAGTCCAGGTACGTGCCGGCGTCGAGGGTGCCGTCGTAGAACAGCCCCGCGTGGACGGTGTCCAGCTGCCGCAGCCAGCCGCGCGCCAGCGGCACGCCCTGCGCCACCGACATGCTCTCCTCGTGGCTGTTCAGGGGCACCACCTCGATGCGCCCCACGGGTCCGCGCTCCCGCAGCTCGGCCAGCAGCGACTCGGCCTGCGGGGCGGGCGGCCCCGGCTCCCGCGGCATGAGGTCCCGGACCACGACGGGCGGGAGCAGCCACACCACGGCCACCGCGGCGAGGAAGGTGACCGCCGGCCGGGTGCGCGCCGCGGCGACCAGCACCGGGACGGCGAAGAGCAGGACCAGGCGGGTCGACGTCGAGCCGACCGGGCTGCTGACCAGCCAGGTCGCCAGCAGCAGCACGGCGGTGAACACCGCGCCGGCGCGCAGGGCCCGGTGGCAAGAGGGCAGCAGCGCCGCGGTGAGGCCGGCCGCCGCCACCGCCGCCAGCATCTGGTGGGCGCTGGTCGGCTGCGGCCCGCTCACCGCGCCGAGGAGCCTGGCGAGGGCCACCGACAGCAGGGCCCCGCCGGCGATCCACCAGGGCGCCACAGGTCGGAGGGTCACCGCCGACAGCCGCATCCCCGGCTGCGCCCCGATCCACCACGCCGCGGCGGCCAGCACCAGGAAGGCGGCCGCCACCGGGCTCGTGGCCCCGGCGAGCGCGGCCAGCACCGCCCCGGCGAGCCGTCCCCGACGACCCGGGCGGGTCGCCGCCAGGAGCGCCAGGCACCCCAGCGCCGCACCCAGCCCGAAGGTGGTGCGCCCGCTCCACTCGTTGGCCGCGAAGGTGGCCGCGGCGGTCACCCCCGCGGCGGTCCAGCGCGCGGGTGAGGGGTGGAGCCGGCCGAGCAGCGCCGTGGTGGCGGCGGCGCCCAGGACCGTGCCCAGGATGCCGACCAGCGGGAGCCCGAGCAGCCCACCGGCCCAGGGGCTGAGCAGGCTGTAGGAGGCGACCGTCACCCCGCCGTACCAACCCAGGTCCACCGGTGCCCGGTTCGTCGTCGCCCACGACGCCCACCACTCCTGCGCGACGAGGTCGCCGCCGACCACGGGCGCGGCCTCCACGAGCAGCGCCAGGACCAGCGCGCAGGCCGCCGCGACGCCGACGGGGGAGGTCGACAGGAGGCCCGCGGCGCGCCGGAACGACGTCGTCGGGGAGGCCGGCATCGCCGGCTGCGGCGTGGCTGTCCGGAGCACGCGCTGGTCCTGCCCCGGACCGGCGTCCCCGGAACTCCGCGTCCGCGCCGGTCCCGCCCGCCGGGTCGCGCCGTCCGACCTGCCGGGGACGTGGGACGATGGCGGCACTGTGACGACTCCTGCTGCCACCGATCCGGCCCGCATCCGGAACTTCTGCATCATCGCCCACATCGACCACGGCAAGTCGACGCTGGCCGACCGGATGCTCGAAGTGACCGGAATCGTCGAGGGCCGCAACATGCGCGCCCAGTACCTCGACCGCATGGACATCGAGCGCGAGCGCGGCATCACCATCAAGGCGCAGAACGTCCGGCTGCCGTGGACCCCGCGCAGCGGCGCCGACACCAGCACCGAGTTCGTGCTGGACATGATCGACACCCCGGGTCACGTCGACTTCACCTACGAGGTGTCCCGGTCGCTGGCCGCCTGCGAGGGCGCGGTGCTGCTGGTCGACGCCGCGCAGGGGATCGAGGCCCAGACGCTGGCGAACCTGTACCTGGCGCTGGAGAACGACCTCACGATCATCCCGGTGCTGAACAAGATCGACCTGCCGGCCGCCCAGCCGGAGAAGTACGCCGCGGAGATCGCGCACATCATCGGCTGCGACCCCGACGACGTGCTCCGGGTCAGCGGCAAGACGGGTGTCGGCGTCCCGGAGCTGCTCGACCGCATCGTCACCGACATCCCGGCCCCGACCGGCGTCGCCGAGGGTCCGGCGCGCGCGATGATCTTCGACTCCGTCTACGACATCTACCGCGGCGTCATCACCTACGTGCGCGTGGTCGACGGCCGGATCTCCGCCCGCGAGAAGATCAAGATGATGTCCACCGGCGCCACGCACGAGCTGCTGGAGATCGGCGTCATCTCGCCCGAGCCCAAGCCGGTGGACTCCCTGGGCGTCGGCGAGGTCGGCTACTTCATCACCGGGGTGAAGGACGTCCGCCAGTCCCGCGTCGGTGACACCGTCACGCTCCAGCACAAGCCGGCGACCGAGTCCATCGGCGGGTACCGCGACCCCAAGCCGATGGTCTACTCCGGCCTCTACCCGATCGACGGCAGCGACTACCCGCTGCTGCGCGAGGCGCTGGACAAGCTGCTGCTCAACGACGCCGCCCTGGTCTACGAGCCGGAGACGTCGGCCGCGCTGGGCTTCGGCTTCCGCGTCGGCTTCCTCGGCCTGCTGCACCTGGAGATCGTCCGGGAGCGGCTGGAGCGCGAGGCGGGCATCAGCCTCATCTCCACCGCCCCCAACGTCGTCTACCGGGTGGTCATGGAGGACCGCTCGGAGCTGACGGTGACCAACCCGAGCGACTGGCCCGAGGGCAAGATCGACAAGGTCTTCGAGCCGATCGTCAACGCGACGATCATCGCGCCCAGCGACTACACCGGCGCGATCATGGAGCTCTGCCAGAGCCGCCGGGGCCAGCTCGGCGGGATGGACTACCTGAGCGAGTCCCGGGTCGAGCTGCGCTACACGCTGCCGCTGGGCGAGATCATCTTCGACTTCTTCGACGCGCTGAAGTCCAAGACCCGCGGCTACGCCAGCCTGGACTACCAGGAGGCCGGCGAGCAGGAGTCCGCGCTGGTCAAGGTGGACATCCTGCTGCAGGGCGAGGCCGTCGACGCGTTCAGCGCGATCGTGCACAAGGACAAGGCGTACAGCTACGGCGTGATGATGGCCGGCAAGCTGCGCGAGCTGATCCCGCGCCAGCAGTTCGAGGTGCCCATCCAGGCCGCCGTCGGGTCCCGGGTCATCGCCCGCGAGACCGTCCGCGCCATCCGCAAGGACGTCCTCGCCAAGTGCTACGGCGGTGACATCACCCGCAAGCGGAAGCTGCTGGAGAAGCAGAAGGAGGGCAAGAAGCGGATGAAGATGGTCGGCCGCGTCGAGGTCCCCCAGGAGGCGTTCGTCGCCGCGCTCTCCACCAACGAGTCGACCGCCTCCAAGCCCAAGTGATCGGGCGGCTCACCGCCGTCTGCGTCTCGGGGACGGACCTGCCCGCCGTCGAGGGCCGCAAGCCCGTCCGCACCGGCATCGACAAGCGGCCGGTCGAGGGCCGGGTCGCCGTCGGGGAGCACGGGCTGGACGGCGACGTCCAGGTCAACCGCAAGTACCACGGCGGCGACGGGCAGCAGGTCTACGCCTACGCCCAGGAGGACGCCGACTGGTGGGTGGCCGAGCTCGGCCGCGAGCTGCCGCCGGGCCGGTTCGGCGAGAACCTCCGGACGACGGGGCTCGACCTCACCGGGGCGGTGCTGGGGGAGCGGTGGCGGGTCGGGACGGCGCTGCTCGAGGTGACGGCCCCGCGCATCCCGTGCGCCAACTTCGCCCGGTTCTGGGACGTGCCGCAGCTGGTCAAGCGGTTCACCGCGCGCGGTGCCAGCGGGGCCTACCTGCGCGTCCTGGAGACCGGTGAGCTCGGCGCGGGCGACGCCGTGGAGATCGTCGAGCGCCCCGAGCACGACGTGACCATCGGGCTGGCGTTCAGGGCCTTCACCACGCAGAAGTACCGCATCCCCGAGCTGGACCCGGCGCTGCCCCATCTGCCCGAGCGGGACCGCGCCAAGGTGGCGGCGAGGATCGCCCGGCGGATCACTCCCGTCCTCTAGCAGCGCAGCGCGCTAGTGTCCGCCGCGACGGCCGGGTCGACCGGTCGCGGGGAGAGGTGGCCATGTCCGTGCGCCGGTCGGGAATCGTGCTGATCTCACTGGCCCTGCTGGCCGGTCCGGTCCTGGTCGGCTGCGGCGGGAGCGACGAACCGGAGGAGTCGGCGGGGGACCTGCTCGGTCGCGCCAAGCAGCACCTCGACGAGACGTCCAGCGCGCACTTCGTCCTGGACAGCGAGGGGGCGCCGTCGTCGGGCACCGCCCTGGTCGGCGGGGAGGGGGACATCGCCCGCCCGGCGTCGTTCCAGGGGACGCTGAAGGTGGTCGCCCTCGGCTCCACCGTCGACCTGCAGGTCGTCTCCGTCGACGGGACCGTCTACGCCGAGCTGCCGTTCGCCGCCGGGTTCAGCGTGATCGAGCCGGCCCAGTTCGGCATCGGCGACCCCGGCGCGCTGCTCGACCCGGAGACCGGCATCTCCCAGCTCCTCGCCGAGGCGCAGTCGGCCGAGCTGGGGGAGGAGCGCCGGGTGGACGGCGAGGTGGTCCGCGAGGTGACGGCGGAGCTCCCCGGCGAGCTGGTGGAGCAGGTGCTCACCAGCAAGGACCCGTCCGAGCCGGTGCAGGCGCGCTTCTCCGTCGCCACCGAGAGCGGTGAGCTGCGCCGCGCCGAGCTGACCGGACCGTTCTTCGCCGCCGGCGAGGAAGCGACCTACACCCTCGAGCTCAGCGACTTCGGGGCCGATGTCGAGATCACCGCACCTCCCACGGGCTGATCCGGCGACCCCCGGCCGCACCCCGGTCCCCGGGGTGGCGGCGGTCGCCCTCGCCACCCTCGCCGTGCTGGTCACCGCGGCCGACACCTACGTCGTCGTCCTGGCGCTGCCCGACATCCTCACCGGCGTCGGGGTCGGTCTGGACGACCTCCAGCGGGCGACACCGATCGTCGGCGGTTTCCTGCTCGGCTACACCGCCACCCTGCCGCTGCTGGGCCGGCTCGCCGACCTGCGCGGCCGCACGCCGGTGCTCGTGGGTTGCCTCCTGCTGTTCGCGCTCGGCTCGCTGCTCACCGCCTCGGCCGACTCGCTCGGTCTCGCCGTCGCCGGGCGCGGCCTGCAGGGCATCGGCGCCGGCGGGCTGGTGCCCGCCACCCTCGCCCTGGTGGCCGACCGCTGGCCGCCCGAGCGGCGGTCGGTGCCGCTCGGCGTCGTCGGGGCCGTGCAGGAGGCCGGCGCGGTGCTGGGTCCGCTGGCCGGTGCCGCGGTGCTCGCCGCGGCCGACTGGCGGGCGATCTTCTGGCTCAACCTGCTTCTCGGTCTCGGGCTGGCGGCCGGCATCGCCGCGGCGGCCCGGTCGCGGCGGCCCGACGGCGTGGGCCTCGCGCTGGCGTCGCTCGCGGCCCTGGCCCTGGCCCTCCAGCTGGCCGAGCCGGCGGCGCTGGCCGAGGACGTGACCCTCGGCCTGCTCTACGTCCCGGTGGTCGAGGCGTGGCCGTGGACCACGCCGCTGGCGCTGGTCGCCGTGCTGGCGGCGGCCGCGCTCGGAGCGCGCAGCCTGGCCACCCCGGCGGGGGCGCTGCTGCCGCTGCGCGGGCTCGGCGCGCTCGCCCGCGAGGTCGACGTGCTCGGGTCGGCGCTCGCCGTGGTCGCGCTGGGCTCCCTGGTCTGGGCCTTCGCCGCCGCCGACCCGGCCACGCAGGTGGTGGCGCACGGCCGGCTGCTGCTGCCGCTGGCCGGCGTCACCGCGCTGCTGTTCGTGCTGCACGAGCGGCGGACGGCGAACCCGGTGCTGCCGCTGGCCGCGATGCGTCCCGTCGGCGCGTGGGGTGCGCTGCTGGTGAACCTGCTGGTCGGTGTCGCCCTGGTGGCGGCGCTGGTCGACATCCCGCTCTTCGCCCGCGCCACCACGGCGCCGGGGGACCAGCTCGGGGCGGCGCTCGTGCTGCTGCGGCTGCTGGTCGCCGTTCCGGTGGGTGCGGTGGCCGGCGGGTGGCTCTGCCGGGTGGTCCCGCCGCGCCTCGTCGCCGCCGTCGGCATGGCGCTGGCCGCGGTCGCGTTCGTGGCGATGACCAGCTGGGACGAGCGATCGCTGGACGGCTGGCCGTCGACCGTCGTCCTGCTGGCCGCGGGGCTCGGGTTCGGGCTGGCGATCCCGCCGGTCAACGCCGTGCTCCTGGCCGTCACCCGGCCCGAGGTGCACGGCAGCGCCGGCGCGCTCGCCGTCGTCGCCCGGACCGTCGGCATGCTGGCCGGGCTGTCCCTGCTCACCGCCGTCGCGCTGCGCCGGTTCACCGCGGAGGTGGCGGCGATCGGGACGCCGATGGAGCTCTGCCCGACCACCCCCGCCGACTGCGCCGCCTACGACGCGGCCACCGAGGCGGCGCTGCTCACCCAGCTGCACACGGTGTTCGCCGGCGCCGCGATCGCCGCGGGCCTGGCCGCCGTCGCGGCGCTGGTGCTGCTCAGGAGTTCAGGACCAGTCCGAGGTCCTGCCGGAGGCTGACCGGGTCGAGGCCGCGGTCGTGCAGGATCTTCATCGCCAGGCCCTCGCCCTCGCGGATCAGGCCGAGCGCGATGTGACCGTCGGCGATGCTCCGCGACTTCATCGCCAGCGCCTCGCGGAGGGAGAGCTCGAGCACCTTCTTCGCCCGCGGGGTGAACGGGATGTGCCCGCTGCCCCCGGAGCTGCGCCCGGGACCGTCGAGCGCGCCGGGGCCGAAGGTGGCCTCGACGCTGCTGCGGACCGCGTCGAGGTCGATGCCCACGCTGGTGAGCGCGTCGGCGTCCAGGTCGTCGCTGCCGGTCAGCCGGACGACGTCGGCGGCCACCTCGTCGGCCGCCAGGCCGTGCCGCGCGAGCACGACCGCGGACGGCGTGGACCGCCGCAGGAGCGCCAGCAGCAGGTGCTCGGTGCCGATCCGGGGGGAGTGCAGGGTCCGGGCCTCCTGCTGGGCGCCGACGACGACCGCCCGCGCCTCGGGGGTGAACCGCTCGAACATGGTCAGTCCTTCCGTCGGAGGGAGGCTCTGCCGCTGAGGGACCGAGCGCTCGCGTGCTTCTTGTGCACCGCCTGCCGGCTCACCCCGAGCAGCTGGGCGATCTGCTCCCAGGTCCAGCCCTGGTCGCGCGCGCTCTGCACCTGGAGGGCCTCCAGGCGTTCGACCAGCACCCGCAACGACCGGACGGCCTTCAGGCCCACGGCGGGGTCCTTGCTGCCGGCGGCGGTGGCCACCTCTGTCGTGTCGGCCATGGCTGTCAACCTAGGTTGCGCGCTTGGGTCCTGTCAACCCGCTTTGACAGCGGAGAGGTGGCTAAGCTCGGGTCGAGCCGCGACCACGGCTCCCGGACGAGCGGTGCCGTACCCGGTGTGCGACAAGACGGCGCCAGAGGAGCCCGCGATGTCGTGGTTGGTGCTGGTCCTGTCCGGGGTGCTGGAGGCGGTGTGGGCTGCGGCCCTGGACCGCTCGGAGGGCTTCACGCGGCTCTGGCCGACGGTGCTCTTCGCCGTCGCGCTGGCCGCGAGCATGGGCGGGCTCGCCTTCGCGATGCGCGAGCTCCCGCTGGGCACGGCCTACGCGGTGTGGGTGGGCATCGGCGCGGTGCTGACGGTCGTCTACGCCATGGTGACCGGCGCGGAACCGGTCTCGCTCGTACGGCTGCTGCTGCTCGCCGGGATCGTCGGCTGCGTGGTCGGCCTCAAGCTCGTCCATTGAGGGTGTGCGCGGATGCGCGATTCCGGGACTCGGAACTGCGCACCCGCGCACACCGTCGCCCGCCTACAGCGTGAAGACGATCTTCCCGTTGGTGCGGCCCTCGAGCATCCGCGCGAAGCCCTCGGCGGCCTGCGCCAGCGGCAGCTCGACGTCGATCTGCGGCCGGATGCCGGTCACGGCGCACATCTGGATGAGCGCCTCGAGCTCGGCCTTGGTGCCCATCGTGGAGCCGATCACCGACAGCTGGGTGAAGAACACCCGGTTGAGCTCGGCGCCGGGGTTGAAGCCGGTGGTCGCGCCCGAGGTCACCAGGACCCCGCCGGGCTTGAGCGACTTGATGCTGTGGCTCCAGGTGGCCTCGCCGACGGTCTCCATGACGCCGTCCACCCGCTCCGGCAGCCGCGCGCCGGACTCGAACGCCTGCTCGGCGCCCAGGGCCAGCGCGGCGGCGCGCTTCTCCTCGCTGCGGCCGGTCACCCAGATCCGGTAACCGGCGGCGCGGCCCAGCACGATCAGCGCCGTCGCGACGCCGCCGCTGGCGCCCTGCACGAGCACCGTCTGGCCCGGGCGCAGCCCCGACTTCACGAACAGCATCCGGTAGGCCGTCAGCCACGCGGTGGGCAGGCACGCGGCCTCGGCGAAGGACAGCTCGGCCGGCTTGGGCAACAGGTTGCGCCTCGGGACGGCGACCTTCTCCGCCATCGACCCCTGGTGCACCTCCGACAGCAGCGAGCGCTTCGGGTCGAGGGTCTCGTCACCCATCCAGTCCGGGGTGGAGATGACGCCGTGGACGACGACCTCGTTGCCGTCCTCGTCGATCCCGGCGGCGTCGGTGCCCAGGATCATCGGCATGCGCTGGGCGGGCAGCCCGATGCCCTGCAGGCTGAACAGGTCGTGGTGGTTGAGCGACACCGCCTTGACCTGGATCGTCGTCCAGCCGTCGGGCGCCACCGGCTCGGGCCGGTCGCCGACCTCCAGCACGGAGAGCGGGTCCTTCGGTGCGGGCGTGGAGACGAAGGCAGCGAGCATGTCCGGACGCTAACCGAGGCGGCGACCAGCGGCGACGTCGGCAGTGATGCGACCGGGCGCTAGCGTGACCGTGATCACGACCACGGCGAGGGGACCCCTGCAGATGACGACACGCGCGCTGGTGCTCGGTGGCGGCGGGATCGCCGGCATCGCCTGGGAGCTCGGGCTGCTCAGCGGCTGGGCCGCCTAGGGCGTCGACGTCCGGCAGGCCGATCTCGTCGTCGGTACGTCCGCGGGGTCGATCGTCGGGACCCTGCTGCAGGGGGGCCAGGACCCGCAGGGCCTGTACGAGGGCCAGCTGGGGCCCGTGCCGGCCACGGAGCCGCGGGTGGAGTTCGACTCGATGGCCATGATGACCGCGTTCGGGCAGGCGCTGGCGGGAGCGACCGGCCAGCAGGACGCCCGGGCGCGCATCGGCGCCCTGGCGGTGCAGGCGGCCACCGTCGCCGAGGGCGACCGCCGGGCGATCATCGCGGGGCGGATCGGCGACCCGGAGTGGCCGGCGACGCGACTGCTGGTCACCGCGATCGACACCGCGGACGGCGAGTTCCGGGCGTTCGACGCCGACTCGGGCGTGCGCCTGCTGGACGCCGTGGCGGCCAGTTGCGCGGTGCCCGGCGTGTGGCCGCCGATCACCATCGGCGACCGCCGCTACATGGACGGCGGCATGCGCTCGGTGACCAACGCCGACATCGCCACCGGCTGCGCGAAGGTGCTGGTGGTGGCCCCCATGGGCGGCTTCCCGAACAGCCCGCTGGGCCCGACGCTGGAGCAGGAGGTCGAGTCCCTGCGCCCGGACGCCGACGTGCACGTCGTCCTCGCCGACGAGGCGGGCCTGGCGGCCTTCGGCACCAATCCGCTCGACCCCGCGACCCGGGAGCCCTCGGCACGCGCCGGCCGGGCGCAGGCGGCGGCCACGCTGGAGGCCGTCCGCGCCTTCTGGGGCTGACGAGGACCCCGCGGCCCCCCGCTCGCGGCGGGTCCTGCAGCGCGGCCGGACGAAGGGACGCTGCCGCGCCTCCGGTCAGCGGATGACGACGACGTACTCCCCGCGCGGCACGAACTCGCCGATGACCGGAGCTCCGGGGACCTCGCCGCCCAGCAGCAGGCCGCCGGAGGTCTGGGCGTCGGCCAACAGGAGCGCCTCGTCCTCCGAGACGGCCGACAGGTCGGTGTGCGGCCGCACCCAGTCGAGGTTGCGACGGGTCCCACCGGAGACGAACCCGTCGGCCAGGGCCTGCCGGGCACCGGCCAGGTAGGGCACGGCGGCCGCGTCGACCACGGCGGTCACCCCGCTGGCCCGCGCCATCTTGTAGAGGTGCCCGAGCAGGCCGAACCCGGTCACGTCGGTGCCGGCGCGGATCCCGGCGGTGACCGCTGCCCGACCGGCGTCGCGGTTCAGCGCGGTCATCGAGGCGACCGCCTCCTCCGAGACCTCGCCGGTGGCCTTCATCCGGCTGTTGAGGACGCCGACGCCCAGGGGCTTGGTGAGGCTCAGCGGGGTGCCGGCCACCGCACCGGAGTTGGTGATGATCCGGTCGACGTCGACGATCCCGGTCACCGCCATCCCGTACTTGGGCTCCGGGTCGTCGATGGAGTGACCGCCGCCGACGTGGCAGCCCGCCTGCTGGGCGACGTCGAGGCCGCCGCGCAGCACTTCGGCGGCGAGCTCGGCGGGCAGCACGTCCCGTGGCCAGCCGAGCAGGTTCACGGCCACGACCGGGGTGCCACCCATCGCGTAGACGTCCGACAGCGCGTTGGCCGCGGCGATCCGGCCGAAGGTGTAGGCGTCGTCGACGACCGGGGTGAAGAAGTCCGTGGTCAGCACGATGCCCTGACCGCCGGCGATCCGGACCACGGCGGCGTCGTCGCCGTGGTCGAGGCCGACGACCAGCTCGGCGGCCGGGTCCACCGGCCCCTGCGCGGACAGGCCGGCGACCACGGCCTCCAGCTCGCCGGGCGGGATCTTGCAGGCGCACCCGCCGCCGTGCGCGAACTGGGTGAGCCGGATGCGGGCGGGTGCGGTGGTCACGGCACCGAATCTAGGCCGGTGTCAGGAGAGACCGCCGGGGAGCAGCCGGAGACGGGGTGCCGCCTCCGGCGGTGCGACCGGGGTGCGGGGCAGCTTCCGCCCCGCGGGGTGGTTCGAGGCCGGAGGGGTGCCGATGCCCGGCAGCTCGCGCCGCGGGGCGACCTCGTCGGTCACCTGCACGTCGTTGATCCGGTCCTCCCGGAACCAGCGGAGCTCCTGGCGCTCGCGGCACCAGGCGACCAGGAACCAGTGCGCCCCCTGGCGGGCGAGCAGCTGCGGCTCCACCGTGCGCTCCGACCAGCGCTGCTGGCGGTCGCAGTAGTCGATGACCAGCACCCGCCGCTCGGCCAGCCCGCGCTCGACCCGGCGCCGCAGATCCGCCTCGCGGGCGGCCTCGGACGCCAGCCACCGGTGGCTGGCCAGCATCCGCGCCCGGCGGCCGGCATCGGGCTCCAGCGCGGTGAGGACCTTCTCCATCGCCGTCTGCCCGGCCTCGGCGAACGGCCCCTCGGTCCGGCTCGACAGGGCGGCGACGATCGCGGCCGCCTCCTCGGGGGTGAGGTCGACCGGGGGCAGCGGCGCGGGGGTGCGGTGCTCGGTGCTGGTCACGGGGAAGAGGCTGGCAGCACCCTCTGACAGTTTCGGGGCACGGGCGATCCCGGAGCACGTACGCTGCCCGGTGGAGGCGTCAGGGTGTCTGGTGGCCCCCGCGGCCTCTAAAGCCGACGTGGTCGAGCATCTCGGCCAGGCGGGTTCGATTCCCGTCCGCCTCCGCCATATTTCCCCGCCCGCCTACGCTGCTCAGTCGATGAGCGCCGACCCGCGGCGGCAGGTGCCGCGCACCGACACGCTGCTCGCCGACCCACGCCTCGCGGCCGCCGCCGGACGACTGGGCCGCGCGCTGGTGAAGGACGCCGTCCAGCGGGTGCAGCAGCGGGTCCGCGCCGGGGAGGTCGCGCCCGACGCCGCCGTCGACGCGGTGCTGGCCGAGCTGCCGACGACGGCGTCGAGCCTCCGCCCGGTCCTCAACGCGACCGGCGTCCTCGTGCACACCAACCTCGGCCGGGCCCCCCTCTCGGACGCCGCGGTGGCGGCGATCACCGCCGCGGCCGGCACCACCGACGTCGAGCTCGACCTCGGCACGGGGCGCCGGGGCCCCCGCGGGGAGGCGGCGCTCGCCGCGCTGCTGGAGGCCGTGCCCGCCGCCGAGGCCGCGATCGTGGTCAACAACTGCGCCGCGGCCCTGGCCCTGGTGGCCACCGCGCTCGGTCAGGGCCGGGAGCTGGTCCTGGCCCGCGGCGAGCTGGTCGAGATCGGCGACGGCTTCCGCATCCCGGAGCTGCTGCAGAGCACCGGCGCCCGGCTGCGCGAGGTCGGCACCACGAACCGGGTCGCCGTGGCCGACTACCGCGACGCGCTGGGCCCCGACACCGGCGCGGTGCTCAAGGTGCACCCGTCGAACTTCGTCGTCCGCGGCTTCACCCGGTCCGTGGACGTGGCCGAGCTGGCGGCGGCGCTGGCGGGCACCGGCGTCCCGCTGGTCGCCGACGTCGGGTCGGGGCTGCTGCGGCCCAGTGCGGTGCTGCCCGAGGAGCCGGACACGCAGACCACCCTGGCCGACGGCGCGGACCTCGTCCTGGCCAGCGGCGACAAGCTGCTCGGTGGGCCGCAGGCCGGCCTGGTGCTGGGCCGCGCCGACCTGGTGCAGCGGCTGCGCCGGCACCCGCTGTACCGGGCGCTCCGGGTGGACAAGACCACCCTCGCCGCGCTGGAGGCGACGATGCGCGGCCCGCGGCCGCCGGTGCAGGAGATGCTCGCCGCCGACGTCGAGGAACTGCGCGCCCGTGCCCGGGCGGTGGCCGAGCGGCTCGCCGGTGCCGGCATCGACGCCGTCGCCGTGGACGCCGAGTCCCGCGTCGGTGGGGGCGGGGCGCCCGAGCACCCGCTGCCCGGGGCCGCCGTCTCCCTGCCGCCGGGCTTCGCGGAGCCGCTGCGGCTCGGGAACCGGCCGGTCGTCGGCTACGTCGAGGACGACCGCACCCTGCTCAACCTGCGCAGCGTCCCCCCGTCGGCCGACGGCGACCTCGCCGACGCGGTGCTGGAGGTGGCGGCCGCGTGGACGTGATCGCCACCGCGGGCCACGTCGACCACGGCAAGTCGGCGCTGGTGCGGGCGCTCACCGGCATGGAGCCCGACCGCTGGGCCGAGGAGCGCCGCCGCGGGCTCACCATCGACCTCGGGTTCGCCTGGACGACGCTGCCCTCGGGGCGCCGGCTCGCGGTCGTCGACGTCCCCGGGCACGAGCGGTTCGTCGGCAACATGCTGGCCGGTGTGGGTTCGGTGCCCGCCGCCCTGGTGGTGGTCGCCGCCGACGACGGCTGGTCGGCCCAGACCGCCGAGCACGTCGCCGTCCTCGACGCCCTCGGGGTACGGCGGGCGCTGCTCGCCGTCACGAAGTCCGACCTCGCCGACCCCGCGCCCGTCGTCGCCGACGTGCGGCAGCGGCTGGCCGCGACGTCGATGGGGGACGTGCCTGCGGTGGCCGTCAGCTCGGTGACCGGGCAGGGCCTGCCGGAGCTGACGACGGCGCTGGAAGCCCTCCTCGCGGGGCTCCCGGCCTCCGATGCCGCCGCGCCGGTGCGGCTCTGGATCGACCGGGCCTTCACGATCAGGGGCGCCGGCACCGTGGTCACCGGCACCCTGGCCGCAGGAACCGTGACGCCCGAGGACCGGCTCCTGCTGGGTGGTCGCGAGGTGACCGTGCGCGGCGTGCAGTCCCTGGGCGCCCCCGTCGAGCGCGCGCAGGCCACCGCGCGGGTGGCGCTGAACCTGCGCGGCGTCGCGGTCGAGGAGCTGTCCCGGGGCGACGCGCTGCTCACCCCGGGCGCCTTCCGGCTCACCGACGTCGTCGACGTGACCCTCGCCGTCGAGCCGGACGAGCGGCTGCCCGCCGAGCCGGTCGTGCACGTGGGCTCGGCGACCGTCGGCGCCCGGCTGCGCCCGCTGGACGGCGCCGCCGTGCGGCTGCGGCTGACCGCCCCGCTGCCGCTGCGGGTGGGCGACCGCCTGCTGCTGCGCGATCCGGGCGCCCGGCGGGTGCTGGGCGCCGACGTCCGCGACGTCGACCCGCCCGAGCTGCGCCGGCGCGGGGCCGCCCGGCAGCGGGGTGCGGAGCTGGCCGCTCAGCCCGAGGGGGACGCGGGCGCAGCGGCCGACCTCGCCCGCCGCCGGATCGTGCGCGCCGCCGACTTCGCCGCGATGGGCTGGCCGGTGCCGGCCGGGGCCACCGAGCAGGGGCCGTGGCTGCTGGCGCCCGGCCTGGCCGACGAGCTCGCGGCCCGGGTGCCCGACGTCGTGACCCGCTTCCGGCGGTTGCGGCCGCTCGAGCCGGGGCCCCCGGTCGAGGTCGTGCGCCGCGCCCTCGACCTCCCCGACGCCGACCTGGTCGCCTCGCTCGTGCGACCCCCGCTGGTGCTGCGCGAGGGCCGGGTGGTCGACGGAGACGCCGTCCTGCCGCCGACCGTGCAGAAGGCCGTGGACGACATCCGCGCCCGGCTCGTCCTCGACCCGTTCGCCGCGCCGGAGGCACCGGAGCTGGTGGTCGCCGGCCTCGGGGTGCGCGAGCTGGCCGCGGCGGTGCGCAGCGGGCAGCTGGTGCGCGTCGGGGAGGGCGTCTACCTGGCGCCGGACGTCGGCGGCGTCGCCCGGAACCGGCTGGCCACGATCCCGCAGCCGTTCACGCTCAGCCAGGCCCGGCAGGCGTGGGGGACCAGCCGCCGGGTGGCCGTCCCGCTCATGGAGTGGCTCGACGCCCAGGGCGTGACCGAGCGGCTGCCCGACAACACCCGTCGCCTGCGCTAGGTGTCCCTCCGGCACAGTTGTGCTCTGAGTCCCCGGGGACTCAGAGCACAACTGCCCGGGGAGCACCCCGGCCGCGGGGCAGGGGACGCGCGGTGGCCCGCGTCAGTCGGCGGTCGGCACCCATCGGGCGGCGCGCTTCTCGCGGAACGCGGCGATGCCCTCCTGGCCCTCCTCGCCGGCGAAGAACCGGGCGGAGAGGTCCAGCAGCTCGTCGAAGGCCAGTGAGCCCTGGCGGGCGCGCAGCAGCCGCTTCGTCTGGGCCAGCGCCGTGGGGGCGCCCGCGGTGAGGTGCACCAGCTGGGCCCGCACCTCGCCGTCGACGTCGGCGTCGGGGACGACGACGTCCACCAGCCCGCCGGCCGAGGCGACCGTCGCGTCGAAGACCTGACCGGTGAGCATCAGCCGGTGCGCCACGTGCGGCACCATCCGCGGCAGCACGACGGCGGAGATGACCGCCGGCACCAGGCCGAGCCGCACCTCGGAGAAGGCGAAGGTGGCCGAGTCGGCCGCCACCACGACGTCGCAGGCCGCGAGCAGCCCGACGCCCCCGGCCCGCGCCGGCCCCCGCACGGCGGCCACGACGGGCTTGGGGGAGGACCACACCAGCTCGAGCAGCTCCGGGAACTCACGCACCCCCTGGTCCTGCGACGACCCGCCGGCCGCCTCGGAGAGGTCCATCCCCGAGCAGAACACCCGGCCGGTGTGGTCGAGGACGACCGCCCGCACGGCGTCGTCGGCCAGCGCCTCGGCGAGGGCCGACCGCAGCTGACCGCGCATCGCGCGGGAGAGGGCGTTGCGGTTGGCGGGGGAGTCGAGGGTGAGGGTCGCGACGCCGCGCGACACCGACACCTGCAGCACTCGGTCGGAGGTCACCCCAGGCATCCTGCCGGTTCCCGGCGGTCGCGCGGCACACTGGGAGCAGATGAACACCGTCCTGCCGCTGCTGACCGACGCCGGCCTGCCGCCCGGCGCGCCCGGCCCCGACCGGCTGCCCGACACCGCCCGCCAGGGCCTGGCCACCACGCCGTTCGGGCTCTACGTGCACGTCCCGTTCTGCGCGACCCGCTGCGGCTACTGCGACTTCAACACCTACACCTCCGACGAGCTGGGCCCCGGCGCGAACCGCAGCGAGTACGCCGGCACCGCGATCGCCGAGCTGGAGCGCGCCGCGCGCACCCTCGGTCCGGACCTGCCGACGGTCTCGACGGTGTTCGTCGGCGGCGGCACCCCCACGCTGCTGCCGGCCGACGACCTCGCCGCCGTCCTGGCGGCGGTCCGGGAGCTGTTCCCGGTGGCCGACGACGTCGAGGTGACGACCGAGGCCAACCCGGAGACCGTCTCGCCGGCCTCGCTGACGACGCTGCGGGAGGCCGGCTTCACCCGGGTCAGCCTGGGCATGCAGTCCGCCGCGGCGCACGTGCTGGCCGCGCTGGACCGCCGGCACACCCCCGGCCGCGCCGTCGAGGCCGCGCACGAGGCCCGCGCCGCCGGGTTCGACCACGTGAACCTCGACCTGATCTACGGGACGCCGGGGGAGAGCGACGCCGACTGGGCCGCCTCGCTCGACGCCGTCCTCGCCTCGCCGGTCGACCACGTGAGCGCCTACGCGCTGATCGTCGAGGAGGGCACCAAGCTCGCCCGCCGCGTGAAGCGGGGCGAGCTGCCCATGCCGGACGACGACGTGCTGGCCGACCGCTACGAGCAGGCCGACGCCACGCTCGGCAGCGCCGGCTTCCGGTGGTACGAGGTGTCCAACTGGGCCACCTCCGACGCCGCCCGCTGCCGGCACAACGAGCTGTACTGGGCCAACGCCAACTGGTGGGGCGTCGGCCCCGGCGCGCACAGCCACGTCGGCGGGCTGCGCTGGTGGAACGTCAAGCACCCGGCGGCCTACGCCGACCGGCTGGCCCGCGGCGAGAGCCCGGCCCAGGACAGCGAGCTGCTGGACGAGGCCGACCGGGCGCTGGAGGCGGTGATGCTCGGGCTGCGGCTGCGCGACGGGCTGCCGCTGGCCGCCCTCACCGGGCTCGGGCGGGTCCGTGCCGCGGCCGCCGTCGACGACGGGCTGCTGGACGCCGGGGCCCACGCCCGGGGCCGCGCCGTCCTCACCGACCGCGGCCGGCTGCTGGCCGACGCGGTGGTCCGTGACCTCACCGACTGAACGTCCTCGTCCTGCCCACCCTTCGCAGGCTCAGGGCGGGACCCGGGACGAGGCCGTTCCAGCACGTCGCCGTGGGAAGTCATCCGAAAGAGCGAGATCCAGGTCGCACTCCTGGGCTAAGCTCCTGCGTTCCGGCAACGGCGCCGGGCAGACCTCGGGGGTGATCGGCATGGACGCATTCGCGATCCGGCATGCGCGATCCCGGCCCGGTGCCCGATCCGCCGTCCCGGTCCCCGCCCTCTCCGGCGGGATGCTGCTCGCTCTGGCGATGAATCGCCGGGCCCGCGGACTCCGCGGTCTCGACGTACTCCGCCGCAGCCAGGACCGGGCCCCGCCGCGCACCGCCTGACTCCCGTCCGGGAGTCGCGACCGCCCGTCCTGACGCGCCACCGACCGGTGACCGCGTCCTTCCGCGTTGCCAGAAGGAGAACCGCATGTCCGCCAGCCTCGACGCCATGACCGCCCCCTCGGCGGACCGTTTCCGCACGCTGCTGGAGACCCAGCGCGCCGACGCCGTGCAGCAGCGCGAGGAGGCCCTCGCCGAGTGCGCCACGTCGGTCCCCGACCCGGTCGCCCAGCACCGCAGCGCCGACCTCCAGCGCACCATCGAGCAGATCGACGCCGCCCTCGCGCGCATCGACGCCGGCACCTACGGCCGCTGCACCGGCTGCCAGGCCGAGATCCCCGAGGAGCGGCTGGAGCTGCGCCCGTTCGCCGGCACCTGCGTGTCCTGCACCAGCGCCGCCTGACGCCGTCGGTCGCCGGCCGGACCTGACGGATGTCAGATCCGACCGGCGACGTCCGGCACTACTGAGCGGGCCACGGGCGCGGCACGCTCGGCGCATGGAATCCGCAGCCGCCCTCGGCATCAGGGGGCTGACCGTCCGCTACGGCGACGCGGTCGCCGTCGACGACCTGTCCCTCACGATCCCGCGGGGCCAGACCGTCGCCCTGCTCGGCGCCAACGGCGCCGGCAAGTCGACCACGGTCAACGCCGTCCTCGGCTTGCTCCGACCGGCCGCCGGCCAGGTCCGCGTGTTCGGCCGGAGCCCCGCCGACGCCGTCCGCGCCGGGAGCGTCGGGGCGATGCTCCAGCACGGCGGGCTGCCCAGCGAGGCCCGGGTCGGAGAGGTCCTCGACCTCGTCCGCCGCAGCTTCCCGACCGCCTGGCCGCTGGACGACCTGGTCGTCACGGCGGGCATCGAGGGGCTGCTCGGCCGCTCCGTGGACGCCCTCTCCGGCGGTCAGCGCCAGCGGGTGCTGCTCTCCCTCGCGCTGGCCGGTGCGCCACCCCTGCTGCTCCTCGACGAGCCGACGTCGGCCATGGACGTCGAAGGACGCCGCGCCTTCTGGACGACGATGCGCGGGCTGGCCGGGCGCGGGCACACGGTCGTCTTCGCGACCCACCACCTCGACGAGGCCGACGCGGTCGCCGACCGTGTCGTCGTCGTGGCGGAGGGCCGCGTGGTCGCCGACGGCACCACCGCCGAGATCAAGACCGGCGTCGGTGGGCGCACCGTGTCCTTCACCGCCGACCCGGCCCGCCGGCTCGACGACCTCCCCGCCGTCACGGCCGTCACCCGGCGGGGCGCGACGGTGACGCTCGCGACCACCGATGCCGACGCCACGCTCCGGGCACTGCTGGCCGAGGGCGGGCTGCCCGACCTCGAGGTCCGCGGCGCCACCCTCGAGGACGCCGTCCTCTCCCTGATCGCCACCCGCCGCCCGACCCCGATCGGAGTTCCCCGATGAGCCCGCTGTTCGTCTTCCAGCTGCGCCGCGTCGCGCGGAACAAGCAGTTCGTCTTCTTCACGGTGCTGCTGCCCGCGCTCTTCACGGTCTTCCTGACGAAGATCATCGGCGGGCAGATGGCCGGCGCGGCCGAGCGTCAGGACGTCGCGGCGTCGATCATGGTCTCGATGATGGCGTACGGCGCCATCGGCGCGGCCCTGGGCGCCACCATCCGGATCTCCTTCGACCGCGCGTCGGGCTGGCTGCGGCAGCCTCGCGTCACCCCCGTGCCGCAGACCCAGGTGTTCGGCGTCGACGTCGCCGTCGGCGTGCTGCTGACCCTGCCCAGCGTGCTGGTGGTGGCGCTGGTCGGCCGGTTCGTCAACGGCGTGCAGCTGCCGCTGGGCACCTGGATCACCCTCGTCGCGGTGCTGTGGGCCGGGTCGGCGGCCTTCGTCGCGCTCGGCGTCCTGGTCGGCCTGTCCCTGGACGAGAAGGCGGCCGGCGGCGCCATCGGCATCCTGGGCGTGGTGCTGGCGGCGCTGGGCGGGCTGTGGTGGCCGGTGGAGATGCTGCCCGAGGCGATGCGCGGACTGGCCTACTCGCTGCCCTCCTACTGGTACGCCGAGCTGGGCCGCGGAGTGATCACCGGCGGCCTGCCCGCGGCGGTCGCCGTCCTGGCGATCGCCGCCTACACCGCCGCCTTCGGCGCGCTGGCCGTCCTCGTCGCGCGCCGCCGGCCGCTGTACGCGGTCGCGGGCTGAGCCGGTCGTTACGGTCGCCGGTGTGGACATGACCAACCGCCTGCAGCAGCTGGGCTGGGCGCTGCCGTGGTTGCTGTTCCAGGTCTTCCCGGTCGTCGACCTGCTCAGCACGCCGCGGCCGGACTGGGTGCGGGTCGTGGCCGCCGTCGCCCTCGTCGTCTTCACCGCCGCCTACCTGACGGTGTTCGCCCGGGCCTTCGCCCCCGGCTGCTCGCCGGCCTACCGCCAGCTGGCCGTGGTGGCGCTGCTCGGGGTGGGTCTGGCGGTCTGGCTGGGGACGCCGTTCGCCGGGCTGATGATCTACCTGTCCGCCGCGGTCGCGGTCACGCTGCCCGAGCGCTGGGTGTGGCCGGCCGTCGCGGGTGCGACGGCCGTGTGCGCCGGGGTCGCGTTCGCCGACGACGCGCCCGGGGACGTGTTCTTCCTGCCGCTGCTGTGCCTGCTGACCGCGTTCGCCCTGCGCGGCACGCGCTACCTGATCGGGGTCAACTCCGAGCTGACCGCGGCACGGGAGGAGCTGGCCCGCAGCGCCGTCGCCGAGGAGCGGATGCGGTTCGCCCGCGACCTGCACGACCTGCTCGGGCACAGCCTGTCGCTGATCGCGCTCAAGAGCGAGCTGGCCGGCCGGCTCGCCGACCGGGACCCCCAGCGCGCGCGGCAGGAGATGGCCGACGTGGAGGCGGCCGCCCGGCGGGCGCTGGCCGAGGTGCGTGACGCGGTCAGCGGCTACCGCCAGGTCAGCCTCGCCCAGTCGCTCGCCGAGGCCCGTTCGGCGCTGTCGGCGGCCGGCATCTCGCTCAAGGTGCCCGCACCCGGTGAGCAGCTGCCCGGTCCGGTGGACGCGGTCCTGGGCTGGGTGGTGCGGGAGGCGACCACCAACGTGCTCCGGCACAGCGACGCCCGGTCGGTCACCGTCTCCTTCTCCGCCGGTGAGACAGGCGTCGAGCTCAGCGTCTCCGACGACGGGCGGGGCGGCGACGCCCCCGCGGGAGCCGGGCTCAGCGGCCTGGCCGAGCGGGTGGCCGCCGTCGGTGGCCGGCTCGAGCACGGCCCCGCCGATGGCCGGGGCTTCCGGCTGACCGCCGCCGTCCCGCTGGCCGGCCCGGTGGCCGCCGGACGGGTGGCCGCCCGGTGATCCGGGTGCTGCTGGCCGAGGACCAGTCGATGGTGCGCGGCGCGCTGCGGGCGCTGCTGGAGCTCGAGGACGACATCGAGGTGGTGGCCGAGGTGGGGCGTGGCGACGCCGTCGCGGCCGCCGCGCTGGAGCACCGGCCCGACGTCGCCCTGCTCGACATCGAGATGCCCGGCGCCGACGGGCTGACCGCGGCCCGGGAGCTGGCGACGGCGCTGCCGAGCTGCCGGGCGGTCATCCTCACCACGTTCGGCCGGCCGGGCTTCCTGCGGCGGGCGATGGAGGTGGGCGCGGCCGGGTTCCTGGTCAAGGACGCGCCGGTCGCCGAGCTCGCGCAGGGGATCCGGGCGGTGATGGCCGGGGAGCGGGTGATCGACCGCGACCTGGCCGCCGCGGCCCTGGCGATCGGGGCGACGCCGCTGTCGGCGCGGGAGGCCGACGTGCTGCGCGCCGCTGCCGACGGCGCCACCGTCTCCGACATCGCCGGGCGGCTGTTCCTGTCGGAGGGGACGGTGCGGAACTACCTGTCCTCGGCCATCGGCAAGACCGGTGCCCGGACCCGGGTGGAGGCCGCGCGCGTCGCCGAGGACAAGGGCTGGCTGTAGCTCAGCTGGTGCGGGGCCCCGGCACCGGCGGCTGGGCCGGGATCGCCGCGGTGCTCGGCCCGGCCGGTGCCTGCACCGGCGTGAGCGCGTCCAGGTCGAGCACCCGCACGTGGATGACGTTGCGCTGCTGCAGCGCGGCCCGCAGCGCGCGGTGCAACCCGTCCTCCAGGTAGAGCTCGCCGTGCCACTGCACCGCGTGCGGGAACAGGTCGCCGTAGAAGGTCGAGTCGTCGGCCAGGAGGGCGTCGAGCGCCAGCTCCCGCTTCGTCGTCGTCAGCGTGTCCAGGCGCACCTGACGGGGCGGGATCATCGCCCAGTCGCGGGTGGACAGCCCGTGGTCGGGATACGGGCGACCGTCGCGCACGCCTTTGAAGATCAGGGGAGGACCTCCGCTTCTCAGCCCCGCCCCGGGGCGCCGACGGACCCACCCTAGTCGTCGTCGGCTGCGGCCGTCGCCGCCCTCGACGGCTCCGTGCAGGGGCCCGGCACGGGCGGGCGAGCGCTGAGGGGGACGGCGTCCTTCGCGTATGCTGGGCTGGCACCCTGTCCGTGCGAGTGCCAGCCCGCAGCCGCTCGGGCCGGCCCGCCCCGGGACCTGCGTCCCGACGGTGCGCACGGCGCGTCGACCGGTACGGGGAGGTGTCACCGTGGCGCACGACGAACGCCGCCTGGAGGTGCTCCGGGCCATCGTCCAGGACTTCGTGTCGACCAACGACCCGGTCGGCAGCAAGGCCCTGGCCGAGCGGCACGACCTCGGGGTCTCGCCGGCCACCATCCGCAACGACATGGCCGTGCTCGAGGAGCAGGGCTACATCACCCAGCCGCACACCAGCGCCGGCCGGGTGCCCACCGACAAGGGCTACCGGCTCTTCGTCGACCGGCTGTCGGCGGTCAAGCCGCTCTCGGCCGCCGAGCGGCGGGCGATCGAGCGCTTCCTCGACGGCGCGGTGGACCTGCACGACGTGCTCGGCCGCACGGTGCGGCTGCTGGCCCAGCTGACCCGCCAGGTCGCCGTCGTCCAGTACCCGACCCTGTCGCGCAGCGCCGTCCGGCACCTGGAGGTCGTCCAGGTCGCCGGCACCCGCCTGCTGCTGGTGCTGATCACCGACACCGGCCGGGTCGAGCAGCGGGTCGTCGAGTCGCCGGTGGAGGTGGACGCGCAGGCGGTGCCCGAGCTGCGGGCGCTGCTGAACTCCGCGTTCGCCGGCGTCCGGCTGACCGAGGCCGGCGACAAGGTGCCCGACCTGCTGGACACCGCCCCGCCGCACCTGCGGGGCCTCGTCGCCACGGTGAGCACCACGCTGGTGGAGACCCTGGTGGAGCCCAGCGAGGACCGGCTCGTCGTCGGCGGGACGGCGAACCTCGCCCGCGGGAACGCGATGGAATTCTCCGGCACCATGCGCCCGTTGCTCGAGGCGCTGGAGGAACAGGTCGTCGTCCTGCGCCTCATGGGCGAGGTCGACCCGAGCACCGTGCTGGTGCGGATCGGCGAGGAGAACGCCCACGAGGCGCTCACGGGCGCCTCGCTGGTCACCGTGGGGTACGGCTCCGCCGACCGGCCGCTCGGCGGGCTGGGCGTGGTGGGGCCGACCCGGATGGACTACCCAGGGAACATGGCCGCGGTTCGTGCCGTGGCCCGCTACGTCGGCCACCTGCTGGCCGAGAGCTGAGGACGAGACTCACCGATGGCAACCGACTACTACGGCGTGCTGGGGCTTGCCCAGGGGGCGACCGACACCGACATCAAGCGCGCCTACCGGCGGCTGGCCCGGGACCTGCACCCCGACGTCAACCCCGACCCCGAGGCCAAGGAGCGCTTCCAGGAGGTCACCCGCGCCTACGAGGCGCTGACCGACCCGGAGAAGCGCCGCATCGTCGACCTGGGCGGCGACCCGTTCGACTCCGGTGCCGGTGGTGCCGGTGGGTTCGGCGGCGCGGCCGGCTTCGGTGGCCTCGGCGACATCATGGACGCCTTCTTCGGGGGCGCGGCGGCCCGCGGGCCGCGCAGCCGCACCCGCGCCGGCCGCGACGCGCTGATCCCGGTCGAGCTGGAGCTCGACGAGACGGTCTTCGGCACCCAGAAGGACATCACCGTCGACACCGCCGTCCTCTGCGACACCTGCACCGGGGCCGGCACGGCGCCGGGCACCCACGCCACGACCTGCGCCACCTGCTCGGGTCGCGGCGAGGTGCAGAGCGTGCAGCGGGGGTTCCTCGGCCAGGTCGTGTCCAGCCGGATCTGCCCGACGTGCTCGGGCACCGGTCAGGTCATCCCCGAGCCGTGCCCCAAGTGCGCCGGCGACGGCCGGGTGCGCTCCCGGCGCACCATCTCGGTCAAGGTGCCGGCCGGCGTCGAGGACGGCATGCGCATCCGGCTCACCGGCCACGGCGAGGTGGGCCCCGGTGGCGGCCCCGCCGGTGACCTCTACGTCGAGGTGCACGAGCGCCCGCACCCGGTGTTCACCCGCGAGGGCGAGGACCTGCACTGCCGGGTCACCCTGCCCATGACCTCCGCCGCGCTGGGCACCACGCTGAACCTCAAGACGCTGGACGGCGAGGAGGACCTCGACATCCGCCCGGGCACCCAGTCCGGCAGCGTGCTCACCCTGCGCGCCCACGGCGCCCCGCGGCTGCGGGCGAGCGGCCGGGGGAACCTGCTCGTGCACGTGGAGGTGGAGACGCCCACCAGGCTCGACGCCGAGCAGGAGAAGCTGCTGCGCGAGCTCGCCGCCCTCCGCGGGGAGGACCAGCCGGAGTCCCACCGCGAGGCGCAGGGCGGGCTGTTCTCCCGGGTCCGCGACGCGTTCAACGGGCGCTGAGCCGATGAGCACCGAGGTCCCCGAGCTCGACGGTGCGCCGCTGTTCCTCCTCGACGAGGTGCCCGACGTGCCCGAGCTGCTGGTCGACGGCCAGGAGGGCCGGCACGCGGTCGACGTGCTGCGCCTGCAGCCGGGGGAGCGGGTGCACGTCGGCGACGGCGAGGGGACGCTCGCCGAGGGCGACGTCGTGGCGGCCGGACCCGAGGGGCTGCGCGTGGCGGTGCGGGCCCGGTTCGAGGTGCCCGCGCCCGATCCGGAGTTCGTGCTCGTGCAGGCGCTGCCCAAGGGTGACCGCGGGCCGTTGGCCGTCGACCTCGCCACCGAGCTGGGCGTGGACCGGATCGTCCCCTGGCAGGCGGCGCGCTGCGTCACCCGCTGGCGCGACGACCGCGTGGGCAAGGGCGTGGCGAAGTGGCGGGCGGCCGCACGTGCGGCGAGCAAGCAGTCCCGCCGTCCGCGGCTGCCTGAGGTGACCGAGCCGATGACGACCCGGGAGGTCGCCGGGCTGCTCGCCGACGCCGACCTCGCCGTGGTGCTGCACGAGCAGGCCCGCCGTCCGCTGACCGAGCTCACGATGCCCACGGAGGGCACCGTGGTCATCGTCGTCGGCCCCGAGGGCGGGCTCACCGACGGCGAGGTCGTGGCCTTCCGGGCCGCCGGCGCCGAGCCCGTGCGGCTGGGCCCCGAGGTGCTGCGCACCTCCACCGCCGGCGCGGCCGCGATCGCCGCGCTGTCCGCCTCGACCCGCTGGCACTGAGCGACGACACCGCGGTCCTCCGGACCGCACCACGGCCAGGTGCCGTCCTCCTGCTGCGACGAGTGGCGTCAGCGGTCCGCGCCGGGAGCCTCCCGGGCCCCGCGGCGCGGACCGCTGATCAACAGCATCTGGACATGGGGTTCTTCTCCGCCGCGTCGGTGCGCTGCTTCTCGAACTCGTAGCGGCTCATCGGCGTGTGCCCGTGCTCCGCGCAGTGGGCCAGGTAGCGGTCCCAGTTCGCCTCGCCGGTGAACTCCTTGAGGTACCAGCGCACGCCCTGCCAGGCGCGGGTGAGGGTCGCGGTCACTTCTCCTCCGCCTCGCCGCGGCCGGCGCCGGCGCCGACCAGCCGGTCGCGGTCGGCCATCGCCCGCTTCTCCTCGGCGGTGGCGAACAGGCCGGCCGGCTCGACGATCTGCGACGGCACGGCCGGCTCCTCCGTGGTCGGCAGGCCGTGCGACCGGATCGCCTTGGCGATGACGACGGCGGCGTGCGCGGCGACGACCAGCGTGAGGAGCGCGAAGACGGCCTGCAGGATGCCGTTGAGCGTGGAGTTGAAGATGACCTGGTCCATCTGCTCCTGGGTAGTCGCGGGCGCCAGCAGCTCCCCGGCGTCCTGGGCGTCGGAGTACACGCCCGCCTGGGTGAAGTAGCCGACCCGCGGGTCGCCGGAGAAGACCTTCTGCCAGCTCGCGGTCATGGTGATGACCAGGTCCCACGCCAGCGGGACCGCAGTCACCCAGGCGTAGCGGAGCTTGCCGTGCTTGACCAGCAGCACGGTGCACAGCGTGAGCGCGATGGCGGCCAGCAGCTGGTTGGCGATGCCGAACAGCGGGAAGAGCTGGTTGACGCCGCCCAGCGGGTCGGTGACGCCGATGTAGAGCACCGAGCCCCACAGGCCGACGACGACGGCGCTGGCGATGATGTTGCCCGGCCGCCACGACAGGTCGCCGAAGCGCTTCCAGACGTTGCCGATCGTGTCCTGCAGCATGAACCGGCCCACGCGGGTGCCGGCGTCGACGGCGGTGAGGATGAACAGCGCCTCGAACATGATCGCGAAGTGGTACCAGAACGCCTGGCCGCCGCCGCCGAACGCCTGGCTGAACACCTGGGCGAGGCCCACGGCCAGCGCCGGGGCGCCGCCGGTCCGCGAGACGAGGCTGTCCTCCTGGACGGCCGCCGAGGCCGCGGCGATGCTCTGGGCGGTGGTGTCGAACCCGAGACCCTGCACGAACGCCGCTGCCGACTCCGCCGTCCCGCCGGTGGCTCCGGCCGGGCTGTTCATCGCGTAGTAGAGGCCCTGGTCGATCACGACGGCGGCGATCAGCGCGCTGATGGCCACGAAGGACTCCATCAGCATGCCGCCGTAGCCGATGAGCCGGACCTGGCTCTCCTTGGCCACCATCTTCGGCGTCGTCCCCGACGAGATCAGCGCGTGGAAGCCCGAGAGCGCACCGCAGGCGATCGTGATGAACACGAACGGGAAGAGCGACCCGGCGAAGACCGGACCGGTGCCCTCGCGGGCGAACTGCGTCACCGCGTCGGCCTGGATGACCGGGCGGGCGATGATCAGGCTCGCGGCCAGCAGGACGATGACGCCGATCTTCATGAACGTGGAGAGGTAGTCGCGCGGGGTCAGCAGGAGCCAGACGGGCAGCACCGAGGCGACGAACCCGTAGATGACCAGGGCCAGGACCAGCCACTCCCGCGACAGGGTCAGCGCGTCGCCCAGCGCGGTGTCCTGGATCCAGCCGCCGCCGACGATCGCCAGCAGCAGCAGGGCGACGCCGATGCCGGTGGCCTCGAGCACCCTGCCCGGTCGCAACCGGCGCAGGTAGACGCCCATGAACAGCGCGATCGGGATGGTCAGCGCGATGGAGAAGACCCCCCACGGCGACTCGGCCAGCGCGTTCACCACGATCAGCGCGAGCACCGCGAGGATGATGATCATGATCGCGAAGACGGCGATCAGCGCGGCGATGCCGCCGACGATCCCGATCTCCTCGCGGATCATCTGGCCCAGGCTCTTCCCGTTGCGGCGCATCGAGAAGAACATGACGACGAGGTCCTGGACGGCCCCGGCGAAGATGACGCCGACGACGATCCAGATCGTGCCGGGCAGGTAGCCCATCTGGGCGGCGAGCACGGGCCCGACCAGCGGTCCGGCGCCGGCGATGGCGGCGAAGTGGTGGCCGAAGAGGACCCGCCGGTCGGTGACGTCGAAGTCCACGCCGTTCTGCAGCCGCTCGGCGGGCGTGGCCCGGCGGTCGTCGGCGCGCAGCACCCGGTAGGTGATGAAGCGGGCGTAGAAGCGGTAGGCGATGGCGTAGGAGCACAGCGCCGCGAACAGCATCCACAGCGCGGAGATCGTCTCGCCGCGGGCGAGCGCCAGCACCGTCCAGCAGACCGCGCCGACGGCGGCGACGGCGGTCCAGACGAGGATCGACCTCAGCGGTGGGCGTCTCCTCCCCGGACCCGAGGGAGCGGCGCCCCCGGCGTCGTCGTTCCTGGTCATGGTCCCGGCCATCTGTGCCTCCCGCTCGCGGCGACCTGGGCGGCGCCTGCGGGCAGCAGCATAGGGATCCGGAGCCGTTCCGCGAGGGGGAAACGACCGCTGTCGTCTCGCGATCCGCGGCGGGTCAGCGCAGGGCGGCGCGGGCCCTCGAACCGAGCACGTCGACGGCGAAGCCCAGCAGCACGACGGCGCCCAGCACGGTGGTCACCGCCGGCCAGTCGAACGCCGAGGTCCGGGCCGACAGCAGCACGCCGATGCCCCCGGCGCCGAGCAGCCCGACGAGCACCGTGTCGCGGATCGTCACCTCCCAGCGGTGCAGGGCGAGCGCGAGCACCGGCCCGGCCAGCGCCGGCACCGCGCCGTACAGCCAGGCGCCCGCCGGCGAGGCGCCGGCCGCCCGCAGTGCCGCAGGAGGACGGCGGTCGGCCTCCTCGACCGCCTCGCCGACGAGCCGGCCGAGCACGCCCAGCGTGTAGACGGCCAGCGCCAGCGCGCCGGGCAGGATCCCGGGGAGCAGCACGAAGAGCAGCACCAGCGCCCACACCGGCGGGGGCACCGCGCGCAGCAGCAGCAGTCCGGCCCGCACCAGGACGCCGAGCGCCCGGCGGAGGGGGCCGGCCGCCGGCGGCCGTGCGGCGAGGCCGGCGAGGGCGACCGCGCCGGCGGTGGCGAGGACGATCGCCACCACCGACATGAGCAGCGTGTCGACGGCGGTGGTGGCCACGTCGCCGAGCAGCGACGGGTCGGTCGACGGCGGCCACGCCGCGGCGGCGACGTAGGACAGCTGCTCACCGGTGCGGCCGGAGAACAGCGCGGCGGGGGAGAGGGCGAGGAACCATCCCGCCCAGCCGGCCAGCCCGACGACGGCCAGGACCGACGCCGTCAGCACCGGGTCGCGGCCGGGGCCCGGGGACGGGGGAGCGGCCACCCGCCGGCGGACGGCGCGCCCGCAGACGTCGGCCAGCAGGCAGAGCAGGGCCAGGGCGTAGACCGTCGTCCAGACCTGCTCCCAGCGCAGCGAGGTGAACGAGAGCGCCAGCTGGTAGCCCAGGCCGCCGGCGCCGATGAGGCCGAGCACCACCGCCGACCGGACGGCGCACTCCAGCCGGTAGAACGAGTAGGACAGCAGCCCGCCGGCCGCCGGCGGCAGCAGCCCGTACAACGCGGCGGTGCCCCGGCCGGCCCCCGCGGCCACCAGGGCCTCGTAGCCGCCGCGGGGCACCTCGTCGAGCAGGTCGGCGAAGACGGTGGCGGTGACGGCGCCGTACGGGACGGCGATGGCCAGCACGCCCACCCACGGGTCCAGCCCGAGGACGTTGAGCAGCAGGAGCCCCCACACCGCCTCGTGCAGACCACGCGGAACGGCGAGCAGTCCGCGGGTGACCAGCCAGCCCGTGCGGCGTCGTCCCCAGGTGCGCCGGGAGACGAGCACGGCACCGACGGCGCCGAGCAGCAGGGCCAGCCCGCCGCCGAGCACCGCGTAGGCGACCGTGACCAGGACCGAGTCGGCCACGACGGCCAGGAACCCGGGATCGAGCTCCGGCCGCAGCGCCGCCGCCGCGAAGCGGCCGAACTGCGCGAACCCGCCCCGGTTCAGCACCGGACCGGAGAGCAGGCCGCTGCCGGCGAGGGCGGCCGCGGTCAGCGCGACCGCGGCCAGGCCCCACGCCCACCGCCGCCGGTCCCGCGCCAAGCGGGGGGCCGGCGGGGCGGCGCGGTCGAGCACGGTGGTCACCGGGTGACCCCGTAGAACCGCTCCAGGGCCGTGGCCGTCAGCGAGTCCGCGGGGGCGTCGAGGACCACCCGGCCGGAGTCGAGGCCGACCACCCGGTCGCAGTGCCGCAGCGCCAGCGCCGGATCGTGCAGGCAGGCGACGAGGGCGCCGCCGCGCTCGGCGGCGAGCTCGCCGAGGACCGCGAGGACCGTGTCGGCCAGCGCCGGGTCCAGCGCCGACGCGGGCTCGTCGGCCAGCACCAGCTCGGGCCGCTGCAGCAGCACCCGGGCGACGGCGACCCGCTGGCGCTGGCCGCCGGAGAGCCGGTCGGTGCGCTCGTACATCCGGTCGGCCAGGCCGAGCCGGTGCAGCGCGGCGCCGACCTCCGCCGTCCCCTGGGGCCGGACCAGCGACCAGGCGGCGCGGGCCGCCGACCACGAGCCGAGCCGGCCGGCGTTCACGTTGTGCACCACGCGCAGCTGCCCGGGCAGGTCCAGGGACTGGCGCACCGAGCCGGTGCGCCCGCGCAGGCGGCGCAGCTCCCGGCCCCGCAGCGACGTCGGGTCGACGCCGTGCACCCGGACCTCCCCGGCGGTCGGCGTCACGCTGCCGTCGAGCACGCCGAGCAGCGTCGACTTCCCCGCCCCGGAGGCGCCCACGACGGCGACCCGCTCGCCGCGGGCGACGGCGAGGTCCACCCCGGACAGCGCCGTCGTGCCGCCGAAGCGCACCTCGATCCCGCTGAGCCGGACGATCGCGGTCAGCTGATCAACCCGAGGTCACGGCCGATCTCCTCGATCTGCCGGTAGTTCGCCGCCTCGGTCGGGACGAACGACCCGGCCCCGAAGAGGTCGAGCACTCCTGCGTCGGTGGGCCGGTCGGGGGAGAGTCCGGTGAAGTACCCGACGACCCGGTCGGGCCCGCCGAGCCGCTCGGCCGCCCGCGGCCCCAGCAGCCAGTGGTAGTCGGAGTACCCCGGGGTCCGGGCGTAGGCGACCACCGCGGGGTCGACCTCCCCGGCCTCGGTGCGGGCCAGCCACACCTGCTCGTTGACCGCCCCTGCCTGGTAGCTCCCCGAGGCGACGAGGGCGAGCGTGGCGTCGTGCGAGCCGGAGAACCCGGGCCCGCCCGGGAAGCCCTCCGGGTCCACGCCGGCCTCGCGCAGGAAGTAGGCGGGCATGAGCCGGCCCGACGTGGAGGTCTGGCTGCCGTAGGTGAAGCGCAGGTCCGCGAGCGGGCGCAGGTCGTCGGACGGGGTCAGCCCGGTCGCGGTGTTGACGACGAACACCGAGTGGAAGTCGGCGTCGATGTCGCGCTGGGCCACCGGGACGGCGCCGGGCGTCTGCAGCCGCGCCTGGACCCCGGTGAGGCCGCCGAACCAGACCAGGTCGAGGTCGCCGGTGCGGAACAGCGAGACCGCGGCCGCGTAGTCGGTGACCGGCCGGTACTCGACGGGGATGCCGAGCGCGTCGGCCAGGGAGTCGGCGACGGCGGCGTGCAGCCGCTGCAGCAGCTCGGGGTCCTGGTCGGGGATCGCGCCGATGCGCAGCGGGCCGGCCCGGTCGGGGGCGGCGGCGGAGCCGGCGCCGCAGCCGGCGAGCGCGGCGGCCAGGGCGGCGCCCGTGCCGGCCAGCAGGGCGCGGCGGGAGAGGCGGGGGAGGAGCGGGACGGTCACGGTCTCGGGGCCACCCGACCGGGCGGCGCGAACGGTGCTCACTACGTCCTCGCGGGGGGCAGGGGAACGGGCACGACGGACCTCCGGGCGTTCGGCATCGGGTGCCCCATCCTGTACCGGAGGCCCCGGCGGCGGCACGGCGCGCCGTCGTCGCACCCCTGCGGCGCCCAGGTCGGTCACGTTCTGGGCACGCTTCCCGCACCCCGGCGCGGACGGTCCCGGGGGCTGCCTAGTGTGACGGGCGTAACCGGCCGGCCGACATGGTCGGCCCCACGACCCGGGGCAGCGAGGGCAGGCCCCCGTCCGCCCTGGAGACGCGCGAACCCGCCGGCCGCCAGGCGGGCGCCGGGTTCGACAAGGGAGAGACATGCGCACCAAGCTCTGCACCGTGGCCGCGGCGGGCGCCGCCGCCCTCCTCCTCGCCTCCTGCGGGTCCGGGGACTCCGGTGGCGGGGGCTCCGACGCCTCGGGCGGCCTGACCGGCGAGGGCAGCGGCGAGTCGTGCACCATCGAGGGCGCGGTGCCCATCGGCGCGGTGCTCAGCCTCACCGGTGCGGCGGCCAGCTACGGCGAGTCCCAGCAGCGCGGCCTGGAGCTGGCCGCCGCGGAGCTGGCCGAGACCGACGGCGTCACCTACGACCTGACGATCGAGGACGACCAGACCGATCCCCGCCAGGCGATCACGCTGTTCGACGAGTTCGTGAACGACGGCGCCAGCCTGATCATCGGCCCGACGCTGTCCAACGCCGCCGTGCAGGCCGACCCGATCGCCCAGGACGCCGGCGTCCCGGTGCTCGGCATCTCCAACACCGCGGCCGGCGTCACCGAGATCGGCGACTACGTCTTCCGCGACTCGCTGACCGAGCAGGCGGTCATCCCGCAGACGATCGCCAAGGCCACCGAGGAGTTCGGCCTCCAGGACGTCGTCGTGATGTACAGCAACGACGACGCGTTCACCGAGTCCGGCTACGAGGCGTTCGCCGCGGCGCTGGAGGACGAGGGCGTGGAGGTCAGCGAGACGATCACCTTCTCCAAGTCCGACACCGACTTCCGCGCCCTGCTGACCCAGGCCCAGGAGAGCGACCCCGACGCGATCGTCGTCTCGGCGCTGATCGAGGCCGCCGTCCCGCTGGTCACCCAGGCCCGCGAGCTCGGCATCGACGTGCCGATCATCGGCGGCAACGGGTTCAACAACCCGCGGCTGATGGCCGACGCCGGTGAGGCGGCCGAGGGCGTCGTCGTCGGTGCCGCGTGGAACTCCTCGTCGGACAACCCGGAGAACCAGGCGTTCCTCGAGGCCTACGAGGCCGAGTACGACGCGCAGCCCGACCAGTTCGCCGCGCAGGCCTACACCGGGCTGAAGCTGGTGGACCAGGCCGTGCGCGCCGGGTGCTCCGCCGAGCGCGACGCGATCCAGCAGGCCCTCGGCGAGATCGAGGACGTGCCGACGGTCCTGGGCGAGTTCTCCATCGACGAGAACCGCGACGCCGACCACCCCGCCGTCGTGCAGGTGGTCGAGAACGGCGCCTTCGCCGTCCTCGAGTGATCCGGCGCACGGCTCCGGTCGGCTGACCGGCCGAGCCGTCCTGCGACCCTCCCGGGGGCCCGGTCCGCGGACCGGGCCCCCGGGAGGGCGTCGACTACCGTGCCTGCACCCACCTCGAGACAGGGAACGCTGTGCAGCAGCTCCTCAACGGCATCTTCATCGGCTCGATCTACGCGCTGTTCGCGATCGGGTTCACGCTGGTCTTCGGCATCCTCGACCGGCTGAACCTGGCGCACCCCGCGGTCTTCGCCGCCTCGGCCTTCGTGGGCATCGAGCTCGTCGAGCGCGGCGGGCTCTCCCTGTGGGCGGCGCTCCCGCTGGTGTTCGTCGTCGGCGGCGTGCTGGGCCTGCTGATCGAGCGGCTGGCGTTCCGCCCGCTCAAGGGCCGGGCCGACGCGCACTTCGCCGGCCTGATCTCCTCCATCGCGCTGGCCGGCATGCTGATCGCCCTGCTGCAGTGGCGGTACGGCCCCGACACCCGCCGCTTCCCGCCGGGCTCGTTCCCCGACACCCGGTTCGAGGTGTTCGGCGCCCAGGTCACCCTCGTGCAGGTGGTGATCCTCGCGGTCTCCCTCGCCCTGATGGTGGGGCTGACCTACATGGTCACCCGCACCCGGCTGGGCCGCGGCATGCGCGCGGTCGCGGAGAACCCGACGGCGGCGCGGGTGCTCGGCGTGGACGTCGACCGGGTGACCGCGGTGACCTTCGCCATCTCCTCGGCGCTCGGCGCGGTCGCCGGCGTGCTGTTCGCCATCAACGTGAACACCGCCCAGCTCGGCATGGGCGCCGCCATCGAGCTCAAGGGCCTGGCCGTCATCATCGTCGGCGGCATGGGCTCGCTGCCGGGGGCGCTCATCGGCGGGCTGCTCCTGGGCCTGGCCGAGGTGTTCGCCGTCCAGTACATCGGCTCGTCCTGGATCGACGTGATCGCCTTCGGCCTGCTGTTCGTCATCCTCCTGCTGCGCCCGCAGGGCCTGCTCGGCGCGCGGAAGGTCCGGGAGGTCTGATGCTGGCCCAGTACGCCACCACCCTGACGTTCATCGCCCTCGGGGCGATCTTCGCCTACTCGTTCTACGCGGTCCTGATCGCCGGGCAGCTGAGCCTCGGGCAGGCCGGCTTCGCCGCCCTCTCGGCGTTCGCCGGGGCCTACCTGGCGCCCAGCCCTGCCGACGTCGGGGACGTCCCCTCGCTGCTGATCGCGGTGGCCATCGGCATGTCGGTCGGCGCCCTGGCCGCCGTGGTCCTCGGCCTCCCGACGATGCACCTGCGCGGGGTCTTCCTGGCCATCGCCACCCTCGGGTTCGCCGAGGCGGTCCGCGTGGTGCTGACCAACCAGGAGTGGACCGGCGGCGCCCAGGGGCTGGGCGTGCCGCGGGTCCTGACCGTCGGCATGGCCTGGCTGGCGCTCGGGCTGGTCGCCTACTGGTTCTGGCGGATGGGCCGCTCCCGGTACGGCCGGGCGCTGGCGGCCATCCGGGAGGACGAGCTGGCCGCGCGGGCCATGGGCATCGACGTCGGCCGGCACCGGCTCGCCGCCTTCGTCACCGCGGGCGCCGTCGCCGGCCTGTACGGGGTGCTCTACGCCTACTACGTCCGGCTCATCGCCCCGGACGACTTCGACTTCACGGCGGCCGTCGAGGGGCTGGTCACCGCGGTGGTCGGCGGGTCCACGATGTTCCTCGGCCCGCTGCTGGGCAGCGGGTTCCAGACGATCGTCCCGGAGATCCAGCGGGCGGTCGGCGTCGAGGCCGGCTGGATCCGCCCGTTCCTCGCCAGCCTGCTGCTGCTGGTCGTCATCCTCTTCCTGCCCGGCGGGCTGGCCAGCCTGCTGCCCCGCCGCACCCGGATGCCCGGCACCACCGGCGACCAGGCGGGGAAGCGCGCCGGTCGCACCCACCCGGCGGCGGGGGAGACGGTGGTCTCGCTGGCCGGCCTGGGCAAGGAGTACGGCGGCGTGCACGCGGTGCGGGACGTCGACCTGGAGGTCCGGGCCGGCGAGGTCGTCGGCCTGATCGGCCCCAACGGCGCCGGCAAGACCACGCTGGTCAACATGATCAGCGGCCTCGTGCCGCCCAGCACGGGCACCGCGACGGTCCTCGGGGCGGCCATCGGCCGTACGCCGGTGCACCGGATCGCCGCGGCGGGCGTCAGCCGCACGTTCCAGCACGCCAAGCTGTTCAACCGGCTGTCGGCGCTGGAGAACGTCCTCGTCGGCGCGCACCTGGTCAGCCGACCGACGTTCCTGCGGCGGCTGCTGTGGCTGCCCTCGGCCCGCCGCGACGAGCGGGCCGCGCTGCTCCAGGCCGCCGGCTGCCTGGAGCGGGTGGGCCTGGCCGACCAGGCCGCCACCCGCGCCGAGGCGCTCTCCTACGGCGACCAGCGCAGGCTGGAGATCGCCCGCGCCCTGGCGTCGGACCCGTCCCTGCTGATCCTGGACGAACCGGCCGCCGGGATGAACCACGTGGAGGCGCAGCGGCTGTCGGAGCTGATCACCTCCCTGGCGCGGGACGGCCTCACCATCCTGTTCATCGAGCACAACGTGGGCATGGTGCTGCGGACCTGCACCCGCGTGGTCGTGCTGAACTTCGGCGAGGTCATCGCCAGTGGCGCGCCGGGCGAGATCGCCTCCGACCCGGCCGTCATCGAGGCCTACCTCGGCTCGGCCGACGAGGACCCGGCCGGCGGATCCATCGCCGAGGGCACGCTCGACGACCCGGCGTCGGCGGAGCGGGCGGACACCCCGCCGGACGCGGTCGCCAACGTGCGGCCCGGTGCCGCCGGCGACCTGGAACCACCGGACACCACCCCGAGGAATGCGACATGAGCGACCCCATCCTCACCGTGGAGGACCTGCGGGTGACCTACGGCCGGGTCGAGGCGGTCCGGAGCGTCAGCTTCCGCGCCGAGCCGGGGTCGCTCGTGACGCTGGTCGGCGCGAACGGGGCCGGGAAGTCCTCGGTCATCAACGCCGTCTCCGGGCTGCTCCGGCCGGCCGGTGGCCGGATCACGTTCGAGGGTCAGGACATCACCCGGACCCCGGCGCACAAGCTGGTGGGCCGGGGGCTGGTCCAGGTGCCCGAGGGGCGTCAGATCCTCGCCACGCTGACCATCGAGGAGAACCTCCAGATGGGCGGGTGGCACTCCGGCAACGGCGGCGCCGGCTCGATCGACGCGATGTACGACCGGTTCCCGGTGCTCGCCGAGCGGCGCGCGCTGCCGGCCGGTGCGCTGTCCGGCGGCGAGCAGCAGATGCTGGCCATCGCCCGCGCGCTGGTGGCCGGGCCCAAGGTGATGCTCATGGACGAGCCGTCGATGGGGCTGGCGCCCAAGATCGTCGACGAGGTGTTCCGGGTCATCGAGGAGATCCGCGCCTCGGGCACCACCGTCGTGCTGGTGGAGCAGAACGCCCGCCGGGCGCTGCGCGCGGCCGACCACGGCTACGTCATGGCCAGCGGGGAGGTCGTGCACTCCGGCCGGGCCGCCGACCTGCTCGCCGACGAGCGGATCGTGCAGGCCTACCTGGGGGTCGAGAGCGGCAGCTGACCCCAGAACCGGCTGGAACGGCCCCCGCGCAGGGTCCCGCCACGAGCGCAGCGAGTGGTGGGGGGCACGGGGGTCCTTCTAAGGTGCCTGTCGTGACCGACTGCCTGTTCTGCCGCATGGTCGCCGGTGAGATCCCCGCCGACGTCGTCCACCGCACCGACCGCGTGCTCGCCTTCCGCGACATCAACCCGCAGGCGCCGACGCACGTGCTGGTCATCCCGACCGACCACCACGCCACCGCCGGCGCGCTGGCCGAGGCCGACCCGGCGCTGCTCGGCGAGGTCGTGGCGGCCGCCCACGCGGTGGCTCGTCAGGAGGGCCTGGTCGGCGGGGACGGCGCCGAGCCGGGCTACCGGCTGGTCGCCAACACCGGCCCCGACGCGGGCCAGACCGTCCACCACGTCCACCTGCACGTGCTGGGTGGCCGGGGGCTCGGCTGGCCGCCGGGGTGACCCCCGCAGGGCAGCCTGAGAGGGTGGGGGCATGAGCGAGCCCCTGCGCATCGAGCGCGACGGCGACGTCGCCGTCGTCGTCCTGGACAACCCGCCGCTGAACCTCTTCGACGCGGCGACCTTCGACGCGATGGAGCGGGTGGCGCGCGAACTCGTCGCGATGACCGACCCGGCCGACCCCGACCGTGCCCGCGCGGTGCTGGTCGAGGCGCGCGGCAAGGTCGTCTCCGGGGGCGTCGACGTCACCTACTTCCGCGACATCGCCGAGGGGCCCGACCCGGCCGAGCGCGGCGGCGAGCTGTGGGCCCGCCTGCTGGAGGTGGCCAACACCTTCGAGGACCTGCCGGTGCCCACGGTGTTCGCCGCCCACGGGCTGACGCTGACCGCAGCCTTCGAGCTGGCGCTGTCCTGCGACATCCTGCTGGCCGCGGAGAAGGCGTCGTTCGGGCTGGTGGAGATCGTCGTGGGGCTGACCCCGTCGATGGGCGGGCCGCAGCGGCTGGCCGAGCGCGCCGGGCCGGCGCGGGCCAAGGAGCTGATCTACACCGGCGAGCGCTACCCCGCCGCGGTGCTGGAGCGCTGGAACGTGGTCAACCGGGTGCTGCCGGACGAGGGCTTCGCCGAGGCGGCCCGCGCCTACGCCCACCGGGTGGCCGCCGGCCCGACGGTGGCGCACGCGGCGACGAAGCGGCTGGCGTCGGTCGCGGTCCGCGAGGGGGCCCGGGCCGCCGACGCGCTGGTGCCCACGGTCTCCGGCCCGCTGTTCGCCACCGAGGACCTGCGCGGGGCGGTGGCGTCGTTCCTGTCCGAGGGACCGGGCAAGGCCACCTACCGGGGGCGCTGACCCCATCGGGCGACGGGCGCTTGGGCGGCGCCGGCGCGGGTAGAGTTGACCGGTCCGGTGCCGCAACAGCACATCGCCGTAGCAGGAAGGCAGGGTCGAGGGTTCTTGCCCGACACCTCCCCGAACGTCCCCGTGCCGGGTGCGCCCACGTCCCGTGAGGCTTCGGCGCACGCCGCCGCCGCGGACGGCGCCCCCGAGAGCGCGGCGGCCGTCCGCACCACGATCACCGTTCCCGAGACCGTCCCGATGGTGTCCCTCCTGGGCTCCGGCGACGAGCTGCTCCGCCTGCTCGAGACCGAGCTCGAGGCCGACGTGCACGTGCGCGGCAACGAGGTCGCGCTCACCGGGCAGCCGGGCGACAACGCCTTCGCCGTCCGCGTGTTCGACGAGCTCATCGCGCTCGTCCGCACCGGCCAGGCGCTGCGCCCCGACTCGGTGCGCCGCGTCGTGGCGATGCTGCGCGCCGGCGGGTCCGAGCGGCCGGCCGACGTCCTGAGCCTGGACATCATCAGCCGCCGGGGCCGCACCATCCGGCCCAAGACGCTGAACCAGAAGCGGTACGTCGACGCCATCGACGAGCACACCATCGTCTTCGGCATCGGCCCCGCCGGTACCGGCAAGACCTACCTGGCGATGGCCAAGGCCGTGCAGGCGCTCACCACCAAGCAGGTCAACCGGATCATCCTGACCCGGCCGGCCGTCGAGGCCGGCGAGCGGCTGGGCTACCTGCCCGGCACCCTCTCGGAGAAGATCGACCCCTACCTGCGGCCGCTGTACGACGCGCTGCACGACATGGTCGACCCGGAGTCCATCCCGCGGCTCATGGCGGCCGGCACCATCGAGGTCGCGCCGCTGGCCTACATGCGGGGCCGGGCGCAGCCGTACGACGCGCAGGTGCTCACGCCGAACGGGTTCATGCCCATCGGCACGCTGCAGGTGGGCGATCTCGTGGTCGGCTCCGACGGGCTGCCGACCCCGGTGCTCGGCGTCTACCCGCAGGGCCGGAAGGCGGTCTACCGGGTCACCACGCAGGACGGCGGGTCGACCCTTGCCTGCGGCGAGCACCTCTGGACCGTCACCACCCCCGACGACCGGCGTCGCGGCACCACCCGCACGCTCGAGACGCAGGAGATGGCGGGCAACCTCCGCTGGGGTGCGGGAGCTCACCGGTACGAACTCCCCCTGGTCGAGGCCGTCGAGTTCGAGCCCCAGGAGGTGCCGCTCGACCCCTACGCGCTCGGGCTCCTGCTGGGCGACGGTTGCCTGACCACGGCGACCACCCCCTCCTTCTCGACGGCCGACGCCGACCTCGTCGTCGCTCTGGAGTCGGCGCTGGACGGCATCCAGGTGCGGCACAGGGCCGGACCCGACTACGTCCTGCACCACGTCGACGGCGGCCGCGGGGGACTGCGCATCGCCAACCCGGTGACCGAGGCCGTCCGCGAACTCGGGCTGGCCGGCACGCGGTCGGCAACGAAGTTCGTGCCGTGGGTGTACTCGCACAACACGGCAGAGGTCCGCACCGCCCTGCTGCAGGGGCTGCTGGACTCCGATGGGGATCCGGTCACCCAGCGCGGCCGGACGTGCCGCATCCAGTACACGACGACGTCGGAGCGACTGCGCGACGACGTCATGTTCCTGGTGCGCTCACTGGGCGGCGTCGTCACCTCGCGCACCCGCCCCGCGACCGGCCGACGTCCCGGCCTGGCGAACGGGCGCCCGGTGCACCACCGGCACGCGGCGCACGTCCTCGACATCCGGCTGCCGGCCGGCGTCCAGCCCTTCCGGCTGGAGCGCAAGCGCAGGATCTACGAGGAGCACGGCGGCGGACGACCGATGCGGTTCATCCACAGCATCGAGCCGGTCGGTGAGGTGGAGACCCTGTGCATCCAGGTCGGCGCACAGGACTCGCTGTACGTGACGGACGACTTCCTCGTCACCCACAACACCCTGAACGATGCGTTCGTCATCCTCGACGAGGCGCAGAACACCACCGCCGAGCAGATGAAGATGTTCCTCACCCGGCTCGGGTTCGGCTCCAAGATCGTCGTCACCGGTGACGTGACGCAGGTCGACCTGCCCGGTGGCGCGCAGAGCGGGCTGAAGATCGTCCGCGAGATCCTCGACGGGATCGACGACGTCCACTTCGCCAACCTGACCAGCACCGACGTCGTCCGGCACCGCCTCGTCGGCAACATCGTCGACGCCTACGAGCGGTGGGACGCCACCCGTCAGGCCCCCACGACCCGATCGGCTGCTGGCGCGCCGGTCCGGACCTCGCGACCGCGCCGGCAGGGGAGCTGACCACCGTGCCCGTCGAGGTGTCCAACGAGTCCGAGATCGCCGTGGACGAGGCCGAGCTGGCCGGCGTCTGCCGGTTCGTGCTCGGCGAGATGAAGATCAACCCGATGGCCGAGCTGTCGGTGCTCTGCGTCGACACGGAGTACATGAGCAGCCTGCACGAGCGGTGGATGGGCGAGAAGGGCCCCACCGACGTCCTGGCCTTCCCCATGGACGAGTTCGACTCCGGCCGCCCGGACGACCCCGACCCGGGCCCCGCGCTGCTCGGCGACATCGTGCTGTGCCCGGCCGTCGCCGTCCGGCAGGCCCGGGCCGCCGGCCACACCATGGACGACGAGCTGGTGCTGCTGGCCACCCACGGCGTGCTGCACCTGCTGGGCTACGACCACATGGAGCCCGACGAGGAGAAGGAGATGTTCGGTCTCCAGTCGAAGCTCATCGACGCCTGGCGCGCCGCTCCTCGCGAGCCGGTGACCGGCGCCGCCACCGGTCAGGAGAGCGGTTCCCGATGACCTCCACCGCGATCACGATGCTCGTGGTCGCCGGCTGCCTGGTCCCGCTCGCGGGCGTCTTCGGTGCGATGGACGCCGCCCTGCAACGCGTCTCCAAGGCACGCGTGGAGGAGCTGCGCCGGGACGGCGTCAAGCGCGCCGCCGCGCTCGAGGAGGTCGTCGCCGAGCGGGCGCGGCACGTCTCCCTGCTCCTGCTGCTGCGCATCCTCTGCGAGATGGTGGCCGCGGTGCTGGCCACCGTCCTGCTCTACGACCTGTGGGGCGGCGGCTGGCGCACCTTCCTCGTCGCCGCCGGCGTGATGACCGTCGTCAGCTACGTGCTGGTCGGCGTCGGCCCGCGCACCCTGGGCCGGCAGCACGCCTACAGCACGGCGCTGGCCACCGCGGGCGTCGTGAAGCTGCTCGGCCGGGTGCTCGGCCCGGTCGCGACGCTGCTGATCCTGGTCGGCAACGCGATCACCCCCGGGCGCGGCTTCCGCGACGGCCCGTTCTCCTCCGAGGTGGAGCTGCGCGAGCTCGTCGACCTGGCCGAGGAGCGCGGCGTCGTCGAGTCCGGCGAGCGGAACATGATCCACTCGGTGTTCGAGCTGGGTGACACGATCGCCCGCGAGGTCATGGTGCCGCGCACCGACGTCGTCTACATCGAGCGGCACAAGACCGTGCGGCAGGCCCTGGCCCTGGCCCTGCGCAGCGGGTTCAGCCGCATCCCGGTCATCGGCGAGAACGTCGACGACGTCGTCGGCGTGGTCTACCTCAAGGACCTCGTGCGGCGGTCGCAGAACGCCGGTGACCAGCGCGGGCCCAAGGTCGAGGAGCTGATGCGGACGCCCACGTTCGTCCCGGAGTCCAAGCCGGTCGACGAGCTGCTCCGCGACATGCAGGCCCGGCGGATCCACATCGCGATCGTGGTGGACGAGTACGGCGGTTTCGCCGGGCTGGTCACCATCGAGGACATCCTCGAGGAGATCGTCGGTGAGATCGCCGACGAGCACGACACCTTCCAGCGCCCCGAGATCGAGCAGCTCGAGGACGGCTCGGTGCGGGTCACCGCGCGGCTGCCGGTGCAGGGTCTGGCGGAGCTGTTCCCGGGCGTCGAGCTGACCGAGGACGACGACGTCGAGACCGTCGGCGGGCTGCTCGCCCGCGAGCTGGGCCGGGTCCCGATCGAGGGCGCGGCCGCCGAGGTCGGCGGCCTGCGGCTGGTCGCCGAGAGCACCGGCGGGCGGCGCAACCGGATCGACACGATGCTCGTCTGCCGCGTGCCCGAGCCGTCGGAGGACGGCGCGGACTCCGGCGCCGAGGACGGGTCCGGTGCCACCCGCGCCGACCTCCACGCCGACCTGGTGGAAAACTGACGTCCCGTGGCTGAACTGCACCCCGAGGACGCGAAGCTCGTCACCCTGGCCCGGTCCGCCCGCGGCCGCACCGGCGCCGCCGAGGGCGCGGCGGTGCGCGACACCGACGGCCGCACCTACGTCGCGGCCGGCGTCTCCCTGCCGTCGCTGAAGCTGTCGGCGCTGCAGGCCGCGGTCGCCGCCGCCGTCTCCAGCGGGGTCGAGGGGCTCGAGGCCGCGGTGGTCGTCTCCGCGGCCGATGCGGTGGAGCAGGAGGGCCTGGCCGCCGTCCGGGACCTCACCGCCGATGCGCCGGTGCACCTCGCCGGCCCCGACGGCACGCTGCGCGCGACGGTCTAGCGGGACAGCGGCACGCCGACGGCGTCGGCGAAGGCGTCGGCGTCCCGCGCCCAGAACGTGAACGACTGCTCGCCGTCGTCGGTCAGGTGCCGGACGACGACCCGCGTGCGGCCCGGCCACCACGCACCCCGCTTCCGCGGCTTCGGCCAGTCCGCCGGCGCCGGTCCGGTGCGCACCGCCTGCACCAGTGCGGACGGGACGACGGCTGCCGGATCGGTCCGCGTGCCGGCCACGTCGAAGGAGACGCCGTGGTCGGAGACGGTGAGCCGGCGGGTGTTCACCAGGAACACGGCCAGCCCGGCGGGCACGGCCAGCACCAGCTCGTCCTGGGCCGCGGCCCAGCCGCCGCGCCAGGCGAAGAGGCCCACCCACACCGCGACCACGGCGACGGCGACCGCCAGGGCCACCGGGCCGGCCGACCGGTACTGCCAGTAGCGCAGCGGCGCTGGGACGACGGTCGCGGAGCGCTTCGGCCCCCAGCCGACGAGGAACCGGTGCCCGCGCACCTGCTCGACGTGCAGCCGGCGCGCGCGGTCCACCGCTGCCTGCGGCGGTCGCGACCGGTTCCGCTCTCGTGCTGCCACGGCAGCGATCATCCCAGCCCGCCGCGGCCGGGCGGCCACCGTGCTCCGACGACGCCGCGGGTGTGCGCCACGGCTGGCAGATCTCTTGCGGACGGGGTCAATCCGGCCACTTCCGGGCGAGGCGCCGACGGGTGAGGGTCGAAGGCGTGACGACGCTGCTGTTCCTGGTGCTGCTCCTGCTGTTCCTCCGGGCGCTGGGTCGCCCCGTCTCCGGACCGCCCCGGGCACCGGCGGTCACCTGGTCGGAGGTCGGGGCCCGCCTGGCCGGTGACGTGCTGGCCGGCGGGCGACTGCTCGGCCGGCTGCACGCCGCCGGGCGGGACCGGGTCGGCCGCCCCTGGTCCTGACCGCCGAGCGGGACCCGCCGGCCGCGCCTGCGGGGCTCCGGCGCGCGGGGATGTCGGGCCCCGGTGGGACACTGGCTGCCGTGACCGTCCCTGACCAGCCGTACCGCAGTGGCTTCGTCGCCCTGGTCGGGCGTCCCAACGCCGGCAAGACCACGCTCACCAACGCGATGGTCGGCGAGAAGGTCGGCATCGTCAGCAACCGCCCGCAGACCACGCGGCACGCCATCCGCGGCGTCGTCCACCGGCCCGGCGGTCAGGTCGTGCTCGTCGACACCCCCGGGCTGCACAAGCCCAAGAGCCTGCTGGGCAAGCGGCTCAACGACGTCGTGCGCGACACCCTCTCCGACGTCGACGTGATCGTCTTCTGCATCCCGGCCGACCAGCCCGTCGGCACCGGTGACAAGTTCATCGCCCGCCAGCTCGCCGAGGTCAAGGCCCCGGTGGTCGTCGTCGTCACCAAGACCGACGCCGCCTCGAAGAAGCAGATCACCGAGCAGCTGATCGCCGCCAGCCAGCTGGTGGAGGCCGCCGAGGTGGTGCCGGTGAGCGCCGTGGGCGGCGACCAGGTCGAGCTGCTGGAGGACCTGCTCATCAAGCTGCTGCCCGAGGGGCCGCCGCTGTACCCGCAAGAGCAGACCACCGACGAGGACGTCGAGCGGCAGCTCGCCGAGCTCGTGCGGGAGGCGGCGCTGGAGAAGGTGCGCCAGGAGGTCCCGCACTCCCTGGCGGTGACGATCGAGGAGCTCAACCGCCGTCCGGACCCGAAGCGGGCCGGCCGGGAGCTGGTCGAGGTGCACGCGCTGCTGCACTGCGAGCGGCAGAGCCAGAAGCCCATGCTGCTGGGCAAGGGCGGTTCGATCATCAAGGCCATCGGCAGCGAGGCCCGCGTCGGCATGGAGACGCTGCTGGACGCCCGGGTGCACCTGGAGCTGCACGTCACCGTGCTCGGCGAGTGGCAGGACGACCCGAAGAAGCTCAACCGGCTGGGCTACTAGGCATGAGCGCGCACACCCCGAAGGCGCTCTACCGGGACGAGGGCATCGTCCTGCGCACCCAGAAGCTGGGCGAGGCCGACCGGATCGTCACGGTGCTGACCCGGCGGACCGGCAAGGTGCGCGCGGTCGCCAAGGGCGTGCGCCGCACGAAGAGCAAGTTCGGCGCCCGGCTGGAGCCGTTCACCCACGTCGACCTGCAGCTCTACACCGGCCGCAACCTCGACATCGTGAGCCAGGCGGAGTCGATCAGGTCCTACGGCCAGGAGATCGTCGCCGACTACCCGGCCTACACCGCCGGCACCGCCGTCCTGGAGACCGCCGACCGGCTCACCGCGGAGGAGAAGGAGCCGTCGCTGCGGCTGTTCCTCCTGGTCGTCGGCGCGCTGCGGGCGCTGGGGGAGCAGACCCACCCGGCGGGTCTGGTGCTGGACGCGTTCCTGCTGCGCGCCATGTCCGTCGCCGGCTGGGAGCCCGCGCTCTCGGAGTGCGCCCGCTGCGGTGAGGCCGGGCCGCACCGGCACTTCTCCGTGCCCGCCGGCGGCACCGTCTGCCCCGCCTGCCGGCCCACCGGCTCGGCGATGCCCAGCCCGGTCACCATCGAGCTGCTCGACGCGCTGCTCACCGGCGACTGGGTGCGCGCCGAGGCCAGCCAGGGCATCAACCGGCGCGAGGGCAGTGGCCTGGTGGCCGCACTGCTGCAGTGGCACCTGGAGCGCGGCCTGCGCTCCCTGCCGCTGGTCGACCGCACCGAATCGGCGCCCCGCCGGGAGATGAGCCTGCTGCATGAGGCGTGAGGTCCCACGGCGTGAGGTGAAGGCGCCGAACCCGCACCCGTCCGGCGCCCGCCCGCCGCAGCTGCCCAAGGACAAGGTCCCCCGGCACGTCGCGATCGTCATGGACGGCAACGGCCGCTGGGCGAAGCAGCGCGGGCTGCCGCGCACCGCCGGGCACGAGGCGGGGGAGTCCTCGCTGTTCGACTGCGTCGAGGGCGCCATCGAGCTGGGCGTGAAGGCGATCAGCGCGTACGCGTTCTCCACCGAGAACTGGCGGCGCAGCCCCGAGGAGGTTCGCTTCCTGATGGGCTTCAACCGCGACGTCATCCGCCGCCGCCGCGACGAGATGCACGAGCTGGGCGTGCGGGTGCGCTGGGCGGGACGTCGTCCGAAGCTGTGGCGCTCGGTGATCAAGGAGCTCGAGATCGCCGAGGAGCTCACCCAGGACAACGACGTCCTGACCCTCACCATGTGCGTCAACTACGGCGGACGGGCCGAGATCGCCGACGCCGCGGCGGCCATCGCCCGTGAGGTGGCGGCCGGCCGGCTGAACCCGGACAAGGTCGACGAGTCCACGGTCGCCCGGTTCCTCGACGAGCCGGACATGGAGGACGTCGACCTCTTCGTGCGCAGCTCGGGGGAGAACCGGACCAGCAACTTCCTGCTGTGGCAGTCGGCCTACGCGGAGTTCGTCTTCCTCGACACGCTCTGGCCGGACTTCGACCGCCGGCACCTGTGGGCGGCGGTCGAGGAGTACGCGTCCCGCCAGCGCCGCTTCGGCAGCGCCTGAGTCAGCCTGCGGCGGCGGCGCCGTCTGCCCGGCACGGGGTGCAGGTGCCGAAGATCTCCAGGGTGTGGCTGACGTCGGCGAAGCCGTGCTCGTCGGCCACCCGGTCGGCCCACTGCTCCACGGCGGGCCCGGCCACCTCCACGGTGCGGCCGCAGGTGCGGCACACCAGGTGGTGGTGGTGCTGCGGGCTGCACCGGCGGTACAGCGCCTCGCCGGTGTCGGTGCGGATCGAGTCCAGCTCGCCGTCGTCGGCCAGGGACTGCACGGCGCGGTAGACGGTGGACAGCCCCACCTGGTCACCGGAGCCGCGCAGCCGGGCGTGCACCTCCTGGGCGCTGTGGAAGCCTTCGAGGTCCGCGAAGACGGCTCGGACGGCTGCGCGCTGCCGGGTGGTGCGGACCATGCCGTCCATGGTGACAGGCGGGCATGGCACGGTCTGCGTACGGCCACGACGACGGGAGCTCCAGGTGTTCGCGGTGACACGACTGCGCGTCGGCGCAGATGAGGCGGTGGAGCTGGCCGAGCAGGTGGAGGCGCTGCTCGCGGCGCTCGCCGCCAGGCCGGGGTTCCGCGGCGGGGAGGTGGGCACGTCCGCCGACGAACCCGGCCTGTGGGCGATGGTCACCCGGTGGGACGGCGTCGGCGCCTATCGCCGGGCCCTGTCCGCGGCGGAGGTCAAGATCGCCGGGGCGCCGGTCTGGGTGCACGCCCTCGACGAGCCCGGCGCCTACCTGCCGCCCGCCGACGCCGCTCCGGGGACGCGGCAGGCGTAGTCCGCCGCGGGGCGGGCACTCCTCCGGCGACACCGCGCCGTCGGACGACGGACCGCTGACCCCGAGGACGCCCGCATGACCGACTCCGCGCACCCCGATCGCTCACTGCCCGAGGACCGCACGCGGGACATCACCCTGCCGCCGCTGCCGGACCGGCCGCCGCCGGCGATGCCCAAGGAGTGGGCGGGGCTCCGGCCGTCGGCCGACGCGCCCACGACGGCGCTGCCGGGTCCGGTGGCCCCACCGCCCGCCGAACCGGCTCCGTCCGCACCCGCGGCCGCGGCGCCGCCGGTCACCGCCATCAGCCGCGAGGACGCCGTCGCCCGGATCGAGGCGCGAATGCTGGCCTCGCAGCGCACCGACGAGATGCAGCAGCCGCCGGCCTCCACCCGGCGGGACCGCACGCTGTCGTTCAGCTCTCCGGAGATGCGCCAGCGCCCGGTCGAGCCGGTGGCGGTGGGCCGCACGTCCCGTCGCTGGCCCTGGGTGGTGCTGACCCTGCTGCCGATCCTGGTGATCGTCGGCGCGGGAATCGCCTGGGTGCTCCTGCTCGAAGGCGCCTGAAGCAGCGCCTACGGTCGACCGGTGGCCAGTCGCACCCGCACCGCTCGGTACGCCCGCCGGCGCAAGCGCCGCATGGACGCGGTCGAGCACGACCTCAGCGCCGAGCAGTGGGGCGCCGTGCAGGAGGCCTGGGGCGGCTGCGCCTACTGCCGCGCGACCGGCACGCCGCTGCAGCGGGACTGCGTGCTCGCGCTGTCCCGCGGCGGCCGGTACACGTTGGACAACATCGCGCCGGCGTGCGCCTCGTGCAACGCCAGCAAGTGCAACGACGAGGTCACCGGGTGGCTGCGCCGCAAGCGCCTGGACGAGCGCGCCTTCCTCGTGCGGCACGCCGAGATCCGGGCCGCTCTCGCCCTCCGCTTCGGCCCCGATGCCGGGTCCACCGCGGAGCAGGCAGCGGTCGCGGTTCCCGACTGAGGGCGCCGTCGGGCGGCCAACTACCGTGGACAGGTCACCCGCCGACCGCCAGCCGGATGGAGCCCCTCCGCGTGAGCACCGCCAAGCACGATCCCGCCCGCCTCGACAAGGTCGTCAACCTCTGCAAGCGCCGGGGGTTCGTCTTCCCGGCCGGCGAGATCTACGGCGGTACCCGGTCGGCGTGGGACTACGGCCCGCTGGGCGTCGAGCTCAAGGAGAACATCAAGAAGCAGTGGTGGCGCACCGTCGTCCAGAGCCGGGACGACATCGTCGGCCTGGACTCCTCGGTGATCCTGCCGCGCCAGACCTGGGTCGCCTCCGGGCACGTCGGTGTCTTCACCGACCCGCTCACGGAGTGCCAGAGCTGCCACAAACGGTTCCGCGCCGACCACCTGGAAGAGGCCTTCGAGGAGAAGAAGGGCCGGCTGCCGGAGAACGGCCTGGCCGACATCTCCTGCCCGAACTGCGGCACCAAGGGCGCGTGGACCGAGCCGCGCGACTTCAACATGATGCTCAAGACCTACCTCGGCCCGATCGAGGACGAGTCCGGTCTGCACTACCTGCGCCCGGAGACCGCGCAGGGCATCTTCGTCAACTTCGCCAACGTCATGGGCGCCGCGCGCAAGAAGCCGCCGTTCGGCATCGGCCAGATCGGCAAGTCCTTCCGCAACGAGATCACCCCGGGCAACTTCATCTTCCGGACGCGTGAGTTCGAGCAGATGGAGATGGAGTTCTTCGTCGAGCCGGGCAGCGACGAGGAGTGGCACCAGTACTGGATCGACGAGCGCACCCGCTGGTACACCGACCTCGGCATCGACCCGGACAACCTGCGGCACTACGAGCACGCGCAGGAGAAGCTGTCGCACTACTCGAAGCGCACCGTCGACATCGAGTACCGCTTCGGTTTCCAGGGCTCGGAGTGGGGGGAGCTCGAGGGCATCGCCAACCGCACCGACTTCGACCTCTCGACGCACTCCAAGCACTCGGGCACGGACCTGTCCTACTTCGACCAGGCCTCCAACACCCGCTGGACGCCTTACGTCATCGAGCCCGCGGCCGGGTTGACCCGCTCGCTGATGGCCTTCCTCATCGAGGCCTACACCGAGGACGAGGCACCCAACGCCAAGGGCGGTGTCGACGTCCGCACGGTGCTCAAGCTCGACCCGCGGCTGGCGCCGGTGAAGGCCGCCGTCCTCCCGCTGTCGCGCAACGCCGACCTCTCGCCCAAGGCCCGGGATCTCGCCGCCGCGCTGCGGCGCAACTGGAACGTCGACTTCGACGACGCCGGCGCCATCGGCCGCCGGTACCGCCGCCAGGACGAGGTCGGCACGCCGTTCTGCCTCACCGTCGACTTCGACACCCTCACCGACGACGCCGTGACCGTGCGGGAGCGCGACTCGATGAGCCAGGAGCGCGTGGGCCTGGGCCAGGTCGAGTCCTACCTCGCCGCCAAGCTCCCCGGCTGCTGACCGGCCGTTCGTGCACTTTCCGCCGCGCGGAAGGTGCACGAACTGCCGCTGGGGATGTCCGGAACGGGCAAAGAGCTCGTCCTCGTGGTGGAAGACCCGGCGACGCGGCTGGTCTTCACTCGGCGCAGGGCACACGCCCGCACCAGCCGAGGAGGACCCCATGCCCGAGACGCCCGGAAACGAGTTCTGGCGCGACCTCAAGCCGATCGTGAACTCGATGAAGCCCGACGCGCAGCCGGAGGTCTTCCACCAGCTGTCGGCCATCGACGACGAGCGCTACTACGCCCCGCTGAGCCCGACGGTCGGTTCGCGCCCGCTGTGGATCTCCCCGCGCGACAACCGCTGGGCCGACATCCTGTGGGCCAAGGAGGCCGGCCTGGTCAACCGGCACTACCACCCGCACGAGGTGTTCGCGTACACGATCAGCGGGAAGTGGGGCTACCTCGAGCAGCCCTGGACGGCGACCGCCGGCTCGTTCGTCTACGAGACCCCGGGGGAGGGGCACACCCTCGTCGCGTACGAGTCCGAGGAGCCGATGCGCGCCTTCTTCGTCGTCACGGGCCCGCTGATCTGGCTGGACGAGGACGGCAACAGCAACGGGCACTTCGACGTCCACGACTACCTGGCTCTCGTCCGGGAGCACTACGACCGCGTGGGCATCGGCGCCGACTACGTGGAGACGCTCATCCGCTGACCCTCCGGGGGAGGTGGCGGGCCGGGGTAGCGTGTGCCGTCCCGACGGGCGTCGGCCGACCAGCCGGAGCACGCCGGGTCGGTACGCCACCACCGGAGGTCCCGTGCCCACCCCCAGCCTGCTGTCGTCGGTCTCCACGGCCGGCATCGACGAGGCCGAGCGCCTGGCGGTCTGGGAGCGCTACAACGCCGAGGCCCTGGTCGGGCTCACCTGCCGGACCTACGAGCCCGAGGGGTTGCTCGCCCGGCAGGTCAACGTCGCGCTCGGGTCGGTCCGGGTCGCCGACATCACGGGCAATCCCCACGTGATCGAGCGGCCGCCGGGTCTGGTCGAGTCGCGGCCCAAGGAGGCCACGTTCGTCAGCCTCCTGCTGGAGGGAGAGGGCTTCTTCTACTCCTCGACGGGCTGCCTCACGGTGGGAGCGGGCGACGTCGTCGTCTACCGCACCGACCGGCCGTACCTGTTCGGCTTCGGCCGGCCGATGCGCCAGCTGCTCGTCGACGTGCCGCACGACGTGGCCGGTGAGCGGTGTGCCGGGGCCGGTGCGGACGGGCCGCAGGCGATCGACGGCCGGGGGTCCTCGGCGCCGGCGGTGACCGCGGGTGCGCTGCGCGAGCTGCTGCTCGGCGGCCTGGCCGACCCGGCGGTCGCGGGGGAGTCCGTGGGGGAGCAGGTGCTGGACCTGGTGGCCGCGATGACCGCCGGTCGGCGGAGCCCGGTCGACGCCGCGCGGACGCACCGGGCCAAGGCCCACGTGCTGGACCACCTCCAGGACCCGGGGCTGGACGCCGACGCCGTCGCCCGGGCCGTCGGCGTGACCGCGCGGCACCTCAACCGCGGCTTCGTGGCCGAGGGGACCACGGTCACGCAGTTCATCCAGCGGCAGCGGCTGGAGCGGGCCCGCCGTGACCTCGTGCGCCGGCCGGCGGCGTCCGACCGGATCGGCGACGTCGCCAGCCGCTGGTGCTTCGCGTCGCAGGCACATTTCACCCGGCTCTTCCGCGCCGCCTACGGCTGCACGCCGACGCAGTACCGGACGGAGCACACCGCCCGCGCCTGAAGCGGAGCGCCGCCGCTCCGGGCCGGGATCAGAAGGGGAAGGAGCGGTCCTGGTCGCGGGAAGTGATCCACTGCAGGTCGGAGAACTCCTCGGCGGCGAAGCCGAGCCCGAACCGGCCCCAGCCGCTGTCCTTGACCCCGCCGAAGGGCATGTGCGGCTCGTCGTTGACCGGCTGGTCGTTCACGTGGACGATGCCGGCGTCCAGCTGCGTGGCCAGCGACATCCCCCGGTAGGTGTCGCCGGTGATGATCGACGCGGCCAGCCCCAGGTCGGTCCGGTTGGCCCGGGCCACGGCCTCCTCGGCGGAGTCCACCGCCTCCACCAGCACGACGGGGCCGAACGTCTCGCCCTGGGCGATCTCGGCGTCGTCGGGCACGTCGACCAGGACCGTCGCCGGGTAGATCGGGGGAGCGGGGGTCCCGCCGGCGAGCACGAGGGCGCCCATGGCGACAGCCTCGTCGACCCGCCGCTGGAGCAGGGCCAGGGCCCACTCGTTGATCACCGGTCCGACGACGGTTGCGGGGTCCCGGGGGTCGCCGGTGGGCAGCTGGGCGACCTTCGCGGCGAAGGCTGCCAAGAACCGGTCGGCCAGCGGGCGCTCGACGTAGATCCGTCGCGCGCACATGCAGACCTGTCCCTGGTGGACGAAGGCGCCGTAGGTGGCGGCGTCCACGGCGTAGTCGACGTCGGCGTCGGCCAGCACGATCAGCGGGTTCTGCCCGCTCAGCTGCAGCACGGTCCGCTTGAGGTGGCTGCCCGCCTTCTCGGCCAGCCGCCGGCCGGTGGGGGTGGAGCCGGTGAAGTTGAGCCGGCGCACGTGCCGGTGGGCGAGCATCGCGTCCGCGATGGCGCCTGCCTCCCCGGGAGCGTGGGTGACCACGTTGAACGCCCCGTCGGGCAGGCCCGCCTCCTGGAGGATCTCGGCCCAGAGCGCCCCGCCGGTGTAGGGGGATTCTTCCGAGGGCTTGAGGACGACGGTGTTGCCGAGCGACAGCGGGCCGATGCTGGCCCGGCCGGCGAGGACGAGGGAGGAATTCCACGGGGCGATCGCGGCCACCACGCCGACCGGGCGGCGGACGGCCATCGCCCGCGTCCCGGGCACGTCCGAGGGGATGAGCTGACCGTGCGGCTGGTAGCCCTGCGCGGCCGCCTGGCGGAGCAGGGCCGCCGCGAAGTCCACCTGGACGCGGCCGAAGTGGATCCCGCAGCCGGTCTCCAGGGCCAGCGCGAGCAGGATCTCCTCCCGTCGACGCTCGACGATCCCGGCGGCGGCGAGGAAGATCTGCTGGCGCTGGGCCGGCACCATGGCCGCCCACCCCGGGAAGGCCTCCTGCGCGGCGTCGATGGCGCGGCGGGTGTCCTCGCCGTCGCCGGCGGCCACGTCGCCCAGCACCTCTCCGGACCAGGGGGAGTGGTTGGCGTACCAGCGTCCCGACTCGGCCTCGACCCACGCGCCGCCGATGAAGTGGGTGACGTCCCGCTTCTGCCAGGCTGCCCCGGCGTGCTCCGAGCGACTCATCGAACCCGTCTCCTTGCCCGCGCTGCCGTGCGACGACCGTGGGACCCGACGCTAGTCGGGGGTGCCTCCGCAGCTCCGCGGCGAACCCTCATCGAGGTGCAGCGGCCGGTCAACGCGGCGTTCGACCCAGCGGAACGCTCTCTCGCTATTCTGACCCGATGACGACCCCCGCGTCCACGCCCGGTGCCAAGGCGGACCTCTCGGTGTCCCTGGAGCGCGGGTTGAGCATCCTGTCGGCCTTCAGCGGCAACCGCCCCGTCCTCGGCATCGCCGACCTCGCGCGGGCGGTCGGGCTGACCAAGAGCACCACGCACCGGTACGTCGCCACGCTGGTCAAGCTCGACTACGTCCACCAGGACCCGGACACGAAGAAGTACTACCTGGGGCCACGCGTGGTGGACCTCGGCTTCGCCGCCATCGACTCGATGGAGCTCACCCGCGTCGCCGCCCCCTCGCTGCAGGCGCTGGCCGACGAGACGGGCTACACCGTGAGCATGGCCCTCTGCGACGGCCCGGAGATCGTCTACATCGACCGCCGGCGCAGCGGCCGGCGCCGGACCCTCATGGCCATGGACCTCAACGTGCACATCGGCTCCCGCCTGCCGGCGTACTGCACGGCGCTGGGCAAGGCGATGCTCGCGTACAAGGACCCCGCCACCCTGCGCGAGATCCTCGACCGGACCGACATGGCCCGCCGCGGGCCCAACACGGTGACCAACCGGGAGCAGCTCATGGCCGCGCTGGCCAAGGTGCGCTCGACCGGGGTGGCCGTGAACAACGAGGAGCTCGCGCCGGGCCTGCGTTCGTTCGCCGCACCCGTGCGCGACCGGACCGGCGCCGTGGTGGCCGCGGTCAACGTCGCGGTGCACCTGAGCGTGGCGACGTCGTCGGCCGACGCGCTGGCCGGGCGCCTGGAGCCTGCCCTGCGGCGGACCACCGCCGAGATCTCTCGTCGACTGGGTCACCGCCCCGTTTCGTGATGCGTTCGAGCCAGTCATTTCGAGTTCGGTGTAACCGAACACTGGCTTGTCGCTCGTGTGACCGCCCTCATACGGTTCCCCCGCTTCGCGTGATCGGGCCCACCGGGCCCTGCGTCCGTGCGGCGAACAGAACTCCCACACGCGGTCCGAGGGCTCGGCCGCGCGATCCCCAGGAGCACCCAGGTGACGAGCAGTACCACCGACGCGCCGCGCCAGGACGTCGACCCCGGCCCGGGCGCGACCACCGGCAGCGGCCCACTCGGCGTCGTCAAGCGCGCGTTCGGCATGGAGTCCACGAGCGTGCTCGTGGCCACCGTCGCCCTGATCCTGGTGATCGGCGCCATCCACCCCGACTTCCTCGACCCGCGCCAGCTGCGCGACGTCCTGCAGCAGTCGGTCTACGTGGCGGTGCTCGCGGCCGGTGTGGCCTTCCTGCTGGCGATGCGCGAGATCGACCTGTCGGTCGGCGCCACGTTCGGGCTGACGCTCATCTGCTCGGCCATGCTGATGCGCGACGGGTGGAGCCCCTGGGTCGCCGTGATCGCCGGCATCCTGCTCGGTGCGCTGCTCGGCCTGGCGAACGCCCTGATCGTGCAGGTCTTCCGGATCCCGGCGATCGTGGCCACGCTCGCAACCCTCTCCATGTTCCGCGGCCTGTCGCTGGCGCTCAGCGAGGGCCAGCAGGTCGTCGGGCTGCCGCTGGACCACGCCTTCTTCGAGTTCTTCGGTGGCCGGCTGTTCGGCATCCCGGTGAGCGTGCTGGTCCTGGTCGTCGTCGGCATCGTGCTGACGTTCGTGCTGCGCACGACGCCCTTCGGCTACCGCGTCCGCTCCATCGGGTCCAATCCGGACGCCGCCGCCTTCTCCGGCATCTCCATCGCCCGGGTGCGCATCCAGGCGCTGATGCTCATGGGCGGTCTGGCCGGGCTCGCCGGGATGCTCGGGCTGGCCTACTTCGGCTCGGGCGACCCGAACATCGGCAGCGGCTTCGAGCTGCTCGCCATCGCCGCCGCCGTCATCGGTGGGACCGCGCTGCGCGGCGGCAGCGCCACCGTCGTCGGCGCCATGCTCGGTGCGGTGCTGCTGAGCGTCGTGACCAGTGGGCTCGTCTACTTCGACATCCCGGTGAACTGGAGCTCCTTCGCCACCGGCGCCGTGATCCTCATCGCGGTGGGCATCGACAGCCTCCTGCGGCGCCGGCGCGAGGCGCGCGCCGCCGCGGCCGGCCTCTGACCCCGGGCCCGCGCTCCTCCCCGAACCGCTCCACCAGCACCACGGCCCGCCGATCCGGCGGCGCCGCCATCCGCCCTACCCGCCCACAGAGAGAGAAGGCCCCATGCGATCCCTCCCCACCGCCGCCCCGTCGCGGCGGCGCAACGCGGTCGTCGCGTTCGCGATCACGTCCACGCTGGCCCTGACCGCGGCCTGCGGCTCCGACGGGGGGAACTCCGGCTCCGGGAACTCCGGGGGCTCGGCCGAGGAGGTCGACCTCTCCTTCGTCTACGCCACCTCCACCATCAACGCGATGCAGGAGATGGCCCTGGGCGCCAAGGCCGCGGCCGGTGAGCGCGAGGGCGTCAACTACAGCGAGGCCGCGCCGGCCGGGATCAACGGCCCCCAGCAGGTGTCCATGTTCCAGTCGGCGATGCAGACGTCCAAGGACGGCATCCTCTTCGAGACGCTGACGCCGGACCTGTTCACCCGCCCGCTCACGCAGGCCACTGACAGCGACATCCCGATCGTGTCGATCGACACCGCGCCGCCGGAGGGCAGCGGCGTCGAGTTCTTCGTCGGGAACAGCAACGAGGACGTCGGCCGCATCCTCGCCGCCGAGCTGGTCCGCCAGCTCGACGGCGGCCAGCAGGGCGGCAAGGTCGTCCTCGCCAACGCCATCCCCGGCCTGCCCACCCTCGAGCAGCGCCTCGCCGGCATGGTGGACGTGCTGGAGGCCGAGCGCCCCGACCTGGAGATCGTCGGACCGCTGGCCACGGCCAACGAGCCGACCGAGAACTTCAACGCCTGGAACAACCTGCTCAAGGCCCACCCCGACGCAATCGCCTACCTCGGTGCCGGCGCGCAGGACTCGGTGTCCCTCGCCCGCCTGCACGAGAGCACGAACGCCACCTGGCTCGCCGGCGCGTGCGACCTGGACCCGGCCGCCCTGGAGGGCCTGAAGAACGGCCACCTGTTCGCCATCTCCTCGCCCGAGCACTGGCTGAAGGGCTACATCGGCCTGCGCCTGCTGGCCCTCAACGCCCAGGAGGGCGAGGAGCTGCCGACCGGCTGGTGGAACCCCGGTGAGCTGCTGGTGACCGCCGACAACGTCGACGAGATCATCGCGCGCCAGCAGGACGAGGCCTCGCGTGTGGCCTGGTTCGAGGACGTCGCCGAGGAGCAGTTCGCCAACATGGACGACTACATCAGCGAGCTGGAGAACTGATGTTGGCCCTCGAGGCGCAGCACGTGCGCAAGACCTACGGCGGCGTCACCGCACTGGCCGACGCCGGGCTCCGGGTCCGCCCGGGCACCGTGCACGCCCTGCTGGGCGAGAACGGTGCGGGGAAGTCGACGCTGGTGAAGATCATCACCGGTGCGGTGCGCCCCGATGCCGGCGTGCTGCGCCTCGAGGGGTCCGACGTCTCCTTCTCCGACACCGCCGACGCCGCCCGGCACGGCGTGGCCGTGGTGTCCCAGGAACTCAGCCTGTTCCCGGACCTCGACGTCCTCAGCAACATGTTCCCGATGCGCGAGCCCAAGCGCGGCCCGTTCGTGAACCGCAGGCGCATGGCCGAGCTGGCCCGGCCGATCCTGGACCAGCTCGGCCTGCGCGTCTCGCTGCGCGACCGGGTGGGCGAGCTCTCGCTGGCCCAGCGCCAGCTGCTCGAGGTCGCCAAGGCGCTGGTCACCGACCCGCGGGTGCTGATCCTCGACGAGCCGACCTCGGCACTGGACTCCTCGACGGCGGAGGTCCTGCTGGACATCCTGCGGGTGCTGCGCGACCGGCAGGTGGCCGTCGTCTTCGTGTCGCACATCCTCGAAGAGGTCATGGCGCTGTGCGACGAGGTCACCGTCCTGCGGGACGGCCGCACCGTGGTCGACGCCGCGCCGCTGGCCGGCCTCACCATCCCGAAGATCGTCGAGTCGATGCTGGGGGAGCGGCACGCGGACCTCACCGAGGTGCGCCCCCGGGCCACGGTCGATCTCAGCGGAGCGGTCGCCGCCCCCCGGGGCAGCGGCGTCCTGCGGGTCGAGGGCGTCTCGGTGGACGACCGGTTGTCCGACGTCTCCGTCACGGCCGCGCCCGGCGAGGTCGTCGGCCTGGCCGGCGTCGCCGGTGCCGGGCACCAGACGGTCCTCGAGCTGGCGGCCGGCCTCCGCCGGCCCACCGCGGGGACGGTGTTCCTGCCCGACGGCTCCCCGGCGCCGAAGGGCCTGCGGGCCGCGATCGGCCGCGGCGTCGCGCTGGTGACAGGTGACCGCCGGCGGCTGGGGCTCATGCTGGACAAGCCGATCTGGGACAACGCCGGGCAGGTCCGCTCCGTCGCCCTGGCCCGGGACGGTCTGCTGGTCCGCAAGCGGGCGCTGCGCGAGCGGGCGGGCGAGCACGCCTCCCGGGTCAACCTGCGCACGTCGTCCCTGGAGAAGAGCGCGGGCCTGCTGTCCGGTGGCAACCAGCAGAAGGTCGTGCTGATGAAGTGGCTGCAGACGCAGCCCTCCGTGCTGCTGCTCGACGACCCCACCCGCGGGGTCGACATCGGGGCCAAGGCCGAGATGCACGGCCTGGTCCGCTCGGTCGCCGACGCCGGTGCGGTGGTCCTCATGTGCTCCACGGACCTCGACGAGCTGGCGACGCTCTGCGACCGCGTCTACGTCCTGCACCACGGCCGGGTGTGCGCCGAGCTCTCGGGGGAGACGCTTCGCCAGCACGAGATCCTCGCCGCGATGAACACCGGCACCGTTCCGGCCGCCTGACCCGTTCCGCCCGGCGGCCACCCCGCGCCCCGGCGGACGATGGGTGTCGCTCCCCGTCGTCCGCCGGTCGGCCGCGCCGGCCGCCCCGTGACCCATCCCGTACCGATCCAGTTCCAGGAGAGACCTTGTTCGAGACCAGCCTGCTCATCGGCAACGAGCCGTCGTCCGCCGCCGGTGGCCGCACCTTCGACCGCGCCAACCCCGTCTCCGGGGAGGTGGTGACCCGGTCGCAGGCCGCCGGCGTCGAGGACGCGGTGCGGGCCGTCGAGGCCGCCGCCGCGGCGTTCGAGTCGTGGGCCGCCGCCACGCCCAGCACCCGCCGCATGCTGCTGCTCAAGGCCGCCGACCTGCTCGAGGCCGGCACCGACCGGTTCGTCGAGCGGATGGCCGCCGAGTGCGGCGCCACCGCCGGCTGGGGTCACTTCAACGTCCACCTCGCGGCGGGCATCCTGCGGGAGGCCGCCGGCCTGACCACCTCCGTGGGCGGCCAGGTCATCCCCTCCGACGTGCCCGGCAGCCTGAGCATGGGCATCCGCCAGCCCGCCGGTGTCGTGGTCGGCATGGCCCCGTGGAACGCGCCGGTCATCCTCTCGACCCGCGCCGTCGCCTTCCCGCTGGCCGCCGGGAACACCGTCGTCCTCAAGTGCTCCGAGCTGTCACCGGCGACGCACATGCTGCTCGGGGAGATCCTCGTGGAGGCCGGCTTCCCGGCGGGCGTCGTCAACGTCATCACCGTCGCCCCCGAGGACGCCGCCGACGTCACCGAGGCCATGGTCGCCCACCCCGCCGTCCGGCGGCTGAACTTCACCGGCTCCACCCGGGTGGGCCGCATCATCGGCGAGGTCTGCGCCCGGCACCTCGTGCCCGCCGTCCTCGAGCTGGGCGGCAAGAACCCGCTCCTCGTGCTCGACGACGCCGACATCGACGCCGCCGTCCAGGGCGCGACGTTCGGTGGCTTCGTGAACCAGGGCCACGTCTGCATGTCGACCGACAAGATCATCGTGGACGACTCGATCGCCGACGAGTTCGTGGCCAAGCTCGTGGCCCGGGTGGAGTCGCTGCCCGTCGGCGACCCGCGCGAGGGCGACGTCGTCCTCGGCTCCGTCATCGGGCAGAGCACGGTCGACCACATCCAGCGGCTGGTCGACGACGCCGTCGCGAAGGGCGCGAAGGTGCTGACCACGGGCGAGCCGAACGGCACGATCATGCCCGGCGTCGTGCTCGACCACGTGACCCCGGAGATGGAGATCTTCTCCGAGGAGATCTTCGGCCCGGCCGTCACGATCACCCGGGTGAGCACCCAGGACGAGGCGATCGCGGCGGCCAACGACAGCGCGTACGGGCTGTCCGCCGCCGTCTTCACCCGGGACGCCGCGCGTGGCTTCCAGGTGGCCCGGCGGATCGAGTCGGGGATCTGCCACATCAACGCGCCCACCGTGCACGACGAGGCGCAGATGCCGTTCGGCGGCGTGAAGGACAGCGGGTACGGGCGGTTCGGTGGCCAGGCCGGCATCGACGCCTTCACCGAGCTGCGCTGGATCAGCATGCAGGTGGAGCCCCGCGTCTACCCGTTCTGAGCCGCTGAGGCCGGTCGGTCGTGCGCCGGGTCAACCCGCACGGCCGACCGGTACGCCGGGCCACTGCGCGATTCAGGGGCCGCCGGCGCGGCTCAAGCCCGTCGGCCGACACCGTCGTCCACCCGTGCGAGCCACCCGTCGTCCCCGGCCTGGCCATCCCGTGGGCGGCCCTCCGGCCGCGGTACCGCCCGGAAGTCGCACACCCCGGACCGGGGTGTGGCGAGCAGTCGCCGTGCCGACCGGTCCAGGACCCGGCTCTCCCCGGCGAGGTCCTCGTAGGTGACTCGGAGGAACCGGACCCCCGCCGAACGCAGGAGGTCCTCGCGGCGCTTCTCCTCCCACAGCTCCTGCTCCGGGGTGCGACCGAATCGCGCGCGCCGGTACTTGACCCGCCCGTCGAACTCCACGGCCAGTGCGGCCTCGGGACACCAGCCGTCGACGACCTTGAGCAGCGTTCCTTCCACCCACAGCTCCACCTGGGGGACGAACGACGGCAGCCCGAGCGCGTCGAACGTCAAACGGCCGAAGGTCTCCAGCCACGACTCGGCCCGGCCGTCGGCGAGGTTCAGCGCGCGGACGGCGCGCGGGATCCCCGGCACGTTCACCTGGCGGGCGATGACGCTGCCCACCTCGTCGCGGGTCGTCAGGCCGCGCAGCAGTGCGGCGTCGACGGCCGCCACGGCGTGGATCTCCGGCCAGGTCCGGGCGACGTCGACCAGCGTGCGCGCCGCCGTCGTCACCCGGTAGGCACCGCGGACGGTGACCTCGTCGTCGGGCAGTTCGGCACGGGTCATCAGCCAGCCACGCCCCCGGCGCCAGCGGTGCGGATCGGTCAGATGCACGCCGACCGCACCGGCGGTACGCGGGCGGGGGAGCCCCCACACCCAGGCCGCGCTGTCGCGGCTGAGGACGGCGGACGGACGGGCGAGGCCGGCCATGACGGCCAGGGCCTCCAGGCCCGGTCGACGGTCGGAGCGTTCGACCTCGGCCAGGTCCGCGGCGCTGACGAAGACGCCGGTGCGCAGTCGCACCCACGCGCCCGAGCGGATCGCCGTCCGCACTTCGCGCTCGGTCACGCCTCGGCCGGCGAGGTCCGCGGTGGTGAAGATGCCGAGGCGCCGGCGGGCCGGCTCGTCGACGGCGAGAGGAACCTGCAGGTGGGTCGTCATGGGACGACCGTCCGGCCCCCGCCCACCCGCCGGACGCGACCTCGGCCGATTTGTGGACGAGTGCCAGGCTGGGGACGCGGCGCGGGTCGAGCCGGACCACCGACCGTCGAACCGTGCCGTGTCGCGGCCCCCGGGACGGTGGGGCGGGTCAACCCGGTCGACGACCCGACACTCGAACGGGCGGCGGGGGTGACCTGCCTCTCCGCCTACTCTGGGTGCCATGACCGCCACGCTCGAGCCGACGACGACGGCCCTGCCGCCGCTGCGGCTCGGGGCGCTCACGGTCGACCCCGCGGTGGTGCTCGCGCCGATGGCCGGCATCACCAACCCGGCGTTCCGCACGCTGTGCCGCGAGTTCGGGGCGGGTCTCTACGTCTGCGAGATGATCACCACCCGGGCGCTGGTGGAGCGCAGCGCGAAGACGCTGCAGATGGTCCGCGCGACGCCCGACGAGAAGGACGCGTTCTCCGTCCAGCTCTACGGCGTGGACCCGGCCACCGTCGGCCGGGCCGTGGAGATGCTGGTCGACGAGGGCGTCGCCGGCACCCGCCCGGCCCACATCGACCTGAACTTCGGCTGCCCGGTGCCCAAGGTGACCCGCAAGGGCGGCGGTTCGGCGCTGCCGTGGCACCGGGTCCTGCTGCGGGACATCGTGCGCGAGGCGGTCCGGGCGGCCGGGGACGTGCCGGTCACCATCAAGACCCGCATCGGGATCGACGCCGACCACGTCACCTACCTCGACGCCGGCCGGATCGCCCAGGACGAGGGCGCGGCGGCGATCACCCTGCACGGGCGCACCGCCGACCAGCTCTACAGCGGCACCGCCGACTGGAGCTCCATCGCGCGGCTGGTCGAGGCCGTCGACATCCCGGTGCTGGGCAACGGCGACATCTGGGAGGCCGACGACGCCCTGCGCATGGTCGCCGAGACCGGGTGTGCCGGCGTCGTCATCGGCCGCGGGTGCCTGGGCCGGCCGTGGCTGTTCGGCGATCTCGCCGCCGCCTTCGCGGGGGAGTCGAGGCGTGCGCTGCCGACCTTCCGCGAGGTCGCCGCGATCATGCACCGGCACGCCGCGCTGCTGGCCGCGGAGCACGGCGAGCAGCACGGCTGCAGCGACTTCCGCAAGCACGTCGCCTGGTACCTCAAGGGCTTCTCGGTCGGCTCCGACACCCGCCGGGCGCTGGCCATGGTGAGCGGCCTGGACGAGCTGGCCGAGCTGCTGGCCGGCATCGCCGACCAGCCGTACCCGACCGCCGTCCTCGGCGCCCCCCGCGGCCGCACCAGCACGCCCCGACCGGTGGCGCTGCCCGAGGGCTGGCTGGCCGACCGCGACGACCCCCGCCCACCGGTGGGAGCAGAACTGGAGACCAGCGGCGGATGAGCGGGCCCTTCCTCTACGACGACGATCCCGCGCCGCTGCACACCGGCACCCCGCGGAGCATGCAGGGCTGGATCGTCGGCGGCATCGTCGGGATCGCGCTCTTCGCCGCGGCGATGGTCGGCTTCCTCTACCTCGTCAAGGGCTCGCCGGCCGAGCAGTCCACCCAGTCGGCCGAGGTGTTCGTGGCCTCGCTGTCCGACGGCGACATCGAGACCGCGCACCAGATGCTGTGCGAGGAGGAGCGCGCCCGGCTCACCCCCGACCAGGTCGCCGGCGAGTACCTCGGCGCCGTCCCGGGGGAGGTCGGCGAGGTGCGCGACGACGAGGTCGAGGGTGCCGCGGTGCAGCTGGTCTCCGTCTCCTGGGCCGACGGCGTCACGACGGAGCTGCGGGTGGTCAGCGAGGACGGCCCGCGGGTCTGCGGCGTCTTCGCCGGGAACTGACCGCTCCTCCCTGGTCAGCCGGCACAGGTCAGCCCGAGGCGGAGCGCCTCCAGGTTGGCCGTCATGAGCCCCGGATAGGTCTCGCCGTCGCCCACCCGCTCGATCGGGTGCAGCACGGCCGGGTCGAGGTCGAGCTCCGCGGCCAGCGTCTCCGCCACCCCGAGCCCCGCCGCGGCCTCGAAGAACACCGTGCGGGCGCCGGTCTCCCGCACCTGGTCGGCCACCCGGCGGAGCCGCGCCGGTGAGACCTCGACGTGCGGGTCGAGGCCGGCCACGCCGACCTGGTGCAGGCCGTACCGCTCGGCGAGGTAGCCGAACGCCTCGTGCGAGGCCAGCAGCGTCGCGCCGCGGCAGGGGGCGAGGGTCTCGGCGTACTGCTCGTCCAGCTCCCGCATCGAGGCCTGCAACCGCTGCGCGCCCTCGGTGTACTCGGCCGCGTGGTCCGGATCGACCGCCGCGAGCTCGCCGGCGACCTCCTCGCCAAGATCTCCCACCCGCAGCGGATCCAGCCAGAAGTGCGGGTCCTCGGCCCGGTCGGCCAGCGGCGCGGCGTCCACCAGGTGTTGGGGTTCCTCCTGCGCCACGACGTCGTCGACCGCCGGCTGCAGCCCGCCGGACAGGTGGACGACGACGTCGGCCGCGGCCAGCGTGACCACGTCACGGGGTGCGGGCTCCAGGCCGTGGCTGTCGCCGCCGGCCGGGGTGAGGTTGGTGACCGCCACGAGGTCCCCGCCCACCGCCTCGGCGACGAACTCCAGCGGGTAGGAGGTGGCCACCACGTCGATCCGGCCGTCGTCGGCGCCGGCCGGGCTGCCGCCGCAGGCGGCAAGGCCGCAGACGAGGCAGCCCACCGCGGAGAGGACGCCGAGGGTTCCGCCGCGGCTCACTCGTCGTGCTCGCCCTCGTGCTCGTGCTCGGCGTGCTCCTCGACGTCGCCCGTGACGCCGGAGAGCTCGTTGGGCGTCACCTCGAGGTCGGCGCTCTTCCAGACCGTGCCGTCCTCGACGTCCACGGCGTGGATCTTCTTCGTGGCGGGCTCGGTCACGTAGGCGATGCCGTCCACCACGACGACCTGCGGGTGCGGGTCCTGCCAGTCCTCGGACTCCTCCCACGGCCCGGTCACCGGGATGGACCGGGTGACGGTGCCGGAGACGACGTCGATGACCTGCAGGTCGCCGTCGTAGGTGAGGACGAGGCCCTCGCCGTTCGGCCCGCGGTCGAACGACTGGTACCAGTACGGCGCGGGGAGGTCGACCAGGCGCAGCGACGCGGCCGTGGTGTCGATGAGGGCGACGGTGCTCGACCGGTCCTCGGCGCTGCGCTCGTAGTCGCCCAGCACGATCGGCGAGTCCTCGGTGCCGAACTGGTTGCCGATGCGGCCGTACTCGTCCGGGCTCTCGATCTTGGTCAGCTCGCCGTCGGTGTACAGCACGGCGCCGTCCTGGCAGCCGATGACGACCGCCTCGCCGGCGGCCACGGTCTCGCCGTGCACGGAGGGGCAGTCGTCGCGGGCGGTGATCTCCTCGCGGTCGGCGTCCAGGATGCGGACGCCGCTGCGCGAGTCCTCGGTGCCGTCGGAGACCAGCAACGAGCCGTCCTCGAGCTGCACCGCGACGCCGTGGTGCGCCTCCGGCGTGGAGAACTCGAGCAGCTCGACGTCGGGGTCGGCGATGTCCGCGCTGTCGAAGGCGGTGACGTCCCCGGTCCCGTCGTCGAACAGGACCGTCCGGCCGGCGTGCGCGACCACGTGGCCGGGCTTCTCGGCCGGGAAGAGCACGTCGGTGAGCTGCGGCTCGGCGGTGTAGTAGTGGTCGTGGTCGCCGTGCGGCTCCGCCCACGCGCCACCGTCGAGCAGCTGGAAGCCGCCCTGGGTCGAGACCAGGAAGTGCCGGCCGTCACCGGCGGGGTTGAGCCGGTTGAAGCCCTCCAGCGGCACGTCGGCGAGCACCTCGAGCGTGGTCGCGTCCAGGACCTGGACCCCGCCGTCGTAGGTGAGGGCGAGCCGGGGGGCGCTGGCGCCGACCTCGGTCGGCTCCGCGGATGCCGGCGCCGCCGAGCTCGAGGACGACGCCGGAGCGCCACCCTCGTCGCTCGAGGCGCAGCCGGTGACGAGGGCGAGAGGCAGCGCCGCCGCCAGCGCGGCGGTGCGGAGGGGAAGGGGATGGATGACGCGCACGAGCTCTCCAGCGGGGAGGAGGAACGGGACGCACCAGCCTAGGCATAATGACAACCATTCCCAGTAAGCAGGGTCGCTGTGCTCCGCCGGCGGGGGTGTGCGGCTCCGGAGGGGGCGGTGCCGGGCGCCGCGTCGGCCGTGCGTGGTACCCATGACGGGTGGTCGTGTGGAGTCTTCTGACGAGGGTGGTCGGCGCCGCGTTCCTGGCTGCCGTGCTCTTCGTCGGGTCCACGGCCCTGGCGATCTGGTGGACGGCGAGGCAGGACGCGCGCCCGGAGTCCGACGCGATCGTGGTGCTGGGATCGGCGCAGTACAACGGCGTCCCCTCCTCGATCTTCGAGGCCAGGCTGGAACACGCGATCGACCTGTACGAGGCGGGCGTGGCCCCGGTGATCGTCACCGTCGGCGGCAAGGCCGCCGGTGACCAGTTCGCGGAGGCCGAGGCCGGCCGCGACTACCTCGCGAGCGCCGGGGTGCCGGCCGACGCGCTGCTCGCCGTGCCCGAGGGTGTGGACACCCTGGAGAGCATGCGCGTGGTCGGGGCGGCCTTCGCCGAGCGCGGCTGGGAGCGGGCCGTGCTGGTGACCGACCCGTGGCACGCCATGCGCGCCGAGCGGATGGCCGAGGACGCCGGCATGGAGGCCGCCAGTTCCCCGACCCGTCAGGGCCCGGCCGTCCAGACCCGCGACACCCAGTTCCGCTACATCCTGCGGGAGACTGCTGCCTACCTGCTGTACCGCGTGACGGGCGAGAGCATCGCCGGTGCGCCCGGCATCGGCTGAGAAGAGGGGCGACGGTGCTCGAACTGGGCAAGGCCGGCTCCGCCGGCACCGAGAGGGGTGTGACGCCGATCCTCCGCGACGGCGTCGTCGTCGCCACGCTGCGCGCCTCGGGGTGGAAGGAGGCGGCCACCGCGCGGATCGGCGACCGTGAGTGGATCTTCGCCAAGAGCAGGGGCGCGCTGACCGCCCGGTGGAGCGAGGACCCGGAGGACACCGCACGCATGCGCGCCCGGCAGACCTCCTTCTGGAAGAGCACCTGGGTCGCCGAGCTCGACGGGCGGCCGGTGGAGGTCACGTCGACCTCGATGTGGAAGAGCACCCACCGGTTCGCCAGCGGTGGCGTCCTGATCGCCGAGAGCGGCTCGACCGGCGGATGGGGTCCGCGCCCCACCCTGTCCGCCGAGGACTCCCTGCCGCTGCACCAGCAGGTCTTCCTGCTGTGGATGGAGCTGGTCCTCCAGCGGCGCCACAACGCGGCCGCCGGTGCGGCGACGGGCGTGGCCGTCTTCGGGTCGGGCAGCTGATGGCCGGCCGAGGGCGCATCCGGGCCGCCGACATCGCGCTGGTACGGGAGCGCAGCAAGATCGACGAGATCGTCGGCGAGCACCTGCAGCTCAAGCGGGCCGGCGGCGGCAGCCTCAAGGGGCTCTGCCCGTTCCACGACGAGAAGTCGCCGTCGTTCCAGGTGACGCCGAGCAGAAATCTCTTCCATTGCTTCGGTTGTGGGGTCGGCGGCGACGTCATCTCCTTCGTCCAGCAGATCGACCACCTCTCCTTCGCCGAGGCGGTCGAGCTGCTGGCCAACCGGGCGAACATCGAGCTGAAGTACGAGGACGACGGCGGCCGGCCCACCGCCGGCCCCGACCGGGCCTCGGTCGGCCAGCGGGCGCGGCTGGTCGCGGCCAACACCGCCGCGGCCGCCTTCTACGCCGAGCAGCTCGGCACGCCCGAGGCGGCGCCGGCCCGCCAGTTCCTCGCCGACCGGGCCTTCGACCGGCAGGCGGCCCTGGACTTCGGCTGCGGCTACGCGCCCGGCGGCTGGGACGGGCTCACCCGGCACCTGCGGGCGAAGGGCTTCACCCAGGCCGAGCTGGTCACCGGCGGGCTGGCCAAGGAGTCCTCCCGCGGCACGCTGATCGACCGGTTCCACCGGCGGCTGGTCTGGCCGATCCGGGACATCACCGGCGACGTCATCGGCTTCGGCGCCCGCAAGCTCATGGACGACGACCCCGGCCCCAAGTACCTCAACACGCCCGAGACGCCGCTCTACAAGAAGAGCTCGGTGCTCTACGGCATCGACCGGGCCAAGCGGGACATCGCGAAGCGCCACCAGGCCGTCGTCGTCGAGGGCTACACCGACGTGATGGCCTGCCACCTGGCCGGTGTGACGACGGCGGTGGCCTCCTGCGGCACCGCGTTCGGCGCCGAGCACATCGGCGTGCTGCGCCGGCTGCTCATGGACCAGGACGAGTTCCGCGGCGAGGTCGTCTACACCTTCGACGGCGACGCGGCGGGCCAGGCCGCGGCCATGAAGACCTTCGCCGAGGACCAGCGGTTCGTCGGGCAGACCTTCGTCGCCGTCGAGCCGAACGGCAACGATCCGTGCGAGCTGCGCCAGGAGCACGGCGACGCCGCTGTCCGCGACCTCGTCGCCCGCCGGACGCCGCTGATCGCCTTCGTGCTTCGGACGACGCTGGCCGGCTACGACCTGGACACCGTCGAGGGTCGGGTGGCCGCGCTGGAGAAGACTGTGCCGCTGGTCGCCGGGATCAAGGACCACGCGCTGCGGCCGGCCTACGCCCGTGAGCTGGCCGGGATGATCGGCAACACCGACGAGGCCGAGGTGCAGGAGCGCGTGCGCCGGCTCACCGCGGACGGCGGCGGGACGCAGTCACGGGGGAGGCCGCGGGCGCCCAAGCGGACCCCGGACGACGCCGCGATCGCCGTCGAGCGGGAGGCGGTGAAGGCCGCGCTGCAGGTGCCCGAGTACGCCGGGCCCACGTTCGACGCCATCCCGCCGAGCGCCTTCACCGACCCCGACTACGCAGCGGTCGCCAGGGCGGTCGCCGGGGCCGGGGGAGCCGCGGGGGCCACCGTGACCGGGGCGGCCTGGCTGGACGAGCTCGCCGCGCACTGCGACCGGGACAGCGCCCGCGCGCTGCTCACCGCGCTGGCGGTGGAGCCGATGCGTTCGGTCACCGGGGAGTCCGACCCCACCTACGTCAGCGCGATCCTGGCGCGGCTGCAGGAGATGGCGACGGTCCGCGAGATCGCCGGGATCAAGGGCCGGCTGCAGCGGATGAACCCTGTGGAGCAGGCCGACGACTACATGAAGGCGTTCAAGCAGCTCATGGACCTGGAGCAGCTGGCCATCTCGCTGCGCAAGCGCGCCGTCGGGGGGCTGGGATGAGCGTGCTGGACGCCCTGCGGCGCCGGTTCGCCGGACCACCGGAGCCGGTGCGGGCCGCGGTCACCGACCCGGACGAGCGGGTGCTCGCCTGGGGCGCGCTGACGCGCGAGGCAGGCTGGCTGGTGGCCACGTCCCGGGGGCTGCGGACCGTCGGTGCCGGCGGGGCGGCGGACGTGCTGCCCTGGCACGAGGTGGGTTCCGCGCGATGGGCAGGGACCAACGACGGCGGTGGCAGCTTCACGGTGACCCCGCTGGCCGAGGTCGAGCCCGGCGTCCAGGCGCGGCAGCCGGCGGTGCGGCACGTGCTCGCCGAGGCCGGTGAGCTGCCCGCCGTCGTGCGCAAGCGGGTGGACCAGACGGTCGTCAGCAGCCGCCGCTCACCCCTGCCCGGTGGCGGGGGAGTGCTGCTCGTGGCCCGCCGGGTGCCCGGTCAGGCCGCCCGCAAGTGGACCGTCGTCTTCGACGACGACGCCGCCCGCAACGATCCCGTCGCCCGGGAGGTCGCGCGGGAGAAGCTCAGCGAGGCGCTGGCCACCGAGCAGCCGGGCTGACCCGGGGCGCGCGTCAGCGCCGGGGCTCGCCGCCCATGCGGGCCTTGAGCGTGGAGACGGCGTCGTCGGCACGGGCCTGGGCCATGCCCGCGATGCTCTGCAGGCGCGGGTCGTCCTTGGCCTGCTCCCAGCCGCGACGGATCTGCTCGTAGCGCTCGTGGCCGGCACGTGCCCCGAGGACGTAACCAGCACCGAATCCGGCGAGGAACGACAGTTTGGCCATGGGGGTTCCTCCACAGGTGAACGCGCGATGAACGAGATCACGCTACCTGTGGCGCACAACGCTTCGCCGCCGGTGAGCCCTGCGCGAGGGCTCCTGGGGGGGTGGGGTACTCTCGTCGGGCCAGCGGGTCGCGCCCGCTGATCCCCCGTAGCTCAATTGGCAGAGCATGCGACTGTTAATCGCAGGGTTACTGGTTCAAGTCCAGTCGGGGGAGCAAGCCAAGCCCCTGACCAGCGGAGACGCCGGTCAGGGGCTTTTCTATTGTCTCTGTCACACGGGTCAGGCACTCTTAAGGCACTCTTTACTTAGCGCCGGAGGTGCCTGGTGGGCCGTCCCCCGCTGCCGCTGGGCACCAGCGGCAAGGTCCTGTTCGCCACGCTGCCCAACGGCCGGGTCAAGGCCCGGGTCAAGTTTCGCGACTACGACGGCAGGGTCCGATTGGTGTCCAAGGTGGGGCCTTCGCGCGCCGCCGCCGAACGGGCGCTAAAAGCCGAGTGCACCAGCCGCCAGGCGCCCGGCGGCGTCGGCGCCCTCACTGCCGCGACACGAATGGCCACGTTGGCCGATGCCTGGATCGAGGCCGACCACGGCTGGTCGACCGGCACGCAGCGCACCTACCGCTCGGTGGTCAGCAAGCAGGTCAAGCCGGCCCTCGGTCAACTCTGCATCCGCGAGGTGACCCCCGGCGTGATCAGCCGGGCGCTGGCCGCCATCGCCAAGAGCAGCGGACCGGGGGCGGCCAAGACCGCGCGGGCGTGCCTTTCCGGGATGTTCACGATGGCGATCCGGGACGGCGCCGCCGCGGTCAACCCGGTCCGCGACGCCACTGCCAAGATCAGTACCGGCAAGCGAGCGCCGCGTGCCCTGACTGCGGCAGAGACCGGACGACTCGTCGAGCTGTTCCGGACCAGCGACCGCGCGGTCCAGATCGACTTGCCCGACATCGTCGACTGGATGCTCGCCACCGGCTGCCGGATCGGCGAAGGGCTGGCCCTGCGGTACGGCACCAACGGCGACGGGAAGCCGATCCTGGATCTCGAGGCCGGGACCTGGGAGGTGAACGCCACCGTGGTCCGCATTCCAGGCGCTGGGCTGACGGTCCAGCCGCGTCCGAAGACCACGGCCGGCTGGCGGATCATCGCGCTGCCCGAATTCGCCGTCCGGATGCTGGAGGACCGGCGGGCGAGTTCTCTCCGGCAGACGGACGCTGAGGTCGTATTCCCTCCGCCGCTGAACGGCGCCCTGCGGGATCCGTCGAACGTCTCAGGAGGCCTCCGCCAGTTGCTCGACTCGTTCGAGTGTGAGACCTGCGGGGGAACGGGCTATCAGCTCGACAAGGACGGGTCCTTCAGGGCCGGGGCAGGTGGGCGACGCATCCGCTGCGAGGAGGGGCCCTGGTCGTGGGTCACCTCGCACACCTTCCGCAAGACCGTCGCCACGCGCCTCGACGAGGCCGGCCTCAGCCCGCGGCAGGTGGCCGACCAGTTGGGCCACGCCAACCCGTCGATGACCCTCGACGTCTACTTCGGCAGGCAGGTCGTCAGCGCCGAGGCAGCGCGGGTGCTGAACCGCTGAGCTGGATCGCCGTGAAGTCCTGGCACGACGGCGGGGCGGCGTTCACTGCCGCCGCTCACCCCGCTCGATCGGCGCGCCCTGCTTCCGCCTGCTCATGCAGCCACGCGGTCACGTCGGCGCGCCGGTAGACGACGCGTCGTCCCACACGGAAGCTGTGCGGCCCCGTGCCACGGTGCCGCCAGTACCTCAACGTGGAGACGGGCGAGCGCATGATCAGGGCAACCTCGGCCGTGGTCAGCAGGTCATCGGCGTTGTCCATGACGAACCTCTCTGGTCTCTTGACGCCGCCCGCGGGGAGGCCCTGCATCGCAAGGTAGGGCGAGGTATGGACAGCTCGTCTGCGCCGCGTATCGGTGGAGGCGAACGAAACCATGCACGTGATACGAACTGAGGTGTCCGCCTGACGAGAGGGTCACTTCAACTGAGTCACCGCAACGAGGAGCCCTAGGGTTCGAACGGCAGCTGTGATGACGTGGCCGGGGTGGAAGGGGGCCTGCGCTATGCCAGTGGGCCAGCACAGTGCGGCGGCATCGGCCTCGGGCTACCTGTACCAGACCTCATGGGCGCTCCTGGAATTGCTGCGTCAGGCGCCTCACCGGCCGGATCAGGCACTCACGCTAGAAATGCACGACGACATCGCGTGGGAGGACGCGTCCGGAAACCCCACGGAGTTGCTTCAGGCGAAGCTGCACCGAAAGGCGAATGCCGGGCTTGGTGACAGGGATACGGACGTCTGGATGTCCCGCGTCAAGTAGTTGGCAGTTTTTCGGGATCGGGGAAGCTGGGGACGAGCGGGTCGGCGGCGCCAACGTGG
>NZ_JAAGWG010000019.1 GCF_010682065.1 Blastococcus saxobsidens
CCTCACTCGGAGGTCTTCCTCATGTCATCGACCCACGCCGTCCGCCGTCACCAACGTCCGTGGTCAGTACACCTAGGGAGCGCGACGCATCACCCGATGTGACCTGACACTCCCCGCAGATCGGACCAGACCGCCGCCGCGTCTGGTTGAGTACTACGTACCGGCGCCGCCCTCGCTCATCCGGAGCGGCAGGAATCGACGTCGGGCTGCGGCTGCGCCACCTTGGTGCGCCCGGCTGACCGACGTCTCGCCGACGATGCGAGCCCGCCCTGCCCCCGTGCAGACGCGCCGGCGCTCGCTCGACTGCGGTGCTCGTTCGGCCACGCGAACGCCGAAGGATCCCCGTGACCTCTCCGAACAACTCCTCCGCCGCCACCGGCGACTCCCCCACCACCTCGGGCCCCCGCCGCCGCCGCGGTGGACGCGGCCGCGGCTCCCGCCCGGCCGGCGAGCAGCAGGTCCAGACCCAGGACCGTCCGGTCGCCGCACCGACGCCCGTCGTCGTCCCGGTCGGGGCGGACGCCACCGTCCTCCCCACCGACACCACCTTCGCCGCGCTCGGTGTCCCGGCTCCCCTGGTCGAGGTGCTCACTGCCAGCGGCATCAGCGCGCCGTTCCCGATCCAGGTCGCGACGCTGCCCGACAGCCTCGCCGGCCGTGACGTGCTCGGCCGCGGCCGAACCGGCTCGGGCAAGACCCTCGCCTTCAGCATCCCGCTGGTCGCCCGCCTCGCGGCCTCGACCACCAAGCGCCAGGCCAAGCGCCCGCGCGCGCTGATCCTGGTGCCGACCCGCGAGCTGGCCAACCAGGTGGCCGCGGTCGTCGACCCGATGGCCCGGGCGCTGGGCATGAAGACCGCGACGGTCTTCGGCGGCGTCGGCCAGAACCCGCAGGTGTCGGCGCTCGCCGGCGGCCTGGACGTCGTCATCGCCTGCCCCGGCCGGCTCGAGGACCTCATCCAGCAGGGCCACTGCGACCTCGGCGCCATCGAGGTGACCATCCTCGACGAGGCCGACCACATGGCCGACCTCGGCTTCCTGCCCGGCGTGAAGCGGATCATGGACCGCACGCCCAAGGTCGGTCAGCGGATGCTGTTCTCGGCGACGCTGGACAACGGTGTCGACGTCCTCGTCAAGCGGTACCTCAGCAACCCGGTCACGCACTCGGTGGACCCGGCCGTCGCGCCGGTCTCGACGATGACCCACCACGTGTTCCGCGTCGACGCCACCGACAAGGCCCGGATCGTCCAGGAGCTGGCCTCCGGCCTCGGCCGCAGCGTGCTGTTCACCCGGACCAAGCACCAGGCCAAGAAGCTGGCCAAGCAGCTCACCGCCGCCGGCGTGCCCGCCGTCGACCTGCACGGCAACCTCAGCCAGAACGCCCGCGAGCGCAACCTCGAGGCGTTCACCAGCGGCGAGACCCGCGTGCTGTGCGCGACCGACATCGCCGCCCGCGGCATCCACGTCGACGACGTCGCGATCGTGGTGCACGTCGACCCGCCGGCCGAGCACAAGGCCTACCTGCACCGCTCGGGCCGCACCGCCCGCGCCGGTGCCGAGGGCGCCGTCGTCACCATCGCCACGCCCGACCAGGCCGGCGAGGTCCGCACGCTGGCCCGCCAGGCGGGGATCACCCCGGAGGTGTCGGCGATCAAGCCCGGCGCCCGGGAGATCACCGCGCTGGTCGGCCCGGCCGCGCCCCACGTCGAGCCGGCTCCGGTCGTCGAGGCCCAGCCCCAGGGCGGTGGCGGCGGTCGCCGTCGCAGCGGTGGCGGCGGCTCGGGTCGCGGCTCCTCCGGCGGCGCGTCGACGTCGGGTGGCCGCAGCTCCGGCGGCGCCGGCAAGTCCGGTGGCGCAGGTCGGGCATCCGGGCCGGCACGCACCCGCGCCGAGCTCGCCGCCCGCGCCGGCTCGTCGTCGGCCGCCTCCTTCAGCGCCCGCTCGCGCCGCGGCGGTCGCTGACCTCTCGACTGTCGGCCTGTCGTCGTCCCGGATTCCCCGGAGACGACGACAGGCCGACACTCGGCTAGTTCCCGCTGGCGAAGGCCGCGTCGAACGCGGCCGCCGGCGGGTCGAACGCCAGCCGGCGGACGAACTCCAGCGCCTCGGGCGCGCCGACCAGGCGGTCCATGCCGGCGTCCTCCCACTCCACCGAGATCGGCCCGTCGTAGCCGATGGTGTTGAGCATCCGGAAGCACGCCTCCCACGGGACGTCGCCGTGCCCGGTGGAGACGAAGTCCCAGCCGCGCCGCGGGTCGGCCCACGGCAGGTGCGAGCCCATCCGGCCGTTGCGGCCGTTGCCCACCTGCTTCTTCGCGTCCTTGCAGTCGACGTGGTAGATCCGGTCCCTGAAGTCCCAGATGAAGCTCACCGGGTCCAGGTCCTGCCAGACGAAGTGCGACGGGTCCCAGTTGAGCCCGAACGCCTCCCGGTGGCCGATGGCCTCCATCGTGCGCACCGTCGTCCAGTAGTCGTAGGCGATCTCCGACGGGTGCACCTCGTGGGCGAACCGCACGCCGACCTCGTCGAAGACGTCGAGGATCGGGTTCCACCGGTCGGCGAAGTCGCGGTAGCCGTCCTCGATCATCGACTCGGGCACCGGCGGGAACATGGCCACGGTCTTCCAGATCTTGGAGCCGGTGAACCCGACGACGGTCTCCACGCCCAGCTTCGCCGCGGCCCGCGCGGTCAGCTTCATCTCCTCGGCCGCGCGCTGCCGGACGCCCTCGGGATCGCCGTCGCCCCAGACGCGCGGGTGCACCATGCCCCGGTGCCGCTCGTCGATCGGGTCGTCGCAGACGGCCTGGCCGTTGAGGTGGTTGGAGATCGCGAACACCTGCAGGCCGTACTTCTCCAGCAGCGCCTTGCGCTCGGCGACGTAGGAGTCGTCGTTCGCGGCGCGCTCGACGTCGAGGTGGTCGCCCCAGCAGGCGATCTCCAGGCCGTCGTAGCCCCACCCGGAGGCGAGCCGGGCCACCTCCTCGAACGGCAGGTCGGCCCACTGGCCGGTGAAGAGGGTGACGGGACGGGGCATCAGAAGTCCTCTCGGGTCATGACGGGATCTCGGTCCAGGTGGAGCGGTCGGCGGCGCTGCGCTCGACGGCGTCGAGCACGCGCTGGACCTGCAGCCCGTCGGCGAACGACGGCGCCGGGTCCTCCCCCGCCGCGATCGCGGTGACGAGGTCGACCACCTGGTGGGTGAAGCCGTGCTCGTAGCCCAGCCCGTGGCCGGCCGGCCACCAGGCGCCGACGTAGGGGTGACCGGGCTCGGTGACGATGATCCGGCGGAAACCAGCGGTCTCGGCCGGCTCGGTGCCGTCGAAGAACTCCAGGACGTTCATGTCCTCGAAGTCGAAGGCCAGGCTGCCGGTCGAGCCGTTGATCTCGATCCGGATGCCGTTCTTGCGGCCGAGTGCGAACCGGGTGGCCTCGAAGACGCCCAGGGCGCCGCCGCTGAACCGGCCGAGGAAGACGGCGGCGTCGTCGACGGTGACGGTGCCGGTCCCCTCGCCGCCCACGCCGGACAGCGAGCCGGCCGCCGCGGGCAGCGGCCGCTCCTCGACGAACGTCTCCAGGGTGGCGCTCACGCCGGTGAGCGCCTGGCCGGTGATGTGCTGGGTCAGGTCGACGATGTGCGCGCCGATGTCCCCCAGCGCCCCGGAGCCGGCCTTGTCCTTCTCCAGCCGCCAGGACATGGGGGCCTTCGGGTCGGCGATCCAGTCCTGCAGGTACTGGGCCCGGACGTGCCGGATCTGCCCCAGCCTGCCCTCGGAGACCAGCCGGCGGGCCAGCGCGATGGCCGGCACCCGCCGGTAGGTGAAGCCGACCATCGACCGGACGCCGGCGGCCGCGGCCTTCGCCGCCGCCTCGGCCATCGCCTCGGCCTCGGCGACGCTGTTGGCCAGGGGCTTCTCGCAGAGCACGTGCTTGCCGGCCTCGAGCGCGGCGATCGCGATCTCGGCGTGGGTGTTGCCGGGCGTGCAGACGTCGACGAGGTGGACGTCGTCGCGCTCGATCACCCGCCGCCAGTCGGTCTCCGTGCTTGCCCAGCCCAGCTTGCCGGCGGCCTCGGCGACCTTGGCGGGGTCCCGGCCGGCCAGCACGGTCAGCTCCGGGTGCAGCGGGAGGTCGAAGAAGTGGGGGGCGGTGCGCCAGGCGTGCGAGTGCGCGGCGCCCATGAAGGCGTAGCCGATCAGCCCGATGCCGAGGGTGGGGGTCATCTGCAACTCCGGTGCGGGGGTGGCGCAGCAGGGAAGCGGAAGCGCTCCCCTGCTGCGCCGGAGACGGATCAGGACTCGAACGCGCGGTCGATGAACTCCTCGACGTTCTCGCTCGTGACGACGGGGGCGTTGAGCACGATCTCCCGCGGCACCACCGGAGAGACCAGGTCCGACAGCGACTTGCTCTGCGCGACCAGGCGGGCGAGCGCGATGCCGTCGGCGGCCTGGGTGTGCGGGTAGATGACGGTCGCCTGGAGGACGGAGTCCCCCTCCTGGATCTCGCGCATGGCGTTCGCCGATCCGGCGCCACCGACCATGACGAACTCGTCGCGGCCGGCGTTGTCGATCGCGGCCAGGACGCCGACGCCCTGGTCGTCGTCGTGGTTCCACAGCGCGTCGATCTGCGGGGCGGCCTGCAGCAGGTTGGCCGCGGCCTCCTCGCCGCCCTCGACGGTGAAGTCCGCCGCGACGCGGTTGTCGACGTCGAGACCGCAGTCGGCGAGCGCGTCGGCGAAGCCCTGGCTGCGCTCCTGCGTCAGGGGCAGCGAGTCGATGCCGGCGATCTCGGCGACGACGGCGTCGGCGTTGTCGCCGACCTCCTGGCAGATGTAGGTGCCGGCGGAGACGCCCATCCCGTAGTTGTCGCCGAGGATCGTGGCGCGGGCGGCGAAGGGGCTGCTGAACTCGCGGTCGACGTTGATGACCGGGATGCCGGCCTCCATCGCCTGCAACGCGACCGGGGTCATCGCGGCCCCGTCGAAGGGCAGCAGCACGATCGCGTCGACACCCTCGTTGATGAAGGTCTCGACCTGGCTGATCTGCGTGCTGACGTCGTTCGTGCCCTCGGCGACGATCAGGTCGACGTCCTCGTACTTCTCCGCCTCGGCCCGTGCGGCCTCGGTGATGCCGGCCATCCAGCCGTGGTCGGCGGCCGGGGCCGAGAAACCGATCCGGACGGTCTCGCCGGTCTCGTCGTTCGAGCTGGCGACGGAGTCCCCGTCGCCGGAACCGGAGTTCTCCGGCTCGTTGCTCGTGCAGCCGGCGACGAGCACGCCGGCGCCGGCCAGGGCGACCGCGGTGGACATCAGGCGACGGTAGGGGCGCTGCCTCGCTGCAGACATGGATCTCTCTCCTCGGATTGCCTTCTCCGGCGGGTCGCCGGCGGATGGTTGGACGGGTGGATCGGTCAGTGGGTGGTGCCGGTGCCGGGCCGGTCGCCGCCGGGGGCGCCGGGCACGCTCGTGCCACCGGACACCGCGCCCGCCGGCGTGCCTCCGGCGACGGGTCCGCCGGACGACGACTCGCCCCGGCCGGTGCGCAGGCGGGACAGCCAGCCGGCGCCGCCTCCGCGCCCCTCGGCGAGCCGCGTCTGCAGCAGGACGGCGAGCACGATGATCAGGCCCTGGGCGACGGCCTGGGCCGAGCTGGACAGGTTGTTGAGCACGAAGACGTTGCCGAGCGTGATGAGGATCAGCACGCCCAGGACGGTGCCGACGATCGTGCCCCGGCCACCGACGAGCAGGGTGCCGCCGATGACGACGGCGGCGATCGCCTGGAGCTCCATCAACGTGCCGTGGGTCGAGCTGCCGGTCGTCGTCCGCGCCATGAGCATCACCGCGGCGATGCCGCAGGTGATGCCGGAGAGCACGTAGAGCTTGAGCGTGTGCCACTGCACCCGGATGCCGGCCAGGCGGGCGGCCTCGGCGTTGCCGCCGACGGCGAAGGTGTGCCGGCCGAAGGTGGTGCGGTTCAGCAGGATCCAGCCGCCGACCGACACCAGCGCCCAGATGATCACCAGCCCCGGGACGCCGAGGACGTCGCCGCCGAAGAACTCGCGGAAGTCGCGGTCCTGCACGATCTGGGTGCGGCGGTTGGCGATGATCTCGGCCAGGCCGCGGGCGGAGACGAGCATGGCGAGGGTGGCGATGAAGGCCACCAGCCGCCCGTAGGCGATGACGATGCCGTTGATCAGTCCCGCGCCGGCGCCCACCGCGATCGCGGTGAACACCATGACGATCCAGTGGAAGTCCTCGGCCATCTGCTGGGTGGCCAGCGTGGTCGCCCAGATCGACGACAGGGCGACCAGCGCGCCCACCGACAGGTCGATGCCGCCGCCGATGATCACGAACGTCATGCCGATGCTGACCACGCCGACGACGGCGGCCAGCCGCAGGATCGTGAGGACGTTGTCGATGTCGACGAAGCGGTCGGGGGCGGTGACGGCCCCGACGATGCAGAGGAGACCCAGGGCCACGACCAGGCCCAGGAGACGCCCGGCCGGTCCGGCCATGAAGCCGGGCCCCTTGCCGTTCGCGCCCTCCGGCGCGCGGTCCTTCGCCGGAGCGGGCGCGCCCGCTCCCCCGGTCGTCGCGGTGCTGCCGGTCATGCCACGTCCCCTTCGTGCTGCTGTGCGGTGGGCTGCTGCCGGTCGCCGCGGTGACGCGGGCCGACCGTTCCCTCCATGACGAGGTCGAGCACGGCGTGCTCGTCGAGCGCGTCGGCCGGTTGCTCGGCGACGACGGATCCGTCGGAGATCACCAGGACCCGGTCGGCGAGGCCGAGGACCTCCGGGATCTCGCTGGAGACCACGACGACGGCGACGCCGCGGTCGGCCAGGTCGCGGATCAGGGCGTAGATCTCCGAGCGGGCCCCGACGTCGACCCCGCGGGTGGGTTCGTCGAGCAGCAGGACCCGGCAGTCGCGCAGCAGCCAGCGGGCGAGCACGACCTTCTGCTGGTTGCCGCCCGAGAGCGTCCGCACCTCGCGGTCGACGTCGCCCGGTCGGACGTCGAGGGCTCCGACCTGCTCGCGGGCGGCCTCCCTCTCGCTGCTGCCGGAGAGGAAGCCGCCGCGGGCGAAGCGCGCCAGGCTGGCGATGCTGATGTTGCGGTAGACGGCGTCGCCGAGCAGCAGCGCCTGGCTCTTGCGCTCCTCCGGGGCCAGGCCCACCCCCGCGGACACGGCGGCGGCCACGCCGCCCGGGCGCAACCGCTTCCCCCGCACGGTGACGGTGCCGCCGGTCGCCCGGCGCGCGCCGTAGATCGTCTCGAGGATCTCCGACCGCCCCGACCCGACGAGTCCGGCGAGGCCGACCACCTCGCCAGGCCGGACGTCGAAGGACACCGCGCGGAAGGTGCCGCGCAGGCCCAGGTCGCGGACCGAGAGGAGCGGTTCGGCGGCGGCGACCGGCCGGCGGTCGGGGAAGACGTACTCGATGTCCCGGCCGGTCATCAGCTCGATCACCTGGCGCGTGGAGGTGTCCTGCACCGGCAGCCCGGTGGCCACGGTGCGCCCGTCCTTGAGCACGGTGATCCGGTCACCCACCTGACGGATCTCCTCCAGCCGGTGGGAGATGTAGACGACCGCGACGCCGTCGCGGGTCAGGTCGCGGACGACCTCGAAGAGGTGCTGGACCTCTTCGTTGTCGAGGACGGCCGAGGGCTCGTCCATGACGATCAGCTTCGCGTCCTGGGAGAGCGCCCGGGCGATGCTGACCATCTGCTGCGCGGCCGCGGGCAGCGAGCCCACCTCGGCGGTGGGGCGGATCTCCGGGTGGCCGAGCCGGGCCAGCAGCTTCCCGGCTGCCTCGTTCGCAGGCGCCGGACGGGCCAGACCGAAGCGCGAGCGCTCGCGCCCGAGGAAGATGTTGTCGGCCACCGTGAGGCCGGCGACCAGGTCGAGCTCCTGGTAGATCGTGGCGATCCCGTGCCTCATCGCCGCCTGCGGGTTGGTCAGCGAGACGGGCTCGCCCCGCCACTCGATCCGGCCGCCGTCGGGCTGGTGGGCACCGGCGAGCACCTTGATCAGCGTCGACTTGCCGGCGCCGTTCTGGCCGAGCAGGCAGTGCACCTCACCGGCGCGCACGTCGAGGTCCACGCCGTCGAGGGCGCGCACCCCGGGGAACGTCTTGACGATCCCGTGCATCTCCAGCAGCGGCACCCCGCTGCCGGGGCCGCCCCCATCGCCTGCTGCACCGGCCACGTCGCCACCTCGAGACTTTTGCTCAACGCTGATCATTAGTCCGTTGAGGCAGCAACATATGGGGCGGGTCACACGAGGGTCAAGGAGTTCGGCCGGAGTTACCGAACCGAGACCCGCAGCCGGCCACGTCGGCCGCCGACGACCGCCCTCGGCGGGTCAGCGGCCGGGCCCGAGTGCGGGGAACGAGGGCCCTGCCGGCGACGACAGAGCCCTGCTGCTCAGCACGCGGGCCGAGCGCGGGGCGTTGTGCGGGGCGTCGCGCCGAGTGGGGCCGGGAGGGTCCCGCTCAGGCACGACGGACGCGCTCGCCGCAGCGGAGGGACGGCTCGTAGCAGCGGTGCGATCGGCGAGGGTCGCGAGGTCAGCGCGCCAGGGCCTGGACCGAGTCCTCGTCCAGGAACTCCTCGATGGCCATGAGGGCGGCGCCGACCCGGCCGGAGAGGTCCGGGGCCTCGCTCACGGTGATCTCCAGCGCCCGGGCGGCCAGCGGCATGGACCGCCGGTAGACGGCCTCGCGGATGCCGGCCAGGAGCGGGACGCCGGCCTGCGCGACGCCGCCGGTCATGACGATGCGGTGCGGGTTGAAGAAGTTGACCAGCGCGGCGAGCACCGTGCCGATCGTGCGGCCCGCCCCGCGCACCAGCTCCAGCGCCACGCCGTCACCCTGGGCGGCGAGCCGCACGACCTCGCGGACGGTCTCGACCGGCAACCCCGCGGCGACGGCGTCGCGCAGCAGCGCCCCGCCACCGGCGATGGCCTCCAGGCAGTTCTCCTGCCCGCACCGGCAGGTGACGGTGCGCCCGTCGGGCTGGGCGACGTAGATGTGCCCGATGTCGCCGGCGCTGCCCTGGGCGCCGCGGTAGACCCGCCCGTCAACGATCACCCCGCAGCCGATGCCGGTGCCCACCTTGACGACCAGCACGTCCTGCACCGAGCCGGCGACGCCGATCTCGCCCAGGGCCATGACGTTCACGTCGTTGTCGACGTAGACGGGGCAGTCGTAGCGGCCGAAGGCGCTCGGGATCGGGTGGTCGTGCCAGCCCGGCATGATCGGCGGGTGCGACGGCCGGCCGGTCGAGAACTCGACCGGCCCGGGCACGCCGACGCCGACCGCGCACACGTCGGCCGCCGTGTGGCCGACCTCGGCCAGCACCTGCTGGGCCAGCCGGTCGACCTCGGCCAGCACCCGGGCCGGCCCGTCGGCGATGTCGATGGGATGACCGACGGTGCCCAGGATCTGCGCGGACAGGTCGGTGACGGCGACGTCGACGCTGGTGACGCCCAGGTCGACGGCGATCACGCAGCCGGCCCCGCTGTTGAACCGCAGCAGCGTCGGCGGGCGGCCACCGGTGCTCCACCCCCGGCCGCCCTCCTCGAGCAGGTTGGCAGCGATCAGCTGGTCCACCCGCGCGCTGACCGTGTTGCGAGAGGCCCCGGTCAGGGCGACCAGGTCGGCGCGGCTCCGGGCGCGGCCGGTCCGCACATGACGCAGCAGCACGCCGGCCGATGCAGAGGTGGAGGCCACGCCGTCATAGTGGCACGCCGCCACTCTCACCCACGGTGACGCGAGACGGTGCAGCACCCGCCTCCCACGGTTGGGTGCACGCGGACGAGGGCACAGGTCGCACACGGCTGGTTGAGCTCTGGACCAGCACCGTCGACCAGAAAGGTTCCCTCATGGGGCTGCCCATCACCCTGTCCGAGATCGCACCCCGCATCTCCGCGGGGGCCTTCATCGTCAACAGCGGCCTCGGCAAGCGAGGCGCCGACGAGGAGACCGCCGCCGGCATGCAGGGCTTCGCCGCCGGCACCTACCCGTTCCTCGGCAGCATGGCGCCGCAGCAGTTCACGAACATGCTGTCCACGGCCGAGATCGCCGTCGGCGCCGCCCTGCTGACCCCCTTCGTGCCGACCGCCGTGGCCGGGGCCGCGCTCACCGCGTTCTCCGGCGGCCTGCTCGGCCTCTACCTCAAGACGCCGGGCATGCGGAAGCCGGGCAGCCTGGCTCCCACCGAGCAGGGGCTGTCGATCGCCAAGGACAGCTGGCTGCTCGGCATCGGCATCGGCCTGCTCGTGCGGGGCACGATCGACCGCCAGCCGCGCCAGGTGCGCAAGGCGGCGAAGGTGCTCGACAAGGCGAACAAGAAGGCCGCCAAGGCCCGCAAGCGCCTCAGCGCCTGACCGCCTCCGGACCCTCCTGCCCGGGCAGGTGCACCACGCTGACCAGCCGGCGCCGGCGCTCGTCGCCGGGCCGGTTGGCCAGCCGCGCCTGCAGGGCGGCCCGCAGCTCCCCCGCCAGTTCCGTGAACTCCTCGTCGGTCAGCCACAGCCCCACCTGCCGGTACCCGACCCCGTCGCGGGACAGGTCGACGCCCTCGCCCCCGACGTCGCCCCGGTCGACGTACCGGTCGAAGTCGGCCAGCAGTGCGGCGACGAACGTGGTGAACGCCCGGCGGTGGTCGTCGGCCGTCATGGCCGCCAGGTCCTCGGCCGACACGCTCGTGGCCTCCAGTACCAGCCGGTAGCTGCGCTCGGCCGCCCCGCGCACCCTGCGCTCCCCCACGACGGCGAGCACGCCGGCCCCGGCGAGCACGCCTACGTGCCGGTACAGCGTGGCCGCGGGGACGTCGGGCAGTTCGGCCCGCAGCGCCGCGGTGGTGAGCGTCCGGTCGCCGAGGAACGCCTGCACCACCCGCAGGCGCACCGGGTGCAGGAGCAGGTCGACCGAGTTCACGCGACTCACCGTTCTCACGATTGACAACGTTCCGAGCCGTGAGAATAGTGAGGGCATGGCCACGCTGCAACTGACCGACTCCCGCCTCCGCGTCCGGCTGACCCTCGGCGAGCGGATCGCGGGCCTCCTGCTGCGCGACGTGGACGTGCCGCTGGACTCCGTGCGCGAGGTCGAGGTGCTGCCCGACGGCCTGCGGGCCACCCGCGGCATCCGGGCTCCCGGGCTCGCGCTGCCCGGCATCCGCAAGATCGGCACGTGGCGGCGCCGCGGCGAGCGCACGATGGTCAGCGTCCGCAGGGGGCAACCCGCCGTCCGGATCCGGCTCGAGGGGCAGCCGTTCGACGCGCTGCTCGTCGGTGCCGACGACGCCGCCGCCGTCGCGGCGACCCTCTCCGCGGCCCGCTGAGATGCGCGACGTCCCCGTCCAGGTGTCCGGGCCGGCGCTGCTGGCCGCCACGCTGACGCTCCCCGACGCACCACTGCCCGCCCCCGCCGTCCTGCTGGCGTCGGGTTCCGGGCCGCTCGACCGCGACTCCAACCACCGCCGGGCACGGTTCGACATCACCCGCCAGCTGGCCTGCGCGCTGGCCGAGGCCGGCATCGCCTCGCTCCGCTACGACAAGCGCGGGGTCGGCGGGAGCCCGGGCGACTGGCGTGCCGCCGGGCTGCACGACAACGTCGACGACCTGGCCGCCGCGCTGGACCTGCTGCAGAGCCGCCGCGAGGTCGACGGCGACCGCGTGGTCCTGGCCGGCCACAGCGAGGGCGCGATCCTCGCCACCGCGCTCGCCGCCCGGGGAGCGCCGGTCGCCGGTCTCGTGCTGCTGGCCATGAGCGCGACCCCGGGCGAGGAGCTGCTGCGCTGGCAGGCCCGGCAGATCGCCCCGACGCTGCCCGCACCGGTCCGCTTCCTGCTCCGGCTGCTCCGCCTCGACCTGGAGAAGAAGGTGGCGGCCAACCACGAGCGGATCCGGGCCACGACCACCGACGTCGCCCGGATCGGCGGCGCCAGGCTCAATGCCCGGTGGACGCGGGAGTTCATGGCGCACGACCCCCGGCAGGACCTCCACCGGGTCGCGGTCCCGATCCTGGCGGTCACCGGCGCCAAGGACCTGCAGGTGAAGCCGGACGACCTGGCCGTCCTGGCCGCCACGGCGCCCGGCCCGGTGGAGACCCACCTCGTCCCCGACCTCACGCACACCCTCCGCCGGCAGCCCGGCCCGGCGTCGCTGAGCGCCTACCGGAAGGAGCTGCGCTCCCCCGTCGACGCCGAGGTCCTCGGCACCGTCGGCGACTGGTGCCTCCGCCGGTTCGGGTGGCCCGGAACACATCCGGAGCGACCGCGGCGCACGAACACCTGACGTCACGGGCAGCACGACCCAGGCCCGGGACGTGCGGGCGCCGCGCGCACTCCAGCGCGCGCACCGCCGATCCGAGGAGGGCCCATGTCCCGCTCCCCCAGCTCCCGTCCGCGCACGTCCGCAGCCGTGCGCCGCGCCGCCTCGGCGCTCCTCCTGACCGGCTCGCTGGCGGTCACCGCCGCCTGCGGCATGGGCACCGACGACGGGTCCGCCGCTCCGGCGCCCGCGGAGAACTCGTCGTCGAGCCCGTCGTCGTCCAGCGCACCGGAGCCGGCCGCGCCGTCGGGCTCGGAGAGCGCCGTGCAGACGATCACCGCCACGGAGGAGGACTTCAGCATCTCCGTGGACGAGGACCAGCTCTCCGCCGGCAGCTACGAGATCGAGGTCGTCAACGCCGGCGGCGCCAGCCACGACCTGGTGGTCGAGCGGGACGGCGAGGACGTCGCGGCCACGGAGATCCTCAGCCCCGGCGGAACGGAGACGCTGGCGGTCGACCTGGAGCCCGGCACGTACGTCTTCTACTGCAGCGTCGGCGCCCACCGCTCCATGGGCATGGAGATCACCATCGAGGTGACCTGATGACCACGGCGGCTCCGGCCCGGTCGGCGACCGGGCTCACCTGGGGGCTGCGCATCCTCGGCGCGGTGCTGCTCGCCGCGATGGGCTGGCTGCACCTGGACCTGTGGTTCGACGGCTACCGGACCATCGACGTGATAGGCCCGGCGTTCATGCTGAACGCCGTCGCCGGCTTCATCCTGGCGGTCCTGCTGCTGGTGGTGCCGCGCCGGCTGCTCGTCTGGGCCGCCGCACTGGGCGCGCTCGCCGCCGCCGGCACGCTGGCCGCCCTGCTGCTGTCGACCACCGTCGGGCTGTTCGGCTTCGTGGAGACCACCGCCGCCCCGCTGTGGTGGGAGACGTTCTGGGTCGAGGCCGGCGCCGCCGTCGTCCTCGCCGTGCTGACCGTGGTGGCCGCCCGGCGACGGGCCTGACCGCTCCCGGACGACGGACGGGCGGGCACCCGGGAGGTCCCGGGTGCCCGCCCGTCCGGGGCGGAACAGGTCAGCGGACGCCGAGCAGGTGCTCCATCGCCAGCTGGTCGAGCCGCTCGAACTGCAGGCCGCGCGCCCCCAGGGTCTCCGGGTCGTGGGCCTCGTTGCGCAGGGCGTCGAGGCTCTCCCCCTCGGCGAGGGTCGGGACGGCGAGCTCGGCGACGCGCGCGGCCTCCAGGGCCTCGGCGACCTCCGGGTCGGCCCGGAACGCCTGCGCCTTCTCCTTGAGGATCAGGTAGTTGCGCATGCAGGCGCGCGCGGTCTCCCAGACGCCCTCGATGTCCTCGGTCCGCGGCGGCTTGTAGTCGAAGTGCAGGTAGCCGTCGTAGGCCTTGCCGGAGCCGGCGCCCAGCAGGGTGTCCACGGTCCAGAACGCACCGCGCAGGTTGCCCGCGCCGAAGCGCAGGTCCTGGTCGAAGCGCGGGCCGTGCTGGCCGTTGAGGTCGACGTGGAAGAGCTTGTCGTGCCACAGCGCCTGGGCGATGCCCTGGGCGAAGTTCAGCCCGGCCATCTCCTCGTGCCCGACCTCGGGGTTGAGGCCGACACGGGTCGGCTCCTCGAGCTCGTTGATGAAGGCGATCGCGTGCCCGATCGTCGGCAGCAGGATGTCGCCGCGCGGCTCGTTGGGCTTGGGCTCCAGGGCGAAGCGCATGTCGTAGCCCTTGTCGCGCACGTAGGCGCAGAGGACGTCGAGGCCCTCCTTGTAGCGGTCGAGCGCGGCGGAGACGTCCTTGCTGCCCCCGGACTCCGCACCCTCGCGCCCGCCCCACAGGACGTAGGTCCTGGCGCCCAGCTCGGCGGCCAGGTCGATGTTGCGCAGCACCTTGGCGATCGCGTACCGGCGGACGGCGCGGTCGTTGGCGGTGAAGCCACCGTCCTTGAACACCGGGGCGCCGAAGAGGTTGGTGGTGGCCATCTCCACGCCCATGCCGGTCTCGGCCAGCGCCTTCTTGAAGCGCTCGAGGGTGGCGTCGCGGGTGGCGTCGTCGGGCACCAGGTCGTCGTCGTGGAAGGTCACGGCGGCCGCGCCCAGCTCGGCGAGCCGGTGCACGGACTCGACCGGGTCGAGCACCGGGCGGACGGGGCCGCCGAAGACGTCGACGCCCTGCCAGCCCACGGTCCAGAGACCGAAGCTGAACTTGTCGTCCTTGGAGGGGGTGAAGCGGTCGGTCATGGGTGGATCTCCGTCCGGATCGATCGGTTCACCAGGTCGGCGACCTGGCGGGAGGACGTGGGGTGGCGGGCCGGCCCGGGAGCGGGCGGCCACGGGCCGGAGGAGGGTGCGCTCATCGCAGCGCCGCCGCGGCCGGCTCGTGCAGCGGCGCAGGCGCCAGCGTCGGGTCGTCGAAGACCGACTCCAGCGCGACGTGCGCGCCACCCCGGACGGCGGCGGTGAAGCCCAGGGTGGAGAGCACCACCCGCGCACCGGCCATGCCGGGTCCCAGGACGCGGGACTCCAGCTCCGCCAGCACCGGCTCCATGAGGTACCGGCCGAGCACGGCGAAGTAGCCGCCGAGCAGGACCACCCGGGGGTTGAACACGTTGATCAGCACCGCCGCCCCGGTGCCCAGCGACGTGCCGACCTGCCGCAGCGCCTGCAGCGTCCGGTCGTCGCCGGCCTCGGCGCGACGGGCCACCTCGGCCAGCCGGGTCTCCAGGTCCCGGCCCGGGTCCCGGACGGGGTCGCCGGGGTCGGCGGCGGCGCGCAGCAGCGCGGCCAGGCCGACGACGGTCTCCCAGCACCCGCGCCGCCCGCAGCCGCAGACGACGTCCGGGTCGCCCAGCGAGGTGTGCCCCACCTCGCCGGAGAGCCCGCCGGCCCCGCGGAGCAGCCGGCCGGCCACGATCACGCCACCGCCGACACCGACCTCACCGGTCAGGTAGACCAGGTCGGGGGTCCGGGCCTCGCTGCCCATGGCCCACTCGGCGATGGCCGAGAGGTTCGCGTCGTTCTCCACCCGGATCGGGAACTCGACGTCCAGCCGCGAGCGGAGACCGTCGAGCACGGCGACGTCGCGCCAGCCGATGTTGGGGGCCAGGGTGACCACCCCGTCGACGCTGCGGACGAGACCGGCGACGGCCACGGTGAGACCCGCCGGGCGCGCGCCGAGCCCCGCGGCCGCCTCGACCGCCTCCCGGACGAGCCCGGCGACGGCGTCGAGGGTCTCCTCGGCGCCCAGCGAGGGGATGTCCAGGGCGAGCCGGTGCTCGAACAGGACCTCGCCGCGCAGGTCCAGCACGAGCACGGCGGCGTAGTCGACGTTCAGCTCGACGCCGATCCCGCACACGCAGCGGCCGTCGAGGTGCACGATCAGGCCCGGCCGGCCCACCGACCCGGCGCGGTCCACCTCGCCGGCGCTGACCAGGCGCCGCTCGCCCAGCTCGGCGACGAGGCTGGAGACCGTGGCCTTGTTCAGGCCGGTCTCCTGGGCGATGCGGGCGCGGGAGCGCGGGCCGTGGTCGCGCAGGTGGCGCAGGACGAGACCGAGGTTGTTCCGTCGCACGGTCGCCTGGTCGGCGGGCGCGCGACGTTCGGACGATCCGTCGTAGAGCGGGGGTTCCTCGGACATCACACCTCCTCGACGCGGCGGCCGACGAGATTTGTCGGATCAGCAAACAAATTAAGGGTGCGGGTCCGGTCGGTCAAGACGGCCCCCCTCCCCCCTCGCTCGGCGGAGCGGCGCGCGGCGGCCTAAGGTCCCCTTCCCATGACGCCCGTGTTCTCCCCGCGGCCCCGCCGGGCCCGTTCCGTCGCCCTCCCCGCCCCCCTGGGCCGGGGGCCGGTCCGATGACCCTCGTCGCCGGGGTCGACACCTCGACGCAGGCCTGCAAGGTCGTCGTCCGCGACGCCGCGACCGGGGAGCTGGTGCGCTCGGGCCGGGCGTCGCACCCGGCCGGCACCGAGGTCGCGCCGCGGGCCTGGGAGGAGGCCTTCCGGGCCGCGGCCGGCGAGGCCGGCGGGCTGGACGACGTCGCCGCGCTGGCGGTCGGTGGCCAGCAGCACGGCATGGTCTGCCTGGACGCCGACGGCGAGGTGGTCCGGGACGCGCTGCTCTGGAACGACGTCCGCTCCGCGCCGGCGGCCGCCGAGCTCATCCGCGAGCTGGGCGACGGCGACGAGGCCGCCGGGCGCCGGGCCTGGGCCGACGCCGTGGGTCTGGTCCCGGTCGCCTCCTTCACCGCGACCAAGCTGCGCTGGCTGGCCGACGCCGAGCCCGACAACGCCGACCGCACCGCCGCCGTCTGCCTGCCGCACGACTGGCTGACCTGGCGGCTGTCGGCCGACCGCGACCTCGGCACGCTGGTCACCGACCGCGGCGACGCCAGCGGCACCGCCTACTGGTCGGCCCGCACCGGCGAGTACCGCCTCGACCTGCTCGAGCGGGCGATGCGCGGGCGCCGTCCCGCCGTCCCCCGGGTGGCGGGGCCCGCCGAGCGGGTCGGCACGCTCGCCGGCGGCAGCGCGGTCCTCGGCCCGGGTACCGGCGACAACGCCGCCGCCGCGCTCGGCCTGGCCGCGCGACCGGGCGACGTCGTCGTCTCGATCGGCACCTCCGGCGTGGTCTCCGCGGTGACCCCGACCGCCGTCGCCGACGTCACCGGCACCGTCGCGGGGTTCGCCGACGCCACCGGCAACCACCTGCCGCTGGTCGCCACCATGAACGCCGCGCGGGTGCTCGACGCCGCCGCCGCGCTGCTCGGCGTCGACCACGCGACGCTGTCGGACCTGGCGCTCTCGGCGCCCTCGGGCGCCGACGGGCTGGTGCTGGTGCCCTACCTGGAGGGCGAGCGGACGCCGAACCTGCCGAACGCGACCGGCTCGGTGCACGGGCTGACGCTGCGGTCGTCCACGCCGGCGCACTGGGCGCGGGCCGCGGTCGAGGGGCTGCTGTGCGGCCTCGCCGACGGGATCGAGGCGGTCGTCGCCCAGGGGGTCACCGTGGAGCGGGTGCTGCTCATCGGCGGCGCGGCCCGCTCCCCCGCCGTCCAGCAGCTGGCGCCCGGCATCTTCGGCCGGCCGGTGCTCGTGCCGCCGCCGGGCGAGTACGTCGCGGACGGGGCCGCCCGGCAGGCGGCCTGGGTGCTCTCCGGTGCCGACGCCGCGCCCGAGTGGGCGCAGCCGGGGCTGCAGGAGCTCGACGCCGCCCCCGCGGCGCACGTGCGGGAGCGCTACGCGGAGGTGCGCGGCCGGACCGACGGCCAGTAGCAGGAGGACCCGACCCCCTCACCCCTCGCTCCGCTCGCACCGGGTCCCTGCAGCGGGGGCGTTCCAGCGCGTGAACAGGGGGTTGAGCCGCACCACCGTCTCCCAGGCCGTGCCGTGGCGCGGTCCCACGGGCGGCCGTGCGGGTCGACCCGGGCCGGGTACGCCGGGAGACGGGCCCGTCAGCTCACCGGAGCCGTCCCGGCAGGTCACCGACGATCCGGGCGATCTCCGCCGGGTGGGTCTGCACGATCATGTGCGCCGCGCCGGGCAGCTCCACGAGCTGCCCGCGCGGCGCCGCGGCGGCGACCCGCGCGGCCCAACCGGCCGGGCACAGGGCGTCCCGGGTGCCGCGGACGACGACCACCGGCACGGCGACCGCGGCCAGCCGGACGTCGATCCGGTCCGGCGACGCCTTCCGCCACAGCGCGGACATCGCCCGGGGGCCGGTGTGCAGCCACTGCCGCAGGATCAGCGGCACCTGCCACCAGGGCTCGGCGAACGCGGTCCGCAGCCACCGCCACGCGAGCACGGGGAGCCGGCGCATCCGCGGGTCGGTGGTCGGTCCGCACAGCACGACGGCGGTCACGCGGGGATCGGTCGCCGCCGCGGCCACGACCTGGCAGCTCTGCGAGTGACCGAGCAGCACCAGCGGCCCGTCGGGAAGGGCGGCGAGCAGCAGGCGGGCCAGCTCGTCCAGCGACGGGATCGGCCGCGCCTGCCCCATACCGGGGAGGGTCACGACGGTGACCGGCAAATTCTCGCGCAATCCTGCCGATGAACGTTCGTCGAGGCCCAGACCGGGCACGTGGACGAGGAGGTCTGCGGACGGCACCCGTCGGGTGTACCGGTCGGCGGGCCCGTGCGCGACCGGCAGTCAGCAGAGTGTGTCCCGCATCTCTCGGGGGGCACCCAGGACGGCACCGCCCGAAGTGGGAGAATGATTCATCATGACGACATCACCAGCGCAGACCCCCGCCACCGGCGACCCCCGCAGCGGCCGACCGCGCGTCGTCATCGTCGGCTCCGGGTTCGGCGGCCTCTTCGCCGCCCGGGCGCTGGGCAAGGCGCCGGTGGACATCACGCTCATCGGCAAGACCGCCCAGCACCTGTTCCAGCCGCTGCTCTACCAGGTGGCCACGGGCATCCTGTCCGAGGGTGAGATCGCCCCCGCCACCCGCGAGATCCTGCGCCGGCAGAAGAACGCCCGCGTGGTCCTCGGCGAGGTCACCTCGATCGACGTCGAGAACCGGACGGTCACCTCCGAGATCCTCGGCCGGGCGTCGACGCACCCCTACGACGAGCTGATCGTGGCCGCGGGCGCCGGCCAGTCCTACTTCGGCAACGACCAGTTCGCCGAGTTCGCACCCGGCATGAAGAGCATCGACGACGCCCTGGAGCTGCGTGGTCGCATCTTCGGCGCGTTCGAGCTCGCCGAGATCGCCACCGACCCCGCCGAGATCGACCGGCTGCTGACCTTCGTCGTCGTCGGCGCCGGCCCGACCGGTGTGGAGATGGCCGGCCAGATCGCCGAGCTGGCCCGCCGCACCCTGCGCCGCGACTTCCGCAACATCAACCCGACCGGCGCCCGCGTGATCCTGCTCGACGCGGCACCGGCCGTCCTGCCCTCCTTCGGGGAGAAGCTCGGCGACCGCGCCCGCCGCCAGCTCAACGGCATCGGCGTGGAGGTCCAGCTCGGCGCCATGGTCACCGACGTCGACGCCAACGGCCTCGAGGTCAAGGACACCGACGGCCAGGTCCGTCGCATCCAGGCGGCCACCAAGATCTGGGCCGCGGGCGTGCAGGCCAGCGGCCTGGGCCGGATGCTCGGCGAGCAGACCGGGGCCGAGGTCGACCGCGCCGGGCGCATCTCGGTGCAGCCCGACCTCACGCTGCCCGGCCACCCCGAGATCCACGTGGTCGGCGACATGATGGCGCTGGGCAAGCTGCCCGGCGTCGCGCAGGTCGCCATCCAGGGCGGCCGCTATGCGGCCAAGTCCATCGAGCGGCGGATCGCCGGCAAGCAGCCGCAGGAACCGTTCAAGTACTTCGACAAGGGCTCGATGGCGACGATCTCGCGGTTCTCCGCGGTGGCCGACATCGGGAAGTTCAAGTTCAGCGGCTTCATCGCCTGGGTGCTGTGGCTGGTCGTGCACCTGATGTACATCGTCGGGTTCAAGAGCCGCGTCACCACGGTCCTGCACTGGATGGTCAGCTTCCTCGGCCGCGGCCGGTCGGAGCGGGTCGCCACCCAGCAGCAGGTCTACGGCCGGCTGGCGCTGGAGGAGCTCGGGAACGGCTGGGAGGTCTCCAAGACCGGCGGGCCGAAGAACACCTCCCCGGAGAACGAGGACCCCACCAACCGCGAATCCGCCTGAGAGCGCCGGGCGCTCCCCGCGGAGCGCCCGGCCCTGCGGGTCAGGGGCCGGCGTCGGCCTCCCGCACGATCGCGGCGGCGACCTCGCGCAGGTCCCCCGTCCGCCGCCAGGTCGCCCGCTGCCGCACCGCCGAGGTGCCCCGGGCGAAGAGCTGCCGCACCAGCTCCCGTACCTCGTCCTCCTCCCCGCGGTCGGCGAGGTCGTCGGACAGCTCGGCGAGCAGCCCCTCCACCGCCGTCCTGGCGTCGACGACGTGCCCGGCCAGCGGGTCGAACAGCTGTCCGCCGATGCCGTCGAGCGCGGCCCGCCAGCGGGCCGCCCGCAGCAGCTCCCGGCGGGGCTGCGGAGCCGGCTCCCCGCTCGCGGCCCGGGCCGCGAGCACCCGCACCAGCGAGCGCACCAGAGCCGCGTGCAGGACGACGTCGTCGAGGTCGGTGCAGACGTCGGCCAGCCGGAACTCCAGCGTGGGCAGGTGCGAGGAGGGGCGCACGTCCCAGTACAGGTGCGACGCGTCGCCGACCACGCCCGCCGCGACCAGCCCGTCGACCACCTCGCGGTAACCGGCCTCGGTGCCGAGCGGCTCGGGGATGCCGGTGTGCGGCCACCGGCCCCACCACAGCGTCCGGTAGCTCTCGTAGCCGGTGTCGGCGCCGTCGTGGAACGGGGAGCTCCCGGTCATCGCCAGCAGCAGCGGCAGGTACGGACGGGCCCGGTCCAGCACGGCGACCGCGGTCTCCACGTCCGGGACGCCCACGTGCACGTGGCAGCCGGCGATGTCCTGCCGCACGGCGAGCCCGGCCCAGCGGTCGACCATCGCCGCGTACCGCGGGTCCGGGGTGATCACCTGCTCCCGCCAGCCGGCGAAGGGGTGCGTCGACGCCGCGAGCAGCGCCACCCCGGCATCGGCCGCCGCCGCCCGGGCCTGCGCCCGCGCCGTCGTCAGCTCGGCCCGGAGGTCCCCCAGCGACCGGCAGATGCCGGTCGCGGTCTCCAGCTGGGTGGTGGTGATCTCCGGGTGGACCCGCTCACCGAGCTCGTGCCGCACCGCAGCGGCCGCCAGCCCGGGGCTGGGCACGAGCGCGAAGGTCTCGGGGTCGACGAGGTGGAACTCCTCCTCCACCCCGACGGTGGTCCCCGCCTCGGCCGGAGGACGACGGGCGGTGGACTCCATGCACGCTCCCGTACGGAAGGCGACGCCTCCCGCGCTACCAGCGGCCCCGGTCCGGGGACGGCTGAGGGGCAGCCGCACCGGAACGGTACGAGGCCCGGGCCGCGGACGCACCCCCATCGGGGGGCATCCTCCGGGGGGCGCGTCACACCGCGGCGCTCCGACCAGCAGGATGGTCGCCGACGGGGAGGGATCTGGTGCAGACCGGGCAACGAACGGCCGTGACGCTGCTGGCGACGCTGTACGCCGTCAGCGGGGCACTGTGCCTGGTGGGCGCCGCCCTGCCGATGGTCCGCACGACCCCGGTCGCCCTGCTGTGGACCCTGGGACTCCTCGGCCTGGGCATCGCCGCGGGGCTGTGGCGGACGGCCCGCTCCGTCCGCCCGTGGGTGCTGCACGCCGCCGTGGCCCTCGCCTCGGTGCTGGTCGGGGTGCTGGCGTGGCGCTCGGCCACCGCCGTCGGCATCGTCGGGCTCGGTCCCGCGCTGATCGCGCTGGGGCTGTACGCGGCGCACTTCCTGCCGCCGCCCGCCGCCCGGGTGCACGCCGCCTTCGCCCTGCTCGCGGGCAGCGCCGGCGCCTGGGCCGCCGAGCCGTCCGGGTTCCTGTCCCCCTGGATCACCCTGATCGCCGCCTCCGTCGTCCTGGTCGAGGTGCAGGCCCGGCTGGCGGGACAGCTGCGGACCGCGGCCGGCACCGATCCGCTCACCGGCGTCGCGAACCGCCGGGCGTGGGAGGAGCAGGCCTCCCGCCACCTCGCCCGGGCCGCCCGGAGCGGTGAGCCGTTGAGCTTCGTGCTGCTCGACCTCGACGACTTCAAGGAGGTCAACGACCGGGACGGCCACAGCGCCGGGGACGACCTCCTGCGGACGCTCACCGCCGGCTGGAGCCGACGGCTGCGGCACGCCGACCTGCTCGGCCGCTACGGCGGCGACGAGTTCGTGCTGTGCCTCCCGGCGACCGACGAGGCCGCGGCGACCGAGCTGCTGACCCAGCTCGCCGCGACCCACCCGTTCACCTGGACCGGCGGGGTCGCCGAGGCACGCCCGGGCGACACGCTGGCCACGGTGCTGGCCCGGGCCGACGCGCAGCTCTACCGGCGCAAGCGCAGCGGCCGGACCTGACGTCGCCGGGGTCGCCGCCCTGCTCGGCGGGGGCGACGGGGTCGCAGCTCGGCCGGCGCCGGCCGACTGCCGGCGTCGAACGCCGGGTAGGCAGCACCGGTGACAACTCGGTGCAGGCCCTCCGGCGCGCTGGCCGGTGTACTGCTGGCCGCGGTGCTGTCCACGACCGGGTGCGGAGTGGTCGACGGCTCGCCGGGCGCGGTAGGGACGGCGACGGGGCCGGCCCCGCAGTCCCCGCCCGGGGACGATGCGGGCATCGAGGAGCGCATGGCGCGGGACATCTTCGACCGGGTCAACGACGAACGCCGCGCGCGCGACCTGGAACCCGTGGAGTGGAACGGGGCGCTGGCCGGGGTGGCGCGCAGCTGGAGCGAGCAGATGGCCGGGACCGGCCAGCTGGAGCACCAGGACATGCGGGAGGTGCTCGGGCGCGAGGAGCTCGCCGGCTTCACCGGCCTGGGCGAGAACATCTTCACCGCTTCCGGGCCCGTGCCGGCCGGCGTCGCGCACGTGGGCTGGATGCGGTCGGACGACCACCGGGGGAACGTGCTCGACCCGGGGTGGGACCGGCTCGGGGTGGGCGTGTTCTGCGCGCCGGACGGGTCGGTGTGGGCGGCTCAGGAGTTCGGGCGAACGGTCGACGCCGACCGCCCCCCGGTGGCCGGGAAGACCCCACCGGTGGAGCCGATCGCCCGGCCCGCGGAGGACGGCGCCACCTGCTCCTGAGGTGGTGGCGCGGCCTCAGGCCCCCGGGCCCGCCGCCGCCCGGCCGAACCGCTGCGCCCACTCCCCCAGCAGGTCGCGCAGCTCCGGCGGGGAGACGACCGTGCACTCCGCACCGGTCATGCCGAGCGCGAAGGCCGGCCAGGCCAGGTCGTCGGTCTGCATGCGCACCCGGCAGCCGCCGCCGTCGACCGGCTCCACCGCCGACCACTGGCCGATGCGTCGCCGCACCTCCTCGGCCGGTGCGTGCACCAGGACCTCGACCTCGGTCGCCGCGCCTCGCGCGCCGAGGGCCGCGCGCACGAAAGCCGCGGCGTCCTCGGCCGGGAGGGCACGCGGGGCGAAGCGCGCACCGGTCGCCCGGGGCGAGGCGAGGCGAGCCGGTCCAGCCGGAAGGTGCGCCACTCCCCCCGGTCCAGGTCGTGCGCCACCAGGTACCACCGCCGGCCGAGGGCGACGAGCCGGTGCGGCTCCACGAACCGCTCGCTGCCGGCACCCCCGGCCGCCGTGTAGGAGAACGTGAGCCGCTCGGTGTCCCGGCAGGCCTGGGCGAGGACCGTGAGGTCCCGGGGATCCACCGTCCCGCCCGGCGCCGCCCACGCGGCGGTGTCGGTGACGGCGCGCAGCGCGTCGGCCCGCCGCCGCAACCGGGGCGGCAGCACCTGGACGACCTTGGTGAGGGCCCGCACCGAGGCCTCCGCCATGCCGGCGACCGCCGTCTGCGCGGCCGCCTGGAGCCCCACGGTCAGGGCCACCGCCTCGTCGTCGTCGAGGACCAGGGGCGGCAGGGCGGCGCCGGGCGTCAGCCGGTAGCCGCCCTCGACGCCGGGCCGGGCGTCCACCGGGTAGCCGAGCTCGCGGAGCCGCCCGACGTCGCGGCGCAGGGTGCGCAGCGAGACGCCGAGCCGGTCGGCGAGCTCGTCGCCGGCCCACTGGCGGCGGCCCTGCATCAGCGAGAGCAGACGCAGCGTGCGGTTCCCGGTGTCGGCCACGGGACCAGAGTCTGCCGCAATGGTGACAGGAACTGGCACCGATGATCCCTAGCGTCGGGAGCGACGGATCCACTCCAGACGGAAGGCCTTCCGATGACCAGCCAGACCGCACCCGACCGGACCGACCTGACCGGCGAACGGGCCGACCTGCTCGAGACGCTCGCGACCCACCGCTCCTTCCTGCGGTTCACCGTGCAGGGCCTCACCGACGAGCAGGCACGGCAGCGGCCGACCGCGAGCGAGCTGACCCTCGGCGGGCTGGTCAAGCACGTCGCCGGCACCGAGGAGTCGTGGGTGGACTTCATCCTCGCGGGCACCTCCGCCATGGCGGCGGCCGACGACGAGGCCCAGGTCGAGGCGTGGGGCGAGGAGTTCCGGATGCGCCCCGAGGAGACCCTCGCCGGCGTCCTGGCCCGCTACGAGGAGGTCGCGCGGCGGACCGACGACGTGGTGCGCACGCTGCCCGACCTCGACCTGGCCCACCCGCTGCCCGAGGCACCGTGGTTCGCGCCGGGCGCGGTCCGCTCCGCCCGCCGGGTGCTCCTGCACATCGTGGCCGAGACCGCCCAGCACGCCGGGCACGCCGACATACTGCGGGAGTCCCTGGACGGTCAGAAGACGATGGGCTGAGGACGCCCGACCGCGCTCACGCGCCGTCGTCGGCCAGCCCGGCGACGCGGGCGACGGCGGCATCGAGGGCCGCGGCGGCGTCGGCGGCCTCCCGCTCGGCCGCCGCACGGCGCCGCTCCTCGCGCCTGAGCGCCGCGGCCGCGTCCCCGGCGTCCCGCTCGGCGTCGGCGAGGGAGTCGGCGAGCTCCTCGACCCGAGCCTGCAGCTCCGCCCGGCGGGCGGTCAGCTCGTCGGTCGCCCGCTGGTGCTCCTCGAGCGCGGCCCGCGCCTCCTCGGCCGCCGTCCGCGCCTCGTCCTCCGCCTCCCGGGCCGCGGCGAGCTCCCGCAAGCGCTTCTCCTCGGCGGCCCGGCGGCGCTCCTCCTGCTCGCGGCGACGCCGGTCGGCCGCCGACTCCTCCGGTCCGGTCCGGCCCGCGCGCGTCGCCGGCGCCCGCGGCGGGGCCGCGGCCGGCTCGGTGGGCGGGACCAGTCGGAGCTTCGGACGGCCGGTCACCTCACCGAGGCCGCTGTAGGACATCGGGGCGGTGAGCCGGCCGGTGAGCAGCGCCTCGCCGGCCTCCGGGTCGGACATGGCGGCCCGCAGCGTCTCCTCGACCTGGGTGGCGACGGCGGTGCTGACGGCGTGCCCGCGCTCGTGCGCCAGCGCCCGCGCCTGCCGGGTCAGTGCGCCCAGCAGCTGCCGCCGCTGCACGTCCAGCGCCTTGAGCTGGTCCCCGGCGAGGTTCTGCTGGGCGTCGCGGAGCAGGTTGCCGAGGTCGACCAGGCCCTCGATCTCCTCCCGGTGCTGGCGGACCAGCAGGTTGCACACCCACGCCGGCGTGGACGGCTTGGGCAGTGCACCGACCGCCTTGGCCAGGGCCTTGTCGCCGGCGGCCTTCGCCTCGGCCTGCCGCTCGCCGCGCCGCGCGACGAACTCCTCGGGCGCGACCGCGTAGAGCTCGTCGGCGATGTCGTCCAGCTGCACGCCGCCGACCCTGCCAGAAGCGGGTCGGCGGCGTGGGCGGTCAGACCACCAGGCTGAGCAGCGCGGCGATGGCGAACCCCACCACCCCGATCAGCGTCTCCATCACCGTCCAGGTGCGCAGGGTGGTGGCGACGTCCATCTTCAGGAACCGGCCGACCAGCCAGAACCCCGAGTCGTTGACGTGCGAGAGCACCGTGGCGCCGCAGGCGATGGCGATGACGACGAGCGCGACGTCGAGCTCCGACAGGTCGGCGGTGGCGACGGCGGGCGCGATGAGCGCGGCCGTGGTGAGGAGGGCGACGGTGGCCGAGCCCTGCGCGACCCGCAGGCAGGTGGCGACGACGAACGCGGCCACGATCACCGGCAGCCCCAGCCCGTCCAGGCTCTCGGCGAGCGCGGCGCCGATCCCGCTGGCCCGCAGGACGCCACCGAACATGCCACCGGCACCGGTGATCAGGATGATGGCGCAGACCGGCGCCAGCGAGGAGTTGAGCAGCTCCTCGACCTCGCCCCGCGAGAACCGCTCACGGCTCAGGACGACGGCGGCGACCAGGACGGTGATGAGCAGGGCCACCGGCGTCTGGCCGATGAGCCGCAGCGCGACGACCCACGTGGCGTCCCCGTCCACGACGCCCGTGGTGGCCAGCGTGTTCAGCCCGGTGTTGAACAGGATCAGCACCAGGGGCAGCAGCAGCAGCGACAGCACGGTGCCGAACCGCGGTTCGGTGCGCGCGGGCCGCCGGGTCGCGACGTCCGTGCCGCCACCGGCCGGGGCGGCTCCACCCGTGCCGGGGGCCCGGCCCTCGTCCCGGCCCTGGTCCCGGCCCTGGTCACTGCCGTCGTCCACCGTGCCGCCGGGCAGCCGCTCGGCCGGCCCGCTGCCGGCGCTGAACGCGTCGGGGACCGGCAGCGGGAAGCGGTGGCCGGCCCACTTGCTGAACAGGTAGGAGGCGATGAACCAGGTGGGCAGTCCGACCACCAGGCCGACGACGACCAGCAGGCCGATGTTCGCGCCGAGGATGTCCCCCGCGCCGACGGGGCCCGGGTGCGGGGGGACGAACGCGTGCATGACGGCGAAGGCGCCGGCCGAGGGCAGCGCGTAGAGCAGCAGCGAGCCGCCGAACTGCCGGGCGACGCTGAAGATGATCGGGAGGAAGACGACGAAACCGGCGTCGAAGAAGATCGGGAAGCCGAAGAGCAGCGAGGCGACGCCGAGCGCCAGCGGGGCGCGCTTCTCCCCGAAGCGGCTGATCAGGGTGTCGGCGAGCACCGTGGCGCCGCCGGTGACCTCGAGCAGCTTGCCGATCATGGCGCCCAGGCCCACCAGCAGCGCCACGCTGGCGAGCGTGGACCCGAACCCCGCGAGCATCGTGTCGATGACCTCGCCCGTGGGGATGCCGGTGGCCAGCGCGGTGATGAGGCTGACCAGGACCAGCGCCACGAAGGCGTGGACCTTGAATTTCATGACCAGGACGAGCAGCACGGCGACGGCGGCGACCGCGATCAGCAGCAGCGGACCGGTTCCCAGCGCCGGGACGACTTCTTCCATGACGGGCCTCTCGGGTCGACGGTGACCCCACCGCGCACCACGGTGAGCGGGGCCACCCTCTCAGAGGAGGCACGCCACCGGACCCCTCCCCGGTCACGATCGGGCCGCGATCCGGGCAGGGGTGCGCCGTCAGCAGCAGGCGGTCGCGAGCCGGTCGGCGCCGGTGCCCTCGGGCGCGCAGCACGAGCCGTCCCCGGCAACCTCCGCCGACGTCGCGCCCTCCAGGTCGGGGCGGGCGTCGGCCGTGACCGTGTAGACCTCCCACGGCTCCCCGCCCGGGCCGGTCACCCACACCTTGTCCTGGACGGCGTAGCAGCAGGTGGTGCCGTCCTCGACGCGGGTGGCCAGGCCGGCGTCGGCGAGCCGGTTCGTCGCCGCGGTGACCTCGTCGGTGGACGCCACCTCCACGCCGAGGTGGTCCATGCGGGTGGGCTCGCCGGCCTCGCCCTCGAGCAGCACCAGCTTCAGCGGCGGCTCGGCGACGGCGAAGTTGGCGTACCCGGGCCGCCGCTTGGCCGGCGCGGTGTCGAACAGGCGCGAGTAGAACGCGACGGCCGCCTCGAGGTCGGCGACGCGGAGGGCCAGCTGGATCCGGGACACGATTACCTCCTGGAAGGGAAGACATCGACGGACGTCGATGCATGAACCGAGAATGAACACCGGACATCGATACTTGTCAATACGATGCCGATCGTTATGATCGACGCCGATGTCTGAAACCCAGGAGTTGACGATGAGCGAACCCGGTCTGGCGTGCTGCACGCCGCTGTCCGGCACCGCGATGTCCGCCGAGCAGGCCGAGCAGGTCGCCGCGCTGCTCAAGGCGCTCGCCGACCCGGTGCGGCTGCGGCTGGTCAGCCTCATCGCCTCCAGCGCCACCGGCGAGGCCTGCGTCTGCGACCTCAACGACGCCTTCGACCTCACCCAGGCCACGATCAGCCACCACCTCAAGGTGCTGCACTCGGCCGGTGTGCTCGACCGCGACAAGCGCGGGGTGTGGGTCTACTACGCGGTCCGGCCCGAGGCGCTGACCGCCGTCGCCACCCTGTTCAGCACGGCCGTGCGCGCATGAGCGACGCCGTCCGCGAGACCGCACGCACCGACGTCCCCGCCGACGCCCCGGTCCTGCAGAAGCTGGCCACCCTGGACCGCTTCCTGCCGGTCTGGATCGTCGCCGCGATGGCGTTGGGCCTGGCGCTGGGCCGCTGGGTCCCGGGCCTGGACGACGCGCTCTCGGCGGTGGAGGTGGGCAACGTCAGCCTGCCGATCGCCGTCGGTCTGCTGCTGATGATGTACCCGGTGCTGGCCAAGGTCCGGTACTCCGAGCTCGACCGGGTCACCGGCGACCGGAAGCTGCTGGGCGCCAGCCTGGTGCTCAACTGGGTGCTCGGCCCGGCGCTGATGTTCGCCCTGGCCTGGCTGCTGCTGCCCGACCTGCCCGAGTACCGGACCGGCCTGATCATCGTGGGCCTGGCCCGCTGCATCGCGATGGTGCTGATCTGGAACGACCTGTCCTGCGGTGACCGGGAGGCCGGCGCCGTCCTGGTCGCCATCAACTCGGTGTTCCAGATCGTGGCCTTCGCCGCGCTCGGCTGGTTCTACCTGCAGGTGCTGCCCGGCTGGCTCGGCCTGTCCACGACGTCGGCGGAGTTCAGCTTCTGGGCGATCGTGGTGTCGGTCCTGGTCTTCCTCGGCATCCCGCTGGTCGCCGGGTTCCTCACCCGCACGATCGGCGAGCGGCGCAAGGGCCGTGACTGGTACGAGGGCCGCTTCCTGCCGAAGATCGGTCCCGTCGCCCTCTACGGGCTGCTGTTCACGATCGTCATGCTCTTCGCCCTCCAGGGCGACGCGATCACCTCCCAGCCCTGGGACGTCGCCCGCATCGCGCTGCCGCTGCTGGCCTACTTCGCGCTGATGTTCGGCGGCTCGTTCCTGCTCGGCATGCGGCTTCGCCTGGGCTATGCGAAGACGGCGACCTTGGCCTTCACCGCGGCCGGCAACAACTTCGAGCTGGCCATCGCCGTCGCCATCGGCACCTTCGGCGTCACCAGCGGGCAGGCGCTGGCCGGCGTCGTCGGCCCGCTCATCGAGGTGCCGGTGCTCGTCGCCCTGGTCTACGTGTCCCTCTGGGCCGCCCGCCGCTGGTTCCCGGGCGACCCCACCGTCCCGGCACCGGCGAGGAGCGCCCGATGACCGACAAGTCCCTCCCCGGCCTGCTCGCACCGGAGGCCTCGCTGCACCGACTCGCCGACGATCTGGCCGCCCGCTTCGCCGGCGTCTTCGCCCGCGAGACGATCGACCGGTACGTCTTCGAGTCCTACACGGCCCTGGCCCGCACGGCGAAGGTCACCACCCACCTGCCGGTCCTCGCCGGGCGGTTCGCGACCGAGCGGCTCACCGCGCTGGCCCAGTCGAAGGGCGCGCTGACCAGCGACGCCTGCGAGGTCCTGTTCGTCTGCGTGCAGAACGCCGGCCGCTCGCAGATGGCCGCCGGCCTGCTGCAGCTGCACGGCGGCGACCGCGTGCACGTGCGCTCGGCCGGTTCCCAGCCCGCGCCCGGTGTCGACGACGCCGTGGTGGCCGCCATGGCCGAGGTCGGCGTCGACCTCACGGCCGAGTTCCCCAAGCCGCTCACCGACGACGTCGTCCGCGCTGCCGACGTCGTCGTGACCATGGGCTGCGGCGACGCCTGCCCGGTCTACCCCGGCAAGCGCTACCTGGACTGGCAGGTGCGCGACCCCGCCGGCCTCACCCTCGGCGAGGTCCGCGCGATCCGCCACGACATCGACGTCCGGGTCCGGGCGCTGCTCGCCGAGCTGCAGCCCAGCCCCGCCTGAACCCCTCCGAGAGGAACTCCGTGCCCGACAAGCCCAGCGTCCTGTTCGTCTGCGTGCACAACGCCGGCCGCTCCCAGATGGCGGCCGGCTGGCTGCGCCACCTGGCCGGCGACGGCGTCGAGGTCCGCTCGGCGGGCTCCGTCCCCGGCGACCAGATCAACCCGTCCGCGGTGCAGGCGATGGCCGAGGTCGGGATCGACATCTCCGACCAGCGGCCCAAGGTGCTCACCACCGACGCGGTCGAGGCCTCCGACGTCGTCATCACCATGGGCTGCGGTGACGCCTGCCCGATCTTCCCGGGCAAGCGCTACCTGGACTGGGCGCTGGAGGACCCGGCCGGCAAGGGCGTGGAGTCCGTCCGGCCGATCCGCGACGAGATCGAGGGGCGGATCCGCGGCCTGCTCGCCGAGCTCGGGGTCAGCTCCCCCGCCTGAGCAGGAAGAAGAACGGGTCGGGCAGGCCGCGCAGGTCCATCAGGCCCAGCCGGACGTCGTCGGACACCCGGCGGAAGACGTCGATGATCGGCAGCGCGTCGTAGACCATCGCCGCGGTCCGCACGCCCCGGTGCTCGACCGCGCGCAGCCGGGCCCGCGGCTTGGTCGTCGTCACCAGCGGGCGGACGGCGCGGAACGCCAGCCGTGCCGCCCGGGAGTGCGCGAGCCCGGGCCGGTCGCGCAGCACGCCGATCGGGACCAGGGCCGGGTCCACCGGGCGCGGCCCGGCGGCCGTCGCGAACAGCAGCGGGTGCACGGTCTCGGCGTCGAGGAACTCCTTGCCGTACCAGCCGTATGCCTCCAGCAGCCCGTCCAGCGGCGAGCCGGTGGGCAGCCCGCTCCCCCGCCACCGGCCGAGCATCGCCGCCGGCTCGACCGCCTCGAGGGAGTCGAACCAGGCCAGCGCCTCGGCCGGCGTCGTGCCGAGGGCGTACCCGGCGAGCCGGTCGGCGTCGGTGGAGCCCGCGGTCATGCCACGGGGCGCTCGAAGGTGACCAGCACGCCCTCGACCCCGCCGGGGCCGATGCGTCCCTTGACCTCCACGGAGGTGATGGCCTTGAGCTGCCACCCCTCGCGGGCATGCTGGTTGAGCACCTTCTCCAGCTTCCCGCCGGACATCTTGCCGCCGATCATCCCCTCGCGGATCTCCTCGACCTTGTACTCGTAGCGCGCTGCCATGACCGCTCCTGTCCTCGTCGTGGAGCACCCACCCTGCCGGTTCCGGCGGCCCGTGGCGAGAGGGGCGGACGTCAGCCCCGGACGGCGGCCAGCGCCCGCTCGAGCTCCGGTGTCAGCAGCGGGATCGGCTGGGTGTCGTCGGTCGCGACCGGACGGCGGGGTGCGGCGACGAAGGGGCTGTGCACGGCGGCCGCGACGGCGTCCGGGTGCACCTGCGCGGCCCGGACGCGCTGCCCGGGAACCGGAGCGCCCGGCACGGCGACCGGCGTCGGCACGACCGCCGCCCAGCGAGCGGCACCGGCGCCGAAGGCCGTCGCCGACAGCGCGGCCAGCTCGACCCACTGCCGGCCGGTGAACTGCAGCCGGTGGACGTCGTCCTGCCGCGAGCGGACCGTCGCCCGGAAGATCACGTGCGCCGCACGGTCGGGCACCCGGATGGCCAGCTCCACGTCGGATCCGACGGCGGCACCCACCCCCCGGACCCGCACCTGGGCACCGCCGAGGGAGACGTCGACCAGCCGCGCCGGCGCCCCGTCGACGACCGCCTGCATCGTGGCGGGGAACCGGTGGGCGTCCCGGCGCTCGGCGGAGAAGCGGGGGTCCCGGATGCGGCGGATCCCGGCCAGCACGAACCCCAGCGTGACGGCCACCCAGAGGACCGGGACCAGGGTGGTGCCGCCCAGCCCGTGCCGGGTCGGCGTCCAGCCGGCGACGCAGGCCGCCGTCCAGAGCAGGCTGCCGACGAGGACGGCGGCCAGCGCGACGAGCACGGCCGGCACCCGGGCGCGGGTGCGCTCCTCACCGGTGCGGCCCTTCGCGGTGACGGCGAACCGACCGGTGCCCCGGAGGACGAGGGTGAGGGTGGCGGCCAGGTTGGAGAGCAGCCGCACCACCTCGAACAGCAGCGAGAACCGCGCGGGGGCGAACCCCCGGGACAGCAGCGTGAGGGCGACCTGCTGCAGCAGGAACGGGATGCCGGCCATGAGCGCGAACTCGGCCGGCGGCGCCTCGACCGGGAAGAGCCCGGTGACCAGGACGGCCACTGGCACGAGCGCCAGGCCGAGGGTCCGCCACGAGTCGAACCAGGCCGACAGCGAGTAGAGGTAGCCCAGCCGCTGGCGCACGGTCAGCCCGGAGGCGGTGAGCGGGTTGTCCTGCCGCAGGACCTGCATGGCCCCGCGGCCCCAGCGACGTCACTGGGCGTAGAAGGCGTCCGGGCTGCCCGCGGCCAGGCCCCGGGCGAGCACCTCGTTGTGGTACGCGCTCCGCCAGCCGGCGCGGTGCAGCTTCATGGTCGTGTGGAAGTCCTCGGTGAGCGACTGCGTGGCCACGCCGCCGATCTCCCGCAGCGCGTCGGCACGCAGGACCGCGTTCGTCCCGCACCAGAAGGCCGCTCCGGCGTGGTGCTTGCCCGGCTGGATCACCCGGTAGAAGAGCGACTCCTCGTGCAGGTCGGCGTCGGCGCGCAGGTGCTCGAAGGACGTCGTGTTGTAGAAGTGCTGCGGGGTCTGCACCAGGGCCAGCCGGTCGTCGGCGAAGTAGGGCACCGTGCGGGCGAGGAACTCCGGGTCCGGCACGTGGTCGGCGTCGAACACCGCCACCAGCTCGGTGCGCACCAGGCCCAGCGCGTGGTTGAGGTTGCCCGCCTTGGCGTGGTCGTGCTCCGGCCGGCTGACGTAGCGGGCGCCCAGGGCGGTGACCATCTCCTCCACCTCGAGGCGGTCGCCGTCGTCGAGCACCCAGGTCTCGTGGTCCCCGGTCATCGCCAGGCAGGCGGCGACGGTGGGCAGCAGCACGTCGAGGTGCTCGTCGTAGGTGGCGATGAGCACGGTGACCGACGGCGCCGGGCCGGGCCGCGGTGCCGGGACCCGGGCGGGTGCCACGTCCCACGTCGTCATCACGAACAGCACGAGCGCGATGCCGCCGTAGAGCTCCAGGGCCAGGAACGGCACCCCGAGCCACAGCGCCGGGCCCTCCGGGAGCGTGGTCAGCACACGCCACCCGAGGTAGCCGGCGGTGGCCACGATCGCGGCGACCGCCACGGTCCGGACGACGAGCAGCCGCAGCGCGCTCTCCGGCGCCGGGACGGCGTCCCGTGCCCCGGTCGGGCGCCCGAGGCCGGCGGTGGCGTACCCACCGGCGGCCCGGCCGGGCCCGGGCAGGGCGCTGCCCCGGGCGGCGGCCGCGGGAGTGCTCACCCCGCAGGCATCGACACACCGGCTCCCCCGGTGCATCCCCCGTCGGGGTGAGTCCCGCGGCGGCGCGCGGGCGGGTCAGCCCAGGACGGGCAGCGTCCGCTTCGCGGCCAGCCGGTCCATGCCGGCCTGGATGGCGACCTCGACCTCGTCGTAGATCTTCTGCACGTAGGCCGCGTCGTCCGCGCGCTCGGGGTCGGTGTCGACCTCGATCGGCTCCAGCAGCTCGGTGCGGATCTTCGCCGGCAGCGGCACGTGCGCGGGCAGGATCTCCACCGCGATCGGGAACGGGAAGCCGGCGATGATCGGCAGGTTGGACCCGCGCAGCGTCTTCTTCAGGCCGAGCAGCTTGTCCAGCCCGTTGGCCAGCCACTTGCCCTCCGACAGCACGAAGACGGTGTCGTGCCCGCCGACCGTGGCCACCGGCAGGATCGGGACGCCGGAGCGGATCGCCTGCTTCACGAACCCCTTGCGACCGGCGAGCGTGGCGACGTCGCGCTTGAACCAGCTGCGCATCGCGTCGATCTCGCCACCGGGCCAGATCGCCACGTCCTCCCCCTGCGCCAGCGCCGCCGAGACGCTCTTCCGGTTGGCGGCGATCACCCCGACGGCGCGGAAGTAGTCACCGAGGCCGGGCGAGGCCATGAGGACGTCGTGCGCGGTGCCGTGCAGGAACCGCCTGCCCTCGAAGTGCTTCTGCCAGGCGTTGACCAGCGTCCACGCGTCCATGGTCAGCGCGCCGCCGGAGTGCACACCGACGACGAGGCAGGGCTCGTCGGGCACCCGGTCCCAGCCGGAGATCTCCAGCCGGAAGTAGTACTTCTCGAGCAGGTCGACCAGCGGCTGCTGGAGCTTCATCACCGTCTCGTTCGGCGGCTGGGGCTCCATCGCGGCGCCCACGCGCCACTGGATCACCCGCTGCAGGAGGTTCGGCTGGTCGGAGTCGCTCATGGTGGCTCCCTCTGCTCTGAAGGACGGGACGCCCCGTCGAGGGACGTCGTCCAGCACCAACGGGTCGCGCGCCCGGCGGTTGCGCCGGGGCCGGACTTTCCCCGTCCCCCGGGCCGGGCGACGACGCCGCCGGACGGCGCTGCGGCGGTGATCGTGACACGGATCACCGCCCAGCACCGCCCGGGGAGCAGTCCCGCCGCTGGTCAGGCGCCCGTGCGGGGGCCCTCCCACAGGTCGATGCCGCTGTCGACGGCGTGCTGGTCGATCGTGGCGAGCTCGTCGTCGGTGAAGGCGAGGTTCGCCAGCGCGCCGACGTTCTGCTCCAGCTGCCCGACGCTGCTCGCCCCGACCAGCACCGTCGTCACGCGCTCGTCGCGCAGCGCCCACGCCAGCGCCATCTGGGCCAGGCTCTGCCCGCGGCCCCGCGCCATCCCGTCGAGCGCGCGGACGTGGCCGAGCGCCTCCTCGGTGAGGAAGTCCGGCGACAGCGACTTGCCCTGGCTGGCCCGCGACCCCTCCGGCACACCGTCCAGGTACTTGTCGGTGAGCATCCCCTGCGCCAGCGGCGAGAACGCGATGCACCCGGCGCCGACGTCGGCCAGGGTGTCCAGCAGCCCGTCGCGCTCGACCCAGCGGTTGAGCATCGAGTACGACGGCTGGTGGATCAGCAGCGGCGTGCCGAGGTCGGTCAGGATCGCCGCGGCCTTCGCCGTGTCCTGCGGGGAGTAGGAGGAGATGCCGGCGTAGAGCGCCCGGCCCGAGCGGACCGCGGTGTCCAGCGCGCCCATCGTCTCCTCGAGCGGTGTGCTCGGGTCGGGCCGGTGGCTGTAGAAGATGTCGACGTGGTCGAGCCGCATCCGGCGCAGTGACCGGTCCAGGCTGGAGAGCAGGTACTTCCGCGACCCGCCGCCCTGGCCGTACGGGCCCGGCCACATGTCGTAGCCGGCCTTGGTGCTGATCACCAGCTCGTCGCGGTAGGGCCGGAAGTCGTCGTCGAGGTGCCGGCCGAAGTTGGTCTCGGCGCTGCCGTAGGGCGGTCCGTAGTTGTTGGCCAGGTCGAAGTGGGTGATGCCCAGGTCGAAGGCCCGGCGCAGGATGGCGCGCTGCCGGTCGAACGGCACGTCGTCGCCGAAGTTGTGCCACAGGCCGAGGCTGATCACCGGGAGGTCCAGGCCGCTGCGGCCCGTCCGGCGGTAGGTCATGGAGTCGTAGCGGTTCTCGGCTGCGGTGTAGGCCATGCGCCGATCCTCGTCGCCGGACCACCTGGGCGCAGTACCTGTGTCGAGAGGTAACCGGATCCGTCCCGGCTCGTTGAGGCACGGCACAGCTCTCCCCACCGTCGAGGAGTCCGCATGCGCCGCCCCCTGCCCCGTGCCGCACTCGCCCTCGGCGCCGCCGTGGCCGTCGCCCTCTCCGGGTCCTCCGCGGCCGCCGCCGCCCCGGGCGGGCCGGCACCGGGGACGCCGGGGTACCTGGTCCGCGACGCGCAGAACATCGCCGACGCCTACGGCCGGCAGACCGCTCCGGACGGGCAGCTCTCCCCCGCGTACGGGCTCGCGTCGCTGACCACCATCAACCCGCTGTTCGCCCGCGACCTGCTCGCCCAGGCGGCCCGCCCGAACCGGCCGGCGCTCAGCCCCGGCCAGCTCGTCCCCGGGTGGAACAGCGGCAACCCCTACCGGGCCGGCTGGGACGGCACCCGCGGCGAGATCACCCCGGTGCAGTTCGCCAACCGGTACGGCGCGCTGATCCAGGGCGACGTCTTCTCCCCGCTCCCCGGCGCTCGCGACCCCTACAGCGGGAAGCCGCTGGAAGGCCCCTTCCCCGGCGTCGTCCTGACCACCGGCTCGGTGCAGGGCAGCGAGCGGATGTACTGGTGGCTGGCCCAGGACCTCGCCGAGCGCGGCTACGTCGTCCTCACCTACGACGTGCAGGGTCAGGGTCGCAGCGAGACGTTCCCGCACCAGGGCGACCCCGCCGACCTGCCCTGGTGCTCGTTCGCCGCCGCCCCGCCGGCCGGCGAGCAGACCGGCTGCCCGGGCGTGCCGTTCCAGCAGACGTCGAACTTCGTCTACGGCACCCAGGACGCGATCGACTTCTTCCTCTCCACGCCCGACGAGCCGTACGCCGGCGCCCCGGCCGGCAACGCCGGGGTGGACGCGTTCAACCCGCTGTGGGCGTCCTTCGACCGCTCACCGGATCCGGGCACGGTCACGCCGGGCCGCACCACCCGGCTGGCCGTCGTCGGCCACTCGCTCGGTGCCATCGCCGTCTCCTACCTGCAGTCGGTCGACGAGCGGATCCAGACCGTGGTCGCCCTGGACAAGCTCTCCACGACGGCGTCGATCCGCGACGGCGAGGAGTTCGACGCGCTCGGGCCGCTGGAGCCCGTCGTGCCGGCGCTCGGACTGCAGTCGGAGTACGGCTTCACCGTCGCGCCCTACTTCGCCAACTCCGGCCTCTTCGACGCCTCGGGGGCCGGATCCCCGACCCAGGCCCCGGACCCGCGCCGGGAACTGGCCACCGGCTACGACGGGTGGACGGCGGCCGGCGTCGACTCGATGGTGGTCGTGCCGCGCGCCTCGACCCACCTCGAGTACACCGACGTTCCCTACGTGCTGCCCGCCTCGCGGTACGGGCAGGCGGTCTCCAGCGTCTACACCCAGGCCTGGCTGGCCAAGTACCTGCGGCACGACCCGTCCGCCGACGACGTCCTGCTCGGCACGTCGCTGGAGTACCTGGAGCCGGACGCCACCGGGACCTGGCGACCGATCAGCCTGGACCGGGACGAGAACCTGTCCTTCTACTTCTGCTCCGGCTACGCCGTGACGACCGCCGACGGCGCCGTCCGCGACGACGACCTGGCCGGCGTCGGCTGCTAGGGCACGGGCCTACGGTGGAGCCATGCTGCGCCTCATCGGACTCCTGCTCGTCATCTGGCTGGTCCTCACCGTGGTCGGTGCCGTGGTGAAGGGGCTGTTCTGGCTCGCCGTGGTGGGAGCGCTCTTCTTCGCCGGCACCGCGGTGCTCGGCTGGGTCAAGCGCGACCAGAAGTCGCTGCCCCGCGGGCGGTGACCCCCTCCCCCGAGGTCCTCGCCCGGCAGACCGCCACCGTCCGGGCCGCCGCCGGGTACCTGCGCTCCTGGGTCGAGGCCCAGGCCGCGCACCGCCGCGTGCCCGGCGTCCAGGTCGCCGTCCGGTCCGGGAGCGACCTGGTGCTGTCGGCCGCCGTCGGGGTGGCCGACGCCGTCGCCGGCACCCCGCTGACCCCCGCGCACCTGTTCCACGTCGCCTCCCACTCCAAGACCTTCACCGCCACCGCCGTCCTGCAGCTGGTCGAGGCCGGCCGCATGCGGCTGGACGACCCGATCGGTTCCCACCTGCCCGAGCTGGCCGGCTCCCCGGTCGCCCGGGTCACGGTCCGCGAGCTGCTGGGACACCAGGGCGGCGTGCTGCGCGACGGCGAGGACGCCGACTTCTGGCAGCTCGGCATCTCCTTCCCCGACCGCGCGGCGGTGCTGGGCGTGGCGCGGCGGGCCGGCGTCGTGCACGCCCGCAACGAGCACTTCAAGTACTCCAACCTCGGCTACGCCCTCGTCGGCCTGGCGATCGAGTCGGTCACCGGCACGCCGTTCGCCGAGCACTGCCGCGCCGCGATCCTCGAGCCGCTCGGCCTCGCCCGCACCGTCGCCGACCACGACCCGGCGCGGGCGGGCGAGTACGCGGCCGGGCACACCGGCCTGCTGCTGGGCGAGGACGGCCGGGAGACGATCGAGCACGTCGGGACCGGGGCGATGGCCGCCGCCACCGGGTTCTCCTCCACCGCGGAGGAGCTGTCGGCCTTCGGAGCGGCGCACGTCCTGGGCGACGAGCGACTGCTGACCGACGACTCGAAACGGCTCATGCAGCGGCTGGAGTCGGTGGTGACCGCCTACGGCAGCGAGATCGGGCGCTACGGGCTGGGCCTGGAGCTGGTCACCGTCGGCGAGCGGCAGCTCGTCGGGCACGGCGGCGGCTGGCCCGGGCACATCACGACGACGCTGGTCGACCCGCAGGCCCAGCTGGTGGTCAGCGTGCTCACCAACGCCGTCGACGGCCCCGCCCACGAGCTCGCCGTCGGCCTCGTGAAGCTCGTGGACGTCGCGCTGACGCCGCGCACCCCCTCGGCTCCCCCTCCGCCGGGAACGCCGCCGCTGTCGTCGTTCACCGGCCGGTTCGCCAGCCTGTGGGGGCTGCTCGACGTCACCGAGCTCGACGGCCGGCTGGTGCTGCTGCGACCCACCGCCCCCGATCCGCTGCCCACGGTCGAGGAGCTGGAGGTGCTGGACGACGACTCGCTGCGCGTCGTCCCCCAGCCCGGCTTCGGCGCATCCGGTGAGCGGGTGCCGGTGACGCGGGACGACGCGGGGCGGGTGCGGTCGCTGCGGCTGGCCGGCGTGACCAGCGTCCCGGTCGAGGAGTTCCGTCGTCGCCGGTCGGCCATGACGCGGGCCGGGTGGGGTCAGTCCCCGTCCGCGTCCCCGCCGCCGCCGTCGAGGTAGGGGTCCAGCCCACTGCCCCAGCCGCCCTCGGGTGCGGCGGAGCCGGTCTGCGTCTCGACCTGGTCGGCCACGGGCACCCGGGACCGGTCCAGGAACTCCTCGACCGGCAGCGCGTACGGGTTCTCGCTCATGGCAGCAGCGTCCCGCAGGCGACGGCCGGCCGTCCAGGGGTCAGGCGGCCGGGACGACCCGGTCCAGCCAGCCGAGCAGGTCGGTGACGACCTCCGCCCGGTTGGTCTCGTTGAAGACCTCGTGCCGGGCACCCTCGTAGGACCGGAGCGTCACGTCCTGCAGCCCGGCCCCCTGCAGCCGCTCCACGAGGGCGTGCACGAGCGCCAGCTGCCCGTTGAGCGGATCGGCGTCGCCGACGACGACGTAGACCGGCAGGTCGGGGCGCAGCTGCGCCAGCCGGTCGGCGTCGGCCAGCTGACGGGCCGAGACGAACATCTGCTTGTTGTCCGGGGCGGACAGGCCGAAGCCGCACCGCGGGTCGGCCACGTAGGCGTCGACCTGGGCCTCGTCGCGGGACAGCCAGTCGTAGTCGGTGCGGGCGGGGGCGAACGGCGCGTTGAACGCCGACAGGTCGGTGGGCCCGTCCAGGTCGAGCGCGGGCTCCAGCAGGTCCAGCGTGGTGGTGCCGCTGAGCACCAGGCCGGCCAGTTCGCGGCTGTGGTCGAGGACGTGCTGCTGGGCGGCGAAGGAGCCCATGCTGTGGCCCAGCAGGACCAGCGGCAGGTCGGGCAGGTCCGCGCGCACCCGGTCGGTCACCCGGCCGATGTCGCGCACCAGCTCGTCCCAGCCCCCCGGGCCCAGCTCGCCCTGGGCACCCTCCCGCGCGGTGGCGCCGTGCCCCCGGTGGTCCTGGCCGACGACGACGAAGCCGGCGGCGGTGAGGTCGGCGGCCAGCGGCTCGTAGCGCAGCAGGTGCTCGCCCATCCCGTGGGCGAGCTGCACCACGCCGCGCGGCGGGCCGGCCGGGTCCCAGCGGTAGACGGTCAGGGCGACGTCGTGGGCGGAACGGACCTCGAGGATCTCCGGCGGCATGGCGGCAGGCTACGACGAAGCGGGCCGGCGCCGCCTCCCGCGCGGAGGCGGCGCCGCACCGGGATCAGTCCCCGTCGTGCCCGCGCGGACCGTGCCCGCGCGCCGGCGCCTCGCTGTTCACCCGCTCCGTCACGCGCTCCTCGACGTCGGCCAGCCGCTCGTCGGCCTCCTCCTGGGTGAGCCGGCCGTCCTCGACCGCCTGCGCGATGCGCTCCTCCTGCGCCTGGACCAGCGCGGCCACCAGCTCGTCGACGGGGACGCCCTGGTCCTCGGCGACCTGCGCCAGCGTGGCGCCGTCGGGCTCCAGCGCGGTGCGCAGCCCCGCCTCGGTCATGCCCAGCGCGGTCGCGGCCGCCTCCAGGGCGACCCCTCCCCCACCGTGGTGCCCGCCGCGGCCGACCCCCGCCTCGCTCAGCGTGGTGGCCACCTCGTCGGCCTGCTCCTGGGTGATCGAGGCGTCGGTGACGAGCCCGGAGAGCGCCTCGGTGATCCGCTCGACGGCGGCGGGCGCGCCCCCGTCGCTGCCGGGAGCGGCGAGAGCCGGCACCGCGAAGGCGAGACCGGACAGGCCGAGGACCCCGGCCGTGGTGGCGATGACGATCTTCTTGCGCACGTGCACTCCTTCGCCGGGGCCGGAGCGATCTCCGGCCGCTGCACGCAGCGTCGGGCCCGCGCCTGTGAGGCCGATGTGCGCACGCTCGGGCGGAGCTGTGGATCCCGGCGTGCAGGATCACGCAGACGACGAGCGAGCAGCCGAGCCCGACGGCGGCCGAGAGCCACACCGAAGGCTGCCCCAGCACCCAGCCGTAGCCGGCCCACGCGGCATTGGCCCCCGCGCCGAGGACCCAGCGGGCCGGCGACAGCCCCGACACGTCCTGCCTCCGGTCGCGCAGCAGGGCGACCGGCTGCGGCAGCGCGGCCGCCGCACCGACCAGGGAGGCGGCGGCGGCCAGCGGTGCGGCGGCAGCGGCCGGGTCGGCGCCGAGGAGGGCGACGACGAGCCCGCTCCCCGCGGCGAACGCGACCAGGCAGAGGGCTCCGGACGCGGTGCGCAGCAGGGCGCCCCGCGACCGGAGGTGCGGCTGGGTGAGCAGCAGCACGAGCAGGAGGGCGGTGTTGGCCGCACCGACGACGGCGTTCGTCACGATCTGCGCCGGGTCGTCGGTGAGCAGGCCGAAGACCAGCCAGCAGGCGTTCAGGGCGACGGCGAGCCAGGTGGCGGTCGGGGACATGCCCCGGGTGCGGCGGTGCCGGCAGGAGAGCCAGAGCTGCGGCCAGACGAGAGCGATGGTGAGGGTGGACGCGAGGACGCCGAGGGCGGCGGACATGGTGGAGCGACGATCCGATCGGGAAGAGCTGCGAGGGGGCGGGGCCATCGCGCGGACGATCCGCACGGCCGCTCGGCACGCTCGTCGATGAGCGGCACGGCTCCATGGCCGGAGACGTCATCGGCGCTCTCCACCCGTGACCCGAGCAGGTCCTGCTGTGACGTCGGTCGCCCCGCTCCGCTGCCTGCGGAGGGGCGGTCCGCGACACCGTGGACCGTGCCGGTGCCCGACCGACGGGTCAGCCGGTGCGGGCGGACCTCACGGCCGGCGGGCCCTCGGCCGGGAGGTGGAGCAGATCGGGCGGCACGTCGTAGGCGCGCAGGACGGTGCGGTCGGCCGCGGACCCGTACAGCCGTCCCTCGTAGGCCTTGACCGCGGCCACCAGGACGATGCTCACCACCACGAGCAGCGACCACGAGCCGAGCTTGGCCGCGTGGACCAGGGTCCAGACCGACTCCTGCGACGGGTACTGCCAGGCCCGCAGCAGCGTGGCGGCGTTCTCCGCGACCCACAGGAAGAAGCCGATCAGCACGAAGGAGAGCGCCAGCGGCATCGCGTAGCGGCGCTCTCCCACGGTGAAGTGCACCCACGTCCGCCACGTGACGAGCAGCAGGGCGAGCGCGAGCGGCACCCGCACGTCGGCCATGACGTGGGACGTGAAGAAGTTCAGGTAGATCAGCGCGGCGACGGCCGCGGTGCTGCGGGCCCGGTAGTTGGTGATCCGCAGGTCGAAGCGGCGCCAGGCCTGGCAGATGTAGCTGCCGACGGCGGCGTACATGAAGCCGCTGTAGAGCGGCACCCCGCCGACGGTCGCCCACCCGGTGTCGGGGTAGGACCAGGACCCCTGCCGCACCTTGTAGAGCTCGAGCGCGAGGCCGACGAGGTGGAAGCCGAAGATGACGGCGACCTCCCGGCCGGTCTCCCAGCGGACCAGCCAGAGGACGAGCGTGACCCCCAGGGACCAGATCAGCAGCGCGTCGGCGGGGTCGATCGGCAGCGGCAGCACGCGGACCGCGGCCAGCCCCAGGAAGAACAGGACGGCGAACAGGCAGCACCGGGCCTCGACCCAGGCGAACCGCAGCAGCTGACCCACGCGGGAAGGCTAGGCGCCCGTCCCGCCGTCCCCCGGTATCCGGCCCGCGCCGAGCGTCAGTTCCCGGTGGGGTCCTCGGCCGGGTCCTCGAAGTCGAACGGCTCGCCCGGGTCCTGCCCGGACGCCGCGACCATGGCGTCGATGGTGATCTCGCCGGCCTCCTCGAAGACGAACGTCACAGGGATGGACTCCGAGGACCGCAGGTCGGTCTGCAGGTCCTGCAGCACCACCGACGGCGCCCCCTCGGCGCCGACGTACACGTTGTCGTCCTCCGGGACCGGGATGGCCCCCGTCGCGCCGTCGGCCGTGAGCGTCGCACCGGCGAAGTCCGGGCCGCGGACGTCGACCAGCTCGTCCCCGGTCGAGCCGGTGTTGGCGATGCCGAAGAAGAGCTCGGCGTCCTCACCGGTGTCGTGCACGCCGTCCAGCGGGTACTCCAGCTGGACCTGCAGGAGCTTGAGGTCCTCGGTGACGGCCTCGTCGGGGCCCACGGCTCCGCTGTCGTCCACGTCGGGCTCGTCGGCCCCGCAGCCGGCGACGACGAACACCGCCGCGGCGGCGACGGCCGTCCACCGGGCTCTCGTGCGTGCGGGCTGTGCCATGTCGTCCTCCTCGTTCCTCGCGTCCGGCAGCGCCCGGGACCGCCGCCGGGTCCGCGTCGCGCTCCGCCTCAGGGCTGCCCGTGCCCGGGAGCGGAAAACGAGCCGGGCCGGGTCCGTCACCGAACTGACACGGGCTCCGGGTCCAGGCGCCGGGCTCAGGCGCCGGGCCAGGACCAGCCGGCCTCCTCGACCAGCTGCCGGAGCCCGCGCCGCCGGTCGGTGCCGGACCTGAAGGCGCTGTCGCGCTCGGCGGTGGACCGCAGCGGGATGCCGGCACGCTCCAGCGGCACGACCGACGGGCACGGCGGCGGATCGCCCGGATGCCCGCCGGCGGCCAGGCCGCCGACGGTGCGGACGTAGTCGGCCACCGTCCGCCGGGCGGGCCGGACCGCGGATGCATCGGGAGCGACGCCGGCGTCGACCGCCGAGTCCAGGAGCAGCAGCACGTCGTCGAGGAGGGCGACGGCGACCGGCGCCGACTCCGCCGGGGACGCCGTCCGGAAGTAGTGCAGCACCGGGTAGGCGAAGTGCTGCTGCACGACGCCGGTGAGCGCGGTGGTCAGCCCCACGAGGTGCTGCGTGAAGGCCGGGCTGAAGCCGTGCCCCGTCCACCCCTCGACGACGATCTCCCCCGCCGTGCCGCCGAGCGCGTGCACCTGCGTGGCCAGTGCGCGGCGGGCCACCACGGCGGAGACCACCCCGAGCAGGTAGGTGATCGAGAGGGTGACGAGGATCAGCCCTTCCACCCCGGCCAGCGCCGTGAGGATCCGCCACACCGACGAGTCGGCGACGAAGTCGCCGGTACCGAGGGTCGAGATGGCGTAGCCGGCGTAGTAGGCGACGTCGGCCGGGCCGGCGGGCGCCTGCGTCTCCGCCGACCGGACCGAACCGCTGCCCAGGAAGACCAGCCACCAGCCCAGCCACGTGGTGGTCAGCCAGAAGGCGACGGTGACGACGAGCAGCGCCGGCCCGGAGTTCGACAGCAACCGCGACCGCCGCCCCGGCCGCCGCAGCCGTAGCGAGCCGCGCCAGAGCAGACCGAGGAGGCGACGGGTCAGCGGACCGGCCCCTTCGCCGAGCGTCAGGGTCGTCAGGAGAACGTCGGCGAGCACGAGCAGGACGAGGACCGAGCCGGCGGCGACGAGCGCCGCACCGCCCACGTCACTCCCCCAGCGCGGTGACGAGGGTCAGCAGCCCCGCGTACAGGGTGAGCCCGGCGAGGAACCAGCCGAAGCTGGACCGCCCGCTGGCGGGCAGCTCCTCCTTGAACACGTTGAGCAGGATCGAGCCGCCGAGCAGCGCGGTCAGCAACGCCACCACCACGGTGCTGGTCGGCGCGAACAGCGCATCGGCGCCCCAGCCGAGCAGCAGCGCCGCCGCCAGCAGCAGCCGGCCGGAGCGCGGGAACCGGTGCGGGTAGTGCTCCTCCAGAGACCGATCGGTGAGCACGAAGTGCAGCCCCATCGCGACCGCGAACAGCAGCGCGAACGCCACCCCGGTCTGCAGCCGGAGCGCCATCGTGTACGTGATCAGCGCGTTGTAGACCATGAAGGACCCGAGGTGGAGCCAGTAGACACCGGCCGGTTCGGCGCCGCCCGCACCCTCGCCACCCGCTTGCCGGCCGCCCGCGCCCGCCCCACCGGTCGAGCCGGCCGCCACCGCCCGGGACCGGGCCAGCCGGTCCAGGCCGTAGAAGGCGGCGAAGCCGGCCAGCGCCACGAGGAAGACGCCCAGGTCCAGCAGCGGGGTCGGCTCCAGGACGTCGCTGAGGGCCTCCCCGATCGCCTCGTTGCCCTCGGCGATCTCGGGCAGCAGGTGCAGGAAGACGTAGGCGACGGCGAGGCCGCCGGCGAAGGACCCGGTGACCCGTTCCGGCACGAGGGGCAGCCCGCGCAGCCGGGGTGCGGCCACGTGCAGGGCGGCCAGGAGCAGGCTGAGCACGAGCGCGCCGATCAGCGCGCCGGTCGCCGTGAGCTCGCCCTGCACCCGCTGCCTCCTCGCACCCAAGGGTCCCGACGCTGGGCCATACCCCTCGTCCGGGGCGCAGTCGGGATCCGGATGACAGGTGCGTGACATTCCGCGCGGCGGGGCGCGAGGACCGCAGGCGGTGAGCACAGTACGGCGGTGGATGAGACCCCGGCCGCCGTCATGGGCACACTGCTCCCTGTGCCGCGTTCAGTACTGGTCATCGAGGACGACGCCCGCATCCGCCGCATGGTGCAGATGACGCTCACCCGGGAGGGCTTCGAGGTCGCCGAGGTCGCCACCGGCGAGGACGGCCTCGTCCGGCTCGCCGCCCGCCCCTTCGACGTCGTCCTCCTCGACCTCCGACTGCCCGGGATGAACGGGTTCGAGGTGTGCCGCGAGATCCGCCGCACGAGCACCACGCCGGTGATCATGGTGACCGCCCGCTCGGACAGCGACGACGTCGTCGCGGGGCTGGAGGCGGGGGCGGACGACTACGTCACCAAGCCCTTCGTCCCCAAGGAGCTCGTGGCCCGGGTGCGCGCCCTCACCCGGCGCGCCCGCGAGGTCGAGGAGATCCCCGTCATCACCGTCGGGGACCTGGAGATCTCGCCGCTGGCCGGGAGCGTCACGCGCGACGGCCGAGCCCTGGAGCTCACCCGGACGGAGTTCCGGCTGTTCACCGAGCTGGCGACCGACCGCGGCCGCGTGCTCAGCCGGGAGGAGCTGCTGCAGCGGGTCTGGGGGTACGACTACTTCGGCGACTCCCGGCTGGTCGACGTCCACATCCGGCGGCTGCGCAAGAAGATCGAGACCGACCCGGCCAACCCCGAGGTCGTCACCACCGTGCGCGGCATGGGTTACCGGGTACCCGGGTGAGCGCTGCCTCCTGGACGCGCACCCTCCGGGGCCGGGTCACCCTCGCGTTCACGGCGGTGGCGGTCGTCCTCAGCCTCGTCCTGGCCGTCGGCGTGTGGCTGGGCGTCTCCCGCTACCTGCTGCTCGGCCGGGAACGGGCCACCCTGGCCCAGACCACGGCCAACGCCGCACAGGTGCAGCGCGCCGCGTCCGCCGAGGGGCTGTCCCCCGAGCAGCTGCTCTCGCAGCTGCCCCGGGAGAGCGGCTCCACGTCGCTGATCGCCGACGGCGACCGGTGGATCACCAGCTCCCTGGGGATCGGCCGGGACGACCTGCCTGCCGAGCTGCGGCGCACCGTGCTGGACGGGACCCCCGCGCGCCAGCGGTTCCAGGTGGACGGTCGGACGGTGCTCGCCATCGGGCTGCCGCTCGAGGGATCCGGCGAGGCGTACTTCGAGGTCTTCCCGCTCGAGGAGCTCGACGACACCTACCGCGTGCTCGCCGGGGTCCTCGCGGCCGCGGTGCTCGCCGTCGTCCCCGCCTCGCTGCTGGTCGGCAGCTGGGCCACCCGTCCGACCCTGCGCCCCCTGGACCGGGTCTCCGCGGCGGCCGCGGCGGTCGCCGCCGGGGACCTGGACGCACGGATCGACCCCCAGGGGGACCCCGCGCTGGTCCCGATCGCCCGCTCGTTCGACACGACGGTCAGCGCCCTGCAGGAGCGGGTCCGCAGCGACGCCCGCTTCGCCGCGGACGTCAGCCACGAGCTGCGCAGCCCGCTGACCACGATGCTCGGCGCGCTCGCCCTCCTGGCCGAGCACGAGGAGGATCTCCCCGAGGACGGCCGCGAGGGACTGGCGCTCCTGCAGGCGGAGGTCGTCCGTTTCGAGCGGCTGGTGGCCGACCTGCTGGAGATCTCGCGCGGCGACGCCGGCAGCGCGGACGCCGTCCTGGAGGAGGTCCACCTGCCCGCCCTCGTCCGTGAATCGCTGTCCCGGCGCCGCGTCGAGGGCCGCCCCACCGCTCCGCTCGTCGTCGCGCCGGACGCCGCGGACGTGGTCGTGCTGGCCGACAAGCGCCGGCTGGAACGGGTGATCGGCAACCTGGTGGAGAACGCCGACAAGCACGGCGGTGGCGTGACCGCGGTCCGGGTCGAGGCGGGACCGGCCGACGCCCGCCTGGTGGTGGACGACGCCGGACCGGGGATCCCCGAGCACGAGCGCTCGCGGGTGTTCGAGCGGTTCGCGCGGGGCCGGGACACCAACCGGGCACGCACCGACGGCGCCGGCCTCGGGCTGTCGCTGGTGACCCGGCACGTGTCGGCGATGGGCGGCCGGGTCGCGGTGTCGGACAGCCCCGACGGCGGCGCCCGCTTCACCGTCACCCTCCCCCTGCAGGACGCGCCGTGAGGCGGCTGACGGCGGCGCTCGTGCTCGCGGCGCTGGGGCTGGGTGGCTGCGGGGTGCCGCCCCAGGAGGAGCCCGAGCGGCTCGAGGTCCCCGCCCCCGAGGCGCCGGCGGACCCGACCGCGTCCCTCGGCGGGCAGGAGGCGCAGATCTGGCTCGTGCGGGGGCGACGGCTGGAGGCGGTCTCCCGGCCGGTCTCGCCCGCCGACGTCCCGACGGTGCTCGCCGCGCTCGTCACCGGCCCGAGCCCCGACGAGGCGGCGTCCGGGCTGCGGACGGCGCTGGGTCCGCAGGAACTGGACCACAACGGCCCCACCCCGGAGGACCGGATCGTGACCCTGGACGTGACCCGCGAGTTCACCGGTCTGATCGGGGGCAACCAGCAGCTCGCGGTCGCCCAGGTGGTCTGGACGGCGACCCAGTTCCCGACGGTGGACCGCGTGCGGTTCACCGCCGAGGAGGAGCCGTTGGAGGTGCCGACCGACCGCGGGCTGACCGACCGGCCCGTCGGCCGCGAGGACTACGCCTCCGTGGCGCCGGCCGAGCAGCCCGACGGGTCCTCGGCGCCCGCCTCGTCGACCGGACCGGCGCCGTCGCCCGGACCGACGGAGGCGGTGCCCCCGACGTCGGCACCGGCGTCCCGCACCGGACGCCGGCCGGTCCGTCCGGCCGTCCGCGGCGGCCGGCGATGAGCCCGACCGGCGCGCTCCGGCAGGTGCGCAACCGGCTCAGCGGTGCCCTGTGGCCGGTTCCCGCGCTGGCGATCGTGCTGGCCGTCGGCCTCGGGGTCACCCTCCCCGCGCTGGACGGGCTGCTCGGCGGGCCGGGGGACGACAACCCGCTCACCTTCGCCTTCGGCGGCGGCCCCTCGGCGGCCCGCGACGTCCTGGCCGCGATCGCCGGTTCGCTGATCTCGGTGACCGGCCTGACGTTCTCCTTCACGGTCGTGGCCCTGCAGCTCAGCAGCAGCCAGCACTCCCCCCGGCTGTTGCAGACCTTCGTCACTGACCGGGTCGTGCAGGCCACGCTCGGCGTCCTCGTGGGCACCTTCGTCTACGCGCTCACCGTGCTGCGGACCGTGCGGACCGAGGGGGCCGACGACGTGGCCTTCGTGCCCCGGCTGTCGGTCACCGTGGCCTTCGGGCTGACCGTCATCAGCGTGATGGCCCTGGTGCTCTTCCTCGGGCACCTCGCCCGGTCGCTGCGCGTGGAGACGATGCTGCGCGACGTCTCCGACGAGGCCCGGGCGACTTTCGCGCGGGAGCTGCCGGAGGCCGGCAGCGAACCGGCGTCGGCCAGGGCGGAGCTGCCCTCCGGCCCACCCCGCCCGGTCCTCGCCCGCAGCAGCGGGTTCGTCGTGGACGTGGACGGCCCGCGGATCGCCGAGGCGGCCGAGCGGGCCGGTGCGACGGTGCTGCTGGCCCACCGGATCGGCGACTCGGTCGTGGCCGGCACCCCGATCGCGCACGCGTGGCCCGCGGCGCCCGGATCCGCCGTCGACCTGGACGCCGTGGGCGAGGCGCTGGCCGAGGGCGTCCGGCTCAGCTTCGAGCGCACACCCGACCGGGACGTGGCCTACAGCCTGCGCAAGACCGTCGACATCACCGGGCGCGCGCTGTCCCCCGGGTCCAACGACCCGACGACCGCGGTGCACGGCCTCTCGCACGTGTCCGCCCTGCTGGGGGAGCTCGTCAGCTGCCCGCTGGACGCGACCCCGTTCCGGGACGAGGACGGCGTGCTGCGGTTCGTGCTGCCGCAGTGGACCGCCGAGGAGCTGGTGCGGCTGGGGATCGAGGAGCCGATCCAGTACGCGGGCGGCCAGCCCGCGGTGCTCCGCCGGCTGGCCGGACTGCTCCGGGAGCTCGCCTGGCGGGCGCCGCGGGGCAGCCTCGACGAGACGCTGCGGACCCGCCTGGACCAGGTGGTCGCGCTCGCCGAGGAGTCGACGAGCATCGACCGGGCCGAGACGACGCTCTGGCGGACGCACCTGTCCGACGCACTGGCGGGGCGCTGGACCGTGCAGCCCTGAGGCGCATCGGCGGTCAGCCGCCGGCGCGCTGCTCGGCGTGGAGCACGCCCTCGAGGCTGGATCCGCTGCCCATCTTCTGCGCCGGGACGACGCTCAGGGAGCCGTCGCTCTCCAGCACGACCGCGGCGATCGAGGACAGGTCGCCGGAGCCGCTGGCACGGACGGCCTGGCGGAGCTCGTCCATGGAGAGGCGCTGCTCCCGAAGGGCGTCGGCCAGCGGCTCGCCGTCGCGGAGGACCAGGGTCGGCCGCGAGGTGACCACGTTGCGGAAGCGGGGCCAGCGCGTGGTCAGCCAGGCGACGAGGAACTGGGCGGAGGCCAGCACCGCCAGGGCCAGGGCGCCCTCGGTCCAGGAGACGTCGCTGCTGAGCAGGATCGTCGCGAGGGTCGAGCCCAGCGCCACGGTGACGACCAGGTCGAAGGCGTTGAGCTTCGCCAGCGTCCGCTTCCCCGACAGGCGGAGGATCACCACGACGGTGACGTAGGCGCTCAGCCCGATGGCGATGATGCGGCCCAGGTCGGACCACGAGTCGAACCACATGTGTTGTCTTCTCTCCTCAGGCGTTCGAGCGGCGGTCGGCCGGCGTGTGCGCCCGCCGGTACAGGACTCGGCCCGGGGACGACGTCATGCCGTGCACGACGGTGCTCGCCGCGACGACGAGGCTGCCGGCGGCCAGCACCACCGGGTCCAGGGCCAGGCGCTCGGCCTCCAGGCAGAGGTAGAACAGGGCCGAGACGCCGATGGGACCGAACCAGCCCACGAAGGCGGCGTCGGGCCGGCCGAACCGCAGGGGACGCCGCAGCAGCCAGATCGCCGGCAGGCGGCGCAGCAGCAGCACGCCCACCACGAGCGCGGGGCCGCGCCAGCCGAGCTCCGCCCACGCCGCCCACGGCAGGACGGCGCCGATGGCGACGAACAGCGGGAGGACGAGGAAGCGGTTGACCGCCTCGTCGATGGGGGCGTCGTCGGTGCGGTCGGAGCCGGTGGCCACCCCGTTGAAGGCGAGGCCGGCGACGAACACCGCGAGGATCCCGTCGACGTGCAGCAGGCCCGCGGCGCCGAGGACGGCGAAGGCGAGGACGACGGTGAAGAGCAGGCGTGGCGCAGGATCGGTGGACCCGTGCTGCTCACCCGTCCGCAGCGCCCGGGCACCGAGCCATCCCGCCGGGACGCCCAGCAGGACCGCGCCGGCGACCTGCCACAGGGACTCGGCGAGCCCGGCACCGATGCTGTCGGCGCCCGCGATCGCGAGCGCGATCAGGACCAGCGGCAGCGCCAGGCCGTCGTTGGCTCCCGATTCCAGGGACAGGATCTGCCGGTCGCGGGCCGGGAGGTCCTCCTCCGCCGGCGTCCCGGTGACGACGCTGGAGGCGAGCACGGGGTCGGTCGGGCTCAGGGCCGCGCCGATGAGCAGAGCGGCACCGAGGCCGACGCCCAGGGTGAGGGCGGCCAGCCCGGCGGTGACCAGGGCCATGACCGGCATGACGACGGCGAGCAGCAGGAGGACGGGGCGCAGCCGGGAGCGGGCGTCGGTGAGCGGGTAGCGCAGCGCCACCGACATCACCGAGACGGCCAGCAGCAGCCGGGTGGCGGTGTGCAGCCAGGTCTGGTCCTCGGTGACGGGCGCCAGGTCCAGCACCCCGAGCAGGTGGGGGCCGAGGACGATGCCGATGAGCAGGCCGAGCACCGGCTCGGAGACCGGCCACCGGCGGAGCCGGCCGGAGGCCGCAGCGACGGCCAGGCCGAGCGCTCCCGAGGCGACGAGGACGACGTCGATCAGCACGGGGTCCCATCCGGTCCGGTCGACTGTCCGGCGAGGGGGGCCCGGATCGGACCGGAGCCGACGTCGGCCACGTGCGGTCCGGGGTCCGCTGCTGCGCGGCGGCGCATCGACCCTCCTCCTCCACGGTTCCCTGTCCCGGCGACGCCGGGCGGTCCTGCCTACCCGGGAAGGCAGGGCTTCCCCCGGCCACACGCATGACAGATCCGTGACATCGACCGGTGCGCCATGCGGGACCGCCCGACCCGGGACATGCCACCGGCCCGGCTCCCCGAGGGGAACCGGGCCGGTGGGCCGATCAGATCAGCTGCAGCCGCTGGTGGAGCCGCAGCCCTCGCAGACGTAGCAGCTGCCGGCGGGACGCATCTTCGTGCCGCAGGTCATGCACAGCGGCGCGTCGGTGGCGGTGCCGGTGACCAGCTCGAGCAGCTCGGCCGAGGAGTGCGCCTCCTTGACCGACTTCGGGCCCTCCGGGGTGACCTTCTCCTCCACCTTGGCGGTCTCGATCGGCGCGGAGCCACGCAGCTGCTCCAGGTCGACCTCCTCCTCCTGGACGGCGGTGGTCGAGGCCGACGAGCCGTAGCCCGAGACCTGCGCCGCCCGCTCCTCGGCGGTGAAGATGCCGAGGCCGGCCCGCTTCTCCACGGGCAGGTGGTCCAGCGCCAGGCGACGGAAGATGTAGTCCATCACCGACTGGGCGATCCGGATGTCCGGGTCGTCGGTCATGCCGGCCGGCTCGAAGCGCATGTTGGTGAACTTGGAGATGTAGGTCTCCAGCGGCACACCGTGCTGCAGCGCCAGCGAGATGCCGATCGAGAAGGCGTCCATGACACCGGCCAGGGTCGAGCCCTGCTTGCCGAGCTTGAGGAAGACCTCACCGAGGCTGCCGTCCTCGTACATCCCGGCGGTCATGTAGCCCTCGGCACCGGCGACGCTGAACGACGTGGTGACGCTGGTCCGCTTCTTGGGCAGCCGCTTGCGCACCGGGTGGGAGAGCTCGGAGGAGGCGGGGGCCGCCACCTTCGCCTCGTCCTTGGTGCCGTCGTTCTTGCCCTTGCCACCGGACAGCGGCTGGCCGACCTTGCAGTTGTCGCGGTAGATCGCCAGCGCCTTGAGACCCATCTTCCAGCCCTGGAAGTAGATGGTCTCGACGTCCTCGACGGTCGCCGTCTCGGGCATGTTGACCGTCTTGCTGATCGCGCCGGAGATGAACGGCTGCACCGCGGCCATCATGCGGACGTGGCCCATCGGGGAGATGGCCCGCTCGCCCATGGCGCAGTCGAACACCTCGTAGTGCTCCGGGCGCAGGGTCGGGGCGTCCACGACGTGGCCGTGCTCGGCGATGTACTCGACGATCGCCTCGATCTGCTCCTCCTGGTACCCCAGGCTGCGCAGCGCCCGCGGCACCGTCTGGTTGACGATCTGCATGGAGCCGCCGCCGACCAGCTTCTTGAACTTGACCAGCGAGAAGTCCGGCTCGATGCCGGTCGTGTCGCAGTCCATCATGAAGCCGATGGTGCCGGTGGGGGCCAGCACCGAGGCCTGCGCGTTGCGCCAGCCGTTCTCGGTGCCGATCTCCAGGCAGTCCTGCCACTGGGCGGTGGCGGCCTTGAGCACGTCGGCGTCGTCGGCGCCGACCGGGCGGATGGCGTCGTTGGCCGCGGCGTGCTTGCGCATGACCCGGGCGTGGGCGTCGGCGTTGCGGGCGTAGCCGTCGTAGGGCCCGACGATGCCGGCGAGCTCGGCCGAGCGGCGGTAGGCGGTGCCGGTCATCAGGGAGGTGATGGCCGCGGCCAGGCTCTGGCCGCCGCGGGAGTCGTAGGCGTGGCCGGTGGCCATGAGCAGCGCGCCGAGGTTGGCGTAGCCGATGCCCAGCTGGCGGTAGGCGCGGGTGGTGTCACCGATCGGCTCGGTCGGGAAGTCGGCGAAGCAGATCGAGATGTCCATCGCGGTGATGACCAGCTCGACGGCCTTGACGAAGTTCTTCGAGTCGAAGGTGCCGTCGTCCTTGAGGAACTTCATGAGGTTCAGCGACGCGAGGTTGCACGAGCTGTTGTCCAGGCTCATGTACTCCGAGCACGGGTTGGACGCGTTGATGCGGCCGGTCTCGGGGTTGGTGTGCCAGTCGTTGATCGTGTCGTCGTACTGGATGCCCGGGTCGGCGCACTCCCACGCGGCCTGGGTCACCTTGCGGAACAGCGCCTTGGCGTCGACCGTCTCGAGGACGGTGCCGTCCATGCGGGCCCGCAGCCCGAACTCGCCGCTCTCCTCGACCGCGCGCATGAACTCGTCGGAGACGCGGACGGAGTTGTTGGCGTTCTGGTACTGGACGCTGGTGATGTCCTTGCCACCGAGGTCCATGTCGTACCCGGCGTCGCGCAGCGCGCGGATCTTGTTCTCCTCGCGCGCCTTGGTCTCGATGAACTCCTCGATGTCGGGGTGGTCGATGTCGAGGACGACCATCTTCGCCGCGCGGCGGGTCGCGCCACCGGACTTGATGGTCCCGGCGGAGGCGTCGGCACCGCGCATGAAGCTGACCGGGCCCGAGGCGGTGCCACCGGAGGAGAGCAGCTCCTTGGAGGAGCGGATGCGGGACAGGTTCAGGCCGGCACCGGAGCCGCCCTTGAAGATCAGGCCCTCCTCGCGGTACCAGTTGAGGATCGAGTCCATCTCGTCGTCGACGGCGAGGATGAAGCAGGCGCTGACCTGCTGCGGGGCGCTCGTGCCGACGTTGAACCAGACGGGTGAGTTGAAGCTGAAGTACTGGTGCAGCAGCATCCAGGTGAGCTCGTGCTCGAAGACCTCGGCGTCGCCCTCGGTGGCGAAGTAGCCGTGCTCGCGACCGGCCTCGGTGTAGGTGAGCACCACGCGGTCGATGAGCTGGCGGAGGCTGGTCTCGCGCTGCGGCTGGCCGACGGCGCCACGGAAGTACTTGGTGGTGACGATGTTGGTGGCGTTGATGCTCCACTCGGCGGGGAACTCCACGCCGCGCTGCTCGAAGTTGATCGAGCCGTCCCGCCAGTTGGTCATCACGACGTCCCGGCGCTCCCAGGTGACGTCGTCGTACGGGTGCACACCGGCGGTGGTGAAGACGCGCTTGATCTTGAGGCCCTTGCGGCTGGGTGCCTTGCTCGAACGGCGGGCCCGGGTGGCCAAGCGGTCGTCGGTCTCGGTCATGGTGTGGAGCTCTCCCTGGTCGTGTGTCGCGTGGTGCTTCGCGGGGCTGCGCAACGGGGCTGCGCGGTGCGGGATCTGAGGCTGGGGAAGAGCCGCGATCGGTAACTGCTCGAACTGCTGTCTATCGGTCGGCACTGACAGTTCTCAGCCGCCGGACGGGACGGGGTCCCGGGGCGCCGGCGGAGTGGTCCCGGGCGGCGGTGGTGCCGACTCCCGGGCCTTGAGCTCGGCGATCTCGCGCTCGAAGTCCGCCACCGAGGTGAAGGAGCGGTACACGCTGGCGAACCGGAGGTAGGCCACCTCGTCGAGCTCGCGCAGCGGGCCGAGGATGGCCAGGCCGACCTCGTTGCTCGGGACCTCCGCGGCGCCGCTGGCGCGGATGGCGTCCTCGACCTGCTGGGCGAGGAGCTTGAGCTGGTCCTCGTCGACCGGCCGGCCCTGGCAGGCCCGCCGGACGCCGGCAACCACCTTGCTGCGGTTGAAGGGCTCGCTGACGCCGTTGCGCTTGACGACGGCGAGCACCGCCTCCTCGACGGTGGTGAACCGCCGTCCGCACTTCGGGCAGGACCGACGACGCCGGGTGGTGGCGCCCTCGTCGGCCTCGCGGGAGTCGATGACCCGGCTGTCGGGGTTGTGGCAGAACGGGCAGCGCACGGTGGTTCACCTCCCTTCCGGCCGGACGCCCGGAGCGTTCCGGCCTGGCCCTCCACCGGTGCCCTGTGGACCCTCCTGGGGACATCCGGTGGATGCGCCGGGGAGAACCTGAGGACGAGCCTGTGGATGGGCTTACAGCTCTGTAACTACTAGATGTAGGGGAACCCTAGGCCGGGCTCCACAAGATGTGCAAGTGATCGTTTCCTCGGCGTGTTCCGCCCAGACCCGGACGTGCGCAGGAGGAACACCGGCACCCACCAGTCACACGACACGCCGTGCACGACGCGCGGAGAGCCCTGCGGCACCGTCCCCCGGCGGTGCCGCTCCACCCCCTTCCCCGGGTACGCCGACGGCGCCCGGCCCTGGGGCCGGACGCCGTCGGGGGACGTGCGGGCGTCGCTCAGTGCGCCACGAGGCGGGGTCGTCGCGAGTGCGGCGCCTGGTCGGTCAACCGCATCGGGCGGGTCAGCAGCTGGTCCCCGGCTCCGCCCCACTCGACGTCGGCGATCGTCTCCTCCACCGGCACCGGCCGGGCGGCGGGCACCGACCAGGCAGCCGTCGGCGGGAACTGCTCGCTCGGATGAGCCGGGGCGGACTCGGCGACGACGGCCGGGAACAGCTCGGTGTCCGCGGCGCGGTGCCGGCCCGCGTCCGGGTCGGCGGAGGGCGCACGGTGCCGGCCGGGCGGCACCGGGACAGCGGACGCCGGAGCCGGCCGCAGGTCGACGTCCTCCGGCGCCCGGCGCCGGCCACCCGCGGAGACCGGGGCGGACTGCGTCACGTGGTCGCGCGCCAGCGGAAGGCTGGCGGTGGTCTCGACGTCGACCCGACGACGGTGCGGGGCAGGGGTCGCCACCTGGCGCGTCGGGAGATCCTGCACTGCGCGCCGCCCGGCCGGCTGAGCGGACGTCCCGACCGACCGCTCCGGCAGCCGGAGCACGGCCAGGTCGGTCCAGGCGGTGCGCTCGAGACCGTCGACGACGGCGCGCACCCACACCTGGCAGGCGCCCTTCTCGTCGTGGCGCCAGCCGAGGAGCTCACCGGCCCACCAGGCACCCGCCTGGAAGACCTCGACGACCTGGGGCTGGCTGGTGAACACGGCTGCTCGGTTCTCCATGACGCTGGACACGTCGAGGAAGGTATGTCGGCGGCGAGCACGCTGGGTGAATGCGCCCACACAGAGGGTTGACGAAGTCGCTGCCGTGGCTTGTGAACCTCTTGACGCGGCGGTGCGCACGGCCGCGCGCCAGCGTGCTCACCACCGCGCGGTCTCACGGCAGGTGCAGCACCTGCCCGGGTTCGATGGCGGCACTGTCCAGGCCGTTCAGCTCCTGGATGCGGTCGACGACCTCCCGGACGTCCCGCTCGCCGGCGACCGAGCCGGCGATGGACCACAGCGTGTCGCCACGCTCCACGGTGACGCTGCTCGTCCCCATCAGCTCGAGGCCGCCGGTCCCGCCGCCCAGCAGCGAGTCCGCGAGCGCCACCACACCGACGCCTGCCGCCAGCACCAGCACCGCCACCAGCCGCCGGCCGCGTGCGGTGAGCCGCAGCCGGGGTGCCTGCGCGCCCTGCCGGGGAGCCGCCACCGGGGCGGCAGCCCGGCGCACGGGGGGCGCCGCGTAGGCGGCGGGAACCGGAGGCAGGACACGCAGGTGGCGCGCGGGTCGCGTCGATCCCGGCTCCGGAGAGCCCGCCCCCCGTGCGCCCGTCGTTCCGTCCGCCTGCAGAACCGCAGTGCTCGCCATGTCCCGTACCGCCCCTCATCAGCCGCTTTCCGGTCCGGTCGAACGCCTGTTCGATCCGAACGCCTGCCCGATGTCTACCGGATGCCGCCGACAGAAGCGACGGGACACGGTGAATTTTTCGAACACCTGTTTGAACTGACCGGCCGGGGGCGCTACGGTCGCCAGGACGGAAGACGGCACGGGCCGCACGGCGGCCGACGAGGAGGACACGTGACGGACTCGAGCGGGACGACCGGCGACACCCGGACGGCGGATGCCACCTCGGCCTCGGTCCGCACCTTTCCCGACCGCACCGCTGACGGCGACGGTCTGACCCAGCGTCAGCGCCGGGTGCTGGAGGTCATCCGCGACTCGATCGAGCGGCGGGGCTACCCGCCCTCGGTACGCGAGATCGGCGAGGCCGTGGGCCTGTCGTCGGCGTCGTCGGTCGCGCACCAGCTGTCGGTGCTGCAGAAGAAGGGCTGGCTCCGGCGGGACCCGAACCGGCCCCGCGCCCTGGACGTCCGCCTGCCCGGCGAGGCCGGCCGCAGCGCCGCCCCGGCGGTCGATCGGCCGGCGATGGCCGACGGCGAGCAGGCCTCGGCGCCGACCTACGTCCCGCTGGTCGGCCGGATCGCCGCCGGTGGCCCGGTGCTCGCGGAGCAGGCGGTGGAGGACGTGTTCCCCCTCCCCCGCGAGCTGGTCGGCGAGGGCACCGTGTTCATGCTCAAGGTCGTCGGGGACTCGATGGTGGAGGCGGCCATCTGCGACGGCGACTACGTCGTCGTCCGGCAGCAGCCGACGGCCGAGAACGGCGAGATCGTCGCCGCCATGATCGACGGCGAGGCGACGGTGAAGACGTACAAGCGCCGGGACGGTCACGTGTGGCTGCTGCCGCACAACCCGGCCTACGAGCCCATCCCGGGTGACGAGGCGACCATCCTCGGCCGCGTGGTGTCGGTGCTCCGCCGGGTCTGACCGACATCTCGCCCACCGCCCGACGAGCGGGGAGCCCCACCGGGCTCCCCGCTCGTGTCGTCGGCGTCAGGGACGGCGGATGAGCCGGCCGCCGATCCAGACGACGATCGTGGCGCCCAGCGCGGCGAAGAGCGCCGCCGGCAGCGGTGATCCGTCGCGGGTGAGCGCCGCGAAGCCGGGCACGGCCGTGTCCGTGGCGGGCGTGGGCGCGGCGACCACCGTGGGCAACGGCACCTCGGTGACCGCGCTCGGCAGTCCCTCGCTCGCCACGACCAGGCTCCGGGCATCAGCGCTGAAGCTGATCGCCTCACCCTGCGGGGACTCGGGGAGCGCCACCCGCACCGGCGGGGTCGTCAGTGCGCCGGCGACGTCGGAGCCGGTCAGCGGCCAGACGTAGGCGTCGGTGTAGGTGCGCAGCGCCACCGCGCTGCCGTCGGACGCGACCGCTCCCCCGGTGATCATGAGCTGACCCGCCCGCCCGACCGGCCCCCCGGGGGTGCCGGTGAGGGTCACGTTCACGGTGCCGACCCGCTCCATGGGGACGGAACCCCCGTCGGTGAGCGCACCCACGGGCCGGTACACGCCGCTGGAGCCGAGCACCTCCTTGGTGACCACGTACGGGGTGCCGTCCGGGGCCAGGAGCAGGGCTTCCGCATCGTGTGGGCCGTCGGGGTACGTCAGCCGGTACAGGGACGTCCCGTCGGGTCGCAGCACGTGCAGCGCGACGGTCGGGCGCTGGCCGTTGTTGTCGCCGGTGTCGGCCACCCACACCGCGCCGTCGGCGCCGACCGCGAGGTCCTCGGGGTCGTAGGGGTCGACGGGCGCCGTCTGCACGTCGACCACCTGGCACGCGGCGTCCAGGCCGTGGACGGCGAGCTGGGCGCCACCGTCGTTGAGCGCCAGCATCTGGTCGCCGACGACGACCAGACCAGAGAGCTCGGCCAGGCGCTCGTCGGTGATCGAGCAGCGGACCGTCGAGGGCGTGGTCGTCGAGGGCGCGGTCGTCTCCTCGGCCGCCGCGGGAGCCGCCGCACCCAGGGCAGCGCCCAGCGCCGTCGCCACGACGAGCCGGCGCCTCCAGGCGCGGCTACGTGGTGCCGGGTCCTTCATGGGCATAAACCCAGCGTGACAGGATGATTGCGTCGAGTGCGTGAACCACGCCCAACAGCACGATCCCGGCCGCGGCACCGACCACGGCGTCGGTGACCCAGTGGAAGTCCAGCGACACCATGGCGGCCCCGGTGACGAGCGGCCCGGCGATGCTCAGCCACCAGAAGGTGCGCTGGACCGTGGGCGACAGTCCGTACTGGACCGCCTGCCACCGGGCCACGCCCCACATGAGGACGGCGTTGGCCACGTGCCCCGACGGGAAGGAGGCGCCGTCGTCGTGGAAGAAGTACGAGCCGGGGAACGCCGGTGCGGTGCGGCCGGTCCCGTGCTTGATCGCGTAGACCCCAGCCGTCAGCACCGCCACCGCCAGCAGGACCCGGATCGCCGGCACCCACGTGCCGCGACGCCAGGCGAGGTAGCCCACCAGCCCGGCGAGGACGACCAGGATCGTCACCCGCCCGCCCACCTGGGTCAGCACCCAGACCAGCGGGTACGCGGCGGAGTCCTGCAGCCCCCAGTCGCTGACGACCTCCGACATGCGGAGGTCCATGCGCTCCAGGCGTCCCCGGCTCAGCAGGTCGGCGGTGACCAGCGCGCCCAGCAGGAGGGCGACGCCGACCAGCCACCACGGCGGCCGGCCGGTGGAGACGACGGGCGGCGATCCGGGCAGATCGACCTCCCGCACTGCTCCCCTGGTCACCGGGCCACCGTACCGGCCCGTGACCGGATCGTGATCCGGCTCCGGGTCGGCGGCGCGCTCAGGCGACCGGTGCGGCGAACTCCTCCAGCGCCGCGGCCAGGGCGCCGTCCACGCGCGCCGTCAGCCGGGTGCCCTCGCCCTCGTGCTGCTCGCTGAGCACCTCGCCGTCCCGGTGCACGCGCGCCACCAGGTCACCCCGCTCGTAGGGCACCAGCACGTCGACGTCGACATCGGGGTGCGGCAGCCGCTCGGCGATGAGGGCGCGGAGCTCGTCCATGCCCACGCCGGTGCGGGCCGAGACCCACACGGCACCCGGGAGGGCCTGGCGCAGGGCGAGGATGTCCTCCTCGTCCATCGCGTCGACCTTGTTCACGACGATGACCTCGGGCACCGCGGACGCGTCGATCTCCTGGAGCACGATGTGCACCGCGTTGATCTGACCCAGCGGGTCGGGGTCGGAGCCGTCGACGACGTGCAGCAGCAGGTCGGCGGCGGCCACCTCCTCGAGGGTGGAGCGGAAGGCGTCCACCAGCTGGTGCGGCAGGTGGCGCACGAAGCCGACGGTGTCGGTGAGCGTGAACTCGCGGCCGTCCGGGCCCTGCGCCCGGCGCACGGTCGGGTCCAGGGTGGCGAACAGCGCGTTCTCCACCAGGACGCCGGCTCCGGTGAGCTGGTTGAGCAGGCTCGACTTGCCGGCGTTGGTGTAGCCGGCGATGGCCACGCTCGGGGTCGCGTTGCGGTCGCGGCTGTTGCGCTGGGTCGCCCGTGCGGTCGCCATGCCGGCGATCTCGCGCCGCAACTTGCTCACCCGCGAACGGATTCGGCGACGGTCGGTCTCGATCTTGGTCTCACCGGGACCGCGGGTACCGATACCGCCACCCCCGGCGACCCGGCCACCGGCCTGCCGGGACATCGACTCACCCCAACCACGCAGCCGCGGCAGCATGTACTGCATCTGGGCGAGCTCGACCTGGGCCTTGCCCTCCCGGCTGGTGGCGTGCTGGGCGAAGATGTCGAGGATCAGCGCGGTGCGGTCGACGACCTTGACCTTGAGCACCTTCTCCAGCTGGTTGAGCTGGCCGGGGGTCAGCTCACCGTCGCAGATCACGGTGTCCGCGCCGGTCGCCGCGACGATGTCGCGGATCTCGTTGGCCTTGCCCGACCCCACGTAGGTGGCGGCGTCCGGCTTGTCCCGGCGCTGGCTGACCGCCTCCAGGACTTCGGAGCCGGCCGTCTCGGCGAGGGCGGCGAGCTCGGCCAGGGAACGGTCGGCGTCGACCTGCGTCCCCTCGGTCCAGACGCCCACCAGCACGACCCGCTCGAAGCGGAGCTGCCGGTACTCGACCTCGGTGACGTCGGCGAGCTCGGTGGAGAGACCGGCGACGCGGCGGAGCGCCCCACGGGCCTCGAGTGCGTAGGAGCCGGTGGAGTCGTCGGGCTCGTCCCACTGCCCGGCGGGGGCAGGGCGGGTCGAGGGGGTCTGCTCGTCGTCGAGCGGAGCGTCGGCTGCGGTCGTCATCGGGTCCAGCGTGGCACGGTCCCGCGCGCGGGTCACCTGAGTTGTCATCGACGGGTACAACGCACGACACCCCCCGGACCATCCCGGCGGGGGCGGCCCGGTGGCCGGGGAGCCGTCAGGCCGGCAGCCACTCCGGGCAGAGCACGCCGGTTGCCACCAGGACGGCGGGCCCGGTGAGCACGGTGGTCTCCGGTCCGACCTGCACCGACAGGCGCCCACCGGGGACGTCGACGACGACGGTGCCCTCGCGGTACCCCTCGGCGACGAGCGCCGCGTAGGCCACCGCGCAGGCGCCGGTGCCGCAGGAGCGGGTCTCCCCCACCCCGCGCTCGAACACCCGCAGCCGCACGTGCGCCGCGGGCTCGACCACGTTGACCAGCTCGACGTTCACGCCCTCGGGGAACAGCTCGGGGTCGAAGCGCGGCGGCGTCGTCAGGTCCAGGGTGTCGACGTCCACGTCGGTGATGGCCGCGAGGTGCGGGTTGCCCATGGAGACGGCGAGACCGTCGAAGGACCGCCCGTCCAGCTGCGCGCTGCCCCGGCCGAACTCGCGGGCCGGGCCCATGTCGACCCAGTAGCTCCCGTCCGCCGTCGCCCCGACCCGGCGGGGTCCGCCCCGGGTACCGACCAGCAGGCCGTCCGCGCAGGCGGCGCGGTCCACCAGGCCCTCGCCGATCAGGGCGTGCAGGAACAGCCGGATGCCGTTGCCGCACATCTCCGCGTAGGAGCCGTCGGCGTTGCGGTGGTCCATGAACCACTCGCAGCGGTCGAGGTCCTCCCCCAGCACCGCCGGCGCGTCGGGCACGTGCGCGCTGCGGACCAGCCGCAGGACGCCGTCGCCACCGAGCCCGGCCCGGCGGTCGCACAGCCGCCGGACCACGGCGGCGTCCAGCCGGCCGCCCGCCCACACGGTGCCGTCGGGGTCGGGCAGCACCACGAAGTCGTTCTCGGTGCCGTGCCCGATCAGCACGCGGGGCGAGGAGGTCACGCGCCGATCGTACGGCCGGTGATCACCGCGGCGGCGGCCTCGACCAGGTCGGGCCGGGCGGCGTCGAGCCACGTGGTCGCGGGGTCCCGCCGGAACCAGGAGCGCTGCCGGCGCACGAACCGGCGAGTGGTGACGACGGTCCGCTCGCGCGCCTCCTCGGCGGTCAGCGTGCCGTCGAACTGCGCCAGCACCTGCGCGTAGCCGAGCGCGCGCGACGCCGTCGGCCCCTCGCGCAGCCCGTCGGCCGCCAGCGCCGCCACCTCCTCGACGAACCCGGCCGCCCACATCCGGTCGACCCGCAGGGCCACCCGCTCGTCGAGCTCGGCCGGTTCCCGGTCCAGGCCGATCGTCACCGCCGGGTAGTGCGGCACCGGCTCGGGCAGCTGGGCGCGGAACGGCCCGCCGGTCAGCTCGATGACCTCCAGCGCGCGCACGATCCGCCGTCCGTTGCCGGGCAGCACCGCGGTCGCGGCCGCGGGGTCCAGCCGCGCCAGCCGGGCGTGCAGCTCCCCCGGACCGACGGTCGCCAGCTCCGCCTCCAGGCGGGCGCGGATCGCCGGGTCGGTGCCGGGGAAGTCGAGCTCGTCGAGGACTGCGCGGACGTAGAGCCCGGAGCCGCCGACGAGGAGGGGCAGCACCCCGGCCGCCCGCAGCCGGTCGATCTCGGCGCGCGCCCGCTGCCGGTACTCGACGACCGAGGCCGGCTCGCGGACGTGCCACAGGTCCAGCAGGTGGTGCGGCACCCCACCCCGCTCGGCTCCGTCGGGCTTCGCGGTGCCGATGTCCATCCCGCGGTAGAGCTGCATCGAGTCGGCGTTGACCACCTCGCCGCCGAGCCGTTGCGCCAGGGCGACGGCGAGCGCCGTCTTGCCGGTCGCCGTGGGGCCGACGACGGCGACCACCGGCAGCACGCCGCTCACGCGACCACCCAGTCGGCCACGAGGTAGCCCACGCCGAACGGGGCCGTGTCGGAGCGCAGCCGCGCCGTCACGTGCCGCCCCCCGAACGCCTCGCCCACCGCCCGCCAGGTCGGCACCCCGGCGGCCAGCAACCGGCCGCCCTCGTCGGGGTCCAGCGCGGCCAGCGCCGCGGCGTCCCCGGCGGCCAGCGCCGCCGCCACCGCGGCGTCGAACGGCCCCGCCGCCGGATCCAGGTGGCCCGGCGCCTTTCCCGAGCGGCGTGCGGACCCGTCGCCCATCGCCAGCACACCCACGGTCGGCGGCAGGTGGCGCAGCAGCTCCCCCAGGTCGGCCGGCCCCACGCCGACCCTCGTGCCGGCGAAGGACGCCTGGTCCAGCAGCCACGCGCCCACCATGTGCTGCAGCGGCAGCGTGCGCCCGCCCGGTCGCACCCAGCCGTCGAGGGGGACGCGGAGGTCGACGCCGTACCCGCGCAGGTCGCCGCCGTCACCGGCACCGAAGCGCTCGCCTGCCGCCGGGCCGTCGCCGACGACGACCACGACGTCCGGTGTCGCCTCGAGCAGCGCGGTGACCGCCTCGGCGCACGCGCTGCGGAGCGCGACGGTCTCCGGAGCCGCCCGGCCCTCCACCGCCGGGAGCAGCAGCGGCGGGCTCGGGCAGAAGGCGACGGCGGCCGAGGGACGGGCCCGGCCGTGCGGAACGGTGGTCACGGCAGCAGTCTCGCCGATGCGACGTGGGACACTGCCGAACGTGTCGAGCACGGACAACCCCGGCACCGGGGTGCAGCAGGAAGCTCCGCCGATTGCGGAGACCCTCGAGACGACCGTCCCGGAGGCGGCGCAGGAGACCGGGAGCCCGGATGCGGTGACCCCCGCCGCCGGTACGCCGGCGGCGCCCACCCCCGCGGACGCCGCCCTCGCCGACCCCACGGACGGCGCCGCGGAGCCGGACCCGATCCCCGAGGCGGCTCCGGCCCCTGAGGCGGCTCCGGCCCCTGAGGCGGCTCCGGCCCCTGAGGCGGCTCCGGCGGCCGGGACGGCTCCGGCGCCCAGGCCCATGCCGGGCCCCGGACCGGGTCCCCGCCCGTCCGCGCCGGCGGCGACCCCCGCCGCGGCGACCCCGACCCCACCGGTCGAGACCGTCGTCAGCGACCCCACGCAGTGGGGACGGGTGGACGACGAGGGCACCGTCTACGTGCGCACCGCCGACGGCGAGCGCGCGGTCGGCTCGTGGCAGGCCGGCGACGCCGAGGCGGGGCTGGCCCACTACGGCCGTCGCTACGACGACCTCGCCACCGAGGTGTCGCTGCTGGAGGCGCGCCTCAAGGCGCACACCGGCAACCCGGGCGAGATCAAGAACAAGGCCCAGGAGCTGGCGGAGTCCATCCCCACCGCCACGGCCGTCGGCGACCTCGACGGGCTGGCCGCCCGCGCCCGGGCGATGGTGGAGACCGCGGAGTCCGCCAGCGCGGAGTACCGCGCCGAGAAGGCCGCCGCCCGCGCCGCGCAGGTCGCCCGCAAGGAGGCGCTGGCCGCCGAAGCAGAGCAGATCGCCGCGGAGTCGACGGCGTGGAAGGCCTCCGGTGACCGCCTCAAGGCGATCGTCGAGGAGTGGAAGACCATCCGCGGGATCGACCGCAAGACCGACGAGGCGCTGTGGTCGCGGTTCGCCGCCGCCCGCGACGCCTTCGGTCGCCGTCGGGGCAGCCACTTCGCCCAGCTCGACGCCCAGCGCGGCGAGTCCCGCGGGGCGAAGCAGGAGCTGATCAAGGAGGCGCAGCGGCTGGCGTCCTCGACCGACTGGGGCCCGACCAGCGCCGCCATGCGCTCGCTGATGGACCGCTGGAAGGCCATCCCCCGCATCGGCCGGGACGGCGACGACGACCTGTGGAAGGAGTTCCGGGCCGCCCAGGACGTCTTCTTCAACGCGCGCGCCGAGCAGGATAAGGCCCGCGACGCCGAGCAGGTGGCCAACCAGCAGGCCAAGGAGGAGCTGCTCGCCGAGGCGGAGAAGCTCGACCCGGCCAAGGACCTGCGCGGCGCCCAGAACGCGCTGCGGAAGATCCAGGAGCGCTACGACGCGATCGGCCACGTGCCGCGCGGCGCGATGCGCTCGCTGGAGGACCGCATGCAGGCCGTCGAGGAGAAGGTCCGGGGCGCCGCCGACGCCGGCCGCGTCCGCGTCGCGCCGGAGAACCCGATGGTCACCTCGATGCGCGCCGCCGTGACCAAGGCCGAGGAGCAGCTGGCCAAGGCCGAGGCGGCCGGCGACAAGCGCCGGATCGACGAGGCCCGGGCCAACCTCGCCACCCGCCAGGAGTGGCTCGCCGAGGCGGAGAAGTCCGCCCGCCGCTAGGTCGAGGTACGTCGAAGGGCCCCGTCCGGATCGGACGGGGCCCTTCGTCGTTCGCATCGGTTCAGCAGCCGGAGGTGACCACCGGCAGCGGGTCGGGGACGCCGACCCGCGGCATGCCCAGCGAGACGCCCGGCGTCGTCGGCCGGGTGCCGGCCTCGCTCGCGTCGCCGGCGCGCGTGCGCCGGTGGGACAGCAGGGCGCCGTCGGCGACGAGGTGGTGCGGCGCGGCCTCGGTGATGACCGTCTCGACGACGTCGCCGGGGCGGACGCCGTCAGCCGCCGTGAAGTGCACGAGCCGGCCGTCGCGCGCGCGGCCGGACAGCCGGCCGCGCGCGGCGTCCTTGCTGCCCTCCCCCGAGGCGACCAGCAGCTCGACCGTCCGCCCGATGAGCGCGCGGTTCTCGTCCCAGCTGATCCGGTCCTGCAGCGCGGTCAGCCGCAGGTAGCGCTCCTGGACGACGTCCTTGGGCAGCTGGCCGTCCATCTCGGCGGCCGGCGTCCCGGGGCGCTTGGAGTACTGGAAGGTGAAGGCGCTGGCGAAGCGGGCCTGGCGGACGACCTCGAGGGTCTGCTGGAAGTCCTCCTCGGTCTCGCCGGGGAAGCCCACGATGATGTCGGTGGTGATCGCCGCGTCGGGCATGGCGGCCCGGACCCGGTCGATGATGCCGAGGTAGCGGTCCTGCCGGTAGCCACGGCGCATGCGGCGCAGCACGTCGTCCGAACCGCTCTGCAGCGGCATGTGCAGCTGGTGGCAGACCGCGGGGGTCTCGGCCATCGCGTCGATGACGTCGTCGGTGAACTCGCGCGGGTGCGGGCTGGTGAACCGGATCCGCTCGAGGCCCTCGATCCGGCCGGCGGAGCGCAGCAGGTCGGCGAAGGCGCCGCGGTCGCGGAACTCCACGCCGTAGGCGTTCACGTTCTGGCCGAGCAGCGTCACCTCGAGCACGCCCTGGTCGACCAGCGCCTGCACCTCGGCCAGGATCTCGCCGGGGCGGCGGTCCTTCTCCTTGCCGCGCAGCGCCGGGACGATGCAGAACGTGCAGGTGTTGTTGCAGCCGACGCTGATCGAGACCCAGCCGGAGTAGGCGGAGTCCCGCTTGGCCGGCAGGGTGGACGGGAAGACCTCGAGGGACTCGACGATCTCCACCTGCGCCTCGGCGTTGTGCCGGGCCCGGTCGAGCAGCGCCGGCAGCGAACCGACGTTGTGGGTGCCGAAGACGACGTCGACCCACGGGGCGCGGCGCACGATCTCGCCGCGGTCCTTCTGCGCCAGGCAGCCGCCGACGGCGATCTGCATGCCCGGGTGGGCGTCCTTGACCGGGCGCAGGTGGCCGAGGTTGCCGTAGAGGCGGTTGTCGGCGTTCTCCCGCACCGCGCAGGTGTTGAGGACGACGACGTCGGCGTCGTCCCCCTCGTCCGCGGCGGTGTAGCCGGCGTCCTCCAGCAGGCCGGACAGGCGCTCGGAGTCGTGCACGTTCATCTGGCACCCGTAGGTGCGCACGCGGTAGGTGCGCACGGGGCTCTCGGCAAGGCTCTCCATGACAGCTGTGAGGGTACGACCCCGGGGCCCATATCGATTGTCATTGGTATCGATTGTCGTTATGTTGCCGCTCATGACGACGAGCCGCCCCTTCCTCGGACGCACCGGGACGAACCTGGGCGCGGCCGTGCTGTTCGTCGTCGCCGGCGTCGCCGCCCTCGTCGCGGTGGTGCAGCCGATCAACCAGCTCACCCAACCGGGCGGCAGCGTCGTCGTCACCCCGAGCGATCTCACCGGCGACCGGGCCTTCGACCTCCCCGGGCTCCCCGAGGGGGTCGTCCTGACCGCCGCGGACCCGGACGCCCTGCTCACGGCGTTCGAGCTGCCCGCCGGTCTGCGGGCGCTGACCGAGCTGCCCGCCTCGCTCGGCGCGATCGCCGTGGCCGTGGGCGCCTGGTTGCTCGCGCGGACGCTGTGGGCCATCCACGACGGGCATCCGTTCGACCGGCGCAACCCCGGCCGGCTGGCCGGTCTCGCCGCGGCCGTCGTCCTCGGTGGCCTCGTCGTCCCCCTGGCGGAGGGCCTGGTCGCGACCGCCGTGCTGGAGCACCTGGACCTGGCGGGCCCCGACTCCCCGCTCGTCCTGCTGAGCACCTCGCTCCCGCTGACACCGATCGGGCTGGCGTTCGCCCTCCTGGCCGCCGCCGAGGCCTTCCGCCGCGGGCGAGCACTGGAGGACGAGATCGAGGGGACGGTGTGAGCCCCCGCAGAGGCGAGCCCGCGCCCGTCGAGGAGATCACCCACCGGGTGGTGTGCCACCTCGACCGGCTCCTGGACGAGCGGGGCATGACGCTCGTCGAGCTGTCCGAGCGGGTCGGTATCTCGGTGGTCAACCTGTCGGTGCTGAAGAACGCCCGGGCACGGGCCGTCCGCTTCTCCACCCTCACGGCCGTCTGCGATGCCCTGGCCTGCCAGCCCGGCGATCTCCTCACCGTGCTGCCTCACCCGTCCCCCGATCGGGCACGATCGGGGTCCTGAACGCGCTCGGGCAGCCCTTCGTTACGCCTTCGTGATCCCACGGTGCGGGAACCGCGACCTCTCACCCTTAGGGTCCCCAGGGTGACCAGCCGTCCGAACGGAGAGCCTCTCGTCCGCCTGTCCGGCGTCAACAAGTGGTTCGGTGAACTGCACGTCCTGCAGGACATCGACCTCGACATCGCCCGCGGCGAGGTCGTCGTCGTGATCGGCCCGTCGGGGTCGGGCAAGTCGACGCTGTGCCGCACGATCAACCGCCTCGAGCCGATCGAGAAGGGCGAGATCACCATCGACGGCGAGCGGCTGCCCGAGGAGGGCAAGCAGCTCGCCCGCCTGCGCGCCGACGTCGGCATGGTGTTCCAGAGCTTCAACCTCTTCGCGCACAAGACGATCCTCGAGAACGTCACCCTGGGGCCGCTCAAGGTGCGCAAGCAGTCGAAGGGCGACGCCGAGAAGCGCGCCCGTGAGCTCCTCGAGCGCGTCGGCGTCACCGCGCAGGCCGACAAGTACCCGGCCCAGCTGTCCGGCGGTCAGCAGCAGCGCGTGGCCATCGCCCGCGCCCTGGCCATGGACCCCAAGGTCATGCTCTTCGACGAGCCGACGTCCGCACTCGACCCCGAGATGATCAACGAGGTCCTCGACGTCATGACGTCGCTCGCCCGAGAGGGCATGACCATGGTCGTCGTCACCCACGAGATGGGCTTCGCCCGCCGGGCGGCCAACCGGGTGGTCTTCATGGACGGCGGCCGCATCGTCGAGACGGCCGAGCCGGAGACGTTCTTCACCAACCCGCAGTCCCCGAGGGCCCAGGACTTCCTGTCCAAGATCCTCAACCACTGAACCGAAGGGATCGCTCCATGCGCATCACCCGTTACGCCGCCGGCTTCGCCGCCGCCGGCCTGCTGCTGGCCGGTTGCGCCAGCGAGGCCGGCAACCAGGCCGAAGAGGCACCGGAGACCACCGCGGAGGTCGAGGAGGTCGAGTTCCCCGAGGGGTCGACCATGGCCGAGATCGTCGAAGCGGGCGAGCTCCGCGTCGGCACCAAGATCGACCAGCCCGGCTTCGGCCTGGCCAACACCGCCGGCGAGCCCGAGGGCTTCGACGTCGAGATGGCCAAGATCATCGCGGCGAAGATGGGCCTCTCCGAGGACCAGATCACCTTCACCGAGACCGTGTCGGCCAACCGCGAGCCGTTCCTCGTCGAGGACCGCGTCGACATCGTCGTCGCGACCTACACGATCAACGACAAGCGCAAGGAACTGATCGACTTCGCCGGCCCGTACTACGAGGCCGGGCAGGACATCATGGTCGCCGCCGGCAACCCCGAGAACATCGAGGGCCCGGACGACCTGGCCGGCAAGTCCGTCTGCTCGGTCGAGGGGTCCACGCCCGCCGAGAACATCCGCACCAACTACCCCGAGGCCGAGCTGGTCCTCTACGACGCCTACTCCAAGTGCGCCGACGACCTGCGCAACGGCAACGTGGCCGCCGTCACCACCGACAACGTCATCCTGACCGGCTTCGTGGCCGGCGCACCGGACGCGTTCGAGCTGGTCGGCAACCCGTTCACCGAGGAGCCCTACGGCATCGGCGTCCAGAAGGGCGAGGACGAGTTCCGCGACTTCATCAACGACGTCCTGGAAGAGGCCTACGAGGACGGCACCTGGGCCGCCGCCTGGGACAGCACCGCCGGCGCCATCACCGGCACGGAGGCTCCCGAGCCGCCGTCGGTCGACCGTTACTGATCTCCCACCGCAGGCTCACGCGGGGAGCCGGGTCGTCCCGGCTCCCCGCGTGACCGCCTGCCCCCGACGGACGAGAGAGGAGGGGCAGTGTCGTTCCTGGCGGAGAACTTCCCGCTGATCCGCGACGCCTTCCTGACCACGCTGAGCCTCGCGGTGGTCAGCGGGATCTGCGCGCTGATCCTGGGCACCGTGCTCGCCGCCATGCGGGTCAGCCCCGTCCCGGCGCTCCGCGGGTTGGCGACGTTCTACGTCGAGCTGTTCCGCAACACCCCGCTGACCGTGGTGTTCTTCTTCCTCGCGTTCGGCATCGTCTACGTCGACCTGCAGTTCCCCAGCCGCTTCATCACCGCAGTGGCCGCCCTCTCCCTCTACACCGCCGCCTTCGTCTGCGAGGCGCTGCGATCGGGCATCAACGCCGTCCCGGCCGGACAGGCCGAGGCCGCCCGGGCCCTGGGTCTGGACTTCCGGCAGAGCCTGACGACGGTGGTCCTGCCCCAGGCGTTCCGGACCGTCGTCCCCCCGCTGGGCAACGTCTGGATCGCCTTGGCCAAGAACACGTCGATCGCCGCCGGCTTCGCCGTCGCCGACCTCACCGCCCTCCTGCAGCGCCTGTCGAACTCGGCCGCGGACGAGCTGGCCCTGGTGTTCGTCGCGGTGGTCGCGGGCTACCTCGTGATCACCCTGCCTTCGGCGTGGGCGATCAGCGTGCTCGAGCGACGTCTGGCGATCGTGCGATGAGCGCCACCGTTCTCTTCGACGTCCCCGGCCCGCGCGGCCGTCGGCGACAGCGCATCGGCAGCGCCATCGGCCTGTTGTTCGTCCTCGCGCTGGTCGGCCTCGCGCTCTGGCGGCTGGGCATCAACGGGCAGCTCGAGCCGGCTCGCTGGGCCATCCTCTTCGACACCCGCACCAACGTGCCGCAGCGCCTGCTGGGGGCGCTGGTGGACACTCTCGAGGTCGCCGCCGTCGGCATGGTGGCCGCCACCGTGCTCGGCGCCTTCCTCGCCGTGGGACGGCTGTCCGATCACGCCTGGGTCCGGGTCCCCGTGGCCGCGATCATCGAGTTCTTCCGCGCCGTGCCGCTGCTGGTGCTGATCCTCTTCTGCTTCCTCTTCCTCCCCCGGGTGGGCATCTCCACCAGCGCCTTCGGCGCCCTGGCGCTCGGGCTGACGCTCTACAACATGGCGGTGCTGGCCGAGATCATCCGCGCCGGGATCCTGTCGATCGACCGCGGGCAGAGCGAGTCGGGGTATGCGATCGGCCTGCGCAAGTGGCAGGTCATGACGTTCATCCTCGTGCCGCAGGCGGTCCGGCGGATGCTGCCGGTCCTGATCGCCCAGCTCGTCGTGCTGCTCAAGGACAGCTCGCTCGGCTTCATCGTCGGGTACCTGGAGCTGCTCCGGACCGCCCGCAGCCTGGTGGAGACGCTCAACTTCCAGTTCGGGCCGATCTACACCTTCCAGCTGTACGTGGCGGCGGGCCTCATCTACATCGTGGTGAACCTGCTGCTGTCCTTGCTGGCCCGGATCCTCGAGCGGCGATCGCGGCGGGACACCAAGGCGGCGGCGACCGGCAAGGCCGAGCTCCCGGCGGACGTGCAGATGGGTGGCGGCGGCGGGGTCTGACCCGCGCCAACCGTCCGCGGCCACCCACTCGACTCCTCCGACTCAGTCGTCCCACCCGGGCGCGCCGAGCGGTTGACCAGCCCGGACGTGACGAGACTGGTCGTCACGATGGAGACGATGCACGCGGCGGGGCGCCGCAATCTGCCCCCGGTCCCCCGGGCCGCTGTCGAGACGGCGCTCACCGCCCGCACCGCCCCCGCGGTCGTCGCGTCACCGCCCACCGCTGGCACCTCCGCAGCGCCGGCGGTGGCGGTGGACGTCACCGCCCGCATCGACGCCGGCCAGGCATTCGTCGCCCGCCTGCGCGCCGCCGCACGCGGGTTCGCCACGGCGGCAGGCGCTGACAGCGCCGTCGTCCGCGAGGTCGTCCCGCCGGCGCGCCACCGCCGGTCGCGGTGCCGGGTGGTGCTGCGCCTGGCCGACGGCACGGAGACCGACCTGACGTTCGTCGGCGAGCACCGCCGCCCGGGCGCGACCGACCACGACGTGTTCGAGAGCCAGATCAGCAGCTGGCTCGGCGCCGGTCAGCCCCGCGACCCGGCGTGGCTGGTCGAGGACCCGGAGGCCCTCGACGGCCTCGCCGTGGACGTCACCGCCTGGAGCAGCGCTTCCTGACAGACGCACGCGAGCCCCGCTCCGGATCTCCGGCGCGGGGCTCGCGTGCTGTTCGGCGGCTGCTCAGGGCAGCGCGCCCTCCTCGTCGTAGTCCAGCAGCGCCTCGTCGGCACCCTCGGCGGCGACCCCGTCCAGCACGTCGCGGACGACTGCTGCGGCCAGCCCGCCGCTGTATCCCTTGCGGGCCAGCATGCCCATGAGACGGCGGGTGGCCGTGGTGCGGTCCAGCCGGCTCATCGACCGTGCGCGCCGCTCCACCAGCCGGTGCGCCGCCGCGCGCTCGTCCTCGTCGTCGACCAGCTCGACGGCCTCGGCCGCGACCTCGGGGTCGACCCCCTTGGCCCGCAGCTCCGAGGACAACGCCCGCCGGGCCAGCCCGCGCCCGGCCTGCCGACTGTTCACCCAAGCGCGGGCGAAGGCCGCGTCGTCGATCAGACCGACCTCGGTGAAGCGGTCGAGGACGGTGGCGGCGGCCTCCTCGGGGACGTCGCGCTCGGCGAGCAGGTCCGCGAGCTGCTTCCGCGTCTTGGGCGCGCCGGTCAGCGCCCGCAGGCACACAGCGCGGGCCACGGCCTCCGGGTCGGCCGGTGCGTCCTCGGGCGAGCCGGGGGCGACGTCCGGGGTCAAGGGATCGTCGTTCCCGGGCGGCCTGGTCCGCCGGGAGCCCCGGGGTCCACCCAGGGTTCGCCGGCGGCTCGAGGGCCGGTCGTCCATGGTCAGGTCAGAAGTCCGGGGCGTCGACCGCGACCGGGGCATCCAGCTGCGGCCCGATGCCCAGCTTCTCCTTGATCTTCTTCTCCAGCTCGTCGGCCAGGTCGGGGTTGTCCTTCAGGAAGTTGCGGGAGTTCTCCTTGCCCTGGCCCAGCTGATCGCCGTCGTAGGTGTACCAAGCGCCGGACTTCTTCACGAAGCCCTGCTCGACACCGACGTCGATGAGCCCGCCCTCGCGGCTGAAGCCCTGACCCCAGAGGATGTCGAGCTCGGCCTGCTTGAAGGGAGCGGCCACCTTGTTCTTGACGACCTTCACGCGGGTGCGGCTGCCGACCGCGTCGGTGCCCTGCTTCAGCGTCTCGATGCGGCGCACGTCGAGGCGGACCGAGGAGTAGAACTTCAGCGCGCGACCACCGGTGGTCACCTCGGGCGAGCCGTAGACCACGCCCACCTTCTCGCGCAGCTGGTTGATGAAGATCGCCGTCGTGCCGGAGTTGCTCAGAGCTCCGGTGATCTTCCGCAGCGCCTGGCTCATCAGGCGGGCCTGCAGACCGACGTGGCTGTCACCCATCTCGCCCTCGATCTCGGCGCGGGGCACCAGGGCGGCCACGGAGTCGATGACGATGATGTCGAGCGCGCCGGAGCGGATCAGCATGTCGGCGATCTCGAGCGCCTGCTCACCGGTGTCGGGCTGGCTGACCAGGAGGGCGTCGGTGTCCACGCCGATGGCGCGGGCGTACTCCGGGTCGAGCGCGTGCTCGGCGTCGATGAAGGCGGCGATGCCGCCGGCGGCCTGGGCGTTGGCGACGGCGTGCAGGGCCACCGTGGTCTTACCGGAGGACTCCGGACCGTAGACCTCGATGACCCGGCCTCGCGGCAGCCCGCCGATGCCCAGCGCGATGTCGAGGGCGATCGAACCGGTCGGGATGACCTTGATGGCCACCTCGGGGCTGTCGCCCAGCCGCATGACCGAGCCCTTGCCGAACTGCTTGTCGATCTGGGCGAGGGCCATGTCGAGGGCCTTGCCGCGGTCGAGCGTTGCTGCCATGGTGCGTCACCTTCGGTTCGCGAGTTGCGGGTCGGGACCGACGCTAGGGCGAGCCACCGACAGTTCTCGGATTCCGGGCTGCAGTGTGGAGAACACGCCGCCCTGTGGATGCCACAGTAGGACGAACACATGTTCGATCGCCACATCGACACGCCGGCGATCCGGCAGGACGCGGAGGGACCCGTTCAGCGCTCCTTGACCGGCACGTCGAACTCCTCGCAGACGGCCAGCCACACCTTGCGCACCGGGACCCCGGCGTCGATCGCCTCCACCGCGCTGCGTCCACCCAGCACCGAGAACACGTGATCACGCGCGACGCTCTGCGCGCGCATGCTCCCGAACTGGGCGTCGAGCCGGCGCCAGAACTCCTGCAGTCGCACCCCACGACGCTAACCCGTGCACGCCGGCGTGGTCCTAGGCTGGCGACATGATCCCGAGCACCGGCTCCTCGTCGCTGGACGTCGTCCTGCAGCTCGGCATCGCGCTGGCTGCGCTCACCAGCATCCTGCTGCTGTGGCGCAACTACCGCGGCCGCTGAGCCCGCGCCGTCCGGATCCAGACGGCGGCGAGCGGCACCACCAGCGCGGCCGAGACCGCTGAGACCAGCCCGAAGCCGCCCCACGCCAGCAGCGGCCCGCCGACCGCGCCGGCCAGCGCCGCTCCGAGTCCCATGAGCAGGTCGGTCCCGCCCTGCGCGGTCGCCCGCAGGTCCGGACCGACGGACGCGGTGACCAGCGCCGACCCGGCGATCAGCCCGCAGGACCAGCCGAGGCCCAGGAGCAGCAGCCCCACCGACAGCTGGACCGAGTCCGACGGCGACGCGGTGCCGGCGACCGCGGCGGCCAGGAGCAGCAGCAGGCCACCGCCCGCGGCGACGGCCGGGGCACCGACGCGGTCGACGACCATCCCGACCAGCGGCGAGAACAGGTACATGCCGGCCACGTGGATGCTGATGACCACCCCGACCAGGCGCAGGACGGCGTCCTCGGTGCCGCCTCCGTGCCCGATGTGCAGCGGCGTCATGACCATGACCCCGACCATCACCGAGTGGGCGACGACCACCGACACCAGGCCGAGCGGACCGTGCGGCGCCGCCCAGACCGCCCGCAGGGCGGCGCCGGTCGCCCGCCGGGAACGAGGGCCGGGCACCTGTCCGCCCACGCGTCGCGACAGCAGCAGTGGGTCGGGGCGCAGCAGCGCGAGGAAGCCGACCCCGACGACGGCGAAGACGACGGCGGAGAGGGCGAAGACGCCGCCCAGCGCCGGGAGCCCCAGTGCCTCCCCCAGGCCGGCGCCCGGAAGTGCCAGGTTGGGGCCGATGACCGACCCCAGCGTCGTCGCCCACACGACGAGGGACAGGTCGCGGCCGCGCCGCTCGGCGGTGGCGAGGTCGGCGGCCGCGTACCGCGACTGCAACCCGCTGGCGGTGGCGGCGCCGAACAGGAAGAGCCCGACGAGGAGCAGCGGGAGGGACGACGCGGCCGCGGCGACGACCGTGACGACGGCGCCGGCCACGCTGATGCCGTAACCGACTGCCAGCCCCGCCCGGCGGCCGGCCGAGTCGCTGATCCGGGCCAGCGGGACGGCGAGGACGGCGGCGCCGAGGACGCCGGCCGTCGTGCCGAGCCCCGACGCGGTCTCCGTGCCGGCGACGTCGCGGGCCAGCAGACCACCCGCCGTGATGCCGACGGTCACCCCCAGTCCCGCGAGCGCGACCCCTCCACCGAGGACGCCGACGGTGCGTCGCTGGACGCGGGCGACGTCCACTCCGTCCAGCCCCTGCTGCAGCGACACGGGGTGCGCTCCTGTCTCCCGAACGGGGGGTTGACGACGGGAACAGTCCCGCCGGCCAGCGAAGTGTCGTACACCCCGGGGACACTCATCACGTGTCCGCCCGCGCGTCCGCCGGCAGCTCCCGGAGCGAGGGAGCGCTGGCCCGCTTCTCCGAGCCCACCCAGGCCTGGTTCACCGGTGCCTTCGAGCGGCCGACCGCGGCCCAGGACGGCGCCTGGGAGGCGATCAGCAGCGGGCAGCACGCACTCGTCGTCGCCCCCACCGGCTCGGGGAAGACCCTCGCTGCGTTCCTGTGGTCGCTCGACCGACTCGCCGCCACCCCGCCGGTGGACGAGACGTCCCGCTGCCGGGTCCTCTACGTGTCACCGCTCAAGGCGCTGGCCGTCGACGTCGAGCGCAACCTGCGCGCCCCCCTCGCCGGCATCGGGCAGGCCGCGGCCCGGCTGGGCCTGCCCCGGCCCGAGATCAAGGTGGGGATCCGGTCCGGCGACACCCCCGCCGACGAGCGGCGCACCTTCACCCGCAAGCCGCCGGACATCCTGATCACCACGCCCGAGTCGCTGTTCCTGCTGCTCACCAGCGCGGCACGGGAGGCGCTGCGCAGCGTGGAGACGGTGATCATCGACGAGGTCCACGCGGTCACCGACTCCAAGCGCGGCGCGCACCTGGCCGTCTCCCTCGACCGGCTCGACGAGCTGCTGGAGCGGCCGGCCCAGCGGATCGGCCTGTCGGCCACCGTGCGCCCGATCGAGGAGGTCGCCACCTACCTCGCGGGTGGGCGGCCGGTGCAGGTGGTGTCCCCCGGCTCGACCAAGCAGTGGGACCTCTCGGTCGTCGTCCCAGTCGAGGACATGAGCGAGCTGGGTCAGCCCACCGGTGAGCTCGAGGGCTCGGCGGCCGGCAACCAGCCGCGCAACTCGATCTGGCCCGCGGTCGAGGAACGGGTGCTCGACCTGGTCGAGGCCCACCGCAGCACGATCGTCTTCGCCAACTCCCGGCGGCTGGCCGAGCGGCTGACCAGCCGGCTCAACGAGCTCGCCTACGAGCGGGCCACCGGCGAGCCGGTGCCCCCCGGCACGAACGCCGCCCAGCTCATGGCGCAGGCCGGCTCGGGGGGCGGCGTGCCCGAGGGCGTGCAGCCGGTCGCGGCCGCCCACCACGGCTCGGTCTCCCGCGAGCAGCGCGCGATCGTCGAGGAGGCGCTGAAGTCCGGACGCCTCCCGGCCGTCGTCGCCACCTCCAGCCTGGAGCTCGGCATCGACATGGGCGCGGTCGACCTGGTCGTCCAGGTCGAGGCACCGCCCACCGTGGCCAGCGGTCTGCAGCGGGTCGGTCGCGCCGGGCACCAGGTGGGCGCGGTCAGCCGCGGGGTGCTCTTCCCGAAGTACCGCGGCGACCTGGTCCAGTGCGCGCTGGTCGCCGAACGGATGAAGGCCGGGGCCATCGAGTCCATCCGGTACCTGCGCAACCCGCTCGACGTCCTCGCCCAGCAGATCGTCGCCATGGTCTCCGAACGCCCGCGCACCGTGGAGGAGGTCGGGGACCTGGTGCGGCGGTCGGCGGCGTTCTCCTCGCTGCCGGAGTCCGCGCTGCACGCCGTCCTGGACATGCTGGCCGGGCGGTACCCCTCCGACGCGTTCGCCGAGCTGCGCCCGCGGCTGACCTGGGACCGCGTCACCGACACCCTCACGGCACGCGCCGGAGCACAGCGGCTGGCCGTCACCAGCGGCGGCACCATCCCCGACCGCGGCCTGTTCGGCGTCTTCCTCGTCGGCGGCGAGGGCACCGGCGGACGGCGCGTGGGCGAGCTGGACGAGGAGATGGTCTACGAGTCCCGGGTGGGCGACGTGTTCCTCCTCGGGTCGTCGTCTTGGCGGATCGAGGACATCACCCACGACCGCGTGCTGGTCACCCCCGCGCCGGGGCAGCCCGGCAAGATGCCGTTCTGGCACGGCGACGCACCCGGCCGCCCGCTGGAGCTCGGGCGTGCGCTGGGCGCGTTCCTCCGCGAGGTCGGCTCCGCGACGCCGGAGGCCGGGCTCGAGCGCGCCCGCGCCGCGGGGCTGGACGAGTGGGGAGCGGCCAACCTCGCCGCCTACCTCGCCGAGCAGAAGGCGGCCACCGGTCACCTCCCCGACGACCGGACCCTGCTGGTCGAGCGGTTCCGCGACGAGCTGGGCGACTGGCGGCTGGTCGTGCACTCGCCGTTCGGTGCGCAGGTGAACGCGCCGTGGGCGCTGGTGCTGGCGGCCCGGCTGCGCGAGCGCTACGGCGTCGACGTGTCGTCGATGCACTCCGACGACGGCATCGTGCTCCGGCTGCCCGACACCACCGGTGAGCCCCCGGAGGGCGACCTGGCGGTCCTGGACCCCGATGACGTGGAGCGCGAGGTGACCGCCGAGGTCGGCACCTCGGCGCTGTTCGCCAGCCGGTTCCGGGAGTGCGCCGCGCGGGCGCTGCTGCTCCCCCGGCGCGACCCGCGGCGGCGCACCCCGCTGTGGCAGCAGCGCCAGCGCGCGGCCCAGCTGCTCTCGGTCGCCAGCGAGTTCTCCTCCTTCCCGATCACCCTCGAGGCGGCCCGCGAGGTGCTGCAGGACGTCTACGACGTCCCGGGTCTGGTCGAGCTGATGCGCGACGTCCGCGCCCGCCGGGTTCGGGTCGTGGACGTGCAGACGGAGTCGGCCTCGCCGTTCGCGCAGTCGCTGCTGTTCGGCTACGTCGGCCAGTTCCTCTACGAGGGCGACGCCCCGCTGGCCGAGCGCCGCGCCCAGGCGCTCGCCCTGGACACCGGCCTGCTCGCCGAGCTGCTCGGCCGCTCCGAGCTGCGCGAGCTGCTCGACGCCGAGGCGATGGCCGAGATCGAGTCCGAGCTGCAGCGGCTGCCCGAGCAACGCCACCCGCGGGACATGGACGGCGGTGGTGACCTGCTGCGCGTCGTCGGCGACCTGACCGCAGCCGAGGCCGCCCGGCGCGGGGTGACGCAGGCGTGGCTGGACGAGCTGGTCGCCGCCCGCCGCGCGCTGCTGGTGCGGATCGCCGGCGAGGAGCGCTACGTCGCCATCGAGGACGCCGGGCGGCTGCGCGACGCCCTCGGCACCGCGCTCCCGGTCGGGGTGCCCGAGGTGTTCACCGAGCCGGTCGCCGACCCGCTGGGCGACCTCATCGGCCGCTACGCACGCACCCACGGCCCGTTCCAGCCGGCCGAGGTCGCGACCCGCCTCGGCCTGGGCGTCGCGGTGGTCACCGCCACCGTGCAGCGGCTGACCGGCACCGGCCGGCTCGTCAGCGGGGAGTTCCGTCCCGGCGGCAGCGGCCAGGAGTGGTGCGACGCCGACGTGCTGCGCTCCATCCGCCGGCGCAGCCTGGCCAAGCTGCGCCAGGAGGTCGAGCCGGTCCCGATCGGGACGCTCGCCCGGTTCACGCCCTCCTGGCAGTCGGTGGGGAGCCGGCTGCGCGGTGCCGACGGCGTGCTGACCGTCGTCGAGCAGCTGGCCGGCGCGCTCGTGCCGGCCAGCGCCCTGGAGTCGCTGGTGCTGCCGACCCGGGTGCGCGACTACTCCCCCGCCATGCTCGACGAGCTGACCAGCGCCGGGGAGGTCCTCTGGGCCGGCGCCGGCGGGCTGCCCGGCAACGACGGCTGGATCAGCCTGGTGCCTGCCGACCTGGCGCCGCTGCTGCTGCCGGAGCAGCTGGAGGTCGCCGGGGAGGCGCAGCCGCTGCTCGACCTGCTCGCCGGCGGTCAGGCCATGTTCTTCCGCGGCTTGTCCGACGCCGTCGGCGCCACCGACGACGCCGCGCTGGCCGACCTGGTGTGGGACCTGGTCTGGGCCGGCGCGCTGACCAACGACACCCTGGCGCCGCTGCGCACCCGGCTCGGCGGTGGCGGCACCCACAAGCGCGCCGCCGCCGCGCCGCGCGTCACCCGCAGCCGGTACGGGCGCCCGCGAGCAGGCCGGGCGGTCATGCCCAGCCGCACCGGCCCGCCCACCGTGGCGGGGCGCTGGTCGAGACTGCCCGACCGCGAGGCCAACGCCACCCGCCGGACGACCGCACGCGCCGAGGCCCTGCTGGAGCGGCACGGCGTGCTCACCCGCGGCGCGGTGATGGCCGAGCAGGTCGTCGGCGGCTTCTCGGCCGTCTACCCGGTGCTGCGGGCCTTCGAGGAGAACGGCCGTGCCCGGCGCGGGTACTTCGTCGAGACCCTCGGCGCCGCCCAGTTCGGCACTCCCGGCTCGGTCGACCGGCTGCGCAGCTTCGCCGCCCCCGACCGCGTCCCCGCCGGTGCGGTGGTGCTCGCCGCCACCGACCCGGCCAACGTCTACGGCGCCGCCCTGCCCTGGCCCGAGCGCACCGTGGCCGTCGACGGCGAGGCGGTCGACCTCGGCGAGGGCACGGGGGCGCGCAAGGCCGCCGGCCACCGCGCCGGCCGGAAGGCCGGAGCCCTGGTCGTCCTCGTCGACGGCGACCTCGTGCTGTACGTCGAGCGGGGCGGCAAGACGCTGCTGTCCTGGACCGAGGAGGAGCAGGTGCTCAAGGAGGCCGCCACCGCGCTCTCCGGGGCAGTCGCCGCCGGCGCACTCGGCCGGATGGTCGTGCAGAAGGCCGACGGCGCGTCGGTGCACGAGTCGACACCGCTGTCGGCGGCCCTGCAGGCGGCCGGCTTCAGCGCGACACCGCGAGGTCTGCGGCTGCGCGGCTGACCCACCCCGGCACCGGGCGGTCAGGCGTCCGGCGCGTCGGCGAGGTTCTCCAGCACCGCCTCCGCGATCCGGCCGAGCGTGGCCAGGTCCTTGCGCGAGATGACGTCGACGAAGGCGTCGCGCACCGCGGCGTCGTGTGCCGGCGCGGCCGCAGTCACCGCCGCCACCCCGCGCTCGGTCGTCTCGACGTCGCTTCCGCGGCCCTCGGGACACGGCACCCGCCGGACGAGATCCCGCGCCTGCATGCGGTCGAGGTGGTGCGACAGCCGGGACGGCGACCAGAGCAGCCCGGCCGCCACGTCCTTGAGGCACAGCCGACGCTCCGGCGCATCGGTCAAGGCGGTGAGGACGTCGAAGTCCGGCACCGACAGGCCGCCGTCCCGGGCCAGCGACCGGGCCAGGTGCGCCTCCAGCCGGCTCGCCATCTGCCGATAGGACCTCCAGGAGGCCTCCTGGTCCTCGTCCAGCCAGCGCGTGCTCCGAGCCACGGCACGAGGCTCCACCGCAGGCATTGACGTGTCAACCACACGGCCTCACCAAGCGGTTGACACGTCAAACGCCCAGCTGGAGCGAGCGGAAGGCACGGTCCACGGTCAGCGTGGATCATGGGCGTGTGCCTGAAGGAGACACCGTCTGGCTGGCGGCCAAGCGCATGAACCAGGCGCTGGCCGGCGCCACGCTGCGCCGCGGTGAGTTCCGGCTGCCCCAGCTCGCAGCGCTCGACCTCACCGGCGTGACCGTCAGCGAGGTGGTGCCCCGCGGCAAGCACATGCTCATCCGGCTGGCCGACGAGCGGACGCTCCGGACGCACTACCGCATGGACGGCAGCTGGCACATCTACCGGCCCGGCGCCCGATGGCGCGGCGGGCCCGGCTACGACGTCCGCGTCGTCCTGGCCACCGACGAGTGGGAGTGCGTCGGCTACCGGCTGCACGACGTCGAGATCGTCCCCACCAGCGACGAGGACCGGCTGGTCGGGCACCTGGGACCCGACGTCCTCGGGCCCGACTGGGACCTCGACGAGGCGCTGCGCCGGCTCCGGTCGCACCCCGACGAGCAGGTCGGCGTGGCCATCCTCGACCAGCGCAACCTCTGCGGCCCCGGGAACCTCTACAAGGTCGAGTCGCTCTTCCTCTGCGGCGTGCACCCCTGGGCCAGGGTCGCGGACGTGGACGCGAAGCTCGAGCCCCTCGTCACGCGCGCGCGGACCCTCATGCTCGCCAACCGCGACCACCCGGAGCAGAGCACCACCGGGGACCTGCGCCGCGGCCAGGACCACTGGGTCTACGGGCGCAAGGGCAAGCCGTGCCGGCGCTGCAGGACGCCGATCCTCATGGGCGACCAGGGCCCGCACCTGCAGGAACGGGTGACCTACTGGTGCCCCCGCTGCCAGGCTGCGGACTCCCCCATCGCCCCCGAGGCGCGGACCGGCGAACCGGGCCGGCCGCGGCCCCTGGCCACTCCGGGCTGAAGACGGGTCTGCCCCCACCGCCGGTGGGCGGTGGGGGCAGACGGACCTCTGCCGGCCCTCCTGCAGGGCCCCACCGCGAGCCTGCGAGCGGCGGGGGCAGGAGGGTCCTTCTACTGCTGGTCGGGCCGCTCGGCCGGCTGCGCCTCGCGCTGCTCGGCCGGCTGGGCCACCGAGGGCGCACCCTGCTCGATCGCCGCGGCGGGCGAGCTGCCCTCGACGGCCGGCGCCCCGCCGCCCATGGAGGCGCGGATCTGGTCCAGCCGCGAGGCCCCGGCGACGTCGAGGGTCGCCTTCTGCACCTCGAGCATCCGGCCCTCCACCGAGCTCTGCGCGAGCTCGGCCTGCCCCAGCGCGTTGGCGTACCGGGCCTCGATCTTGTCGCGCACCTCCGACAGGCTGGGGGTGTTGCCCGGCGCGGCCAGCTCGTTGACCTGCTTCATCGAGGCGGCGACGTGCTCCTGCATCTTCGCCTGCTCGAGCTGGCTCATGAGCTTGGTGCGCTCGGCCAGCGTGGTCTGCAGCCGCATCCGCGACTGCTCCACCGCGCCGCGGGCCTGCTCGGCGGCCTGCAGCGCCTCGTCGTGGCTGCGCTTGAGGTCCTCCATCGACTGCTCGGCGGCCACCAGCTGGGTGGCGAACGCCTGCGCGGCCTGCTCGTACTCGCCGGCCTTGGCGGCGTCCCCCTTGGCGCGCGTCTGGTCGGCGAGCTGCAGGGCCTGGCGGGCGGAGGACTGCAGCTTCTCGACCTCACCGAGCTGGCGGTTCAGCCGCATCTCCAGCTGCCGCTGGTTGCCCAGCACCGCGGCGGCCTGGTTGGCCAGCGACTGGTGGCGGCTCTGCTCGGCCTCGATGGCCTGGGCGATCTGGATCTTGGGGTCGGCACGCTGGTCGATCTGCGCGTTGGCCGACGCGGTCAGGTACTTCCACAGCTTCACGAACGGGTTGGGCATGGAACTGGGTCCTCCTGCTCCGGCACGCTGGCCGGCCCGGCGATGCTCGTCCCCATCATCGTCCCAGGTGGTCACCCTCGGCAGCCAACGCAGGCCCTCCGGGTCGCGGCTAGGGTTCGGTCGTGCCGCCCGCCAGCCCCGTCCTGTGCGTCCTCGGAGAGCTCGTCGTCGACCTGCTGCCCGTGCCGGAGGCCGGCGCCGGACCGGAGGGGACATCGCCGCAGTACGTCGCCCGCCCCGGCGGCAACGCGCTCAACGTCGCCGTGGCGGCCGGCCGCCTGGCGGCCCACGTGCGGCTGCTGGCCCGTCTCGGCACCGGCCCCCTGGCCGCGAACCTCCGCCGGCACGCCGAGCTGGCGGGCGTCGACACCGCGGGATTCGTCGACGCCGCCGAGCCGGTCAGCCTGGCCGTCGTCGGCCTCGGCGAGGACGGCTCGCCCGACTACGGCTTCCACGTCCTCGGCGCCGCCGACTGGCAGTGGACCGACGACGAGCTCACCCGCGCGCTGCCCGACGACGTCGGCGCACTGCACGTCGGCTCGATCTCCAGCTGGACCGAGCCCGGCAGCACCGCCATCGCGCGGCTGGTCGACCGCCTGGCCGGCTCCGCACTGGTCAGCGTCGACCCGAACATCCGGCCCATGCTGGCCGACGGACCGGTGGGCGCCACCCTGGGAAATGACCGGGAGTCGGTGACCCGCCGCCTGGACGCGCTGGTCTCCCGCGCCGACCTGGTCAAGGTCAGCGCCGAGGACCTGACCTGGCTGGAGCCGGGCACCGCCGACCTGGACGAGGCGGCGCGGCGCTGGGCAGGACGCGGCCCCGCCCTGGTCGTGCTCACCGACGGCGGCGCACCGCTGCGCATCGCCCGGCCCGGCGGACCGGTGCTCCGCCGGGACATCCCGCCGGTCGACGTCGTCGACACCGTCGGTGCGGGCGACTCCCTCGCAGCAGGGCTGCTGACCGGTCTCCTGGCGGCCGGCATCACCGGCCGCGCCGCCCTCGAGGCGGCCTCCGACGACCAGCTGCTGGCACTGGTCGACGACGCCGCGCTGGGAGCCGCCCTGAACTGCAGCCGGGTGGGCGCCGACCCACCGAGCCGGGCGGAGCTGATCGCCGCGCGGGCGGCGCGGTGACCGCCGGCGACCTCCGGCTGGTCGGGTTCGAGGAGCTCTCCGCCGGTGCGCTGCTGGGCAGGCTGCTCGCCAGCCGGGGCGAGTTCTGGTCCGGCAGCCAGCTGGACGACGACGCGGTCCGCGCGCTGCACGACCCGGTCTTCTTCCACCAGCTGGGCGGCTTCGGTGCGGTGGCGCTCACCGCCGACGACGAGGAAGCGGGCTACCTGCTCGGCGTGGTGAGCGCCGACCGGCTGGCCGTGGTGCACGCCGTCGCGGTGCACCCCCGGTTCCGCGGGCACGGGATCGCGACCCGGCTGCTGGAACGCTTCGCCGACCTCGCCGGCCGTCTGGCCGCCCGCTGCGGGGCGCACCCGGCGCCCTCCCCCGGGCACGCCGGCCCGGGACGCGATCGGGTGGTGTTCACCCGGGGCCTGCCGCTGCGGTGAGCGCTCAGCGTGCGGTGCACGACCCCGGGACGAACGGCGCCGTCCGACGCCGTCCCCCAGTGGCGCGGCCGGGCCGTCAGGCGGCGAGGGAGACCGCGTCGCCCTGACGGCGCGCGGCCCGGCCCTGCGCACCCGCACCGACCAGCGCGAGGGCGGGCTCGGCGGCCGGGGCGCCCTGCTCGGCGGCCGCGGCGGGCTCGGCCTCGCGGGTCTCCCCGGGTGCGGCCAGCGGGCGGACGTCGGCTCCGGCGGCGGCGACCCGCAGCTCCAGGCTGACCTCGGCGAGGAGGTCGGCCAGTTCCACCTCGAGGGCGTCGCAGATGGAGGCGAGCAGCTCCGAGGAGGCCTCCTTCTGGCCGCGCTCGACCTCGGAGAGGTAGCCCAGGCTGACCCGGGCAGCCCCGGAGACGTCGCGCAACGTGCGGTGCTGACGCAGCCGGTGGCCGCGCAGCGTGTTCCCGAGCTGGGTGCGCAGCAGCGTCATGGCCGTCTCCTGTCCTGCCTGCGGGGAAGCGGCGGTGCCGTCAGGCACCGTGCGCTCACGGTACGCGGCGCGCACGCCGTCAGCCCACCGACGGGGCCGAGTCCGCTCATGGCGTAACGCCTGTGACGGAGCTCGGCTTCCCGGCCAGCCGCTCCAGCAGCGTGCGGAACGCCGAGGCGACCGCAGCGCTGCGCACGTCGGCCCGGCCGCCGGGCAGGTCCAGCTGCGCCACGTCGGTGCGCTCGCCGTCGCTGGTGCCCAGGTAGACCCGGCCCGGCCCGTGCCCGTCCACGGGGTCGGGACCGGCCACCCCGGTCAGCCCCACGCCCCAGTCGGCGCCGCAGCGCAGCCGGATGCCCTCGGCGAGCGCCGCCGCGGTCTGCGGGCTCACCGGGCCGTGCTCGGCCAGCACTCCCTCGGGCACGCCCGCCAGGGTCGCCTTGAGGTCGGTGGCGTAGACGACGGCGCCACCGCGGAGGGTCGCGCTGGCACCGGGCACCGAGGCCAGGGCTGCGCAGAGCAGCCCGGCGGTGAGCGACTCGGCGGCGGCGACCGTCTCCCTGCGGGCGAGCAGCGCCCGGTGCACCTGGCCGGCGAGGGCCGCCAGGTCGGGGGACGCCGCCACCGGCTCAGGCCGCGGTGTCGGTGCGGGTCCCCGCGCCGGTGCCGCCGGTGCCGGGCCCGGCAGCGCGGCGGGCGGTCGCCGCGCGCATCGCCCGCGCGCTCGTCTGGCGCAGCGTGACCGCGCGGTACACGTAGTCCAGCCCCGAGAGCACGGTCAGCAGCACCGCGGCGGCCATGACCCACCAGCGCGCCGAGGCCATCAGGCCGGAGAGCGGCAGGATGTACAGGGCGATCGCCAGCGCCTGCACGACCGTCTTCACCTTGCCGCCCCGGCTCGCGGCGATCACGCCGTGGCGGATGACCCAGAAGCGCAGCAGGGTGACCCCGACCTCGCGGACCAGGATGACCACCGTGACCCACCAGGGCAGGAACGCGAGCACCGACAGCCCGATCAGCGCGGTGCCGGTGAGCGCCTTGTCCGCGATCGGGTCGGCCAGCTTGCCGAACTCGGTGACCTGACCGGTGCGGCGCGCGATCTGCCCGTCGTACCGGTCGGTGATGATCGCCAGGCCGAAGACCAGCGTGGCCCAGTAGCGGCCGGCGTCGTCCAGCCCGTCGTCCTGCAGCAGCAGCACGGCGAACACCGGCACGAAGGCCAGCCGCAGCAGCGTCAGCGCGTTGGGGAGGTTGACCAGCTTCGCCGACTGGGGCGGGGTCGCGGCCGGGTCCGGGGCGACGTCGGTCACCGCGCTCGCCGCCCGGCCGGCGTCACGGCGGGCACGAGCACGCGCGCCACCAGGTCGATCCCCTCGGTGCCGACGACCTCGGCGGTGACCAGCTCGCCGGCGACCGCGCCCTCGGGGACACCGGTGACCGTGGTGGTGCCGTCGGCATCCGGGTCCTGGTGCGCGGCGTGGCCCGACCAGGTGCCCGGCCCCTCGTCGTCGGCGAGGTCCTCGGTGAGCAGCACCTCGACGCGCTCGCCGACCCGGTCCTCGGCCCGCTGGGCGGTCAGCTCCTCGACCAGGTCGGTGACCCGCCGGACGCGCGCGTCGATCTCTGACTGGTCGAGCTTTCCGGGCAGCCGCATGGCTTCGGTGCCCTCCTCGTCGGAGTAGCCGAAGACACCGACCGCGTCCAGGCGGCCCTCGGTGAGGAAGCGCTCCAGCTCCGCGACGTCCTCCTCGGTCTCCCCCGGGAAGCCGAGGATGACGTTGGTGCGGAACCCGGCGCCGGGCGCCAGGCTACGGGCGCGCTCGATGGTGCGCAGGAAGTCCTCGGTGCCGCCGAATCGGCGCATGCGGCGCAGCAGCGTCGGCGAGGAGTGCTGGAAGGACAGGTCGAAGTACGGCGCGACGCCCCGCGTGGTGGCGATCAGCTCCAGCAGCCCCGGCCGGAGCTCGGCCGGCTGCAGGTAGGCCACCCGCACGCGGACGATGCCCTCGACGGCCGCGAGCTCCGGGAGGAGCTTCTCCAGGGAGCGCAGGTCCCCGAGGTCCTTGCCGTAGGACGTGGAGTTCTCGCTGACCAGCACGAGCTCGGTCACGCCCTGCGAGGCCAGCCACTGCGCCTCGCCGAGCACCTCGGCCGGCGGCCGGGACACGAACGCGCCGCGGAAGGTGGGGATCGCGCAGAAGGCGCAGCGCCGGTCGCAGCCCGACGCGAGCTTGAGCGCCGCCGTCGGGCCGGAGGCCAGCCGCATGCGGCGCAGCCAGTCGTGCCCGGGGATGGCGGGCGAGTCCGGCGCCGACACCGCGGCGGTCCGCTGGACGGGGCTGATCGGCAGCAGCGTCCGGCGGTCCCGTGGGGTGTGCGGCACCAGGGGGCGACCGGAGAGGACGTCGTCCAGCCGGCCGCCGATGTCCGCGTAGTCGTCGAACCCCAGGACCGTGGCCTCTGGCAGCGCCCCGGCCAGCTCCGAGCCGTAACGCTCGGCCATGCAGCCGACGGCGACGACGGAGGCGCCGGAGTCGGTGGCGGTCAGGATGGCGTCGACGGAGTCCTTCTTGGCCGTCTCGATGAAGCCGCAGGTGTTGACCAGGACGGCGTCGGCGCCGTCGGCGTCCTCGACGAGCCGGTACCCCTCCGCGGCCAGCCGGCCGGCCAGCTCTTCGGAGTCGACCTCGTTGCGGGCACATCCGAGGGTCACCACCGCCACGGTCCGGGCATGGTCGGGCGCGGCTGTCACCCGACCATCGTAGTCACCGTCGGAGCCGTCCCCACCGCTCGGCGGGGTGATCCTGATGAGGTCTCCCCCACTGCTCGCCCGATCAGGCCGCCCCGCCGCGCAGGGTGAGCCCGGGCGACGACCTCGCCCCTCTCCGCGGCCGTCAGCCGGATCAGGCCGCCCCGCCGCGCAGGGTGAGCCCGGGCGACGACCTCGCCCCTCTCCGCGGCCGTCAGCCGGATCAGGCCGCCCCGCCGCGCAGGGTGAACAGCACCGACTCCAGCTCGTCGGGCTTGATGAGGACGTCCCGGGCCTTGGACCCCTCGGAGGGGCCGACGATGCCGCGGCTCTCCATGAGGTCCATGAGCCGCCCGGCCTTGGCGAAGCCGACCCGCAGCTTGCGCTGCAGCATCGACGTGGAGCCGAACTGACTGGTGACGATGAGCTCGACCGCCTGCAGCAGCAGGTCCAGGTCACCGCCGATGTCCTCGTCGATCTCCTTCTGCTCACCGGCCGCGGAGCCGGCGGAGAAGACCTCCTCGCGGTACTCGGGCTCGGCCTGCCGCTTGCTGAACTCGACGACCGCCTCGATCTCGGCGTCGGACACGAAGGCGCCCTGGACGCGCATCGGCTTGCCCGCGCCGATCGGCATGAAGAGCGCGTCACCCATGCCGATGAGCTTCTCCGCGCCGGGCTGGTCGAGGATGACCCGGCTGTCGGTGAGGCTGGAGGTGGAGAAGGCCAGGCGCGAGGGCACGTTGGCCTTGATCAGCCCGGTGACGACGTCGACCGACGGGCGCTGCGTGGCCAGGATCAGGTGGATGCCCGCGGCACGCGCCTTCTGGGTGATCCGGACGATGTGCTCCTCCACGTCGCGGGGGGCCACCATCATCAGGTCGGCGAGCTCGTCGACGATCGCCAGGATGTAGGGGTAGCGGCGGTAGACCCGCTCGCTGCCCGGGGGCACGGTGATCTCGCCCTTGTCGACCTTGCGGTTGAAGTCGTCGATGTGCCGCACACCCGTGGACTTCATGTCCTGGTAGCGCTGCTCCATCTCCTCGACCAGCCAGGCCAGCGCGGTGGCGGCCTTCTTGGGGTCGGTGATGATCGGCGTGATCAGGTGCGGGATGCCGTCGTAGGGCGTCAGCTCGACCATCTTCGGGTCGACCAGGATCATCCGCAGCTGGTCGGGCGTCGCGCGCAGCAGCAGCGAGGTCAGGATCGAGTTGACGCAGCTGGACTTACCGGCACCGGTGGCGCCGGCGACCAGCAGGTGGGGCATCTTCGCCAGGTTGGCGCAGACGAAGCCGCCCTCGATGTCCTTGCCGAGGCCGACCAGCATCGGGTGCGGGTCCTGCTTGGCCGCGCCGGACCGGAGGACGTCGCCGAGCGACACCTTCTCGCGGTCGGTGTTGGGCACCTCGATGCCGACGGCGGACTTGCCCGGGATCGGCGCCAGGATGCGGATGTTGTCGTTGGCCACCGCGTAGGCCATGTTGCGGGTCAGCGCGGTGATCTTCTCGACCTTGACGCCCTGGCCGAGCTCGACCTCGTACCGGGTGACCGTCGGGCCGCGGGTGAAGCCGGTGACGGCGGCGTCGATGTTGAACTGGTCGAGCACGCCGCTGATCGCCTCGATGGCGACGTCGTTGGCCTTCGACCGGGCCCGCGGCGGGTCGCCGGGCCGCAGCATGGACAGCGCCGGGAGGACGTAGTCGCCCTCGACCGGCTGGATGGACAGCTGCTCCGGCTCGGTGATCGGCGGCAGGTCCTCGGGCGGGGACGTGCGGTCCACGATCGGCGGTCGCGCGGCCGGTACCGGCGGCGGGGACGCCAGCACGGTGTGCTCGGGCTCGGTGGTGCGGGTCGCCTCGGGGGCCTCGGCGTAGGCGGCGTGGTCGATGGGCCCGGTGGTGAGCAGGTCCTCCGACAGGGAACGGCGACGGCGGCTCTTGGGAGCCGGCTCCTCGTCCTCCTCCTCGTCGTCGTACTCGTCGTAGTCCTCGTCGTAGTCGTCCCGGCCCAGCAGGCGGTCGGTGAACTCACGCAGCCGCTCGGGGATCTGGTGGACCGGCGTCGCGGTGATGACGAGCAGCCCGAAGAACGCGAGCAGGAACAGCAGGACGACGGCGACGACCGCCCCCAGCCCGGCGACCAGCGGCGTGCCGACCGCCCAGCCGACGAGCCCACCGGAGCCCGGGACGCCGTTCTGCGGGTCGCCCCCGGCACCGAGCACCTGGGCGATGCCGAGGATCGAGGCGATCGTGCACAGCCAGCCGATGACCAGCCGGCCACGCGCCTCGGGACGCGGCCCGCGGCGCAGCAGCCGCAGGGCGGCGAAGAAGAGGACGACGGGCAGCGCCATCACCAGCGACCCGATGACCCAGCGGACGCCGTCGGTCAGCGCGGTCCCCACGGGCCCGATGCCGTTGCTCCACGCGGCGGCGCCGAGCACGATCGCGAGCCCGAGGACGGCCAGGCCGACCCCGTCACGGCGGTGCTCCGGGGCGAGCGGCTCGGCCTCCTCCGGCCGGGCGACCGAGCGGGCGAGCCCGCCGGCCCCCCGCGCGAGCAGGTTCCACCCCCCGCTGGCGATGCGCCAGAAACCGGGACCGGACGGCTGCTTCTTCTTGGCGGCCGGACGGCGATTGGGAGCGCGCTTGGCGGGCGGCCGCTTCTTGCTCGCCGCCGTCGATCCGGACCGGCTGCGGGTGGCGGCCGGCCGGCGCGTCGACGTGGTGCGGGCAGGCATGCGTCAGACGGTAAGCCCGCCGAGGGCCCGGAACGGGCAGGCCGGGCATCGTGTCCCCCACCTCGCCAGCTCCCCCATAACGTCACACGCACGGGAAACGGCCGTCGGACGTGCCCGGGGATCGACGGATCGGGTCGGCATTCCGTCGATCACAGCTCGATCGGCATCCCGTGCGGCGTGCGTGCGGCGGCCTCGTGCCAGGCTCTCGTCGCCCGCTCGATGTCCTCCTGGCTCGCGATGCCGCGGTTCCGGAGCATCTCTGCCAGTGCGTCGGCCCAGCGCTCGTAGTAGTCGCTGCCGTCGGGCCGGCCATCGGAGACGTGCCGCCCCAGGGTGCGCGCCCACTCCGACCACGTGAACGCACCCGCCTCGTGCAGGGTCACGGTCATCGCGAAGACCTGAGCCTGCCAGGGAGCGGCGAAGACCTGCTCGCCGCCGGGCGGTGGCAGCGGCAGCTCGGTGCCCGCAGCCGCGGAGATGCGCGCCAGCGTCGCGGCGGCGGTCGTGTCCATCAGGCGGCCTCCAGGTAGGGCTCCCAGGCGTCGATCGACACGGTGACGGTGGGGTCGGCGTCCTGGCCCCAGAGCTCCTCTGCGCGGAACTCGACGGTGTAGAGCCATTCGGGGGTGGGGTCCGGCTCCTGACCGAGCGGCACGGCATGGCGATCGGGGAAGACGTGCGCGCCACGGACCGCGAGCACGGTGCCGACCCGGCCACGCGCGTAGCGGGGCAGGCGCGTGTGCCCGCTCGGGTTGATGGTGCGGGTCCGCACCGGCTGGCCCGCCCGGAAGACCGGCCCGGCCCCGATGCGCCGCTCGTAGCTCGACCGTGACGAGAACAGCCCGGTGAGCTCCTCGGCGGTGCGCGCCCTGAGGCCCTCCCGGTCCAGGAGCTCCAGCTCGCGGACCGCGTTCTCCACCGCGCGGAACCAGATGCGGTAGTAGCTGCTGGCCAGGTACTCGGCCGGGGGCAGGGACTCGCGCTCGTGCCGCATCTGGTCGATGTTCCAGAGCCCGAGCGCGCCCAGTGCGAGCGTGATGGCGAAGGCGCGCCTCTCCCACTCGGCGTGGAACGGAGGTTCCCCGGGCTCCGGGAGGACCGGTCCGAACCCCTGCATGCCCCCCGTGTCGTGCACGCCGTTCACCGGGCGGCTCCCGACGGTGCGTGGACGAGCCCGGTGCCGATCATGCTGTCCCGGGTCACGAGCTCGGCCAGTCGCTCCTCGCTCATGCCGTCCGTCCCCTCGGGACGCAGCGGGATGACCAGGTAGCGCATCTCCGCCGTCGAGTCCCAGACCTTGATCTCGGTGCCCTCGGGCAACGAGACGCCGAAATCCGCCAGCACTCCGCGCGGGTCGATGACCACCTTCGACCGGTAGGCCGGCGATTTGTACCAGACCGGCGGAAGCCCGAGCACGGGCCACGGGTAGCACGAGCAGAGGGTGCACACCACCATGTTGTGGCGCTCGGGGGTGTTCTCCAGGGCGACCATGTGCTCCCCCTGGCGCCCCACGTGCCCCAGCGAGGCGATGGCGGCGTCCGCGTCCTCGAGCAGCCACCGCCGGTAGTCCGCGTCGGTCCAGGCCTTGGCGACGACCTGGGCACCGTTGTGCGGACCGACCTCCTTCTCGTAGCGCTCCACCACGGCATCCAGGGCGGCCCGGTCCACCAGGCCCTTCTCCGTCAGCAGGGTCTCGAGCGCGCGGACCTTCGCTTCCATCTCGGACAGTTCGCTGTACTGCGGGTGGTCGTGGTCGTGGTCGTGGTCGTGATCGCTCATCGGTGGTCGGGGCTCCGGGCCGCTCGGCGGCCCCACCGCCCCATCCCCCTTCCCTCTCGGAGGTGCGTCCCGCCCCGGTCGACCGTGCCGTCCCCGGTGGAGGGACGGTGGCTCGCCGCGGGCGCTGCGGCGCCGTCCGTCGCGAGGCATCCACTGCCCGGAGCGGCGTCCGGAACCACTGTGCACGCACGCTAGTGGCCGGTCTGCCGACCGGCTACAGGTCCGGACCGGTCCGCCGAGGTCCGACCACCCGGGCGAACGCGGCTACCGTGACCGGCATGAGCGCCCCGCTCCCCCACGGCAGCTGGCCCACCCCGATCACCTCCGAGCTGGTGGTCCGCACGGCGGCCAGGCTGGAGGAGGTCGTCGTTGACGGCAGCGACGTCTGGTGGTCCGAGGCCCGCCCGGCCGAGGGCGGCCGGTCGGTGCTCGTCCGCCGCTCCGCCGACGGCGCGGTCGTCGACGTCCTCCCCGCCCCGTGGAACGCGCGCACCCGGGTGCACGAGTACGGCGGTGGCTCGTGGACGGTCTCCGGCGGCGTCCTGTGGTTCACGGACTACTCGGACCAGCGGCTGTACCGGATCGGCACCGACGGCTCTCCCGTCGTCGTGAGCCCGGAGCCGGCGATCCCGGCGGGCGTGCGGTACGCGGACCTGCGGATCACCCCCGACGGCGTGCTGGCCGTGCGCGAGACGCACAGCGCGTCGGGTGCCGCGGCCGACGTGGTCGACGAGATCGTCCGGGTGCGACCCGACGGCGGTTCCCAGGTGCTGGTGAGGGGGCCGGACTTCGTCTCCGACCCGCGGCTGTCGGCCGACGGATCGCTGTGCTGGCTGCAGTGGGACCACCCCGCCATGCCCTGGGACGCCGCCCAGCTGGTCGTTCGGTCGGGTGACGGTAACGAGATGGTCGTAGCCGGTGGCCCCGGCGAGTCGGTGGTCCAGCCGACGTGGGGGCCCGACGGCTCGCTGTGGTTCCTCTGCGACCGCACCGACGTCTGGTCGCTCTACCGGTGGCGCCCGGACGGCGGGACGGACCTGGTGCTGGACGTCGGCAGCGACATCGCCGGCCCGCAGTGGCGGTTCGACCAGAGCCGGTTCGCCCTGATGGACGACGGGCGGATCGCGCTCGCCTACGGCCGTGACGGCGCCGACCGGCTCGCGGTCCTCTCCCCCGGCGGCGACCTCCGCGAGCTCGACCTGCCCTACGCCTCGTTCTCCTTCGTGCGCGCGCAGGGCGCCCGGATCGTCTGCGCGGCCGGCGGACCGGCGGCGGAGCGGGTGGTGCTGTCCGTCGACGCCGACGGCGGGTCCGTCGAGGTGCTGCGCCCCGCCCGCGACCTCGGGCTCGACCCGGCCTGGTTCTCCCGCCCCGAGTTCGTGACCTTCCCGACCCCGGACGACGGCACCGGCATCGAGGTGGCCCACGCGGTGGTCTACCCGCCCACCAACCCTGAGGCGAGCGCCCCGCAGGGCGAGCTCCCCCCGCTGATCGTGATGGTGCACGGTGGGCCGACGTCCAGCCACGACCGCGTGCTGAACCTCGAGATCCAGTACTTCACGTCCCGCGGCTTCTGCGTCGCGCACGTGGACTACCGGGGCTCCACCGGGTACGGCCGCCGGTACCGCGACGCGCTGCAGGGCCGCTGGGGCGTCGTCGACCTGGACGACGTCGTGGCCTGCGCGCAGCACCTCGCCGACGCCGGACGGGTGGATCCTCGGCGGATGGCGATCCGCGGTGGCTCGGCCGGCGGCTACACGGTGCTCGCCGCGCTCAGCATGCGCCCGGGCGTCTTCACCGCCGGGGCCAGCCACTTCGGCGTCGCCGACCTGGGGGCACTGGCCGCCGAGACCCACAAGTTCGAGTCGCGGTACCTCGACGGCCTGGTGGCGCCCTACGACCCGGATGCGGGCCCCTCGGGCAACCCGGTCCACGCCGAGCGGTCGCCGATCAACCACGTCGACAGCTTCGACACCCCGCTCGCCGTGTTCCAGGGCTCCGAGGACGCGGTCGTCCCGCCGTCGCAGGCCGAGGCGATCGTGGCGGCGCTGCGGGAGCGGGGCGTGCCGCACGCCTACCTGCTCTTCCCCGGCGAGCAGCACGGCTTCCGCAAGGCGGAGAACATCCGCGCGGCCCTGGACGGCGAGCTCTCTTTCTACGCGCAGGTCTGGGGCTTCGAGCTGCCGGCCGCCGAGGGCATCGCGCCGATCGAGGTCGTGGGCCGCTAGAGGTCCGGTGAACGCTGCAGCCGTGGCGGCCGTACCAACGGGACAGGTACAGGCACGGAGGGAGAACGGCTGTGGCGCGACGGCGCGAGCACGCGGCATCCCAGGAGCTCGACGTCCGCGCCGCCTACAACGCCCACGGGCCCGAGATCTACCGCTTCGCCCTGCGCCAGCTGGGGGACGGCGGCGCGGCGCAGGACGTCGTCCAGGAGGTGTTCCTGCGGGCCTGGCGCGCGATGCACTCCTATGATCCGCAGCTGGCGAGCCTGCGCACCTGGTTGTTCGCCATCGCGCGCAACGTCGTCGTCGACGAGGCGCGCAGATTCGCCGTCCGTCCGTGGCAGCGGGACCTCACCGACGGCAGCGACCTCGATGCCACGGTCGGCACGGGGGGTGCGGCCCTGGACGAGCGGCTCGTGGACTCGTGGGTGGTCGAGGAGGCTCTCCGGCGGATCAGCGACGATCACCGGACCGCGATCGTGCAGACCCATCTGCGCGGTAGGTCCCACGACGAGGTCGCCGCCGAGCTGGGCATCCCGGTGGGCACGCTGCGGAGCCGGGTGTTCTACGGATTGAAGGCCCTGCGCCTGGCGATGGAGGAGATGGGGGTGGAGCCGTGAACGAGCGACCGGCGGACGGGCACCGGGCCCTGCGGGAGCAGCTGGGGGTCTACGCGCTGGGCCACGGCACCGCCGCCGAGCGAGCCGCGGTACGCGCCCACCTCGACGGCTGCGCCGACTGCCGGGCGGAGCTGGCAGCACTGGCCCCCCTGCGGGCCCGGTTGGCCGACGCCGATCCCGCACGGCTCGACGAGGTACCGCCGGTCCCGCCGGGGCTGGGCGAGGCCGTGCTGGCCCGCATCGCGGCCGAGGAGGCCGAGCGGCCGGTGGACCTGGGGTCCCGGCGGCGTCGGAACCGGACGCTGGCCGCGGCCGCCGCGGTGGGTGTCGCGGCGGCCGGGTTCGGCGCCGGCTGGTTGGTCCGGCCGGTTCCTGAGCAGCCACCGCGCGAGGCCGTCGCCGTCCAGGTCGCGGCCGAGGACATCACCGCGTCGGCCGATGTGGTTCCGCACACCTGGGGCGTGGAGGTGCAGCTCGCCGGCCAGGGCTTCACCGCCGGGGAGGTCTACCGCGTGTCGGTCACCGAGGAGGACGGCGACGTCGTGCCCGCCGGGCAGTTCCTCGGGGTCGGGCCCGCACGGTTGGTGTGCAACCTGAACTCGTCGGTGCTCCGGGAGGACGCCGCGGGCTTCGAGGTGGTCGACGCCGACGGCTCGGTGGTCCTCCGCTCGACTTTCTGAGTGATCGGTGAACGTGGGCCGGCCGGGCTCCGTAGGTACGGGTGACCGTCCACCGATCCCAGGAGCTCCCGTGACCCGCATGCGCCCCACCGCCGCCCGAACCGCCCTCGTCGCCGGTGCCGCCGGCGCCCTCGTCCTCACGGGTGGCGCCGTCGCCTCCGCCGAGACCGAGGTGTCCCCGCCCTCGACCTTCACCAGCGCCTTCACCGCCATGGCGACGCCGGACATGGTCGTCAACTCCGACGGGGAGCCCACGCCGGGCACGGCCGGGGCGTCCGGGACCTTCACGTACCGGATCAATGCCGACCTCGAGGTCATCTGCTACGACATCTCGGTCCAGGGCATCACGCCGCCCTACGAGAGCCCCGCGAAGACGGCCACCCACATCCACGAGGCCGGTGCCGGCGAGTCCGGTCCCCCGCGGATCGCGTTCCCCAACCCCGAGGACGACGGCTCGGGCACGCTGGTGAGCAGCGGCTGCCTGGAGGGCCCGTTCACGACCGGAGTGGCTCCCGAGGGCACCGACACCGGTGAGGGCTTCACCTTGGCCGAGATCGAGGCGAACCCGTCGGCCTTCTTCACCGACACCCACACCGCGGCCAACCCGGCCGGAGCGGTCCGCGGCCAGCTGACCGAGATCCCGGTCGGCGGCGTCGAGACCGGCGCCGGTGGCACGGCCGTGGACTCCTCGTCCTCTGCGGTCCTGCCCGCAGTGGCCGGCCTGGGTGCGCTCGCCGCGGCCGGGGCGGTCGTCCTCCGCCGCCGCGCCACCACGGAGAACTGACGGTGCGCCCCGGATCCGCGGCGCTGCTCCGTCGGCTCCTGGCCGGCACCGGAGCCGCGGCGCTCCTGGTCGGTTGCGCCGGCCAGGGCGACGGCGTTTCCGGGGCCGCCTTCCCCTCCGCACCCGCGTCCAGCGCCCCGTCCGCACCGACGGACGGGGCGGGGACCGGGGCTCCGCCGGCCTCCCCCGTGGTCGATCCGGCCTCGGTGCCCGTCCCGGTCTCCGTGTCGGTGCCGGCGCTCGGGCTCTCCGAGGAGCTCGTCGACCTCGGGGTGGCCCCGGACGGAACCGCGGAGGTGCCCGCCGACTACGACCGCGTCGGCTGGTTCACCGGCGGTGGTCGACCGGGTGCACGCGGGCCGACCGTGCTCATGGGCCACGTCGATTCCACCGCTGGCCCGGCCGTCTTCTACGAACTGGGGGCACTCGAACCCGGCGACGTCGTCGAGGTGACGGTGGCCGACGGGAGCACGGCGCGCTACGCGGTGTCGCAGACCCAGCAGGTCGCCAAGGGCGAGTTCCCCACCGCTGCCGTCTTCGGTGCAACCGCCGCCGACGTGCTCCGGCTGATCACCTGCACCGGCGACTTCGACTCCGGCGCCCGCAGCTACACGGACAACCTGGTCGTCACCGCCGAGCGCCTGCCACGATGACGGCGTGGTGGTCGGCGGGAACGACATCGAGCTGAGCGCCGAGGACCTGCGGGTCGTCGTGCGCTACGCCGTGGAGGCAGCCGTCGAGGTGCTGCCCCTCGTCGAGCAGGACCACCCCACGGACCTGCGTGCCCGAGCCGCCGTCGACGCCGCCTGGGCCTTCGTCCTCGGCGCGGAGCGGACCAACCTGCAGCGCTCCACCGCGGTGGAGGCGCACCGGGCGGCGAGGAGCGCGACGAGCGAGGCCGCCGCGCACGCAGCCCGAGCGGCCGGCGATGCGGCCGCGGCCGCCTACCTGCACCCGCTGGCGAAGGCGACCCAGGTCGGTCACATCCTGGGCTCGGCCGCGCGGGCCGCACGCGCGGCCGAGGCGGCGGCCGGGGACGACCCCTCGGTCGGGGACGAGTGGATCGAGCGGGCCCGTCGTCGCGCGACACCGCGACTCGTCGAGGTCCTCCGTCGCTACCCGTCCGCTCCGACCGGAGCCGGCCGGGTCGCCCGCCTTCTGTCCGCGTTGGACACCGGCCTCCGCTCCGGTTGAGCTACCGCGCTTCCCTCAGACCTCGAGGACGGTGGGGATGATCATCGGGCGGCGGCGGTGCTTGTCCGACACCCACTTGCCCACCGTCCGGCGGATGATCTGCGACATCCGGTGCGCGTCGACGTCGTCGTCCTGCAGCGCCCGCCGCAGGTTGTCCTCGACGAGGCGCAGCACCTCGTCGAAGGCCGACGGGTCGTCGGAGAACCCCTTCGTCGACAGGTGCACCGGCCGCACGATGGTGCGGGTGGACGGCTCGACCACCACGGTCAGCGCCACGAAGCCCTCGTCGCCGAGGATCCGGCGGGCCTGCAGCGACTCCTCGCCGACGTCGCCGACGTTCAGCCCGTCGACGTACACGTTGCCGATCGGCACCGAGCCGACGATCGTCGCCTTGCCGTCGACGAGGTCCACGACGACGCCGTCCTCGGCGAGCAGGATGCGGTCGGTGGCCATGCCGGTCTCCTCGGCGAGCTTGGCGTGCGCCCGCAGGTGCCGCCACTCCCCGTGCACCGGCATCAGGTAGCGCGGCTTGGCGACGTTGAGCAGCGTGCGCAGCTCACCGGCCGGCGCGTGCCCGGAGACGTGCACCCGCGCCGTCTCCTTGTGCACCACGGTCGCGCCCAGCCGGGCCAGCCCGTTGATGACCTTGTAGACCGCGGTCTCGTTGCCCGGCACCAGGGACGAGGCGAGGACGACGGTGTCGCCGGCCTCGATCGTGACCTGGTGGTGGTCGCCGCGGGCCATGCGCCCCAGCGCCGACAGCGGCTCGCCCTGCGACCCGGTGCTCACCAGCACGACCTGCTCCGCCGGCATCTTCGCCGCGTCGTCCAGGGAGACCATCAGGCCCGGCGCCACGTGCAGCAGCCCGAGGTCGCGGGCCACCCCCATGTTGCGGACCATCGAGCGGCCCACCAGCGCGACCTTGCGGCCGTGCTTGTCGGCCGCGTTGAGGACCTGCTGGATGCGGTGCACGTGGCTGGCGAAGCTGGACACGATCAGCCGCTGGGTGGCGCGGGCGAAGACGTCCTCGAGCACCGGGCCGATGGACCGCTCCGGGGTGACGAAGCCGGGCACCTCGGCGTTGGTGGAGTCGGCCAGCAGCAGGTCGATGCCCTCGACGCCGAGCCGCGCGAACGCGCCCAGGTCGGTGAGGACGCCGTCGAGCGGCAGCTGGTCCATCTTGAAGTCGCCGGTGTGCACCAGCACGCCCGCCGGGGTGTGCACCGCGACGGCCAGCGCGTCGGGGATCGAGTGGTTGACCGAGATGAACTCGCAGTGGAACGGCCCGGCCAGGTGGTCGTCACCGGCGGTCACCTCCACCAACGTCGCGTCCAGCCGGTGCTCGCGGAGCTTGGCCGCGACCAGCGCCAGGGTGAACCGCGAGCCGACCAGCGGGATGTCCTCGCGCATGCGCAGCAGGTACGGGATGGCCCCGATGTGATCCTCGTGCCCGTGGGTGAGGACGACGGCGACGACGTCGTCGAGGCGGTGCTCGATGACGCCGAAGTCCGGCAGGATCAGGTCGACGCCGGGCTGGTCGGCCTCCGGGAAGAGGACGCCGCAGTCGATGATCAGCAGCTTCCCGTCGAACTCCAGCACGGCCATGTTGCGGCCGATCTCGCCGAGGCCGCCGAGGGCCATGACGCGCAGGCCGCCCTCGGGCAGCGGCGGCGGCGCCTTGAGATCGAGGTGCGGTTGGGTGACCTGACCACTCACAGGGGTACGCCTCCAGCGGCGAGGTCGTCGCGCAACTGCGCGAGCTGTTCGGGGGTGGCGTCGACCAGCGGCGGCCGGACGGGACCGGCGGGCAGGCCGAGCGCGTTGAGCGCGGCCTTCACCGTGATGACGCCCTGGGTGCGGAAGATGCCGGTGTAGACCGGCAGCAGGCTCTGGTTGATCGACCGGGCGGTGGCGAGGTCGCCGCCTTCGACGGCTGCCAGCATCTCGGCCAGACGCGGGCCGACGAGGTGGCTGACGACGCTCACCATGCCGACGCCGCCGAGCGCCAGGATCGGCAGGTTGAGCATGTCCTCGCCGCTGTAGTAGGCGAGGTCGGTGCGCGCCATCGTCCAGGCCATCGCGCCGAGGTCGCCCTTGGCGTCCTTGACCGCGACGATCCGCGGGTGCTCGGCGGCCCGGACGAGGGTCTCCACCTCGATCGGCATCGCGGTGCGGATCGGGATGTCGTACAGCATGATCGGCAGCTCGGTGCTGTCGGCGATCGACGTGAAGTGCCGGAGCAGGCCGGCCTGCGGCGGCCGGTTGTAGTACGGCGTGACGACCAGCAGGCCGTGCACCCCGAGCCGCTCGGCGGACCGGGTCAGCTCCATCGAGTGCGCGGTGTCGTTGGTGCCGACGCCGGCGACGACGGTCGCCCGGTCACCGACGGCGTCCAGCACGGCCTCCAGGACGGCGTGCTGCTCGGCGTCGCCGACCGTCGGGGACTCCCCCGTCGTGCCGAAGACGACCAGCCCGTCGCTGGCGCACCGGTCGACCAGGTGCGCGGCGAGCTGCTGGGCCCCGGCGAGGTCGATCGAGCCGTCCTCGGCGAACGGGGTGACCATCGCCGTCAGGACGCGCCCGAACGGACGGGCTGGGTCGGTGGTCATGAGGTGAATCTACCCAGCGGCGGGGACGGTGCCCCGCGCGTACTCCGACACGGCGAAGCCCAGCCCCTCCGCGGTCGACACCGACCACCCCTCGGTCGGGACGCGGGACGTGCGCACCCAGCCCTCGTCGAGGGCCGGCGCCCAGGTGTCGCCCGCCACGGCCAGGTCGATGTCGGTGACCAGGAGCCGGTCGGCGTGCGGCAGGAAGGCCGCGTAGACCGCTCCCCCGCCGATCACCCAGAACGTGTCGTGCTCGGCGAGCACCTGCTCCACCGAGCCGGCGCGGAGCGCCCCGTCGGCCGCCCAGCCCGCGTCGGAGGTGAGGACGACGTTGACCCGCCCGGGCAGCGGCCGGAACCGCTCGGGCAGCGACTCCCAGGTGCGCCGGCCCATGACGACGGTGGAGCCGGTCGTCGTCGTCCGGAAGAGCTTCAGGTCCTCCGGCAGGTGCCACGGCAGCCCGCCGGCGGCGCCGATCACCCCGCCCCGGGCCTGGGCCCAGATCATCCCGACCCTGCTCACACCGCCACGGCTGCCCGGATCGCCGGGTGCGGCTGGTAGCCGTGCACCCCGAAGTGCTCGTAGGTGTAGTCGAACAGCGAGGGGGCCGGCGCCAGCTCCAGGGTCGGGAAGGAGCGCACCTCGCGGGAGAGCTGCTCGCGCACCTGCTCGACGTGGTTGCTGTAGATGTGGCAGTCACCGCCCACCCACACGAAGTCGCCCGGCTCCAGGCCCACCTGGGCGGCGATCATCTTCGTCAGGAGCGCGTAGCTGGCGATGTTGAACGGCACGCCGAGGAACATGTCGGCGCTGCGCTGGTAGAGCTGGCAGGAGAGCCTGCCGTCGGCGACGTAGAACTGGAAGAACGCGTGGCAGGGCGCCAGCGCCATGTCCGGCAGCGCGGCCACGTTCCACGCCGAGACGATCATGCGGCGGGAGTCGGGGTCGGTGCGCAGCGTCTCCAGCAGGTTCGCGATCTGGTCGACGTGGTCGCCGTCCGGCGTGGGCCACGACCGCCACTGGACGCCGTAGACCGGGCCGAGCTCCCCCTCCGGCGAGGCCCACTCGTCCCAGATGGTGACGCCGTTGTCCCGCAGCCAGCCGACGTTGCTCTCCCCGCGCAGGAACCACAGCAACTCGACGGCCACCGACTTGAAGTGGACCTTCTTGGTGGTGACCAGCGGGAAGGTCTCCGACAGGTCGTACCGGAGCCGCTCGCCGAAGAGGCTGACCGTGCCGGTGCCCGTGCGGTCCTGCTTGGGCGTGCCCTGCTCCAGGATCCGCCGCAGGAGGTCCTCGTACTGGGTGTCGATCGGCGCAGCCACGGGTCCGAGCCTACGACCGCCCGCCGACAGCACCGAGGTCGCCGGGAACACCCGCCACACGCGCCGCGCGGGTGCGCTCAGCCCTCCGTGACGAACGGGCTCGCAGCCACCTCGGTGCCGTCGGCCAGCGCGCTCATCCGGAAGTCGCCGAAGACGTTGCCGGCCACCCGCTGCAGCTCGCGCAGGCAGGCGACCGCCAGCTCGCGCATCTCGACGTCGGCGTGCTCGCTGGCCCGCATGGCGATGAAGTGCCGCCAGGCCCGGTAGTTGCCCGTGACGACGATGCGCGTCTCGGTCGCGTTGGGCAGCACCGCGCGGGCCGCCTGGCGGGCCTGCTTGCGGCGGAGGACGGCGTTGGGCCCGTCGGCGAGGCGCTGCTCCAGACCCTCCAGCAGCGCGCCGTACGCGGCGGCGGCGGCCTCGGTCGCGGCGAGGAACCGGGCGTGCAGCTCCGGGTCCGCGGCGATCACCGCCGGCTCCACGACGGCGGCGTCGTGCTCGGGGACCCAGCGCTGGGAGAGCTGGCTGTAGGAGAAGTGCCGGTGGCGCACCAGCTCGTGGGCGAGCGACCGGGAGATGCCGGTCAGGTACATCGTGACGCTGCCGTGCTCGAGCACCGAGAGGTGGCCGACCTCGAGGATGTGCCGCAGGTAGCCGGCGTTGGTCGCCGTCGCCGGAACCGGCTTGTCCCAGGACTGGTAGCAGGCCCGTCCGGCGAACTCGGCGAGCGCCTGACCGCCCTCGGCGTCGGTGTCCCACGGGACGTCCGCCGGTGGGGTGAACTGCGTCTGCGCGATGATCTGGACCCGGAGCGGCGCGACCTCTGGCACGCACCGAGCCTACGGCCGGGCGCCCGGCACACTGACGGCGTGGACTGGGTGCGGGTGCTGCTGACGGTGGCCGGCGGGCTGCTGCTGGTGTGGCTGCTGCTGCTCGCCGTCCTCTGGCGGACCCGGCCCGACGGGCTCACGGTCCGCGACGGGCTGCGCCTGCTGCCCGACGTCGTGCGGCTGGTGCGCCGGCTGGCCGCCGACCGCACCCTCCCCCGCGGCCTGCGGGTACGGCTGTGGCTGCTGCTGGGCTACCTGCTGTCGCCGGTCGACCTGGTGCCCGACGTCGTCCCCGTCCTCGGGTATGCCGATGACGTGGTGGTCGTGGCCTGGGCGCTGCGCTCGGTGGTCCGCGCCGCCGGCGAGGAGGCACTGGTGCGGCACTGGCCGGGCGAGCCGGCCGGCCTGGAGGTGGTGCGGCGGCTCGCCGGCCTCACCCGGCGCCCAGGGCGCGATCGAGGTCCGGCCACAGATCGCCCCGCTGGGCGACGACGACGTCGCTCAGCCCCATCCACCCGGCCATGAGCCGGAGCTCCTCGGCGAGCGCGGCCGCCACCCCGGGCCGGTCGACCCCCTCCTCGCTGTGCGCGGCCTGGACGCGCAGGACCCCGGCCTGCCGGTCGGCCTTGAGGTCGACCCGGGCGACGAGCCGATCACCCAGGAGGAACGGCAGCACGTAGTAGCCGTGCACCCGCTTCTCCGCCGGCGTGTAGATCTCCAGCCGGTACCGGAACCCGAAGATGCGCTCCACGCGCGGGCGCTCCCAGACCAGCGAGTCGAACGGGCTGAGCAGGGCGCGCGCCCGGATCCACCGGGGTCGCCGGGCGGCCGGGTCCAGGTACGCCGGGCGAGCCCACCCGGCGACCTCGGCCGGCTGCAGCTCGCCGGCCTCGACCAGCTCGGCGATCGCGGCCCTCGCATCGGCCGGGGTGAGGCGGAAGTAGTCGCGCAGGTCGGTCTCGGTGGCCACCCCGAGGGCGCGTGCGGCCGTGCGGACGAGCTCGCGGACGGCGTCGGGCCGCGACGGGGTCGGGACCGCCAGGACGTCGGCGGGCAACACCCGCTCGGGCAGGTCGTACACCCGCTCGAAGCCGGCGGTCCGCGCGGTGGCGGTGAGCGCACCGGTGAAGAACAGGTACTCCAGCGCGGCCTTGCCGGCATGCCAGTTCCACATGCTGCCGGGGCGGTTGGGGCGCTCCTCCTGCAGCTGGCTGGCCTTGAGCGGACCGTCGACGCGGATGCGGTCGAGCAGGGCGGCCACGTACTCGGGCCGTTCGCGCTGGACACGGGTCATCGAGCCCCACGCCTCCTGCTCGGCGGCCGCCATGCGCCAGCGGAGGAACGGGTGCAGCCGGGCGGGGAGGAAGGAGGCCTCGTGCGCCCAGTACTCGAACAGCTCGTGCCGCCGGTTGGAGAGCGCGTCGAGCACCGGCCGGGGGTAGGGGCCGAGCCGGCTGAAGGCGGGCAGGTAGTGGGAGCGGGACAGCACGTTCACCGAGTCGATCTGCAGCACCGCGAGCCGGTCGGTGAGCCGGCGCAGCTGGCGCGTGCCGACCGCGGTGGCAGGTCGGGGCTCCGCGAACCCTTGGGCCGCGAGGGCGATGCGCCTGGCCAGCGCGGCGGGCAGCCGTTCCACAGCGGTCACGCCGTCCGATCCTGCCGCCCGGGTACGACGTCCGCGGCCCGGGGCCGGGCACCTACGCTGCCCGGGTGACCTCGCTGCCGCCCTTCCCCCGCCTCACGGGGTCGGCCGACGTCTCCGTCCGCCCGGCCCAACCCGGCGACGCCCCGGCGATCGCCCGCGTGCAGGCCACCACCTGGCGGACGGCCTACCGCACGGTCCTCCCAGCCGCCGTGCTCGACGAGTGGGACGACGGTGCGGTGACTGCCTCCTGGGCGGCCGCGGTGGCGTCCCCACCCACGTCCCGGCACCGCGTGCTCGTCGCGCTCGAGGGCAACCAGGTGGTGGGCTTCGTCGGTGTCGCGCCGGTCGAGGACGACCCCTCAGCGGCCGAGGTGGGTCCCTTGCTGGTCGAGCCGAGGTGGGGCCGCCGGGGCCACGGCAGCCGGCTGCTCGCCGCCGTCGCCGACCTCGCGACTGCGGACGGCGTGACGCGGCTCCAAGCGTGGCTGCTGGAATCCGATCGGCCCTCCGCGGACTTCTTCGAGTCCGCGGGCTGGGCGGCCGACGGCTGGGCCAGGACGCTGGAGACCGGGGCCGCGCCCCTCCGGGAGCTGCGCTGGCACACCGCGCTGGACGACGAGGACGGGACCTCATGACCTTCGACGGCTTCCCCGACGAGGGCCTGGTCTTCTACGAGGGCCTGGAGGCCGACAACAGCAGGACCTTCTGGACGGCGCACCGCGCCACCTACGAGGCCCACGTGCGCGCCCCCATGACGGCGCTGCTCGAGGAGCTGGCACCGGAGTTCGGCACCGCCAAGGTGTTCCGCCCCTACCGCGATGTGCGCTTCAGCCACGACAAGACGCCGTACAAGACGCACCAGGGCGCCGTCGTGACGCCCGAGGGGCGCGGCGCGGGCTCCTGGTACGTGCAGATCTCCGCCGACGGGCTGCTCGTGTCGGGCGGGTGCTGGCGGCTGGAGTCCGACCAGGTCGCCCGCTACCGCCGCGCCGTGGCCGACGACGTGCAGGGCCCGCGACTGGCGGCCGAGGTCGACCGTCTGCGCGTCGGCGGCTGGGACATCGAAGGCGACCGCCTGGTCCGGGTGCCGGCCGGCTTCTCCGCCGACGACGACCGCATTGACCTCCTCAAGCACCGCTCCCTGCACGCCACCCGCCACTGGACGCCCGAGGAGTGGCTGCACACCGCGGCCACCCTCGACCGCGTGCGGACGTCCTGGCGGGACCTGGTGACCCTCAACGCGTGGTTCGCCGACAACGTCGGAGCCACCACGAAGGAACCCCGCCCCCGCCGCTGATGCAGCGTCCACCCGGGCATTCAGTGCACTTTCTGCCGGGCAGAAGGTGCACTTTCTGGCGCCGGTGTTCCGGGAATGGCGAAGGGGCCCCAGCACGAATGCTGGGGCCCCTCCATAAAGTATGTCCGGCGGTGTCCTACTCTCCCACCCCGTCTCCAGGGCAGTACCATCGGCGCTGAGAGGCTTAGCTTCCGGGTTCGGAATGTGACCGGGCGTTTCCCTCTCGCCATGACCGCCGTAACTCTGTGAACATGTACGAACCATCGACTGGTTCGTGCGTTCAGAACCGCACAGTGGACGCGACAATCATCTTGTTGACCTGACAACCCGTAGCAACAGCCGTGGGTAGGTGTGTGTGGTCAAGCCCTCGGCCTGTTAGTACCGGTCAGCTCCACACCTTGCGGTGCTTCCACTTCCG
>NZ_JAAGWG010000020.1 GCF_010682065.1 Blastococcus saxobsidens
CAACGACATGGTTCGTGCGTTCAGAACCGCACAGTGGACGCGACAATCATCTTGTTGACCTGACACCCTGCAGCAACAGCTGTGGGTAGGTGTGTGTGGTCAAGCCCTCGGCCTGTTAGTACCGGTCAGCTCCACACCTTGCGGTGCTTCCACTTCCGGCCTATCAACCCGCTGGTCTGGGCGGGGGCCTTACCCGGTTAACCCGGTGAGAGACCTCATCTTGAAGCGAGCTTCCCGCTTAGATGCTTTCAGCGGTTATCCCTGCCGAACGTAGCTAACCAGCAGTGCACCTGGCGGTACAACTGGCACACCAGAGGTTCGTCCGTCCCGGTCCTCTCGTACTAGGGACAGCTCTTCTCAAGTCTCTTACGCGCACGGCGGATAGGGACCGAACTGTCTCACGACGTTCTAAACCCAGCTCGCGTACCGCTTTAATGGGCGAACAGCCCAACCCTTGGGACCTACTCCAGCCCCAGGATGCGACGAGCCGACATCGAGGTGCCAAACCATCCCGTCGATATGGACTCTTGGGGAAGATCAGCCTGTTATCCCCGGGGTACCTTTTATCCGTTGAGCGACACCGCTTCCACATGCCAGTGCCGGGTCACTAGTCCCAGCTTTCGCTCCTGCTCGACCCGTCGGTCTCACAGTCAAGCTCCCTTGTGCACTTGCACTCGACACCTGATTGCCAACCAGGCTGAGGGAACCTTTGGGCGCCTCCGTTACATTTTGGGAGGCAACCGCCCCAGTTAAACTACCCACCTGACACTGTCCCTGATCCGGATCACGGACCGAGGTTAGACATCCAATTCGACCAGAGTGGTATTTCAACGGCGACTCCACGAACACTGGCGTGCCCGCTTCGCAGTCTCCCACCTATCCTACACAAGCCGAACCGAACACCAATATCAAGCTATAGTAAAGGTCCCGGGGTCTTTCCGTCCTGCCGCGCGTAACGAGCATCTTTACTCGTAGTGCAATTTCGCCGAGCCTGTGGTTGAGACAGCTGAGAAGTCGTTACGCCATTCGTGCAGGTCGGAACTTACCCGACAAGGAATTTCGCTACCTTAGGATGGTTATAGTTACCACCGCCGTTTACTGGCGCTTGAGTTCTGAGCTTCGCCTTGCGGCTAACCCGTCCCCTTAACGTTCCAGCACCGGGCAGGCGTCAGTCCGTATACATCGTCTTACGACTTCGCACGGACCTGTGTTTTTAGTAAACAGTCGCTTCTCACTGGTCTCTGCGGCCACCCACCGCTGCCCCGCGCAAGGCGGTTCACAGCAGATGGCCCCCCTTCTCCCGAAGTTACGGGGGCATTTTGCCGAGTTCCTTAACCACAGTTCGCTCGATCGCCTCGGTATTCTCTACCTGACCACCTGAGTTGGTTTGGGGTACGGGCCGCTCGGAACTCGCTAGAGGCTTTTCTCGGCAGCATAGGATCATCCAATTCGCCTCATTCGGCTATGCGTCAGGCCTCACCCTGTGTGTGGGACGGATTTACCTACCCCACGGGCCACACCCTTGCACCGGTACTACCACTCACCGGTAGGACTACCTTCCTGCGTCACCCCATCGCTTGCCTACTACCAGTCCGGGTCCCCAGCTAATCCGGATTGCCCACAAGTGGGCGCACCGGCGTCGGTGGGTTAGCATCGCTGGGTTCAGCATGGGCGTTCCTTCGCGGGTACGGGAATATCAACCCGTTGTCCATCGACTACGCCTGTCGGCCTCGCCTTAGGTCCCGACTCACCCTGGGCGGATTAGCCTGGCCCAGGAACCCTTGGTCTTCCGGCGGGGGAGGTTCTCACTCCCCTCTCGCTACTCATGCCTGCATTCTCACTCGTGTGGCGTCCACGGCTGGATCACTCCGCCGCTTCGACCGCCACACGACGCTCCCCTACCCATCCACACACCTGGCCGGACCCTCAAGGGATCCGACGGGAAAAGTGTGAATGCCACGGCTTCGGCGGTGTGCTTGAGCCCCGCTACATTGTCGGCGCGGAACCACTTGA
>NZ_JAAGWG010000021.1 GCF_010682065.1 Blastococcus saxobsidens
CCAGTGAGCTATTACGCACTCTTTCAAGGGTGGCTGCTTCTAAGCCAACCTCCTGGTTGTCTCTGCGATCCCACATCCTTTTCCACTTAGCACACGCTTAGGGGCCTTAGCCGATGATCTGGGCTGTTTCCCTCTCGACTACGAACCTTATCGCCCGCAGTCTCACTGCCACGCTCTCACTTACCGGCATTCGGAGTTTGGTTGACGTCAGTAACCTTGTGGGGCCCATCGGCCATCCAGTGCTCTACCTCCGGCAAGAAACACGTGACGCTGCACCTAAATGCATTTCGGGGAGAACCAGCTATCACCGAGTTTGATTGGCCTTTCACCCCTACCCACAGCTCATCCCCCAGGTTTTCAACCCTGGTGGGTTCGGTCCTCCACGCGGTCTTACCCGCGCTTCAACCTGGCCATGGGTAGATCACTCGGCTTCGGGTCTAGGGCACGCGACTATGTCGCCCTGTTCGGACTCGCTTTCGCTACGGCTACCCCACACGGGTTAACCTCGCCACGTACCGCTAACTCGCAGGCTCATTCTTCAAAAGGCACGCAATCACCCCTCCACCGAAGTGGATAAGGCTCTCACGGCTTGTAG
>NZ_JAAGWG010000022.1 GCF_010682065.1 Blastococcus saxobsidens
CACCGCGGCCACACCGCGCTCGGCGGACGAACCCCCGCCGCCCGCGTCACCAACCTGGCGGGTCAGTACACCTAGGGCGCGCCGGCCAGCAGCGCCCGCACCGCCTCGAGGGTGTCGGCCTCGGCCGGGGTCTTGTCGGGCCGGTAGCGGAGCACGCGGGCGAAGCGCAGTGCGACGCCGCCGGGGTAGCGCGGGCTGCGCTGGGCGCCGTCCACCGCGATCTCGACGACCAGTCCCGGCTCCAGGAGCACGCCCCAGGGCGTCTCCTCCCGCGCGTGCCCGGGGAAGGTGCGGGTCTGCCAGTCCAGCAGCTCGTCGGTCATGCCCTTGAACGTCTTGCCGACCATCACGGGCTCGCCGCCGTCGGGGTCGCGGGCGCCGAGGTGGATGTTGGAGAGCTTCCCCGCGCGGCGGCCGTAGCCCCACTCCGCGCCGAGGACGACGAGGTCGAGCGTGTGCACCGGCTTGACCTTCTGCCACGCCTTGCCGCGCCGGCCGGCGGCGTAGGGCGCGGTGAGGTCCTTGACGACGACGCCCTCGTGCCCGCCGTCGAGCGCGTCCTCGAGCACCTGGGCGGCCTGGTCGGCGTCGGGCCGGCGGACGCCGGGCGTGCGCAGCGGGGCGTGGGCGTCGTCGGCGAGCAGTGCGGCCAGTGCGTCGAGGCGGACGTGCAGCGGCTCGTCCAGCAGGTCGCGACCGTCGAGGTGCAGCAGGTCGAAGAAGAACGGGCTGAGCAGCCCGCCGGCATCCGCGGGCTCCTCGCCGGTCGTGGTGCTGCCGAAGCGGCTCATCGTGTCCTGGAACGCCCGTGGCCGGCCGTCGTCGTCCAGGGCCAGCGTCTCGCCGTCGAGGACGACGGTGCGGCAGGGGAGGGCACGCACCCGCTCGACCAGCTCGGGCACCCCGCCGGTGACCTCGCGCAGCGTGCGGGTCCAGACGCGGACGTCGTCGCCGTCCCGGTGGACCTGGATGCGGGCGCCGTCGAGCTTGAACTCGACGGTCACCTCGGAACCCAGGGCGGTCAGGGCGGCGTCGAGCGAGCTGCCGGGGCTGGCCAGCATGGGCCGCACCGGCCGGCCGACCTGGAGGCGGACGGCGGCGAGCGCCTCGGCGCCGCCGGCGAGGGCGGTGGCGGCGGTCGCCGGGAGGCTCCCGGACAGCATGAAGGCGCGCCGGACGTCGGCGGCGGGGACGCCGGATGCCGTGGCCACCGCCTCCAGCACCACGCCTTCCAGGGCGCCCTGCCGGAGCTCGCCGGTGATGAGCCGGACGAGGAACCGCTGCTCCTCGGTGGAGGCCCGGGCGAGGACGTCGCGCAGGAGCATCTCCCGGCGCCCGGACGACCCGGGACCGGCCGTGCCGGCGAGCTCCTCGAAGGTCGCGTCGACGGTGGCCACGGTGAGCGTCGAGTCCGTCGCGGCGCCGCCGGTGAGGGAGGCGAGCGACCGCCAGCCGACCCCGAGCCGGCGTTGCAGCGGCTCGCCCGAGAGCCAGGCGGTGACAGCCGGCAGCTCGCCGGCGTCCGCGCGGCGCAGGGCCTCGGCGATGAGGCCGGCCTTGGCCGTCCGCCCGCGGGCGGCCGTCACCGCGGTGGACGCGGCGACGACCTCGGCGAGCAGCATCCCGCCATCGTGGCAGGCGGTGCCGACGGGCGAGCGCGGTCAGCCTGCGCGGGCGCGGGCGGTCTCGTCCGGAAGGCGTGGCAGGAGCAGGATCTCGCTGCCGTCGGGGCGCCAGGTGCGCCATCGGCCGTCGGCTCGTCGCTCCACGCGGAAGCCGTGGTGGACCTTGCTGTGGTGTCGTTCGCACAACAGTGCGGAGTTCTCGAGGGTGGTCTCGCCGCCGTCGATCCAGTGCACGAGGTGGTGGACGTCGCACCAGTGCGCGGGGGCGTCGCAGCCGGTGAAGACGCAGCCGCGGTCGCGGTGGTCGACGGCGCGGCGCAGCTGGGGTGGGGAGACCCGCTGGCGGCGGCCGTAGTCGAGGACCTGGCCGTCGGGGCCGAGGACAATGCGGCTGACGCCGCCGTCGCAGGCCAGCCAGCGGGCCCGGGCGGCGGAGATCAACGCGCTGAAGCCGGTCTGGGCGGTACCGGGGCCGGTGGCCGGGTCGACCAGGTCGTCGAGGTCCACGCGGACCACGACGTGCGGCTTCTGGGTGCGCAGGATCGGCAGGGAGCCGGCGGCGAGCTGGTTGTCGCAGAGCTGGACGAGGGCGTCGGCGGACTGCTGGGCGCGGGTGCGGGTGTCCCCGGCGGGGCGGGACGCCTGCAGGATCGATTCGACCGCGGTGAGCAGCTTCTCCCCGCCGACGGCGTCGAGGTGGAACCGGCCGCTGAGGGAGCCGTCGGAGTGCCGGGCGGCGGTGAAGCTGCGCTGCTCGGTGGGGTCCGGCTCGGGGCCGTCGGGGTCCAGGCGCGCGAGGTAGTGGCCGACGACCTGCCGCAGCTCGGCGTGCGGGCGGCCGGCGGCCACCTCGGCCAGCGCCGCATCCACCCCGGCCACGTCGACGCCCTGGGCATCGGCAGCCGCGAGGTGCTCCGGCGCCGTCACCGGCGCGATCGCAGCGACCGCTTCTGGCGTCACCTCACCGCGCGTGGCGGCAGCAGCCACGGCGGGCAGCTGGTCCAGTGCCCGCCCGTTGCGGACCAACTGGTTGGCCGCCGCCGCCGACAGCCGGGCGTGGCCGCGCAGCCAGGAGGCCATCGACGCCTTGCCGTCGTGCTCGGCGGCGCCGGCCAGCTCGCACTGCCGCACCGTGCGGGCGACCTCGGCGGCCAGCCGGTTCTGCATCGCCAGCAGTGGACCGAGGCGCTCGAGCAGAGCCGGACCGAACAGGCCCTCGATCCGTTCGGCAGCGAGCGCGTCCAGCGCCTCGTCCAGCTGGTCCACGACACCTCCCGAACGCTCGATCAGACGTTCGAATCCTACCGCCCATCGGACGGTCGTGCCACCCGAAAGCGCAGGTCAGAGCCCTGTCCACAGAACTTCGGGCACTCTTGACAGCGACCCCCTACATCGTCGCCGGACACCGGGAGCAGTTCCCGCGACCAGCTCTCGGCTCCCTTCGTCGCAGCGCTCCGGCAGATCGCGCGGCTGGCTGCCCGCCGTTCCCGCTGACCGGAAGCACCGCGCGTCGCCGCGTGGGACGTGCGCGCGGCCGGGGCCGATCGGGGTCAGGATGGGCACGTGGCTGGACGGAGAACGGTGGGACCCGACGATGCGCGCTCGTGGCTGCTGGTCAACGGAGCGCGGGGTGAGCTCTTCGACGTCGCGCACGGCTCGCGCGCCGACCAGGTCATCCTGGACATCGAGGACGCGGTGGACCCCGCGCACAAGGCGGAGGCCCGCGAGGGCGTGATCCGGTGGCTCGCCGAGCCCGATCACACCGCCTGGGTGCGCATCAACGACCACGCCAGCCAGTTCTGGGCCGATGACGTCGCGCAGCTCGCCGGCTCCCCGGGGCTGCAGGGCGTCATGCTCGCCAAGACCGAGGCCGCCGAGCACGTCACCGAGACCTTCGACCGGCTCGGTGGCTCCACCCCGGTGCTGGCGCTGGTGGAGTCGGCCCTCGGCATCGAGGAGTCGGTGAACATCGCCCGTGCCCGCGGCGTCTTCCGGCTCGCGTTCGGCAGCGGTGACTACCGCCGCGACACCGGCACCAGCGCCGACGAGCTCGCCATGGCCTACCCACGCTCCCGCCTGGTCGTGGCCAGCCGGATCGGCGGGCTCCCCGGACCGATCGACGGGCCCACGGTCAGCAGCAGCCATCCCGTGCTCCGCGAGCAGACGGCGGTCACGGTCTCCCTCGGGCTGACCGGCAAGCTCTGCCTGGACATGGACCAGCTGCCCGTGATCAACGAGGTCATCAGCCCGACGCCGTCCGACGTCGCCTGGGCGCGGGACTTCCTCGCCGACTTCGACGCGCGCGGTCAGGTCATCCGCGACGGCAGCGACCTGCCGCGGCTGGGGCGGGCACGCAAGATCGAGCGGCTCGCCACCGTGTTCGGGGTCGAGCCCTCCTGATCCGGCTGCCCGGGGGCCAGGATCGCCGGGTGGCGACCTATCGGGTGCTGGTGACGTACACGGTCGACGTCGTGGACGAGGACGCGCTGCTCCGCGCCGGCGCGGCCGCGTGGGAGGCGTCGGCCGGGGGATGGGCGGTCCGCGTCGACGAGGACGGCGGCGTCACGGCGGCTACGCAGGACGAGGCGGCGGCCTGGGTCCCCGGGCCGGAGGCCAGCATCGCCTTCGTCGTGGGTGCGCAGCCCGCCCCGTCCGTCCCGGGAGTGCGGGTCACCCGGTCCGGCGTGGACGTCCAGCCGGGCGCCTGATCAGCCGGCTTCGCTGACGACCCGGTCCCGTCCCTGGCGCTTGGCCGTGTAGAGGCGGGCGTCGGCCCGGGCGAGCATGTCCGTGGCCGCAGGCGAGTCGAGACCGTCGGTGCTGGCCGCGCCGATGCTGACCGTCACCGGCAGGTCGCCGGTCAGCTCGGCCCAGGCCTGTGCGGCCACGGTGCGCCGCACCTCCTCCAGGTGCCGGACGGCCGCGGCCGGCTCCAGGCCGACGACGACGAGCAGGAACTCCTCGCCGCCCAGCCGGGCGACGAAGGATCCGGCGTAGGCGCTGTCGGCGTTCGCCGGGTCGGTCTCCACGAGCAGCTGGGCCACCGCGCGGAGCACCCGGTCCCCGGTCTCGTGGGAGCAGGTGTCGTTGATCCGCTTGAAGTGGTCGAGGTCGAGCAGCGCGACGGTCACCGCGCCGGCGGCCGCTGCCGGGTCGCCCAGCACCCGGGACAGCTCCTCGTCGACGAACCGCCGGTTGTACAGGCCGGTGAGCGGGTCGCGCAGCGACAGCTCGCGGTATCGGCGGGACTGGCGACGGGCCTCCGCCGTCTCGTACATGGCCTGGAGCGCCCGGGCCCGGGCGTCCCGGTCGGCCGACTGGAGCTCCATGAACTCGTCGGTGTAGAGCTTGTGCTCCTCGAAGGCCTGCCGGTAGCGGCCGGCGGCGGCATGCAGCTCGGCCTGCTCGCGGCGGGCGCGGACGCGGATCGAGGTCAGCCCGTGCTGCTCGCAGCGGCGCACGCACTCGTCGAGGTTCTCCTGGGCGCCGGCGAGGTTCCCGCGCCGACGGCGCAGCTCGGCCAGCGTGAGCAGGAAGTCGGCCCCGGCGTCGCCGTCGAGGGAGGAGTCGAGCACCTCCGGGTGCAGCCCCGGCAGCATCGCCGCCTCGGCGTCCGCCAGCCGCCCCAGCTCCATGAGCGCGCGGCCGATCGTGTCCAGCCGCCCGGCACGCAGCGGGACGCCGTGCCGCGCGGCGACCTCCTGCAGCCGGGTGCTCCAGACGAGGGCCTCGTCGTATTGGCCGCTGATCGTCTCGCAGTAGGTGCGGTTGTTGAGGACGAGCACCTGGCGTTCGACGTCGCCGATCTCCTCGGCGATCCCCAGCACGAGGTCGTAGCGCTCGCGCGCCACGAGGTCGCCGTTGAGACCGAGGCAGTCGGCCAGTCGGCCGTGGTGGTCGATGCGCAGTTCGTCCGGCGCGTCCTCGGCGAGCAGGTCCGCGGCGCGGACGGCGTGCTCGAGGGCCTGGGACAGGTCGCCCAGCTTCTGGAAGACGCCGGCCAGGAGGAAGTGCGCGCGCGCCTGCAGGTGCGTCGCGCCGTGCTCGACCGCCCAGCGGAGGGTCTCCTGGGCGCGCCGGCCCGCCTCCGCGACGTTGCCGCGGCGCCGCGTCAGGTCGGCCAGCACCAGACCGGCGCGCCGCTCGAGTTCGAGCAGCCCGAGCTCCCGCGCCGTGGCGACGGCGCGTTCGGCCGGCTCCTCGACGTCGTCGTGCTCGAACCGGGACACGATCTCCAGGTGGTCCACGACGGCCCAGAGGGCGGAGCCGGACGCGGGTACGACGGCGTCGCACTCCTCGCCCGGACGCTCCGCAACGCTGGTCACACCGATCCATCGGGCCCGGACGGCGATTCCTTGAGCCCGCGGACGCCGTGACCTGCACCGCACCGCTCCGAGGGGGTAGCCCCCTGACCTGCGCATCCGTGCCCCTGGGGCCCCGACCCCGGCCGGTCGGGGGCGGGGCGGCCCTACACGGGTCCGCGCTCCGCGCAGCGCCGCGACGCTCGTTCCGATGCCGAAAAAAACGTTCTCGCATTGTCACGAGTCCATAACGGCGGCTACCGTGGCGTCGTCCGCCCGGTCGTTTCGTCCCCACCAGGGGAGCCCGGTCGGACGCCGCCGAGTCGCCCTCCGGGGCGAGCCGGGGACCCACCGCAGTACTGGGGTGAATCCAGCTCAGGGCGCGAGCCCGGAGCCGGTAGGGCTGCTTCCCGCCCGAATCCGTCAGCTAACCCGGTAGGCGGCAACGGAAGAACGGAGAGCCGCCGGATGGCGTGCCCCTGCACGGACGTACGACCCCGCTCGACCCAGCGACCCACCCCGGTGTGCTCCCGGATCTGACCCCGCGCGGCCGCATCTGACGCCGCGCCACCGCGGGCCCACCGCCCCGAGCGCCTCCGCTCGACCGGCTCCACGCCGCTTCCCAGGTGACCCGCACCGGCCCGGCCCCGGCCGCCGCTGCCCGCACATCCGCGCCCGCGCGCCCCTGCCAGGGGGCCCTGCTGCGCTCGTACCCACGGAGCACCGAACACCCATGAACCCCCGCACCACCACCTCCGGCCGCGCTGCCCGCTCGCGCTTCCGCACCCCCACCCCCGCCCGCCGTCCCGGCGTGTACCTCGGCATGGCCGCGGCCGGCGCCGTCCTGGTCAACGTCCTGATCGGTGTCGAGCCCTCGGCCCAGGCCGAGGCCACCCCCAGCGAGTCGCTGAGCGTCGCCGCCGAGCTCGGGCTCAGCGCGCAGTCCGGGCCGATCGACGTGACCGAGGACATCCAGCCGCTGGAGCAGCTGGCCGCCAGCCGCAGCTCCCGCCAGGCCGCCGAGACCCAGGCCCAGCAGGCGCAGGCCGCCGCCGACCAGGCCGAGCTCGACCGGCGCAAGGCGGAGGAGGAGGCCAAGGCCAAGGCCGCCGCGGAAGAGGAGGCGAAGGCCAAGGCCGCCGCCGAGGCGGCTGCGGCTGCGGCCGCCGCGGAGACGGCCACCGCGACGGCGACGCAGTCGGCCCAGGGCTCACCGGCGGCCGCCGCCTCCACCGCGGCCAGCGCGATCGCCAAGATCACCAACAGCGCCGGCCCGGTGTCCGCGCGGGTGCAGGCCGCCGCGAACGCCGTCGTCAGCAACGTGCCCGGTGCCGACCGCATCACCCTCGGCGGCACCCGGGCCAGCGCGGCCGACCCGGGCGGGCACCCGTCCGGCAACGCGCTGGACTACATGGTCATGTCCAACTCGGCCCTCGGGGACGCGATCGTGGCCTACCACCGCGCGCACTGGGACGAGCTGGGCGTCGACTACATCATCTGGCAGCAGCGGATGCTCTCCTCGGCCAACGGCTCGTGGCGGGCGATGGAGAACCGCGGCAGCGCCACCGCCAACCACATGGACCACCCGCACGTGAACTACCGCTGACGCCGGCGGCCCCGGCGACCGGTCACAGCAGCCGGTCGAGGTCGTCGGGGCCCGGGCCTGTCCCGCCCTTGTCGGTCAGCGGCGAGGTCTCGGGCAGGTCGTCGTCCGGCGGTTCGGGAGCGACCGGCCCCTCGGCGTAGAGGGTGTCGGGGTCGCTGGGGTCCATCTCGGTGGGCACCGACCGCCCTTACCCGCGCGGCGCGGCCGGAAAGCTCAGGTCGCGCCGTCGTCGCGGGCGGCCGCGACCACCTCGGCCAGCGTCCCGCCGTCGCGGGCCACCCACGCGCGCCCGTCGTCGGCCAGCACGATGGGCCGCTGGATGAGCAGCGGGTGCGCCACGAGGACCGCGATCCAGGCGTCCCGCTCGCGCGGCAGGTCCCGCAGCCCGAGCTCGCGGGCCACCGGCTCCGACATGCGGGTGATGTCCCACGGCTCCAGCCGCAGGGCCGTCAGCGCCGCGCGGAGCTCGTCCTCGGTCGGCGGGGCGTCGAGGTAGTGGCGCAGCGTGAACTCCGCGCCCGACCGCTCCAGCTCGTCCCGCGCCACGCGGCACGTGGAGCACGACGGGTTGAACCAGACCTCCACCCGGCCACCGTAGAGGTGCCGCTCCTCAGGGCAGCAGGCTCCACGGGTCCTCGCGCCGCCACACGGTCGGCAGGTGCAGCCCGACACCCTGCGCGGCGGCCAGCCCGCCGAGCACCCGCAGCGTCACGTCGAGGTCGTCACCGGCGTACGGCAGCCCCCGCAGCGGGCGGTCCAGCGGGCGGAAGAAGTCGTCCCAGTGGACGAGCACCACCTCCCGGGCGCCGACGGCCTCCACCGTCTCGGCCCAGTAGGCCCGGATGTAGTCCTCGGACTGCACGCCGAGCTGCCCCACGCCCAGGTGCACCACGTCCGCGCGGACGCCGGCCAGCGCGCCCGGGACGAACCCGGCGCTGCCCTGCACCAGCGTCGTCCGCCCGCTCCGGTGGGCCACGAGCACCGACCAGGCCTCACCGCAGCGGTAGGCGGTCGTGCGCACCGGCGGGACCACCGGCTCGGTGATGCGGCCCGGATACCGGTCCGGCGGGCAGTGCGCGGACTCGACGAAGGTGAGGGTGAAGGAGCCGAAGGGCATCGGCGCGTGCGGTGCCACCAGCTGGATCCGGCTGTCGGGCAGCCCGCCGCCGCGCCCCACCTGGGCGGCCGACCCGCCGCCCACGAGGACGGCGCCGGTGCGGGCGGCGACGGCCGCGGAGTCCAACGCGTGGTCCACGTGCGTGTGCACCGGCACCACGGCCCGCAGCCGGGAGCCCGGCCCGTCCAGCCCGAGCCGGCCCAGCGCGGCGTCGATCCGCCCCGCGTCCGGGGCCACCCGGCCGAGCGCCACCCGGAGCAGGGGCGGCCGGGAGAAGAAGCCGTCGGTGAGGACGGCGTCCTGGCCGTCGTCGAACAGCAGGGTGGAGACCCCGAGGAAGGTGACGCCGAGGTCGCCGCTGGCCGCGGGGACGTCGAACAGGTCCGCGCGGTCGGCCAGCGAGGGGCGGCCCGGCTTCATGCGCACCCGCGCACGCTAGCCCCCGGCTGCCGCCAGCAGGCTTTCCACGGCGGGGGAGCGGCGCACCCGGACCGGGCGCCCGGCGCGCTCGGCGGCGGAGAGGTGGTCGAGCACCAGGTCCACCGCGGGCAGCGAGAGGCCGGTGACGGAGCCGGCGTCGATGCCGTCGACGGGCATGGGCTCGCGGCCGTAGCGGGCGACGAACGAGTCGACCGACGCCGCGTCGACCTCCCCGGCCAGGCAGAGCACCCGCCCGGCTGAGGTGTTCAGCAACCGGACGACGCCGCGGGACGGGCCGGTGCGGGCCGGTGCGGAACTCATTCCCGCAGTCTGTGCCGGAGCGGCCGCCGGGGCACGGCAGCCGGCGTCCGGCGGACCTGTCGCCGGTGTCGGCGAGACTGCGCGGGTGAAGCGGATCGTCCTCGTGCGTCGCGGTGGCGACACCGTCGAGGTGTTCGAGCCGGCGTCCCCGGGCCCCGGGGCCGGCCCGGTCCTGATCCCGGCCGCCGACCTCCCCGCGTTCGTCCGGGAGCGGGAGGCCGGACCGGTGCGCTGGGTCTGGGACGACACCACCCGCTGGTACCCGGCGCTGCTGGACGCCGGCGTGCGGATCGCCCGCTGCACCGACCTGCGGCTCACCCATGCGCTGCTGCGCCGCTCGCCGTTCGCCGACCGCGCGCTGCTGCTGGCCGACGAGTCGGCCGGGTGGGCCGCGCTCCAGCCGGTCACCGCCACCGACGCCGCGCTCTTCCCGCTGGACGACCCGGCCGACCGGCTCGACCCGCTCTCCGAGCACGGGCGCCAGCAGGCGGTGCTGGGCGCTTCCCCGGAGCGGCGCCGGCTGGAGCTGCTGCTGGCCGCGGAGTCCTCGGGGGCGCTGGTCGCCGCGGAGATGACGCACGCCGGGCTGCCGTGGCGCACCGACGTGCACGAGCAGCTGCTCACCGACCTGCTCGGGCCACGCCCGGCGGGTGGGCACCGGCCCGCCGTCCTGGAGCGGCTCGCCGGGGAGCTCCGGCAGGCGCTGGGGGCACCGGCGCTGAACCCCGACTCGCCGGTCGACGTGCTGCGGGCGCTGCAGGGCGCGGGACTCCCGGTGGAGGACACGCGCTCGTGGACCCTCGAGGGCATCGACCACCCGGTAGTCCCGCCGCTGCTGGAGTACAAGAAGCTCTCCCGGCTGCTGCAGGCCAACGGCTGGGCGTGGCTGGACACCTGGGTGCGCGACGGCCGGTTCCGCTCCTGGTTCCTCCCCGGTGGCGTGGTGACCGGGCGGTGGGCGTCCAACGGCGGCGGAGCGTTGTCCGTCCCCGTCCAGGTGCGGCCGGCCGCGGTGGCCGACGAGGGGTGGCGGTTCGTCGTCGCCGACGTCGCCCAGCTGGAGCCGCGGGTGCTGGCCGCGATGAGCGGTGACCTCGCGATGGCGGAGGCCGCGCGGTCGGCCGACCTGTACCAGGGCATGGTCACCGCCGGTGCCGTGGCCACCCGGTCCGAGGCGAAGCTCGGGATGCTGGGCGCGATGTACGGCGGCACCCGTGGGGAGAGCGGGCGCATGCTGCCGCGGCTGGCCCGCCGGTACCCGCACGCCATCGGCCTGGTGGAGGAGGCGGCCCGGGCGGGGGAGCGGGGCGAGGTGGTGCGCACCCTGCTCGGCCGCGGCTCGCCGGCCCCCAGCGGGCCCTGGGCGGAGGCCGACCTCGGCGAACCACCGGAGGCCGGTGGCTCAAGGCAGGAGCAGGACCGGCACCGGCGCGCCTGGGGCCGGTTCACCCGCAACTTCGTCGTCCAGGGCACCGCCGCGGAGTGGGCGCTGTGCTGGCTGGCCGACCTGCGCAACCGGCTGTGGCGGCTGGGGGAGGGGGAGCCCGGCGAGCGTCCGCACCTGGTCTTCTTCCTGCACGACGAGGTGCTCGTGCACACCCCCGCGCACCTGGCGCCGGCCGTGGCCGAGGAGGTGCGGCAGGCCGCGGCCGAGGCCGGCCGGCTGCTCTTCGGGTCCTTCCCGGTCGATTTCCCGCTCGACGTCGCCGTCGTCCGGTCGTGGGCCGACGCCGGATGAGGGTGCAGGCCGGATGAGGGTGCAGGCCGGAGGGTGCAGGCCGTGAGGAAGGATCTGCCCGTGGTCGCAGGCGCTCCGGAGATCCCGCTCGGCGGCGACCCGGGCGTCGCGCAGGCGGCGTCGCCGGCATGATCGACCTGTTCTCCGCCGATCTCCTGCCCGAGGGCCTGACCACGGCGACGCTCGTGCTGCTGCTGCTGGCCGCGCTGACGGCGGGCTTCGTCGACGCCGTCGTCGGTGGCGGCGGCCTGATCCAGCTGCCGGCGTTGCTGCTCGTGCCCGGCATGAGCCCGGTCCAGGCCCTCGCGACGAACAAGCTCGGTTCGGTGTTCGGGACGAGCACCAGCGCGATCACGTACTACCGCCGCGTGCGCCCGGACCTGCGCACCGCGCTGCCCATGGCCGGCATCGCGCTGGTCAGCAGCTTCGTCGGGGCCTCGGTCGCCGCGCTGCTGCCGGCGAGCCTCTTCCGCCCGGTGATCGTGCTGGCGCTGGTCGGGATCAGTGCCTTCACCCTGTTCCGGCCCGCGCTGGGCGAGGTGACCGCGCTCCGGCACGCCGGCCGCCGGCACCACGGCATCGCCGCCGGCCTGGGCGCGGCCATCGGCCTCTACGACGGCATCCTGGGCCCGGGCACGGGGTCGTTCCTGGTCTTCGCGATGGTCTCGCTGCTGGGTTACGACTTCCTGGCGGCCAGCGCCAAGGCCAAGATCGTCAACTGTGCGACCAACCTCGGGGCGCTGCTGTTCTTCGTCCCGCACGGCTCGGTGTTCTGGGGGCTGGGTCTGCTGCTGGGGGCGGCCAACATGATCGGGGGGTACCTCGGCGCCCGGACGGCGACCAGCCGCGGCACCAGGTTCATCCGGATCGCGTTCCTCGTGGTCGTCACCGCGCTCATCCTCCGGCTGGGTGCCGACGTCTGGTCGGAGAACGTGGCACCGCTCCTCGACTGACCGGCGCGTCGACCGGTTGCTTATACTTGCAAACTCATAAGCTGAGAGCTAATGTCAGCCGCGTGAGTGTCGAGGAGCACTGGACCGCGGCCGTCCTGGGTGACGTCGTCGCCTCGAAGACCCATGCCCGGCGGGCGGAGGTCCAGCGGAGCATCGAGAGCGCCCTGGCGGAGGTCAACGAGGCGGTCCCGGCGGTGCAACCGCTCGACGTGACGATCGGCGACGAGTTCCAGGGGGCCTACCGCTCGGTGGCGGACGCCGTCCGCGCCACCCTGCTCGTCCGCCTGCTCCTGCTCCCTGAGGTGGACACGCGCTTCGGCATCGGCAGCGGACCGGTCACCGTCTTCGACGCCACCCGCCGGCCGATCTCCCAGGACGGCCCCGCCTGGTGGGCGGCGCGCGAGGCCATCGACCACGTGCACCGGCAGCAGACCCGCGGCGGGCACGAGCGGGCGGCGCGCACCTGGTACGTGGCCGCCGACGGGGCGGACGGCGCCGACGGCGGGGAGCAGGCGCGCTTCGTCAACGCCCACCTGCTGTGCCGGGACGCCCTCGTCCCGCGGCACGACGAGCGCGGCGTCACCCTCCTCCGCGGGTGGCTCACCGGCCGCACCCAGGTGGACCTGGCCGCCCAGCTCGGCATCTCCCAGTCGGCGGTGTCCCAGCGGCTGACCCGCATGGGCGCGTTCGCCGTCCGCGATGCCCAGGAGGCGCTGGGCGGGGCCGGGTCATGATCTGGCCGGCACTGGTGCTGCTCTCCCTCGGCGTCGTCGACCTGGCGCGCTGGGACAGCGAGCGGCTGGGCCGGGGGAGCCTGCTCGGTCCGCTCCTCGCCGGACTGCTGGCCGCGGTCGTGCTCCGGCTGGGCGGCCTCGGCACCGGGGCGACCGCGGGTGCGGTCGTCGTCGTGGTCCTGCTGTCCCTCGGCTGGGCCGTCGCGGTCGCCGCCTCGGTGCGCGAGGAGCGGCCGACGTGGCCGGCCCTGCTCGTCGCCGGCTGCCTCCTGGGTGCCGCGCTCGTCCTGGCGCCGGCCGCCCCGCCGCTCGGCGGACGCCTCGAACGCTGGTACCGGTCCCTGCCGTGGCCGGCGCTGGACGGCGTGCCGCTGGAGCGGGCCCTGCTCGTGGTGGCCTGCGCGGTGTTCCTGATCGGCACCGGGAACGTGCTCGTACGCCTCGTGCTCACCGCGTCCGGCAGCAAGGTCCGGCGCAGTGAGCAGCAGATCAAGGGCGGTCGGGTGCTCGGGCCCATGGAGCGGCTGCTCATCCTCGGGCTCGGCCTGTCGGGCAACGTCGCCGCCGCCTCGATCATCGTCGCCGCGAAGGGGTTGCTCCGGTTCCCCGAGCTGCAGTCCTACCGCGCCGAGCCGGGCGTCGACGGTCGTCCGGCCGACGTCGCCACGTCCGACGGCGCCAGGTCCGACGGCGCCAGGTCCGACATCGCCAGGTCCGACATCGCCATGTCCGACATCGCCAGGTCCGACATCGCCATGTCCGACATCGCCATGTCCGACATCGCCATGTCCGACATCGCCACGTCCGACATCGCCACGTCCGACGACGAGCCGGCGACGCCGGGGCAGCGCATCGACGTCCTGACCGAGTACTTCCTCATCGGCTCGATGACCAGCTGGCTGCTGGCGCTGGCCTGCCTGGCCCTGGTATGAGCCCTGGGCTTCTACCGCGTGGGCTATGAGCAGCCGGTCGCGGTGTGCCCGCCCGAGCCCGCGTGCACCCGTGCTTGCGGTCGTACGCTCGGACGGTGAGCGTCGCCCCCGGTCCCACGGTCGCCCTCGGCGACCGGTTCGCCCGTGACCTGCCCGAGCTGGCGGTGGCCTGGCGGGCCGAGGAGGCACCCGACCCACGACTGCTCGTGCTGAACGACGCCCTGGCCACCGAACTGGGTCTGGACCCGGCCGCGCTCCGCGGTCCTGACGGTCTGCGGTTCCTGACCGGCAACGCCGTCCCGGATGGCGCCTCCCCGGTGGCGCAGGTCTACGCCGGGCACCAGTTCGGCGGCTACAGCCCGCGGCTGGGCGACGGCCGGGCACTGCTGCTGGGCGAGCTCACCGGCGAGCAGGGCCGGCTGCGCGACCTGCACCTCAAGGGTGCCGGCCGCACGCCCCTGGCCCGCGGGGGCGACGGCCTGGCCGCGGTCGGGCCGATGCTGCGCGAGTACGTCGTCAGCGAGGCGATGCACGCCCTTGGCATCCCGACCACGCGCTCCCTCGCCGTGGTGGCCACCGGCCGCCCCGTGCGCCGGGAGACGATGCTGCCCGGTGCGGTGCTGGCCCGCGTGGCCGCCAGCCACCTGCGCGTCGGCAGCTTCCAGTACGCCGCGGCCACCGGCGACCTGGACCTGCTGCGCCGGCTCGCCGACCACGCGATCGACCGTCACCACCCGGCGGCGGCCGACGCCGAGCAGCCCTACCTGACGCTGTACGAGGCGGTCCTCGAGGCACAGGCCGCGCTGGTGGCGAGGTGGATGCTGGTCGGCTTCGTGCACGGGGTGCTGAACACCGACAACGTGACGATCTCCGGCGAGACGATCGACTACGGCCCCTGCGCGTTCCTCGACGTCTTCGACCCGGCGACGGTCTACAGCTCGATCGACACCGGTGGCCGCTACGCCTACGGCAACCAGCCGGTGGTGACCGAGTGGAACCTCGCCCGGCTGGCCGAGGCGCTCCTCCCGCTGTTCGCCGAGGACCAGGAGACGGCGGTGGCCATGGCGACCGAGGCGCTGGGCACGTTCCGCCGCCGGTACAGCACGGCGTGGACCGCGGGCATGCGCGCCAAGCTCGGGCTCCCCGACGGCCTGGACGACGAGGTCACCGAAGCGCTCGCCACCGACCTGCTGGCCCTGATGCGGGACAACCGCCTGGACCACACGTCCTTCTTCCGCCGGCTCGGCGAGGCGGCCCGCGGCGACGCCGAGCCCGCCCGGCTGCTCGTGCTCGACCTGGCAGGGTTCGACGGCTGGCTGGAGCGCTGGCGGGCGCTGCAGCCTGATGCCGCGCTGATGGACCGGACCAACCCCGTCTACGTGCCGCGCAACCACCTGGTCGAGGAGGCGCTCGCCGCCGCGACCGACGGCGACACCGGCCCGCTGGACCAGCTGCTGGAGGCCGTGTCCCGGCCGTTCGACGAGCGGGCCGGCTTGGAGCGTCACGCGGAGCCGGCCCCGGACGCGTTCGGGCCCTACGTCACGTTCTGCGGCACCTGAGACGGCGCGCCGTCCTCGGGAGGGGCGGGCGGTTGTGGGGGAGGGGCAGGGGTAGGGCGGCCGGAAGCGGGCCGTCGTGCGGGACGGGCCCGATCCCCCCTCTCGCCCCGGAGCTCCCATGGACACGCCCACCCCGGAAGTGCAGACGATGCCGTTGGGTCTCTACGACGTCGTCCAGCTCGCGATCCTCGGTGCCGGGTTCGCCCTGCTCGCCTACGTCGTCTACTCCTGGAACAGCAAGGACGAGGTGTCGGCGCGGTACCGGCCCTCGGTGCTGGCGGGCCTGAGCCTGGCGGCGGTCGCCATGGTCGCCTACCTGATCCTGTACCTGGACTGGGACACCGGTTTCCGGCTCGAGGGCGATGTCCACGTGCCGAACGAGGAGGCGCGGACGACGCTGGGCACCCGGTACATCGACTGGTCGATCACCGTCCCGCTGCTGACCGTCGAACTGCTCGCCGTCTGCTCGATCGCCGGTGCAGCCGCCCGCAGGTTGCGCTTCACGACGATGGCGGCGGCCTTCCTCATGATCGTCACCGGGTACATGGGGTCGCAGGTGCTGTCGCAGGGGCGGGACGCCACGGCGTTGGTGGTGTGGGGCCTGATCAGCACCGCGTTCTTCGTCTACCTGTACGTGGCGCTGATCGGCGCGGTCCGCGTCTCGCTGCCCACCATGGGCACGGAGGCCGCCGCGAGCCTGCGCAACGCCACCATCGTGCTGCTGAGCAGCTTCGGCGTGTACCCGCTGGTCTACGCCGTCCCCGTCTTCGTCGACGTCACGCCGGCCTGGTTCACCGCGATGCAGGTGGGCTACTCGGCCGCCGACGTTATCGCCAAGGTGGGGTTCGGGGTGCTGACCCACAAGGTGGCCAAGCTGCGCACCGCCGAGGACGTCGCCGCTGGGCGCGACACCCACCCCGAGTCGGTGTGGTCGAGCAACGTGCACAAGAGCGACGCGGTGCTGCCCGAGCTGGCCCGGGTGTCGCCGGCCGTGCTGGCCGCGCTCCGGGCCGAGGGCGCCGTGCGCGACCGGCGTTGACCACGACGGACCGGGCCCGACCGGTGAGGGCGTCCGCGCGGCGGCGGATGCGGTGCCTCACCGGCCGGCGGGTGATCAGGCGGAGCGGACGCCCCTGGCGACCTCGGAGGCGCGCTGCTGCTCGCCGGCGTAGGAGCTGATCGCGACCAGCGTGCCGGTCAGCGCAGGGATGACCCACTGCAGGGTGTCCAGCTGCTGCTGGGCCATCGCGACGTCGGCCTGCGCCACCTTGGTGCGCCGGCTCGGCTTCGTGCCCTTCTTGGACGGCACGGCCCCGGCGGCCGACACCCGCTGGCCGAGCACGCGGCTGTAGGCGGTGGCGCCCAGGGCCGCGGCGGTGACCAGGGTCTTCAGCGCCGACATGCCGGCCACCCCCTGCTGGGCGGCGACCCGCTGCTTGTTGGCGCGGAGCTGGCCGACGCTGCCGATCAGGTGGGCGCCGATCGCGGCGGCGTTGACCGGGGTCCAGCGGTCCCAGCCGGCGTTGGCGACCCGGCCGGTCGCGGCGTCGGTGCCGGCCTCGCCCGCGGCGGCGTTCAGCGCGACGGCGTTGGCCAGCGTGCCGCCGAACCAGGCGGAGAGACCGAGATCGTGGAGCGAGCGGGACAGGGTGTTGCGGGCCATGGAGAGCTCCTCGGCAGACGGGTGGGGTGCTCCGTCCCTACCCGCGCCGTCGGGCCTCACGCCGGTTGCGCGCGATCGAAGGTCAGACGCGGCGCTCAGGCGCTGATCGAGCCGCCGCGCTGCTGGCGCAGCCGACGGCGCTCGCGCTCCGACAGCCCACCCCAGATGCCGAACCGCTCGTCGTTGGCCAGGGCGAACTCCAGGCACTGGGCCCGGACGGGGCAGCCGGTGCACACGCGCTTGGCGTCCCGCGTGGAGCCGCCCTTCTCCGGGAAGAACGCCTCCGGGTCGGTCTCGGCGCAGAGCGCGTCCATCCGCCACGACTCCTCGCCGGCGGGCTCCTCGGTCCAGGCCGGGGCCTCCGGCCACACGGTGGTGGCGGGCTCCGACTGCGGGGCGACCTCCCACTCGGGCGCGGCCGCCCACTCGGGCGCGGTCTCCCACCGGGGAGCGGGGGCCCACTCGGCGGCAGCCCACTGCGGGGCGGCGTAGGTCCCGGCGGGCTCGAACCGCTCGGCGGAGACGCGCGGCTCGGGGATGCGGGTCTCGGTCGCGAAGCCGGAGGCGCCGTCGTGGACCAGGGTCAGGGCGGGGCGGGAGAAGGAAGGCATGGGAAGCTCCTCGATGGGTGACGCACTCACTGCGGGTGACGGACCGGTACGGCCCGGCTGCTGAGAGTCACGTTACCGAGCCGTTATGCGGTTCGGCACTGGCAAGAACCGGACGAAAGCGTCTCGGTCTGTTGGTGGATTGTGTGCTGGCGGCCCGACGGGCTCAGCGCCGCAGGTGCTCCCGGAGGACACCGGTGAGCATCCGGTGGTCCGCGAGCTGGGGGAGCCCGGACACCGCGATCACGCCGACCGGACCGACATCGCGCACCAGGAGTGGGAACGCGCCGCCGTGCGCGGCGTACCGCACGGGATCAAGGCCGAACTCCGCCTCGAAGGTCGTGCCGCGCTCGATGCTGGCCTGGCGCACGTACAGCGAGCTGTGCCCGAACCGGTGCACGACCCGGCTCTTGCGCTCGATCCACGACGCGTTGTCCGGGGTGGCGCCGGTCAGCGCCGCGGAGAAGAGGCGGTGCCCGTTCCGTGCGATCTCCACGGCGACCGGCGCGCCGGCCCCTCGGGCGGCGGTCACCAGTGCCGAGCCGAGCGTCCACGCGTCGTCGTTGGAGAAGGAGGAGAACTGCAGCTCGTCCTCCTCGGCGGCGAGCTCGGCGAGGGACGGGAAGGCGTCGGGCATGACCCGTTCCTACCGTGCCGGTGCGCGACCGGCCGCCTCGGCACCACCGGGGTCGGGGAGCCGCTGCACCCGCGCCACGTGCCCGGCGACGCGCTCCTCGTGCCCTGGACCGTGCGCTGACCGGTCAGCGGATGACGGTCTCCTCGGCCTCGATGGCCGCGTTCCACTCCTGCTTGGTCGTCTGCCACCGGTCCTCGGTGTCCCCGCGCCGCCAGTAGCCGGAGATCGAGGTCCAGGCCGGGTCCAGCCCGCGCTCGGCACGCAGGTGGCGGCGCAGTTCGCGCACGGCGTAGGCCTCGCCGTGGACGAAGACGTGCCCGTTCCCGTCCGGCAGCGGCACCGCGCGCACCGCGTCGACCAGCCGCTCACCGGGCTCGGCCCCGCCCCGGTGCAGCCACCGCAGGTCGACGCCGCGGCCGACGGCGAGGTCGTGCTGCTCCTCCTCGGGGCCGGCGACCTCCACGAACGCCAGCGCGCGGGCACCGTCGGGCAGGCGGGCGAGCGCGGCTGCGATGGCGGGCAGCGCAGCCTCGTCACCGGCCAGCAGGTGCCAGTCGGCGTCCGGACGGGGCGCGTAACCGCCGCCGGGACCCATGAACTGGATCCGGTCGCCGGGGCGGGCGGCCGCCGCCCACGGGCCGGCCACGCCCTCGTCACCGTGGTGGACGAAGTCGATCGTCAGCTCCCCGGCGGCCGCGTCCCACGCCCGCACCGTGTAGGTGCGGGTGACCGGCCAGTGCACCTGCGGGTGGTCGGCCCGCACCTGCTCCACGTCGTAGGGCACGCCGTACGGGGCGCCGGCCGGCGGGAAGAGCAGCTTGACGTAGCGGTCGGTGAACTCGCCGTCGGGGAACCCGGCTAGCCCCGGGCCGCCCAGGACGACGCGGACCATGTGCGGGGTGACCCGCGAGGTGCGCACGACCTCACCGATCCGTGGGGTCCGCTTGCGGGGCGGGCCGCCCTCGCCGTTCCGTCGTGCCTCGCTCATCGCGCTCCGCTCCCGAATGGCGCGGCCGCCCCGCCGGACCGGGCCGGGCTCGCTGCCACGGACGACGGTACAGAGGTAAGCCTTACCTTCGGACAGCCAGGTCGTCGAACGACCGGGTGGGGGCCCGGATCCGGAGCAGTCCCCATCGGGGCCGCCCGGACACGACGGCCCGGACACGACGGCCCGGACACGACGGCCCGGACACGACGGCCCGGACACGACGGCCCGGACACGACGGCCCGGACACGACGGCCCGGATCCGCGGGCCGGGACGCGAGAGTCCTGGTCCCCGCCGGGCCGGTGCTCAGCCCCGGCGGGTGCGCCCCCGGGGACCGCCCTGGCGTCCGCCGAGCGCGCGGCCGGCCGCGCGGCCCGCGGTCCGGCGGCCACCGGCTGCCGGCCGGGCGGCCCGGTCGCCGCCGCCGCGCCGTCCGGTGGGCACGCTGCACGGGCGGCAGGTGGTGAACCACGGTGCGATCGCGTTGCCGCACTCCACGCACTTGCCGGAGCGGCCGAGCGCGATGGCGTCGGGGAGCAGCTCGGTGATGGTCTCGGCGCACTCCTCCTCGACCCAGGCGGCGTCCTCGCTGCTCAGGCCGGCGACCCCGGGGAACTGGCGCAGCAGCGCCTGGGCGTCCCGCGCCGCGGCGGCGGCCTGCTCGAACTCCTCGACACCGCCGCCACGGGGGACGTCGGGGAGCACGGTCTCCGGCTGGACCGGGAGGCCGGCGGCGTGCTGCAGCGCGGCCTTGGCCAGCACCAGCCAGCGGGTGCGCCGCGGCGGGTTGTAGTCGATGGGCAGATTGGCCAGCCGCCAGACGGTGTCCAGGTCGCCGACGGCGCCCAGCGGGCCGCGCAGCAGCGGCAGCAGGGCGTGCACCCGCAGCACCAGGCTGGTGACGTCGTCGGCGGTCATGGCCTCGTCGCGGGTGGCCGCCCGCGCCCAGGCCATCCAGCGGGTCAGCGCCTCGGGGAGGTCGACGGCCTCGAAGGCGCCGAGGTCCTCGAGCTCCGGGCGCAGCCGTGGGGCGCGCTTGGGCAGGTCGCTCATCTGGTCGCCCCGGGCGACCGTCGCGCCGGCGGCGACGAGGGCGGCCACGGGCTTCAGCCCGGTCACGCCGATGAGGATGCCGGCGGCGCCGTGGCCGGTCAGGCCGTACCGGCCGGCCCGGCCGGCGATCTGGGCGGACTCCCAGGTGCGCAGCGGGCGCATCTCGGTGCCGTCGAACTTCGTCGTCTCGGCGAACAGCACGGTCGTGGCCGGCACGTTGATGCCGTGCCCGATCACGTCGGTGGTGACCAGCACCTCCAGCTCACCGCTGGTGAACCGCTCGATGACCTCGCGGCGGGTGGCCGGGGGCAGCGCGCCGTAGAGCACCCCGACCTTGCCCGGCCGGTGCTGGTCGAGCTCCGCGGCGGCCGCGTACACCGCCTTGCGGGAGAAGGCGACGACGAGCGTCTGCGGGCGGACGCCCTCGGGGCGGACCGGGGCCTTGAGGACGTCGAGCCGGGAGAGCCGCTTGTGGTTGACGACCGTGATCCGCTCGGCGTCGGCCACCAGGGGCTTGAGCAGCAGGTAGGCCTCCGCCGCGGAGATCAGGTGCATCTGCCGGTACTCGCCGGTGAGCAGCAGCCGGGCCCAGTGGTGGCCGCGGTCGGGGTCGGCGACCCAGTGCGACTCGTCGAGCACGAGCATCTCGCCGCGCATCGGCGCCTTCTCGACGGTGCAGCAGACGATCGGCGCGAAGGGGTCGATCTCCTCCTCGCCCGTGGACAGGCCGACCGTCCCCTCGGGGAGCAGGGCCGCGAGCTTGGCGTAGGCCTCGTGGGCCAGCTGGCGCAGCGGCGCGGCGTAGACCCCGGATCCGGTGGCGGCCAGCGCCTGCAGCGACTCGTAGGTCTTGCCGGAGTTGGTGGGGCCGAGGTGGAAGACGACCTCGGCGGGGCGGACGGTCCGGCCCGGGAGCTCGGGGGCCGCGCCCTCGACCCAGCTCTGCTGTGCCCGCCGCTCCTCGCGCTCGGCCGCACGGTCGCTGGTGCGGGCCGACGACTGCCGGACTGCGGAGCGTTCCCGGCGGCGGGAGGTGGCGGGCTGGGGCTGGGTGTCGGGCAAGCAGTGTCCTTCGGGTGTGACGACAGGCCGGTCGACGCCAGTGGTGGCGGACCGTCGCACAGCACAACACGGACGGTGGCCGGTTCATGCCCCGGGGCCCCGGGACCCGCCGGGCGGCGTCCCGGGGCGGGGACCTCAGAGCTCGGCGCGGAGCTGCGCCGCCGCCTCGGCGAGCGAGCGCATCTTGCCGGCGGCCGCGGCCCGCGGCAGGTACTTCAGCCCGCAGTCGCTGGAGAGCACCAGCTTGTCGACGTCGACGTGGTCGAGCGCCCGCCGCACCCGGTCGGCGACCGTCTCGGGGGTCTCGACCTCGGGCGTGGAGAGGTCCAGGACGCCGAGCGCGACGCCCTTGCCGCGCAGCGGTCGCAGCGTCTGCGGGTCCAGCCGCGACTGGGCCGTCTCCACCGAGACGGTGTGGGCGGGGGTGTCGGCCAGCTCGGCGAGGAACGAGTAGCCCTCCGGGCGGTCGGCGACCATCGCGGCGTACCCGAAGCAGAGGTGCACGTGCACCGGGCCGGGGGCGTCGGCGATGGCGCGGGTCAGCGCCTCGGCGCCGTAGCGGCGGGCGATCTCCGGGCGTGCCTGCAGCCACGGCTCGTCGACCTGCACGATGTCGGCGCCGGCGGCGAACAGGTCGGCGATCTCCTGGGCGACGACGTCGGCGTAGGCCAGCGCCAGCGCGCGGTCGTCGCCGTAGTGGTCGTCCTGCGACTGCTGGGCCATCGTGAACGGCCCCGGCACAGTGATCTTGACCGCGCGGTCGGTGTGCGCCCGGAGGAAGCGCACGTCCTCGACCTGGACCGGCGCGGGACGGCGGAGCTCGCCGGTGACCCGGGGGACCGGGATGTCGATCCCCGAGCGGTTCCGCACCGTGCCGGGGTGCTCGAGGTCCAGCCCGTCCAGCGCGGTGGCGAAGTGGTTGGAGTAGGACTCCCGGCGGATCTCGCCGTCGGTGATGACGTCGAGCCCGGCCTCCTCCTGCGACCGGATGGCGGCCAGCGTGGCGTCGTCCTGGGCCTCCTGCAGGAGCGGCGGCGGGATGCGCCAGAGCTCCTGCGCCCGCACCCGGGGCGGGAACTGGTGGCCCAGCCGGTCGCGGTCGATCAGCCAGTCGGGCTGGGGCAGGCTCCCGACGACCATCGTGGGCAGCGGGGGGAGCGACGCCGGCATCCGGACCTCCTGACAGGGCGGCGCGGTGCCGCGAGCGGAATCGTGAACCCGGCCATCCTCGCCCGCCGGGGGCCGGGTGCGCCCGCCGGGCGGCCCCGCGGGGTCAGAGGGTCTCGGGCACCCGCAGCTCGGCGATCGAGAGGTCGAACTCCGCGGAGTCGAGCACCTCGATGCCCAGGGACGGGCCGAACTCCTCGCGGAACTCCCGCGCGCCCTCGGCGGAGGCCTCCAGGTCCGCCCGGGAGTCGTAGGTGACCGTCGCGACGGTCCTGCCCTCGTCCCGCCGCATCAGCACGCTCACGCTGCAGAACCCCGGCAGGTCGTCCAGCTTGGGCATGAGCGAGAGCCGGACGGCGTCCACGGCCTTGTCGACGGCGTCGGGGTCGGTGCGCAGCCAGGTGACGCGGGAGCAGGTGCCGGAGTGCGACTCGTGCACCCGGTGCATCGCGGCGATCTCCCACTCGTCGACCTGCGCCGTGCCCCCGAGCACCCCGAGGGTGCGCTCCTGCGACGTCCGGACGGCGTCCTGGCTGGCGTGCATGGCGGCCTCGTCACGCCACGACGTCGTGACGATGCACCGGCCGGTCTCGCGGTCGGCCAGCATCGACAGACCCACGCAGCCCTCCAGCTGCCGCACCGCGGGCATGTCCTCGTCGCGGACGAAGGCGATGCCCTGCTCCACCGACTGCGGGTTGCCGTGGATCGTCGTCGATCGGGCGTACATCGGCAGCCACCTCTCTCGCGGGTGCCCGGTCCCGGTGGTCCCGGCCGGCAGCGCCGTCGCAGCACAGCGTGCTCGACCGCCGGGCCGGCGGCAACACCGTCGCGCCGGGAGGGGCCGGGCCGGCGGCGGGGGACGAACTGCCTGCGTGCGCCGCCCGTGGCAGGCTCGCCGGGTGGCGCGCGTGGGCTTGGTGCTGGGTGGTGGTGGTGTCGTCGGGCAGGCCTACCACTCCGGGGTGCTGGCCGTCCTCCAGCACGACTTCGGCTTCGACGCGCGGACGGCCGACCGGGTCGTCGGCACCTCCGCGGGCTCGATCACCGGCGCGCTCCTGCGGCTGGGCGTCTCCGCCGAGGACCTCGCCGCCTGGACGGTGAAGGCGCCGCTGTCCGGCGACGGCGACGTGCTCCGCCAGATGGCCGAGGCGCAGGTGCCCGAGCTGGCGCCCTTCCGGCCCTGGACCCTGCTGCGGCGGCCGCTGCGACTGCCCGGCCCGCACATGGTGGGACGGGCGCTGGCGCGGCCGCTGCAGTTCCGCCCGATGGCGGCCGGGATGGCGCTCATCGCCTCGGGACGCCACGACATCGTCGAGCAGCTCGCGGCGCTCCGGGAGCTGGACCAGCCGGGGTGGCCGGACCGGGACCTGTGGATCTGCGCGGTGCGCCGGCGGGACGGCCGCCGGGTCGTGTTCGGCCGCCCCGGCGCGCCCGAGGCGCCCCTGCACCTGGCGATCGGGGCGTCCTGCGCCGTGCCGGGCTACTTCGCCCCGGTGCGGATCGGGCCGCGGAGCTACGTCGACGGCGGGGTGCACTCGCCGACCAACGCCGCGGTGCTGCGCGGGCAGGGGCTCGACGTCGTGATCGTGATCGCCCCGATGAGCGGCCCCACGGGCTGGCGGCCCGGCATCTTCACCGCGGCCCGCCGGCACTCCGAGCGGCTGCTGCAGCGCGAGGTGCGGGCCCTGCGCGCCGAGGGCGTGCGGACCGTCGTCTTCACCCCCGGCGCTGGCGAGCAGCTGGTGATGGGGAACGACATGATGTCGCGCAGCCGCCTGCACGAGGTGGTCGCGCAGGCGTTCCTCGCCGCGGGCTCGCACGCCGCCACCCCCGAGGTGGCCGAGCTGCTGCGGGAGGCCGCCGGCGACGGCTGACCGGCGCAGGACCCCGGTGCCTCACTCCTCGCCCGGATAGGGCGGGGCACTGTCGGCCACGACCGCGCCCCGCTCGCCCAGCGGCTGGTCGGGGCCCACGGTCGAGTCGCGGCTGGTCTCCCGCTCGGTCTCGGCGTTGACAGTCGCGCCGAGGAGGACCAGCAGGACCGTCGCCCACAGCCAGAACATGCTGATGGCGACGCCGGCCAGCGGCCCGTACGTCGACTCGTAGCTGCCCAGCGTCTCGACGTAGGTGAACAGGCCGATCGTGGTGGCCAGCCAGAGCACGGTCGCCACCGTCGAGCCGCCGGTGATCCACCGCCAGCGGGCGTCCTTCCGGTCCGGGCCGAACCGGTAGAGCAGGGCCAGCACGGCGCTCATCAGCAGGGCGACGGCCCCCCAGGTGAGGACCGGCGCGACGGCGCGCAGCAGGCCCGGCGCGTCCTGCAGCCAGCGGGAGGCCGCACCCGCCCCGGCGATGACGGCGCCGAGCAGCAGCGCGCCCCCGAGGACCATGACGAGGGCGGTGGCCGTGCGGCGCAGGAAGCTGCGGGTCTCGGTCTCGTGGTAGGCCAGGGTCAGCCCGTCGATGAGGTAGCTCACGGCGGTCGCCGCCGTCGACAGGGCCACGACCAGCCCGGCGAGGCCGCGCAGGGTGAGCACCTGCGTCGAGGCGGTGGTGATGGTGGTCAGCTGGTCGGCGACCAGCGGCTCCAGCTCGGTGGGGAGCATGCGCACGACACCCGAGAGCTGCTGGAGCGCCTGGTCGGGGGTGCTGACCGCGCCGTAGACGGAGATCGCGGTGACCAGCACCGGCGCGATCGACAGGACGGCGAAGAACGCGACGCCCGCGGCCTGGACCATGAGCCGGTCGCTGAACACGTGCGCCGCGACCCGCCGCAGGACGTGCCGCCAGCCCTGGGCGGGGATGCCGAAGGGCGAGGCGGCGTCGCTGGGACGGGGGTCGCGGCCCGCGCGCCCACCGGTCCGCCGCCGCCCGCTGACCGACGCCATGGCTCATGACACCCGTGCGGAGCGCGCACCGCAAGCCGCGCGCGGCGGCTGCCTCAGTGCGTGCGGGGCGTCCCCGACCACGAGCGGAGCCGCGCACGCAGCCGGGCCGGCCACAGCGCGCCGGCGGCCGACCTGCCCTGCTCGAGGCGCCGGACCTCCGCCTGCAGCGCGGACCGCCGGCTCACCAGGTCCTGGACCTCGGAGTCCAGGGCGGACCGCCAGGTCCGGAGGACGTCGACCTCCGCCAGGACGGCGGCCGAGCGGAGCGCTGCGTCGTCCTCGCGGCGCTGCCGGAACGCGGCGGCCTCCTCGTCGGCCCGCCGGCGCTCCTCGCGCGCGGCGGTCAGCATGCCGACGACCTCCTGGCGGGCCCGCTGCCGCGCGGCCAGCGCATCCTCGGCGGCCGCGCGCCGGATGCCCTCGGCGTCCCCGCGGGCCTGCTCGCCGGTGGCGCGCGCCGCGGCCAGTTCGCCCGCGGCCTCGCTGCGCAGCTGCGCAGCTGCCCGCTCGGCCTCGGTCACGACCGCGCGGGCCCCGGCCGTCAGCGCGTCCGCCTGCGCCGTCGCCGCCTCGACCGTCTCCCGGGAGCGGTCCTCGGCCTCGGCGATGGTCCGCGCCGCGCAGGCCAGCAGCTGCTCGGCCTCCGTCGTCGCGGCGGCCCGGCAGGCCGCCGCCTCGGCCCGCAACCCCTCGGCCTCGTCGGCCGCGGTGGCCAGCAGGGAGCCGATCCGATCGGCCACGGCCAGGAACTGGCCGCCGCCGGGGGAGTGCCCGAGCAGCCGCTGGGCGTCGCGCAGCTCGCTGGACACGCGGAGCAGCCGGACCTCCAGGTGTTCCCGCTCGCGGTCGGCGGCGACGAGCTCGTCCTCGGCCCACCGGACGTAGGTGTCGACCTGGAACCGGTCGTAACCGGTGACGGCACGGCGGAACTGCGGGCCGACGTCGAAGAGGGTGGGCAGGTCGCCGGAGACGTTGGGTCGCCGGCGGTCGCCGTCCGCCCGCGTGTCCGGCGTCGTCCCGGTGGGGTCGGCGAGGGCCGCCCCGGCCTGGGCGTCGGCGGCGAGCTGCACGGTCATCCGGTCCGCTCCGTTCACTCTGCGTGATGAGTCAGGAACGCTACGGCGTCATCCGGAAGGCTGCAGGGCGGGGAGCGTTCGGCGTCACCCTGACGAGCGACGGCCGCCCACGGGAACCGGCGACGGTCCTCCACGTCCCGCACGCTTGCCCCATGGACCCCGAGACGCCGGCACCGCTGCCCGGCAGCATGAGCGTCCCTCTCTGGTTCCAGGGGGAGGTCGTCGTCGCCGTCGTCGTGGTCGCGGTGGTGCTGGCCCTCGTCGCCCTCGCGCTCGGCAGCGTCCGCCCGGGCGCCTCGGAGCGTGCGGAGTGGCAGTCGTGGCTCGCCGCGCGCTCCCGGCACGCCGACGCCGCGCCGCCGGCGCGCCCCGGGGGCGCCGGCCCCCTCGGGGACGGTCCGGCGCGGGGGGCCCGGCGGACCTGAGGCCCCCGTCCACCGGATCGGCCGTGTGGCACGCTGCGCGGGCCGAACCGAACGGAGGTGCGATGCCAGCCACGGACCAGGAGCAGATCCCGGTGACCGAGCGGGGCCGCCGGACCAGGGCCGCGCTCCTGCAGGCCGGCCGGGAGCTGTTCGAGGAACGCGGGTTCGCCGACGTGCGGATCGACTCCGTGGTCGAGCGGGCCGGGGTCTCCCACGGCACCTTCTACACCTGGTTCGACTCCAAGGAGTCGCTGCTGCGCGCGATCGTCGCCGCCGTGGTCGACGACGTCTTCACCGCCACCACGGTGGGCTCCCGGCTGCCGCCGGACGCCCCGTACGCGCGGATCGAGGCGGCCAACCGGCTGTACCTCACGGCGTTCACCCGGCACGCGCGGATCCTCCGGGTGCTGGACTCCCTCGCCGACACCCGCGAGGAGTTCCGGCGGCTGCGGGTCGACGTACGGGAGGCCTTCGTGCGCCGTGGCACGGAGGGCCTGGAGCGCCTGCAGGAACTCGGGCTGGCCGACCGCGACCTGCCGCCGCGCGCCACGGTGAGCGCACTGGGCGCCATGGTGGAGTCCTTCGCCCAGCTGTGGCAGGACCCGGCGGAGGGGCTCGACGAGGACGCCGCCGTCGAGATCCTGACCCGGTTGTGGGCCGGCGCCATCGGCCTGCCGCGCTCGGCCTGGGAGTCCTACCGCCCCGTCTGAGGTCAGCTCCCGGCGGCCCACGCGGGACGGCGCCTGCCGAGCAGCGCGGCGATGCCCTCGGCCGCCTCCGCCGAGCCGAACCGCTCCGCGGAGACCGCGGCCATCCGGCGGAAGTCCTCCGCGAGGTCGGGGCCGGGCAGGTCGCGCAGCAGCTGCAGGGTGGCCGCGATCGCCTCCGGCGCCCCCTGCGCGAGCTGCTCGACGAAGGCGTCCACCGCGGCGTCGAGGTCGCCGTCGCCGACCGCGCGGTCGAGCAGGCCGGCCTGCTGCGCGCGGGCGCCGTCGAAGGGCTGCCCGGTGAGGAACAGCTCGCGGGCGGCCCGGGGGTCCATCCGGCGCAGGCACGGGACGGCGATGATCGCCGGCGCCACCCCGATCCGCACCTCGCTGAAGGCGAAGGTCGCCCCGGCCAGACCCACGGCGAGGTCGCACGCGGCGATCAGCCCCAGCCCGCCGGCCCGGGCGGCGCCGTCGACCCGCGCGACCACCGGCTTGGCGCTGTCCAGGAGCAGCGTCAGCACCTCCGGGAGCCCGACGGCGCCCGGGCGCCCGCCGGCCCGCTGCTCCTTGAGGTCGGCCCCGGAGCAGAAGACCGGCCCGGCCCCGGTCAGCACCACCACCCGGACGCCGTCGTCGGCCAGGGCCGCGGCGAGGGCCGCGTGCAGCTGCTCGACCAGCGCCCGGGACAGCGCGTTGCGGTTGGACGGCGAGTCCAGCGTCACGACGGCGGCCGGGCCGCGCCGCTCGGTGCGCACCAGCAGGTCAGGCACGGAACTCGTCGCGGAGCTCGTGCTTCTGGATCTTCCCGGTCGCGGTCTTGGGCAGACCCACGCGGACCTCGATCCGCTTGGGCACCTGGAAGCCGGCGAGGTGCTGCCGGCAGTGCTCGAGCAGCCGCCCGGTCAGCGCGTCGGCGTCCACGTCCGGGTCGGCCGGGACGACGACGCCGGTGACCGCCTCGCCCCAGCGGTCGTCCGGCACACCGATGACGGCGGCCTCGACGATCTCGGCGGAGGCGAGCAGCACCCGCTCGACCTCGACCGAGGAGACGTTCTCCCCGCCGGTCTTCACCATGTCCTTGACCCGGTCGGTGAACCAGACGACGCCCTCGTCGTCGAGGTGCCCGACGTCCCCGCTGTGGAACCAGCCGTGCGCGAAGGCGGCGGTGTTGGCCTCGGCGTTGTTCCAGTACCCGCTCATCACGTGCGGGCCCCGGTACACGATCTCGCCGGTCCCGCCCGGGGGCAGCAGCTCCCCGGCGGCGTCCATGATCCTGGTGTCGACGGTGACGGTGGACGGTCCCCACGAGGCCGCCTTGGTCTCCTGGTGGGCGGGCCACTGGAACACCGTCGCCGGCACGCACTCGGTCTGCCCGGAGCCCAGCAGCACCTGCGCGGAGGGGAAGGCGGCGGCGATCGCGGCGATCCGCTCCTGGGGCATCGGGGCCATGGCGTAGATGCACAGCCGCACCGAGGAGAGGTCCCGGGTCCGGATGCCGGGGGAGGCCAGCAGCGCGGCGTACATCATCGGCAGCAGCATCAGGTGGGTGGCGCGGCGGCTCTCCACCACCTCCAGGAAGCCCTCCGGCTCGAACCCGCGGGGGAGCACCGCGGTCCCGCCGGTGAGCAGGATCGGCAGCAGCAGGGTGTCCAGCGCGGTGGTGTGGAACAGCGGCAGCACGATCGGCAGCACGGAGAACTCGTCGCCGCGGCGGTGGCCGGTCTGCAGCGCGTTGCTCAGCACGCCGACGTGCACCGACAGGTGGCTGGTCAGCACGCCCTTCGGCCGGGCCGTGGTGCCGGAGGTGTAGAGGCAGTGCAGGGTGTCGCGGTCCTCCACCACCACCCGCACGGGCGTCGGGTCGGCCGCCACGTCCGCCCAGCGCCGGACCGGCCGTCCGGCGATCGACTCCGGGACCTCGTCGCCGGTGACGACGACGGTGGTGATCTCCGGCAGGGACGGCAGGACCGCCTCCAGCAGGGGCAGGAACGGGGGGTCCGCGACGACGGTCCGGGTGCCGGAGTCGGCCAGGATCCAGCCGATGTCCTCCGGCGCGAGCATGAGGTTCACCGGCAGGGCGACCAGCCCGGCCTTGGCGCAGCCGAAGAAGCTGGCGGCGAAGCGCCAGGAGTTGCCCAGGAGGAACGCGACCGGCTCCTGGTGCCGCACGCCGGCGTCGAGCAGACCGCGGCCGAACGCCTCCGAGGCGGCGTCCAGCCGGGCGTAGGTGATCTCCTCGTCCCCGTCGACGATCGCCGTGCGGCCGGCGAAGAGCGCGGTGGTGCGGGTGAGCATGTCGCCGACCGAGAACCGGGTGGCGAGGTTGAACTCCAGGGGGTCGACCCCGGACAGGTCAGGACGCATGGCTGTTCCCTTCGCTCGCGCGCTCGGTGGGGGTGTGCTCGCCGACGACCGCGAGGACCGCGCCCGTCTCCACCTGGGCGCCCACGGAGGCGTGCAGGTGGGTGACCACCCCGTCGGTCGGCGCGACCACGGGATGCTCCATCTTCATGGCCTCGAGGACCAGCACCAGCTGGCCCGCGCGGACCTCCTGGCCCTCCTCGACGGCAACCCGGGTCACCGCGCCGGGCATGGTGGCGGTGAGCGACCCGGGGGCCACCGATGCGGTGGGCTCCGGGAACCGCGGCAGCTCTACCAGCGTGGTCGAGCCCTCGGGCCCGTCGACGTAGGACCGGTCGCCGTCGACGTGCACGTGGTACCTGCCGCGCAGCCCGTCGGCCTCCACGTCCAGGCGGACCGTGGGCCCGTCAACCGCGGTGCGCAGGACCGCCAGTTCCACCGGCTCCCCGTCGACGTCGGCGGTGAGCCCGGTCCGGTCCAGTCGGTAGCGCACCGATCCGGCGTCGAACGCCGTCGTCTGCGGAGCGGTCGAGTTGTTGCGCCAGCCCGACGGCAGACCGGCCAGCACCGGCGCGGCCGCCCGGCGCAGGGCCGCACCGGCGAGCGCGGCCACGACGGCGTGCACCCGGCGGCCGGCCTCGTCGACCAGCGGGGCGGCCAGGGTGTCCAGGCCGTGCCGGTCCAGGAACGCGGTGTCGGTCTCGCCGGCGAGGAAGGCCTCGCTGCGCAGGATCCGCACGAGCAGGTCGCGGTTGGTGGTCAGCCCGTGCAGCCGTGCCCGGGTCAGCCCACCGGCCAGTGCGAGCGCCGCCGAGGCGCGGTCCGGCGCCCAGGCGATGACCTTGGCCAGCATCGGGTCGTAGTGCACGCCGACCTCCCCGCCGGGGGTCACGCCGCTGTCCAGCCGCAGGCCGGGGCCCACGGTCGGGCCGAAGGCGGCGTCGGCCGGGATCTCGAAGTCCGCCAGCCGGCCGGACTGCGGCAGCCAGTTCTGCGCCGGGTCCTCGGCGTAGAGCCGCACCTCGATCGCCGCGCCGGTCAGGGTGGGGGAGACCGCCTCGGCCGGCAGCGGCCGGCCGGCCGCGACGTCGAACTGCAGGCGGACCAGGTCCAGGCCGGTGACCGCCTCGGTGACCGGGTGCTCCACCTGCAGCCGGGTGTTCATCTCCAGGAAGAAGAAGTCGCCGGAGTCGTCGAGCAGGAACTCGACGGTGCCCGCACCCCGGTAGTCGATGGCCCGCGCGGCCGCCACCGCCGCCTCCTGCAGCCGCTCCCGCAGGTCGGGGTCGACCGCGGGCGAGGGCGCCTCCTCGACGACCTTCTGGTGCCGGCGCTGGATGGAGCACTCGCGCTCGAACAGCGCCACGGTGGTGCCGTGCCGGTCGCCGAAGACCTGCACCTCGATGTGGCGGGGCCGCTCGACCAGCCGCTCGAGGAACACGGTGCCGTCGCCGAACGCCGACGCGGCCTCGCGACCGGCCGCCGCGACGGCCTCGGCCAGCTCCGCCGGTTCGCGCACCTCGCGCATGCCGCGGCCCCCACCGCCGAAGGAGGCCTTGACCAGCAGCGGGTAGCCCACCTCGGCGGCGGCCTCGGCCAGCGTGGCGCCGGCGAGCCCGGTCGCGTCCACGCTGGGCAGGGTGGGGACCCCGGCCCGGCGCATCAGCTCCTTGGCGGCGAGCTTGCTGCCCATCGCCTCGACGGCCTCGGGGCTCGGTCCGACGAACACCAGCCCCGCGGCCTCCACCGCCCGGGCGAAGGCCGCGTTCTCGGACAGGAACCCGTAGCCCGGGTGCACGCAGTCCGCGCCGGCGCGCAGCGCCGCGGCCACCACGAGGTCGGCGCGCAGGTAGGTCTCGGCCGGGCTGTTGCCCGGCAGCCGGACGGCGACGTCGGCGTCGGCGACGAACGGCGCGTCGGCATCGGCGTCGGAGTGCACCGCGACCGTGCGCAGCCCCATGGCCCGCGCCGTGGTGAAGACGCGGCGGGCGATCTCGCCACGGTTGGCGACGAGCACGCACGTCAGGTTCCGCGGAGTGCTCACAGCCGGAACACCCCCCATCCGTCGTGCAGCCCCTGCACGGGTGCGTTGTGGACGGCCGACAGGGCCAGGCCGAGGACGGTCCGGGTGTCGCGCGGGTCGATGATCCCGTCGTCGTAGAGCCGCCCCGACAGGAACAGCGCCAGCGACTCGGCCTCGATCTGCTGCTCCACGGCGGCCTTCATCAGGGTCGCGGACTCCTCGTCGTAGTCCCGGCCGCGGGCCTGCGCGCTGGCCCGGCCGACGATGTCGAGGACACCGGCGAGCTGGGCCGCGCCCATCACGGCGCTCTTGGCGTTGGGCCAGGTGAACAGGAAGCGCGGGTCGTAGGCCCGGCCGCACATGCCGTAGTTCCCGGCGCCGTAGGAGGCCCCGATGTTCAGCGTGAGGTGCGGGACGGTGCTGTTGGACACCGCGTTGATCATCTGCGAGCCGGCCTTGATGATCCCGTCCTGCTCGTACTCGGTGCCGACCATGTAGCCGGTGGTGTTCTGCAGGAACAGCAGCGGGGTGTCGGTCTGGTTGGCCAGCTGGATGAACTGGGCGGCCTTCTCGGCGTCCTGCCGGAAGAGGACCCCGCGGGCGTTGGCCAGCACGCCGATCGGATAGCCGTGGATGCTCGCCCAGCCGGTGACCAGCGAGCTGCCGTAGAGCGGCTTGTGCTCGTCGAACCGGCTGCCGTCGACGATCCGGGCGAGCACGTCGCGGGGGTCCAGCGGCCGGCGCAGGTCGGCCGGCGCCAGGTCGAGCAGCTCCTCGGGGTCGTGCAGCGGCGGGTCGGCCGGCCGGGACGGGCCGGGGCCGCGCTTGCGCCAGTTGAGGTTGCGCACGATCTGGCGGCCCAGCCGGATGGCGTCGACCTCGTCGACGGCGAGGTGGTCGGCGCTGCCGGAGATCCGGGCGTGCATCGACGCCCCGCCCAGGGACTCCTCGTCGGCCTCCTCGCCGGTGGCCATCTTGACCAGCGGTGGCCCTGCCAGGAACACCTTGCTCCGGCCGTCGATCATCACCACGTGGTCGCTCATCCCGGGCACGTAGGCGCCCCCGGCGGTGCTGTTGCCGAAGACCAGGGCGACGGTGGGGATGCCCTGGGCGGACAGCCGGGTGAGGTTGCGGAAGCCGCGGCCGCCGGGGATGAAGATCTCCGACTGGGTGGGGAGGTCTGCGCCGCCGGACTCGACCAGGCTGAGGAACGGCAGCCGGTTCGTCTCGGCGATGTCGTGCGCCCGGCCCGACTTTCGCAGGGTGTAGGGGTTGGACGTGCCACCGCGGACCGTCGGGTCGTTGGCGGAGATCATCACCTCCACGCCCTCGACCACGCCGATGCCGGTCACCGTGCTCGCCCCGACCGGGAAGTCGGTGCCCCAGGCGGCGTAGGGCGAGAGCTCCAGGAACGGGCTGTCCCGGTCGAGCAGCAACTCGATCCGCTCGCGCACGGTCAGCTTGCCGCGCGTGCGGTGGCGGGCCAGCGCGCTCTCGCCGCCGCCGGCGTTGGCCAGGCCGCGCTGCTCCTCGAGCTCGGCGAGGCGTTCCAGCATCGCCGAGCGGTTGCCCGCGCCGCGATCGTCGGTGCTCGTCTCCTGGGGGACCGTCATGCGCCCACCTCCGGGGGCAGCAGGCGCACCGGGACGTCGACCACGCGGGAGCGCAGCCATTCGCCCACGGCCTTGGCCTGGGGGTCGAACCGGGTCCCGGCGGCGACGCCGTCGCCGAGCAGGCCGGGCAGTTGGAACAGCAGCGCCCGCAGCCCGGGCAGCAGCTCGCGGGTGACCGGCAGCGCAGCGGCCTCGGGGAGCAGCGCGCGCAGCCGGTCGGGGGTCAGGAAGGCGGCCAGCCAGGCGTAGCCGTCGTCGGTGCGGGCGTAGACGCCGAGGGTGGCGGCCCCGCCCTTGTCGCCGCTGCGCGCCCCGGCGACCAGGCCGAGCGGCACCGGCCGCGTCGGCCCGCCGTCGCGCGCCGCGGGCGGTCCGACCGGGTTTGGCGCCACCGCCGGGGTTCCGGAGCGGGCGGGGGAGGGCAGGGTCTCCGTCGTCCCGTCGGGCAGCCCGACCACCTGCGGCACCTCCGCGGCCGGCACCCACGCCGCGGAGTAGACGCCGTACGGGACGGGGCTGGGCGGCGCGCTGGTGGCGTGGAAGCCGGGGATGCTGGCCAGGCCCAGCTCGATGACCGGCACGGTGAACGCCTTGCCGACCAAGCGCCGGTCGCGGTCCTTGACCGTGACGTGCAGCAGCGCGGCCGCCTCCTCCTGGACGTCCGCGTCGGGGGAGTCGGTACGCGCGAGGGCCACCCGGACCTCCTCGACGCCGGCCAGCGCCGGGGCGAGCTGGCGGCGGAGGAGTGCGGCCTTCTGCTCGACGTCCAGGCCGGTGAGCGGCAGCGTCATGGAGTTGCGGAAGCCGCCGAGCCGGTTGACCGCCACCTTGAGCCACTCCCCGGCGGGCAGCCCCCGGGCGCCGGTGATCTCCACCCGGTCGGGCCCGTCCTGGCGCAGCCGCAGCGCGTCGAAGCGGGTGACGACGTCAGGTCCGCCGTAGCGGGTGCCGGTGAGCTCGTAGAGCAGCTGCTCGGTGACCGTCTCGACGGTGACCGCCCCGCCGGTGCCCGGGTGCTTGGTGATCACCGACGTGCCGTCCGCGGCGATCTCGGCGAGCGGGAAGCCGATGCGGTCCAGGGCGGCCGGATCGGCGTCGAGCAGCTCGGCGAAGAAGCTGAAGTTGCCGCCGGTGGCCTGCGCGCCGCACTCGAGCACGTGCCCGGCGACCGTGGCGCCGGCCAGGGCGTCGACGTCGTCCTCACCCCAGCCGTGGTGCCAGGCGGCCGGTCCGACGACGAGGCTGGCGTCGGTGACGCGGCCGGTCACGACCACGTCCGCGCCGGCGTCCAGCGCCCGCACGATGCCCCGGCACCCCAGGTAGGCGTTGGCGGTGAGCGCGTCGGCCACCTCGGCGTCCCCGGGCGGGCCGTCTCCGCTGCGCAGGAGCCCGCGGCCGCGCAGGTCGTCCAGGCGGGGGAGCAGGTCGTCGCCGCCGACGGTGGCCACCCGCACCACGAGCCCGAGCCGCCGGCCCAGCTCCGTGACGGCGGCCGCGAGGCCCTGCGGGTTCAGCCCGCCGGCGTTGCTGACGATGCGCACGCCGCGCTCCAGGGCGGTGCCCAGGCTCTGCTCCAGCTGGGACAGGAAGGTGCGGGCGTAGCCGGCGGAGGGGTCGTCGGCGCGCTGCCGGCCGAGGATGAGCATCGTCAGCTCGGCCAGGTAGTCGCCGGTGAGGACGTCGATCTCGCCGCCGTCGAGCATCTCGCGCATCGCGCTGTGCCGGTCGCCGTAGAAGCCCGAGACGTTGGCGACCCGCAGGGGCGCGGTCACGACCGTGCTCCGGTCGAGCGCTGCCGGCCGCGGCCGGGCGGACCGGCGAAGGCCTGGGCGATGCCCATCCACTCCTGCGCGGCCGGCCCGGTGATCTCGAGGTCCAGGTCGTCGCGGTGCCGGCGCTGGGTGACCAGCAGGCAGAAGTCCAGCGCCGGACCGCGGACGACGTCGGCGGCGTCCTCCGGCCCCCAGGTCCACTCCTCGCCGCCGGGACCGCGCAGCTCCACCCGGACCGGCTGCTCGGGCACGGTCAGCCCGCGGACGGCGTAGGAGAAGGGCCGGGCGCGCACGCCGATCTCGGCGACCGAGCGCAACCGCGGCGTCGCCGGCCGGTCCTGGCCGAGCGCGTCGACGACGTCCTGGCCGTGCGCCCAGGTCTCCATCAGCCGGGCGGTCACGAACGACGCGGGGCTCATGGGCGGCCCGAACCACGGCACCCGCACCGACGGGTCGACGGCCAGGAGCGCGTCGGCGAGAGCCTCCCGGCCCGCCCGCCAGCCGGCCAGCACCTCGGCCGGGGGAGTGGCCCGGCTCTCGCGGGTGCGCCGCTCGACGAAGCCCTCCTCGTCGGCGGTACCGGCGTGCAGCGCGGCGAAGGCGGCGGGGTCGGTGACGGCCAGCAGTGCGTCGGAGTCGAAGAGGCGCAGGTGGTCGACGGTGTCGCGGACGTCCCAGCCGGTCGCGGGCGTCGGCGTGGCCCAGGCGTCCTCGGGGAGCGGGGCCACCCGGGCGTCGAGGTCGGCGACGAGCGCGGTGAGCAGCGCGGTCCGGGGGTCGGTCACGGCATGAACCCGTCCATCCGGGCGAGCACCTGCAGCATGACCTCGTCCGCGCCGCCGCCGATCGAGGCCAGCCGGCTGTCGCGGAAGAAGCGGGAGGTCCAGTTCTCCTCCATGTAGCCCATGCCGCCGTGGAACTGCAGGCAGGTGTCGGCCACCTCGCGCAGCAGCCGGCCGGCGGTCAGCTTGGCCACCGTGGCCTGCCGGGTGGTGTCCTCGCCGTTCAGGTAGGCCTCGGCGCAGGCGTAGTTGTGCGACTGGAGCAGGTCCACCTGGGCCGACAGCTCCGCGAGGCGGAAGGCGAGGTACTGGTTGGCCAGCAGCGGCCGGCCGAAGGCCTCCCGCTGCCGCAGGTAGTCGCGGGTGCGCTCGAGCGCGTGCCGGCAGCTGCCCACGGCGCCGTAGGCGGCGAACATCCGCTCCACCACGAACTGGGCCATCTGCTGCTGGAACCCGCGGCCGATCGTGCCGATGGTGTTCGACACCGGCACCCGGACGTCCGAGAAGTTGAGCTCGGCGGTGTCGGAGGAGCGGTTGCCGAGCTTGTCGAGCTTGCGGGACACGGAGACGCCGGGGGTGGTGGTCTCCACGACGATCTGGCTGAGACCGCGGTGGCCGCCCTCGTCGGAGGTGCGGGCCAGCAGGCACAGCCAGTCGGCCTGGGTGCCGTTGGTGATGTAGAGCTTGCTGCCGTTGATCACCCAGTCGTCGCCGTCCCGGACCGCCCGGGTGCGCAGGCTCGCGACGTCGGAGCCGGCGCCGGCCTCGGTCACGGCGATGGAGCAGACGGCCGTGCCGCGGATGGCCGGCTCCAGGTAGCGGCGCTTGAGCTCGTCGCTGCCGAACTCGTGCAGCGAGGGCGTCGCCATCATCGTCTGGACACCGATCGCCATCGGGATGCCCGCGGCGCCCGCCCGGTGCAGCTCCTCGCAGAGGATGACGCTGAACAGGTGGTCGGCGCCCTGCCCGCCGTACTCCGGGTCGTACTCCAGGCCCAGCAGTCCCACCTCGCCGAGCTTCGGGAAGAGCTCGTGCGCCGGAAAGGTGCCGGCCTGCTCCCAGGCGTCGACGTGCGGCGCGATCTCCCGCTCGACGACGTCCCGCACCAGCTCGCGGAAGGCGGTGTGCTCGTCGGTGAAGCGCATGGGGACCCCCGGGTGCAGTGGCCCACGGCAGCGCGACGGGCCGAACTTGACGATGGCGTCAGGTCTATCAGGCCGGTGTGACCTGCACAACGATCAGCTCGGTACGGTCGCGCCACTTCCCGGCCGGGACGAGAGGAGCGCCATGAGACTCGGGGTGTCGCTGGGCTACTGGGGCGCCGGCCCGCCACCGGGCCATGCCGCGCTCGTGGCGCTGGCCGAGGAGCTGGGCCTGGACTCGGTGTGGACGGCGGAGGCCTACGGCTCCGACGCCCTCACCCCGCTGGCCTGGCTGGGCAGCCGGACGACGCGGCTGCGGCTGGGCACCTCAGTGGTGCAGATGTCGGCGCGCACCCCCACGGCGACCGCGATGGCCGCGCTGACCATGGATCACCTCTCCGGCGGGCGCTTCGTCCTGGGCCTGGGCGTCTCCGGGCCCCAGGTGGTCGAGGGCTGGTACGGCCGGCCCTACCCGGGGCCGCTGGCGCGGACGCGGGAGTACGTCGACGTCCTGCGCCAGGTCTTCGCCCGCCAGGCGGTGTCCCTCGACGGGGAGCACTACCGGATCCCGTTCGACGGCGGCACCGGGCTGGGCAAGTCGCTGCGCTCGACGGTGCACCCCCTGCGCACCGACCTCCCGGTGCTGCTCGCCGCCGAGGGGCCGAAGAACGTGGCGCTGGCCGCGGAGATCGCCGACGGCTGGATCCCGCTCTTCTACTCACCGCACGACGACGGGCACTACCGGGCCGCGCTGGCGGAGGGCTTCGCCCGGCCCGGCGCCCGACGCACCGCCGAGACGTTCGAGGTCACCTGCATGGTGCCGGTGGAGGTGGCCGACGACGTCGACGCCGCCGCCGACCGGGTCCGCCCGATGCTGGCGCTCTACATCGGGGGCATGGGCGCCCGCGGGGCCAACTTCCACTACGAGGTGTTCGCCCGGATGGGCTTCGAGGCCGAGTGCGCGCGGATCCAGGACGCCTACCTGGGCGGTCGCAAGGACGAGGCCGTCGCCGCCGTCCCGCTGGCGATGGTCGAGAAGGTGGCGCTCGTCGGGCCGCGGGACAAGATCGCCGACGACCTGGCGGCGTGGCAGGAGTCCCTGGTGTCCACGATGCTGATCGGCGGACCGCCGGAGACGCTGCGGATGATGGCCGAGCTCGCGGGCTGAGGTCCGCACCGCGGGCGGACGACGGGAGGACCGGGCATGGCGCTGGACGAGACCGACCTGCGGGCGCGGTGGTCCGCGGGGCGGGCCTGCCATGGGGTGTGGAACATGCTGCCCGGGGCGGTGAGCGGGGAGGTGCTGGCCCGGGCCGGCGCCGACTTCGTCGTCGTCGACCTGCAGCACGGAGCCCTGGTCGAGGCCGACCTGCCGGGGGTCGCCGCGGCGATCACCGGAGCCGGCGCGGTGCCGCTGGTCCGCACCCGCAGCCCGCTGTTCCCCGACGTCGGGCGCCCACTGGACCTCGGCGCGCGCGGCGTGATCGTGCCGAACGTGCGGGACGCCGAGCACGCGCGGGAGGTGGTCGCGGCGTGCCGCTACGCGCCGGCCGGCGGGCGGTCGATCGGGCGGCTCTCCGGCGGCGCCGAGCAGCCGCTGGTGATCGCGATGGTCGAGACGGCCGGCGCGCTCGAGGACCTGGACGCCGTGCTGGCCGTGGACGGGCTGGACGGGATCTACGTCGGACCGGGCGACCTGTCGCTCTCCCTCGGGCTGACCGGGGAGGACTCCCGGGCGGAGCTGCGAGCGGTGCTGTCCTCGGTGATCGGCCGCGCACGGGCGGCCGGCGTGCCGGTCGGCGTCCACGCCTACGACGGCGCCGCGGCGGCGGGCTTCGCCGCGGAGGGCGCCACGATCGTCACGGTCGCGGTGGACGTCACCTCCCTCGGCGCCGCGGTGGCGCACCATCTCGCCACCGCCCGCGACGGGGCCTGAGCGCGACCCGTACCGCCGGGATCGGGCCGGGCGCGCTCGCGGCGGAGCGGCACGCGCTAGCATCGGTGGCGCACCGTTCACGGGGCTGACGGCGCCTGTCTGGCGACGACGTCCATGTGCACTCGTCGCCTCGGTCCGCGCCGGCGATCCCGGTCCGCACCGGGACGGACATCCGGCACCGGGCCCTGCGCCGCGGGGCCGCCGATGGCGGTCGGCGCGGCCGCCGTCACGTGGCGTCCGCCACCGGCGACCGGGGAGCGGTGCGCAGCACTCTGCCGCGGCTCCCGTGCCGGGCAGACCAGAGGAGGAGTCGTGGCTCGACCAGGGCAGCGCCGGCCGAGCGCTCGCCGCACCGCTCCGCGGGACCGGCGACGCGGCCCCGAGGACGTCATGTCCGTGCTCGCGCGCACCGTCCGCGAGGTCGAGGCCGCCGCCGAGCGCGGCCGGGTGACCCCGTCGGTGCGCACCAAGTTCCAGGTCGTGGCGCTGCTGCTGCGGGACGAGCGGGAGCGGGTGCGGGCGGAGGAGTCCGGCAGCGCCACGCACCGCGCCGAGCAGCTCAAGCGTCTCGACGGGATCGCCCAGATCCTGGCGCGGACGGCGGTGCGCGACGCCGGGATGCTGGCGCTCCTCGGCGAGGACGCCGTCGTCTCCGCGGCCGCCCGCACGCTGAAGCGCGAGATCCTGGAAGGCCTCGGGATCGAGCCGGAGCCGGAGGAGGAGCCGCCGGCCGAGCCGCAGGCGGCCGCCGCCGCTCCCGAGCGCCGGGTCGTGCCGCAGTCGGTCATCTCCCGGCAGCTGGCCAACCCCTTCCTCGCCCCGGACTTCTCCAACGCGCCCCCGCCGCCGGCCCGGCCGCGGCGGCTGGCCGGCTGGGAGCTGCTCGACCCGCTGCTGAACTCCTTCGAGCGGGCCGGCGGCGGGGACGCGGCGTGCATGCCGCTCCCGGCGCCGTCGTCGCTGCGCGCGGCCGGCGGCCGGGAGCTGATGCCGCACCAGGCGCAGGTCGTGGCCGCCGCCGCGGCCGGGCACCGGACGTACCTGCTGGCCGACGAGCCGGGCCTGGGCAAGACGGCGCAGGCGCTGCTGGCCGCGGAGGCGGCCAACGCCTATCCGCTGCTCGTGGTGGTGCCGAGCGTGGTCAAGACCAACTGGGCGCGCGAGGCGGGCATCTGGACGCCGCACCGCACGGCCACCGTCGTGCACGGCAACGGGGAGACCGTCGACGGCTTCGCCGACATCGTCATCGTCAACTACGAGGTGCTCGACCGGCACGTGGGCTGGTTCGGTGACTTCGGCTTCCGCGGGATGGTCGTCGACGAGGCCCACTTCATCAAGAACAAAACCTCGCAGCGGTCCCAGCACGTGCTGGAGCTGGCCGACCGCATCCGGGCCCGCTTCCCGCGCCCGCTGCTCATGGCCCTCACCGGGACCCCGCTGATCAACGACATCGACGACTTCCTGGCGATCTGGCAGTTCCTCGGCTGGATCGACGAGGGCAAGCCGCTCGGCGACCTGATGAACGCCCTGGAGGAGACCGGCCTGACGCCGGCCGACCCGGGCTTCTACCCGGCCGCCCGGCGGTGCGTCGTCGAGCAGGGCATCGTCCGCCGGCGCAAGGTCGACGTCGCCGCCGACATCCCCGCCCGCCGGATCGCCGACCTGCCCGTGGAGCTCGACGACAAGGCCGGCCGCTCCATCCGGGCGGCCGAGCAGGAGCTGGCCCGCCGGCTGGTCAAGCGGTACGAGAGCGCGCTGGCCGCCCGCGGCTCCGCCGACGTGGTGGAGGAGATCGACCGCGAGCTGGTGCGCAAGGTGGCGCGGTGGGAGCTCAAGGACGCGACCGCGTCGGCCACCGGCGAGAACGTGTTCAGCATGATGCGGCGGATCGGCCAGGCCAAGGCCGGCCCGGCCGCCGACTACGCCGCCCAGCTCGCCCGGAGCGCGGGCAAGGTCGTCTTCTTCGCCAAGCACGTCGACGTCATGGACGCCGCCGAGGAGTCCTTCACCCGGCAGGGGATCGGCTTCTCCTCGATCCGCGGGGACCAGACGCCGTCGGCGCGGCAGAAGCAGATCGACGCCTTCGTCAACGACCCCGACGTCGCCGTCGCGGTCTGCTCGCTGACCGCGGCCGGCGTGGGGCTCAACCTCCAGGTGGCGTCCAACATCGTGCTGGCCGAGCTGTCCTGGACCGACGCGGAGCAGACGCAGGCCATCGACCGCAGCCACCGGATCGGCCAGACCGAGCCGGTGACGGCGTGGCGGATCATCGCCGCCCAGACCCTCGACTCCCGCATCGCCGAGCTGATCGACAGCAAGGCCGGGCTCGCCGCCCGGGCGCTCGACGGGTCCGACGAGGAGGTCTCGTCCTCGGCCGACGTCCAGCTCGAGGCGCTGGTGGCGCTGCTGACCGACGCGCTGTCGGCGTAGCGGCAGCCGCGGCCGGCCGCACCCGACCGGGCAGCACCACCCGTGCTTTTCCGCGGAAAAGCACGGGTGAGTTTCCGCGGAAAAGCACGGGTGAGTATCCGCGGAAAAGCATCACGCTCGGGACCATCGGGATGCGCCGGGCGATGGCGCTATCATCGCCGCATGACGATGGCCGGTGTGCCCGAGGTCGCGCAGACCACCGCGGGGGACGAGGCCGCTGCCCTGACGGCAGCGGCGTGCATGTTCCGCAGCCTCGGTGATCCGAGCCGGCTGGCCCTCGTGCGTCACCTCGCGGTCGGCGGTGAGCACAAGGTCGTCGAGCTGACCGAGCACCTCGGCCTGGCCCAGTCCACCGTGTCGGCGCACCTGGCCTGCCTGCGCGACTGCGGTCTGGCGACGTCCCGGCCGCAGGGCCGGGCATCGCTGTGGTCGCTGACCGCCGACGCCGAGCTGCTCGGCGTGCTGGCCGCTGCCGAGCGGCTGCTGGCTGTCACCGGCGACGCGGTCACCCTCTGCCCGGCCTACGGCGAAGGAGCGGGCCGGTGACCGCCACCCGGGCGCACGCGCACCCCACGCTGACCCCCGCCGAGCGCGGCCGGCTCGGCCGGCGCGCGCAGCTGCTCGCCGGCGCCAGCGTCGCCTACAACGTCGTCGAGGCGGTCGTCGCCGTCGCGGCGGGCATCGTCGCCGGCTCGGTGGCCCTCATCGGCTTCGGGCTCGACTCGGTCGTCGAGGTCTCCAGCGGGCTCATCGTGCTGTGGCAGTTCCGCCACCGGCTGCCGGAGTCCCGGGAGCGGCTGGCCCTGCGGCTGATGGCGGTGTCGTTCTTCGCCCTGGCCGGCTACGTCGGGTTCGAGTCCCTGCGCGCCCTCGTCGTCGGCAGCGAGCCGGACGCATCCCCGGTCGGTATCGGGCTGGCCCTCGCCTCGCTGGCGGTCATGCCGTTCCTCTCCTGGGCGCAGCGCCGGACCGGGCGGGCGCTCGGGTCGAGCACGGTGGTCGCCGACTCCACCCAGACCCTGCTGTGCACCTACCTCAGCGCCGTCCTGCTGCTCGGCCTGCTGCTGAACGCGACCCTCGGCTGGAGCTGGGCGGACCCCGTCGCCGGCCTGGTCATCGCCGCCGTCGCCGTCCGCGAGGGCCTGGAGGCCTGGCGCGGAGAGGGCTGCTGCGCCCCCGGCCGCGCGGACGACGGCCACGGCGACGGCGACGGTGGGTGCGCGAGCGGCTGCGCCGGCGGCTGCTGCGCCGCGACGGCGACGCCGTAGCCGCGCCAGGTCGCCGCCGGGACCGCGCTAGCGGTGGTCGGCGAAGTCGGCGGGCCGGAACTGCCCCTTCGAGAGCTTGTTCTCGATCTGCTCCAGGCTGCGGCCGGTCAGCTCCGGCATGCGGCGGTAGAGGAAGACGAACCCGGCGATGTTGAACGCGGCGTACAGCCAGAAGGTCTGGCCGGTGCCGATCGTGTCGATGATCGTGAGCAGCGTCAGGGTGATGAGCAGGTTGGTGCCCCACAGCGACGCCGACTGGGCGGCCGCGCCGGCCTCCCGGGTGGCCAGCGGGTAGATCTCCGAGCCGGTCAGCCAGCCCATGAGCTGGATGCCGCCGGCGGTGAAGGCCATGAAGGCGATCAGCGTGGCGATGATGTAGGGGACCTGCGCATCGCCGTCGTTGCCGGTGACGAAGAAGGTGCCCAGCACGATCAGGGCGAGCGCCGCGCCGGGAAGCGTGATCAGCGTCAGGCGTCGCCTGCCGACCCGGTCGATGATCGCCAGGCCGATCAGCTGGGTGATCAGGTACGTCGCCCCGAGGGCGACCGAGACCCGCAGGGCCGCGCTGTCGGAGAAGCCGTTGTCGGTGAGGATGGTCGGCGAGTAGTAGACGATCATCTCGATGCCGGACAGCTGGGTGAAGATCGCCAGACCGCACCCGACGACGAGCGCCGGCCGCACCCACGGCTCCCGCAGGCCGCGCCAGCCGCTGGTCCTCGCCGTCCGCTCGGCCTCGACGAGTTCGTCGATCTCGCTCAGTTCGGGGGAGACGTCGGTCCCCGCGGGGCGCACCCGCTCGAGTGCCTCCCGTGCATCCTCGTCCCGGCCGGCCTTGACCAGCCAGCGCGGGCTGTCGGGCAGGCGCAGCATCAGCCCGAGCATCAGCGCGCTGGGCACCACCGCCGCGCCGATCGCCACCCGCCAGTCGACGCGCTCGGTGGCACCGACGATGGTGGCGATGAGGATGCCGACGCCGATGGCGATCTGGAAGAACAGCACCAGGCGGCCGCGGTACCTCGTCGGGGCCAGCTCCGCGACGTAGACGGGGGCGGTCTGCGTGGCGCCCCCGACGGCGAAACCGAGCACGACGCGGGCCAGGGACAGGGTGAGCGGGTCGGGCGCCAGGGAGGCCGCGAGCGAGCCGATCACGAAGATCGTGGCGACGACGAGCAGCGTCATGCGCCGTCCGCGCCGCTCGCTGAGCCGGCTGCACACCAGGGCGCCGATCACCGCGCCCGCCAGGATCGAGGCAGCGATCACCTGTTCCCAGCCGCTGCCGATGCCGAACTCGTCGGTGATCTGCAGCAGCGCCCCGGAGATGATGCCCGTGTCGTAGCCGTAGAGCAGGCCGGAGATCGCCGAGACCAGCGCGACGACCACGACGGCGCCGGTCAGCCCTCCGCCGTCGTCCCCTCGGGGGTCGGCGCCCGGCGCGCGGGACGGGGTCGGGGCCTCGAGGCGCTGATCGGTCTCTCCATCGGTGTGGCGGTGCGGCGCCGTCACCGCACGGCCGCCGGCGCCGGTCTCAGTCGGCGAGGTACCGGGCCAGGAGCGCCTGCGGGTCGTCCGGGGCCACGGCGAGCGCCGCGGCCAGCAGCAGCCGGCCCTGCCACGGGCTCAGGTCACCGGCGAACACGGCGCCGCCGCGGGCCAGGCGGGCACCGCCGGCGGCGTAGAGCGGCAGCACCGGCCCCGAGGTGACCCGGGAGCACACCAGGACGGGGATCCCGCCGGCGACGAGCTCCTCGGCCGCCTCGGCGATCGGCGGTGGGACGTTCCCGGCGCCGAAGGCCTGCAGCACGATCCCGGCGGCACCGGCGGCCACCGCCGCCCGCAGCAGCGACGCGTCCGTGCCCAGGTAGCAGGCGACGACGTCGACCCGCGGCAGCTCCGTCCGCAGGTCCAGCGGGAGGGGCGAGGAGCGCACCGGCCTGCCCAGCGGGAGCACCGAGTCGCCGGCGACCCGGAGCACGGGGCCGCGCCCGGGAGCGCCGAAGGCGCCGCTGCGCAGCGTGTCCACCTTGCGCACACCGCGGGCGGCGAAGGCCAGCCCGTCGAAGCAGAGCAGCGCACCGAGGTCCCGGGCGGCGGGGGAGGAGGCGACGCGCAGCGCCGCCGCGAGGTTGGCCGGCCCGTCGGGGGCCGGGTCGTCGAAGGGGCGCTGCGCCCCGGTGAAGACGATCGGCCGCGGGTCGTCGTGCACCAGGTCGGCGAGGTACACCGACTCCTCCATGGTGTCGGTCCCCTGGGTGACGACGACGCCGTCGGCCCCCTCGTCCAGCCGTCGGCGGGCCTCGGCCACCAGGCCTCGCAGGTCGCCGGTCGTGAGGGCGAAGCTGCCGACCGTCCCGAGGTCGCTGGTCGTCACGGTCAGCCCGGCGGGCGGCCGGGTCGCCGCGAGGAGCTCGGCGGCGGGGGTGCGGGCCGCGAGCCCGTCGGGCCCCTCCCGGCTGGCGATGGTGCCGCCCGTGGCGAGCAGATGGACCCGGGGCACGGAACCTCCTCGCTGGTCCGGCGGCGCGCGCCGGGGAGCTGGACGCCACCAGGCTCTCCCACGCGGGTGCCGCCGGCGACCGGAGCGGTGCGGCGGCGACCGTCCCGGCGTGGATGGCACGATGCCGCCATGACCGCGCCCGACGCCCCGACCGGGCGCACGGCGTTCGTGCTCGGTGGCGGGGGAGTCCTCGGCGCGGTCGAGGTCGGGATGCTGCAGGCGTTGTTCGAGCACGGCATCCACCCGGACCTGATCGTGGGCTCGTCCGTCGGGGCCATCAACGGCGCCCTGGTCGCGGCCGACCCCGGACCGGGTGCCGTGGACCGGCTGCGCGCCGTCTGGGAGCAGCTGGCCTCGCAGCAGATCTTCGCGGGGTCCGTGCTCGGCCGGATGAGCACCCTGGCACGCACCCGCACGCACGTGCACCCGCCCGAGCCGCTGCGGAACCTGCTGGAGACCCACCTGCCGGTGCGGACCTTCGCCGAGCTGCGGGTGCCGTTCCAGTGCGTGGCGGCGAGCATCGAGCGGGCTGCCGAGCACTGGTTCTCCGAGGGCCCGCTGGTCGACGCGGTGCTCGCCTCCTCCGCCGTCCCCGGCCTGCTGCCGCCGGTGGAGCTGGACGGCGAGCACTACCTGGACGGCGGTCTGGTGCACAGCATCCCGGTCGGCCGGGCGGTGGCCCTCGGCGCCGACACCGTCTACGTCCTGCACGTCGGCCGGATCGACCGCCCGCTGCAGCCGCCGACCCGCCCGTGGGAGGTCGCCACGGTCGCCTTCGAGATCGCCCGCCGCCACCGGTACGCCGCCGACCTGGCGGCGCTCCCGCCCGGCGTCACCGTCCACGTCCTGCCCTCCGGCGACGCGGACCCGCCCGGCACGGCCAACCTGCGGTACCGGAACTTCTCCGGCGTCGCCGGCCGCATCGACCGGGCGCACGCCGCGGCCGACGGCTACCTGGCCCGCGCGGCCACCCGCGCGGACGGCGAGGGCTGAGGTGCTCCCGCCACGCGGCGTGCGCCGGCTGAGCGGGCCGCTCCTGCTGGCCGTGCTCGTGGCCGCGGTGGTCTCGCTGCCGCTGCTGGTCGTGGTGGCCGCGATCGCCTCGGCGTTCCTGCCGGGACGCTGGCGCGCGCTCCGGCTGCTGTGCTTCGCGCTGGTGTACCTCGCCCTGGAGGTCGCCGGTCTGCTCGCGGCGGCGGTGCTGTGGGTGGGGTGCGGGCTCGGTCGCCGGCTGGACACCCCACGGGCCCGGGCGGCGCACTACACCGTGCTGCGGCTGGGCCTGGACGTCCTGATGCGGGCCGCGCAGCGGCTGTTCGCGCTGCGGCTGGTCACCGACGGGACGTCCTGGTCGCCGCTCGACGACGGGGTGCCGGGCTCGACGAACGCCATGGTGGTGCTCTCCCGCCACGCCGGCCCGGGGGACTCTTTCCTGCTCGTGCACACCCTGATGAACCGCGACCACCTCCGCCGGCCGCGGATCGTGCTCAAGGACGCCCTGCAGTGGGACCCGCTGCTCGACGTCTACCTCAACCGGCTGCCCAACCACTTCGTCCGGGCCGAACGCTCCGGGAGCCGCAGCTCGCCCGAGGCGATCGCCGACCTCGCCCGCGACCTGGGGGAGGAGGACGCGCTGCTGATCTTCCCCGAGGGCGCCAACTTCACCCCGCAGCGCCGGTTCCGGGCCATCCAGCGGCTGCGCGCCCGCTCGCTGGCCTCGGCGGTGCGCCGGGCAGAGGAGCTCCGGCACCTGCTGCCTCCGCGGCCGGCCGGCGTCGCAGCGGCGCTGCGGGCGGCGCCGCACGCCGACGTCGTGCTCGTCGCCCACACCGGCCTCGAGCACCTGAGCACGGTCCGCGACGTCTGGCGGGCCCTGCCGATGGACAAGACGCTGCACCTGCGCTGGTGGTTCGTCCCGGCCGCCGAGGTGCCGCGCGAGGACGCGGAGCTGACCGACTGGCTCTACCGGTGGTGGGCGACCGTCGACGACTGGATCGACACCACGCGGCAGCAGGAAGCGACCCCGAGCCGGACCTGAACGCGCGCACACCGGGAGGACGACGCGTGGACACCTACGACGTCAAGAAGGAACGCAGGGACCTGTACGCGCCGAAGCCCGGCCGCTTCCACCTCGTGGACGTCCCCGAGATGGCCTTCCTGATGGTCGACGGATCCGGCGACCCGAACGTGTCGAGCGCCTACCGGGAGGCGGTCGAGACGCTCTACGTCACGTCCAACGCCGTCCGCGCGGTGGCGAAGCGGACGCTGCGGCGGGTGCACACGGTCGCGCCGCTGGAAGGGCTGTGGACGGCGGAGGACCTGGCGGTGTTCCGCACCCGCGACAAGAGCGCGTGGGACTGGACGATGATGATCGCCCAGCCGGACTGGATCTCCGCCGCGATCGTCGAGGAGGCACTGGCCCTCACGCGGCAGAAGCAGGCGCCGGCCCTCGGCCTGCTCCGCTTCGAGCGGTACGCGGAGGGGCGCAGCGTGCAGATCCTGCACGTCGGGTCCTACGACGACGAAGGTCCCACGCTCGAGCGCCTGCACGAGGAGTACCTCCCGGCCTCCGGGCTCCGGCCGACGGGCCGCCACCACGAGATCTACCTCTCCGATGCCCGGAAGACCGAGCCCGCCAGGTTGCGGACCGTCCTGCGCCAGCCCGTCACCGCAGCCGGCTGAGCGATCGGTGGAGTGACCGCCGATGCTCCGTCCGCCCCGATCCGTTCGGCCCGATCAGTTCGGCTCGGGCGGGTCCGGGAGGTACCACAGCGCGCCGGCCAGGGCGCCGTAGACGAGCGCCGGGCCGGTGTGCGGCAGCCGCTTGCCCGACGCCGCCCGTGCCTGCCCGTGGCGGAAGGCGCGCCGCTCGGCGGCCACGACGAACCCGACGAACCCGGCGGACGCCGCGGTCGCCAGGCCGAGGCCGACCGCCTTGCTCCGGGTGGGCAACGACCGGAAGACCTCGGAGGGGGGCGGCGTGCCCTCGACCGCCAGGCCCTCGCGGGCGGTGGCCCACGCCGAACGCAGCTCCGGCAGGGCAACGGCGAGGGACGCCGCCGTGAGCCCCGCCTTCGTCCAGCCGCGCGCCCTGCGCGAGGGGACGAGGTCGGGCATGGCGTAGTAGAGGGCGGTCGCGGCTGCGGAGCCCATGGCGGCGACTGCACGTGACGGCGGCGACTTGCGGACCATGCGCGCATTGTCTCCCGCGGAGGGCGCCGGCGTCCGGTGGCTGGCAGGGTGGAGGGCATGGTGTCCTCCTCTCCCGTCGTCGTGGTGACCGGTGCGAACGGCCTGGTGGGCACCGCGGTGTGCCGGGCCCTGGCCGAGGGTCGGTGCAGGTGCGCGCACTCGTGCGCCGGGCCGGGACCGCACCCGTGCTCGACGGCGTCACCGAGCACGTCGGCGACTTCGCCGACGGGGACGTCGCCCGCGCGGTGTCCGAGGGCGCCGACGCGGTCGTGACCACGGTCCACCCGATGGGCTCCTCCCGGGAGGAGCAGCACCGGGTCGGCGCCGAGGGCACGCCGGTCCTCGCCCGCGCCGCCCGGGACGCCGGCGTCGCCCGGCTGGTGCACGTGTCCACGGCCGGCGTCTACGACCGCTCGGCCGGGATCGGGGACATCGCCGAGGACGGCGCTCTGCTGCCCGAGGGCAGCGGTGACTACCCGGACACGAAGAACGCCACCGACGCCGCGCTCGCGGAGGTCGACGGCCTCACCACCGTGCTGGTGCGCCCGCCGGCGATCCTGGGCGCCGGCGACACCTCGGTCTGGAACACGCTGCGACCGCAGGCGGTCCGCGACGGCGACCGCCGGGCCAACCCGGCGCAGACCTGGCCGTGGGTGCACGTGGACGACCTGGCGGCGTTGATCGCCGAGGTCGCCACGGGCGCCGTCGCGACCGCCGACGATCCGGAGCGCGGACCGGTGGCCGGGAGCACGACCGCGGTGATCGTCGCGGGGGAGCCGGCGACGTGGCGGGACTACCTCGGCACGGTGGCCGACGCGGTGGGTGTCGCGCCCGAGTGGAACGACGAGCCGGCCTGGACCGGACGGCTGCTGACCGACCGCGCGCTCCGGTGGGGCTGGACGCCGCGGGTGACCCTGGCGCAGGCGATGCAGGAGCTGCGGCAGGGCCTCACCACCAGCCCCTGACCCCCACCGGCGGCGGACGGGCGGGCCGTCAGAGGAGCGACAGGTCCAGGCGCTCCGACAGCAGGTGGAGGGCGGCGCGGCCGGCCCGCGAGTTGCCCTTCTCGTCCAGCGGCGGCGACCAGGCACAGACGCCGAACCGCCCCGGGACGTCGCCCATCACCGCGCCCGCGACGCCGCTCTTGCACGGGAACCCCAGGTCGTAGGCGAACTGCCCGGCGGCGTCGTAGGTGCCGCACGTCAGCATCAGCGCGTTGACCCGCCGGGCGAGGGGCTCGGACAGCACCGGCGTCCCGGTCCGCGGGTCGACGCCCTCGTTGGCCAGGAAGCGGGCGGCCCGGGCCAGCGTCCGCGTGGTCACCGTCAGGGAGCAGAGGCGGACGTAGAGCTCGACGACGTCGTCGACCGGGTGGTGCAGGTTGCCGAACGAGCTCATCAGGTAGCCCATGGCCCGGTTGGCGGCGCTGCCCTCCCGCTCGGAGTCGAGCGCCGTCTCGTTGACGGTGAGCTCCGTGCCGACGAGGTCGCCGAGGAGGCCGGCGACGGCATCGAAGGGGTCGTCCGCGGCGTCCAGCAGGACGTCGCAGACGGCGAGGGCGCCGGCGTTGATGAACGGGTTCCGCGGCACGCCCTTCTCGTGCTCGAGCTGGATGAGCGAGTTGAACGAATCCCCGGAGGGCTCCCGGCCCACCCGGTCGAACAGGTCCTCGCCCACCAGCCGCAGGGCCGCGGTGAGCCCGAAGACCTTCACCACGCTCTGGATGGCGAAGCCGACGTCGGCGTCGCCGGTCACGTGCTCGGTGCCGTCCAGCTCGGCGAGCGCCAGGGCGAAGCGGGTGGACTCGGCCGAGGGCAGCTCTTCCGGCTGGTCCTCGACCTCCCCTTCGTCGGCGAGGTGCCGCGACCGGTCGGAGACCTCGGTGAGCACCTCCTCGAGGTCGCTGGTCGTGTCGGGTGCGGCATCGGGAGGGGAGGGGGGCACCCACCCTGGCTACCCACCGGCCGGGTGCGGACACGCGGCGGCGCTGCTCCGGTCCCGAGCGGCACCACGAATCGCGCCCCGACCGTCGATCACCGCACGATGTCCGCACAGGAGGTGGCCGGTGGCGGCGAGCGCGGACGGCGGGGCCGGGCCGGACCCTGCCCTGGGCGACTTCCCGGACCGCGCACCCGGTACGAGGCGCTGGTGCTTCGCCGACCAGCTCGGGCCGCACTTCCTCGACGAACCCGGCCAGCCGGTGCTGCTGATCGAGTCCAGGGCGGTGTTCGCGCGCCGCCGGTTCCACCGGCAGAAGGCGCACCTGGTCCTCTCCGCCCTCCGCCACCGCGCCGCCGAGCTGGGCGACCAGGCCGAGTTCCACCAGGTGGGCACCTACGGCGAGGCGCTCGACCGGGTCCGCGAGCCGCTGAGCGTGTGCGCGCCGACCTCGTGGGGCAGCCGGGACATGGTCCTCCACCGTCCGGGCGTGGAGGTGCTGGCCGCCCGGGGCTTCGTGACCACCCAGCCGGAGTTCGCGGCCTGGGCCGAGGGCCGGGGCAGGCGGAGGCTGCTCATGGAGGACTTCTACCGGGACTCCCGGCGCCGCCACGATGTGCTGATGAACGGCGCCGAGCCGGTGGGCGGCCGGTGGAACCTCGACACCGACAACCGCGAACCCCCACCGGCCGACGGCCGGATCGGGGTGCCGGAGCCGTGGTGGCCGGCGGAGGACGAGATCGACGAGGAGGTCCGGGCCGACCTCGACCGCTGGGAGGCGGCCGGCGACGTGACCTTCGTCGGCGACGACGGCCCGCGGCTGTTCCCGGTGACCCGGGCGGAGGCGGTGCTGCGGCTGGAGGACTTCCTGCAGCACCGGCTCGGCGCCTTCGGCCCGCACGAGGACGCGATGCTGGCGGGCGACCGCTGGCTCGCCCACTCCCTGCTCTCCCCGGCGCTCAACCTGGGTCTGCTCGACCCGCTGGAGGTGGTCGTCGCGACCGAGGGGAGCGCCCGCGACCGCGCGGCCGCGGGGGAGCTGCTGCCGCTGAACAGCGTCGAGGGCTTCGTCCGGCAGGTCATGGGCTGGCGGGACTACATCTGGCACATGTACTGGCACCTCGGCCGGGACTACCGGCGACGGAACCTCTTGGCCGCCCGCGAGGAGGTGCCGGACTGGCTGGCCGGCCTCGACGACGGCGCGGTCGACGCCGCCTGTCTCTCCGACGTGCTGGGCGACCTGCGGCGGGACGGCTGGGTGCACCACATCCCGCGCCTGATGGTGCTCGGCAACTACGCCCTGCAGCGGGGCATCGACCCCTCGGCGATGACCGACTGGTTCCACGAGAGCTTCGTCGACGGCTACGAGTGGGTGATGGTCGCCAACGTCGTCGGCATGAGCCAGCACGCCGACGGCGGGCTCCTGGCCACCAAGCCCTACGCCTCCGGCGGCGCCTACATCGACCGGATGAGCGACTACTGCGGCGGCTGCCGGTACGACCCCAGGAAGCGGCTCGGGGACGACGCGTGCCCGTTCACCGCGGGCTACTGGGCCTTCCTCGACCGCACCCGCGACCGCCTGGCCGGGAACCACCGGATGCGCCGCCCGCTGCAGGGCCTGGACCGGCTCGCCGACCTCGAGGCGGTCGTCGCGCAGGAACAGGACCGGGGCACGACGCCGCCGTAGCCCGCGCGACCCCGGGTCGCGCGCGCAGCCCACCCGGGCGAGGCTGGGCCGGTGAGGATCCTGGTCACCGGCGCATCGGGATTCGTGGGCAGCCGGTTGGCCACCGCGCTGGAGGAGGCGGGGCACGAGGTCAGGGCCATGACCCGCCGGCCCGAGCGCTACCAGGGGGCCGGCACCCCGGTGGCCGGCGACGTCGGCGACGAGGCGTCTCTGCGGCGGGCGATGGAGGGCTGCGAGGTCGCCTACTACCTCGTGCACTCCCTCGACGACCCCGACTTCGAGCGCAAGGACGCCGCCGCGGCCCGCACCTTCGCCGGGGCGGCCGCAGCAGCCGGTGTCCAGCGGATCGTCTACCTCGGTGGCCTGGGCCGGGACGGCGACCAGCTGTCCCGGCACCTGCGCAGCCGCCGCGAGGTCGAGCGGCTCCTGGGCGGCACCGGTGTGCCGGTCACGGTGCTGCGCGCGGGGATCGTGGTCGGCCACGGCGGGGTGTCCTGGGAGATGACCCGCCAGCTGGTCGCGCACCTGCCGGCCATGGTCACCCCCCGGTGGGTCAGCACGCGGACGCAGCCGATCGCGGTCGCCGACGTCGTCCGGTACCTGGTCGGTGTCCTCGACGCGCCGCAGGCGGCCGGGCGGGTCTTCGAGGTGGGCGGCCCCGAGGTGCTCAGCTACCTGCAGATGATGATCCGGGTCGCCGAGATCCAGAACCGGCACATGTTCGTCGTCCCCGTGCCGCTGCTCAGCCCGCAGCTGTCCTCGCGCTGGCTGGCCCTGGTCACCGACGTCGACGCGGCCACCGGCCGCTCGCTCATCGACTCCATGACCAACGAGGTCGTCGTGACCGACGACGCCATCCGCTCGGTCGTGCCCTTCGACCCGATGGACTACGACGAGATGGTGATGACGGCGCTGGTCGAGCGTGCTCGGGAACGCCGGCAGCAGGCCGGTGAGCGGCGCGGGGGCTGGCTGAGCCGCGGAGCGCGCCGGTGACCCCTCGCCGCGCGGCCCGGGCGGTCGGCGACCGGGTCCGGTCGGCGGCCCTGCCGCTGCTGCGCCGCGTGCCGCGGGACCACCGGGAGAGCGACGAGGCCTTCCGGCGCCGCCGGCGCGTCACCGGCGTCACCGCGATCACCGGCGCGTCCCTGCTCGGGGTCTCGCTGTCGGCGCCGCCGGGTTCACCGCGGTTCTACTGGCTGACCCTGGGGGTGGCCGGTACCTGGGTGGCCGGCGGGCTGGCGTCCGGGCCGCTGCACCTGGGGCGGATGTTCGGGCCCGGTGACCGGCTGCGCCGGCCGGTGCTGACGCCGGTCGCCGCGGGGATCGGTGCCTTCGGTGCCTTCTACGCCGCGGCGCTGGTCGCCCGGCGGATCCGGGTCCTGGAACGGGCCATCGGCTCGGTGCTCCGTTACGCCGACCAGGGCTCGGCGCCGCTGGTGGCGGCCACCACGCTGGCCAACGGCGTGGCGGAGGAGGTGTTCTTCCGCGGCGCGCTCTACGCGGCGGCCGGGACCCGGCGGCCGGTGCTCGTCTCGACGGCGGTCTACGGGCTGGCCACGACCGCGACCCGCAACCCGGCGCTGGTGCTGGCCAGCGTCCCGATGGGGCTCCTGTTCGGCGTCCAGCGCGGCATCACCGGGGGCATCCAGGCGCCCGTGCTCACCCACGTGGTGTGGTCGGCGCTGATGCTCCGCTACCTGCCGCCGCTGTTCGCCTCCCAGCTGGCGGAGGAGCGGCTGCCGACGCCCGCGTGAGGGCGCCGGCACCTGGTCACCCGCGCCGCGCGCCCGGCCCGTCGCCGACGGGCCCGTCACCGGCAGGCGGCGGGGTCGTGTCCCCGCGCTCGAGCCGCTGGCGGATCGCCGCGACGTTCAGCGCCACGTCCTCGAGCGCCTCCACCGCACGCGTGGCGAGGGCGAACGTGAGGTTCTCGCGCTGCTCCTCGGCGCTGGGCTCCCGATGACTCCGCGCGGTGGCCGGGCGCTCGCCCGCCGACCGTGTCGCGGCGTTCCAGGGCTCGGATTCCCCCGGGGGACCTGCGAACAGATCGCGCAGCATCTGCTGCGCCCGCTCGATGAACTCGCCCGGGTCGGGCCGGTTGGTCGACATCCGTGCTCCTCTCGGCTCTGGTGAGCACATCGCGCCGGAACCGGCGCGCAGGTAGGGGTGTACCCCGCCCCGGGCATCCACTCGCCGGGCGGCCGGCGAGCCCGATCAGACCTCGACTGACGTGCCGCAGATGCCGCAGACCTCCAGCCGCCGCCGTCCCCATCGGGCGATCGGGATGAAGAAGACCGTGAACTGCTTGACCAGCCGCACCCGCGCCCACTGCGAGGTGTTCCCGCAGTTCGGGCAGGTGCGGACCTCCCCGGGCCCCAGGTGCTGTTCCTTGGTGCCGAAGCCGAAGAGGAAGAACATCCCGCCACCGTAGGCAGCAGACCCTCCAGCCGCCCGGTGACGGCGGGCCAGGGAGTGACGGGTCAGTCCCCGACCGTGCCGCTCCGGGACCGGTGGAGCAGGTCGCCGTACTCCGGCGGACGAGCACATCACGCCCTCCGGTCGGCGGGTCCTGGCCGGGCTCGCTCCACCCGGCGGGGCCGTGCGGCCTCCGGATCCCTTCTCCCGCCGATCACCGTGCGGGGGCTCACGCGACGGCCCGGAGCACCACCTGCCCGGCGGCACCCAGGGGCAGGACCACGAGCAGCCAGGTCATGGCGGCGCCCAGGGCCCGACCGGGCGCTCCGGCCGATCGCGCCGCCGGCGCCCTGGCTGCCAGCGCTGCCACCAGGAGCGCCCCGATCACGCAGAAGAGGACGGCGTTGCCGGCATGGTGCAGGTAGTACCCGTAGCCGACGGCGCCCTCGGTGAGGAACACCCCGCCCATGAGCGCCGCGCTCGCCCCGGTCCAGCGGATGGACCGTGCGTGGCGCCAGAACCAGCCTGCGAGGCCGAAGAGCGGGCCGCCGACCACGCCGGTGATCGCCCAGAACGCGACCATGGAGGGGTTGACACCGAAGTCGCGCAGCGCGGAGACGGCGTAGTAGCCGCCCACCTCGCCGAAGCACACGAGGACGCCGGCTGCGGCGGCGACCCCGGGCCGTCGGCACAGGGCGCCGACAGCGAAGGCGGTGACGACCCAGGGACCCACCGCGTTCGCGAGCCCGCTGAACGGCCCGGACAGGACCGTCTGGAGGCCCGAGGTCGCCGCTCCCCACGCGACGCCGATCACGACGGCCAGACCGAGCGCCGCCGCGGTCGTCAGCCCGGGTCCCTGCCCGTGGGCGGGCACCGGACCGGCAGTGTCGACGCCGCCGGACGGGTGGTTGGCCATGCCGGTCGGCTCAGCCGCAGCGGAACTGGTTCTGCTCACGATCGAACTATGGCAGGTGGCCGGTCCCGCGACGTCAGCTCTCGGACGGATCCTGCGCGGAGCAGCCTCATCCTCTGGTCGGACGGGTCACCGATGCGGCGCCGCCACCTTGCCGGGAGGACAAGCGACGATCCACTGCCGCCGTGGCCCTCCACCGGGTCCTTCCGGCTCCAGGCGGGTAGAAGGGCGTATGCCCATCGACGCGTTCGAACCCCATCCCATCGTCCGCCTGCTCGGCAAGCCGTCGGCCGACTTCACCGGCGGGGACCTGGTGCGAGCGGTCGAACAGCTGGGGTTGCACCAGGTGAACCTGCGCTACGTCGGCGGCGACGGGCGCCTGAAGACCCTGGCGTTCCCGATCAACTCGCGGGACCACCTGCTCGGGGTGCTGATCCGCGGCGAGCGGGTGGACGGCTCGAGCGTCTTCTCCGGTACGGATCCCGATGCCAGCGACGTGTACCTCGTGCCGCGGCACCGCACGGCCTTCGTCAACCCCTTCGGCGAGCGGCCCTCCCTGGACGTGCTGTGCTCCTTCTACGCCGAGGACGGGAAGCCGCTGCCCTACGCCCGCGAGCAGATCGTGCGCCGGGCCGCCGAGGTCCTGACCGAGGAGACCGGCATGACGCTCGAGGCGTTCGGCGAGCTGGAGTACTACCTGGTCGACGAGCCGGCGCGGATCTACCCGGTCGAGGAGGAGCGCGGCTACCAGGAGTCGAGCCCCTTCTCCAAGGGGCAGCGGGTCCGGGAGCAGGTGCTGGGACACCTCAGCGCCATGGGGGTGCCGTTGAAGTACGCCCACGGCGAGGTCGGCAACATCCTCGAGGAGGACCGGCAGCTGGTGCAGCACGAGATCGAGCTCCAGCCCGTGCCCGTGGAGCAGGCCGCCGACCACCTCGTCCTGGCCAAGTGGGTGGTGCGGGAGGTGGCGGCCGCACACGGCCTGGAGGCGACGTTCGCCCCGTCGGTGAGCAGTGCGGGCGCCGGGAACGGCCTGCACATTCACAGCCGCCTGGTCCGCGACGGCGTCAGCACCATCGTCGGCGACGAGGGCATCGACGACACCGGGCGACGGCTGGTCGCCGGCTACCTCATGGCGGCCGGCGCGCTCACCGCCTTCGGCAACACGGTGCCCACGTCCTACCTGCGGTTCGCTGACGGCGACGAGTCACCCGGGGACATCTGCTGGGGCGAGAAGGACCGCACCGGGCTGGTCCGCGTCCCCCTGGCCTGGAACGGGGACGTGCTGCCCGGGATGGTCGCCCACGCCAATCCCGGCAGCACCGAGGCCGTCCCCGAGCCCGCTCCGCATCCGCAGACCGTCGAGCTGCGGGTCGGCGACGGCTCCGCCGACGTGCACCTGCTGCTGGCCGGCATGGCCGTCGCGGCGAAGCGCGGGCTGACCGATGCCGGGAGCCTGAAGCTGGCCGAGCGGCTCAGCACCGCCGACCACGACGACTTCGAGCAGCTGCCCACCTCGTGCGCCGGGTCGGCCGACGCGCTGGAGGCCGAGCGGGAGCTGTTCGAGGCCGACGGCGTCTTCCCGCCGGAGCTGGTGGACGCCGTTCTCGAGAGGCTCCGGGCGGCCGACAAGGCCGCCGGGGACTTCACGAAGGACGACGACGCCCGCGAGCTGCTGGTCCGCCGCTACTGGCACGTCGGCTGAACCCGGCCGGCCTCTCCGCTCGCTCAGGGGCCGGCGAAGACGCCGTCGCCGAGAGCCGCGGTGCGACCGGGGGCGGGTTCGGGATAGCGACCGGCCTCGTGGCGGGCGACGACGAAGTGGTGCACCTCGTCGGGACCGTCGGCCAGGCGGAGAGTGCGCTGGGCGGTGTACATGTCGGCCAGCGGCGTCCACTGCGAGACCCCGGCGGCGCCGTGGATCTGGATGGCCTGGTCGATGATCTGGCAGACCTTCTCCGGCACCATCGCCTTCACCGCCGAGACGTAGACGCGGGCCTGGGAGTTGCCGAGCACGTCCATCGCCTTGGCGGCCTTCAGCACCATGAGCCGGCAGGCGTCGAGCTCGATGCGCGCCCGCGACACCGTCTCCATGTTCTTGCCGAGGCTCAGGATGGGCTTGCCGAACGCCTCCCGGAACTTGCCCCGGCGGACCATCAGCTCGAGTGCCTTCTCGCCCTGGCCGATGGCGCGCATGCAGTGGTGGATGCGCCCCGGGCCCAGGCGCACCTGGCTGATCTCGAAGCCCCGGCCCTCGCCGAGGAGCATGTTGGCGGCGGGCACGCGCACGTCGGTGAACCGGATGTGCATGTGGCCGTGGGGCGCGTCGTCACGGCCGAAGACCTGCATCGGTTCGAGCACGGCGACACCGGGGGTGTCCATCGGGACGAGGATCTGCGACTGCTGCGCGTGCGCCGGCGCGTCCGGGTTCGTCTGGCACATGACGATCATGATCTTGCAGCGGGGATCTCCGGCTCCGGAGATGTAGAACTTCTCGCCGTTGAGGACGTACTCGTCGCCCTCCCGCACCGCCTGGAGCCGGATGCTCTTGGCGTCGGAGCTGCCGACGTCGGGCTCGGTCATGGCGTAGGCGGAGCGGATCTCGCCGTTGAGCAGCGGCTCCAGCCACCGGGCCTTCTGCTCGGGGGTGCCGACGCGCTCCAGCACCTCCATGTTGCCGGTGTCGGGGGCCGAGCAGTTGAGCGACTCGGAGCCCAGCGGGTACTTGCCGAGCTCGACGGCGATGTAGGCGTAGTCGAGGTTGGTGAGGCCACCGACCTCGGAGTTCGGGAGGAAGAAGTTCCAGAGGCCGGCCTCCTTGGCCTTCGTCTTGGCCCCCTCGAGCGCCTCGAGCTGACCCGGCGCGTACGACCACCGGTCGGCGCGGCCCTCGCCGAGCCGGAAGAACTCCTCCTGCATCGGCGCGACGACGTCCTGGAGGAACGCGACGACGCGATCGAAGAGCGGCCGGGCCTCCTCGCTCATGCGCAGGTCGAACAGCTCGGTCGGTTCCGCGGTCTGCATCTGGTGTCCCTCTCAGCTGGCCGGCGCGGCGTCAGCGCCCGGGTCGACGAGCCCGAGCGTGACACAGCGCACGGTGCTCCCTGCGACGAGGTCCCCGCTCGGCAGCGTCCCCTGCGTCAGCTCCCCAGGACCGCTGCCTGTGCGCGCACCGCCCGCACCACGTCCTCGACGGCGGCGACGCTGAAGGCGGAGGCGGAGGCGTCGAGCAGCAGGGACGAGTGAGTCGCCGGTACGAGCCGGTGGCTGCTGGTGGGGGAGAGCTCCGCCAGGGCGTCCTGGGCGGCGGACCACCCGGCCTGGCGGTCACCTGCGGTGGCGGTGACGACGACGAGCGGCGTGCTGCCGATGCCGGGCAGTGCCTGGGCCTGCTCGAAGACCGCGGGGTAGGCAGCCACCTCGTCCCGCTCGGCACGCAGCTGGCGGGTGCTCCAGTCGAAGGCGCGCATCTGTGCCCGCGCCGCGGCCGGCAGGTCGGCCGGGGCGCCGGAGGTCAGCAGCGGACCGGCGCCCAGTCGCTGCAGGGTGGGCAGCAGTGCGGTGGCCCTCCGCGCGAGCGAGTACGCACCGGGGTAGTCGGGCAGTGCCGTGAACTGGTGCGGGGTCGAGGAGTCCAGCAGGACCAGACCGGCGACGTCGTCGGGGTACTGCGCGGCGTAGACCATCGCGTACGTGCCGCCCACGGAGTGCCCGGCGAGCACGAAGGGACCGCGCTCGCCCGCCCGGTTCAGCAGATCATGCAGGTCGGTCGCCACCTGGACGCCGTCCTTCGGCCCCGGAGCGCTGTCGCTCCAGGCCTGGCCGGCCCGGTCGTAGGCGCACACCCGCGTCGTCCCGGCGACGGCGGGCTGGACCAGGCCCCAGGCGGCGGAGGTCTCGCCCATCCCACCGAGCAGCACCACGGTCGGGCCGCCGCTGCCGGTGCAGGCCAGGTGCAGCCGGCGGTCCCCGACGTCGACCAGCTCCCCGGGCATCGAGGGGCTTCCGCCCAGCGCTGTCCGCACGGTCGTCGCGGCGCCGCCGACCGAGGCGAGCACGAGCAGCACCAGGACGGGGGAGAGCAGCCAGAAGGGGAGCCGGAGGCCGAACGACCGCACCGCACGGTGGATGGTCCAGCCCGCGAGCCCCAGGAGGAGGGGCGGCCAGAGCCAGCCGGCGGCGGTCAGCGGGCCGTCGCCGGGTGCGAGCACGAGCAGGGCCGTCCCGACAGCGCCCAGCGCTGCCGCCGGTACCGCGGCCCAGCGCTGCGGCCGGCCGGTCAGCGTCGTCGAGCCGAGCGCGAGCGCGGCCCAGCCCAGCGCGAGGCCGAGCAGCCCGGTGCCGGTGAGGACGTGCTCGGGAGCGCCGCCGAAAACACCGACGGTGGCGACTCCGGCAGCGAGCGGCCCGAGGACGGCCGATCCGGCCACCACCCAGGTCAGGCGCCGTGCCGATGCCCGGCGGCTGCCGTCCCGGGCGCTCCGGCGCGCAGGCCGGCCCGTCGTCGTGGCGGCGGCTGTGGTGGACACGCGACGACGATGTCCGAGGTTCCGCGACGGCGCCAGGACGCAGCGTTGACGATTCCGGACATGCCTCCCCGTACGGTGGCGGGGTGGCTGCCCTCGACGTCGCGGTGGTGACGTTCCCCTCGGCCCAGATCCTGGACGTGACCGGTCCGCTGGAGGTCTTCTCCAGCGCCGACCACCTGCTGCCGACGGTGGAGTACCGCACGCAGGTGGTGAGCCCGTCGGGTGGGATGGTGCAGGCCAGCTCGGGGCTGTCGTTCGGGACCACCGCGCTGGCCGACGTCGTGGAGCCGGTCGACACGCTCGTGGTGGCCGGCGGCCGGGACATGGACGAGGCGTGCGCGGACGAGGAGCTGCTGGCCCACGTCCGGCGACTGGCGGGCAGCGCCCGGCGGGTCACCTCGGTCTGCTCCGGGGCCTTCGTCCTGGCCGCCGCCGGGCTGCTGGACGGTCGTCGGGCCACCACCCACTGGGCGGAGTGCCAGCTGCTGGCGAGCGCGCACCCGCAGGTGTCGGTCGACGGTGATGCGATCTACGTGCGCGACGGCGACGTGTGGACCTCCGCCGGCGTGACGGCGGGCATCGACCTGGCGCTGGCCCTCGTCGCCGACGACCACGGCGCGCGGGCAGCGGCGGCGGTCGCCCGGCACCTGGTGGTCTACCTGCGGCGGTCCGGTGGGCAGGCGCAGTTCTCCACGCTGCTCGCCGCGCAGGCAGCGGAGAGCGAACCGGTGCGGGAGCTGCTGGCGTGGCTGCCCGACCACCTGGCCGAGGACCTGTCCGTGCCGGCCCTGGCCCGCCGTGTGCACCTGTCGGAGCGGCAGTTCAGCCGGGTGTTCAAGGCCGAGGTCGGACTGACGCCGAGCGAGCACGTGGAGGGGCTGCGGCTCGAGGCGGCCTGCCGGCTGCTGGAGACCACCGGTCACGCCGTCGACCACATCGCCCGGACCTGCGGGTTCCGGGTGCCGGAGACGATGAACCGCACGTTCCGGCGGCGGTTGGACACCACCCCGGGGGAGCACCGCCGGCACTTCGGCCAGTTCGCCGGCCGGTAGCCGTCCGCTGTCACCACCCCACCCGCAGATCTGCGAGGACGACGACGGCAAGGAGCGCGGCAGCGACGAAGTCGACGGTGGCGCAGAACGGGGGCCACCACCGGGTGTTCGCCACGAACCCCGTCCGGTGCTGCCAGAGGTCCTTGAGACCGTGCCCGGCCAGGCCCGCGACGAGCAGCCATCCCGACCCGGTCACCGCCACCGCTGCGACGCCCACGAACGCCGCGGCGACACCGGTCTCGACGGCGAGGACCTCGGTCCGCCCGTCGGCGACCCCGAACCCGATGTAGACGGCGGCGATGAGCACGAGACCCATGCCGTGGACCGTCGATGGCTGCAGCCAGGGGAAGGCCAGCGGCGAGGCGGCCTGCAGGATGCCCCCGAGAACTCCCCACGCCACCGGCGTCCTCAGAGCCGTTGGTCGCGTCCTCGTGCGGAGAGTCGTGGGCACGGACCGAGCCTGGGTCAGCAGCAGCCACGGTGCCAGGACGCCGGGTTGACGATCTCGGCCACGCCTGCGCGCGAGCCGGTCCCGCCAGCTCGTCAGCTGAAGGTCACGCCGCCGTCCACGATGATCGTCTGCCCGGTGATGAACCCGCTGCCTGCGGAGCAGAGGAACGACACCACCGGCGCCAGGTCACCGGGCTCCATCGGGCGTGGGACGGCGCGGTGTCCGGCGGCCGTCGCCAGATAGTCCTCGTCGTTGAGGGATCGGGTGGCGTCGGTCTCGACGAGCCCGGGCGCGACCGCGTTCACCGTGATGCCGTCCCGACCGACCTCGCGCGCGACGCTGCGGGTCAGCGCGATCACCGCGCCCTTGGACGCGGTGTAGTGGGCGAAGTAGGGCACGCCGCTGTGCACGGTGGACGAGGCGATGTTGACCACGCGGCCTCCGCCCTGGGCCTTCATCGCCGGGTGGACGGCGCGCATGCCCAGCCAGACGCCACGGGTGTTCACCGCCATGACCCGGTCCCACTCGTCGACCGTGATCTCGGTGAACGGCCGCTTGGCGCCGAGGCCCTGGTAGATGGCCGCGTTGTTGACCAGCGCGTCGATGCGGCCGTGCCGGTCGAGGACCGTCGTCACCAGCTGCTGCCACGACGTCTCGTCGCTCACGTCGGCCTGCACGTGGGTGATGTCCAGGTCGCCTGGATCGCCGTCGGCCTCGACGAGGTCGGCCGCGACCACGGCCGCTCCCTGGGCGGCCAGGTGCCGGCTCAGCTCGGCGCCGATGCCGCGCGCGCCGCCGGTCACCAGGACGACCGTGCCGGGCGCGACGCTGCCGCGCATGTCGGTCGGCTTCACACGCACTCCCGGAGTGGTCGGTCGCTGGACGCGCGGATCGGTGCGGCCCGCGCGAGGGACTTCATAGCGCACCGGTGTTCCGGGGGCATCCGGGCAGGAACGGCCGGCGACGCGGTGCGACCCCGTGGAGGGCCTGCCGGCCCGACGGCGCAGCGAGCGCTTCCGCCATGCCGGGAAGGGGTTGTCACCGCCGGGCGGCGATGACCTCCCGGCCCCGGTCGGAGGCGGGGAACCGGTCGATCATCGCGCGCAGCTGCTCGGCGTCGACGTCGGCGCCGAAGGGCTCGGTGCCCGGTTCGAGGCGCACGCCCTGCGCGAGAGGGCCGGCGACGACCGGGTCGAAGCCCAGGTCGGAGACGATCCGGGCAACGGTGTCGAGGTCGGCGGCCTCGTCCCCGGCGATCGCGATCGCCTTCCGGCGGGGATCGCCGGCGGGACGGGCCCCGCCTTCCAGGTCGTGGTAGCCCATGTGGTTGAACGCCTTCACCACCCGGGAGTCCGGCAGGAACGCCTGCACGATCTCGCTGGTGGAGGTACGCGGATCGGTGAGGTCGTCGCGGATCCCGTCGATCTCCCACCAGTAGTTCATCGCGTCGATGACCAGCTTCCCGGCCAGTTCCTGGACCGGGAGCGCGCGGTGCTTGCCCAGCGGCAGGGCGAGGACGACGACGTCGGCCTCGAGCGCAGCGGTGGCCGCCGTGGTGGCGGTCGCCCCGGGGACGAGCACCTCGATGGTGAGGGCGATCTTCGCCGGGTGGCCCGAGCCGGCGATCAGCACGTCGTACCCGGCGGCCACCGCGAGCCGAGCCAGCACGGTGCCGACCTTGCCGGCGCTGAGGATGCCCAGCGTGGTCATGGATGGCCCTTCCTGACGGCATGAAGTTGAGCGTTCATCCTCTTCAACGGCTCGACGCTGCGGGTGTTCCAGGCACCCCGTCAGAGCTGGCGAGACGCCGCGCGAGGTAGGGGGCGGTGGCGCTGCCCGGGGTCGTGGCGATCTCGGCCGGAGTGCCGCAGGCGACGACGCGCCCGCCCGCATCCCCACCGCCCGGGCCCAGGTCGAGGACCCAGTCGGCGGAGGCGATCGTGTCGAGGTCGTGCTCGACCAGGACCACGGTGTTGCCGGCGTCGACGAGCAGGTGCAGCTGGGTGAGCAGCAGTCTGGTGTCGGCCGGGTGCAGGCCCGCTGTCGGCTCGTCGAGCAGGTAGAGGGCGTGGCCGCGGCGGGCGCGCTGCAACTCGGTGGCGAGCTTGATGCGCTGGGCCTCGCCACCGCTGAGCTCGGTCGCCGGCTGGCCCAGCCGCAGGTATCCCAGTCCGACGTCCTGGAGCGTCTGCAGGCTCCGCGCCGCGGCCGGGACGTCGGCGAGGAACGGAGCTGCGTCGTCGACCGACAGAGCCAGGACGTCGGCGATGCTCCTGCCGCGGTGGAGCACCTCGAGGGTCTCGGCGTTGTAGCGGGCGCCATGGCAGGTCGGGCACGGCGCATAGGTGCCGGGCAGGAAGAGCAGCTCGACCGAGACGAAGCCTTCCCCCTGGCAGGTCTCGCAGCGGCCCTCGGCGACGTTGAAGGAGAACCGGCTGGCGGTGTAGCGCCGGGCCCGCGCCTCGTCGGTCGAGGCGTACAGCTTGCGCACGGCGTCGAACAGGCCGGTGTACGTGGCCAGGTTCGACCGGGGCGTGCGGCCGATGGGCCGCTGGTCGACGCGGACGAGCCGGTCGAACGCCTCCAGCCCGGTCGCGTCCCGCAGGTCGACCTCGAGGTCCTCGTCGTCCGGGTCCTCCGATGCCGGGCCGAGGTGCCGGCGCACGACCTCGGCAAGCACCTGCGTCACCAGCGTCGACTTGCCGGAGCCCGAGACCCCGGTCACCGCCGTCAGCACGCCGAGCGGCACGTCGACGGACACGTCGCGCAGGTTGTGCCGGGAGACCCCGCGCAGGTGCAGCCAGCCCTGCGGAACGCGGGTGGAGTGCTCGATCGGCTCGGCTCGGCCGAAGAGGTACCGACCGGTGGGGGAGTCCGCCACCTGCTCGAGGCCGGCGACCGGGCCGCTGTAGAGCACCCGCCCGCCGCCGGCGCCCGCGGCGGGGCCGATGTCGACCACCCAGTCGGCCCGGCGGACGACGTCCATGTCGTGCTCGACGACGAAGAGCGAGTTGCCCGACGCCTTGAGCCGGTCGAGGACGTCGAGCAGCGGCTCGGCGTCCGCGGGGTGCAGGCCCGCGGAGGGCTCGTCGAGCACGTAGACGACGCCGAACAGCCCGGAGCGCAACTGGGTGGCGATCCGCAGGCGCTGCGCCTCGCCCGGCGACAGCGTGGTCGAGGGCCGGCCGAGGCCGAGGTAGCCCAGGCCGAGGTCGAGCAGCACGTCGATCCGGGTGACCAGGTCGGCGCTGATCCGCACCGCGACCTCGGTCGCCTCCCCGGACTCCGCGGTCGGCGTGGCGGCACCCGGCTCGGCGAGGAGCGCCACGGGTCGCAGCAGTGCGGCAACATCGACGAGCGACATCGCGTTCACCTCGGCGATCGAGCGGCCGGCGAAGGTCACCGCGAGCGCCTCGGGCCGCAGCCGGCTCCCGGAGCACTCCGGGCAGGCGATGCCCTCGACGAACCGCATGGCCCGGTCCCGCATCCGCTGGCTCTGGGAGTCGGCGAGCACGTGCATGACGTGCTTGCGGGCGCTCCAGAACTTGCCGTGGTAGCCGTGGTCGATGCGGTCGCGTTCGGGCTTGATGAGGACGGACGGCTGCTCGTCGGTGAACAGCAGCCAGTCCCGGTCCTTCTGGCTGAGGTCGCGCCACGGCGTGTCGACGTCGATGCCGAGCCCGGTCACGATGCTGCGCAGATTGGCGCCCTGCCAGGCGCCGGGCCACGCCGCGATGGCGCCGTCGCGGATGCTCAGCGACGGGTCGGGCACCAGGAGGTCCTCGGTGACGTCGTGCACCTCACCGAGGCCCTGGCAGCGCGGGCAGGCACCCGCCGCGGTGTTGGGGGAGAACGCGTCGGCGGCCAGGCGGGCGGCTCCCGGCGGGTAGGTCCCGGCGCGCGAGTAGAGCATCCGCAGCAGGTTGGACAGCGTGGTCAGGGTGCCCACGGTCGACCGGGAGCTCGGGGCTCCGCGCCGCTGCTGGAGGGCCACTGCCGGTGGCAGACCGGTGATCTCCCGGACGTGCGGTGCGCCCACCTGCTGCACGAGCCGGCGGGCGTAGGGCGCGACCGACTCGAAGTACCGCCGCTGCGCCTCGGCGTAGAGCGTGCCGAACGCGAGCGAGGACTTCCCGGAACCGGAGACGCCGGTGAAGGCGACCATCGCGTCCCGGGGGATGTCGACGTCGACGTTGCGCAGGTTGTGCTCGGAGGCTCCGCGGACATGGACGAAGGAATCGGTAGCCGCGTCTTCCACCTGCGCAGGCTAGTCACGGCCTCGACACGAGCGTTCGCCGAGGAGGGCGCAGGTGGGGCTCGGCACCCGCCAGGGCGGCGTGAGACCCCATCGACGACGAAAGGGCGCCCACGATGTGAGCGCCCTGCACGTTCGCCACCGGGGTGAGCCAGTGATCTTGTGTCCGAGGGGCGACACGGTACATACGCACACGTTGGCTGCGTCCCACCGCAACCAAGCGGGGATGGCGCGGGGCGCGGCCAATGACGCTCAGGGGACGGTGACGACGACCTTGGCACGGGCGTGTTCGGTCTCCAGGTAGCGGATCGCGATCGGAACCTCGGCCAGCGCGTAGGCGCGGTCGATCACCGGACGGACTCGTCCGGACTCAGCCAGCTGAGCCAACGCGGTCAGCCGCTCCGCGGTCGGCGTCGCAGTGAACGGCGCGATCCGCTGACGGATCACGCGGCCGACCAGCCCGCCGCGGACGATCAGGGCCATCGGCCCGATCAGGCTGCCGCCGTCGAACACCCCTCCGCCGGACAGCACCAGGGTTCCCCGCTCGGTCAGGACCCCGCGCAGCTCACGGAGGCTACGGTTGCCCACCAGATCGAGCACGACGTCGAAGCGTTCACCGGCGGCGAGGGCGTCCTCGGTTGTGTAGTCGACGACGGCGTCTGCGCCGAGCGAGCGCATCAGATCCAGGTTCCGCGTACTGCAGACAGGCGTGACGTGTGTGCCGAGTGCCTTGCCGATCTGGACGGCGAAGGTGCCGACTCCGCCCGAGGCGCCGTTGACCAGCAGCCGCTGGCCGGGCTGCACGCGCGCGACATCGCGGAGCGCCTGCAGCGCGGTGCAGCCGGCCAGTGGCAGGGCTGCCGCCTCCTCGATCGTCAGACCGGCGGGCTTGGGTGCGACCTGGCCGGCCGGTGCACGGACGTACTCGGCGAAGGCGCCATCGGTCATGCCCGTCTCGCCGTACACCTCGTCGCCGGGCAGCACGTGGCTCACTCCGGTGCCGACCTTGGCGACCTCGCCGGCGAAGTCGCGGCCGCGGACGGGGGCCTTCGGGCGGCGCAGACCGAGCTGCAGCCGGGCGAGCTTGGGGTCGCCGCGCATGACGTGCCAGTTAGCCGCGTTGACCGAGGCGGCGCGGACGCGAACCAGCACGTGCCCCGGGCCGGCGTCCGGCCGGTCGACGTCCTCCAGGCGCAAGGTGTCGGGGGATCCGTACTCGCGCTGGACGATCGCCTTCATCGCTGCCCCTCGGATGCCCACCGATCCTTGGTCGGGAGGCTAGGGGAGAAATGCGAGCCCACACAGCCCAGAGGCCGTGGGGGTTCGCATCGGTGCGTGGCCGAGCAGCTCCACGACGACCCGGGGATGCACGCCCGCGGACAGCGGCAGCGTTGCCGCCGTGTGCCGCCCGTCGTGCAGCCGGACGTCGCGCACGCTTCGCGTCAGGCCAGTCCCAGTGCACGGACGGCGTTGTCCTTCATGATCAGCGGCCGCACGTCGTCGCGGATGTCGAGTGCCTCGAAGTCCCGCACCCAGCGCTCGGGAGAGAACAGCGGGTAGTCCGACCCGAACAGCACCTTTCGTCGCAGCTGCGTGTTCGCCGCGCGCACCAGCTGCGGCGGGAAGTACTTCGGTGACCAGCCGGACAGGTCGATGTAGACGTTGGCCTTGTGCTGGGCGACGGCGATCGCCGCGTCCTGCCAGGGCACCGAGGGGTGCGCCATGATGATCGTCAGGCCGGGAAAGTCGGCGGCGACGTCGTCGAGCAGCATCGGGTCGGAGTAGCGCAGCTTGATGCCGCGCCCGCCGGGCAGCCCCGAGCCGATGCCGGTCTGGCCGGTGTGGAACAGCGCCGGGACGCCGAGGGCCTCGAGCTCGGCCCACAGCGGGTAGTGCCGCCGGTCGTTGGGCTCGAAGGCCTGGATGGACGGGTGGAACTTGAACCCGCGCACGCCGTGCTCCACGACCAGCCGACGGGCGGCCCGGATGCCGGCCGCGCCGCGCGCCGGGTCGATCGAGCCGAACGGGATGAGGACGTCGGCCTGCTCGGCGGCCGCCTGCGCGATGTCTTCGTTGGAGAGGGTCGGGTGCCCGGTGGCCAGCTCGGAGTCGACGGTGAAGACGACGGCGGCCATCTTCAGCGCCCGGTAGTGCTCGGCGATCTCCGGCACGGTCGGGTGGTGCGGCTCGCCCTTGAAGTACTTGGCGGCGGCCGTGAGCAGCTCGTCGTCCATCGACAGGTGCCCGTGCAGGTCCTGCTCGACGTGCACGTGCACATCGACGGCAACCAGCGCGTCCAGGTCCAGCCCGGACGTCCTCGGCTCTGTCATCGCGTCGCCACCGACCGCTCGTCCAGGTCGAGAGTCGACCGAACAAGTGCCGCCGCGGCCACGAACGCATCGGGATCGGTCAGGCTGCCCATGTCCACCGCCTTGCCGACGGGCAGGCCCTGGACGACCCGCTTGAGTGGCACCTCCAGGCGCTTGCCGTTGCTGTTCCGGGAGAGCGCAGACGTGACCAGCACGCGGTCGGGGGAGTGCCGGGGCGAGAGCTGTTCCCGCAGGGCACCGCGCACCCGGTCCGGCAGGCCCTCCGCAGGGGTGGCGCCAGCCGCGACGACGACGATCAACCAACCGTGCGCGGTATCAGGGTCCTCCAGGTGCAGTACGACGCTGTCGAACACCTCGGGGAGAGCGTCCAGGACGCTGTAGAACTCCGCGGTGCCCAGCCGTACGCCCCCACGGTTCAAGGTGGCGTCCGACCGGCCGCTGACCACCCAGGTGTCGCGTTCGGTGTGGACCAGCCAATCGCCGTGCCGCCAGATCCCCGGGTAGGTGTCGAAGTACGCCGCGGTGTACCGGCTGCCGTCGGCGTCACCCCAGAAGCCGATGGGCATGGAGGGCATGGGCTCGGTAACCACGAGTTCGCCGGGCTCGCCGACGAGGGGCTTCCCGTTCGGGTCGAAAGACTCGGTCGCCACCCCGAGGGGCCGGCAACTCATCTCACCGGCATGAACCGGAGACAGGGGACTGCCGCCGACGAACCCGCTGCACACATCGGTGCCACCCGACGTGGAAGCGAGCAACAGGTCGGGCCCGACTGCCTCGTAGACCCACGCGGCGGCAGCCGCAGTCAACGCGGAACCGGATGAAGTCACCTCTCGCAGGGCGGACAGGTCCAGATCCGCGCCCGGTGTCAGGCCGGCTCGGGAGCACGCGGCCAGGTAGCCGGCACTCGTCCCGAACAGCGTCGCGCCGGTCTCCGCGGCCACCACCCACTGAGTCGACAGGTCGGGCCAACCCGGATCGCCGTCGAACAGTACGACCGTCGCCCCGACCACCAGCCCGCTGACCAGCAGGTTCCACACCATCCAGCCGGTCGTCGTGTACCAGAAGCCGGTGTCGCCCTCGCCGATGTCCATCTGCAGACCGAGCGCCTTGGCGTGCTCCAGCAACAGGCCGCCATGGCTGTGCACGATGGCCTTGGGCAATCCGGTGGTGCCGCTGGAGAACAACACCACCAGCGGATGGTCGAAGGGCAGCGGCTCGTAGGTGGCCGGCGCCGAGTCGGCAGTGAACTGTCTCCAGCTCAGCGCGCCCGCCGGCGGGGGGGCCGCCGAGCTCAGGTACGGCACCTGGACGACGGTCAGGTCGGGCCGCAGCCCCGCCCGCACTGAGGCGACCGCCTCGGCACGGTCAACGGTCTTGGTGCCCCAGCGGTATCCGTCGACGCAGACGAGCAGTGTCGGGTCGAGCTGACTCACCCGGTCGAGCACGCTGCGTGCGCCCATCTCGGCCGGCACGCTGCACCAGATCGCCCCGAGACCGGCGGCGGCCAGGTGCACCACCAGGGCCTCCGGGATGTTGGGCAGGTACCCCACGACCCGGTCACCGTGTCCGACTCCGGCTGCCCGCAGACCCTGCTGGGCGCGGCCGACCAGCTCGGCCAGCTCGTCCCCGGTGAGGTCCGTGGGTGCCCGGGTCTGGCTGCGGGCATGGACCCGGACCGAGGCCCCGGGCCAGCGCAGGGCGTGCTCGGCGTAGTTCAGCGTCGCCCCAGGGAACCACTGGGCGAAGGGCATGTCGCGGCGGCCGAGGACGCGCTCGGGGGGACGGTGGCTGATCACGTCGGCCCAGTTCCAGACTTCGGCCCAGAACTCTTCGAGCTCCTCGACCGACCACCGCCATGCGGACTCGTAGTCCGGCAGCACGCGTCCGGTCCGCTCCTGCACCCCGTCGAGGAACCGTCCGAGCCGAGTGGTCTGCCGGGCGGTCGCCGGAGGGGTCCACAGCGTCGTCCCGGCCGGCACGGTCATCCCGGTCACGCCCGCCGTGCCGCGGCGGCCGCGTCAGCGAGCCGGAGGTGGTCCAACAGCTCGGGCAGACCGGCGACGACGAGGTCCGGCTCATCGCCGGGCGGTGCGGCAGCGACGTCTGCGGCGCCGTGCATGCCCGTGGTCACCAGGACGCCCATTCCGTCCGCAGCCCGCGCCATCCGCACTTCCAGGGTCAGGTCGTCACCTGCGACCAGGACGCGGTCAGCCGAGACCCCCAATCGGCGGGCGGCAATGACCATGGCAGCCGGTGACGGCTTGCCGAGCACCTCGTAGTCGCACTTGGTCACGTAGGACAGTCCTGCGGCGATGAACCCTCCGACGCCGGCCATGGGGCGGGTGCGGGAGGCGAAGCGCCGCGCATCGCTGCAGACCAGGAGGTCGGCGCCGCTCCAGATGGCGTCAGCAGCACTCTGCATGCTGTCCCGGTCGAAGGCGGTGTCCCAGCCGACGACGACCGCGGCAGCTGAGCTCGGGTCGCTCCGGTCGGTCAGTTCCACCCCCGCGGCGGTGAGGACGTCGATGAGTCCTGGACCACCGAAGGCCAGCACGGGTCGAGCGCCGTAGCGTTCCAAGACGACCTCTGCGGCGACCACGGACGGGGTGAGCACGTCGTCCTCGGTTACGTCGAGGCCGAGCTCGTGCAGCGAGGCCGCCAACTGGGCGGGCACCTGGCTGGAGGCATTCGTGAACACGACGACCGAGCGTCCGGAGGCCCGCACCTCCTGCAGCGCCTCGGCTGCTCCGGGCAAGAGTTGGCCGCCGTGTCCGCCAGGGTTGTCAGAGAGGACGAGGCATCCATCGACGTCGAAGACGATCCCCCCCACAGCGGCCAGCCGGTCGAGCACGGCGGGCGTGGCCGCGGAGGACACGGCAAGGGCAGAGACAGTCGGCTCGGCGGTCACGCCGGGTCCTCCGATCGGGACGTGGGGTCGGCGTCTCCCGCGCGGCGCAGGGAGATGTGCGTATCGCCGATGCTGAGGTCGAGGGACCGCCAGCGGGGGAGGGCTCGGACGCGGGCAAGCACGTCGCCGAGGCCGTGGACCGGTGTCGTCGGTGGGGCAGCGGGCCAGGACGGGGCCGGGCCGGCGGCGGCGACCGCGGCGAGTTGTTCGGCTGGGAGGACAGCTCGCAGCACGGCTTCGTCGTCCGACACCGGCCCGGAGGCCGCGGCGCGGGCACGCTCCCGCAGTTCGTCTGCGGTGGGCTCGGGCCATGGGACGTCGAGTTCCGTCGTCCGGGGCGAGGCGGCGACGAGTCGCTCGACGTCCGGGTCGACGCGGCCGGGAGGGGGGCCGAAGTGGCCCAGGACGTAGCGGATGACCTCGTCCGGCAGCCGTGACCAGCGCGCCTGGCCGGAGCGAGCGCCCACGACGTTGAGCACTGCCTGGCTGCCGACGAACTGGCTGTAGGGCGTCACCATGATCGGATAGCCGAGTTCGGCTCGGACCCGGCGCACCTCCTCCAGGACGGCGGGCAGCAGCTCGGGCACCCGCATCTCGGCGAGTTGGCGCTTCAGCGTCCCCATCATCCCGCCGGGCACCTGGTGGGCGTGCGGGCTCAGGTCGTAGTCGGTGGGCGCTCCCGGTGCGAGACCCTGCGTCGCGGCGAAGGCGGCGATGAGCTCCTCGGCCTCGGCGACGGCCGCCAGGTCGATGTCCACGTCGATGCCCACCGCGTCGAGGTTCGCGGCCAAGCGGGTGATCGAGGGCTGGCTGGTCCCGTTGGCCAGCGCACCGATCGCGGTGTGCAGGATGGGGACGCCCAGCTGGGCGGCCAGCACGTACACCTGCGGCGCGACGCCGGTGGTGCAGTGGCTGTGCAGCTCCAGTGGGACGTCGCCGACGGCTTCGAGCAGCTCCGGGACGAGCGCCGCGGTCCGCTCCATGGTGAGCAGACCACCGGGATCCTTCAGGTAGACCGCATCGACCGCAGGATCGGCGGCCAGGGCCTCGGCGGCCTTCCGGTACAGGTCGTCGGTGTGGACGGGGGACTCGGTGAACGTCACGGCCGCGACGACCTGCTCGATGCCTTCCTCGTGGGCCATGCGGGCGACCGCGAGAGCGGCCTCGGTGTCGTTCATCGGCTCGGCGATCTGCAGGCGGCGCATCCCGTGGCGGGCCAGCGCTGCAAGTGCCATCCGCATGACCGATTCCGGGGAGCGGTCCCAGGACATGAACCGCATTCCCGTGGTGATCAAGGACAGGGGCGTGGTCGGGACCACGGCTCTCATGCGGGCGATGCGCTCCCAGGGGTCTTCCTGGTGGAACCGGACACCCACGGACAGGTGAGTGGAGGAGGTGAAGTCCAGGGCGTGGAACCGCGCGCGCTCGAGCGCGGGGCCGACCGCCTCCACCATGCCGGTCGTGAGACCGGTGGCGCCCCACAGGCTCTGATTCCCGTCGCGCAGGCTGGTGTCCACCAGCCGCACGACGGGCCGGCCGGCGCTCATGCGGCACTCCGCGAACCGGGGAGCGGGACGGACGTTGCCGCGCCGGGGGGCTGCGGCGGCCAGACCGTCTCCAACCACTGCGTGGAGACTCCGCCGCGGCGGAACGCCGGATCGGACAGGACGGTCTGGTGTACCGCCGCCGTGGTGATGACTCCCTCGATCGAGGTGGCCGAGAGGGCGGCGCGCATCGCGTCGATGGCCGCCTCTCGCGAGTGGGCCCGCACGATCACCTTGGCCAGCAGGCTGTCGTAGTAGGGCGGGAAGAGGTAGCCGTCGCTGACATGGGTGTCCACCCGGATTCCGGGTCCGCGCGGGAACGAGGCCGTGGTGATGCGACCGGGGCTGGGCCGGAAGTCGTGTGTCGGGTCCTCGGCGTTGAGTCGGCACTCGAGGACGTGGCAGGCGGGGTCGGGTAGATCAGTGGGGAGTCCGTGCGGCTGGCCTAGGGCGAGCCTCAGTTGCGCGGCGACGAGGTCGACGCCATAGGCCTCTTCAGTGACCGGGTGCTCCACCTGGATGCGCGCGTTGACCTCGAGAAAGACCACCGTGGCCGCGTCGTCGTCGGTCGGGGTGTGCGATTCGGTGTCCACCAGGAACTCGACTGTCCCGGCTCCGCGGTAGCGCAGTTCACGCACCAGGTCTGCGGCGCTGGTCCGCAGCAGGGTGCGCGTCGCGGTGGTGAGACCCGGGGCGGGGCACTCCTCGAGCAGCTTCTGATGGCGGCGTTGCACGGAGCAGTCGCGCTCGCCCAGGACGACGACGCCGCCCTCACCGTCGCCGAAGACCTGGACCTCGACGTGGCGGGCCCGGCCGTAGTAGCGCTCGATGTACAGAGCCGGATCGCCGAAGCCGGCCCGGGCCTCGGCTGCGGCCTGCGGGAGCAGTCGGGCGAGCTCGGTCTCGTCCTGCGCGAGGTGGATGCCGCGCCCGCCCCCGCCGTGGACGGCCTTGACCAGCAGCGGGAACCCGACGTCGCGGGCGGCGGTCAGTGCCGAGGCCTCGTCGGTGACCTCGGCTCCTGGTGCCACGGGCACCCCGGCTGCCTGGGCCACGGCGCGGGCGGAGGTCTTGTCCCCGACGGCGCGGAGGGTCTCCGGCCGAGGGCCGGCGAAGGCGATCCCGTTCTCCTCACAGGCCTCGGCCAGGGCCGGCTGTTCGCTCGCGAACCCGTACCCGGGGTGGAGCACGTCGGCGCCCACGCTCATCGCGGCCTGAGTCAGGACGTCGGCCCGCAGGTAGGACTGGGCCGGGGACGGGGGGCCGATCACCACCGACCGATCGGCGAGCCGGGCCGCCAGGGAGTCCCGGTCGGCACTGCTGACGGCCACCACCGGGGACAGTCCCAGTCGTCGACAGGCGGCGACGACGCGAACCGCGATCTCGCCACGGTTGGCGATGAGCACGGTGCCGTTCACGCCGTGGCCTCGGCGACGCGGAACAGTGGCTGTTCGAACTCGACGAGCTCACCGTCGGACACGCAGATCTCGGTGATGGTGCCCGCCACCCCCGCGGTCACCTGGTTCATCAGCTTCATGACCTCGACGATGGCGACGGTGGTGTCCGTGGCGACGACGTCGCCGACGGTCACGAACGGGGCCGCGTCGGGGGAGGGCCGACCGTAGAACACGCCGAGGACCGGAGCAGCGACCTCCGTGGTCGGGCCCCTGTCGGTCGGCGGCGGAGCGGACTCCGAGGGGGTGCCCTGATGGAGCGTGGTGGTGTCCGATGCGTCGGCGTGCGCTGAGGGCGCGGCGGGGCGCGTCGACGTGCCCGTCGGCTCGGGAGCCGCGGGTTGGGAACCAGCCGGCGCGAGGACGGTGCGTGACATCCGCAGGGTGAAGCCGGGCAGTTGCAGGTCGACGTCGGCGAACTCGCCGCCGTCCAGTTGAGTGACCAGCGCGACGACGTCGTCCCACGTCGGGGGCTGGCTCTGCGGAGTGCTCATGCCGCGTCCCCGCCCGCTCGGCCGGCGGCGGAGCTGATCACGTTGAGGTAGCTGGCCCCGCCGGTGGCGGCTCGCCTGGCCCGCGCCTCGGCCTGCCGGGCCTTCCAGCTGGTCTCCGGCCGGCTCTGGAGCAGCAGCAGCCGCGCCGGTGCGTGGTCGGTGGACCGGGTGAGCGCCCATTCGATGTCCACCGGGTGCGCGTAGTGGTCCTCGACCCGGGTGGCGAGCTCGGCCAGTTGCAGCACCATGGCCGCGTCCAGGCAGGCGATGTCCCGCTGGTCGGCCGGGACCGGAGCAGTGATGACCCCGGTGCCGCTCGGGTCGGGGACGCACTGGGTCAGCTTGTGCGCGATCGTCTGACTGGTGAGCTGGGGACCGGCCTTGCTCACCCAGAACTCGTCCGGTGTGACCTCGCCGGAAACGACAGCGTGACCCAGGCCCCAGCTGGCGTTGATGGCGATGACCGAGCGGTCGCCGGTACGCGGACTGACGGTGAAGGCAACTCCGGCGACGGCGGCGTCGACCATGCATTGGATGGCGACGGAGATGCGGGTGGCGTCGGCGGCCTGCTCCGCTGTCAGCTGGGTGCGGTAGGCGATCGCCTGAGGGGTGTAGAGGCTGGCCCAGCAGGCCCGGACGTGCTCGATGACCGAGTCGGCTCCGACGACCCACAGGTAGGTCTCCTGCTGGCCGGCGAAGCTCGTGGCGTCGCCGTCCTCGGCGACCGCGGAGGAGCGCACTGCGACAGGCAGGTCACCGTCTGGGTGCCCCCACCGCTGACACAGTTCGGCGTAGTGGGTGCGTATCTGTTCTTCGATCTGCGCCGGCACTGCGGAGGTGCAGATCAATGCGGTGGCACGGCGGTGCGCGTCGTCCAGGGCGGCCGAGCTGGTCGGGTCGGTGCTGAACACGAGATCTGTGAGCTGGGAGCGCAGACCGCCGGTGTCCCGGAACAGCTCGAACGCGTCGACGGTGACGGCGAAGCCGTCTGGGACGTCGATGCCGGCGGAGAGCAGTTCGCCGAGGCTGGCGCACTTCCCGCCGACCGTGGGCCGGTCGTCCAGACGCAGGTCGGCGAACCACCGGGTGTAGAGGGTGCTCACGCGGACTCCTCGGGAAGGGTGGGCGGCCCGGAGGCCGCGAGGGTGTCGGGGGACGGGCTGTGGTGCGCGGTCGTGCGCACCACAGCCGCCGGAGAGCTGTTCAGTCGGACAGGATGGTGACGGTGCCGGTGTTGCCGTCGACGCGGACGATCTGTCCGGTCCGGATCGACGTGGTCCCGGTGCCGGTCCCGACCACGGCGGGCAGGCCGTACTCGCGGGACACGATCGCGGCGTGGCACATGATGCCGCCGATGTCGCTGACGGCCCCCTTGATCCGGGCGAACACGGGCGTCCAACTCGGGCTGGTGATTGGCGCGACCAGGATCTCGCCCTCCAGCAGCTCGTCGAGGTCGGAAGGGGACAGCACCACGCGCGCGGGGCCCTCGGCGATGCCGGGGGAACCGGCGAAGCCGGACAGCACCCGGCCGCCGTCCCCCCCGTCCTGGGCGTCGAGCCACTTCTGCACCTGCTCGTCGGTGATGCCCCAGAGCATGATGGTCATCGGCTCGACGATTCCGGACGGCTCGGGGCCGAGGGCGGGCGGCGCCGCCCAGCGGTTGAGTACGGCGTGCACCCGGCGGCGCTCGGCGATCACGGGTGGCCAGAAGTCTGGGCCGAGGGGTTCCCCTCCGCCGCACCAGGCCATCTGCAGGTCGACCAGCGCGTCGGCGATCTCCGCGCGCCGGAGGAAGAACAGGTCGTCGACCTGGTCGAAGAAGCCGTATCGGACGAAGAGCGCACCGAGTTCGCGCATCTTGTTCCAGAAGGTGGTCATGTACCAGTGCTCGATGAAGAAGTTGTGGTTCTCCACGTAGGGGAAGACGACCTTGGAGAGGCCGAGTGCCTCGTCGAAGGCCTGGCGGTCCGCCTCGTCGTCGATGAGGCCGCGGTAGCGCGCGGTCACGGCGTCTCGTTCGGCGGCGACCGCGTCCACGGGCCGTGACAGGTCCTCCCCGTTGCGCAGCCGGCCGATGTACTCGCCGATCATCGTCAGGGGGAAGGTCGGGTCGTCCGACCAGCTGCGGTGGTGGTGGTAGAAGCCGTTGCCGTAGGAGAAGTGGAACCACGGGTCGGCGGACTCGTCGTAGGCCGCCCACCAGCGGGCCCCGGCGTCGCTGCTGCTCATGTCCTGCCGCAGCTCCTCGTGGGGCCGGCCCGCCGTGAGCTCGGTGACCAGATCCAGTTCGATCGCCAGGGCGGCCAGCTTCTTCAGCTCGTCGTCGGGCCGGAAGAGCAGCACGTCGACGCCGCTGACCATCTTCGCGACCGACTGGTCGGTGATCTCGGGAAAATGGGAGCGGCACAGCATGAGGAAGTTGAGATAGGCGGCGTAGCCCATGTTGAGGAACTCGCTGTGCAGGTTCCACGCGGCGTCGACCGAGGCCAGCAGCGCCTGGTAGGCGACCAGGAGGTCGTTGGAGGTGGTCACGCCCCTTCCGGCCAGCACGTTCTCCACCGGCTCCAGTTCGCCCATCTCGGGGATGACGATGGCGCCGACCTTGGCGATCTCGGCCCTGATCTTGCGCTCCCAGGCCTCGTAGAGCGTGGGCCAGTTCTGGTAGTAGTGGCCCACCCGGACGGCGAACTCCCCGGCGCGGCGGCCGATCTCCTCGGGGTCCTCCACACCGTTGGCGCTCATGTAGACGTAGCCGTTGAGAACGCGGACGTCGATGCCCAGTGCCGGCGGCAGGGCGAACACTCGCGTGTTCATCACGCCGGTGGACATGAAGGCGCTGTCGGACGTGACGATGTCGAAGGGTGGCATGGCCTCGGGAAAGTGCATGCCGTTGCGGAACCAGGTTCGCTGGCTGTCTTTGGCGCGGCGGGCGTCGAGGAACTGGTTGTAGTACGGGTACATGGCGCGCCAGCCCTCGGCCCCCTCCGGGCTGCCGATCTCGTAGGGGTCGGGGAACCCGCGGCGACGGGGCGCGGAGCTGTCGGAACCGGTCCGGGGTGCTTCGGTGGTGGTCATGCGATCTCCTCTGTGAGTGGGGGTCCTGGCCGCTCCCCCGGGCGGTGTACTAGGCGGCGGTCCGTGCGTCTGGTGATCGATGCGCCGATGGCCTCAACCGGCCACGCGGCCACCGTTGACGAGCAGCACCTGGCCGCTGATGAAGGCCGCGGCCGGCGAGAGCAGGAAGGCCACGGCACCGACGACGTCCGCGGGCACCCCGACCCGGCCCAGGGGGGTGCCGGTGGTGTCGTAGGTGTCGGGGTCCCCGATCGCGCGAGCACCCTCGGTGTCGGTGAAGCCGGGTGCCACGGCGTTCACCCGGATGTCGCTCTGACCTGCCTCACGGGCCAGAGCACGGGTGAGACCGATGACGGCCGCCTTGCTGCCGACGTAATGCGCCATGTTTCGTGACCCGCTGAACGCCGTCTCGCTGGACAGGTTGACGATGCCCGCGCAGTCCGAGGCCGCGAGCAGGCGCGCGGTCGCCCGGTAGACCAGCCACGGGCCGCGGACGTTGACGGCGAAGACGCGGTCGAACTCCTCGACCGGGACCTGCTGTGCCGGCGCACGGGTGACCGACACGATCGCCGCGTTGTTCACGACCCCGTCCAGTCCTCCCAGAGCCCGCGAGGCCTCGTCGACGGCCGAATTCACGGACACCTCGTCGCTGACGTCGCACCGTGCGGTGTGCACCTCGCCCAGGTTGGACCAGCCGGTCGCGGCCTCGGCGAGCCCGTCCTCGTCGATGTCGACGGCGAGCACTCGAGCGCCGGCGCTGGCCAGGTGGGACGTGATGGACCGGCCCAGTCCACGGGCGGCGCCGGTGACCAGGACCCGGCGGCCGGTCAGTTCGGTGCCGGGTGTCCCGCTCATGCCTCGACCGTCACGGGGGCGGCCACCGGCGGGGCGACCGGGCGCAGATCGGCGTCGGCGTCGAGGGAGAGGTCTGCTGCGATGGCGCGCCAGCAGTTCAGGCTGCTGCCTCGTCCGATGCCCGATCCGGAGTGCATGGACGAGGAGCACGTGTAGAGGTTCGGCAGCAGGGTGCGGTACCCCGACAGCTCCGGGATGGGGCGGAAGCGCCCGCTCTGGCTGGCGATGGTGCTGCCCTGGCTGTAGCCGCCCTCGCCCATGTCAGGGTGGGTGGCCAGGACGTCGCGGGGCATGGTCAGCCGCACGCTGGCGATCACGTCGCGGGTCATGTTGGGGGCGTACCGCTGCCACTGGCTCACCAGCAGGTCGGCGACCTCGCCCTCGATCCGCTTCCAGTCCGAGCTGCTGAACAGTCGCAGGGGCGCGGTGAACTCCTCGACACCCACCAGGTGCTGGCCCGCAGGGGCGCGGCTGGGGTCCCAGATGGTGTCGGCGCTCGTGAGGGCGAAGGCTCGGCTGGAGTAGCCGCGCGTCATGATCTCCGCCTGGTAGCGGGTCGCCAGCCAGTCCGGGTCCTTGGGCCCCCAGTACAGCCGTGGCTGCGGGCCGACCTCGGGGTTGCCCGTGGCCGCGGCGTAGTCGGGAAGCTCGTGGACGGCGATGTTGGCCCAGAGCAGCTGACCGCGGTCGAAGTGGATGTTGCGCAGCCGATGGTCGATGCGGGGGGTGCGCTGCACCGACGGCAGCAGATCCAGCACCGTTTGTGGCATGCCCAACCCGCTGACGACCAGGTCGGCGCGCACGGTCTCGCCGTCGGCCAGGCGGATGCCCACGGCGCGCCCGCCCTCGACGAGGATCTCCTTCGTCTCGGCGTGCGTGCGGTACTCGACACCACGACGGCGGCCGGCGCTGACCAGGGCGTCGGTGATCGCCTGGGTGCCGCCCACGGCGATCGCGGCCGGCTCGAGCGAGAGGGTCAGCCCGAGCACGTGCACCAGGCCCTGCAGCCCCAGCACGTCGTCGGGGTAGGCGCCGGTGGACGTGGTGGCGGCCCGCATGAACAGGGTCCGCAGCTCATCGGACTCGAAGAAGTCGTAGGCCAGCTGGCGCACGCTCATCACCTGGTGGACGGGTTCGATGAGGCCGCCGTCCTCGACCAGGGACTCCAGCGCGTCCGGCGTGCCCCACGGGGTCGGGGCGGTGAACCGGTGCTGGCCGAAGGCCTTCTTCCACTTCGTCGTGTAGGCCTCGTGGAAACGGAGGTAGAAGTCCGCGTCGGCGCCTGAGAAAACCCGGATCGCCGCCTCGGTGCGAGCCACGCCCTCGGGCCAGGGGACCTGCGTGCCGAGGTCGTCGACCACCCGGTAGGCAGACCAGCCGACGAAGGCGGTGCCGTCGTCGAAGACCATCGCCTCGTTCCCCTCGGGGAACACGTAGCGCAGGCCCTCCGCGTGCAGGTCGAAGTCGCGGTAGGCGGGGTGGGAGTAGAAGCGCGTCCAGTGCGAGTAGTGGTTCATCGTGTAGCCGCGCAGGGGGCCGTTCCCGCTGACGGCAGAGCCGCCGAGTCGCCCGGAACGCTCGAAGACGCCGACGGACAGCCCGGCCCGAGCCAGGTAGCACGCGATGATCGTCGAATGGTGGCCTCCACCGAGGACGACGACGTCGTACCGGGACTCGCTGCTCACTGGGCCTCCACTGGCCGTTCGGGTGTCGGGGCACCGTGGCTCAGGCCACAGATGTGCGCCAGGCCATGTTCTCGTTGAACGAAAACATATCTGGCGAACAGGGGCGGCTGGCGGCCACAGGCGTCTCGCCTGGCGAGGCGCTTCCGGTGAATGGAAACGATATGGTCCGGTAGGACGGCGAGGAGGTGTGATGGAAAAGACGTCGACGGCGACCCCTTCGCGGTCGGTGACCGTTCGTGCGATCACCGTTCTGGGCGCGTTCGACGCGACTCACCGCGCGCTCAACCTCTCGCAGCTGGCGAGACGCAGTGGCCTGCCGCTCGCTACCGTGCACCGCCTGGCGGCGGACCTCATCGAGGGCCGGCTACTGGTCCGCCGGCCCGACGGCCGCTACGAGGTCGGCGCTCGCATGTGGCAACTGGGCCTGCTGGCCCCGCCGACCGCCCTGCGGGAGCTGGCGCTCCCGCACCTCCAGGACCTCGTGGCCGGCACCGGGCACACGGTCCACCTCGCGGTCCTGGACGGGCCCAGCGCACTGGTCATCGACCGGCTCGCGGGCAGCCGGACCCTCCCCACCCGGCACAGCCCGGGGGGACACCTGCCACTGCACTGCACGGCGGTGGGGAAGGCTCTCCTGGCCTGGTCGCCGGCCGATGTCCTCGAGCAGGCGTGCGCCGGGATGACCCGCCACACGCCCTACACCCTGACGGACCCACGTCTCCTCCGCCGGCAACTCGACGAAGTGCGGCAGACCGGGATCGCTCGCAGCGCTCAGGAACACCGGCTCGGTGTCTCGTCGCTCGCGGTGCCCGTGCACGGACACAACGGGGTGGTTGCTGCCCTGGGGGTCCTCGCGCCGCTGACGACGCCGCGTCTGACGAGTGCTCTTGCCCATCTACGCACGGCGTCGGCGTCGGCCTCGGCGGACTACATGCGCAGCGAACTGGATGGCGGAGTGCAACAGGCCGAGCCCCCGCCGGGCGAACCCGCGCCGTAGTCCTGAGAGGTCGGACGAATCGGTTCATGGTTCAGGCGGATCCGCCTATCGGGTCAACACCGGGCAGTGTGAAAACCAAGGGTGCCGGGGAGCAGCTTGTCGAGGGCCCACACCCCGGCACCCCGAGCGCTACTCGCACCGGTTCGTGGAGCAGGCCGTGCAGGCGTGCAGGGCGCTGGGGGAGGACCAGCTGCCGAAGATCCGGCTGCACGACCTGCGTCACACCCGCGCGACGCTCCTTCTGGCTGCCGGCGAACCGGTGAAGGTGGTCTCGGAGCGTCTCGGCCACGCCAGCACGACCATCACGCTGACCGTCTACCAGCACGTCCACTCCGGCCTGGGCCGGCAGGCCGCCGACCGGTTCGCGGCCCTGCTGAGGGGCTGACCAGCGCCGCGAACCATCACGGCGATATCACGAGGCCGTTCTGGGCCTGGAAACGACAACGCCCCGGCCTCCTGACCTGCAGGAAGACCGGGGCGGTTCTGTGTCCGAGGGGGGACTTGAACTCCTGTTCGCAGCTAAGCATCCAGGTGCGTCATGATGCCTTGACCTGCGCTTTTGCCTTGCGTCAAAGACGCCGAGACGACCCAGATTCGCATCCAGATACCCCCGAATGCGCGGGCGGCAGTATCACGCGGAGTATCACGCGGCGATCCTTCGCAGACCCGATTCCCGACCGGTCGGCCAGCTTAGTCACGGGTATGCCACCCCACGCAGACGACGCTTTGTCGGCTAGGCAGCGACTTGTCGGTACGGGGCCGCTCGGCGTCCTCGTTGCGATCAGCTGGTTCGTTGTGGAGTGCGTGGCTAACGGCCACCAGTAGAGGTGTCGTTCAGGCCTCCGACAGCGTCGTCGACTGCCACGCCCAGGACGGCCAACAGGGGTAGGCGTGGGATCAGTACTCGTCGACCCAACCGGACCACCGGCAGCTCGCCGTTCTCGATGGCTCGCGTCACCGTGCGGACGTCGACACCGAATACCGAGGCCGCCTGCGCGATGGTCACAACGGCGGAGCCGCTGGCCCTGAGGTCCTCAAGGTTCACCGCGATCCCTCCCAACCAGCGATGACGTCGGGCTGGACCGGAAGCGCCCCAGGACCGGCATCGGCCCGTGCCGGAGGCCTTTGACGGATGGTCGTCCTACAGCCGGCCCTGAGCAGGCGCACCTCCTCCTCTGGCGTCAGCAGGAGGGGATCGGCGCCTAGCACGTCGTGGAGCAGCTGTGCATCGCCCATGTCGCTTTCCTCCAGAACTGTCCCGCTCCGCTGACACGGGCCCGGACCGTGCTGGAGCGGTTGCTGCTTGCCGTCCAACGGTCGCGAACGAGGCTCCAGAAGTTCTCTCGTTCCAGTGAACGGGAGCACCGCCCGGCCCGCTGTCATCAGACAGGCCGGCGCCTCGGATGGGTCTTCGGCTACTGGGGAATCCCTGGAGAAGTACCGGAGCTTAGCCTCGTGTACGGGGCCAGTGGCTACTGCCCCGGTGCTCCTCAGATGGTGGGGCGCCCTTACGGACGGCGCACCGAGCTCGGCCGCGCGGTCCCGCCCGCATGACCTCGACCCGCCCCGCTCCGAGCGCGTTCTCCGGTACTGCTCCTGTAGTTCTCCGGTCAACGAAAGTGCTCTCGCGCCACGACGAGGCCCGTCTGACGGAGTCGAGGTTGCGGCTAGGGTTCAGCGCCACGGCGGGTGTCCACCGAACGGGTGATGTGGGGGAGAGCTGCCATGGCGCGGCCACTGCTTCGAGGTGACCGCTTGCGGGCTGCCCGCGAGGCCGTGGGGCTGACCAGAGAAGAACTGGCCATGAAGCTTGAGCTCTCCGGCCCGGCGCGCATCCGGGTCTGGGAGACCGGGCTTGAGCGCCCGCGACCCCGCTTCGTGCCGCGGCTGGCGGCTGCGCTGGGCGTCGACCCGTTGTACCTGCTTGACGTCGATGCGGGTGACCCGCCCCTGGCGGCTCTTCGCCTGGCGGTCGGATTCGCCACGAACCAGGTGACTGCTCCCGGCCTGTCCGTCATGACGTACGTGCGCCTGGAGGACGGTCGCCCCGGTGTAGATGACTCCGCGAGGGTGATCGCCGCCGTCGCCGAAGTCCTCGGTGTGGACGTCGCCCGCGTCGAGGCGGCCGTCCGCCGTTCTCGCCGCGACCACGCGGCCTTGGCGTCTCCTGGCGGCTGAACAGGAGACTTACGGGAGGAAAGGCTTGTCTCCTCGGGCGATCTCGGTGGTAATTTCCCCCACCACCGCCCGGGAGGTGCCCATGGCCCGCACGACAGAGTCGAGCGTGACAGCGGCCAGCGTGCCTGCAGCCCGCCCGCTTCCGGGTCATGCTCATGCCGAAGCGTGGCCTGCGGCCCCGGCGAGGGCAGTCGCGATGACCACACGGCGGTGGACGGTCGCCGTACTCCTGTCGCTGCTGCCCCTCGCCGGCTGCGCGGCAAGTGACGCCAGTCCGGACTCCTCGCCGAGTACGACGACGTCCTCGTCGCCGCAGACTCCGTCGCCCTCTCCGCTGACGAGCGACGCGCCGACCGCCGAAGACGAGGCGGCAGAGGCCGCGACCACGGTGGTCAACGAGATGCTGCGCGTGACAGACGCGGCCAAGCAGGACCCCGGTGCCCGGGACTGGGAACCGGAGATCCGGCGGTTCTCGGGCGACCCCGCCGCGCTGCTCGCGGTCACTGCAGTACGGGACTACGCGACGATCGGCCTCCGCCAGGAAGGCGACACCGTAGTCGAGCTGGAGGTGACCGACGTCGATCTGGCGGCTCCCGGCGGGCCGACCGTGAGGATCACGGGCTGCTACGACAGCCAGAGCACGCGCGTGGTGAGGGTGGAGACCGGCGAGGTCGTGCCACCCGGGACTCCGTCTCGCTACGTCTGGGACATCACCGTGACCCGCTACGAGGCCGAGCCCGGATCCCCGTGGCTGGTCAACCAGTTGGATCCGCTGACGGACCGAGCATGCTGAGGACGGTCGGCGTGGTCCTGCTGGTGGCCGCGATGCTCGCGGCCCCTGGCGGGGTGGGCAACGCTGTGGCAGCACCCGTCGCGTGCGCCAAGCAGGATGCGCAGACCGGCGTCTGCCTGGTCGAGGCGACTTCTCCCGGTCAAGCTGCGGACGCAGCTCCCGTAGTCGACGGCGTCAGCTCCGGTGGAGTACAGGAGACCGGCGGAGAGGCCTCACCTCATAACCCGTGCACGTACACGGTGGCGCAGCCGCAGCCGGCACCGACGAGCCATCTGTGGCAGGGACGATCTCCGGCCGACGGAGCGATGTACGTGCAGGTCTGTCCACGGGTGGACGGCTCGGGCCTCACCACGATGCTCGTGTTCGTACCGAACGGCTCGGCTCCGCCCGCTGGCCCGCCGGTGGACCCGCGCGTTTTGGCTGAGCAGGCGATCGCATCGCTCGTCATGCGTGCACCAGAGATCCGGATGGCGCCGCCACCCGGGTCTACCAGTGGTCTGGTGGGTCTGCCGGTGTGGATGTGGACCGAGCGCGGAGAGCAGTTCCTCGGACCGACCCGGCAGTCGGTGTCGGCCGGTGGCGTCACGGTTGCGGCCGTGGGCCAAGTCAGCCACGTCACCTGGGACATGGGGGACGGCACCACGGTTGTCTGCGGCGCCGGGACGCCGTACGCGCCCGGGGTTCAGGGTGAGTCGCCGGACTGCGGCCATGTCTACGCGCAGACGTCGAGCCGACACGTGGCGGGCGGTGGCCCGTGGCCGATCACCGCGACGAGCACGTGGACGGTCACCTGGTCCGGCGGGGGGCTGTCAGGAACCGAGACGCTGGAGCTGTCCTCGTCGTCGGAATTGTTCGTCGGTGAGCTGCACGTCCTCAACCAGGACCGGAGTAGCTGATGACTCGCACCCAGCCGCCGGGGACCAGCGCGGCGCCCCCCTCCGGGGCGGGCACCGGGCTTTCCCGGGCACCGGTGCTGCCGCCGCCGCGTCGCCGGCGCCGTCCGGCGCTGCTGGCGCTGGCGGTGACCATGGTGGTCCTCGGAGCGCTGGGGGCTACCTACCTCGCGACGTCGTTGGGTCAGACGTCCCCGGTCATCGCGCTCGCCCGGGAGGTGCCCTGGGGTCAGGCCATCACCGCTGCCGACCTGGTGGAAGCGAGGATCTCGCCCGATCCGGCGTTGCAGCCCATTCCGTACGGCGACCGCGACCAGGTGATCGGCATGGTGGCGGCGACCACCCTGACGTCGGGTTCCCTCCTCACCCGCGACGCGCTGACCGATCAGCGCCTCCCGGCCCCTGACCAGCATCTGGTCGGGGTCGGCGTGTCGACGGTGCAGCTGCCGACGACCGCGCTGCGGCCCGGGGATGACGTTCTCCTGGTGCCCGTGGCCGCCGGCAGCGCTCCAGTCGCGCCCGAGGCAGGGGCTCCAGGCGGGGTGGAGGCGACCGTGGTGCAGACCGGTCCGCCGGGAACCGACGGTCTGCGAGTGGTCGACGTGCTCGTCGCCGCGGCCGACGGGCCGGACGTCGCCGCCCGCGCCGCTGCAGGACTGCTCGCCATCGTCGTGGTCGCCGGCGAGTAGGCGGCTGCCGTGTTGATCGCGCTGTGCTCGACCAAGGGCGCGCCCGGGGTGACCACCAGCGGCTTGGCGCTGGCGCTGTCCTGGCCGCGGCCGGTGGTACTGGCCGAACTGGACCCGGCGGGCGGGGACGTGCTGGCGGGATACGGCCGAGGTGAGTTGTCCGCTGGCGGGCTGGCCGACGTGGAGCTCGCGGCGCGGCGGGGCGGGCTGGCACGACACCTGGACAGCCAACTGCTGCGGCTCGACTCCGAGGGGCGGGCGCGGCTCCTACCCGGCCTGGCCGATCCTGCCGGCGCCCGACACGTGGACTGGGATCGACTGGGCGCCACGTTGGCGTCGGTGGAGGACGGCGCGGTTGACGTGATCGCCGACTGCGGTCGGTTGCGCGCCGAGCACTTCCCGGCCGCCGTCGTGCGGCGGGCTGCCGCCGTGGTCTTGGTCACCGGCTCGACGCTGCGTTCCGTACGTGCCGCGACGCAGGCGATAGCCGAGCTCCGCGGAGGGGACGGCCACGTCGGCAGGGTGGCCACGCTGGTAGTCGGGCCGGGTGAGCCGTACGGCGAGCGGGAGATCGGCGAGGCGCTCGGCGTTCAGGTCATCGGGTCGCTGCCGCGCGATGCCAAGGCGGCGTCGGTACTCAGTGATGGTGCGCCGGCCGGTCGGCTGTTCGCTCAGTCAGCGCTGCTGCGGGCTGCGCGGACGGTCGCGACCTGCTTGGTCGAGTTCGCCGCGGCGCACGAATCCCGGTTGGCACCACCGCCGGCGCCCGTTCCTTCGACAGCGACCACTATCGGGGGCGGCCGTGTCCGCTGACCTCGCCACCGACCACTTCGGCGCCGGGGCCGTGCCTCGCCGACGTGACGCGTCACCGGCCTCGGTGGACTGGGCGCTGGTGCGCCGACTGCACGAAGCGACGGCGACGGCGCTGGCCGCAGAGCTCAAGCGCCGCCCGACACTCAGTGCGGTGGCGCAGCAGGAGCTGGCTCGCACCCTCGTCCAGGACGGCGTCGATGAGCTGGTGCGCGAGCGGATGCGCGCGGGGCAAGCGGTGCCCACCCCGGAGGACGAACGGGCGATCGCCGAGGCGGTCTTCGCTGCACAGTTCGGGCTCGGCCGGCTGCAGCCCTACGTCGACGACCCGCTGGTGGAGAACATCGAGGCGCACGGGCACGACAACGTGTGGATCGGCTACGCCGACGGCCGCGACATCCGGGTCGACCCGATCGCGGACTCGGACGAGGACCTCGTGCGACAGCTGCAGCACATCGCCGCCCGGCTGGGCCGCGCCGAGCGGACACTCACCACAGCGAGTCCGCTGCTGACCATGCGGCTGCCGGACGGGTCGCGGTTGGCGGCGGTGATCGAGACCGTTCCGCGTCCGCAGTTGGTGATCCGCCGCCACCGGATCCGCAACGTCGACCTCCACGACCTGGTCGGCCTGCGCGCGATCGACCGGCCGCTGGCGGAGTTCCTCCGGGCGGCGGTGCGAGCGCGGAAGAACATCGTGGTCACCGGCGCGCAGGGCGCCGGCAAGACGCTGATGCTGCGGGCGCTCGCCAACGAGCTCCCGATCGAGGAGAGCCTGGCCACGATCGAGAAGCACTTCGAGCTGCTGCTGCACGAGCTCCCCGACCGGCACCCCCGGGTGGTGCCGTTCGAGGCCCGGGAGGGCACCGGCGAACGGGGCCCGGACGGCCGCCGCCTCGGCGAGGTGACGCTGACCGAGCTGGTCGAGCAGGCGCTGGTGATGAACGTGTCCCGGGTGTGGCTGGGAGAGGTCCGCGGTGAGGAGGCCTGGCCCCTCATCGAGGTGATGGAGGCCGGCGAGGGCGGGTCGTGCTGCACGCTGCATGCCCGCTCGGCACACCACGCGTTCGAGCGGCTGGCCAACTTGTGCATGCGCGGGCGCGTTGCGGTCACCCCGGAACACGCCTACCGGTCGTGCGCGTCAGCGATCGACCTGGTCGTGCACATCACCACCGTCGACGAACGGTGGATCGGGGGTGAGCGGCAGCGGTTCGTCAGCCAGGTCGTCGAGTGCAACGGCATCGGCGAGGGCGGTCGCCCGGCGGTAACCGAGGTTTTCGCTCCGGGACCCGACGGTCGGGCGGTTCCCGAGCACGATCCGGTCGACCTCCCCGACTACGTCCGGGTCGGCTTCGACCCCGGCTGGTTGCGCGTCGACCAGGGGCCTTGGGCCGGCACGATCGGGGGACGACGATGAGCGGCGCAGGTCTGCTGGCCGGCGTGTGCGGAGCGCTCTTGGTCGCCGGCCTGCTGCTGTCGGCGTACGCGCTCACCGCCCCGGAATCGCCGGCTCGGCCGCGGCGCAAGCCGCCTCCGATGGCGCAGGGCGACCGGCCGGCGGCACGGCGACAGAGGGCGCTGTGGGCGGCCGCCGCCGTGGCAGCGGCCGCCGTGTGGCTGGCCTCGGGCTGGCCGGTGGGCGGGGTGCTGGTCGGCCTGGCGGTGGTCGGCGTGCCGTGGCTGTTGGCGCAGTTCGCCGCCGGCAACGCCGCGGTGGAGCGGCTGGAGGCGTTGCAGGAGTGGGTGCGTCGCACCTCCGACGTACTGGCCGCGGGCGGGGGCCTGGAGCAGACGCTGATCCGCTCAGCCCGTACCGCACCCGCGCCGATCCAGGTGGAGGTGGACACGCTGGCGGCGCGGCTGCAGGCGCGCTGGCCGACGTCGCGGGCGCTGCTGGCCTTTGCCGACGATCTCGACGACGCCGCCGGGGACCTGGTCGTCGGCGCCCTGCTGCTCGGTGCGGAACTGCGCGGGCCAGGCCTGGCGCGGGTGCTGACCGAGCTGGCGGGAAGCCTGAGCGAAGAGGTCACCATGCGCCGCAAGGTCGAGGCCGACCGCGCCAAACCTCGCGCGAATGCCCGCTGGCTGCTGCTGATCACCGTTGCGGCGGCCGGCCTGGCGGCGCTGAACGGCGACTACCTGGCGCCCTACGGCACCGGGTTGGGGCAGCTGGTGCTGGCGGCCATCGCCGGGTTGATGGTCGCCTGCCTGCTGTGGATGCGCCGGCTCACCGTGGCCGTGCCGTCGACCCGATTCCTGGTCGATCGCGATGGCGGCCGGCGGAACAGTCTCGAGCCGAAGGAGGTGCCTGCCCGGTGAGCGGCACCCAGGCGTTGCTGATCGGCTCCGGCGCGATCGTCGGGCTCGGGGTGTTCCTGCTGCTACGCGCCGCACTCGTGGTCGAACAGCCGCAGCTGGCCGATGCGTTGGTCCGCCTGGACGGGCGCGCGGTACCCACACTGGTCGGACCGGTTCCGGCGGCGAGTGACCGGTGGGCACGGGCGGCCGGCCGCGCCGGCACCTGGGCCGCTGACCGGTTGCCGGCGACGGGGCGGCGGGCGCCGTCCCAGGCGTTGCGCTTGATCGGCTGGACGCCGGAGGGCTACGCCGCACGCAAGGTGGGCCTGGCCGCATTCGGCGCGGGCTTCGTGCCGCTGCTCACCGCCGTGCTCGGGACGGTCGGCGTCCGCATGCCAGTGGTCATACCGGTGGCCGGATCGCTGGCGCTGGCCGTCGTCCTCTTCTTCGTCGTCGACCTCGTCGTGCGCGATCAGGCCGCCGAGGCTCGCTCACAGGTGCGCCGGGCGCTGTGCTCCTATCTGGACCTGGTCAGCCTGCGCCGCGACGCCAGCGAGGGTCCCACCATCGCCCTGGAACGAGCCGCCGCGCTCGGCGACGGGTGGGTGTTTCAGCGGATCACCGACGCGCTGGTCGCCGCCCGGCTGGCCGGGGAGCCGCCGTGGGATGGGCTGCGCCGGTTGGCCGCCGACACCGGGGTCGGCGAGCTGGCCGACGTCGCCGACATCGCCGCGGTCGCCGCCGTCGAGGGCGCCTCGATCGCCCCGACGCTCCGGGCCCGCGCCCAGTCGCTGCGGGTGCAGCTGCTGGCCGAGGAGGAGGCGGCAGCCAACACCGCCAGCGAGAAGCTCACCGCTCCCGTCGCCCTGCTGTCGATCGCCTTCCTGCTGCTGTTTCTCTACCCGGCCCTGGCCCGACTCATGGCCACCTGACCTGACCCAGAACACCGACCTCTGAGGAAGTCCCATGATGCCCCTGATCACCACCCTGATGGCCCTGGGCTCAGACCTGCGCGAGCGGCTCCGCGATCTCCGCGACGAGCCGGAGCGGGGCTCGCTGTCGGTGGAGCAGGTGATCATCACGGTGGCGCTGATCGGCATCGCCGTCGCGCTGGTCGCGATCATCGCCAACGCTGTCACCTCCCGCTCGGCCCAGATCCAGTAGCCACCCCGTGGCCCGCTCCGCCAGCCCCCACGGCCCCACACCGCTGTCCCGGCTGTGTCATGCCTCTGGCCGCCGGAGCAGCGGCGTGGTGGGTCGACGGCTGTCGGGGGAGCGCGGCGCGGCGTCGGTTGAGCTGGCAGTCACGTTCCCCGTCGTGCTCCTGCTGGTCATGACGCTGATCCAGGCGGCCCTGTGGTTCCACGCCCGCTCGGTCGCCCTCGGCGCTGCTCAGGAAGGCGCCCGCGAGGGCCGGGTGCAGCCTGCCTCGACCGCGCGCGCCGAATCGGCGGCCGAGGGCTTCCTCGACCAGACCGCCTCCGACCTGCTCACCGGCCGGACCGTCACCGTGGCCGGCTCACCGACCAGCATCGAGGTGACCGTGACCGGCACCTCCATCAGTCTCTTCCCCGGCCTGTCCGGCTGGTCGGTCACCCAGAGCGCCGTCGGCCCCGTGGAACGGCCCACCCCATGAACCGCCGGGCAGTGGAGCGGGGTTCGGTGTCGGTCGAACTGGCACTGCTGGCCCCGGCGCTGCTCCTGCTGCTGTCCTTCGCCGTCGTCGCCGGACGCACCCAGATCGCCGAGGGCGCCGTCGCCGAGGCCGCTCGCGCGGCCGCCCGGGAAGCCTCCCTCGCCCGCGATCCCGCCACCGCCACGATGCTGGCCAGCGCGCAGGCGCAGCGGACCCTGACCGCCCAGGACCTGCGGTGTCAGAGCACCACGATCGACGTCGACACCGGCGGCTTCCAGGCGCCACCCGGCCAGCCCGGCGACGTCACCGTGTCGATCACGTGCGTCGTCGGCATGGCCGACCTTCTGGCACCCGGCCTACCGGGTTCTGTGACCGTTGATGCGACCTTCACCAGCCCCGTCGACGCCTACCGCGAACGATGACCCACGGACAGCGCCTTCGAGACCAGGATGCCGAGCGCGGGGCGCTTGGTGTCTTCCTCGCCGTCCTTGTCCCCGGCCTGCTGCTCATCATCGGCCTGGCCGTCGACGGCGGCGCCAAGGTGGCCGCCACCCAGCGCGCCAACGCCGTCGCCGACGAAGCCGCCCGCGCGGGTGGCCAAGCCCTCGACGTCTCCGCCGCTCTCGCCGGGCAGGTGCGGGTGGACCCGGCGGCCGCGGTCGCCGCCGCCCAGGACTATCTCGACCGCAACGGCGTGCAGGGCGCGGTGACGGTTGTGGACGGCGACACCCTGACGGTGACCACGACGATCACCGAGCCCACCGCCTTCCTCGGCCTCATTGGCATCCAGACCATGACCGTGGAGGGCTCCGGGACCGCCGACCTCATTACCGACCAGGACGCGGGAGCGGAGCCATGACCACTACGCCGCGGGCGCTGGACGTGCTACGTCGACTGCTCGCATTGCTCGTCTTGGTTGCTGCGGTCGCCGGCGTTCCGATCGGGCTGTGGCGGCTCGGCAGCGCCTACCTACCCGATGAGCTGCCCTCCGGGGCGCAGGTCACGGGCGCGTTGAGTGGGCCGGACAGCGGTGCAGTCTTCCTTGGCCTGCTCGTGGTGATCGGCTGGGCCGCGTGGGCGGTGTTCGCCTTGTCGGTGGCCGTCGAGCTCGCCGCCCAGTTGCGCGGACTCCCACCGCTGCGGCTGCCCGGCTTGGCGGCACCGCAGCAGCTGGCCGGGCTGCTCGTTGCCGCCGTCGTCGGCGTCGGGGGCGCGCCCCTGTTCGCCGCCCCGGCACTCGCCGGACCGCCCGTGGTCGCGGAGCAGCCGACCGACGAGCCGCCACCGATACCTTCCACCGCACCGGATGCCGAGCCTGCCGCGCCGGCCGAGCCTGCCGCGAACGGCCCCACCTACACGGTGCAGCCGCGCGACACCCTCGGCCGTATCGCCGCCCGCTTCCTTGGGGACTGGACGCGGTTCGAGGAGATCCTCGAGCTCAACCGCGGCCGGCCCCAGCCCGACGGCGCCGTCCTCACCGACCCGGGAATGATCCGCCCCGGCTGGGTCCTGGTCCTCCCATCCGACGCCACGCCTCCCGAGGCGGGACCGACCGCCGGCGAGGTGACGGTGCGGTCCGGCGACACCCTCGCCGACATCGCCGCGCTGCATGGCCTGGAGCACTGGCAGCCGATCTTCGACCTGAACGCCGGCGAACCGCTTCCCGGCGGCGGCCGGTTCACCGACCCCGACTTGATCCGACCCGGGCAGGTCCTCGACCTCCCGTCCGCCGGCCCGGAAAACTCCGGCCCGACGCCTCCGCCGGCCGCTTCGGAATCACCGGCCGAGGACGCGCCGCCGTCGCCGCTCCCGCCGCATGAGGCTGAGGCACCCCCGCCGACTGGGCCCCCGCCGACACCACCGGCCTCGATATCGGAGAGTCCGTCCGACGAGCAGGAGCAAACGGCAGTCGACACCGACAGCCGTGATGCCGATTCCGATGCCGACCAGTTCCCGTCGGAGCTGGCGGTTGTCCTCGCCGGCAGCGGCGCGCTGCTGGCCGCTGGCGTGGGCGCGACGTGGCTCGCCCATCGCCGGCAGCGGCAGCGCCGCCGGCGCCCCGGCCGACGGCTGGCCCCGGTGCCGCATGCGCTGTCGGCCACGCAGACGGCCGTGACTGCGGCAGCTGACGCGGGCACGGCTGACTACGCCGCGCTTGACCGCGCCCTTCGCAGCTTGGCTGTGCGGCTATCGGAGTACCCCGACGGACGTTTACCGGACGTCGTCGCCGCCCGGCTGGATGGTGGCCGCCTGAAGCTTCTTTTGGACGCCCCTGCCGACCGTCCCCCGCCCGAACCATGGACCGCCGACGACACCGGCCTGTGGTGGTCGGTGCAGCTCGATCAGGACATCAGCGTCGCTCCCGAGGTGGCCCGGGCACGTCTGGCCCCCTATCCGACCCTGGTCACTATCGGCACCGACGGCACAGATCGATGGCTGCTGGATCTGGAACGCATCGGCACGCTCCACGTCAGTGGGCCGGCCGAGCGATGTGAGGACTTCGTCCGGCACCTGGCTGCGGAACTGGCCGTCAACAGCTGGTCGGACTTGCTCACCGTCACCACCGTCGGCTTTGGCGAGGAGCTGGTCGACCTGGCGCCGCACCGCATCCATCCCGTGGGCACTGCCGCCGACCCCGCGCTGCACACCGCCCTGCGGGAAGCCATCGACCGGGACACCGATGACGTGCTGGACGGGCGACTGCGCGCCGGAGCCGGCGACGGCTGGATGCCTCAGATCGTCCTCACTACTCATCAGGCGCAGGACGGCGGTGAGCTGGCCGAGACCGCCGCCGTCCTGCGAGCCCGGGAGCGGCGTGCGGCGGTCGCCTTGGTGCTTGGTGTTGAGTCGCCCCAGGTCAGTGACGAGTGGCTGCTCACGCTGACCGACGACGGTTCGCTGCTCGTCCCGGCACTCGGACTGTCACTCCCGGCCCCAGCGCTGAGCGCCCAGCAGGGTTACGACATCGCCACCCTGCTGGCCTTCGAGCGCGATGCGATGGACGACGCCATCCCCGCATCCGACGGAAACCGGCCGTGGCAGATCCACACCGACGCCGCCGGCGCGCTGCTCGATGACGCGGCGGGGAAGGAGCCCGGCGACGCTCCGGACCGCGTGCCTCCGGCACGGCGAGCCCGCCGGCCTTCTGCTGTTGGCGCTGCACTCGGGCCGGTGCCGCCGGAGGACCGTCTCAAGGCTGCGGATGGCAACAACGGTCAGAAGACGCCAGGCGAGTCGCGCCCGACCGAGCTGCGTCAGCGGATCGAGGACGACCTCGAGCAACTTGACCGTGACGTGGCGGATTGGTGGTCACCGGATTGCGCCCGGCCACGGCTGAGCCTGCTTGGACCGGTCACCCTGCGCGCGCACGGCGACGAGCACGCCGTCGCCAGGTCCGGGCGGCGGCGGCGCTACGAAGAGGTGGTCGCCTATCTGGCCACCCGCTCCCACGGCGCCACCGCCGACGAGGCCGCCACCGCTTTGCAACCGGCCCGCGGCGGCAAGACCGACCCGGTCAGTGTCCGCGCCTACGTGCACCGGATGACCGCCGGTGCCCGAGCCTGGCTCGGCGACGACCCGGCGACCGGGGAGAAGCATCTGAGCTCCGGCTATCGCGGCCGGTACACGTTGACCGGCGTGCTCGTCGATGCCGACCTGTTCCGCCAGCTGCGGGCCCGTGCCGCCGTCCGCGGCGACGACGGCTTGCCCGATCTGCTGGCCGCACTCGAGCTGGTTTCCGGGCCGCCGTTCGCCCAGCGCCCAGCTGGCTACGAGTGGCTGGACGGACTGGATCTCACGCTCACCGCGGCCATCTGCGACGTCGCCCACCAGGTCGTCACCGCCGCCCTCGCCGACGACGACCTGACTTCGGCCCGCACCGCCGCGGCCACCGCCCTGCTCGTCGCGCCGGACGACGAGCAGGTGCTTCTCGACGCGATGTGGGTCGCCTACCTCGAGGGCAGCCGCGCCGAAGCCGAGACCTACGTCGCGCGCATCGTGGCAATCCACGACGGCGAGGACGAGATGGACCTGCCCATGAGCACCGCGGAGACCATCAACCGCGCCCGCCGGCATTTCCTCGACCGGGCCTCGTGAGGACAGGCCGCAAGAGGCGCACACAACGAGGGAGGTGTCCCACCAGCCATGCCGTACCCGCCCCGGCCGCAGCTGCGCCCGCTGCCCGCGTTCGCCGGGACCGCCCGCACCGGCACCGTGCCCGGCCAGCGGCTGCAGGCACAGCTGGAGGCGTTCGTCGTCGCGGAGTATTCCGCCGGCCGCTCGCTGCGGCAGATCGCCGAGCTGATCGACCGTTCCCCGACGGCGGTCCGCCGTGTACTCGACAAGCACGGAATTCCGCGCCGCGCTGTCGGCGCTCCCCGGCAGACCGGTCACACATGACTGCGTCCGCCGACTTCGGAACGGCACGCTCCGCTCCCGAGCAGAACAAAACCCCGGCGATGTGGCCGAGGCCAGGGATCGTTCCGGGGTCTTCGCCGTCGAGTCTACGGGGACGGGTCTGACATGTCCACGCCTCCACCCGGAGATGGGCAATCGTCGGATGCGACCGACCAGCCCTCAGCGACCGCGCTGCTCGTCGAACGCCACCTGTCCGCGCCCCGTCTGGCCACCTACGTGCGCGCCACCGGTGGGGACCTGGACCGTGCGGTCAAGCTCTACCTGTGGAATGCGGCGGTCGCCGGTGCGCTGTGGGAGGTCCTCGGCCACGTCGAGGTCGTGCTGCACGACGCTCTGACCGCTCGTCATCAGCGGCTGGACAGGGCCGGGCAGTGGTACGACGACCCCGCCCGAGAGCTCTCCCAGCACGCCCGCGACGACATCAGCCGAGCCAGGCAGCGGCTGCAGCGGGCCGACGCCCCGCTGCTGCCCGGCAAGGTCGTCGCCGAACTGGGGTTCGGATTTTGGCGGTTCCTGCTCGCCCGCCGCTACACCGCCTCCCTCTGGCCGGCGCTGCGACCCGCCTTCCCTTACCTGCCCGGATCCGATCGGCGCCTGCTGGAGGCGCCGGTCGCCCGGTTGCACGTCCTGCGCAACCGCGTGGCCCACCACGAGTCCCTGCTGACCGAGCCGCTGGGCGACCGCTACACCGACATTCTCGACGTCGTCGGATTCGTCCACCCGCAGCTGCGCAATTGGCTTGACACCCACAATCGCCTGCTGGCCACGCTCGCCCAGCGGCCCTGACCGGAACCGGAGCGCGCAGTTCGGACGGTACGCGGCGTCGGTTCTCCCGTAATCCTCCAGTAGTTCGCCAGCGGTCAGCCCACCGTCACCACCGCTGCGCGCCGCATGCCTGCCCTCGCCAGGAGACCTTTGTGCTGTAGCTGACTGGAGAACTACAGGAGGTTGGAGCGCAACGGTCGGCGCATGCAGACCGCAGCCCCGCGTCGGGGATCGAGGAGCGGCCGAACGAGCCGTGACCTGTCGTCGACGTCGTTGGCGATCGCCAACGACGTGCGTCCTTCTGAGGATCGACCGATGACGGTCGAGGCGCTGCGCGCGGCCGTGATCGCGATCCGCGCGGGGATCTTCGACGAGGTCAGCGGTGACGATGTCGCCTGCACAGGCCAGGCGTCCGGCGCTGCGGTCGCCGGCCGCACCTACCGGTCAGCTGCCGGTCCGCGTCCTTGGGTGGCAGCAGATGCCGGCGGTCCCGTCGTCCTGGTCGTGGCCGGTCACGCCGGGGCCGGCGCTTCGACGGTCGCGTTGGCGGTCGCCGAAGTGCTGGCGGAGAGCCGGCAGGTCCAGCTGATCGACTACGCCGAACCGGTCCGGTCGGGGCTGACGACGGCCTCGACCATCGAACTGGGCACGGACGGCGTCGGCTGGCGACGCGGCCGGCGCGGCCGACTCGACGTGGTCCGCCTCGCCCGCCCAGGCGACGGCGAGCTCCCGCCGCCACCGGAGACCGACGACACCCATCGGCTGATGGTGGTCGATGCGGGCTGGTCGCTGACCACCGCGCTGCTCGACACACCCGGATACCTCACCCAGGGCGCGAACGTCGTCGTCACCCGGGTGACGGTTCCCGCGGTCCGTCAGACGGAGCACGTGCTGGCCGCCGCCGACGGCGAGCCGGTGGTCGCCGCGGTCGGCCCGGCGCGATGGCCGCGGGCGGTGGAGGCCAGCTGCGGACCACGACTGCGTGAGCTGCGGTCGCGGGGGCGAGTGGTCCAGGTTCCGCTCGACCGCCGACTGGAGACCGCCGGTCTCACCGGCGACCAGCTGCCGAAGCCGGTGGCGGCCGCTGGCCGCGCCATGGCCGCGCTCCTGGTGCCGGCCGCGGAACCGCAGCCTCGCCATTGGCGCCGAGCAGCCCAGTCCCGGAACGGCCCGAAGGGAAGCCGATGAGGAGCGGACGCGGGACCGCGCCTGCGGCGGTGCGGGCAGCGTTTGCCGTCGTGCTCATGCTCGCCGGGATGCTGGTGCTGGGCGCCGGGCCGGCGACGGCGGCGCCGGTGGAGATCACCGCGGCGGTCTGCCCGGAGGCGCCGCCGGGGATGCAGGCCTTCGCCGACGACGTGACCGCCTGGGTGAAGTGGGGCGTGCTGGCGCTGATCGGCATCGGCGCGGTGATGTCGCTCGGCTCCATCCTGGTGGGGCGGATCTTCTCCCATCCGCACGCCTCCCGGTACGGGGCGATGGGTGTCGCGGTGGTGGTGATGGTGGCCATTACCTACACGGTGATCCTGACGATCCTCGGCTCGATCACCGGCAGCGGGTGCACCTGATGGGCCGCCGTCAGAGGCACCAGGCGAGCGGTGCGGCGGAGTGGGGTCCGGCTCGGCTGCTGACGCTTCTCGTGGTCAGCGCCCTGGTGGCGCTGGCGGTGCTGGCCGGACTGGTCCTCGCCGTCATCACAACGTTCGCCGACGACGACCCTGCCCCTGCCGGGGCCGGACCACGGGTCGCCGCTCCGGCAACGGACATGTCCCGGCAGGATGCGCTGGCCGCCGCTCCCATGCCGCCCGCCGAGCCGGAGGCCGCGCTGCCCGGCCCGCTGGCGACCGAGGCAGCCGGCGTGATCGAGCTGCCACGGCCCACCGGCATCGGTCCGGCAGAGGTGCCCACCGGCTTTCCCCGCACTCCCGAGGGAGCGATGGCCCAGCTGGCGGCGATCGATGTGACCGCGATGGAGAGCGGATCGGTCGACGGCGTGCGTCAGGTCATCGCAGAGTGGGCCGCACCGGGCGGCCCCACCCCCGAGACGTGGTCCGGGGTGGACGGGATGGCGCGGCTGTTATCGGCCGCCGGTCTGTCGAGCGCCGGGTCGCCGCAGCTGGCCATCGTCGTCCGCCCGCTGATGGGGCTGGTCAAGGGCACGGTGGGGCCGGACTTCGCGGTGGTGTGCGTGGACTTCGAGTTCACGGTCACCGTGGAGCAGACCTCTCGGATCGCGATCGCCGACTGCCAGCGCATGCAGTGGACCGGCGACCGCTGGCTGATCGGACCCGGGCCGGAACCAGCCCCGGCGCCCTCGGTCTGGCCGGGAACCGAGGCCGCGGTCGCGGCCGGCTACCGGGAGCTGCGCTATGTCTAGGCCCTCGCTCGGAGGGCGCGGCGGGCCGATGCCGCCGCGTGTGCTGGTCGTTGTCTTCATCCTGAGTGCGCTGGCTTGGGTGGCGATGGCCTCTTCGGCGTCTGCCGACTCGACGGTGCTGGCGTTCCCGGCCGAGCCGGCCGGTGACGACGGGGTGCTGTCGTGTCTGCCGCTCAATCCGTTCTGCGTGCTCGGCGAGGCCGCCGGTGCCGTGGTCGCCGACGTGTGGGTCAACGCCATGCTCTCGCTATGGGGCGCCGGCCTGTGGCTACTGGGCCTGGCCTTCTCGGTGATCGACGCCCTGGCCACTCCGGACCTGTCCGCCGACGGACCGCTGGCAGCGGTGTATCCGGTGACCTTCGGCATCGGCGCCACCGTGGCCGCGCTGATGGCGCTGGTGCAGCTGGGCGTCGCGGTGGTGCGCCGGGACGGGCAGACCCTGGGGCGGCTGTTGGTCGGTCTGCTGCAGTTCGGGCTGGTATGGGCTGGCTACGTCAGCGTGGCCGCACTGCTGGTCACCGGCGTCTCCGGACTCACCACCGCCCTGCTGCGCAGCCTGCTGGGCATCGATGACATGGCTTCATTCGACCTGTCGATCAGCGTGGGCCGTGACCTGGTCGACGGCGCGGTCGCCACCGTCCTGGGCGTCTGCTCGATCTTCCTGCTGGTGCCGGCCAGCGTCGGCTTCCTGCTGCTGATGCTGGTCCGCGAGGCGGCGTTGATCGTGCTGGCGGCAACGTCGGCGATCTCGGCCGGCGGGCTGCTGGCGCAGACGTCGAGCTCTTGGTTCTGGCGCAGCCTGCGCTGGTTCCTTGCCGCGCTGCTGGTCGCTCCGGTGGCCGTGCTCGTCCTCGGGGTCGGAGTCACCATCACCGAGGGCATCGTCACCGGAGCCGAGGAGACGAGCACCGAGCAAGCGGTCGGCATGGCGGTGGTCGGCTGTCTGCTGATCCTGCTCGCCGCGATCTGTCCGCTGGCGTTGTTCCGGCTGCTGGCCTTCGTAGACCCGGGAACATCCAGCGGCGCGTCGCTTCGTTCCTCGCTGGCCGCCTCCGGCGGCGTGATGGGCGCGCTGGGCAATCTCGGTGGCCGGGGTGGTGGACGGGCCGCGGGGGCCGCGGCCGTCGCGGCCTCCGGTGGGGTGGCCGCCTCGGGTGCCGCAGCCCAGCTGGCCGGGGACCGAGCGCAGGGTGAGTCGACCGCGGACTCCGCTACGCAAGGCCGGTTCGCCGGCGTGCTGCACGGACTCACGGTTGGCACCGCCCAGGCGGGCCGGCTGGCCGCGGGGGTTGCCGCCTCGGCAGCTGACGTGCTCTCCGGCGCCGGGATCGGGCACTCCGCGCACTACTACGGACCGCCGGTACCCGGCCCGGCTGCTACCGGTTTCAACGGACACGGCGGAGCAGTGCCCGGCTCGGTGGGAACGGGTCGCTCAGCGCGAACGGAGGACGGCGACCTGCCGCCGGGTGCCGCAACTCGGGCCGCCTACGGGTCGACGGGCATCGAACGAAACGACAGCCCGGCCGACCGGGGTGATGCTGCCCCTCCGGCTCCCCGGCCACCTCGTCGAGACGACGGGCCTGCCGATGGAGGTGCGCGGTGAGCGTCCACCGCTACGGCGACTACTCCCGCGACGTCTCGGGCTGGTTCCTCGGGATGACCGGCGCCCAACTGGCCCTGGTGGCGCTCTCCGGAATGCCGGCGCTGCTGGCGCTGAACGCCCAGGCCTGGGGGCTCTTCTTCGGCTGGCTGCCGGTGTGGGCGCTGCTGGCCGCGGTGCTGCTGGTGCCCGTCCGGGGCCGCGCGGCCGGCCGCTGGTTCACCGACCTGCTTCTGCACGCGATCGGAGTCCTCATGGGATGGACGGCATTCGGCTCACGCGCTGCCGCGGGAACCGCCGACGACGTGGCCGAGGCGGATCTGCCCGGGGTACTGGCCGGCATCCGTACCCATGACGGGCCGCCCTTCGGGCAGTCGTTCGACCGCCCGGTGATCGTGCAGGACTGCACGGCACGCACCTGGGCCGCGGTCGCCCGAATCACTCATCCGGGCATCGGGCTGGCCGAGCCGGGTGAGCGGGACCGGATGGGCGCCGGGCTGGCCGAGCTTTGCGAGCTGACCGCCCGCACCGAACTCGTCGACCTCCTCGCCGTGCACGTGCGGAGCGTGCCCGACGACGGCGCTGAGCGCGCTGCCTGGGAACGCGCGCACACCCGCGGCGAGGCGCCGACATTGGCCACACGTGTGAACGCGCTGCTGGGCGCGATGCTGACCCCGGCGGCAGTGCGCACCGAGGCCTTCGTCACCGTTGTCGCCGGCGAAAGCCGGATCGCTCGCGCCGCGAAAGAAGCCGGCGGCGGCGTGGACGGCCGCGCCCGAGTGCTGCACGGAGTGATGGCCGAGGTCGAGGCCGCACTGCGCGGCCCGGTCGGCTGCACCGCGGTGTCCTGGCTGGACTCCTCTGCACTGGCCGCCGCTGTGCGTACCGGCTTCGCTTCCGGCGACCGCGGCCAGCTGGTCGCTGCTGGCCTGGCCGCCGCGTCCGGGCAGCGGTTGGCCGCCGGGGTGCCGATGGCCGCCGCAGGCCCCACCCAGGCCCGAGCCGAGGTACGGCACTACGTGCACGACGCCTGGGCGTCGGTCACCGACACGATCCTGCTGCCCGACCAGGGGGCGGTGCTCGGCGCGCTGGCGCCGGTTCTGGTGCCGACCACGGCGGGAGAGCGCCGCTGCCTGACGGTGTTCCTCGCCCCGCTGCCGCTGGAGCGGGCCACCCGGATGGTGGGCCGGGAGGAGATGAGCGCCACCACCGGCAATGAACTGCGCGCCCGGATGGGCTTCCGGCAGCGGGCCCGCCAGCGCCGGCAGACCGAGCGAATCGGTGCCGCCGACGAGAAATTGGCCACCGGCCGGGCACTGGTTCGCCTTGCCGCCGCCGCCTGCGTCACCGTGCCGGCGTCCTGGCCGGTGGCCGAGCACGGACGCAGGTTGTCCGCCTCCATTCGCGCCGCCGGATTCGTGCCGCTGCGGCTGGACCTGGCGCAGGATGCTGGTTTCGCTGCCGCCGCCATTCCCCTCGGCGTGGGCCTGCCGAACCGGCGGGGACGACGATGACTCGCCGCCATTCCCGCCGCGGGCGCGATGTCGCCGTCCTGCTCGATGACTTCGGCCACCGCCTGCCCACCGCTCTCCCCGCACCGGCGGCGCCCCGCGAGCGGGGGCCGTTTCCCGTCCTGGTGCCCCGCCGCGGCCCCCGCGGCCGCGGCCGGGGCCGGGCCGCGACACCGGCGCCGCTGTCGGTGTGGCGGATGACGTCGGAGCAGACTCCGGTGGCGTGGCCGCTGATCCCCACGCCCGGCTTGCCACCCACCGGCGCACAGATGGGCATCGATCTGCTGTCCGGAGGGACGTTCTACTGCGACCCGGTCGGCTGGGTCACCGACGACGCCATCCCGGTCACCAATCCCAACGTCGTCGTCTTCGGCAAGCCCGGCCGCGGCAAGTCCGCCACCGTCAAAGCGTTCGCGCTGCGGATGCTCGGCTACGGCTACCGCACCCTGATCCTGGGGGACACCAAGGACGAGTACGAACCGCTGTGCCGCGAGCTGGGGGTGGAGCCGTTGGTCATCGGCTCGGGCCTACCCGCCCGGGTCAACCCATTGGCCTTCGGCCCCCTCGGCTACCGCTGGGAGCACCTGGACGCCGCCGAGGCGCGCCGCCGTGAGGCGATCATCTTCGCCCGCTGGCTCGTGCTGCTGCGCGGCCTGGTCGGCTCCCAGAACGTGCCGTTCGGCCCGGTGGAGGAGACCGCCGTCGGGGAGGCGCTGCGCCTGCTCACCGGCTACCGCAGCGCAGCAACCCGGCTGACCGAACCCACGATCCCGCAGTTGTGGCGGGCGCTCGACGAGCCTCCCGACGAGTTGGTCGCCGGCTGCCGGTACGCCGACCGGCGGCACTTCCTCGACGCCACCCGAATCCTGCGTGACGCCCTCGGCGCTCTGGTCAAGGGTTCCCTGGCCGGGTTGTTCGATGACCACACCAGCATCGACGTCGACTGGCGCGCGCCGATCCAGTCGCTGTCGCTGTCTCGGCTGGAGCCGCTCGGTGATCAGGCCGTCGGCATCGCACTGACCTGCCTCAACTCCTGGGGTCAGGCGATGCGCGAGATCGCCGACCCCGGCGACCTGCGCATTGTCGTCCGCGACGAGACGTGGCGGCAGATGCGCCTAGGGCGTGTCTCCCAATCTCGGGGCCTGCGTGGTCGAGGCTGGGCGGGTGAGTCGTTTTCGGGCGTTGACCGA
>NZ_JAAGWG010000023.1 GCF_010682065.1 Blastococcus saxobsidens
AGGAGCGGACGCGCAGAAACTCGACCCTTCCGGGCTTCGTCCCTGGCTGGATGTCCAACTCTACGCCGGTTTCCAGAAGCCCGTCTAGCGGGGGTCCGGTCCGGCGGCCCTTCCGGGCCGCGCGGCGCAAAGAGAAAGTTACACGGGGGTGTCCGGCAGGTCAAACCCGGGGGTCCGTGACGCGCGCCACCCCTGTGGTGATTGCGGTCGGCCCCGTCCGGAGGCTCGCGCCGAGCGTGCGAGGCGTGAGCGGGACGGGGTCCTCTCAGAGCCCCAGGAAGCTCTCGATGCCCACGGTGAGACCGGGCCGGCGGCCGATCTCGCGGACGGCCAGGAGCACGCCGGGCATGAAGGAGGCGCGGTCGAAGGAGTCGTGACGGATCGTCAGGCTCTCCCCCGCCGCTCCGAGCAGCACCTCCTGGTGCGCGACGAGCCCCGCCAGCCGGACGGCGTGCACGGGGACGCCCTCCACGTCGGCACCGCGGGCCCCCGGGAGCGCGTCCGTCGTCGCATCGGGCGCCGGGGGCAGGCCCGCTGCGCGCCGGGCGGCCGCGACCAGCCGGGCGGTCCGGACGGCGGTGCCGGACGGGGCGTCGACCTTGTTCGGGTGGTGCAGCTCCACCACCTCCACCGAGGGGAAGAAGCGAGCCGCCTCCTGGGCGAACCGCATCAGCAGGATGGCGCCGATCCCGAAGTTCGGGGCGATGACGACGCCCAGCTCCGGCTTGGGCTCCAGCCACTCGGCGACCGTGGCGAGCCGGGTCTCGTCGAACCCCGTGGTGCCGACCACGCAGTGGATGTTGTTGTCGATGCAGAACCGGATGTTGTCCATGACCACGTCGGGCCGGGTGAAGTCCACGACCACCTGGGCGCCGGCGTCGGCCACGTTGAACAGCCACTCCCCGTCGTCGACCATGGCGACGAGTTCGAGGTCGTCGGCGTCGTTGACGGCCTTGACCACCTCGGTCCCCATCCGGCCCCGGGCGCCGAGCACCCCCACGGGGATCAGCGAGGACTCGCGGGCGGCGGGTGCGGGCTGCTGGTCGGTCGCGCTGGTGGTCACGCGGTCAGGTTTCCCGGCCGACGTCCCCGGCGCAAGACAGGCGCTCCGTTCAGCGGGATCGCCCGGCGGTCCACGCCCACGCGGCCAGCCCCATCGCGATGCCGAGGACGTCGGCGACGAGGTCGGCGACCGAGCCCGACCGACCCAGCGGCGCCACCCCCTGGACCACCTCGCTGAGGAGGGCGTAGCCGGTCAGGCCGGCAGCCAGCGGCCACCGGGCGAGCCCGGCCCACCGGCCGGTTGCCGCCAGCGCGGCGAACAGCAGCAGGTGGACGACCTTGTCCGTCCCGGGCGGCGCGGTGGGCACCCCGGACGCCGGGATGAACAGGACGACGACCGAGACGAGCACCGTGAGCCCGAAGGCGAGCGAGGGCAGCGGACGGCGGCCCGGGGACCCGGGCACGTCAGAGCCGGTCGAGGTCGGACTCGCGGTAGGGCCCCACGACGGCGAGGCAGGTCGGCTGACCGAAGAGGTCGGCGGCCACCGACCGCGCCTGGTCCTCGTCGACGGCGTCGATCCGGGCCAGGACGTCGCGCACCGGCACGTACTCGCCGTAGGACAGCTCGCTCTTGCCCAGTCGGCTCATGCGCGACCCGGTGTCCTCGAGACCGAGCACCAGACCGCCGCGCAGCTGGCCTCGCGCCCGTGCGACCTCGTCGGCGTCCAGACCCTCGGCCGCCACACGGCTCAGCTCGGCCCGGATCAGGCGGAGCACCTCCGGCACCCGCTTCTTCGAGCACCCGGCGTACACGGAGAAGGCGCCGGCGCCCGCGTAGTGCGAGAGCGCCGAGCCCACGCTGTAGACCAGGCCCCGCTTCTCCCGGATCTCCTGGAACAGCCGCGAGCTCATCCCACCGCCGACCGCGGCGTCGACGACCGCGGCGGCGTACCGGCGCTCGTCCAGCCGGCCCATCGCCGAGCCACCCAACAGCAGGTGCGTCTGCTCGGTGCGCCGCGGGATCAGCCCGAACGGCCGGGCCGGCCGGCTCAGCTCGACGTCGCCGGTGCGCAGCCCGACCGGTGCCGCGGACCCGGTCAGCCGGTCCCCGAAGGCCGCGGTCACCAGGTCCAGCACCTGTTGGTGGTCCACCCGCCCGGCGGCCGTCACCACGATGGACGGGACGGCGTACCGCGAGCGGTACCAGCCGTCGACGTCGTCACGGGTCAGTCCCTCGATGGACTCGACGGTGCCCAGCACCGAGCGGCCCAGCGAGGTGTCGCCGAACAGGGTCTCGGAGAACAGGTCGTGCACCGCGTCGGACGGCTCGTCGTCGCGCATGGCGATCTCCTCGAGCACGACCGTGCGCTCGGACTCCAGGTCCGCCGCGGTGTTCGTGGCCTCGGTGACCAGATCGGCCAGCAGCGTGACGGCGAGCGGCAGGTCGCTGGCGAGCACGTTCGCGTAGTAGCAGGTGTGCTCCTTGGCGGTGAACGCGTTCATCTCACCGCCGACGGCGTCCATGGCCGTCGCGATCTCCAGCGCCGAGCGCGAGGAGGTGCCCTTGAACAGCAGGTGCTCGAGGAAGTGCGACGAGCCGGCGACGCCGGCCGTCTCGTCCCGCGAGCCGACGCCGACCCAGATGCCGAGGGTCGCCGAGAGGACTCCCGGCATCGTCTCGGTCAGGACCCGCAGGCCCCCGGGCAGCGTGGTCCGCTCCACCCGGCCGCCGACCTCGTCCAGGTCGAGCAGCGCGGTCTCGCCGACGGCAACCGGGGCGGGTGCAGCAGCACCCGCCCCGGTTCCCGTGATGTCAGGCGTTGTCACTCACCCGCGGGCGCGGCAGCGGCCTCGGCCGGAGCCTCGGACGCGGCGCCACCGGCGTCGCCCTCGGCGACCGGCACGAGGCTGATCTTGCCGCGGGCGTCGATGTCGGTGATCTCCACCTGCATCTTGTCGCCGACGTTCGCGACGTCCTCGACCTTGCCGATGCGCTTGCCGCCACCGAGCTTGCTGATGTGCACCAGGCCGTCGCGGCCGGGCAGCAGGGAGACGAAGGCGCCGAACGGCGTGGTCTTGACGACCGTGCCGAGGAAGCGCTCGCCGACCTTGGGCAGCGTCGGGTTGGCGATGGCGTTGATCCGGTCCACCGCGGCCTGGGCCGAAGGGCCGTCGGACGCGCCGACGTAGATCGTGCCGTCGTCCTCGATCGTGATGTCGGCGCCGGTCTCGTCCTGGATGGCGTTGATCATCTGGCCCTTGGGGCCGATCACCGCGCCGATCTTGTCGACCGGGATGCGCACCGTGGTCACGCGCGGGGCGTAGGGGCTCATCTCGTCGGGGGCGTCGATGGCCTCGCCCATGACGTCGAGGATGTGCAGCCGGGCCGCGCGGGCCTGGGTCAGCGCACCGGCGAGGACGTCGGAGGGGATGCCGTCGAGCTTCGTGTCCAGCTGGAGGGCCGTGACGAAGTCCTTGGTGCCGGCGACCTTGAAGTCCATGTCACCGAACGCGTCCTCCGCGCCCAGGATGTCGGTCAGCGCCACGTACTCGGTCTTGCCGTCGACCTCGTCGGAGACCAGGCCCATGGCGATGCCGGCGACCGGCGCCTTCAGCGGCACACCGGCGTTGAGCAGGGCCAGCGTCGAGGCGCAGACCGAACCCATCGAGGTGGAGCCGTTGGAGCCGAGCGCCTCGGAGACCTGGCGGATCGCGTAGGGGAACTCCTCGCGGTCCGGCAGCACCGGGACCAGCGCCCGCTCGGCGAGCGCACCGTGGCCGATCTCGCGGCGCTTGGGCGAGCCCACGCGGCCGGTCTCACCGGTGGAGTACGGCGGGAAGTTGTAGTTGTGCATGTAGCGCTTGCGGCTCACCGGCGACAGCGTGTCCAGCTGCTGCTCCATGCGGAGCATGTTCAGCGTGGTGACACCCAGGATCTGGGTCTCGCCGCGCTCGAACAGCGCCGAGCCGTGCACCCGCGGGATGACCTCGACCTCGGCCGACAGCGGCCGGATGTCGGTCAGCCCACGGCCGTCGATGCGGACCTTGTCGCGCAGGATGCGCTGGCGGACGACCTTCTTCGTGAGCGCGCGGAAGGCTCCGGAGATCTCCTTCTCCCGACCCTCGAACTGTCCGGCCAGGGCCGCCTTGACCTCGTCCTTGAGCGCGTCGGTGGCGTCCTCGCGCTCGGCCTTGCCGGCGATCTGCTGCGCCTGGGCGAGCTTGTCGGCGACCTGCGCCTCGACGGCGGCGTAGACGTCGTCCTGGTAGTCCAGGAAGCGGGGGAAGTCGGCGACCGGCTTGGCGGCCTTCTCCGCCATGGCGGACTGGGCGTCGCACAGCGCCTTGATGAACGGCTTGGCGGCCTCGAGGCCCTGGGCCACGACCTCCTCGGTCGGGGCGGGGGCGCCACCGGCGACGAGCTCGATGGTCTTCTCGGTGGCCTCGGCCTCGACCATCATGATCGCGACGTCGCCGTCGGGCAGGACGCGGCCGGCCACGACCATGTCGAAGACGGCGTCCTCGAGCTCGGTGTGGGTCGGGAAGCCGACCCACTGGCCGTTGATCAGGGCGACGCGGGTGGCGCCGACCGGGCCGGAGAACGGCAGGCCGGAGAGCTGGGTGGACGCCGAGGCGGCGTTGATGGCCACCACGTCGTAGAGGTGGGTCGGGTCCAGCGCCATGACCGTGATGACGACCTGGACCTCGTTGCGCAGGCCCTTGGCGAAGGTCGGGCGCAGCGGGCGGTCGATCAGCCGGCAGGTGAGGATCGCGTCCTCCGACGGGCGACCCTCGCGGCGGAAGAACGAGCCCGGGATGCGCCCGGCGGCGTACATCCGCTCCTCGACGTCGACGGTCAGCGGGAAGAAGTCGAACTGCTCCTTGGGCTGGCGGCCGGCCGTGGTGGCCGAGAGCAGCATGGTGTCGCCCATGGTGACGACGACGGAGCCGGCGGCCTGCTTGGCGAGGCGGCCGGTCTCGAAGGTGATGGAACGGCTGCCGAAGCTGCCGTTGTCGATGACCGCGGTGGCGGTGGTGACGCCGTCCTCGGCGTCGAACTCAGCGGTGATGGTGGGTGCGGACATGTGTCCTTCTCTCTTCTTCGTCGCATCGGCCTCGTGCCGACCTGCGACTCCTCTGACGACCCGCTCGTCTGGTGCCGAGCCGTCCTGCGTCCGGGGCGACCGGTACTCGATCGAAGCCCTCGGGCGGTGCCGTTCCCGTCTCCGGGGACGGACGTCCCGGGGGCCACTACCGAGGACCGGCCCGTGCGGGCGCGTCCGGCGGCGGGCCGGTTCTCCCCGCGCGGCGGGTGCCGCACGAGGAAGGGGACCGCCCCGGATGTGTCCGGGACGGCCCCCTCGTCGTGCTAGCGGCGAAGACCGAGCCGCTCGATGAGCGAGCGGTACCGGTTGATGTCGGTCTTCGCCAGGTAGTTCAGCAGGCGGCGACGCCGGCCGACCAGCAGGAGCAGGCCCCGCCGGCTGTGGTGGTCGTGCTTGTGCATCTTGAGGTGCTCGGTCAGGTCGCTGATCCGGCGGGTCAGCATCGCGACCTGCACCTCGGGCGAACCGGTGTCCTTCTCGACCGTCGCGTACTCGGTCATGATCTGCTGCTTGACTGCGCTCTCGAGCGCCATGGTTCGCCTCCGGGGCGGGTCACGTGTGGCCCTCGGTCTGGTTCACGAGGGCAGGCTTCACACACGCCGGTCATACCGGCTGCCACGAGGCTACCAGCGGCACCAGTTCGGTCTCGCCGAGTGGGCCCCGGAGGGGTCCGCGCAGGCGGGAGGCAGCGGCTCAGCGGCGGAGGGGCCGGCACCTGGCCGCGGTGTCGTCCGGAGGACGACGATGTCACAGCCCGAGCGCTGATCGCGTGTCGGCGACGTCCTTCGCCATGGCCGCGAGCAGCGGCTCGATCCCGTCGAAGGCGGCCATCGCGCGCAGCCGCGCGGTGAACTCCACCCCGACGTGCTCGCCGTAGAGGTCGCCGCTGTAGTCCAGCGCATACGCCTCGACGGTGCGACGGGTGCCCTGGAACGTCGGGTTCGTGCCCACCGAGATGGCTGCGGGCAGCCGGTCGCCGCTGGTGCCGTCGCCGTGCCGGGTGACCAGGTGGCCGGCGTAGACGCCGTCGGCCGGGATCGCGGTGAACGGCGCGGTCTCCACGTTGGCCGTCGGGTAGCCGAGCTCGCGCCCGCGGCGGTGTCCGCGCACCACGACGCCGTCGACCCGGTGCGGCCGGCCCAGTGCACGGGCGGCCGACACCATGTCACCGGCGGCGACGCAGGCGCGGATGTAGGTCGAGGAGATGGTGACCTCGCCGTCGTCCGAGGAGTCCTGCGCCAGGGGCACGCCCTCGACCGAGAAGCCGAACCGCCGTCCCTCCTCGGCCAGGGAGCCGACGTTCCCGGCCGCCTTGTGGCCGTAGGTGAAGTTCTCCCCCACGACCACCTGGGCGGCGTGCAGGCGCTCGACCAGCACGGTGTGGGTGAAGGTCTCCGGCACCAGGCGGCTGAACTCCGGGGTGAAGGGCAGCACGCACATGGCGTCCACCCCGAGCCCGGCGACGAGCTCGGCCTTGCGGTCCAGCGCGGTGAGGATGGCCGGGTGCGAGCCCGGGCGCACCACCTCGGCCGGGTGCGGGTCGAAGGTCACCAGCAGACAGGGTCGGCGCATCGCCCGGGCCCGGGCGACGGCGGCCCCGATCAGCTTCTGGTGGCCCCGGTGGACCCCGTCGTACATCCCGATGGTGACCACCGAGCGGCCCAGATCACCCGGGGTGGCCTCCAGCCCCCGCCAGCGCAGCATGCGAGCGACTCCGGTCAGGAGACCCGGTGCAGCCAGCCGTGGGTGTCGGCCACCCGTCCGTGCTGGATGTCGAGCAGCGCCTCGCGCAGCCGCATGGTCAGGGTGCCCGGCGTGCCGTCGCCGACGGCGAAGTCGCCGGTGCCCGCCCTGACCTGGCCGACGGGCGTGATGACCGCCGCGGTGCCGCAGGCGAAGGTCTCGGTGACGGTCCCGTCGGCGACGCCGCGGCGCCATTCCTCCAGGCTGACCTTGCGCTCGGTCACCCGGTGGCCCAGCTCGCGCGCGACGGTGATGAGCGAGTCGCGGGTGATGCCGGGCAGCAGGGTGCCGGAGAGCTCCGGGGTGACCAGCTCGGCGTCGTCGCCGGTGCCGAGGACGAAGAACAGGTTCATCCCGCCCAGCTCCTCGATGTACGTCCGCTCCACGGCGTCGAGGTAGACGACCTGGTCGCAGCCGAGCGCGGTGGCCTGCTGCTGCGGACGGAGGCTGGCGGCGTAGTTGCCGGCGCACTTCACGTCGCCGGTGCCCCCGGGCGCGGCCCGGACGTAGTCCTCGGAGACGTAGACCGACACCGGGTGGACCCCCCGCGGGAAGTAGGCCCCGGCCGGGCTGGCGATGACGAGGAACAGGTACTCGTGCGCGGGGCGGACGCCCAGGAAGGACTCGCTGGCCAGCTGGTAGGGGCGCAGGTACAGCGTCTGGTCGGCGCCGGTGGGCACCCAGTCGCGGTCGGCGTCGACCAGCGCGTCGACGGCGGCGAGGAACGCCTCCGCGGGCACCGGGGGCATCGCCAGGCGCTCGGCGCTGCGGATGAAGCGCGCGGCGTTGGCCTCGGGCCGGAAGGTGGCGACGCTGCCGTCGGGCTGGGCGTAGGCCTTGAGGCCCTCGAAGATCGACTGCGCGTAGTGCAGGGCCGCGGTGCCCGGCTCCAGCGGCAGCGGGCCGTACTGCGTCAGCCGGGCGTCGTACCAGCCCTGGCCCTCGCGGTAGCGCGCCACGAACATCGAGTCGGTGAAGTGCCGGCCGAAGCCGGGGTCGGCCAGGACCTCCGCGCGCTCTGTGGTGGAGCGACGCTGCACGTCTTCGATGACCACCGGCACGTCCGCGGTGAACATCCGCGAGGAGGTACGGCTGTCGGCGAGCGTGTCGGTCATGGCTCCCACCCGGGCGTGCTGGTCACGGCGCCGGCCCGGCGGCACGCCGGGTCGGCACCGGCCCCGCGGACTGCGGGACCGGCGCCGTCACAGTAACCCCGGTCAGACCTGGTTCTCCTGGTTGGCCTTCGGCCCGGCGTACTCCAGCACCTCGTAGGTCCACACGTGCGCCGAGTGCGGCGCGGCCGAGGCCAGGGTGTCCCCGCCACCGTCGTGGGCGCGGTCGAAGTCCTGGCTGGACTGCCAGGCCTCGTAGGCCTCGGGGCTGCTCCACCGGGTGTAGACCAGGTACTGGTCGGTCCCCTCCACGGGGCGCAGCAGCTCGAACCACTCGAAGCCGGGCGTGGACTCCACGGCTCCGGCGCGCCCGCGGAACCGCTCCTCGAAGCGCTCCTGCTTGTCCTTCGGCACGGTGATCGCGTTGATCTTGACGACGCTCATGGGTCTCCCGTTCCCGGCGGGCGCCCCGGCCAACCCCATGATCAACCACATGTGCGGCAGGCTGGCGGTGTGAGCGCACCCCGCACCGGCGACCTCGGGTTCGCCCGGCTGGACCTGGACCGCGAACGCCGCACCGGCACGCCGGAGGTGGTCTACGCGGCGGGCAAGACGCCCGGCGAGACGGTGGCCTGCCTGGCCGGTCTGCTCGACGGTTCGCCGCGCCCCTTCGCCTGGGCCACCCGGGTCGACGACGCCACCGCGGCCGCCGTGCTGGAGCGCTGGCCGGACGCGGTCGTCGACGCGCAGGCGCGGTGCGTGCTCGTCGGCCGGCCGCCGGAGCCGGTCGGCGAGGTCCTGGTGCTCACCGCCGGCACCTCCGACGGCCCGGTCGCCGCCGAGGTCGCGGCCACGCTGCGGGCCTGCGGAGCGGGCTGCCGCCGGGTCGACGACGTCGGCGTCGCGGGGATCCACCGGGTGCTCGCGGTGTCGCCGGACCTGGCGGCCGCCGACGCGGTGGTCGTCGTCGCCGGGATGGACGGCGCCCTGCCCAGCGTGGTGGCGGGCCTGACCGACCGGCTCGTCGTGGCCGTGCCGACGTCGGTCGGCTACGGGGCGGCGTTCGAGGGCCTGGCCGCCCTGCTCACCATGCTCACCGCCTGCGCGCCCGGGGTGCTGGTCGTGAACATCGACAACGGCTTCGGCGCCGGGGTGGCCGCGGCCCGCATCGCCCGCGCGGTCGCCGGACGGGAGGACCGGTGACCACTCCCCCGGCGGTCGAGCTCGCCCCGGTGCCCCCGAGCGCGGCCGGTGAGCTGCTGACCCTGCAGCGCGCCGCCTACGTCACCGAGGCCCGGCTGTACGGCGACCCGGACCTGCCGGCCCTCACGCAGTCCCTGGAGGAGCTGGTCGCCGAGCTCGCCGGCAGCCGGTGCACCGGCGCGTGGCTCGGGCGCCGGCTGGTGGGCGCGGTGCGCACCCGGGAACGGGACGGGACGCTGCACGTCGGGCGCCTCGTCGTCGCCCCCGACCTGCAGGGCCGCGGCATCGGGAGCCTGCTGCTGACCGCCGCCGAGGAGGCCGGCGGGTTGCCGCGGGCCGCCCTCTTCACCGGCCACCTCAGCGAGGCCAACCTCCGCCTCTACCGCCGCGCGGGCTACGTGGAGACCCATCGGGAGGACGTCCACCCGGGACTCCGGCTCGTGCACCTGGTGAAGGCGACGGCCGGTCAGCGGTAGCGGACGGGGTCGGGCAGCAGCTCGTTCATGGCGCCGGAGCGGAACCCGCGCGGGTCCAGCTCCACCCGCGCGAAGCCGGAGACGGCCACGAGCAGGTCCGGCCGGGCGGCGACGTCGTCGACCAGCTCCGCGTCGACCTCCACCCGCGCCACGTCGTCGCCCAGGTCGCGCACCCGCAGGTCCCGCACCGGCAGCCCGGCGCGCAGCAGCGCGGTGCGCAGCGCGGACTCGGCCCGTTCCACGCGGGCCAGGCCGGCCGCCGACACCGGCACCCCGTAGGCGATGCGGCTGGCCAGGCAGGCGGCGGCGGGTTTGTCCGCCAGCGGCAGCTCCCAGCGGCGCGCGGCCGCCCGGACGTCGTCCTTGGTGAGGCCGGCCAGGACCAGCGGTGTCCAGGCGCCGCGCTCGGCGGCGGCGCGGATGCCGGGGCGGAAGCCCGCGCGCACGTCGTCGGCGTTGGTGCCGGTGACGACGTCGGCGATGCCGAGCCGCGCCGCCAGCGGCAGCAGGACCTCGACGAGCTCGGTCTTGCAGAAGGCGCACCGGTCGCCGGCGTTGGCGCGGTAACCCGCCCGGGAGAGCTCGTCGGTGCGCGGCTGCTCGTGACGGACGCCCAGCGACGCGGCGAACCCGGCGGCCCCGGTCAGCTCGGCCGCGGGCAGGCTCGGCGAGACGGCCGTGGCCGCCACCACCCGGTCGGCGCCCAGCGCCCGGACCGCCGCGGCCAGCAGCACCCCCGAGTCCACGCCGCCGGAGAACGCGACCACCAGGCCCGGCAGCGGGCGCAGCAGCGCGTCCAGGCCGGCCAGCCGGGCGTCGAGGCTCACGGCTTCAGGCTGCCACCGGATCAGGACGGCGGGAAGCCGACCGCCACGCGGGCGCTGCGGCCCGCGTCCTCGACGAGGGCGGCCAGCCGCCCGTCGGGGTCGACCGCGGCGTGCAGCCCCCCGGCGCCGGTGGCCGGGATCCGCTGGCCGTAGCCGAGCGCGCGCGCCTCCTCCGCGGTGAGCCGGCGCTCCGGGAAGACCAGCCGCGCGGCCTCGGTGAGCCCCAGGAACCCGGACCCGCCGCCGGCGACCAGCGACGCCGCCGACTCCTCGACCGTGCCGGCGGCGGTCACCGCGAACGGCCCGGACACGGTGCGGCGCAGGGCGGTGAGGTGCCCGCCGACGCCGAGGGCCGCGCCGGCGTCACGGGCGATGGCCCGGATGTAGGTGCCGGCGGTGCACTCGACGGTCACGTCGACGTCGACGAGGTCGGGCTCGGGGCGGGCGATGCGGTGCACCTCGAGCCGGTGGACGGTGACCGACCGGGGAGTCAGCTCCACCGTCTCCCCCGCCCGCACCCGGTCGTAGGAGCGGCGGCCGTCGACCTTGACCGCGCTGACCGCCGAGGGCACCTGCTGCAGCGGGCCGGTCTGGGCGGCGAGCGCCGCGCGGACGGCGTCGTCGTCGAGGTGGGCGGTGGAGGCCGTGCTCAGCACCTCCCCCTCGCGGTCGTCGGTCACCGTCGCCTGGCCCAGCCGGATGGTGGCCTCGTAGGTCTTGTCGTGCCCGCCGACGTGACCGAGCAGCCGGGTGGCGGTGCCGACGCCGAGGACCAGCAGGCCGGTCGCCATCGGGTCGAGGGTGCCGGCGTGGCCGACCTTGCGGACCGAGAGCGCGCGCCGGGCACGGGCGACGACGTCGTGCGACGTCATGCCGCCGGACTTGTCGACCAGCAGCAGGCCGGGCGGGACATCGGCATCCGGGCGTCTGGGGCTCACGCCGTAACCGTCTCAGGGGCGCCGAGCCACCGGTCACCCGCCACCCGGACGACGGTGCCGGTCAGCCGCAACGCGATGAAGACGGTCAGCCCGGTCCAGACGCCCGCGAGCCCCCAGCCGAGCGGCAGCGCCAGCAGCGACAGGGGCAGGAAGCCGAGCAGCGCCGAGCCGATCGTCAGCGTCCGCAGGTACCCGACGTCGCCCGCACCGATGAGGACCCCGTCGAGGGCGAAGACCAGGCCGGCCAGCGGCTGCATCCCGGCCAGGAACCACCAGACGACCTCGGCCTGGGCCACCACGGCCGGGTCGTCGGTGAACAGCGGGAGCAGGACCCCGCGCAGGGCCAGCAGCGCCCCGCCGATCAGCACACCGGTGCCCGCCCCCCAGAGCGCGACCCGGCGGGCCGTCGCCCGGGCCTCCGCCGGCGACCCCCGGCCCAGCGCCTGACCGACCAGGGTCTGCGCTGCGATCGCGTACGCGTCGAGCACCAGCGCGAGGAACAGGAACAGCTGCAGGGCGATCTGGTGGGCCGCCAGCGGCACCGTCCCGGCGCGCGCGGCCACCCCGGCGGCTGCCAGGAACGCCACCTGGAGGACGGCCGCCCGCAGCAGGAGGTCGCGGCCGATGACCAGCTGGGCCCGGACGGCGGCCGGGCGGGGGCGCCAGGCGACCCGCTCGCGCCCCAGAGCGACGAGGAACAACGCGGCCGTCACCGCCTGGCCGGTGACGTTCGCGACCGCCGACCCGGCCAGCCCGAGGCCGGCCGGGTACACCAGCACCGGGCAGAGGACCAGGCTGACCAGGCTGCCCGCCAGCACGTAGCGCACCGGTCGGCGCAGCTCCTGCACCCCGCGCAGCCAGCCGTTCCCGGCCAGCGACACCAGGAGCAGGGGCGCACCCACCGCGGCGATCCGCAGCCACTGCTCCCCCGCGTCCGCCACGGCCCCGGCGCCACCGGCCAGCGCGCGGGTCAGCGGGCCGGCCAGCAGCTGGAAGGCCAGCAGCACGGCCAGGCCCAGCCCCAGCGCGAGCCAGGTGGCCTGCACCCCTTCGGAGACCGCACCGGACCGGTCCCCGGCGCCGGCCCGGCGCGCCGCCCGCGCCGTCGTGCCGTAGGCGAGGAAGTTCAGCAGCCCCGCGGCCCAGGCCAGCAGCCCACCACCGACGGCCAGGCCGCCGAGGGCCACGGTGCCCAGGTTGCCGACCACCGCGGTGTCCACCAGCAGGTACAGCGGCTCCGCCGCCAGGACGACCAGTGCGGGCAGGGCGAGCGCCAGCACGCCGGGGCCCTCGCTGCGCGGTCCGGCGGACCGCGCGGTCATCGGACGCTGAGCTCCGCGCGCAGCGCGGCGACGGTGCCCTCGCGGTCGAGGTGCGAGGTGTAGCCGGCCGCGGCGCGGTGCCCGCCGCCGCCCAGCGCCATGGCCACGCGGGCGACGTCGGTGGCTCCGCGGGAACGCAGCGACACCGACCAGGAACCGTCGTCCTGCCCCTTGAGCACGCAGGCGACGTCGGCCTCCTGCGCAGAGCGGATGACGTCCACGAGCGCCTCGAGCTGCTCGCCGGCCAGTCCGTGCTCGGCGGCCTCGGCGGTGCTCGACCAGGTCCAGACCAGGCCTGCGCCGACGTCGGTCTCCAGCGCCGCACGGCCGGTCACGACCGACAGCAGCCCGAGCCAGCCGAAGGGCGCGGTGTCGAACAACCGGCGGCTGATGGCCGCGTGGTCGATCCCCGTGCTCAGCAGCCGCGCCGCCAGCTCGTGGGTCTCGGGGCGGGTGCTGCCGAAGCGGAAGGAGCCGGTGTCGGCAGCCAGGCCCGCGTACAGGCAGGTGGCCAGCTGCCGGTCCAGCGTCACGCCCAGGCCGTCGAGCAGGTCGGCCACGAGGGTCACCGTCGCCGGGGCGGCGGGGTCGACCACGCGGATCCGGCCGAAGCCCGGATTGCTGGCGTGGTGGTCGACGACCACCGAGGTCGCCGCCTGGTCCAGCAGGGGCGCCAGCTCACCCAGCCGGGGCGGGGAGGCGGCGTCCAGGCTCACGAACACGTCGGGTGAGGAGGGCACGGAGTCCGAGGGCACCAGCCCCTCGGCGCCCGGGATCCAGCCGAGGGACGCCGGCAGCGTGAAGGGCCCCGGAAAGGTCGCGAGCACCCGGGCCCCACGTCGGCGCAGCCCCTCGGCGAGCGCCAGCGTGCTGCCGAGCGCGTCGGCGTCGGGCTGGACGTGGCCGGACAGGACGACCGTCGAACGGGAGGAGGCGGCCTCGGCCAGGACCGCGGCGGCGGTCCGCATGGCCTCGGCGAGGTCGTCCGTCGTCGAGGCGCGGCTCACGTGCCCGCGTCGGGGTCGGCCATCCGGCCGCCCTGGTCCTCGCGGATGTCCCCGCCACCGACCTCGTAGCCGGGGCCGCCGTCGTCGGGCTCGTCGGCGGCGATGCTCGGCACCTCGCCGACCTGACCGCGCCGGCCGCCGTCGGTGGGGTCGCCGTCCGCTGGGACGGGCCGGCCGCCCAGCACGGACGTGCCCTGCCCCTCGTCCGGCTCGTACGGGTCGGGGTCGTTCTGGGTCACGGTGCGCTCCTGGTCTCCACAGCGGCGTCCTCGCCCCTGTCATCGGCAGTGCCGGATCCGACCGGGTCGGCTCCCCCGTCGGCCTCCTCGTCGTCCTCGTCCTCGTCCTCGGACGGGCGCCGGTAGGGGTCGGGCTCCCCGGCGTAGCTGGCGCCCTCGCGGGCGCGGGCGAGCTCGGCGTCGGCGTGCCGGGCACGCTCCAGCGCCTCCTCGAGCTCCCGCGCGGTGTCGGGGACGATGTCGGCGATGAAGGCCAGCGACGGCACGAACTTGATGCCGGTCTGCTTCCCCACCGTCGACCGCAGCACGCCGGTGGCACTGGCCAGCGCCTTCGCCGAGTCGGCGATCTGCGTCTCGTCGCCGTAGACCGTGTAGAAGATCGTGGCCTCGCGGAGGTCACTGGTCACGCGGGCGTCGGTGACGGTCACCATGCCCAGGCGGGGGTCCTTGATCTGGGTCTCGATCGCGGCGGACACGATCTGACGGATGCGCACCGCGAGCTTGCGGGCGCGGGCCGGATCGGCCATCGGAACTCCTCGGAACTGCCAGGTGTCGACCTGGGTGGGTCTGGAAGGCCCCGTCGCAGGGACCCATCGCCAGCGTGCGAGCGGTGGGGGGCGACGGGGCCCCTAATCGGTGTCGGAGAACAACTGCCGATGCGTCGACAGCAGCGTCACCTCCGGCCGCTCGGCCAGCAACCGCTCGCACGCGTCGAGCACGTCGTTGACCTGACCGGCGTCGCCGGCCACGGTGGCGACCCCGACCTGCACGCGGCGGTGCAGGTCCTGGTCACCGACCTCGGCGGCGGCCACGGCGAAGCGCCGCCGCAGCTCGGCCACGATCGGCCGCACCACGGCGCGCTTGCCCTTCAGCGAGTGGACGTCGCCCAGCAGCAGATCGGCGGTGAGCGTGCCAGTGAACACTAGAAGGACCCTCCTGCCCCCCACCGCTCGCGAGCTCGCACCGGGGCCCTGCACGAGGGCCGTTCCAGCACGTCACCCGCTCGCGGCGGGGGGCAAGGGAGCATCTTCTTAGTCGCGCGGCTTCTCACGCATCTCGAAGGTCTCGATCACGTCGTCGACCTTGATGTCGTTGAACGACCCCAGGCCGATACCGCACTCGTAGCCCTCGCGGACCTCGGTCGCGTCGTCCTTGAAGCGGCGGAGCGACTCCACCGTCAGGTTGTCGGCGACCACGGTCCCGTCGCGCATGAGACGGGCCTTCGCATTGCGGACGATCGTGCCGCTGCGGACCAGCGAACCGGCGACGTTGCCGATCTTCGGCACCCGGAAGACCTCGCGGACCTCCGCCGTGCCGAGCTGGACCTCCTCGTAGATCGGCTTGAGCATCCCCTTGAGGGCGGCCTCGATCTCGTCGATGGCCTGGTAGATGACCGTGTAGTACCGGACGTCCACCCCCTCACGGCTCGCCAGCTCCGTGGCCTGACCCTCGGCCCGGACGTTGAAGCCCAGGACGATGACGTCGTCGGCCAGCGCCAGGTCGATGTCGCTCTTGGTGATGCCACCGACGCCGCGGTGGATCACCCGCAGCGAGATCTCGTCGTCGATCTCGATCTTCATCAGCGCCTCTTCGAGCGCCTCGACGGTGCCCGAGTTGTCGCCCTTGATGATCAGGTTGAGCTGACGGGTCTCCTTGAGCGCCGCGTCGAGGTCCTCCAGGCTGATCCGCTTGCGCATGGAGGCGTTCTGCGCGTTGCGGATCCGGGCCTGACGACGGTCGGCGATCTGCCGGGCGATCCGGTCCTCCTCGACGACCAGGAAGGTGTCCCCGGCTCGCGGCACGGACGTCAGGCCGACGACCTGGACCGGACGCGCGGGCAGGGCTTCCTTGAGCTTGTTGCCGTGCTCGTCGAGCAGCGACCGGACGCGACCGTAGGCGTCGCCGGCCACGATGGAGTCGCCCTGGCGCAGCGTGCCGCGCTGGACGAGCACCGTGGCGACGGGGCCGCGGCCCTTGTCGAGCTTGCCCTCGATGACCACACCCTGCGGGTCCTGCTCGGTGTTCGCGCGCAGGTCCAGCGAGGCGTCGGCGGTCAGCAGGATCGCCGTGAGCAGCTCGTCGAGGCCCTGGCGGGTGGTCGCGGAGACGTCGACGAACATCGTGTCGCCGCCGTACTCCTCGGCCACCAGCCCGTACTCGGTGAGCTGCTGACGGATCTTGGCGGGGTTGGCCCCCTCCTTGTCGATCTTGTTGACCGCGACCACGATCGGCACCTCGGCGGCCTGGGCGTGGTTGAGCGCCTCGACCGTCTGCGGCATGACGCCGTCGTCGGCCGCGACCACGAGCACCACGATGTCGGTGACCTTCGCGCCACGGGCACGCATCGCGGTGAACGACTCGTGACCCGGGGTGTCGATGAAGGTGATCGGGCGCTCGTTGTGCTCGAGCTCGGTGACGATCTGGTAGGCGCCGATGTGCTGGGTGATGCCACCGGCTTCCTTGGACTGCACGTTGGCGTGCCGGAGGGCGTCGAGCAGCTTGGTCTTTCCGTGGTCGACGTGACCCATGACCGTGACGACCGGCGGACGGGACGACCAGTCGTCCTCGTCGCCCTCCTCGTCGCCGAAGGTGAGGTCGAAGGTCTCGAGGAGCTCGCGGTCCTCGTCCTCCGGGCTGACGACCTGGATGACCCAGCCGATCTCGGCACCGAGCAGCTGCAGCGTCTCGTCGTTGACCGACTGCGTCGCGGTGATCATCTCGCCCAGGTGGAACAGAGCGGTGACCAGCGCGGCCGGCTCGGCGTTGATGCGCTCCGCCAGGTCGGTCAGCGAGGCGCCACGGGGCAGGCGGACGGTCTGTCCGTTGCCCCGGGGCAGCATGACGCCACCCATGCTGGGCGCCGCCATCGAGTCGAATTCCTGACGCCGCTGCTTCTTGCTCTTGCGGCCACGGACCGGCCCGCGGCCACCGGGACGACCGAAGGCACCCGCGGTGCTGGCACCGGAGCCACCGCGACCGCGGCCACGCGGACCGCCGCCACCACGGAAGCCACCACCGGCCGGCGCGCCGGCACCGGGGGCACCGCCACCGCCACCGGGGCGGAAGCCGCCGCCGCCGCCGCCACCGGGACCACCCGGGCGGCCACGACCGCCGGGACCACCGGGGCCACCACCGGGACGGCCGCCACCTGCGGGGCGACCGGGCATCATGCCCGGGGAGGGCCGCTGCGGCATCATGCCCGGGTTGGGACGCGGCCCACCGGGACCGGCCGCAGGCCGCGGACCACCGGCACCCGGGCCGGGACGGGGACCGCCCGGACCCGCGGGACGGGGACCGCCGGCACCGGGCGCCGGGCGAGGACCGCCCGTGCCGGGCGCCGGACGGGGCGCGCCGGCCCCGGGACCCGGACGGGCTGCGCCGCCGGCGGGGCTGGGGCGCGGAGCGCTGCTGAAGGGGTTGTTGCCCGGACGCGGCGCGGGCCGCGGGCCGGGACGCGGACCACCGGGAGCGCCACCGGCCGCAGCCGGACGCGGCGAAGCCGGACGGGGGGCAGCAGGCTGCTGCGGCGGGGCCGCGGGCGCCTGGGCGGCCGGAGCCTGCGGCGCCGGGGCCTGGGGCGCCGGGGCCGGCGGACGCGGGCCGGGACGCGGACCCGCTGCGGGGCGGGACGCGGCCGGCGCTGCGGGAGCCGAGGGCGCGGCCGGCGCTGCGGGAGCGGCCGGTGCTGCGGCGGCGGGAGCCGACGGGGCAGCCGGTGCCGCGGGGGCGGCCGGCCTGGGGGCGCTGGGGCGGGGCGCAGCCGGGGCGGCTGCTCCGTTGCCGCCGCCGGTGGCGGCGCCGAGTGCCTCACGGAGCCGCCGGGCCACGGGGGCCTCGACGGTGGAGGACGCGGACTTCACGAACTCGCCCTGCTCCTTGAGCTTGGCGAGCACGGTCTTGCTGTCGACACCGAACTCCTTGGCGAGTTCGTGTACGCGGGCTTTGCCTGGCACGGGTCTCCTCTTTGTGAGGCCGGCGGCTTGCCCGCTCGACCTCGTCGTTAGTGGCGCATGGTCATCGTGAGAACTTCACGGCTGAGTCATCCGACGGTGTCCTGTCGACATGCGGACCGGCCTCGTGCCGGCCCGACTGGGAACTGCTGTCGCCCACTCCGGTCCTGCTCCCGACACCTCAGGACGAGGTGCCGAGTACGTGGTCCCGGAGCGGACCGGCCTCCAGCGGGGCGCTGCTGCGCAGCGCCCGCGGGAAGGCCCGGCGTCGCTCTGCCGCGCGCAAGCACTCCGCGGTCGGGTGCAGGGAGGCACCGCGACCAGGGAGCACCCGTCGTGGATCGGGGACCAGGGCCCCGGCCACCACGACGACGCGCAGCAGGTCGACGACCGTCGCGCGCTTCCGGCACCCCACACAGGTGCGGACCGGATTCGACGTTTCGGCCATCTGCAACTCTAGCGCGTGGCGGGTCCGCGATGTTCCGAGCGCCGTGGCGCGGAACGCGGACCCCCCGACGGAGCCTGCGAACGGGCCCCCGGAGCGCCGCCACGTCCCCCGCCCGGGTGGGCCGGGGACGCCTGCCGCAGCGGCGCGCGTCCGACCCCCGGCGAGGGGGTTGCGTCCGCCTCGTCGGTCTGCGCGTCGCTGCGGATGTCGATCCGGCAGCCGGTCAGCCGGGCGGCCAGCCGGGCGTTCTGCCCTTCCTTGCCGATCGCCAGCGAGAGCTGGTAGTCGGGGACGACGACCCGCACGGCCTTGGCCTGCGGGTCGACCAGGCGGGCGCTGCTGACCCGCGCCGGGCTCAGCGCCTGCGCCACGAACTCCGCCGGGTCCTCCGACCAGTCGACGATGTCGATCTTCTCGCCGTGCAGCTCGCTCATGACGTTGCGCACCCGCTGGCCCATCGGACCGATGCAGGCGCCCTTGGCGTTCAGCCCGGGCACCGCGGTGCGGACGGCGATCTTCGACCGGTGCCCCGCCTCCCGGGCGACGGCGACGATCTCGACGCTGCCGTCGGCGATCTCGGGGACCTCCAGGGCGAACAGCTTGCGCACCAGGTTCGGGTGCGTGCGGGACACGGTCACCTGCGGGCCGCGGAAGGTGCGGGACACGGCGACGACGTAGGCCTTGATCCGGCTGCCGTGGCTGTAGCTCTCCCCCGGCACCTTCTCCGCGGACGGGAGGACCGCCTCCACCTTGCCGATGTCGATCATCACCAGGCCGCTGGCGTTGCGCCGCTGGTCGGCCTGCACGATGCCGCTGACGATGTCGCCTTCCTTGCCGGCGTACTCGCCGAAGGTCTGCTCGTGCTCGGCGTCGCGGAGCCGCTGGACGATCACCTGCTTGGCGGTGCTGGCCGCGATCCGGCCGAAGTCCGAGGGGGTGTCGTCCCACTCGCGCACGACCTCGCCGTCGGGCCCGACCTCCTGGGCCAGCACGGCGACCTCGCCGCTCTTGCGGTCGACGTGCACCCGCACGTGCTTGGCCGCGCCGTCGGCGTGCCGGTAGGCGGTGACCAGGGCCGTCTCGAGGGCCTCGATCACCGTGTCGACCGGGATGCCCTTCTCCCGCTCCACCGCCTTGAGCGCGGTGACGTCGATGTTCACTTCTCTCCTCCGTCGTCGTCCGCGGGCTCGGCCTCGTCAAGGTCCTCGAGCTCCGCGGCGTCGTCCTGCTCGATGTCGTCGTCGATGTCGACCTCGAAGTCGGCGTCGACGTCGGGGTCGGGGGCGTCGTCCCCGGTGCCGGGCCGGCCGAACTCCACCTGCACGCGCCCGGCACCGAGCTCCGCCCAGGGCACGAGCCGGGGCTGCGGCGGGCGCTTCTTGGCGCCCGGCTTGCCCTTCGCCTCCACCGCCAGGGTCACGCCGGCGTCGTCCACCGCGGTGATCCGGCCGGTCAGCTGGTCGGCCGATCCGGACGGACCGGCGGCGACCTGCACGATGCGCCCCGTGTTGCGCCGCCAGTGCCGGGGGTCGGTCAGCGGCCGGTCGACGCCGGGGCTGGTCACCTCGAGCACGTAGGGGGTGCGCCCCATGCCGTCGTCGTTGCTGTCCAGCACCTCCGACACCGCCCGGCTCACCTCGGCGATGCCGTCCAGGGTCACCCCCTGGTCGCGGTCGACCACCACGCGGACGACGCTTCGCCGGCCCGCGGGCGTGACCACGAGCTCCTCGAGGTCGTATCCCGCCTCGGTGACGACCGGCTGGATCCAGCCGGTCAGCCGCTCGGTGGCGGGGTCGCTCCGCTGGGTTCCGCGAGAGGCGGACACGCTTGCCTCCTCAGGCTCGGTCGACCGGCACGATGCCGTGCGCGCACCCCCGCCGACCGGCGCCGTGGGCTGCGCCGCTGACCGGACCCGGTGCGGAGGGGGAAGGGCCCAGGCTACCGCCCGGCAGCCACCGCCGGACGGCCGCACCGGCATCCCCGCCCCGCACGGCCGGTCCCACGCGCTGGGACGGGAGGGGCGGGCGGGATCCGGGAGGGCCGCGAGTGCGACGCGGAGGGACGAGCCGCGCCCACGACCGGCTTCCGGGGTCCGCGGCTGCGAGGATGGACGGCGATGCCTCCCCTCGCTCCCGCCGGCCCGCGGACGTTCACCCGCAGGACCCTGCTCGCGGTCTCCGCCGCAGGGTTCGCCGTCGCCGTGGCCGGGTGCACCTCCTCCTCGTCGGCCGACGAGCGCGACGCCGTGACCAGCGAGCAGGCCGACGAGCTCGCCGCACAGGTGACCGTCCAGTCGGCCCTCGTCGCCGCCTACGACCTCGCCTTCACCGCCGACCCCGCGCTCGCCGCGGCGGCCGCCGACCTGGCGACGCAGGCGGCCGAGCAGCTGGAGCGGCTGCGCGCCGCCGCCCCGGGCGACCACCCGGCCGGCGAGCCGTCCGGTCCCCCGCCCGCGGTCGGGGCCCAGGGGTGGCTCCGGGCCCAGGTCGCCGTCGCCGCCACGTCGCACGCGTCCGCCTGCCTGGACCAGGCGGGCGGACGGGCGGCGCTGCTGGGGTCCATCGCCGCGGGGCTGCGCGGCCACGAGGCTCGACTGGCATGAGGGGGTCCACCCATGGCTGACGACACCGCCGACGTCCCCGCCGACGACGCCGCACTGAACGCCGCCCTCGCCGCCGAGCACGCGGCCATCTGGGGGTACGGCGTCGTGGGCGCCGCGCTGGGCGCCGGCCAGGCCGCCGTCCTCGCGGCCGAGATCGCGCACCGCGACGTGCGCGACCGGGTCACCACGCTGCTGGCCGACCGCGGCACCGAGCCCGTGCCGCCCGAGGGCGGCTACGCGCTCCCCTTCCCCGTCCTGTCAGCCGTCGACGCCGCCGCACTGGCCGTCGTCCTCGAGGAGGGCGTCTCCGCGGCGTGGGTGCGGGTGCTCGACCGGACCGCCGAGCGGTCCACCCGCGAGCTGGCGGCCGAGGTGCTCGGGGCCGCCGAGGTCCGCGCCGTGGGCTGGCGGGCCGCGGCGGCGCAGAACCCGACGACCCGGGCCTTCCCCGGCCTCTGAGGGCCCGGCCCGCGCCTCCGCCCGTGGCTCAGCCCGTGGCTCAGCCCAGGGCGCCCAGGAAGGCGTCGGTGACGGCGACCGCGGCGCTGCTGGACTGACCGCCCTCGACCAGCACCGCGAACGCCACGCCACCGTCCACGCCGCCCAGCCGGTAGCCGGCGAACCAGCCGTGCGAGTCCGGCGGGGTGTTGGTCCCGTACTCGGCGGTGCCGGTCTTGCCGAACACCTCGCCGCGATCGGCCAGCGCGGTCGCGGTCCCGGACAGGACGACCTGGCGCATCATCGGCCGGAGGGCGTCGAGCACGGCCGCCGGCGGTCCCGCCGGAGCGGGGCCCGCCGGAGCGGCACCCACCACCTCGACCGGTGCGGCCGGTGTCCCGCTCGCGATGCCGGCGACCACCAGCGCCATCTGCGCCGGGCTCATCAGCACCTGCCCCTGGCCGATCGCGTTGGCCGCCTTGGTGGTGCCGGTGCTGTCCGAGGGCACCGTCCCGCCGAAGATCCCGATGGGCAGCTCCCAGTCCGAACCCACGCCGTACGCGGCGGCGGCCTCGGCGAGCGCGCCGTCGGGCAGCTGGAGCCCCTGCTGGATGAAGGTGGTGTTGCAGGACTGGGCGAAGGCCTCGGTGAAGGGCACGGTGCCCAGGTCGAACTGGTCCTGGTTCTCGAACTCCCGGCCGTCGACGACCGTGGTGCCCGGGCACGGCACCGCGGTGTCGGGACCGAGCGCGCCGGTGGAGAGCAGGGCGGTGGCGGTGATGGCCTTCATGCTCGACCCGGGCGGGAACTGACCGCGCAGGGCGTTGCCGGGGTTGGCGCCCTCGTTGGAGGCGACGGCCAGGATCTCGCCGGTGCCCGGGCGCACGGCGACCAGGTGCGTGGGACGCGACTCGGTGGCGACCGCGGCTTCGGCCGCGGCCTGGATGGCCGGGACGAGGGGCGTCTGCACCGGCTGCCCCGGCACGGGGTCGACGGCCGCGATCTGCCGTCCGGCGTCACCGGTGGTCTCGTCGGTGCTGATCACCGACACGGCGAAACCGGGGGTGCCGGTCAGCTGCTCCTGGAAGGCCCGCTGCAGGCCGGAGAGCCCGAGCTGGTCGCCGGCGGCGTACCGGGGGGCGCCGTCCTCCGAGGACTCCTCGAGGACCTCGGCGGTCGCGCCGCCGACCCGGCCGAGCAGGGCCTCGGCGAACCGGGGCGAGGGCGCCAGCGGCCGGGTCTCGGTCGGGAAGACAGCACCGGGCAGGTCGAACACCTGCGCGCGGATCGCCTCGAACTGCGGGCGGCGCAGCGAGATGACCGGGACGAACTGCCCCTCCGGCGCGGCCTCCACCTTCGCGACGATCTCGGCGGCTGGGACGCCGGTGGCCGCCGAGAGCGCAGCGGCCAGGCCCGGGAGGTCGGTCTCCTGCCCCTTCGCGACGCCGACGTTGACCACCTCGGTGGGCGTGAACAGCGGTGCGCCGTCCGCGCCGGTGATGGTTGCGCGCTCCGGGAGGCTGCGGGTCAGCTCCAGGTGCTGCCCCTCCCCCAGCTCCGGGTGCACCAGCGCGGGCTCGGCGACCACCTGCCAGGCGTCGTCGCCCTCCTCGAGGCGCAGCTCCGCGTCGTAGCTCCAGTCGGGCGCGGCCGTGAGGTCCCAGGTCGCCGACCAGTCGACGGTCGCAGTGCCGTCCTCCACCACGACGTCCCCGACTTCGGCGGTGAGCGCGGCGTCGGGCAGGTCCCCGGCGGTCTGCTCGAGGATCGCGGTCGTCGCCTCCGGGTCGGTGGTGGCGGCGGCGGCAGCAGCCAGGTCACCCGCGGTCCAGTCGTCCAGGAACGCCTCGGCGGCTGTCCGCACGTCGTCCTCGCTGCTGCCGGAGCAACCGGCGAGCACGGGGGCGGCGAGCAGGAGCGAGATCAGCAGGGTGGGGGCCGGTCGTGTCCGCACGGGTCAACCCTGTCAGAGACAGGGCCCGGACCCGTTCCCGGCTCGCGGCGGAACTCCGGACCGGACCGTCAGAACAGGACGCTGGAGTACACGCCGACCTCGCGGAACCCGACGCGGGCGTAGGCGGCCCGCGCCCGCGCGTTGTAGTCGTTGACGTAGAGGCTGACGACCGGCGCGATGGCCGCCCGGGCGTACTCGACGACGGCCGCCGTGCCCGCGGTCCCGATGCCGCGGCCCCGGTAGGCCGGGGCCACCCACACGCCCTGGACCTGGCAGGCGGCCCGGGAGACCGCCCCGATCTCGGCCTTGAAGACGACCGCGTCGTGCTCGATCCAGGCCAGCGACCGGCCGGCCCGCACCAGGTCCCCGACCCGCGCCCGGTAGCCGGCGCCGCCGTCGGACCGCAGCGGGCTGACCCCGACCTCCTCGGTGAACATGGCGATCGACGCCGGCAGGAGCGTGTCGAGCTCGTCGGGACGGACGGGGCGGACGCGCGGCTCGGGCGCGACGGCAGGCGGGCCGTCGACGGCCAGCAGCGGCTGGCGGGGCCGGTGGTCCCGTGCCGGACCCCAGGACGGCTCGAGCAGCTCCCACAGCGGCTCCACCGACGCGGCCGGTCCCACGATGGTGCTGCACCGCCGGCCGGCCCGGCGGGCGCGGTCGGCGAAGGCGTGGGCCGCTCGCTGCTCGGCACCCGGCAGGGCGAAGGGGATGAGGTTGGCGCCGGCCAGGCAGACCGCCTCCAGCGACCGGCCAACCCCGAAGCCCCACAGCGGCGCCCCGATGGCCATGGGCGCGGTGCCCACCGCCTCGACCCGCCCGGCCAGCCAGCACGTGGCCACCGGATCGGTGGCCAGCAGCTCGGTGACGGCGGGCTCGTCGCTCTCGTCGAGGACCCGGGCGTGGGGCGTCCGCAGCACGGGTCAGCTGACGGTGACGACCGGCGGGCCCGAGGGCTCACCGGCGGCGAGCTGCTCACCGGCGATCTTCAGGGCCTCCTCGATGAGGGTCTCCACGATCTGGGACTCGGGCACGGTCTTGATGACCTCGCCCTTGACGAAGATCTGCCCCTTGCCGTTGCCGGACGCCACGCCCAGGTCGGCCTCGCGGGCCTCACCGGGGCCGTTGACGACGCAGCCCATGACCGCGACGCGCAGCGGCACCTCCATGCCCTCCAGCCCGGCGGTGACCTCGTCGGCCAGCTTGTAGACGTCGACCTGGGCGCGCCCGCACGAGGGGCAGCTGACGATCTCCAGGCCGCGCTGGCGCAGGTTCAGCGACTCCAGGATCTGGTTGCCGACCTTGACCTCCTCGGCCGGCGGGGCCGAGAGGGAGACGCGGATGGTGTCGCCGATGCCCTGGCTGAGCAGGGCGCCGAACGCGACGGCGGACTTGATGGTGCCCTGGAAGGCCGGGCCTGCCTCGGTGACGCCGAGGTGCAGCGGGTAGTCGCACTGCGCGGCCAGCAGCTCGTAGGCCCGGACCATCACGACCGGGTCGTTGTGCTTGACCGAGATCTTGATGTCGCGGAAGTCGTGCTCCTCGAACAGCGAGCACTCCCAGAGCGCGGACTCCACCAGCGCCTCGGGGGTGGCCTTGCCGTACTTGGCGAGCAGTCGCTTGTCGAGGGAGCCGGCGTTGACGCCGATGCGGATCGGGATGCCGGCGTCCTTGGCGGCCCGGGCGATCTCGCCGACCTTGTCGTCGAACTTCTTGATGTTGCCCGGGTTCACGCGGACGGCGGCGCACCCGGCGTCGATCGCGGCGAACACGTAGCGGGGCTGGAAGTGGATGTCGGCGATGACCGGGATCTGCGACTTCTTCGCGATGACCGGCAGCGCCTCGACGTCGTCGGTGTCGGGCACCGCGACCCGCACGATCTGGCAGCCCGACGCGGTCAGCTCCGCGATCTGCTGGAGGGTCGCGTTGATGTCGGCCGTCTTGGTCGTGGTCATCGACTGGACGCTGACGGGGTGGTCGCTGCCGACACCGACGCCGCCCACGTCCAGCTGGCGGGTCTTCCGCCGGGGCGCGAGGACGGGCGGGGGCGCAGCGGGCATGCCGAGGCCGACGGGGATCGCCATGCGCCCAGTATCCCCCGCCTGCGCCACCGTGCCGCCGACGCCGGCTGTGACCTCCACCCGGACGCCGGAGGCGCCGCCTCACACCGCGTAGGCGGAGGCCTCGGCGACGAGCGCGTCGACCACGGTCCGCACCGCCCGCCGGGCGGCCTTGTCCGGGCGCATGAGCGCCTCGACGATCCGCCCGGCCCGCAGGTCGGCCAGGGGCACGAGCGCCAACCGGCCCTCGGCCCTGTCCCGGGTGGTGTGCCGGGGCAGCAGCGCGATGCCGTGCCCGTGACCGACCAGCTTCTCCATCAGCGGCAGGTGCGTGGTGCGGCGGACGACGTGCACCGGGGCACCGGCCCGGGCCGCGATCGCGGTGAGCACCCGGTCGATCGGGAAGTCGGCCGGCGGGGCGATCCACCGCTCGCCGATCACGTCCAGCGGGCTCACGCGGTCGCGCGTGGCCAGCGGGTGGTCCAGGGGCAGGGCGACGTCGAGGGGCTCGCGCAGCAGCAACCGCACCTCGACCTGCGGCCGGGCCGGGGGCACCACGTCGTCCGACCGGTGCGCGACCACGATGTCGTAGTCGGCGGTGAGCGCGGCGAAGTCGTCCTGGGACACGTCCTCGTCGTGGGTCTCCAGGACGATCTCCGGGACCGCGGCCAGCCGGTCGAGCAGGCCGGGGACCAGCAGCTCGCCGGCCGAGTGGAACACCGCGAGGCGCACAGTCCCCCCGGCGCCGCCCCGGTAGCCCGCCCAGTCGGCCTCGGCCACGGCCAGCGCTGTCGCGACACCGGTGGCGATGCCGGCCAGCGCCCGGCCGGCATCGGTCAGCCGGACCCCCCGGCCCACCCGTTCGACCAGCGGCACCCCCACCCCCCGCTGCAGCACCTTCAGCTGCTGGGACACGGCGGACGGCGTCCTGGCGGTGGCCCGGGCGACGGCGGTCACCGATCCGTGCTCGGCCAGCTCGCGGAGCAGGAGCAGCTGGGCCGGCTCGACCCGCTCCCAGAGGCCCGGACCGTTCACCACCATGAAGGCACGCTACAACGACGTTTCACGACATCGCGCTTGTCCTTCACCGACGATGCCCGGAGGCTCGCGGTGTGCCCGTCCGCGACCGCCTTCTCGCGTGCCTCGTCGCGGTGTGCTGGGGGCTGAACTTCCCCGCCACCGCACTCGCCCTCGAGCAGTTCCCGCCCCTGTTCATGGTCGCCCTGCGCTTCGCGCTCGTGGGCCTGCCCGCGCTGCTGCTGATCCCCCGGCCGCGCGTCCCGCTGCGCTGGCTGGTCGGCGTCGGGGTGGGCATCGGGATCCTGCAGTTCGCGTTCCTCTACGCGGGCATGGCCGCCGGCATGCCGAGCGGCCTGGCCTCCCTCGTCCTGCAGGCGTCGGCGCCGTTCACCGTCCTCATCGCCGGCTTCTGGCTGCACGAGCGGCTGACCGCGCGCCAGCTCGGCGGAGTGCTGCTCGCCGTCCTCGGCCTGGCCGCGATCGCCGTGCACCGGGCGCAGACGGCCGCCTGGCTACCCGTCGTCCTCACCCTCTGCGGGGCGCTCGGCTGGGCGATCGGCAACGTCTGCAGCCGCCGGGCGCAGGCGCCGAACGCGTTCCACCTGACGCTCTGGACGGCGGCGATCCCGCCCGTGCCCATGCTGGTGCTGGCGCTGGTCGTCGAGGGCCCGACCCGCATCGGGCGCTCGCTGTCGACCGCGTTCACGACGTCCGCGCTGCCGTCGGTGCTCGGGCTGCTCTACGTCGTCGTCGTCGCCACGCTGGTCGGCTACGGGATCTGGAACACCCTGCTCTCCCGGCACCCGTCGAACGTGGTGGCACCGTTCTCCATGCTCGTGCCGGTGGTCGGCGTCCTCGCGTCGTGGCTGGCCTTCGGCGAGGTGCTGGACCCGGTGGAGCTGGTCGCCGGCGTCCTCGTGGTGGGCGGCGTCCTCGTCGCCTCCCGGCCGGCCCGCCGCACCGCGACGCCGGCCGCGCCGATCACCCAGCCAGCGTGACCGGGTTGACGATGTCGGCGACGAGCAGCAGGAGCGACAGCGCCAGGAAGAGACCGGCGACGGCGTAGGCGACCGGCATCAACCGCGCGATGTCGAACGGCCCCGGGTCGGGCCGGCCGCGCACGCGGGCCACCGTGGCCCGCCCCTTCTCGTAGAGCGCGCCGGCGATGTGCCCGCCGTCGAGCGGGTAGATCGGCAGCATGTTGAAGAGGAACAGCACCATGTTCATCCCGGCGAGCAGCTGGATGAAGTAGCTGATCTTCTGCGTCCCGGAGAAGCCCTCGAAGGCGAACACCTCGCCGGAGATCCGGCTGACGCCGACCACGCCGATCGGGCCGAGCGGGTCGCGCTCCTCGCCGAGGAACGTGGCCCGGAACAGCTGTGGGACGCGCTCGGGGATCTCGAGCAGCCGGTCCACCGACCGGACGACGATGGTGCCGAGATGGCCGGGGACGTCGGTGATCGACTGCCGCACGTCGCGCGGCGCCGGGCTGATCCCGACGAAACCGACGGTCTCGGTCCGCTCGCCCTCGTCGTCGGCGTACACGCGGTTCTCGGTGGGCGTGACCGTGAGGTCGAGCCGTTCATCCTCGCGCTCGACGGTGAAGACGACCGGCTCGTCGGCGCTGACCCGGATCGCCTCCTGCACCTGCTCCCAGCCGACGTCGGTCTCCCGGGACACCGGCTCGCCGTCCAGCGCCACGATGGTGTCGCCCGGGGCGAGTCCGGCCTCGCTGGCGGGGCTGCGGGGCGGGAGCGCGCAGCCGGGGGCCCCGGTCTCGCAGAGCTGTCCTTCCGGCGTGATCGGCACCGCGCACGGGTCCTCCGCGCGCGCCGACGCCGCCCCGGCGGGCAGCACGCAGTCCGGCACCCGGGCGATGGTGGTGGTGATCTCCGGGATGCCGAAGCCGACCAGGACGACGGTGAAGAAGACGACGGCCAGCACCAGGTTGTGGAACGGCCCGGCGAACATCACGATGACGCGCTGCCACCAGGGCTTCTTGTAGAAGACGCGGCCGCCGTCGGAGGGCAGCACGTCGTTGAGCGACTGCCCGCGGACCTCGGCGATGAAGCTGCGCATCCGGGTGGCGCGCTTGCTCTCGCCCTCCTCGGCCGGCGGGATCATGCCGACGATGCGGATGTAGCCGCCCAGCGGGATCGCCTTGACGCCGTACTCGGTCTCGCCGCGGCGCCGGGAGAACACCGTGGGCCCGAAGCCCACCATGAACTGCGGCACCCGCATGCCGAACTTCCGGGCCCACCAGAAGTGGCCGGCCTCGTGGAAGGCGATGGAGAACATCAGGCCGAGGGCGAAGAGGACGATCCCCAGGATCGTCAGCAGGATCTCGCTCAGCTCGGCCCCTCCGTCACATGCCTCGGTCGATCACGCGCCGGGCGTGCTCCCGGGCCCACTTCTCCGCCGCCAGGACGTCGTCGACGCAGGTGGGGGCACCGAGATCCGGTGCGGCGTCGAGGGTACGCGCGACGAGGTCGACGATCCCTGTGAACGAGAGGCGACCCGCCACGAACGCCGCGACGGCCTCCTCGTTGGTGGCGTTGTACATCGCCGGCACCACGCCACCGGCCTCCCCGGCCTCCCGCGCCAGCCGCACCGCGGGGAACGCCTCGGAGTCCAGCGGGGCGAACTCCCAGGTGCTGGCCGTCGACCAGTCCAGCGCCGGCTGCACGTCGGGCAGGCGGTCGGGCCAGGCGAGGGCCAGCGCGATCGGCAGCCGCATGTCCGGCGGGCTGGCCTGGGCGATGGTGGCGCCGTCGGCGAAGGTCACCATCGAGTGCACGATCGACTGCGGGTGCACGACGACGTCGATGTCGGCGAACGGGACGCCGAAGAGCAGGTGGGCCTCGATCAGCTCCAGGCCCTTGTTCACCAGCGTGGCCGAGTTGACGGTGATGACCGGGCCCATGTCCCAGGTGGGGTGGGCCATCGCCTGCTCGACGGTGACGGCGGACAGCTCCTCGCGGGTTCGGCCGCGGAACGGACCGCCGCTGGCGGTCAGGACCAGGCGGGCCACCTCGCTCCGGTCACCACCCCGCAGGCACTGGGCGATCGCCGAGTGCTCGGAGTCGACCGGTACCAGCTGGCCGGGCGCGGCGGCGGCGAGGACCAGGTCCCCGCCGGCGATCAGCGACTCCTTGTTGGCCAGCGCCACCGTCCGCCCGGCGGACAGCGCGGCGAGCGTCGGGCCCAGGCCGATCGACCCGGTGATCCCGTTGAGCACCACGTCGGCGGGGCGGGCGGCGAGCTCCTCGGCCGCCCGCGGACCGGCGAGGATCTCCGGCAGCGCGTACTCCCCCTTGGCCCAGCCGCGCTGGGACGCGGCGGCGTAGAACGCCAGCTGCAGGTCCTGGGCGGCGGTGGCCCGGGCGACGGCGACGGTGCGCACACCGAGGGAGAGCGCCTGCTCGGCCAGCGTGGCGACGTCCCCACCACCGGCGGCCAGCCCGGTGATCCGGACCCGGCCCGGGTTCTGGCGAGCGACGGCGACGGCCTGCCGGCCGATCGAGCCGGTGGAGCCGAGGAGGGTGATCTCGCGGGGTTCGCTCGACGCCTCCGCTTCGCTCCCGCGGGGCGCTCCGCTCCTCACTCGTCCCGCGCTGCGATGCTCACGCCCCTGTTCGCTCACACCCGCATACTCCCCGACCCGCCGTGCACACCCACCTCGGAGGGTGCGGCGACCCCACGCCTGCCAGAATGGCGGGGTGACCGAGGCATTCCACTCCCCGTCGACCCAGCGGGTCAACCAGCCCGGACGAGAAGAGGGCATCGTCCGCGCCGGCTCCCACCCCGTCGAGCACGAGAGCCCGCAGGACTGGGGCTGGCACGGCGAGACCGGCAAGTGGGGCCAGATCGGCGGCTGGCTCGCCACGATCGTGATCCTGACCTACCTGATCGGCAACCACGAGGGCCGCGTCGAGGACCTCTGGCTCTACGCCATCGCCGGCATCATGGCCCTCATCCTGATCTGGGACCTGCGCCGCAAGAAGACCGCCTGGCGTCGCTGACGCCAGGCGGTAGCGACGGCGGCCGGGTTCCCTGCGCGGGAGCCCGGCCGCCGTCGTCTGTCGGCACCGGAGGACCGAGGACCCTGCTGCCGGCAGGACGACGTGGACCGTCGGCACGTGCGCCGGATGGCGGCTACGGACGGAACGGGCGCTGACTTCGTCAACTTCTGGCCGGAAAGCTCTCGAACCATGGCGTGTCCTGCCCGTTTCTCGATCGCACAGCGGGCGCCGCTTGTCGGTAGACATTGCCTATCCGGTCGCGCACCGGTCCCGATGAACCGGAGCGTCCGATGTCCCGCTCGTCCCTCGCCCGCGTCGCCGCCGCGTCCGGGCTGACCCTCGGCCTGGCTCTGGCGAGCGCAACGCTCGCGCCGGCCGCCCACGCCGCGCCCGCCCCTGCCGCACCCTCGGCGGCTCCGGTCGTCACTCCTGCCTCCGTGGCCGCGGGTCCGGCCACCACCGTCACCATCACGGGGACCGGCTGCACCATCTCCGGCTCCACCGTCCCCACCACCGCATCCGCCGGCGTGAGCTTCGGGGAGATGGGCAACGGTGGCCAGGTCCAGGCCAACACCGACGGCACCTGGTCGATCAACGTCAAGCTCCCGGCCGACCTGCCCGCGGGCAGCTACCCGGTCATGGCGAAGTGCCTCACCTACTACGGCACCGACCTCTTCACCTACGCCGCGCAGTCCGTGACCGTCACCGCCCCGGCCGCGCCCGTCAAGACCGCGACCGTGACCAAGGACGCCAAGGGCGTCGTCACCGTCACCGCCGAGCCCGGCCAGTCGCTCACACCGCAGGGCCCCGTCAAGGTCGGTCAGCGCCTCGCCCTCCGCCTCACCGGGTACACCCCCGGGGAGACCGCCAAGCTCGTGCTCCACTCGACGCCGCGGGACATGGGGACCCGCACGGCCGGTGCCGACGGCGTCCTCGTCACCGACTTCGTCGCCCCGGCCGGCACCCCGGCCGGTGAGCACACGCTGAAGGTCACCAGCGCCGACGGCACCGTGCGGAGCTACCCCGTCACCATCTCGGCGGAGAAGCTCACCGCCGCCGAGCTGGCGGCCACCGGCGCGGACGTCACCGTCCCGCTGGTCGGCGGCATCGCGCTCGTCCTGGTCGGCGCCGGCGTCACCTACGTCGCACGCCGTCGCCCGACGGGGGCTGCGCAGGCCTGAGCATGACCACGTCCGCCACGGGCGCCGACCGGGACTGTCCCGGTCGGCGTCCGTGGCGTCCGCGTCTGCGGCCGACCCGGCTCCGGCTCGCGCTGGCCGCCGTCGTCGTCCTCGCACTGGTGTGTGCCGACGCCGCGCTGCTGCAGAGCCGGATGGATCGGCTCGACGTGACGCTGACCGCCGGCGAGGGCACCACGTGGGTGCTGGTCGGCACCGATTCCCGGGCGGCCCTCCCTGCCGGGGCGCCGGCATCTGAGTTCGGCACCGCCGACGACGTCCCCGGCACCCGAGCCGACGTGGTCCTGGTCATCCACGAGTCGACGGAAGGCACGACCGCGTTCTCCGTGCCGCGTGACCTCCTGGTGCCCGAGGGGCCACTCCCCCCGAGGCTGGCCGTGACCTGGCTCGACGGTCCGCAGGCCACCGTGGACGCGCTGTGCACCGTCGGTATCCCGACCGACCACCTCGTCGCCGTCGACCTGGCGGGGTTCGCCGCCACGGTGGACGCCGCCGGCGGCGTCGAGATCGAGATCGCCGAGCCGGTCCGGGACCCCGCCGCCGGACTGGAGCTGCGCACGACGGGGCGCCAGCGCATCGACGGACGGACGACACTCGCCGTGGTCCGGTCGCGCCATCCCGAGCACCTGGTCGACGGGATCTGGGTGCCGGCTCCAGTCGACCCGGACGGACGGGCCACGGCCGCCGGCACGGTCGTGCGGGCCCTGGCCGACGCTGCAGGGCAGCTGACGACCCGCCCTTGGCGGCTGCAGTACCTCGCGTGGGCCGGGTCCGGCGCCCTCACGGTGGACGACGGCACATCCCTGGCCGAGCTGTCCGCCCTCGCGAGCTCCGGCATCCCGGAGGTCCAGGTGCTGCCGACCGGCTTCGAGGGCGGAGACGGCCTGGTCCGGCCGGTGACGGCGGAGACCACCGAGGCGCTCGCGGCCGCGGGCATGTCGTGCGACGGCCGGGTCAGCTGACCGCGACGCCGATTGCCGAGCCGATCAGGTAGGTGATCCCGGCCGCGGCGGCCCCGAAGACCAGTTGCCGCAGGCCGGCGAACCACCAGGGCCGCGGCGTGAACCGGGAGGAGATCGCGCCGGCGGTCAGCAGACCGAGGCCGCCGCACAGCAACGCCACCCACAGCAGGGAGACGCCGAGGAGGTACGGCAGCAGCGGCAGCAGCGCGCCGGTGCCGAAGGTCAGGAACGACGAGACGGCGGCGACCGTCGGGGACGGCCGGTCCTCGGGGCTGACGCCGAGCTCGGCGAGCACGTGCAGGCGCAACGCCGTCTCCGGGTCGCGGGAGAGCTGGACCGCGACCTGCCGGGCCAGCCGGTCGTCGACGCCGCGGACCCGCAGCATCTCGGTGAGCTCGGCCAGCTCCCCCTCGGGGTTGCGCTCGAGCTCCCGGCGCTCCTTCTCGACCTCGAGGTCGAGCTGCTCGTTCTGGGTCTTCACCGAGGTGTACTCACCCAGCGCCATGGACACCGCACCGGCCACGAGGCTCGCGACGCCGGCCAGCACGATGCCCCGGGGCGCCGCTCCCCCGCCGCCGACGCCCGCGACCAGGGCGGTGTTCGTGACCAGCCCGTCCATGGCGCCGAAGACAGCTGCCCGCAGCCAGCCGCCGGAGACGTCGGCGTGGCTGTGCTCGTGCGCCTCGGCCGCAGCGGGTGGCGGGAGCGGGGCGCCGGCGGTCACGCCTGGTCCGCCTCGGCACCCAGCGGCACCGGCGGCTCGACCGGCTCGACCGACGGAGAGGCGAGCGCGACACTCGGCACGCCCTCGACCTGGTCGGCGGCGGCCAGCTGCCCGCAGGCGCCGTCGATGTCCTGGCCGCGGGTGTCGCGGACCGTCGTCGGCACGCCGGCGGCGCGCAGCCGGGCGACGAACTCCCGCTGGGCCGGCAGCGGGCTGGCGTCCCACTGGCTGCCGGGCGTGGGGTTGAGCGGGATCAGGTTGACGTGCGCGAGCCGCCCGGCGAGGAGCTTGCCGAGGAGGTCGGCGCGGAAGGGCTGGTCGTTGACGTCGCGGATGAGCGCGTACTCGATGGAGTAGCGGCGGCCGGTCCTCCGCGCGTAGGCGTCGGCGGCGTCGACCACCTCACCCACGTTCCAGCGGGTGTTGATCGGCACGAGGGTGTCGCGCAGCTCGTCGTCCGGCGCGTGCAGGCTGACGGCGAGGGTGACGTTGCGACCCTCCTCGGTGAGCTTCCGGATCGCGGGCACCAGCCCGACGGTGGAGACGGTCACGGAGCGCTGCGACAGCCCGAGCCCGTGCGGGGCGGGGGTGAGCAGCGCGTCGAGCGTCTTGCGCACCCGCGCGTAGTTGGCCAGCGGCTCGCCCATGCCCATGAACACGACGTTGGACAGCCGTCCCGGGCCGCCGTCGAGCTCGCCGTTGGCCATGGCCGCCGACGCCGCGACCGCCTGGCCGATGATCTCGGCGGCGGAGAGGTTCCGCGTCAGGCCCTGCTGGCCGGTGGCGCAGAACGGGCAGGCCATCCCGCAGCCGGCCTGGCTGGAGATGCAGACGGTGGCACGGTCCGGGTAGCGCATGAGCACGCTCTCGACCAGCGCGCCGTCGTGCAGCCGCCAGAGGGTCTTGCGGGTCCGGCCGTCGTCAGCGGTCTGGTGGCGGACGACGGTGAGCAGCCCCGGCAGCAGCGCCTCGGTCAGCGTCTCGCGAACCGCGGCCGGCAGGTCGGTCATCTGCTCCGGATCGGTGACCCCGCGGTAGAAGTGCCGGGCCAGCTGGTCGGCCCGGAAGGCCGGCTGGCCGAGCTCGGACACGGCTGCGCGGGCCTCCTCGCGGGTGAGGTCGGCGAGGTGGCGGGGCGGCTTGCCGCGGCGGGGGGCGTCGAAGACCAGGGGCAGGGCAGTCATGGCGCCCTCCATCGTCCCACTCCCCCGCCTCCCGCGGCCGGTCCGGAGACCCATCTCACCCGGCCGGACCGGACCCCTGGCATCGTCGGGGCATGAGCCGGCTCGCCGACGTCGACCTGTCCGCCACCCTGTCCAAGAAGGACGGCAAGAAGCAGCTGCAGGAGGCGCAGGAGCGGCTGGTCCACCTACGGCTGCTGCTGGGCGGCCAGATCGGCCCCGGCGACCTCGGCCCGCCGCTGCTGGTGCTGTTCGAGGGCTGGGACGCGTCGGGCAAGGGCGGGGCCATCCAGCGGCTGGTCGGCGAGCTCGACCCGCGGCACGTGCGGGTGGCCCAGTTCGCCGCACCCACCCGGGACGAGAAGCGGCACCACTTCCTGTGGCGGTTCTGGCCGGTGCTGCCCGGCTGGGGAGGCATGGCCGTGCTCGACCGCACCTGGTACGGCCGGGTGCTGGTCGAGCGGGTGGAGGGCTTCGCTCCCGAGGAGGCCTGGCGCCGCGCCTACGGCGAGATCGTCGACCTGGAGACCTCGCTGGCCGCCGAGGGCACGATCCTGGTGAAGTTCTGGCTGCACGTCTCCGCCGAGGAGCAGCTGCGCCGGTTCGAGAGCCGGCGGGCCGACCCGTACAAGGCGTGGAAGCTCACCGACGAGGACTGGCGCAACCGGGAGAAGCGGGGCGCCTACGAGGCCGCGGTCGAGGAGATGCTGGAGTGCACGGACACCGAGGTGGCGCCCTGGCACGTGGTCGCCGGGGACGACAAGCGGTGGGCGCGGGTCTCCGTCGTCCGCACGGTGTGCGAGGCGATCGAGTCGGCGCTGCACGCCCGCGGCATCGACCCGGACCCGCCGCTCGGGGACGACCGATGAGTTCCGGGCGGCCGGCCGGTCTCTAGCGGCAAGGAACCCACGAGCCACCAGGAGCGCACCATGACCGCCGTGCTGTCCACCGACACCCTCGACGTGCCGGGCGCCGCCCTCGCCTACGACGTCCGCGGGCCGCTGCCGACGGCGGACGGGCGGCCGGTGTTGCTGATGGTCGGCCAGCCGATGGACGCCGGCGGGTTCGGCACCCTGGCCGGGCTCTTCGCCGACCGCACCGTCGTCACCTACGACCCGCGCGGGCTCGCGCGCAGCGAGCGCAGCGACGGCCGGACCGACCACGACCCGGTGCAGCAGGCCGACGACCTGCACCGGCTCGTCGAGGCCCTGGGGGCCGGGCCGGTGGACCTGTTCGCGAGCAGCGGCGGGGCGGTCACGGCGCTGGCGCTGGTGGCCGCGCACCCCGGGGACGTGCGCACGCTCGTGGCGCACGAGCCCCCGATGCTGGGTGTGCTCCCCGACGCGGAGCAGGCCTTCGCCGCGTGGCGCCGGATCCGCGCGGCCTACGACGAGCGGGGCTGGGGCGCCGGCATGGCCGGGTTCGTCGCACTGACCTCGGTGCAGGGCGAGTTCACCGGCACCTTCGACCTCCCCGACCCCGCCGCGTTCGGCTTCCCGGCCGAGGACGACGGCACCCGCGCCGACCCGCTCCTCTCCGGCGCCTCCGACCCGGTGGTGGCCCACCGGCCCGACGTCGAGGCGCTCCGCGCCGCCCCGACGCGGGTGGTCGTGGCCGCCGGGGTCGAGTCGCAGGGCACGCTCACCTGGCGGACGTCCGCCGCGACCGCCGAGCTGCTGGGGCAGGAGCTCGCGGTCTTCCCCAGCCACCACGGCGGCTTCCTGGGCGGCGAGCACGGGTACGCCGGCCAGCCGGAGGCGTTCGCGGCACGGCTGCGCGAGGTGCTCGGGGACGCCTAGCGGTTCGCGCCGAGGTCGGCGTGCTGCCGGATCCAGGCGTGCATCGCGATGCCCGCGGCCACGCCCGCGTTGACCGACCGGGTGGAGCCGAACTGGGCGATGGAGACGGTCATCGCCGCGCCGGCTCGTGCCTCCGCGGTGAGCCCGGGGCCCTCCTGGCCGAACAGCAGCACGCACCGCTCGGGCAGGTCCGCCGTCTCGATCGGCACGGCTCCGGGCCCGTTGTCGACGGCCACGACGGTCAGGCCCTCCCGGGCGGCGAAGCCGAGCAGCCCGCCGACGTCGGGGTGGTGGCGCAGGTGCTGGTAGCGGTCGGTGACCATCGCGCCGCGGCGGTTCCACCGCCGCCGCCCGACCACGTGCACCTCAGCGGCGAGGAACGCGTTGGCGGTGCGCACGACGGTCCCGATGTTGAGGTCGTGCCCGAAGTTCTCGATCGCGACGTGGAACGGGTGCCGGCGCCGGTCGAGGTCGGCGACGATCGCCTCGACCGTCCAGTACCGGTAGCCGTCGACGACGTTGCGCCGGTCCCCCTCGGCCAGCAGCTGCCGGTCGTAGCGCTCGTCCTCGGGCCACGGGCCCTCCCACGGGCCGACGCCGACCGTCGTGCCCCAGTCCGTGGGGCCGGGCAGGGCGTCGTCGGTCACGCCGGCGATGCTCCCAGCCCGTCGCCGAGCCACTCCAGCCGCCCGCCGTGCGGTGCGGACCGGGCCAGCGGCCGGCGGTCCAGGGAGACGACGAACTCGTTGCCCCAGCCGTCGGCGGGACGCTCCCCGGTGCCGGGGACCATCCCGGCCGGCTCCTGCGCCAACCAGCGCACCGGGAGACCGGCGACGGTCTCGGCGAAGCGGGCCCGGACGTCACCCGGGACGTAGGGCAGCACGGCGGTGTGCAGGACGACGACGGTGCTGCCGGGGGCGGCGAACCCGAGGGCGTCGGGGAGCCGGTCGACCAGGTCCCCGCGCAGCAGCGTGGCCGGCTCGGCGGCCGCCACCTGTGCGGCGGCGTCGAGCCGGCGCAGCCGCTCGTCGGCGACCGGGCCGGGCCAGACGAGCGCGCGCAGCCAGGCGCGGTCACCGGGATCGGCGGGGTCCAGCGGGTTGAGGTCCACACCGATGCGGGCGACCACCTCCGGCACGGCGGCGGGCACCGGCACGGCCCCGGAGGTCTCCACCCGGATGCGGAGGGAGTCCGACGGTCCGACCTGCACGCCGTCGTAGTCGTAGCCGTACCGGTCGGGGTACAGGCACAGGCCGGCGGAGGCCCCGACCTCGATCAGCGTCAGCGGCCCCTCCAGCTGGGCCAGCACCGGGAGCAGCGCTCCGCAGCGGGCGGGCTCGTTGGTCTGGGTGGCCCGGGTCAGCATGGTGGCGCGCAGCCGCTCGGCGTCGTCGGTGATCCGGCGGTCCAGCTCCGCACCGTCGCCCGGGGCGCCGCCGAGGAACTGCAGCGCCCCCAGCAGCAGGTTGGGCTGGCGCTTGCCGGTGGGCAGCGCGGCGAGGAACTCCAGCACCGTCGGGGAGCCGGCGGCGTGCTCGGCGAGCCGGGCGTACAGGGGCGACGTGGGGCGGGCCTCGTCGACGAAGGCGCGGTAGCCCTGGGCGATCCGGTCGATGTCCTGCTCCGTCATGGGGGCAGGATCGCAGGGTGACAACAGGCACCTCTCGGCCGCGTCCCGGGGCCCGCCCTGAGCCCGCGAAGGGTGGGGAGGACGTGGTCCTTCATCTGATCGAGCCGGCCGCCTGGCGCGAGGCGCTGCGCGAGGGCGCCGTCCGCCCGCCGTCGCTGGCCGACGCCGGCTTCGTGCACCTGTCGACGCCGGACCAGGTGCACCTGCCCGCGCAGGCGCTGTTCCCGGGCCGCCGGGACCTGGCACTCCTCGTCGTCGATCCCGCCCGCCTTCCCGATCCGGTGCGCTTCGAGTCCGGGCGGCCCGAGGACCCGGCGGGGATGCTGTTCCCCCATCTGTACGGCCCGCTGCCGGTGTCCGCCGTCGTCGCCGTCGTGCCGTACCGGCCGCCGGCCCCGCTGCGGCTGCCCGCGCCCGGGGACGCCGAGGCGCGCGCCCGCGCCTTCTTCACGTCGCTGCCGGTGCGGCGGGCGGTCGGCGTCGGGGACGTGCCGGGCGGCGTCGCCGTCCTCGACCCCGACCACGTCCGCTCGCACGACAACAACCGGCTGCTGGTCACCGAGGCGGTCGACGCCGGCACGGTGGAGGCCGCTGCCGACGAGGTGGGCGGCAACGCCGGCTGGCCGCACCGGGCAGCGCTGCTGGCGTGGGCCGGTGCGGAGCCGGTGGCCGCCGAACTGCGCGGCCGGGGATGGGAGACCGAGGAGCTCGTCCTCATGGCGCGGGAAGCCGGACGGCCGGCGTCGGCGCACACCTCCCGGGTCGAGACCGTGCCGCAGCAGCAGGTGCACGACTTCTGGGCGCGGTCGTGGCGGCAGGGGCTGGCCTCCCTGGGGGCGGACCTGGAGCGGACGGTGGCGGACCTGGTGGGCCGGGAGCACCTCAACGACCGGGTCGTGGCCGTCACCGACCTCGTCGTCCGCGAGGACGGCGCGGTCGTGGCCTCGGCGCAGCTGCGGGTCGACGGCGCCACCGCGGCGGTGGACTCGGTGCTCACCGACCCGGCCGCCCGGGGCCGGGGGCACGCCGACGCGCTGCTGGCGCGGGCACTGGAGCTGGCCACCGACGCCGGCTGCGATCTGGTGGTGCTGGAGGCGTCCGGCGACGACTGGCCGCGGCACTGGTACGCCCGGCGCGGCTTCCGCCCGGTGGGCTCGATGTGGGGCGTCGACCGGGGAGCCTGATGGAACGGCCCCGTCCAGGGCACCGCCCCGAGCCGGCGAGGGGTGGGGAGGACGGGGTCCTGCTAGGGCGCGAGCACCGACAGCAGCAGGTAGGCGGCGGCCGCCGACGGGAGCAGTGAGTCGAGCCGGTCCATGATCCCGCCGTGGCCGGGCAGCAGGTCGCCCATGTCCTTGATGCCGAGGTCGCGCTTGATCAGCGACTCGCCCAGGTCACCGACCGTGGCCGACACCGCGAGGGCGGCGCCGAAGACGAGCCCGCCCCACCACGGCCCGTCCAGCCACAGCCAGACGAACGGGGTGGCCATGAGCATGCAGGCCACGATCGAGCCGGCCATGCCCTCCCACGACTTCTTCGGGCTGATCGACGGCGCCATCGCGTGCTTGCCGAACAGCACGCCCGCCGCGTAGCCCCCGACGTCGCTGGCCACCACGGTCGCGATGAATGCGAGGACCCGCGCGGCGCCGTCCTCGGGGACGAGCAGCAGGACCGCGAACCCGGCCAGCAGCGGGACGTACAGGGCGACGAGTACGCCGGCCGCGGCGTCACGGCGGTAGCCTGCCGGCCCGGGGGCCAGCCGCCACAGCAGGACGGCGAGGGCGGTCAGGAAGAAGCCGGTGACCAGGCCGGTCGGTCCGCGTGTCCAGGCCAGCGCCTCCATGGCGAGGGCCCCGACCAGCAGCGGCACGAGCGGCGCGTGGAAGCCGCCCTTGCGCAGCGCCCGGGTCAGCTCCACGACGGCGACCAGGATCGCCGCGGTGAGCACGGCCAGGAACGCCGGCCGCCAGACCAGCAGCGAGGCGATGATGAGCCCGACCAGGCTCACCCCGACGCCGATGGCCGCGCGCAGGTTGCGCCCGGCCCGCCCGACCGGCTTCTCGGTGGTAGGGAGCGCCTCCACGTCGTCGGGCTGGGGCATCGCCGTCGACGTCGGCACCTCGGCGGCGGGCCGGCCGACCTCCGGGAAGGCCGCGGTGTCGTCGGGCACCGGGACCGGGGCCCGCGCGGGCAACGGCGGCAGCGGCGGCACCGGGCGGGAGGACCGCACCGGCCCCGTGTCGTCCCCGGCCGGCCGGGGCGCGCCCGCGCGCCCACCGGCACGCGGGAACGGTTCGGCGCCCGGGCGGAGGGAGCCCGGGCGGTCGGCGGAGGGAGGCGTCATCGACGTGGCGGCCGGAGTGCGAGGTCAGACCTCGAGCAGCTCGGCTTCCTTGTTCTTGACCGCGTCGTCGATCTGGGCGACGTGCTTGCTGGTCAGGTCGTCGAGGTCCTTCTCGGCGCGGCGCACCTCGTCCTCGCCGGCCTCGCCGTCCTTCACGATGCGGTCGAGCTCGTCCTTCGCCCGGCGGCGGATGTTGCGCATCGCGACCTTTGCGTCCTCGCCCTTCGACCGGGCCATCTTGACCAGGTCGCGGCGACGGTCCTCGGTGAGCTGGGGGAACACCACGCGGATGATCTGGCCGTCGTTGGTCGGGTTGACGCCCAGGTCGCTGTCGCGGACGGCGCGCTCGATCGCCGCGAGCTGCCCCATGTCGTAGGGCTTGATGACGGCCATGCGCGCCTCGGGCACGGTGATGGATGCCATCTGCGGCACCGGCGTCATCGCGCCGTAGTAGTCCACGAAGATCTTGGCGAACATCGACGGGGCGGCCCGGCCGGTGCGGACCGACCCGAGGTCCTCCCGAGCGACCGACAGGGCCTTGTCCAGCCGCTCCTCGGCGTCGAGCAGGGTGTCGTCGATCACGGGTCTCTCCTCCATCGCGACGGCGTCGGCGCCGTCCTCGTCTGCGTGCTGGGGTGCAGCCGCGCTCAGGCGGGCTGGCTGATCAGCGTGCCGATCCTCTCACCTGAGGCGGCACGCGCGATGTTGCCGTCCGTCAGCAGGTTGAACACGACGATCGGCATGCGGTTCTCCATCGACAGGCTGATCGCCGTCGCGTCGGCGACCTTCAGCTCGTCGGCCAGGACCTTGGCGTAGTCCAGATCGGTGTACATCTGCGCGGCCGGGTTGGTGCGCGGGTCGTCGTCGTACACGCCGTCGACGCCGTTCTTGGCCATCAGCAGCACCTGGCAACCGATCTCCAGGGCACGCTGGGCGGCGACGGTGTCGGTGGAGAAGTACGGCATGCCGGCACCCGCGCCGAAGATGACCAGCCGCCCCTTCTCCAGGTGCCGGACCGCCTTGCGCGGGATGTAGGGCTCGGCGACCTGGCCCATCTCGATCGCCGTCTGGACCCGGGTCTCCAGGCCGACCTGCTCGCAGAACGCCTGCAGCGCCAGCGCGTTCATGACCGTGCCGAGCATGCCCATGTAGTCGGCCTGCCGGCGGTCCATGCCGGCCTCGGCCAGCTCCGCGCCGCGGAAGAAGTTGCCGCCACCGACGACGACCGCGACCTGGGTGCCGCCGTGCACGACGTCGGCCAGCTGCCGGGCGATGCTGTGCACGATGCCGGAGTCCACACCGACGCTGCCGCCGCCGAAGGCCTCACCGGAGAGCTTCAGCAGCACGCGCTTGTAGCCGTGCCCGTCGGCGGGCTCGAAGGCACTGGGAGCGGACAGCGGCGGGGTGGTGTCGGTCAACGCGTCATCCCTGGGGTCGTGTCGAGGCGGTGGGAGTCGATCGGAGTGATCCTGCCGCATGGCGGCACCCGGCTCCTGCCGAGTGCCGCGGTCGCGACCGGGGCAGGAGCCGGGCTGGACAGGCGACCGGCCCCGTCCCTGAGCGGGAACGGGGCCGGTCGTACTACCGGGGTGGAGATCAGGCCTGGCCGACCTCGAAGCGGGCGAACCGCTCCACGGTCAGGCCGGCTTCCTCGACGATCTGCTTCACCGTGCGCTTGGGCTCGGTGATCGACGGCTGCTCGAGCAGGACGAAGTCCTTGTAGTAGGCGTTGACCCGACCCTCGACGATCTTGCTGATCGCCTGCTCGGGCTTGCCCTCTTCCTTGGCCGTCTGCTCGGCGACGCGACGCTCGGTCTCGACCGCCTCGGCCGGGACCTCCTCGCGGGTGAGGTACCGCGGGCGGGCGGCGGCGATGTGCATCGCCAGGCTGCGCGCGGCCTCCTCGCTGCCACCGGTGTACTGCACCGCGACACCGATGGCCGGGGGCAGGTCGGTGGCCCGCTTGTGCAGGTACACGGCGGTGGTGCCCTCGAAGGCGGTGAAGCGGGAGAGGACCAGCTTCTCGCCGATGCGGGCGGACTCACCCTCGATCAGCTTCTCGACGGTCTGGCCGTCGACCTCGGTGGCCAGCAGCGCGGCGGCGTCGGCCGGCTTGGACTGCAGGCCGATCCCGAGCAGGCGCTCGGCGAGGGCTCCGAAGTCGGCGTTCTTGGCGACGAAGTCGGTCTCGCAGTCCAGCTCGAGCAGCGCGCCGTCCTTGCTGACGACGATGCCGTTGGTCGTCGAGCGCTCGAGGCGCTTGCCGACGTCCTTGGCGCCCTTGACGCGGAGCAGCTCGATGGCCTTGTCGTACTCGCCGTCGGCCTCGGTCAGGGCCTTCTTGGCGTCCATCATGCCGGCGCCGGTGGCGTCGCGGAGTCGCTTGACGTCGGCTGCGGTGAAGGCAGGCATGTCTCTTCCCTCTGGTCGGGTGGTGCGTGCTGTGGAACGGCCGTGCGGCAGCGCCGTCCTCCCGCGATCAGCGGGAGGACGGCGCCGGGCCGTCAGACGGCGTTGTTCTCCTTGCCACCGGTGGTGGCGGGGACGTCCTCGACCGGGGCGACCTCGCCGACGGTGACGTCGGCCGGCTGCGCCGGGGTCTCGGGCAGCGGGGTGGCGGCGGCCTGGTCGGCGGCGGTGCCACCGGTCAGCAGCTCGCGCTCCCAGTCGGCCAGCGGCTCGCCGGCGGCGACGGCGGGCTCGGCGCCTTCCTCACGGCCGGCGTTGGCCTGCGCGGCCGAGCGGGCCATGAGGCCCTCGGCGACCGCGTCGGCGACCACGCGGGTCAGCACCGCGATGCTGCGGATCGCGTCGTCGTTGCCCGGGATCTTGTAGTCGACCTCGTCGGGGTCGCAGTTGGTGTCGAGGATCGCGACCACCGGGATGTTCAGCTTGCGGGCCTCGCCGACGGCGATGTGCTCCTTCTTGGTGTCCACGATCCAGATGGCGCTGGGCACCTTCTTCATGTCGCGGATACCGCCGAGGGAGCGGTCGAGCTTCGCCTTCTCGCGGCTGAGGACCAGCTGCTCCTTCTTGGACAGGGAGACCAGCACGCCGGTCTGCTCCATGTCCTCGATCTCCTTGAGGCGCTCGAGGCGCTTGAAGACCGTCTGGAAGTTGGTGAGCATGCCGCCCAGCCAGCGCTGGTTGACGTAGGGCATGCCGACGCGGGTGGCCTGCTCGGCGACGACTTCCTGCGCCTGGCGCTTGGTGCCGACGAAGAGGATCGAACCGCCGTGCGCGACCGTCTGCTTGACGAACTCGTAGGCGTTGTCGATGTACCCCAGCGTCTGCTGCAGGTCGATGATGTAGATGCCGTTGCGCTCGGTGAAGATGAATCGCTTCATCTTCGGGTTCCAGCGGCGGGTCTGGTGCCCGAAGTGGACGCCGCTGTCGAGCAGCTGCTTCATGCTGACGACTGCCATTGCAGCCTCTCTGATCTTCGCGCGGCCACCGGCCGCGCTCCTCGGTTGTCGCGGAGTCGCCGGGTGGCGCTCCGCCCTGGCGTCCTGGCTGCGCCACTCCCCCGGCGAGGCCGGGACCGAGGTGGCGACTGTCCCGCCGATGGGCGGGAGAAGGACGCGCGAAGTCGACCCGTCGAGACGGGCCGCGTCCCACAGCATACGTTGTGTCAAGGCGTGCTCCGTCCACAGGGCGAGACCTCTCCACAGCTCCCGCTCGACCGGCCCACCAGCGGGCCTCCGACAGCAGCGTGGTGGAGGTGCGCACCCGCCTGGTCCTCCTCCTCGTGCTCGTGTCACCGGCGCTCGTCGGGGCGCTGCCGGCGGCGGCCGGACCCTCGCCGCGACCGGCCGGTACGCCGAGCTCCTGGGCCGCTCCGCTGCCCGTCGAGCTGGTGGTGACCCGGCCGTTCGAGGCGCCGCCGCACCGGTACGGCCGCGGCCACCGCGGTGCCGACCTCGCCGGTGCGCCGGGGCTCGCGGTGCTCGCCGCGCGCGACGGGGTGGTCGTGTTCGCGGGCATGGTCGCCGGGCGTCCGGTGGTCAGCGTCGACCACGCCGGAGGCCTGCGGACGACGTACGAGCCGGTCGCCCCCTCGGTCGGCGCGGGCCAGCCCGTGGTCCGGGGCGCACCGCTGGGCACGCTGCTGCCCGGCCACGAGGGGTGCCCGGTTGCGGCCTGCCTCCACTGGGGCCTGCGCCAGGGCGAGGACTACCTCGATCCGCTGGCCCTGCTCCGTCCGCCGCGGGTCCGGCTGCTGCCGCTGGAGGCTGCTCCTACGCGGGGCGCGTCGCCCGCCAGATCGTCCAGCGGTCGGTCTCGGTCAGCGGCCCCTCGGGCAGCCGATCCCTCAGTTCGTCGACCAGCGTCGCCAGCTCCGCGTCGTCGAGCTCGTGCAGGATCGAGCGGCCGGTGCGGGTGCCGATCTCCGCCAGGTACTGCTCGCGGTCCTCGTAGCGGCGGCGCACCTCCCACAGCGAGCTCGCGTCCACGCCGTCGAAGCCGGCGGCGGTCAGCGTGGTCGCGAGCGCCGCGGGGTCGGGCCGGCGGCGGTTCTCCACCTCGAGCAGACGGGGGTGGACCTCGAACAGCCAGCCGCGCGGGTGGGTCGGCGATCCGGGCTGGGCGACGTCCTCGGCGGTGCGGTCCTGGATCAGGTACGTGCCGCCGGCGTGGAGCACCCGGAAGGCCTCGGCCGCGACGGCGCCGAGGTCGGGCGTGTGGTGCACCAGGGCCCGTTCGAAGACGACGTCGGCGCACCTGTCGGCCAGGCCTGTGGCGGCGGCCTCCCCCTGGCGGAAGTCCACGCCGGGCAGGCCGGCGTGCGCCTCGCGGGCCGCGTCGAGCATCGGGTCGCTGAAGTCGACGCCGAGCACCATGGCCGCGCCGAGCTCCTGCCAGGCGCGGGTGTAGGTGCCGCCCCCGCAGCCGACGTCCACGACCACGGCGTTCACCGGCTCCACCAGCCTGCCGACGGCGTCGCGCCAGGAGTCATCGGCCCGACGCCCCGAGTAGGTGCGGCGGTTGGCCTCCGCGTGGAAGTCGATGGCCACGAGCACCTCCGGGATGTCCGACCGAGGAGCCGAACCTAACCCGTTCCGCAACCGGACGGTCGCGCACCCAGTGATCAGGCGATGCCGGCGGCGCGACTCCGCGCCGCGGTCCGCTCCTCGCTCGTTCCTCGCTGCGATGCTCCCGCTGCTGTCGTCTGTGACCCATCACGTTAGTTGGGCAAACCGCGATCTTCTGAACAGCGGCTTCGTCACTCGTGAGCAACGCGGTCGTCACTTCAGTTGGGCAAACCCCGGAAAGTTCGTCACTTCAGTTGGGCAAGGACGTTCGTCAGTTCAGTTGGGCAAAGCGTGCCCGGACGGCGGCACGAAAGACCCTCGCTGCGCTCATCCAGGTCGGCTATGCCTGAACTTCGCGGACAGCCTCGTAGGCCAGGGCCTCCAGATCGGCCCGGAGTGCCGCGAAGTCCTCCACCGGGCTGAGCGGCTCTTCTCGCAAGTTGTGTTCACTGCGGATGCGGCGGATGGCTGCGCGGAGGGTCTCGGCCTCGATGCCCGCAGTAGGGACCTTCTCGTCGATGTCTTCGAGGAGGGCCGCGACGTCGCGCTTCGAGGCGGTCTTGGGGTGGTCCTTCAGGAAGTTCTTCCGCAGCCGGTTCACGGTTTTGGAGGTGCGTTCGCGGTCGTTGCGTCGCATGGCGTCGCGCTGCGCCCGATCGATACGGGCAAACAGCACCTCGAAGTTGCCCAGGACACGATCCCGTTCCTCTGCCGGTGTGTCCCCATGTGCAAGTACGTGGAGGACGGCGCGGGCAAACGCCACCTTGGCGAGCCGCAACTTGGTGGAGGCGCGTGCGCTGGCGTCCGTGGCCGCCTTCTGGGCGGCTTTGAACAACTTCTGCTCGGGACCGATGTCGATCGTGGTGAGGTCCTGGTCGATGATGGCTGCGTCTCCTGGAGAGAGCACCTCGCAGGCCAGGTGCTTGATAGCGAGGATCGCGATCTCGCTGGTCAGGAGGTCTTCCATCTCCTGGACCGTCTTGGTGGAGAGGTCGAGCGCTGCGGGGTCGTCGTCCTGGCCGAGGGTGCCGACCTGAATGACGAGATCGTCGTCCACGAGTTGGGTCTCTCGGTAGCCGAGGTGCAACTCTGCGGCAATGCCGTCTGCTTCATCGTCGCTGTCGAGCAGAACAATGACTGCGGGGGTGTCGACGTCGCGGCCACGGGCCAGGTAGACCATGTAGGGAATGTGTTCGGCGCCTCCGGCCGGAACGAGGGACAACTCGTTGAGGTCGAGGCTGGCGCCGGTGCGGCCGAGGCGGCGGCAGAGGGAACTGATGCCCGCCAGGAGCACCTGGTCGGCCTGGCCTTCCAGCATCAGGTTGCAGTGCCCGATGAAGGTTGTCTCGGCGACGAATGCACCGAACGCGGAGCGGAGCGGCTCGTAGTGGTTGTGGGCGGCGTTGCCAACCACCCTGGTGCCTTCTTCGCCGTCACCCTTCTCCAGCACGCGGATGCGTTCGCCGTGGTTCTTGTCGATTAGGAACGGCGAGTGGGTCACGTAGACGACCTGCACGGGGCGCTTGTCGAGGTCGTCGGGGTTGGCGAAGGAACTGAAGATTTTCAGCAGGTCCTGCTGGCCGAGGCTGGACAGGTAGGTATCCGGCTCGTCCATGAGCAGAACTTCCTGCGTGCTCTTGGGCTGGTGCGACAGGTACTGGACGAAGTAGGAGAGGAAGTAACTCATTCCGCCGCTGCGCTCGCTGAACGAGTAGTCGCTGCCGGTGCGATCACGGACGGTGAAGACGAGGTGGAAGTCCCGCAGGGTCAGGTAGAGCGAGAACTGGCTGTCCTGGGACCACCACTTGGGGAAGTTGAGTGCGTCGGCGAGTTGCCGGTTCATCCGGTCAACGATGCCGTTGGCGTACCCCTCGGACTGCTGGGCCGCGTCCCGCAACTCCTCGAACGCCGTCCGGTTGATCCCGGCTACATCGACGAGGAGTTTCTCGGCGAGTTCGAGGCGAGCCCGCAGGTGCTTGTCCTCGTCGCTCGGCTCGGTGGCGAACGCTTCGGCGATGGTCTTCTGCTTCGCCTGGTCGATGCTCGTCAAGGACTCGAAGAGGGACCAGTTCTTGCGGACGTTCTTCATCGCGCTGAGGTCATGCTTGCGCGACCTCGGCTGGTCGGTGTCCGGGGCGACGAGGTAGTCGAGGGAGACGCTGTCCGGCAGCGGGATGTCTGCGTCGATCTCGAAGTAGGTCGGCAGGGCGATCTTCTTGACGTCGGCTGGTCGGAGGGGCACGTCCACCCACTCGTCCGCCTTGAGCACATAGAGGACGGCGCGCTTCCCGAAGCGGAAGAGGTGGAAGGACGACACATGGGCGTCCTCGTCGAGTTTGGCCAAGGACCGGATCATCGTCGCGTCCTCGGGGCTGAGGTTGTCGAACTCTCCGCCGAACTCCGGCAGTGCCATCTCCTTGTTGACCGCGAAGAAGTCGGAGTAGCGACAGAAGTCGCGACGGACGATGTTGTCGCCGGTCAGCAGGCACTTGATGGCGGAGAGCAGTTGACTCTTGCCCGACTCGTTCGCGCCGACGACGGTGGTGATGTCGCGTTCGAGGGAGACACGGACGAACGGGTAGAACAGTTGGTCCTCGCCGAGGACGTCCCAGGGATCGGCGACTGCGCGAGGGTCGCTCTTGCGCAGGTAGTCGTAGTTGAACGACCGGAAGAACCGGACGTAGAGGTTCTTGACGTTCACCGTAGGCCGCCCGACTCCCGGTGTTGCTCCACGAGGACGGCCAGCCGCGCGACTTCGACCTGCTTCGACTTCACGTCTCGCACCGTACGGGGAAGGTGCGACAGACGGTGCGCTTAGTCATCACGCCGCTACCGCTGTCGCTACGTCCAGGGTGCAAGGGGATCAGTAGTTGTCGCCGAGTTCGTCGAACAAGGCTTCGACCTGAGGCTTGGTCGTCGCCTTATCGAGTCGTTCTGCGATGCCGTTGCGGGTGAGGTCGAGAGACTGGAGCCGGTCATCCACCTTGATGACAGCGACCACGCGGCGGACTCGCTCGGGCTTCGTCTGCGCCCAGCGGGCGAGTCCGGCCCACTTGGGTCCGGTGTCGGCGGAGTTGTGCAGGTGTGGGTCGACGATGTCCAGGCTCAGGCCCTCGTCCTCGATCTGGTGGAAGAAGAGGAAGTCGGGGTGGAGGAGCCCTTCTTCGCCGCCGTGCTCGTAGGGGATGGAGAGCGCGTGCTTGCCACTGGAGGGGTTGCGGTACCAGCCGACGAGGGAGTCGAAGGTCAGTTCTTCTTCGAGGACGCCTTGTTCCCAGGTGGATCCGAGGGGTGCGGGGTAGTCCCCGGCGTTCGGGTGTCCGGCGGGCAGGGCGAAGGCATGCCTGGGGTAGGTCTTGACCGGCACGAGGGTGTCCCCGGAGACCTTCTCGGTAGCCACCTTGACCGATTCGGGAACGTCCAGGTTGGCGGCGGCCATGCCGCCCTTGGTTGGCTCCCAGAGCGCCTTGAAGTCGGTCTGCACGGCCTGCGTGAAGCCCCGTTCGACGGCGGTCTTGTGGGTGCGCTTCCAGGCGTCGATCTGGGTAGCGGCTGCGGCCTCGACGGCGTCGATAACGCCGTCGAGGGTTGAGAGGGCGGCGACGCGGGCCATGGCGTCTTCGTCGTCGTATCCCTGGTTGTCGCAGAGGTCGCCGTAGTACCAGTCGGCCGTGGCGTCGGGCATGACTCGCCGGGCCTTGTTGTAGGCGTCGGCGAGGTCGCGCCGGGTGACGCGCCGACGCTGCGGCTCCGCCGAGCCAGCGTCGGCGGCAGCCTCTTCATCGTCGATGACGGTGAACGTGCCCCCGGCGATCGCCCGCTCGGTCATGAGGAGTTCGAGGTTGTCGGCCACTCGCTTGTCGACCGCGTGACGGTGGGCGTCGTCCTCGGTGCGGACTGCGGCGATCATGCGGGCCTTGACGGTGGCCGTGGGGGCGGCTTCCAACTCCTTCTCGGCCAGCAGATCGGCGAGGGCGATGAGTCGGGCGACGTTGGAGCGGTAGGCCCGCTTGGGACGGACGTAGGACGGGAGGGAGGCGAGAAGGTCGAACACGTCCTGGGGAACCGCCGGGTTGGCCGGGCAGACGACCGGGTTGATGACGACCTGTGGCGGGGCGACGGTCTCCCCGGCCAGGGCTTCGACGACCTTCTCCACGTTCTCGGGGTCGTAGTAGGGCAGGTACATGGTCACGTCGTTGAGTGACTCGTCGGTCTCGATCCGGCGGGCCAGCGGGGTGCGGACCATGCGGCCGATCAACTGGGCGATGTTCGTGTAGTCGGCGGCGGCGCGGAGCGACAGCATGACTTCGGCGCGGGGGCAGTCCCAGCCGGTGGTGAGCGCGTCCTTGAAGAGGACAACTCGGACGCGGTCGTCGTCGGTGATCGACTCCGGGGACACGTACCGGACCTGCCTGTCCCCGATGCGCAGCGTGCTGTGCTCGCCGAAGGAGTGCGCGACTGCCTCGTTGGTCAGGATCGGCCAGTTGAGGGCGAGCGTGTCGAGAATGGCGGCGACCTTTGTGTCGGGAACTGCGGGCGGGACCTGGACGACCAGGATTGGTTCGACGAGGGAGTCGCCGGTGGCCTCGTAGTGGGCTCGCCAGGCAGCGTCGGAGGCCATGAGGTCCTGGACGGCCTGCTGAAGGAGGGTGTCTTCGGCGATCTGCGCTTCGCCGGGGTGCTTGACGAGGATGCGGTCCTTGAGCATGCCGGACTCGCGGACCGCGTTCGCGTCCACGCTGACCGGGGTGACGGTCCGCGTGCCCTGGGCCTCGCGAGCGCTCATCGACTCGTAGAAGCGCTCCGGCGTGGCCGAGATGCCGAGCACGAGCGGGGCCGGGGGCTGGTGCGTGCCGATCGGCGTCGTGCCGCCGTGCACGACGGTGTTGACGATGGTCTGCTTCGCCGCAGCCCCGTTCCCGGTGCCCCGGTGCGCCTCGTCCCGCACCACGAGCAGGTTGGCCCCGCGAGCCCGGACGGTGTTGGCGATGGTGTCCCACAGGCCATGCGTTCGGTGATCGTTCGCCATCACGTTGCCGTCCCGATCGGGCACGGCTGCGTGATAGGAGGTCGCTCCCCTGCCGAGTTGCTGGATGTGGCAGAAGTACACCTTGCCGGGGGCGAAGGTCCGTTCGTCGAACGTGTTGTCGATCGTGACCAGGTGGCCGTCGGTGAACCGGGAGGACGCGAGCAGCATCTTGTTGGCTGTCTGTGCGTTCAGCGCCGGGTCGTCGGTCAGCCACAGGACCGCGAGGTCGCGGTTGGCGTCGGTGTCCTCGGTCCCGAACATGAGCCCTTCGAGCACGGCGGTCGCGATGACCGTCTTGCCTGCGCCTGTCGGCGCGGTCAGCCCGATGGCGGACATTCGGCCACGGCCCTCGTAGGCGGCGGCGGCCTCGCGAAGTTCGGTGATGACGTCACTGGTCGCCTTCACCTGGTAGTCGGTCAGAGTGAACTTCACAAGTCAGCCTCTCGGCGGTCGGCACGGATGGTGCGGCAGGGCAGTGATCTCTTCGGGCTCATCACGCGCCGCCCTGAGTGTTGATCTCGAAGTTGGTCAGGTAGTCCTCGTAGAGCCGCTTGACCGGCACGCCCTGCGGGAGCCGGGACAGCGCTCGTTCGTAGGCGGTGTCGGAGTCGGTCACGACGAAGCACACCCGGATGTCGGTCCCGTCGAGAACGGCCTTGGTGACAGCCTCGGCGAACCGGACCGTGGCGTCGGTGTCGAAGAGAACCCCGTAGCGGCCGGTGAGCGCCCAACCGGACTCGGTCGGCTCGCCAATGCGCTCGTCGGTGGCTCCGGCTTCCAGCCACAACAGAGGCGCGATCGCCGCGAACTCGCGTCCGCGCCGGACCGTGCCGGGGTCGAGGTAGTGCAGGTCGAAGAACTCGACGTTGGCGGACATCCCGTCGGAGTAGACCGAACCGTCCGGCCGCTTGCCGGTAACAACCGTGGAGATACGCGGGCGGGTGACGTACTCGAACACGCCCCAGGCGTTCCAGTCGGGATCGCCGGGATGATGTCCCGCCTTCCGCAAAGCCTTCGCCTGCTTGGCTCCGACTTCGTTGTTGGTCACGAGGATCGAGCGGCGAGTGCCACCGTCCTCTGCGTTGAGCCGGAGGACCGCTTCCGTGGTGGTTCCCGAGCCGCCGAAGAAGTCCAGGATGACGGCATCGTCCGGTGCCGCGAGCGCAATCCAGCGCATCAGGACGTCAGGGTCCTTGGGATTCGGAAAACGCTTGGCCCCCAGGATCTCGGTCAACCGCGCACTTGAAGCGTTGCGGTCGCGAACGAAGACTGACTCGGGCACTTGGCTGTTCATTTCCTCCAGTCGAGAGATTCCGCCGACGCCCGATGTCTCGGTCGGACCGAAGTGAATCAAGCCACGCTCGACGAGGTCAGACATTGTCTCGCGCGAGTAACGCCATCCATTCGGTGGCATGGGGACGGGCTTGCGGGTGCGGGGGTGCAGCAGGTCGTACTGGAGGTTCGGTCGCGGGTTGGGGCTCGTGAGGTTGCCGTCGGTCCGAATGGGTCGCCCATCGGCGTCGAGTGAGACGAACCGCGTGACGGCGTCAGATGCCACGCCTGTCTTCTTGAAGTCCTTGATCCAGGCGCGCCACCGCTTGGTGGCCTCGGCGTGGTCGCCATTCGTGGCCGCCCAAATCTCCGCCGCCTTGTCCAGCGCCTCGTCAACTCCGGGCTTTTTTTCCCGCCACTCGATCTCCGCCTGGGTCAGCGCTTCCTCGTTCTTCGCGTAGACAAGCATGTAGTCCGCGCCGTTAGAGACATAGCGCGAGTCGTTCTTTCGGCCGCCCTGCCAGACGATGTTGGAGATGAAGTTCTGCGGGTGAAACACCTGGTCGAGGAGCATGCGGAGCCGGTGCTGCTCATCGTCTCCAATGGCGACGATGATGACCCCGGTCGGCTTCAGCAGATCCCGTGCGATGAGCAGGCGGCGTTCCATGAACGACAGCCACTTCGACGACCGAGTGCGGTCGTTGGCATCGACGTATCGGTCGTTGTAGATCCAGGAGTCGCTGCCGGTGTTGTAGGGCGGGTCGATGTAGATCAGATCGATCTTGCCGAGATGTGCAGACTTGAGAGCCTGAAGGACGTGGTAGTTCTCACCGTTGATGACGGTGTGCCAAGGCTGTCCGGGCGTCCGTTCGATGCGTTCCACAGAGCGCAGACCGGGATAGACCGGATCCCCGAAGGCGCGAACGACTACAAGGTCGCTGACCGGCCGTTCCGAGCCGTCGTCGAGGACCGCAACAGCGCGGACTGTGCTGGTGAAGCGTTCTACCGTCCAGGTGTCGGTCGAGGACTCGTCGCGCAGTGCGACCGTCACGCCCTTCCGGACGGGGTGATTCGAGAGGCGTGCCGCCTCGGGCATGTGGCGGTCGAAGAGCAGGCCGAACGTCCGCGATCCGCGCAGTTTCTCGACCTCGGACTCGATCAGCCGACGCAGGGCCGGGTTGTCGATCCGATCGATGGCGTCGTCCAAGATCGGCTTTTGCCGGTTGGCAACCATGCTGCGGCGACTCCTCATCGACCTTGCCCACTACCTACCGTGCCTGTATCGGCACGATGAGACGGTAACTGCGACGTCCGACACGGCGGGTTCAGCAAGCGGAGTCAGGGCTGCTCGGCCAGTCCAGCGGTGGCGCGAGCCGGGCAGCACACCGGGCGCACCGCGCTACAACATCAACCAGCAGGCCAGAGAGCGTCGCGTCGCGCCAAGGACGTACCTGACTCGAAGTTCGGGCCGCAACAGCGTCTACGAGGTAGCGCTGACCTCAGGCGCCGGAGGAGAGGTCCGAACGGCTGCTTTGCCGCCGTTCCCTCTCGGACACACGCTGTTGGCTGGACACCGGACGCAGGCCGTAGTCCACGGCGAGGCTCAGGTCCTTCGCGACGAGCATGAGGTCGTCGATCCAACTGCCGACCGGCGGAGGCTTCATGCTGTTGAACTCAGCCGTGGCTCGCCCGAGCGCGGTCAGCAGGCGATCGGTCCTGGTGACTAGGACATCGACAAGTTCGGCGGGAACGCCGACGAGTGGCGGGCGGTCCTGAGCGCGCCGGGCCTGCTGCTTCTGGGTGTTCCGCTCGGTCCGGTGCGGTAGGCAGAACGCGGCCTTGGGGTGGTCGGAGATGGTGGTGTCGCAGCAGCGGCACCAGTTGGTGCCGTCAGGGGCTCGGCGGCCTCGCACATCGCCGGTGGGGAACCGGAGGGGCACGTCCTCCATCGAGATCGGACCCTCGGTGGGTCGCGACGCTGGGTTCGAGACCTGGTCGAGCGTGAGCCCTTCTGGCTGCTGCACCGGGGTCTCCTTGGCATTCGTGACTGTCATAGGTGCATTCGTGACAGTCACGAATGCGGCGCTCGATCGCGCGGACGGAACGGTCAACAGTGCTCTGACCTGCTCGTTTACATGTCGAGTGGTCGGGCGCTTGACGCAGCGTATGCGCACAGTCGTGTCATTCGTGACAGCCGCGCCCGCTGGACCGTCCGGATTTCGCCACCGTGGAAGCGTCGAGCCGACCCACGGCTCTTGGAGCCCGGAGGTCCGGATGACCAGCACGACCCCCTGCGCCAGGCCCTCGCCTGGTGGTGCGCCTGCCTCGGGGGCGTTCGCCTGCCCGGCGCTGACGCCGGTGGATCTTGTCGGCCTCACGACCTACTGTCCCGCCCATCGTTCGAACAGGCGTTCGAACAGGGAGGAGCGCGTCGTGTCGTCCACAAGCATTCGGCTGCTACCGCCGGTGCTCCGGTACCGGTCACCTGCTGCACCGCCGCTGTGGTCAGCGGATGCGACCTGGCGCGACCTGACCGCCCAGCGCCCGGTGAAGGCCATGGCCGATCCGGACCGGGGCTGGACTTCGCGCTGGACCGTGACGTACCGGCACGGCCAGACCGAGAGCACGGAGACCGTCACCGACGTGTCCCCCGGAGACCTGCTGTCGTCCGACCCCATCCGTACCAACACCTGGCACGCCCGCACGATGACCCGCTCCGGGCTGCACTTCCTTGCTTCCACCGGTGAGTTGCAGGCACATGAGTCACTGTTCGAGCGGGACCTGCTGGTCGTGCTGGACTTCGACGCGGTCACCGCCGTCGCCAGTCAACCGTTCACGCTCAGTTGGCACGACGGCGAGCGGCAGCGGAAGCACACCCCCGACTTCATGATCGTCGCCGACGGTGTGCCGACCGTGGCGAACTGCCGCCCCTCGGCCCTGGTCAACGATGCGCTGCTGGAAAACTGCGCCGCGATCGCAGCGATCTGCGTGGCTCGCGGCTGGGGCCACGCGCTCGTCACCGACTATCCCCGGCCGCCGTTCACCGTGCTGTCCACCATCGCCGCCACCCGCAACTGCGACGACCCCTACGGCTACGGCGAGGACATCCTGGAGCGGCTGGCCAGCGACGGCCCGACACCCTTCGCTCGGCTGGCCGACACGTTCCCGGCTCCAGCGTTCGCCCGCGCGATCCTCCAGCGGCTGATCTGGGACCGCGAAGTCACCGTGGACCTGTCCCGGCTCCTCGCCGACGACACGCTCGTCGCGCTGCCCGGTCAGGAGTCAACGCGATGACCACGATCCGTCCGATCCCCGGCGTACGCCTGGCACTGGCAGGGGTCCAGCACACCGTCCTCGGCTACGACACCGCCGAGGGTGCGGTGCGGCTGGCCGATGAGAACGGCGTCCTCGTCACCCTCGGCGTCGAGGACTTCGTCACCCACCCGGACCTGCACGACCCGGCTGGTGCTCGCGCGCACAACGCGGCGGCCGAGCGCCTGTCCACGACCGATCGGCGGCTGCTGGAAGCCCGCATCGAGCACGTCCGGGAAGCAGAGACCGGATACCGGTCCGGTGATCCGCACCGGCCCGCTCCGGGTGAGCCTCGTCCGCAGTACAACCCGGAGACCACGACGCTGACCGCGCGGCGGCGGACGAAGGCCGCCGAACTGAACAACGATCTCGCGCGGGCAGCCGGACTGGACATGTCCTACACGACGATCCGTCGGATCAGCGCCGCCCTGAATACGGGAATGGGCCTGGACGGCGTCGTGGATTGCCGCCTGGTTCGCCGGTCACACGGTCGGCACTCCATCGACAAGCGCGTCGAAGAAGCCTGCTGGATCGTCTTCGAGGAGACCCGCCAGGGCTCCAACGTGTCCATGAAGACCCGCATGAACAAAATCAAGCAGTGGATGCTCGAACACCACGGCAAGGGCGCCGACGCGCTCGTGCCGTCGGCCTCCACTATCGAGCGCTGGTTCAAGGACCGGTTCATCCCCAGCGACCTGTCCGGCAAGGCCCGCACCCGGCGCAGCGCCACCACGGCGCCCGCGCACGGTTTCCGGCGGCCGAACCCGACTCGTCCCGGCGAACTCGTCCTCATGGACACCAACAACCTGGACGTGCTGCTGGCGGGCACCAACCTGGCGGGGGTCATCCGGGGAAGCCTGGTCCTCGGCATCGACTGGTACTCGCGGTCGGTCGTCGAAGTCCGGGTCGTGGAGAACGCCGAGAAGGCCATCGACATCACCTTCGCGCTGCGTGACTTGGCTCGCCCCATGCAGATGCGCGCGGGATGGCCTGACGATGCCCGCTGGCCGTTCGTCGGCGTCCCCGAAGAACTGATCACCGAGATCCACGGCGGCGAAATCGCCGGGCTCCCCTTCGTCAACACTGAAGCGGTGGTGGTCGACCACGGCTCCACCTACAAGTCCCACATCAGCGTCGCCGCCGCCCGCCAGCAGGGCATCAGCGTGCTTCCCGCCCGTGTCCGCATGGGCTCGGACAAAGCCATCGTGGAACGGTTCTTCGGCTCCCTGAGGTCCATGCTGCTGGAGCACCTGCGGGGCTATCGGGGCAGCGACTCCTCCGAACGCGGCGCGAACGTCGATGGCACGGTCGTGTGGTCGGCGCAGCAGTTGGAAGACGAGATCGCCCTGTGGGCGGTCCGGATCTGGCAGAACCACGCGATGTCCGAGGTCAAGCCGCCGTGGTGCCCGGAAGGTGACTGGTCACCCAACACCCTGTACCAGCACGGCCTGTCCACCTCGGGGCTTCCGCCGCGCGTGATGTCCAGCGACGACTACTACGGTCTGCTTCCGACCATGGCCGTGAAGGTCCACGGCCGGGGCGTGAAGATCCGGCAACTCTGGTACGACCACGAAGTCCTCGGCCCGCACCGGAACCTGCCGTCCCCGTACGGCGGTGCCGCCAAGGGCAAGTGGACCGTCCGGTACGACCCGCGCGACATGCGGCAGGTCTACTTCCTCGACGAGGACGGCCAGTACCAGGTGATCCCGTGGACCGGTGCGACCGGTCCGATGCCGTGCTTCACCGACCGGCACGTCACCGCGCTCAACCGCATCCGCCGCGAGAGCGGGATGCGTCCCCGGCACGACAGCGAACTGGTCGAAATCCTCATCCAGGACGTGCTGACGGTGCACGAGCCCAGCAGCACCTGGCAGACGGTGCCCAAGAAGGTCCTCAACGATCGGTCACGGACCCAGCGCAACTGGGAGATGGCCCGTCGTGACCGGGAAGCCGTCGACCTTCCCGCTGACGACGACCACCCCGTGGAGGCAGAAGGCCAGGAAGAGGCCGCGACCGACGCCGAGTTGAGCCGTCCCGGCTCCGGTCTGAGTTCCAAGCCACCGGCGACCGTCACCGCCATCGGCACCGCTGCGGTCGCCGACGCACGGGCTCGCAAACGGCAGAACGCCACCGTCGGCACGGTCGTCCCAGCAGCGCGGCTGGGTGCCAAGCGCGGTAGCACGTACGGCGACCTCGCGGCCCTGACCGACGAGGAGCCGACGTGACCTCGCCACGCGGTCCAGCCCTTCCATGGCTGTAGGCGAAGCCCCTTCGCATCCGCAGCCGTGCTCTTCCCCTCACGCATCCCAGAAATGGATAACGCCATGATCGAAGACCTGCCGAAGAACTGGTTCCGTCAGCCCCCCGACCTCAACCAGGTCCAGGACGCGGACGGCTGGGCCACCTACGTCGCCCGCCGGGACGACTACCAGATGCCGCCGCTGCTCACCCGCTCCGCGTATGAGGGCCTGGCTTCGCGTCAGCGGGCGCTCTACAACCTTGCCCGGAAGGTCGCGGTGAGCAACCTGCCCAAGCCGGACACGCCGATGGCGGCGGCCATCCGCGAGCAGATTGAAACCACGCTCAGCACCAACACGCTGAACGCTGATCCCGGTGTCCGGCCGGGCCTGTTCATCTCCGCCGAGGGTGGCCTCGGCAAGTCCACGCTGATGCGCGAGGTCGCGGCCTCGTTCGACGAGGAGACCCGGCAGATGGCCGACATCTTCCCCGGCATGTTCGGCAACCTCGACAGGTGGATCCCGGTCATCTGGATCAACGTTCCACCGAAGGTCAGCATCGGTGCGCTCTGCCGCAAGATCCTCAACTTCTACGGAGAAGTGCCCCGTGGCATCCGCACCGAGGCCCAGTTGACCGACCGCGTCCACACACTCATCCGGGACTGCGGAACCAGGTTGGTCGTTCTCGATGACATCACCCGCGTGAAGATGCACCGGGAAGCCGACCAGGACGCCGCCGACTGGATCCGTGGCCTCCAGGAAACCAGCGCAACCGTCATCGGCATCGGAGTCGACGTCGAAGGATGCGGTCTGCTCTACGAAGGGCGGGCAGGGACGAAGCAGAAGCGGCTGCTGACCCAGACCCGGCGCCGGTTCAGCGTCCTCAACCTCGACCCGTTCACCTACGACTCCGCCGAAGAGATCACCGAATGGGTGGCGCACCTCGCGGCCGTCGAACAGGACCTGCCGCTACTCGACAAGACCCCTGGGATGCTTAGCGAGGATCTGCCGGAGTTCCTGTTCGCCCAGACCGGCGGAGTAATCGGCTCATTGAGCCGCTACATCGCTGAGGCTTCCAACGCCGTTCTTGGTCGGTCTGTCGCCGACGGGGGTGAGCACCTCACGCGCGACGACTTCCTGAAGGTCCAGTTGGATCACGCCGCCGTCAGCGGCAGCAGCCCCGAGATCGACGCGGCCACAAGCATCGGCAAGAAGGCCGCGTCGAGCAGGAAGAAGCAACGCAACGGCTCCTTCAACGGTGACCGCCAGCGGCGGGTCCCGGCATGAGCCTTCCTCGACGGCTTCCACGCAGCCTCGCCGCACACCCCGACGAGTCCCTCGCCGGGTACCTGCTGAACCTGTGCCACCGGCTCGGCATGACTCCCAACGAACTCGCTGTCCGCACGGGACTCGAATCGAAGACGCGCAACGAGATCGACACCGGGTACGCCGTCACCCTCCCTGACGGACCTCAGGAAGCGTTCGCGACCGCGACCGGGCTGGCCCTCGACGAGGTCACCCGCCTCACCCTCGGTCGCTATGACGGGCACCTCTTCGACTCGACCGCCCCAGCGCGGGCCGCCCGGACCGTGCACGGCGCCCTCTGGGTAGCGCCACCGCTAACCCGCTACTGCCCGCAGTGCCTCGCCGACACCCCCGACGAGAACCCCGACCGCACCACCTGGGCCGTCTCTTGGCAGACACCCTGGGCGGTCGCCTGCACCCGCCATGCAGTCCTGCTCCCGCACGCCTGTCCGGCCTGCAACACCTCAGTCGGCAACTCCGGCGTGCGCGGGGTGACCCTCATTCCCCGCGTCAGCCAGCCGGTGGCCCACCCCGCCGCCTGCCGCGCGACCGTCGGCTCGGCTCAGACGCTCTGTGGCGCCCGCTTGGACCACGCTGAAGCCCTCGACGCGCCCCCGCCCGTCTTGGCGCTCCAGGAGCGGCTCAACGCCATTCTCGATGGCCGCGCAGAGAACCTGACCTCGCTCGGCGTGCCCGTCAGCGCCGACCAGTACCTACGGGACCTCCGCGTCCTGGCCGTTCTGCTGCAACTGGCCAACGAGCCCAGCGTCCTGGCCATGCTGCCCCGCACTCTGACCGATCCGGCCGTGGACTACCTCGCCGAGCGCCACGCGCGACGCTTGCACCGCAGCAAGCGCGACCGCAGCGACCGCACCTGGACTCATCCGCCCGTCGACAGCCGCGTCACCGCCACCCTGCTGGTCACCGCCGCCCGGCTCCTCGACGAGGACTCCCCGTCCGACCAACTCCACGGTCTCGTCGCCTCAACCATCCGCAACGAACGCCTGCTGTGGGCGCGCATCCGTTCTACGAGCGAACCGTCAGTCGGGCTCGGTCGCTACTTCCAGCCGGGACGCACTGGCGTCACCACTACGGCTCGACTTCGCAGCGCCGCCGCCGACCGCACCTACCGCATCACCAGTGACCACTTGCCCGCCTTTCTCGACGACGCCACCTACCGTCGGGTCTTCCCGATGATCACGCCGACCAACGAACGCAACGTCCGTCGCGCGGTGCCCATCGCGATCACTCGGCTGATCACTCGATGCAGCCTGGAAGAAGCGGCCGATCTCCTCGGCTATCCGCACTACAGCGCCGAAGCCGCCGTTGTCCGCACCGGACGCGCCCTCGGCAACGGTCGCCGCACCGACTGGTTCCACGACACAGTCGCCGACCTCGCCAACGCGCTCGACAGCCACCACCCGGTCAACCACGGGCACCGCCGCCGCCACTTCACCGGCGACTGGACGATCCCCGAAGAGGACTGGCACGGCCTCCAGCAGGCGCTCCTCGGTGCCAGGCTGGCCCGCAAAGACACGCCCTGGGCGGAGCGGCGTCCCGCCTACGACGCCTGGATCTGGAGCCTGGTGACCGGCGGCGACCCCGCCGTAGCCCCGATGGTGCGGACCCAGTCCGACAGCGGACGCACCTGCACCGGCGGTGTCATGGCCGTCCTCAGCACCCTCACTCGCCGCTGCACCGACGAGCACGTCTCGATCGTGGCCGAGTACGCCGCCCGGCTGACCGCACTCATCGACAGCAGCGCTGACCTCGCCAACCCGTCCGACGGGCAGCCGTCCTTGGAGCCTTCACGTTCGAACGCTGCCTGAAGCCTGACGGTCACCTGAACGTCGGCTCGCTGGGCCAGGAACCGGCAGGGTCAACTCCAAGGGCCGCGCGAGGTCGTGGTGGCGCGGAGGGCCTGAAGGAGTCGGACTGCGAGTTCTTCGGCGACGGCGGAAAGTCCGTCGGTGAGGCTGGCGCGGGCGACCTGGTCTACCGGCTCAGCACGGGCGGCCTTGTCACCACCGTGCGCCGCCATGTGTCCGCTGGTCCGGTTCCCGACCAGGCTCGGGTCGCCTTCCGCGACGCGATCGATGGGGTCGAGGGCAGCGGCCAGCGCGACGTGTTCGGTGACGGGCAGATGAGGAGCGAGGATGCGGAGCAGGACGCTGATCCGCTGTTCGAGGTCAGCCTGGTCGATTAGGGCGCCCATGACGTCGGTCGGGAGCGCCTGGAAGATCATCGCTCCCCCGTCCCGTCCGACTGCCAGCCCGGAGTACGGGTCGTTCTGGCGGTCGTTGAATCGTCCGCCCCCCTGCCGGTCGTTGCGCCGGAGCGCCCACGCGGTGGTGCTGTCGTGGTCGATGGTCAGGGCGTCGGCCTGCCCGAAGAAGCCCATCTCGCGGCCCCGCACGGCCAGACGCTGGGCGAGTTCCGAGAGTTGAGAGACGGGGCGCAGCGGGCCAACCGACGTTGGCAGTGCGTGCACCTCCAGAACGGGCGCGTAGAGGCTCCGATCATCGAGTGAGTCCCGGTCGCGTCGCCAGACAGCCTCGACGGGCTGGGAGAGCGGGAGGTAGGTGAGCGGCGCGGGCGGGACGCTCAGGTTCCGCAAGGCCGTAGCGACCGCGACACCGAGCGCCTTCTCGTCGGTGAACTCCGCCCAGAACCGGCCCTGCTGGTAGTTCCCGAGCCGACGGATGAAGTCCTCTTGGGCAGGCTCGTGGTCAACGCCCGCCTTCTTGAAGACCAAGATCGGGATGCCGCGCTGTTGGGCGACGTTGAACTCCTCCGCCGTTGCGGACACTCCCGAGTCCTCCATCTCGTCCCCGTAATGGGGGCCGAGCAGCAGTACGTAGACCTCTGCCTGATTCACGCCCTCCAGGCACGCCCCCCGACTGGTCGCGTTGCGTGCCCCGAAGTCCTCGAAGCGCGACGGCTCATGGCCAATCGCACGGATGAGGTCGGGAAGGTAGTCGCGTTCGGCTGCCAGGCCACGACGGACTGACGAGATGAAGACCCTCATGGTTTACCTGTCCCCGCAGAACAGGACGACGACACCCTGTCGCCGCCACTCCGGCATGTTCGAGGACAGCGCCTCTTCAATCTCGCGGCTCAGGCGGTCACCACCGATCTTCCACAGGCAGCCGCACTCTTCGCACAGGATGTCGCCGGAACCGTCCTTACGCACGCCACCGTGGTTGTCGTGATCGCAACGAAGGAACTCCGGCACCCCGCGTCGTGCCGGGACGCAGATGCTGATGGACGATCGACATCGTCGGCACTCCAACCGTGCCTTGACCGCGTCCGACCTGCCTGCCATGCCGCCTCCTCACCGAACGGGACCTGGTAGGGACGCACGGTAGGGCGAGAGACTGACACTTCCTGGTGCTCGGCGAGCACCGAGGAACAAGTATCTTGCCCAACTAAAGTGACGAGAAGCGCGAGTTTGCCCAACTAAGGTGACGAACTGGCCGGTTTGCCCAACTGAAGTGACGAACCTGCGTATTGCCCAACTAAAGTGACGAAGCGCGTCACTCAGCGTCGCATCCCCCGCTTGACCAGCACGTTCGCGTTGCCCAACTGAAGTGACGAACCGACGCTGTGCCCACGAAAAGTGACGATTGCTCAACTATCGTGACGAGTCACATCGTCACGCGATGTCAGCCAGCTTTGTCCGCAGGTGCAGGACGGCCTTCGTGTGGAGCTGGCAGATGCGGCTCTCGGTCACCCCGAGGACGCGTCCGATGTCGGCGAGGGTGAGGCCCTCGAAGTAGTAGAGGGAGACGACGACCTTCTCCCGCTCGGGCAGCTGCTCGACGGCGCGGGCAAGCAGCTGCCGGGCCTCGCCGTGCTCGGCCATGGCCTGGGGGTCGAGCGCGCTGGTGTCCTGGAGCGTGTCACCGAGGCGCGGGGAACCGCCGTCGTCGTCGGTGAGCAGCTCGTCCAGGGCGACGACGTTGACCAGGGACAGCTGGCCCAGGAACTTGCGGATGTCCTCGACGTCCATGCCCATGACGTCGGCGACCTCTTCGTCGGTCGGCGTCCGGTGATACTTGGCCTCCAGCTCGGCGACGGTGCGCTCGAACGCCCGGGCCTTGACCCGGACCGACCGCGGGATCCAGTCGGTGTTGCGCAGCTCGTCGATGATCGCGCCGCGGATGCGGGCCATCGCGTAGCTCTCGAACTTGACCTCGCGCGTGGGCTCGTACCGGGTGATCGCGTCGATGAGGCCGAAGGTGCCGTAGGAGATGAGGTCGGCCTGCTCCACGTGTGCGGGCAGGCCGCTGCCGACCCGGCCGGCGACGTACTTGACCAGCGGCGCGTAGTGCAGGATCAGCCGGTCGCGCAGCCCGGCGTCACGGCCCTCGACGTACCGGTGCCAGAGCTCGGCCAGCATGGCGTCGGTGTCCTCGCCGGACTCGTCGAGCCGGTGGATCGTTGCCTCAGACACGTCGCGCTCCTCGGTCGTGCTGCGGGTTCCCCGTCCGTGGTCCCGCGTGGTCATGACTGTCACTCGCCCGGATCGCCGCCCGGCCGCCCGCCTCAGGCACGGGGGTGCGCCTGGGCATGAACCGCACGGAGCCGTTCGACCGTCACGTGCGTGTAGATCTGCGTCGTCGCGAGGCTAGCGTGGCCGAGCAGCTCCTGTACGGAGCGCAGGTCCGCGCCGCCCTCGAGCACGTGGGTGGCCGCGGAGTGCCGGAGCCCGTGCGGGCCGATGTCCGGGGCGCCCGGCACGCGGGCCGTGGCGGCGTGCACGACGCGCCGCGCCTCGCGAGCGTCCAGCCGGCGGCCGCGGATCCCCAGCAGCAGGGCCGGTCCGGAGTCCGGAATGGACAGGGCGGGACGCCCCCGGCTGAGCCAGGCGTCCAGCGCCCGCTCGGCGGGGATGCCGTAGGGGACGCTGCGCTCCTTGCTGCCCTTGCCGAGCACGCGCAGCAGGCGGCGGCCCCGGTCGACGTCGTCGACGTCCAGCCCGACGAGCTCGCTGACGCGGATGCCCGAGGCGTACAGCAGCTCCAGCACGACGGCGTCGCGCAGACCGACAGGTTCCTCGGCTCCTGACGTCGATTCCACGACGTCGCGCGCCTGGGCCGGGGCGAGCACGTCGGGCAGGGTGCGACGGGGGCGCGGGCTCACCAGGCGCTGGCCGACGTCCTCGGGGAGGAGCTCGGCCCGGCGCAGCCACCCGGTGAAGCTGCGTGCGCCGGCGGCGTTGCGTGCCGTCGTGGAGCGGCTGTGCCCGCGGGTGCGGCCCTGCGCCAGCCAGCTGCGGAGCGTGGCCAGGTCGAGGTCGTGCGGCTGCTGGCCGCCGCGCCGGGCGAGGTGGTCGAGGAGCCGGACCGCGTCACTGACGTAGCCCCGCACGGTGTTGTCCGACAGGTCCCGCTGGGCGGTCAGGTGCTCCTCGTACCCGGCCAGGGCCTCGGCCAGGGCAGGCGGCAGCCCGGCACGGACCTCGGCGGTGCTCGGAGCGGACACGGGGGCACGGTCCGTCGGCGCTCCCCCCTGGTCAAGCCGCCGCGCCGGGGGGCTTCGGCGGTGGCGTGAGGCGCCATCCTGTGCCGGTCCACTGGACGAGCTCGGCGAGCTCCAGGGCTGGCAGCACCCGGAGGACCTCCAGGACGTCGCAGCCGGCGACGCTCGCCAGCCGCTCGGGGCTCACGCCGATGCGCACCGGGCAGGCGTCGAGCACGCGAGCCGCGAGGTCGGAGAGCCCGTCCCGCGGCGACGCCGGCCGCTCCACCGGCGGCGCGAGGTCGGTGCCGATCCCGCCGACCTCCTCGATGACCTGCGCCGCGTTCGTCACGAGCCGGGCGCCGCCCTCCTGTTCCCGCAGCAGCTCGTGGCAGCCCACGCTCATGGCCGACGTCACGGGGCCCGGGACGACCAGCACCTGCCGGCCGAGGTCCCGCGCTCGCTTCGCCGTCGCCTGGGCACCCGACCGTGCCGCCGCCTCCACCACGACGGTGCCGCGGGTCAGGGCGGCGATGAGCCGGTTGCGGACCAGAAACCGATGCTGGTGCGGGGCCGCCCCCGGCGGCCACTCGCTGAGCAGCAGGCCCTCGTCGGCGATGCGGTGCAGCAGCGCCCCGTTCCCCGCCGGGTAGGGCCGGTCCACGCCGCAGGCGAGCACCGCGACGGTCGGCCCGCCGGCGGCGAGGGCGCCGCGGTGGGCGGCGGTGTCGATGCCGAACGCGCCGCCGGAGACGACGGTCCACCCGCGCCCGGCCAGCTGGTGGCCGAGCTCGCCGGCCACGTGTTCGCCGTAGGCCGTGGAGGCGCGCGAGCCGACGATCGCCACCGAGCGTTCGGTCAGCTCGTCCAGCCGGGCCCCTCCGCGCACCCACAGGGCCAGCGGCGGCACGAGCGCCTTCGTGCGCTTGTCCTGGCGCGCCGGGTCCTGCGGTTGCTCGGCGGTGGCCCGGGTCAACGCGTGCAGCGCGAACGCCGGCCACTCGTCGTCCTCCGGCACGACGAGACGCGCACCGCACCGCTCGGCGCGCCGGAAGTCGGCCGGCGTCTCGTCCTGCCCGGCCCGGGCGCCCACCAGTGCGCGGATCCGGTCGGGGACCGAGCCCGCGCGGATCCGCCGGGCGGCCTCCACGGGGCCGGTGTCCTCGACGTACCGCCAGAAGTCGATCGTGCCCGGCTCGACCGCGCGGCTGAGCCAGGCCCGCGCCCGCCGCAGCCCCGGGTGCATGTCCCCGGCTGAGGAGTGGACGGCTGCGTCCTCCAGGTCCTCCTCGAGGGCGTTCATGCCGCAGCCCGCTGCAAACGCATGCCGAGCGCCTCGGCCACCTCGTCGGAGCCGGGCACGGTCCGGCCGGCCAGGTCGGCCAGCGTCCAGGCCACCCGGATCACCCGGTCGAACCCGCGCACCGAGAGCGAGCCACGCTCCAGCGCCCGCTCGGCGAGGGTGAGCGACGCCCGTGGGATGACGAACCGTTCGCGGAGCATCCGGCCGGGCACCTCGCTGTTGAGCCGCAGCCCGGTCCCGGCCAACCGCTCCCCCGCGGCCGCTCTGGCCCGCAACACCCGTTGGGCCACGACCGCGGTGGACTCCGGCGCACCGAGCCCGTCCAGCCATGCCGCCCGCGTCACCGGCGGGAGGTCCACCCGCAGGTCGACGCGGTCGAGCAGCGGACCGGAGAGCCGCGACTGGTACCGCCGACGTTCCAGCGGGCTGCAGGTGCAGGCGGTGTCCCCGGCGGCGCTGGCGCACGGGCACGGGTTGGCCGCCAGCACCAGCTGCGCCCGGCACGGGAAGGTGGCCGAACCGGCGGCCCGCTGGATCGTGACCTGCCCCCGCTCGAGCGGCTGGCGCAGCGTGTCCAGCACCGCGCGCGGGAACTCCGGGGCCTCGTCCAGGAAGAGGACGCCCCGGTGCGCCCGGCACAGCGCTCCCGGGCGGATCTGACCGGAACCTCCCCCGATGAGGGCTGCCATCGTCGCCGAGTGGTGCGGCGCCTCGAAGGTGGGCCGGGTGACCAGCGGCGCCTCCGGCGGCAGAGTGCCGGCGATCGAGTGGATGGCGGTGACCTCGAGCGCGGCCTCCTCGTCCAGCGGCGGGAGCAGGCCGGGCAGGCGCTCGGCGAGCATCGTCTTCCCGGCGCCGGGTGGCCCGGCCAGGTACAGGTGGTGCCCGCCCGCTGCCGCGACCTCGACGGCCCGGCGCCCGGCGGCCTGCCCCACCACGTCCCCGAGGTCGGGCACCGGCAGCTCGGCGGGCAGGGCGCCCCGCTCGTACGGCACCAGGGGGCTCGTTCCCTTCAAGTGCGCCAGGAGCTGGGTGAGGGTCTCCACCGCGAGCACCTGGACGCGGTCGACCAGCGCCGCCTCGGCCGCGTTCGCCATCGGGACGACCACCTGCACGTGCCCGGCTCGCGCCGCCGCCAGCACTGCGGGCAGCACGCCCCTGATCCCGCGGACCGCGCCGTCCAGACCCAGCTCCCCCAGCAGGACGAGGCGGTCCACGGCCCGCCGCCGGACCGCGCCGGAAGCAGCCAGCACGGCCGCGGCCAGCGCGAGGTCGAAGCCGCTGCCCTGCTTCGGCATCGACGCCGGGGACAGCCCGATGGTGATGCGCCGGGCCGGGAACTCACCGCCTGCGTTGACGATCGCGGCACGCACCCGGTCCACCGACTGCCGCACCACCGCGTCCGGCAGGCCGACCAGGGCGACACCGGGCAGGCCGGTGGCGATGTCCACCTCGACCTCGACGATGGCGCCACGGACGCCGGCCAGCCCCACCGACCAGGTGCGTGCCAGCGTCACGAGAACGCTCCGCGCAGGTGCGTCACGAGCGCCGGGCGCTCGGGCCGGACCAGCACGCCGACGACGTCGAACCGCACGTCGCGGGCGTGTTCGTCGTGCGCCGCCAGCCAGCGCTGCGCCAGCACCCGGATGCGCCCGGCCTTGGCGGCCGTGACCGCCTCCACCGGGTGGCCGTAGCCGATGCCGCGGCGGGTCTTGACCTCGCAGAAGACGAGGGCGTCGCCCTCTCGCGCGACGACGTCGAGCTCGCCCTCCCGGCAGCGCCAGTTGCGGTCGAGGACGCGGAGTCCGCTGTCGGTCAGGTAGGCGACGGCGATCTGCTCACCGCGGGCGCCGAGTTCAGAGGTTGGAGGCACCTCTCGACCGTGCCGCCCGGGACGATCACCGCGAAGGCTTCACCGGCATCTGTGGACGGCCGGTATCCCTGTGGAGGGCCGCCGGGATACCGGTCACCCGCCAGGGTAGAGCTGCACTCCTGCCGCCAGTTCGTCCAGGTCGGCGAGCAGCAGCTCGGCCTCGCGCGGATCTGGCAGCGACGTGGTCAACGCCCACGCCCCGTCGTCGCCCGGGAAGACGTAGGCGACGTGGTCGGAGACCCGGCCGGTGTCGGCCGACCAGGCGCGCTGTCGGATGCGGATCCGTCGCAGCCCGGCGTCGGTCGACTGCTCGACCTGCGGTTCCAGCAGCTGCCGCTCGGCCGGGAGCAGGAACTCGTCGACGATGGTCCCGCCCTCGGTCCCCGGCGGGTAGCGCAGCCCGATCAGGCGGACACAGGCCCGAACGCCCTGGGACGGGGCGGGGCAGAAGACGAAGGCACCGAAGCAGGGGCTCTGGAACGCCACTCTCGCCAGGATCGTGAACTCGGCTGCCAGCCGCTCCTCGTCGAGCGCGGAGGGCCGCGCCCCGGAGAGTGCCCAGGCCTGCTCGGCCGCTGATCGAGCCCAGTCCGCGAGGTCGTCGTCCGGGAGCACCCGGGCCCATGCCGCCGAGAAGTCCACGACGATGTCCGGCGGCCCGCCGGTCAGCTCGACACCCATCGCAGGCTCCCGCCCATCACGTCGAAGAGCTTCACCAGGGGTGGCCCGAGCTGCTCGACCGGCGTCGAGAAGGTGAGCAGCAGCAGCCCGTCGGATCCCGGCACGGGCACGAAGAAGTCGACCTGGGTCACGGTCAGCACGGCGCCGGGCCCGCCGTCCTCGTCGGGCACCTTCTCCTGCCGCGACGTGAGTCGGCGGACGGCACGGGCTCCCGCGACCTCGACCACGCCCAGCTCGCGGACGCGGACGCCCTCACCGCCGGATCCCAGCGTGCGGAGCAGCGACTCGAGCGTGCCGTCGCCACGTCCCCGCACGTGCGTGATCAGTCCGGACGCCGGAACCGGCCGGCCGGCGACCGGGTCGACGCTGAGCAGGACGTCGATCCCGCCGTGCCGCGCCGCCGCTGCCACAGCGGCGGTGAGCTCCCGGGCCAGCCACGGCCGCAGCTCGGCCCGCCGCGGCGCGGGCAGGTCGCGGACCCGCTCGGTGACGAGGTTCTTGATCCGGAGCGGCGCTCGCCCGTCCAGGGGCACGCGCGCCCATCCCGGTGGCAGCAGGATCCTGAAGTCGCTGACGGCACGGGCGGCCGCGGTCACGACGCTCGCCCCAGCGGCATGGACCACCGCTGCACGATGAGGTCCCGCTCCGCCTCGTACGCCGCGGCCTCGTCCGCCGCCGTCCACGCGTTCGGAAGGGCGCTGTCCTGGAGTCCCCAGCCGGCCCGGCCGTTGATCGCCACATTGGGGACCGTCACCGCTCCGACGACCATCGTGTCGGCGAGGAGGGTCAGCGCGCTGAGCTGCGCACCAGCGCCGCCGACCTGACGGATCCGGTGGATCGCCGACACAGCGTCCGCGATGTCGTGATCCCCGAACGAGACCGCGCGAGTGAGGCCGGTGCCGGACGAGCCCGCCGCCGCCTTCACACTGTCCCGGGCAACATCTCCCGCCTCGTCCGCCGCCCTGAACGTCGCCTGCAGACCCGGCGACAGCTCGAGCAGCGGACGGACGCCGGGCAGCCGGCCGAGGTGGAACAGCAGCGGCGCGCGGCTGGCATCGGCGAACGCCTGCCGGCCCGCGCGGGCCGCTCCGACGCGTCCTCCGACGCTCTCCGTCACCTCGAGCATCCCCCGGGCGCCCACCGCGACGCCCTTGCCCAGACCGAACGTCATCGCGCCCGCCAGGTCCCAGAGGACGTCCTCGAAGGAGCCGTTGCCACTGGCCCACATGTCGTAGCGCACCGCCGCCGACACGAGGCTCAGGCCGCTGCTCGTGGCCAGGAGGATCCCGACCAGTGCGATGCCGGGGCCGAGGACGACGGCGACGATGACGGCGACGATCACCAACGCGAGCGCGACGGCGGAGACGACGTCGAGGAGCGCGTCGATCCAGCCGGCGTTCACGTCCCACCAGTCGTCGGCCAGCTCGTCCCCACTGCGCCCCGCGCTCAGGACCTCCGCCGCGGTACGGGCGGCCCGGCCATAGGACTCGACCGCGTCCTGGTAGTCCCGGCGGGCGGCGGCCAGTGCCTCCGAGGCCGACGTGACCGCCCGCTCGTGCGCCCGCCGCTCGTCGCCGGCGGCGAGGAGCTGCTCGGGCGTAGCCGCGGCACCCAACGGCGTCGGCGCGGTGGTGCGCAGGGCCCGCTGCGAGTCCGCGGCCGCCTGCGCCCGGCGGACCGCGTCGTACGCCTCGATCTGCACGCCCTCCAGAGCGGTGGCGAAGAACGCCAAGGCGTCTGCGGCGGCGTCGTACCGGGCCCGGGCCCGGCCGATGCGCTGGGCGAGGTCACCCGCGACCTCGACGAAGTTGTCGCCCGCCTGGCTCTTCCACGCCTCCTGGGAGCGGGAGGTCAGCTGCGCCAGATTGGCCGCCTGCGCCTCGATCTCCGCCGCCGTGTCGGCGTAGCGGCGGGACAGGGTGGCGAGCTCCTCGGGATCGCCCGGCACGCCGTTGCGGGAGTCGAGCGGCTCGAACGAGGCCGGCGCCACCGGGGTGGCGGTCACGGCGAGCAGCTCTCGGTCGCGGTCTGGATCGCGTGCGCCAGCTCGTTGTCGACCTGCACGTAGGCGTCGTGGCTCTGCGTCGCCGCCTCGTAGACGGCCTGCAGCGACGCCAGAAGCTTCTCGCGGTTGCACGTCCACTCGTCGACGAACTCACGCATTTCGTCGAGGAGCGCGTTCCGGCCGATCGCCGGTTCCGCGTCCGCGACGATGTCCGCCGACCGCTGGAACTCGTGCATGAGCATCCCGAGACCACCCGCGGTCTCCCGGAGCAGTGGGAGATCGACCTCGATGTCCGCCACGCCCGTACCACCTCCTCATCAGACGCCGCGGAACGTAACCGTTCCGGCGGAGAGGAGGTGGCGCGCTCACGGGCACCTGTGGACAACCCGGTCGGGCGCCGCAATCACCGGCCGAAGAAGTCCGACCAGTCCGGCCAGAGGGGGCCGAGGAACCCCGACCAGTCCGACCAGATGGGATTGCCGGCGAGAAGCCCTCCGACAGCGAGGACCACCACCGCACCGAGCAACGCCCAGAGCATGAGCAGCCAGAGGCCCCCGCTGAAGACCCACAACGGCGCCGCTCCGGGATGTGCCTTGTTGAGGAGCCGGGTGTTGCTGAACCGTCGTGTCTGCACGGGCAGGCCACTGGTCTCGAGCAGCTCCACCGGCCACATCTTGTCCATGTAGGCGGCCGCCCACGCAGCACTGCGGGCGACCACCCGCCCGCTGTCGTCGACCAGCATCAGCCGGAACACATCGGGGATCCGTGGATGTCCGGCCTTCACCGGCGGATAACTGGCACGGAGCAGCCCTGCCACCTCTCCGGGACCGGTTCCCAGCGGCAACTCGACGCGGCGCTGCCGGACGGCGTCGTCCTCCCAGATGACCTCGCCGCCCTCGCGGTCGATGGTGAGGGAGCTGTGCGGGATGTCCCGGACGAGCAGTCCCCCGGCCGCGGTCATCTCCGGGCGGAGGACGACGAAGGGGACGTCGGCGTTCCGCATGGGATCGCGCATGCCGTTCACCAGCGCATCGATCTTCGGCAGCCGCCGCTCCATGTCTTCGACGCGGCCGGTGGACGAGGTGGAGAGTTCCCACACCACCCCGGCCACGGGCACGAGCCACCGGACGTGTTCCTGGACCTTCGCCCAACGCCTGCCACCCACCCGCTGACGCACGCGCACTGCCCCGACGTCGGAGCCCGGCACCGGCTCGATCACGGGAGGAGCCAGCCGGGGGTCGTCCGGCCGAAGGGCGTTGCGCAGCACCTCGTCGATCGCCTGTGCCGCGGGCACAGCTGGATCGTGCTCGTGCCGGACGAGGCGGACGACCAGATCCGGCTGCTCGAGCAGTCCCCGGAAGCCGGCGTGGAGAAAGACGCCGACGCAGCCGGTGGCGACGGCGTTCTCCAGCACCGGCGCCCACCACCTGGTGAAGCTCTTGGTACGCGCGCGGGACGTGAACGGATGGCGGAGGTGACGAGTGGCCTCGCGCCACGAACCCTGCTGCTCCCAGTCCGGAGGGAAGTAGGCCCAGGAGTCCGAATGCTCGACGACGAGACCAGGCGGGCGGGACTCCATCGGCTACGGCAGCCGGGGGCCTTCGGGCAGTTCGAGGTCGGGCTTGTCGAGCTCCTCCACGTTGACGTCCTTGAACGTCAGCACCCGCACGTTCCGGACGAACCGGGCCGGGCGGTACATGTCCCACACCCAGGCGTCGGAGAGCTTCAGCTCGAAGTAGATCTCGCCCCCGGCCTCCCGCACCTGCAGGTCGACGGAGTTGGCGAGGTAGAACCGGCGCTCGGTCTCCACCACGTAGGTGAACTGCCGGACGATGTCCCGGTACTCGCGATAGAGCTGCAGCTCCATCTCGGTCTCGTACTTCTCGAGGTCCTCGGTGCTCATCGGTCCTCGGTGCTCGTCAGGGCTCGGGACTCAGGGCGCATGCCCCCATCATCGACCATGCCGGCCGAACCGGTCACCCGGGCTGTGTACAAGTCGCGGGCGTTGCGCACGTTGACGAACCGCATCCGGTGTTCGGGGCACGGCCCGTGCCGTTCCAGCGCCGCGGTGTGGACGTCGGTGATGTAGCCCTTGTGGCCGGCGAAGTCGTACTCCGGCCAGCGCTCGTGCAGGTCCAGCATGATCCGGTCCCGGGTCACCTTGGCCAGCACGGAGGCCGCGGCGACGCAGGCGGCGACCCGGTCGCCCTTCCACACCGCCAGCCCCGGTCGTGCGAGCCCCGGCACGGGGAAGCCGTCGGTCAGCACGTAGTCCGCCCCGGGATCGAGCGTGGAGACGGCGCGACGCAGCGCCTCGATGTTGGTGACGTGCATGCCGCGGGCGTCGAGGTCGGCCACCGGCAGCACGACGACCGACCAGGACACCGCACGGGCCACGATCTCGTCGTAGACCCGCTCGCGGGTGGCGGCGCTCAGCAGCTTGGAGTCGGCCAGGCCGGGCACGCGCCCACGCTTGCCCGCCGGGAGGATGCAGGCGGCGGCCACCAAGGGCCCGGCGCAGGCGCCGCGCCCGGCCTCGTCGGCGCCGGCTATCGACTCGAACCCGCGCCGACGCAGCGTGCGCTCCATGTCCCAGAGCGCGTCGGGCCGGTCGACGGCCGGCACGCGCCGGACCGGTGCCGACCGGGTGTGGGTGGGACGAGTTGCCATCGCGGCACGACAGTACGACGACCCGGACGCACCTCGGGCCGGCCCCCGGCGAGGGGGCCGGCCCGAGGTGCCGGAGGAGGGGAACTCAGATGTCGACGGTCGCCTCAGGGGCGGACGCGGAGAGGGCATGCGCGCCGCAGGTGCAGCCCGGGCCACGGTTGGACAGCACCAGGGAGACCGCGTGCGCCCGGTCGCGGGCACCCAGCTTGCGCAGGATGGCCTTGACGTGGCTCTTGACGGTGTCCTCGCTGATGAAGAGGTTGCGGCCGATCTGGCGGTTGGACTGGCCCTGCAGCAGCTCGTCCAGGACGTCCTGCTCGCGCCGGGTCAGCGGCACCTCGGGGGTGAACGGCTTCGCGGCCGGGACGTCGGAGGGCTCGACCCGGCGGATCTGCGGGTCGACGACGGTCCGGCCGGCGCGGGCGGCCAGGATGGCCCAGCCCAGCAGCGTCGGCGAGGTGTTGATCATCAGGTAGCCGCGGATGCCGGCGGCCAGGGCCTCGTTGACCACGGCCGGGTCCTCCGAGGTGGCCAGCGCGATGATCGCGACGCGCGGGAAGCGGCGCCGCAGGTCGCGGCAGGCGTTGAGGGTCGCCGCGCGGCCCGGGCCCAGCTCCACCACGACGGCGTCGGGGCGGGCGGACTCGGCCAGCGTGAGGGCGCGCCGCAGCTCACCGGGGCTGCCGACGGACTGCATGCCGGCGGTCTCGTTGATCATGCTGACCAGCCCCCGACGCAGGACGGGCGCGTCGGCGAGGAGGAGCACGCGGGTGACCCCGCGGGCGGTGCTCGCCACAGGTGCAGACACAATGAACTCCGTTTCACTCTCCGGGAACGTGCAATGTCTCCATCGGAAGGGTGAAACGGTTGCTTGAATGCTTTTCGGCAATTTCTTGTGCCGTCAGAGCGACACCTGATTGAGCGTTCCGCGAGTCACAGGCGCACCACGAAAGCGAAAGCGAAAATGCGTCGGTCAGTCGCTCCCGCGGCGGGCGCGACGGCGCCGTCGCCAGGCGGCCAGCGGAACCGCACCGGCCAGACCGACGGCGTAGGGCAGGACGGCGACCGCACCGACCGGGGACACCGGGCCACCGACCGGAGCGGCGGGCACGCCGTCGGCCGCCATTCCCTGGATGTCGGGATCGTCGAGGACACCGAACCGGTCGATCGGCCACACGATGAGCGAGGCCTTGCCGATGACGTCGTCGACGCCGATCGTGCCGGAGTACTCGTCACCCATGTGGATGCGCGAGTCCCCCGAAGCCGACCGGTGGTCGCCCATGACCCACAGGCGCCCCTCGGGAACGGTGACCGGCCCGAAGGCGCGCTGCTCGATCGGGGTGTTCTCGTGGATGTAGGGCTCGTCCAGCGGCTCGCCGTCCACCGTGACCCGGCCCTCGACGTCGCAGCACTGCACCGTCTGGCCCTCGGTGGCGATGACCCGCTTGACGAAGTCGTCCTCGCTCGGGGGCGCCACGCCCAGCGTGCGGCCGATCCAGAGCAGGGCGCCGGTGAACCAGTTGGAAGGCTCCTCGACGCTGATCTCCGGCGTCCAGGTCTCGGGCCCCTCGAAGACGACGATGTCGCCGGGTTCCGGCTCGCCGAACCAGTAGGGCACCTTGTTCACCAGTACCCGGTCACCGGTGCAGCCGGTGCAGCCGTGCAGCGTCTGCTCCATCGACCCGGACGGGATGAAGAAGGCCTGCACGAAGAAGGTCTTGACCACGAGCGCGAGGACGAAGGCGATCAGCAACAGGATCGGGAGCTCGCGCAGCAACGAGCCCTTCTTCTTGTCCTCGCGGTTGCGTCGACGCCCGCGCCCGGCGGCCGGCGCTGCATCGGTCTCACCCGATCGCTGCGGGTCGGGCTCGCCCGGTTCCTCCGGAACGACGTCGGCGGGCCCCCCGGGCCGGTCGCTGCTCATCGAGAGCCAGCGTACGGCGCGGGGGACCCGCCGAGTTCCAGCCGGTCCGCACCGGCTGTCACGCGTGTCCGCGCAGGGAGGTCAGCGAGCGACCGGCTCGCGCTTCTCCTTGATCTTGGCGGCCTTGCCGCGCAGCTCGCGCAGGTAGTACAGCTTGGCGCGCCGCACGTCACCGCGGGTGAGGACCTCGATCTTCTCGACGACCGGGGTGTGCACCGGGAAGGTGCGCTCCACGCCGACGCCGAAGCTCACCTTGCGCACGGTGAAGGTCTCGCGGATGCCGCCGCCCTGGCGGCGGATGACGACGCCCTGGAAGACCTGGATGCGGGAGCGGTTGCCCTCGACGACGCGGACGTGCACCTTGACGGTGTCACCCGGGCGGAACGAGGGGATGTCGTCACGCAACGAGTCGGCGTCGAGTGCGTCCAGGGTGTTCATCTCGGCAGTCCTCAGGTCTCAGGTGGTCGATCTCGGTGCGGACAGCGGAATGCCCCGGCTGTCCGTTCCGGGGTGCTGCGGCTCCGGTGCGGAGCGCGGCGACGGCGGGACCGTCGGCCAGCAGCGACTCTCTACTGTGCCACATCCTCAGCCGACGATGCGCGGCGGCCCTGTCCACGGGCCGCTCTGCAGCTCCGCCAGCAGCGCCGGCAGGTCCGCGGGCACGAAGCCCTCGGCGCTCGCCGCGATCTCCTCGGCCGACCACCAGCGGTGCGGCTCGTCGGCGAGGACCTCCAGCTCGGTGAGCGCGCCGGGGACGACCTCGTGCACGACGTCGCGCAGCACGAAGAACGTCTCGCGGGTGTCGTAGACCTGGTCGCCGAAGGGTCCGACGTGCCGGCGCAGCCAGACCGGCCCCTCCAGGGCGGCGGGCTCCACGACCAGTCCGATCTCCTCGGCGAGCTCGCGGACGGCGGCTGCGCGCAGCGTCTCGCCGTCCTCCACTCCCCCGCCGGGCGTGTACCAGAACAGCACCTCTCCCGGCGGGACCGACGGATCGGGCAGCCGGGCGCCGAGCAGCACCACGCGACCGGCCGGGTCGAGGACGACGACGCGCGCCGTCGTCCGCTGGACCGGCCGCTCAGTCACCGGAGAGGACCGCCCGGTCGGCGTCGGTGAGCGCGTCCTCGGGCAGGGCGGCGAGCAGGTCGGGCCGCCGGGTCGCGGTGCGGCGGAGCGACTCCGAGCGCCGCCAGCGGTCGATGGCGGCGTGGTTGCCCGAGAGCAGCACCGGGGGCACCTCGTGGCCGCGCCAGCTGACCGGACGGGTGTAGGACGGGCCCTCGAGCAGGCCGTCGGCGTGCGAGTCGAACTCCGCCGATTCGCGGTTGCCCAGGACGCCGGGGATGAGCCGGGTGACGGCCTCGGTCATGACCAGCACCGCGGACTCCCCGCCGGCGAGCACGTAGTCACCGATCGACACCTCCGAGACCGGTCCGGCCTCGGCCGCCCAGTCCGCGACCCGCTGGTCGATGCCCTCGTACCGGCCGCAGGCGAAGACCAGCCCGGGCTCCGCGGCCCACTCCACCGCCATGGCGTGGGTGAACGGGCGGCCGGCCGGTGTGGGCACGACCAGCCGCGTGCCGGGCGGGCGGACGGCGTCGAGCGCCTGGCCCCACGGCTCGGGCTTCATGACCATGCCGGGACCGCCGCCGTAGGGGGCGTCGTCGACCGTGCGGTGCACGTCGTCGGTCCACTGCCGCAGGTCGTGGACGCCGACGCTGACCAGGCCGCGCTCGATGGCCTTGCCCAGCAGCGACTGGCGCAGCGGCGCCAGGTACTCCGGGAAGATCGTGACGACGTCGATCCGGAAGCTCACAGGTCGAGCAGCCCCTCGGGCGGGTCCACGACCAGGAAGCCACCGGCGACGTCGACCGTCGGGACGATGGCGGAGACGAACGGGATCAGCGCCTCCCCACCCTCGGCACGGCGGACGACGAGCAGGTCCTGCGCCTCGTGCCGGACGGCGGTGACCTCGCCGATGACCGACTCGTCGGGCAGGCGGGCGGTGAGGCCGACCAGCTGGTGGTCGTAGAAGGAGTCGGGCTCCTCGATCTCCGGCAGGTCCGCGATCGGGACGAGCAGGAGGGTGTTGCGCAGCTCGTCGACGGTCTCGCGGAGCTCGTAGGCCTCGCCGGACGGGCCGGCCAGCTGCAGCAGGAGGGTGCCGCTGTGCCACCGCTTGTCGACGACGGTGAGCGGCCCGCGCTCGGCCGGGTCGGTGAGCAGCACCGAGCCGGGGGCGAAGCGCTGGTCGGGGTCGTCGGTGCGCACCTCGACGGTGGCCAGACCACGGACACCGTGGGGTCGGCCGATGCGGCCGACCACCACGGTGCCGGTGGGTTCGTGCTGTGCGTTCAAAGAGCTCGGGCTCAGCGCCCGTCGGTGTCGACGACGTCGACCCGGAGGCCGCGTCCGCCGACGCCGGTCATCACCTGGCGCAGCGCCTTGGCGGTGCGCCCGCCGCGGCCGATGACCTTGCCGAGGTCGTCGGGGTGCACCCGGATCTCGAGGGTCTTGCCGCGACGGTTGGTGAGCAGGTCGACGGTGACGTCGTCGGGGTTGTCGACGATGCCCCTGACCAGGTGCTCGAGCGCTTCTTCGAGCACGTCTTACTCGGCCGGCTTCTCAGCGGCGTCCGCGGCCGGAGCCTCGGGCGCGGCGTCGGCGGCCGGAGCCTCGGACGCGGCGTCGGCGGCCGGAGCGTCGGCCGGGGCCTCCGCGGGCGCCTCGGCGGCGGCCTTCTTCGGGGCGGCCTTCTTCTTGGCCGTGGTGGCCTCGGTGGTCGGCTCGTCCATGCCGGCGCGGACGGCGGCCTCGTAGAGGGCCTTCTTGTCCGGCTTGGGCTCGGCGACGCGCATGGGCGGCGGCGCGGCCTCACCCTTGAACTTCTGCCAGTCGCCGGTCACGCGGAAGATGGCGGCGACGGCCTCGGTCGGCTGCGCGCCGACACCCAGCCAGTACTGCGCCCGCTCGGAGTCGACCTCGATGTAGGAGGGGTCCTCCTTGGGGTGGTACTTGCCGATCGTCTCGATCGAGCGGCCGTCACGCTTGGTGCGGGCGTCGGCGACGACGATGCGGTAGTACGGCGCGCGCATCTTGCCCAGGCGCATGAGCTTGATCTTGGTGGCCACGGTGTGTGGTGTTCTCCTCGAAAGCTGTGTGGTTGCTCGCCGGGCGACGTGTGGGGTTACGCCGGGGCGGAGCGATGGACACGCGCGGGCATGGTGAGAGGGCCGCACCCGACGTGTTCGACCAGCCATTGTGCCAGACGGGGCGCAGCCACCGACGGGCCCTCTCAGGCGTCGGGCGCCGCCTCGTCGTCGCCGACCAGGAAGCCGCCCCAGCCGTCGTAGGTGCCGCCGTGCCGGTCCACGATGCCGACCACCTCGCGCGTGAAGGCAGCGGCCATGGCGGAGTCGACGGCGGTCATGGCGCTGAACTCCAGCCACACGGTGAGGAACCGGCGGTACAGCCCGTCGATCCGGTAGCCGGCAGCGACGAGCTCCTCCCCCGCCGCCTCGGCGGCCTTCCGCGTGCGGAACCCGGCGAGGTGGTCGATCGGCCGCAGCTGGTGCACCCGGTCACCCAGGCCCAGGCGCTGCTCGACCAGCTGGACGCCGAGCGCCACCTGCTCCTCGACGTCCCGGGGCACGTCCTCAGCCCCGGACGGCGGCCAGCACGCGGGCGGCGGCGTCGCCGACCGGTATCTCCTCGCGCTCGCCGGTCCTCCGGTCGCGCAGCTCCAGCACGCCGTCGACCAGGCCGCGGCCGACCGTGACGATCGTGGGCATGCCGAGCAGCTCGGCGTCCTTGAACTTCACGCCGGGCGAGACCTTCGGCCGGTCGTCGTAGAGCACGGTGAGGCCCTGCCCCACGAGCTCGGCCGCCAGCGACTCGGCGGCCTCGAAGATCGCGGCGTCCTTGCCGGTGGCGACGATGTGCACGTCGGCCGGGGCGACCTCGCGGGGCCAGATCAGGCCCAGCTCGTCGTGCGTGGACTCGGCGATCGCCGCGACCGCGCGGGAGACGCCGATGCCATAGGAGCCCATGGTGACGGTGACGAGCTTGCCGTTCTCGTCGAGCACCTTGAGGTCCAGCGCCTCGGCGTACTTGCGGCCGAGCTGGAAGATGTGGCCCATCTCCACGCCGCGGGCGAGCTCCAGCGGGCCGGAGGCGTCGGGCGCGGGATCGCCGGCGAGCACCTCGGCGGCCTCGATGACGCCGTCCCAGGTGAAGTCGCGGCCGGCCACCAGGTCGAAGACGTGCTTGCCCGGGGCGTTGGCGCCGGTGATCCAGCGGCTGCCGCTGACGACCCGCGGGTCCACCAGGTAGCGGATGCCCGACTCGCTCTCGCTGCCCAGCACCTGCGGGCCGATGTAGCCCTTGACCAGCGCGGGGTGCTTGTCGAACTCGGTGAACGGCTCGACCTCGGCCGGGGCGACCTGGGCCTCGAGGCGCTTGGCGTCGACCTCGCGGTTGCCGGGCAGGCCGATGACCAGCGGCTCCCGGGTGCCGTCGGGGTGCACCAGGGTGACGACGACGTTCTTCAGCGTCGACTCGGCGGTGTAGCCGGCGTCGGGGAACAGCTGCTGGGCGACGGCGACCAGCGATTCGATGGTCGGGGTGTCGGGGGTGTCCTCGACGTGCGCCTCGGGCAGGCCCTGGAGCGGGATCGCGTCGGGGACGACGGTGGCGACCGCCTCGACGTTGGCCGCGTAGCCGCCGGGCGAGCGCACGAAGGTGTCCTCACCGATCGCCGTCGGGTGCAGGAACTCCTCGCTCCTGGAGCCGCCCATGGCGCCGGACATCGCCGAGACGATGGCGTACTCCAGGCCCAGCCGGTCGAAGATCTTGATGTAGGCGTCGCGGTGCGCGGCGTAGCTCTTGTCCAGGCCGGCGTCGTCGACGTCGAAGGAGTAGCTGTCCTTCATCGTGAACTCGCGGCCGCGCAGCAGCCCGGCCCGGGGACGCGCCTCGTCCCGGAACTTGGTCTGGATCTGGTACAGCGACAGCGGCAGGTCCTTGTACGACGAGTACAGGTCCTTCACCAGGAGCGTGAACATCTCCTCGTGCGTGGGGCCGAGCAGGTGGTCGACGCCGCGACGGTCCTTGAGGCGGAACAGGTTGTCGCCGTACTCGGTCCAGCGGCCGGTGGCCTCGTAGGGCTCCTTGGGCAGCAGCGAGGGGAAGTGCACCTCCTGCGCGCCCATCGCGTCCATCTCCTCGCGGATGATCCGTTCGACGTTGCGGAACACGCGGAAGCCCAGCGGCAGCCAGGTGAACCCGCCGGGAGCGGCCCGCCGGATGTAGCCGGCACGTGCCAGGAGGCGGTGACTGGCGACCTCGGCGTCGGCCGGGTCGTCCCGAAGGGTCCGCAGGAACAGGGAGGACATCCGCAACAGCACGGGTGAAGTCTCCCAGGCCAGGGCCAGCCGGTTTCGGACGGCCCAGGCCCCGGTGCTCAGGCGGGTTCGGGCACGCCGCCCGGGTCGCCACCGGGGTCGTCGGGGGTCGCCTCGATCGGCGCCGGCGGCAGGGTGTCCGGCGTATCCGGCATGAGCTCGCCCGGGTCGTCGGGCGCGTCCGCGTTCGGATCGATCAACGGCTCCGGCTCAGGCACTGGCTCGACCATGCGAGGAGTCAACCAGCGCGAACGCCGGTTGGCACCCTTGGCGGGAGCCGACCCCCGAGCCCCCGTGTCGAAGGGCCCGGGAGGCGGCGCGGCCTGGCTACCATCGAACGACGGCCGAGATGCGACGACAGCTCGTCGCGGAGCCGACCACCGACGAACCCCCGGCGCGGGGCCGATCCCGGAAGCGAGGTGCCCGTGAGCCGGGACCGCCACCAGCCGGACGACCCCGGCGGCCGCCCGCTGCCCCCGCGCCTCGATCCGCGGGCCGGACTGCCGCCGCGGTCCCGCGCCGGGGCGAAGCCGGCCGCGGCCGCCGCCCCCGCACGTCGCAGCCGCCGCGGCGTCGTCGCCGGCCGGGTGGTCGCGGGCGTGCTGTCGGCGGCGCTGCTCGCCGGCTCCGGCTGGGGCTGGTACCTGGGCCAGGTCGCCGACGCGACCGTCAACCGCACCGACGCAATCCCCGCCGAGGGGAACGAGGGCGCAGGCGAGGCGATGAACCTGCTGCTGGTCGGCAGCGACAGCCGCAGCTCGCTCACCGAGGAGCAGCTGGCCGAGCTGCAGGCCGGCACCGACTCCGGCACCAACACCGACACGATGATCCTGGTGCACGTGCCCGCCGACGGGTCCCGGGCGTCGTTCGTCTCCTTCCCCCGCGACTCCTACGTGGAGATCCCCGGCCACGGGAAGGACAAGCTCAACGCCGCCTACGCCTACGGCTACGCCGGGGTCGACGACGGCGCGTCGGACAACCAGAAGCAGGCGGCCGGGGCGCAGCTCCTCGTGCAGACCATCAGCCGGCTCTCCGGGCTGGAGATCGACCACTACGCCGAGGTGGACCTGCTCGGCTTCTTCAACCTCACCTCCGTCGTCGGCGGCGTCGAGGTCAACCTGTGCGAGCCCGTCGACGACTCCCGCTGGTCCGGCGCGGTGTTCCCGGCCGGCCAGCAGGTCATCAGCGGTGCCGACGCCCTGAAGTTCGTCCGCCAGCGGCACGGGCTCCCCCGCGGGGACCTGGACCGCATCGTCCGCCAGCAGGTGTTCATCGCCGGCGTGCTCCGCCAGATGCTGTCCAACGACGTGCTGCTCGACCTCGGCAAGCAGCGGGAGCTGGTGGAGGCGGCCGCGGAGTCGCTGACCGTGGACAAGAACCTCAACCTGCTCCAGCTGGCCGAGCAGATGCAGTCGGTGACCGCCGGCAGCATCGACTTCCAGACCGTGCCCAACCTCGGCCCGGACAAGGAGGGCAGCATGTCGATCGTCCGGCTCGAGGACGCCGACACCGTCCGCTCCTTCTTCGCCGACCTCTCGGCCGAGCCCGAGGAGGCACCGGAGGCCGCCGCCCCGCCGGCGCCCGCCGACCCGTCCGAGGTGACCGTCGCCGTGTTCAACGGCTCGGGCACCAGCGGGCTCGCTGCCAAGGCTCAGGGCGAGCTGGAGGCCGGCGGCTTCTCGGTGGCCTCGGCCGGCAACGCCGACACCTCGAACTACACGCGGACCGAGATCCGGCACGCCGAGGGTGACGAGGCGCTGGCCGCCGCGCTCGCCGCCGTCGTCCCCGGCGCGGTCGTCACGGTGGGCGGCGACGCAGAGCCGGGCACCGTCCAGCTCGTGCTCGGCTCGGACTTCAACGGCATCGGCCAGGCGACCGACGCCCAGGCCCCGGAGGCGCCGGCGGCCGAGGACCAGCCCCGCACCGCCGCGGACACCGGCTGCATCTTCTGACCGCCGGCGGTCCGCCCGACCGGGGTCAGGCGACGACGCGGCCGCGCAGGATCGTTCGTTGCGGTCGCTGTAGCGAGTCGAGGTCGGCCCGCGGGTCGGTCTCGTAGACGACGACGTCGGCCGTCGCCCCTTCCTCGATGCCGCGCAGGCCCAGCCACTCCCGCGCCTTCCACGAGCCCGCCGCCAGCGCCGCCTCGGCCGGGATGCCGGCCTGGCAGAGCGCGCGGACCTCGTCGGCGATCACGCCGTGGTCGATGCCGCCTCCGGCGTCGGTGCCGGCGAACACCGGCACGCCCGCCTCGTAGGCGGCCCGCACGACCGCCCCGGAGTTCGCGTACAGCCGCCGCATCGTGCTGGCATAGGTGGGGAACTTCTTCTCCCCGGCGTCGGCGAAGCCCGGGAAGTTCTCCACGTTGACCAGCGTGGGGACGACGGCGGTGCCGCGGCGGGCCATCTCGCCGATGAGCTCCTCGGTCAGCCCGGTGCCGTGCTCGATGCAGTCGATGCCGGCCTCGATCAGCGCCGGCAGCGCGTCGGTGCCGAAGGTGTGCGCGGTGACCCGGGCGCCCTCCTCGTGGGCGGCGGCGATCGCGGCGGCGACGACGTCGGCCGGCCACTCGGGGGCCAGGTCACCGACCGCGCGGTCGATCCAGTCCCCCACCAGCTTCACCCAGCCGTCGCCCCGACGGGCCTGCACCCGGGTCTGCTCCACCAGGTCCTCGGGCTCGATCTCGATGCCGAGGCCGGGGATGTAGCGGCGGGTGCGGGCGATGTGCCGGCCGGCCCGGATGATCGTGGGCAGCTCCGGGTCGTCGTCCAGCGACCGGGTGTCCACCGGCGACCCGCAGTCGCGCAGCGCCAGCACGCCGGCGTCCCGCTCGGTGAGCGCCTGGGCACGGGCCTCCGCGAGGTCCTCGGCGTGCCCGCCCCCGCGCAGGATGCCGACGTGGCAGTGCGCGTCCACCAGCCCGGGGATCAGCCAGCCACCGCGGCTGACCGTCTCCGCGCCCGGCACCGGCTCGAAGGTGAACCGGCCGTCGCGCACCCAGACGTCGCGGTGCTCCCCCTCCGGGAGCACCACACCGGCGAGGTGGAGCGCGGGTCCGCTCACTTGCCCTGCTGGTCCTTGAACTGGTCGAAGTTCAGCTTGCTCAGGTCGGGCAGCCCCTGACCCGGCGGGAGACCGGGCATGCCGCCGCCGAAGGGGTTGGCGCCCCCCGGGAAACCGGCGCCCGGCGGCAGGCCCGGCGCACCCACGGGACGGCGGGCGGGGCCGCCCTTGGCCTTCCCCTTGCCCTTCTTGCCCTTGCCGCGCGCGGCCTGGGCCTGCTGCTGCCGGCCGCGCTGCTTCTTCGACATGGGGCCCATGCCGGGCAGGCCCATGCTGCCGGCCATCTGGCTCATCATCTTCTGCGCCTGGGCGAACCGCTCCAGCAGCGCGTTCACGTCGGTGACCGTCATGCCCGAACCGTTGGCGATGCGCACCCGCCGCGAGGCATTGATGATCTTGGAGTTGACCCGCTCCTCCGGCGTCATCGACCGGATGATCGCGGTCACCCGGTCCAGCTCGCGGTCGTCGACCTGCTTGAGCTGCTCCTTCATCTGCCCGGCGCCCGGCAGCATGCCCAGCAGGTTCGCGATCGGGCCCATCTTGCGGATCGCGACCATCTGCTCGAGGAAGTCCTCGAGGGTGAAACCCTCGCGCGAGGCGAGCTTGCCGGCCATGCGCTCGGCCTGCTCGGCGTCGAAGGTCTTCTCGGCCTGCTCGATGAGCGTGAGCACGTCGCCCATCCCGAGGATGCGCGAGGCCATCCGCTCGGGGTGGAAGACGTCGAAGTCGGTGAGCTTCTCGCCGGTCGAGGCGAACATGATCGGCTGCCCGGTCACGTGGCGGACCGAGAGCGCCGCACCACCGCGGGCGTCGCCGTCGAGCTTGGTGAGGACGACGCCGGAGAAGCCGACGCCCTCCTGGAACGCCTGCGCCGTGGTGACGGCGTCCTGGCCGATCATCGCGTCGACGACGAACAGCGTCTCGTCGGGCTGGACGACGTCGCGGATGTCGGCCGCCTGCTGCATCAGCTCGGCGTCGATGCCGAGCCGGCCGGCGGTGTCGACGACGACGACGTCGTGCATGGTGCGGCGGGCGTGGTCGATCGAGTCGCGGGCGACCTGCACCGGGTTGCCGACGCCGTTGCCCGGCTCGGGTGCGTAGACGTCGACGCCGGCCTGGCCGGCGACGATCGACAGCTGGTTGACCGCGTTGGGGCGCTGCAGGTCCGCGGCGACCAGCAGCGGGGTGTGCCCCTGCTCCTTGAGCCAGCGGCCGAGCTTGCCGGCGAGCGTCGTCTTACCGGCACCCTGGAGGCCGGCCAGCATGATGACGGTGGGCGACTGCTTGGCCAGCCGGACGCGCCGGGTCTCGCCACCGAGGATCTTGATGAGCTCCTCGTTGACGATCTTGACGACCTGCTGCGCGGGGTTCAGCGCCTGGGAGACGTCGGCCCCGCGGGCGCGCTCCTTGACCGCGTCGATGAAGGCCCGGACCACCGGCAGCGCGACGTCGGCCTCGAGCAGGGCGATGCGGATCTCGCGCGCCGTCGCGTCGATGTCGGCGTCGGAGAGCCGACCCTTGCCCCGCAGGCCGGTGAAGACCTTGTCGAGGCGGTCGGAAAGGGTCTCGAACACAGCACGTCCTCACAGAGCTCACGGGCGCGGGCTCGCCGCGCCACCTGCTCCCAGCGTATCGAGGGAGCGGCGAGGGCGTTCAGGCCGCGCGGGCGGCGGCGACGACGACCGGCAGGACCGCCGCGTCGCCGGTGACGACCGCGGTGCCGCAGTCGGCGCAGATCCACTCGGGGCACTCGCCGCCGTCGCCGCTGTGGCCGTCGATGCAGGGCGGCTGCACGAAGTCCCGCTCCTCCTCGCAGGTGGGGCAGGCCCACTGGCGGCTGTCCACGACGGGCTCCTCTCGACAGATGGGACCGGTCCGTCCCGACCGCCTTCGACCGTCGCACGCCCCTGTGACAGAACCGAGGACATCAGGGCGGCGTGTCGGCCCCTCCCCCGCTCCGGGTGGCGGTGATCAGCGCCGCGTCCACCCGCTCGCGCTGCCCCGGGTCCACCGGCGAGCCCGAGGGGTTGCAGACGTAGAAGCAGTCGACGGCATCCCCGCCCAGTGTCTCGATGCGGGCGCCGGTCACGTCCAGCCCCTCGCCCGCGATCGCCGCGGTGAGCCGGTAGAGCAGGCCCGCGCGGTCGCCGGCGCGCACCTCGACGATCCCGGTCGCGTCCCCGCTGACCTCCCCGTTGTGCCAGGAGATCCGCGGCGGCGCAGCACGGCCGTCCTGCCGGTAGTCCGCCTCCCGTTGCCGCAGCCGCTCGGCCAGCGGCAACGTGCCCTCCAGCGCGGCCCGGACGCCGTCGGCGAGGATCTCCGGCACCGGCGCCCGGCCGAAGCGGGGGCGGACGGAGAAGACGCCGGTGCCGTAGCCGTCGGCCACCGTCATCTTGGCCGCGCGCACGTCCAGCTGGTTGAGCGCCAGCACACCGGCGCAGGTGCTCAGCAGCCCGGGGCGGTCGGGGGCCCGCACGGTCACCTGCTGGCCGTCGGGGACGTCGGCGATGCCGACGGTCACCGCGCCGCCGGCGTCGCCGGCCGCGGGCAGCTGCGCGCTCACCTGGGCGCTGGTCGGGTGCAGCACCGGCGCGGGCACCGCCGACGGCGTCCCGCCCAGCTCGCCCTGCACCCGGGCGACCAGGGCCGCCACCAGGTGGGCCTTCCACGGCGACCAGGCCGACGCGCTCGTGGCCGCGCCGTCGGCCTGGGCGAGCGCGTGCAGCAGCTGCAGCACCGAGGCGTCCCGGCCGATGGTGTCGGCGACCCGCTCGATGGTCGCCGGGTCGTCGATGTCGCGCCGGGTGGCGGTGGCCGGCAGCAGCAGGTGGTGGCGCACCAGGGTCGCCAGCGTGGCGACGTCGTCCGGCGCGAAGCCCATGCGGGTCGCGATCTCGGCCGCCACCGGCTCCCCCACCACGCTGTGGTCGCCCGGATAGCCCTTGCCGATGTCGTGCAGCAGCGCCGACATGAGCAGCAGATCGGGCCGGTCGACGTCGCGGGTCAGCTCGCTGGCCGCGGCCGCGGCCTCCACGAGGTGCCGGTCGACGGTGAACCGGTGCCAGGGGTGGCGCTGCGGGAGCGACCGCACGCGGTCCCACTCCGGCAGCAGCCGGGACAGCAGGCCCTCCTGGTCCAGCTGCTCCAGCACACGCACCGCCGCGCGCCCGCTGGCCAGCACCCGGAGGAAGGACCAGCGCGCCTCCGGCGGCCACGGCTCGGGCATCGGCGGGCTGTGCACCGCCAGCACCTTGAGGGTGTACGGCGAGAGGAGGAGGTCCGCGCGGGCGGCGGCCGCGGCGGCCCGCAGCGCCAGGCCGGGGTCGGCCGCGGGGCGCGCGTCCCGGGCGAGCACCACCTCGTCGCCCTGCCGGACGACGCCCTCGGCCAGCGGCTCGCGACGCACCCGGCGGTACCGGCCCCGGGGACGGCGGACCAGCGCCGACTCGACCCGGCGCCACGTCTCGTCGGCGACGAACGCCAGCCGGCGACCGGCGAGGCTGACCTCGCGCAGCAGCGTGTCCTCGTCGGCGAGGCCGAGCGCGTCGGCGACCGGCCGCTGCTCCTGGCGCACCAGCACGTCGGCGGCCCGGCCGGAGCGGCTGCGCAGCTCGTCGCGCACGTCGAGGAGGAAGGCGTAGGCCTGCTCGGCCTCGGCGCTGGGCTCGTCGGCCAGCTGGGCGGCGGCGACCGCGCGCAGCACCTGACCCTCGCGCAACCCGCCGTAGGCCTCCTTGAGGTCCGGTTCCAGCAGGAAGGCCAGCTCCCCGAGCTGCCGGCCGCGCTCCCGGCGGAGGTCGCGCAGTTGCGGCAGCAGCCGGGAGGCGTGCTGCCGCCAGCTGGCCAGGGTGGCGGCGCGCAGCCGCCCGGCCAGCTCGGCGTCCCCGGCGACCAGCCGGGCGTCGAGCAGCCCGAGCCCGGCCTTGGGATCGGTCGAGGCGACGGCGACGGCCTCGGCGACGGACCGCACCGAGTGGTCCAGCCGCACGCCGGCGTCCCACACCGGGTACCAGAGCGCGTCGGCGATGGCGGCGATCTCGGGTCGGCCGTCGTGGACCAGCACGAGGTCGAGGTCGCCGTGCGGGGGCAGCTCCCGGCGGCCGAGGCTGCCGACCGCCACCAGGGCCAGCCCGTCGGTCCCCGTGCGGGGTGGCGGGCTCCCCCGGCGCGCCTGCGCCGGCGGGGTGCCCCCGACGGCATCGGCGAGCAGCCCCGCCAGCCACCCGTCGAGGGCGGCGACCCGCTCGGCGCGGCTCAGCCGCGGCAGCGCCTGGGTGTCCAGCACGACTCCCCCTGGAAGTGATCGACCGTGGAAACAGCGGACGCCGGCCGGGAGAGCGATGTCGCTCCCCCGGCCGGCGCCGTCAGCTACTGCCGACGCCGCGGCTCAGACCGCGTCGTCGCCGCGCTCACCGGTGCGGACGCGGACGATCTCGTCGATCGTCGTCACCCACACCTTCCCGTCGCCGATCTGGCCGGTGGAGGCGGCCTCGACCACGGCGTCCACCACGCGGGCGGCGTCGAGCTCGCTGACGACCACCTCGATGCGGACCTTGGGCACGAAGTCCACCTGGTACTCCGCACCGCGGTAGACCTCGGTGTGCCCGCGCTGCCGGCCGAAGCCCTGCACCTCGCTGACGGTGAGCCCGGCGATGCCGATCAGCTCCAGGGCGTTCTTGACGTCGTCGAGCTTGAACGGCTTGACGATCGCGGTGACCAGCTTCATGCCAGCGTCCTCTCGGTGTTGCGGGCCTCGGCGCGAGCCTGGCCGGCCAGTGGGGCGGTGGAGCCGCTGCTGCCGAGCGAGGCGAAGTCGTAGCCCGACTCCGCGTGCACGACGTTGTCGATACCGGTGATCTCGTCCTCCTCCGTGATCCGGAAGCCCATGGTCTTCTGGATGACGAAGCCGATGACCAGCGTAAGGATGAACGAGAAGGCGAGCACCGCCACCGCCCCGACGACCTGCCGCCACAGCTGGTCGACGCTGCCGCCGAAGAAGAGGCTCTCCACGCCGGCCGGGGCATCCGGGTCGGCCAGGAAGCCGATGGCGATGGTGCCCCAGAGGCCACCGACGAGGTGGACGCCGACGACGTCGAGCGAGTCGTCGTAGCCCAGCTTGTACTTCAGGCCCACGGCCAGGGCGCACAGCGCACCGGCGATCGCGCCGACGATGATCGCGCCGACGGGCGAGACCGCGGAGCAGGCCGGGGTGATGGCGACCAGACCGGCGACCACACCGGAGGCGGCACCCAGCGACGTCGAGTGGCCGTCGCGGATCTTCTCCACCAGCAGCCAGCCGAGGGTCGCCGCGGCGGTGGCCACCAGGGTGTTGACCCACGCGACGGAGGCGGTGTTGTTGGCGGCCAGCGCCGAGCCGGCGTTGAAGCCGAACCAGCCGAACCACAGCAGGCCCGCGCCGATCATCACCAGCGGCAGGTTGTGCGGGCGCATCGCCTCGCGGCCGAAGCCGCGCCGCTTGCCCAGCACCAGTGCCAGCGCCAGGCCGGCCGCACCGGCGTTGATGTGCACCGCGGTGCCGCCGGCGAAGTCGATCGCCGCGAGGTTGTTGGCGATCCAGCCGCCGACGTGCTCGTCGAGGCTGAAGTCGAAGACCCAGTGCGCGACCGGGAAGTAGACGACCGTCGCCCAGACGCCGGCGAAGACCATCCACGCGCCGAACTTGGCGCGGTCGGCGATGGCACCGGAGATCAGCGCCACGGTGATGATGGCGAAGACGGCCTGGAAGCCGACGAACGCCATGACCGGCAGCCCGCCCTCTTCGCTGGTGGTGTCCTCCATCAGCCCCTTGAGGCCGAAGTACTGGGTCGGGTCGCCGAGCAGGCCCGCGCCGAGGTCGTCGCCGAAGGCGATCGAGTAGCCGTAGAGGACCCACAGCACGCTGATGAGCGCCAGCGCGCCGAAGCTCATCATCATCATGTTCAGCACGCTCTTCGCGCGGACCATGCCGCCGTAGAACAGTGCCAGGCCCGGAGTCATCAGCAGCACGAGTGCGGCGCTGACGAGGATCCAGGCGGTGTCGCCGGTGTTGACCACGGCAACCTCCTCCAGGTGTCGGGGCCGTAGGTGACCCGTGTCGAGTGGCGTTCACCGTGCCGGGCTCGTGTTTCCGACGACGACGGCGTCGCGTTTCGGTGCGGTGAACTCCCGACCGCGTGTCCCGCCCGTTCGTTGCGGTCGTGTTGCGCCGCCCCTCGCGGTGGCCTCCGTCGCACCCGTCCGGGGCCGCGACGAGCCAGTTGCAAACGATGTGCAATAAGGTCGACGTCGTGCACGTCCCCGATGGATTCCTCGACGTCCCGACCTCCGTGGCGACCGGCGCGCTCGCCGCCGGCACGGTGGCCCTCGCCCTCCGCAAGGCCCGCACCGAGCTGGACGACCTGACCGCGCCGCTGGCCGGGCTCACGGCCGCCTTCGTCTTCGCCGGCCAGATGATCAACTTCCCGGTCGCCGCCGGGACCAGCGGCCACCTGATCGGCGCGGTGCTGACAGCGGTGCTGGTCGGGCCCTGGACGGCGGTGCTGTGCATGACCGCGGTGCTGCTCGTGCAGGCGGTGCTCTTCGCCGACGGCGGGCTGACCGCGCTCGGCACCAACGTCACGCTCATGGCGCTGCTCGCCGTCGTCGTCGGCTACGGCGTCTTCCGTGGGCTGGCCGCCGTCCTGCCCCGCACCCGGACCGGTGTGCTGACCGCCGCCGGGGTCGCCGCGTTCCTCTCGGTGCCCGCCGCCGCCCTCACCTTCGTCGGCCTGTTCGCCCTCGGCGGCGCGGTCGACCTGCCGCTGGGCACCGTCGCATCGGCGATGACCGGCGTGCACCTGCTCATCGGCCTCGGCGAGGCCGCGATCACCGTCACGATCATCGGCGCGGTGCTCGCCGTCCGCCCCGACCTGGTCCACGGCGCACGCGGCCTCGGCTCCGCGGCCGTGCTCGAGGACCGTCGCCCCGCCACCGTGGAGGTTCCCCGATGACCCGCCGCGGCCGCACCCTCTGGATCGTCGGCGTCACGGTGGCCCTCGTCGTCGCCGGCGTCGTCAGCTGGTACGCCAGCTCCTCCCCCGACGGCCTGGAATGGGCCGCGGAGCGGGCCGGCTTCGCGCACACCGCGGAGGACAGCGCGGCCGCCGGTTCGCCGCTGGCCGACTACCTGTGGAACGGCGAGGAGAACCGGCTCTCCGCGGGCGCGGCCGGGATCGTCGGTGTGCTGGTCACGCTCGGGCTCGCCGGCGGCGTGACCTGGCTGGTCCGCCGACGCGGCGTCCCCGGCCAGGGCTGAGGTGGGCGCGGGCCACGGGGCCTCCCTGACCGCCCGCTACCTGCCGGGCGGCACCGCCGTCCACCGGCTGGAGCCGCACACCAAGCTCGTGGCGGTGCTCGCCTTCGCCGTCGTCGTCGTGCTGACGCCGGTGCAGGCGCCCTGGGCGCCGGCCGCCTACGCCGGCTACCTGCTGGCCGTGCTGACCGTGGCCGCCGTGGCCGGGGTCGGTCCCGCCCGGTTGCTGCGCGGCCTGGTGGTGGAGGTGCCCTTCGTGGCCTTCGCCGTCCTGCTGCCCTTCGTGGCCCGCGGGCCCGAGGTCCAGGTGCTCGGGCTGTCGGTCTCGCAGAGCGGGCTGGCCGCCGGCGGCGGGCTGCTGGCCAAGGCGACGCTGTCGATCCTTGCCGCGACCGTGCTGGCGGCGACGACGGAGCCGCGGGCCCTGCTGCGCGGGCTGGAGCGGCTACGGCTGCCGCAGGTGCTCGTGCAGATCCTGATGTTCATGATCCGCTACGCCGACGTGGTCGGCGGCGAGCTGCACCGCATGCGGGTGGCCCGGGAGTCCCGCGGCTTCACCGGCGGCGGCCTGCGCGGCCTGCGGGTCCTCGGCGCAACCGCCGGAGCGCTGTTCGTCCGCTCCTACGAGCGCGGTGAGCGGGTGCACCTGGCCATGGTCAGCCGCGGCTACACCGGCAGCCTGCCCGGGAGCCCGGCCGCCCCGGTCGCCCCCGGCTCGTGGGCGCTGGCCCTCAGCCTCCCCCTGGCGGCAGCCGCCGTGCTGCTGACCGGGATGCTGCTGGGGTGAGCGTTCCACCGCCGTCCCTGCTCGTGGAGGACCTCGCCTTCGCCTATCCGGACGGCCACCAGGCGCTCTTCGGCGTCGACCTGCGGATCGAGCAGGGCGAGCGGGTGGCGCTGCTCGGCCCGAACGGGGCCGGGAAGACGACGCTGGTGCTGCACCTCAACGGCATCCTGCGGGCCGGCCGCGGCCGGGTGACCGTCGCCGGGCTGCCGGTGGAGAAGCGCTCGCTGCAGGAGGTCCGCCGCCGGGTCGGCATCGTCTTCCAGGACCCCGACGACCAGCTGTTCATGCCCACCGTCGGCGAGGACGTCGCCTTCGGGCCGCGCAACCTCGGCCTGCCCGAGGACGAGGTGACCGCCCGGGTCGCCGAGGCCCTCGCCCAGGTGCGCATGGCTGACGCGATCGACCGCGCGCCGCACCACCTCTCGTTCGGCCAGCGCCGGCGCGTGGCCGTGGCCACGGTGCTGGCGATGCGGCCGGAGATCGTCGTGCTGGACGAGCCGTCGTCGAACCTCGACCCGGCCGGGCGGCGCGAGCTCGCCGAGGTGCTGGCCGAGCTGCCGGTGACGCTGCTGATGGTCACCCACGACCTGCCCTACGCCGCCCAGCTGTGCCCTCGGTCGGTGATCCTCGACGGCGGCGTCGTCGTCGCCGACGGGCCCACGTCGGAGGTGCTGGCCGACGCGCCGCTGCTGGCCGCCCACCGCCTGGAGCTGCCCTACGGGTTCTCACCCCGGCCGACCGCACCGCCCGGCTGAGACCGGCGGGCGGGGCGGCAGCACCCCCGTAGCGCTGCCGCCCCCCAGGGGCTCGCGGTGCTCCCACCGTCACCCACCGGACCGGCCCGCCGTGGTCAGGGACGGGCGGCACTCCAGAGGTACCGCCGTCCGGGCCTTTCCGTCCCGTTCCCGGGCCGGTTTTGCGGTACTTTGCGCCGCATCGCGGGGGGCTCGGGGTCAACGGGAGATGCATGTCCAGCACGACGGATCCGTTCGTCCGCCAGATCACCTGGCTCGTGAACGCCCATGGCGGCCGCGACCAGCTGTCGAAGGTCTCGGGCAGCCTCGTCAGCCCCCGGACGCTGGACAACTGGTGCCGCGGGCGGTACCCGCGCAACGCCGTGACCGGCGCCGTGCGCGACCTCGACGCCTGGGCGCTCCAGCACTCCCCCGGCTACCCCGACGCCGCCGGGGCGCCACGCCTGGTCGAGACCTGCGGCCCCCAGCCGGCCGCGACCCCGACCCCAGCGGTGACGGCACCGGAGACGGCGACGCAGACCGCACCGGAGCCCGTACCGGAGTCCGCCACCGCGCCGGGACGGCCCGGGTGGCGGCGGCCGTGGGTGCTGGCGGTCGCCGCGGCACTCGTCGTGGCCGGGACCACGACCGGCTTCCTGCTGCTGGGCGAGGACGAGCCCGAGGCTCTCCCCGCCCTGCCGAGCACCGGGGACGGCCGGCTGCGCCCGGAGACCACCGGGAGCCTCGGCGCCAACACCTTCTCCGACCCCCGGACGCTGCAGGGGCAGGCCCAGAAGATCCCGCCGGACACCACAGTGCAGGTGCGCTGCCGCTACTACGCGCCCAGCATCCCGAGCGTGATGCCCGACGGCTTCTGGTACCTCGTCGACTCCGGCGAGTGGGCCGGGCGCTGGTCGCCGGCCAACTCCTTCATGAACGGGGACGTGCCCGGCGAGCCGACGCTGCACAACACCGACTTCGACGTGCCGGTCTGCCGCTGAGCACAGCGGCGCTCGCTGCGATGCTCCCGCGGCTGTCAGCCGACGATGCCCACTTGGTCGGCTTCCGCGCCGCGGTCCGCTCCTCGCTCGCTGGCGCTCGCTGCGATGCTCCCGCGGCTGTCAGCCGACGA
>NZ_JAAGWG010000024.1 GCF_010682065.1 Blastococcus saxobsidens
AGCTGGAAGCGGTGGCGGTGGTGCTCATGTCCTGTGTCTCCTGTGTCCGTGGGTGGCACCGGCGCTTCCGGTGACACCTAGGACTCTGGAGGGCCAACCGCAGGCCACCCGCCACGGTTCCGCAAGGATTACGCAAGGAATCGGCCTGCTCGGCGCAGCTCCGCGCCTCCGGGGCCTGCTCCGCCGCGGACTCCGTTCCGGACGCAGCGCGACCCCGCTCCCGGGTGGGAGGCGGGGGCACGCTGGGCTCGGGCATCGCGGCGGACTCAGGCGGCCGGGGTCAGGGGCAGGGTCATGGTGAAGGTGGTGCCCTCACCCTCCGCGCTGACCAGGTCCAGCGAGCCACCGTGGGCGGTGGTGATCGCCTTGGTGATCGTCAGCCCGAGGCCCACGCCCGGCACGGCGTTGCGCCGGGCGGTGGAGGACCGGAAGAAGCGCGTGAACAGCTCGCCCTGCTCGCCGGCCGGGATGCCCATACCGGTGTCGGCCACCGACAGCAGGGCGACGGGGGCGGTGCCGGGGCGCTCGTCGTCGACGACCATGCCGTCCTCGGCCTGCCAGGCCTGGCGCAGCGTGAGCCGCACCTGCCCGCCGCCGGGGGTGAACTTGACGGCGTTGGAGACGAGGTTGTCGCACGCCTGGCCGAGCCGGACGGCGTCGCCGGAGACGACCAGGCCGTCGGCCGGCACGTCCACGACGATCTCCACGCCGGCGGTGGACGCCGAGACCCGTGCCGTCTCCTCCGCGGCCCGCACGACGGCGGCGAGGTCGACGTCGGCCGGCTGCAGGGTGAACCGGCCGCTCTCCACCTGGGCGGTGAACAGCAGGTCGCCGACCAGCCGGAGCAGCCGCTGCGCGTTGCGTTCCACGGTGGACAGGTACTGCCGCTGCTCGTCGGTCAGCGGCTGGTCCTCGTCGTCCATGACCAGCTCGAGGTAGCCGAGGATCGAGCTCAGCGGCGTGCGCAGCTCGTGGCTGATCAGGCTGACGAACTGGTCCTTCATCCGTTCGGTGGCCCGGGTCTCGGTCATGTCGGTGCCCACGAAGTTCCAGCCGGCGTGCACGCCCCGGTCGTCGGAGCGGGGGGTGACGGCCACCGACACCGTCCGCTCGGTGCCGTCGGCGGCCACGTACGTCCAGTCCCGGACGTCGCTGCCGGCTTCGCGCGCCACGTGCACGAGGGCCGCGAGGGGCGTCGGGGCCCCGGTGGCCTCCGCGGCGGCCGCGAGCTCCTCGGGCTGGTGGAAGTCGAGGATGGAGCGCTTGCGCACCACGTCGGGGCGCAGCAGCCCCAGCATCCGCTCGGCGCCGGGGTTCCAGACGCGGATCGTGCCGTCCCGGTCGGTGCCGATGATGGACTGCTGGGTGACCGCGTCGATGACGCTGGTCATGGTCTGGGCGCGTGCGGCCAGGATGCGCGAGGCGGTGTCGAGCTCGTCGGCCCGGCTGCGCACCTGCTCCAGGAGAGCGGCCTGCTCGCCGTGCAGCCGGACGATGTCCGCGCGCTGGGCACGCAGGCGGCGCTGGGTCTCGGAGACCGCGAGGCTGCCGACCGCGACCACCAGGGGGCCCAGGACCAGCGTCCCGGGCGCCGGGGCGACGGCGCCGCCGGCGAGGAACGGCATCAGCAGCACCGCTTCGGTGCCGGCGACCGCGACGGCCACGCCTGCCCGGCCCCGGTACGTTGCCAGCGCCCACAACGGGCCGGCCAGGAGGAACAGCATCGACGCCGAGGCGGTGCCGGCGTGGAGTGCGGCGACCCCGCCGAGCTGGACGGCCGGCAGGCCGAGGGCGGCGACCGCCGACGTCGAGCGGCGCGCGAGCCAGGGTGCGCCGGTGGCGACGAGGGCCACGGCCAGTCCGGCGTAGGTCAGCGTCCCGTCGACGACCGGGACGAGGCCGAGCAGGAGCAGCGCGGCGCCGGCCGCGAAGCCGAGCGCGCTGGGCACCGGCCCGTCGACGGCGATCTGCCTTCTGCGGGCGTCGGGGAGCCGCCGGGGGACCGGCTCGGCGCCGGGACGGTCGAGAACGGCCAGGCTCATGCCGGCACCCCCGCGGTCAGGGTCTTCACCTGCTGCACCAGACCGGCGACGGTGAACGGCTTCGCCAGGTACGCGTCGGCGCCGGCGGACAGCCCGCGCGCGACCTCGTCGAGGGATGCGCCGGCGGACAGCAGCAGGATCCGGATGCCGGCGGTCTCGGGCTCGGCTCGCAGCGCGGCGCAGATCTCCAGCCCGGTCGCCCCGGGCATGGACACGTCCAGCACCGCCAGGTCGGGCAGCTCGCTGCGGGCCGCCGTCAGGGCGAGGGAGCCGTCGGGCACGGAGACGACGACGTCGCAGCCCGCCTTGCGCACGGCCAGGCAGACGAGGTCGCGGATGTCGTCCTCGTCGTCGGCCACCAGGACGCGGAAGGCGCCGGGGGAGTGCAGGGGCGAGTCCACGAGGGGCTCCCGTCGGTCGTGGCACGACCGCGGGGCGGGCGCGCCGGAATGGCGTCGTCCCCAGCAGGAACGGCGCCCCGAACGGGGCCCTGCAGCCGGCGTCGGGAGGGCTCACCCGTCGGGGTGAGGACCTCCGGACAGCACTGCGCCCCGCCGGGTCGACCGGCGGGGCGCAGGTGGTGCGGTGGGTCGGAGAACCCACGGGTGTGTCAGCTGGAGGCCTTGCTCTGCACGCTCTCCTTGGACTGCTGGGCCTGGCCCTGCACGTCCTGGGCCGCGGACTGGCCCTCCTGCTTCACGGTGTCGGCCGCGTCCTGGGCGGTGGCCTTGACCTCTTCCATCGCGTGCTGGGCGGCCGGCTTGAGCTGGTCACCGATCTCCTGCGCGGCCTGCTTGGCCGGCTCGAGCAGCGTGTCCTTGTTCTCCCGCAGGGCCGTCTCGGCCTGCTGGGCCAGCTGCTGCTCCTTCTGCGAAGCGGGCAGCAGGCTGGAGATCAGCCAGCCGGTCCCGAAGGCGATCAGCCCGGCCGCGAGGGGGTTGCCCTGCGTCTGGCGGATCACCTGGTCGGGCGCCTGCTGGACGGCACCCACGGCGGACGACGCCGCGGACTGCACGCTGTCGGCCGCGTTGGAAGCGGCTCCCTGCACGGAGCCGGCCGCGTTCGAGGCCATCCCCTGCGCCTGGTGGCTGGTGTCGTGGGCCGAACCCATCACCTTGTCCTTGAGGCCGCTGATGCGCCCCTTGGCCGCGGTCACTCGCCGGTCCATGACGCGGCTCGGGTTGACCTTCTCGTTGAGGGCGTCGACGTCGTAGCTGAGCTCGCGTCGCGTGTCCTCGATCTGCCGCCGGATGACGTCCGGGTCACTGCTGGTCATTGTGCGACTCCTCGCGGTCTGGGGGTCAGTTGGGCTTCAGGGCGCCGGGAACCTGGGACAGGGTCTCGACGGTGCGCTCGGGCTTGGGATTGACCTGTTCGAACTTCTTCTTGCCCATCAGGCCCGCCACCGCGGCGGCGATGCCCCACAGGATCGCGACGATCAGGGCGGACCAGCTGTGGCCGACCAGGTGGGACAGGGCCCACCAGAGGGCGATCGACAGGAAGAGGATCGTCATGAAGGCGGAGAAACCGGCGGCGCCGAAGAGCCCGGCACCCGTTCCCGCCTTCTTCGCCTCGGCCTTGAGCTCCACCTTGGCCAGCTCGAGCTCCTGGCGCATCAGGGTGGACATGTCCTTGGCGACCTCGCCGATCAGGGCACCGACGGAGACGCCTTCGACGTCCGGGTGTCCCGACTCGGTCGTGGGGGTCCCCATGGCGCCGCTGTGCGGGCCCTGCGAGTAGTCGGCCGCGTAGTTCTGGGCGGCCGGCTGGGCGTAGTCCTGCGGCGTTCCCGCCGAGGTCGCCCCGGTGTAGGGGGAGCTCACGTCAGCTCACCTCACCGGGCCGGCGAGCCGGGTCGTCCCAGCCCGCGGGCGTGGTCGGGGGGACCATGCTGCCGCTCGGCGGCACCGTGCCGTACGGGGGCGGGGGCAGCGGCGCACCGGTGCCCGTCCCCGTGCCGGTGGTGGCGCTGGAGTAGTCGGAGTAGGTCGGCGTCGGGTCGACGTAGTTGGTCGTGCCCGGGTAGGTGCCGGTGCCCGACTGACCCGAGTCGCTGTGCGCGGCCCTGACGCCACTGGTCAGGCGACCGGCGACGACGCCCGCGACGGCGGCACCGAGCAGGAACATCCCGGGCTTGCGACGGGCGAAGCTGCGCACGTCGTCCAGCAGCTGGGCCGGCTCGCGGTTCTGCAGCTTGTCGGCGAAGCCCTCGACCATGCCCGAGGCCTGCTGGAGCAGGTCACGGGCGGGGCCGGGGGCGCCCTCGCTGGTGCCGTCGGCGAGGCTGCGCAGCTCCTGGGCCAGCGCGGTCAGTCCGGTGGCAGCCTTCTGCTGCTGGCTGATCGCCTGGTCCTTGAGCTGGGAGCGGCCCTGGTCCAGCAGGTCCTTGGCCTGGCGCTGGGTCTCGCCCACCACCTGCTTGGCCTGGTCGCTCGCGGTCGCCGCGACCTGGCCACCGGCCTGCGCGGCGGTCTGCCCGACGTTGCGGGCCTCGTCCTTGGCCACGTCGGCCTTCGACTGGCCGGACGTCGAGCTGGGGGAATGGGCACCCGTACCGGCGGGAGCCGGCGGGGGGAACGGGGTGTCGATGGAGTGAGTCATCGGTCCTCCTCGGCATGCATCGTGGTTGGTGGAAGCGCTACCCCAGCGACATCGCGGCACACATCCGGCCGGTTTGCTCACCTGGCCGGAGGGCCATCCTGACGGAGGGTCAGCGCCGCTGTACTCGGGCGGCTGAGCTGACGAAAGTCCACCCGGCGCATCCGTGCGGTCCGGGGCGGGATCGGGGGAGACAGGGGAGTGCAGCGATGCACGCTGCGCCGTCCTTCTGCCGCTCGGCTAGAGCGCCGTTCCTCGCAGAGGGTCCGGTACCCCGCTACCGGGTGGTGCGAAACGGGAAAGATCAGTTCGGCCACGGGAACCGCGGCGCGCGGCGCTCGCCGAAGGCCCGCACGCCCTCGGCCAGCTCGCCCGTCGCGATCGTCTCGAGGTACCGCGGCGCGGCGACGGCCTCGCCGTCGTCACCCAGTGTGAGCGCCGCGACGACCTCCTTGGTCGCCCGCTGGGTGAGGGCCGACCGGGAGGCCAGCACGTCGGCGAAGCGGCGCACCGCCGGCTCCAGGTCGCCGGCCTCCACCAGCTGGTCGACCAGCCCGGTGCGCAGCGCCGTCGGCGCGTCCAGCAGCTCACCGCTGTAGAGGAGGTACTTCGTGGTCGCCGGTCCGACGAGGTCCAGCAGCGCACGCGTCGAGGAGGGCGTGTAGACGATGCCGACCTTCGCCGGGGTGACGCCGAAGACCGCGGTCGGGTCGGCGAACCGCAGGTCGCAGCAGGTGGCCAGCTCCACGCCACCGCCGATGCAGTGGCCCCGCACCATCGCCACAGTCGGCTTCGGGAAGTCGCGCAGCGCGGCCTGGGCGGCGAGGTTGTGCCGCCGGACGTCGGCCATCGGGTCGGCCGGGTCCTCCCCGCGCAGCAGGTCGGTGATGTCCGCGCCGGCGCAGAAGCTCGGTCCCTCGCCGGTCACGACGAGGACGCGGACGGCCGGGTCGTCCGCCAACGGCGCCAGCACCCCGGGAAGCGCGGACCACATCCCGAGGGTCATCGCGTTGCGCTTCTCGGGCCGGTCGATGGTCAGCGTCGCGACGTGCCCGTCCCGGGTGACGCGCAGGTGGTCGGTCATCAGCCGAGGTCGTCCGTGGCGAAGGTGTCGCACGCTCGCGGGTCGCCGGTCTCATACCCCGTGCGGAACCAGAGCTGGCGCTGCTCGGAGGAGCCGTGGGTGAAGGCGTCCTGGTCGACGGTCCCACCGCCCAGGTTCTCCTGAATGAAGTCGTCGCCGATGCGGCCGGCGGCGTCGAGGGCCCGGTCGATGTCGTCCTCGGTGATCTCGGCGATCAGCGGCTGGCCGGACTCGTCGGGCACCGTCTCGGCGTGGTTGGCCCACGCCCCGGCGTAGCAGTCGGCCTGCAGCTCCAGGCGCACCGTCCCGCTCGTCGGACCGGTCTCGCCCGGGGTGACCTGCCGGTTGGTGCCCAGCAGGTTCTGCACGTGGTGGGCGTACTCGTGGGCGACGATGTAGGCGTTGACGAACAACCCGCCCTGCGCGCCGAACTGCTGCTCCAGCTGGTCGAAGAAGCTCAGGTCGATGTACACGAGCTGGTCGGCCGGGCAGTAGAACGGCCCCGACCCGCTGGTCGCCCCACCGCAGCTGGTCTGCACCGAGCCGGAGAAGAACACCGTCTCGGTGCGGACGTAGCGCTCGCCGAGCGTCTGCGTCCAGAAGTCCTGGACGCTCTCGATGTCGGCGACGACGGCGCACTCGACCGACTCGTTGGCGTCCGCGCCGGTGCGGCAGTTCTGCTCCAGCCGCCCGTTGTCGGTGGTCTGCCCGTCGCCGAGACCGTTGAAGGTGCTCAGGCCGGGGCCCGATCCGCCGCCACCACCGCCGCCCAGCACCTGGATGAGCACCACGACGACGAGGCCGACGAGACCGAGCCCGCCACCGCCGACCGCCACGCCGCGGCGGCCGCCGAACCCCCCGCCGCCGCCGCCACGTGCGTCCCGGACGCCGGACGTGTCCAGGCTGCCGCCTTCGCTGTACCGCATCCCCGGTGTTCCTCCTGTCGATCAGCCGCACGAACCGTGCCACCGGACCCGGGGTGGCCGCGACTCGGGTCGCCGAGCCGGGGAGCCGTCGCAGCCCTAGATTCGGGGCATGCCGCTGGAGGGTGAGTACGAGCCGAGTCCGCAACAGTGGGTCCGCGACCAGGTGGAGCGCTACGAGGCGACGGGGGGCCGGGAGGCCAACACGCTGCTGGACACCGGGCTGCCGGTGGTCATCTTCAGCACCCGTGGCGCGAAGAGCGGGAAGGTGCGCAAGCAGCCGCTGATGCGGGTCGAGCACGAGGGCGTCTACGCGATGGTCGGCTCCCAGGGTGGCGCGCCGACGGACCCGGCCTGGGTGGGCAACCTTCGCGCGCATCCCGACCAGGTCACCGTGCAGGACGGGCCGGAGCCGTGGGACGGCGCGGCGCGGGAGATCTCCGGCGAGGAGCGGGCCCAGTGGTGGGAGCGCGCGGTCGCGGCCTACCCGCCCTACGCCGAGTACCAGCAGAAGACCGACCGGCAGATCCCCGTGTTCCTCGTCGAGCGGCGGGGCTGACCCCTCGGTTCAGGGCAGCGCCGCGGCGAGCCCGGGGACGACGGCGGAGAGGCCGTCGTCCCGGGGCCCGAACAACTCCGCCGTGGCGGCCCGCCGGCGACCGGTCCCGGTCCACCGCCAGGTGCCCACGATCCGTCCGTCGCTGACCACGGTCGGCCGGAAGACGCCGTTGCGGCCCGGCACGATCAGCTCGGCGAAGCGCGGGTCGAGGACCGCGCCGCGGTCGGCATAGCCCAGGACGTACTCGTCGAAGCCGGGCAGCAGCCGCACGGCCCGGGCCTCCTCGCGGTGCGCCCGAAGCCGGTCGGGGAGCTCGGGGTCGAGGAGGTACTCGGTGCCCCCGATCTCGAGCCTGGCCAGCCGGTCGCCGACGACCGCCAGCCCGGCGCGGACGTCGCGCACCGTGCTGCCGGCCCAGCGGACGAGGTCGGCGACCGTGGCCGGGCCGTGCCCGCGGAAGTACCGCAGCGCCAGTTCCGCCAGCGCCTCCTCGCGCTGCAGCCGCCGGGGTGCGGGCACCCACTCGTCGAGCAGCACGAACTGCTGCTCGCCGCCGTCGGTGGGCCCGAGGCAGAGCGTCCCCGTCTGGGCCAGGAACCACAGCAGGTGGTACCCCCGCTGACCGGTGGTCGCGACGCCTCCGCCGTCGATGGCCGCCAGCAGGGCGGCGCGGGACAGCCGCCCGCCGCCGGAGAGGGCGGCGACCGCGATCTCCCGGGCCCGTTCGGCCTGGGCCTCGGTGAGCTCCAGGGCCGCGCGCCGCGACGCCAGCCCCGCGAGGGCCCGCGGGCCGAGCAGCTCCAGCAGCCAGGGCAGGTCCTCGGCGAGCAGCAGGTGCAGCGTGCCCCGCATCGGCCAGGACCGGACGATCGTGCCGCGGTCCAGCGCGCTCAGCACGTCCTCGCGCCGACGGCCCGCGGTGCGCAGGGCCACGGAGGTGACCGCGCCGGGGAAGTCCTGCCCCTGAGCCGCGGCCAGTCGGTGGACGGCGGCCGCCGGGTCCTCCGCCGGCGGGCCCGCGAGGTGCTGGGCCACCAGCCGCATCAGGGCGAGGTCGTGCACGGTGGTCACGCCCCCACGGTGGCAGGTGGGTACGACGATCGCCGGTGGCGGGCTAGCGGCGGCGCTCGACGACCTCGACCGGCGGCGTCGCGGCGTGCCACGCCCGCGACCGCTCGCTGGCCTGCTCGCCCTCGTCGCCGTGCAGCCGGTCGGTGATGTCGTCGAGCATCGCCTGCCGGCCGTAGAGCACGACCACGTCGCCGCTGCGCAGCCGGAGGTCGTCGCCCGGCGCGCCGACCCAGGTGCCGTCGTCCCGTTCGACCCCCAGCACGGCGACGCCCTCCTCGGGCAGCCGGAGCCGGCCGAGGGGCCGGGAGGCGATCCAGTCGTCGTCCTCCACCGGGATCTGCACCACCCGCCAACGGCCCCGCAGGTGCAGCAGGGCCGCGTAGTCCCGGACGTCGAGGTCGGTGAACCGGCGCAGGACCCGCTCGATGACCCGGCGGAGGGCGCGGTCGACGTACTGGTTGCGCGCCAGCCAGAGCAGGGCCGCCAGCGAGCCCACGATGACCGCGGCGCGCTGGAGGCCACCGCCCGTGGAGTCCACGCCGGCGAAGCTGAGGATCAGCGTGCCCAGCACCGACACCGCCCCGGCGCCGCTGACCAGCATCAGCGCCATCACGATGCGCCGGCGCGCCGGGTGCGAGACGACCGCCTCCGCCTCCGACGTCGTGAACCCCGTGCCGGTGAAGGCCGAGCGGGCCTGGAAGCGGGCGTGCGCCAGCGACATGCCGGTCATGGTCAGCGCAACGGTCGCGACGCGGGTCACGAGCAGGCCGAGCGTGACGATGACGACGAGCGAGATGACAGCGGCCATGCCGGAAGCCTTACCGCCGGCCGGGTGGCGGTGAAACCGGCCGGGCGCGGAGCCGGCCGGCGCGCGCACCGCTCCGCGACGGCCGTGGCCGGGCTAGCCTGCCGACATGATGGGGATGGGTGGGGCGGGCGGTCCGCGCGCGGACCGGCGACGACGGCTGGTGGCCGCGCTCGTCGTCCTGGCGATGCTGCTGGCCGCGGGCGCCACGGTCGTCGCGATCACCCTGGGCTAGGGCCCGGGAGGCGGGCAGGCCTTTGGTCCCTGGCGCGCGGCGCCCGGGCGCGGGAGCGTGTGGAACCGCCACGGACACCAGCGATCGTGGCCCGCGCTGGAGGAGGACCACCGCATGACACTGGTCGTCCCGCCGAGCTCCGGACCCGCCGCCGAGGATCCCGCGGCGCCCGTCGACGCCGAGGGGCTGCTGCCGGCCGTCGGGCGGGACGAGGCGGCTGACGACGCCGTCGTCGGGGCGGTGGACCGGCTCAGGTCCGAGTTCTCCGGACGCGTCGGGCCGCACGTGCTGGTCCGTGTCGTGCGCGACTGCCGGCGGGAGCTGGGCGGGTCCCCGGTCGGGGCGATGCCCGAGCTGGTCGAGCGGCTGGCCCGCTACCGGCTGGACCGGCACATCGGCTGACCGCGAATGCGGTTGCCGGGCACGGGAGGATGTCGGCGTGGGCTACGTCGACGTCAGTGCGGTCCGGCACACCCTCTCCGACGGGCGGGTGCTGCTGGACGACGTGAACTTCCGCGTCGGCGACGGAGCGCGCGCCGCGCTGGTCGGTGAGAACGGCGCCGGCAAGACGACGCTGCTGCGGATCATCGCCGGTGACCTGACCCCGGAGGCCGGCTCGATCGCGCGGACCGGCGGGCTCGGGGTCATGCGGCAGTTCATCGGCTCGGTCCGGGACGACACCACGGTCCAGCGGATGCTCGTCGACCTCTCGCCGCCGGCCGTCCGGGCGGCCTGGGACGCCCTGGAGGCCACCGAGCTGACGCTGATGGAGACCGACGACGAGCGCTCGCAGATGGCCTACGCCGACGCGCTGGCCCAGTGGGGAGACGCCGGCGGCTACGACGCCGAGGTCACCTGGGACACCGTCACCGTCGCCGCTCTCGGCGTGCCCTACGACCGCTGCAAGTACCGCGAGCTCAGCACGCTCTCCGGCGGCGAGCAGAAGCGGCTGGCCCTCGAGGCGCTGCTCCGCGGCCCCGACCAGGTCCTGCTGCTCGACGAACCGGACAACTACCTCGACGTCCCGGGCAAGCGCTGGCTCGAGGAACGGCTGCTCGAGACGCGCAAGACCGTGCTGTTCGTCAGCCACGACCGCGAGCTGCTGGCCCGGGTCGCCGACCGGGTGGTGACCGTCGAGGGCGGGACGGCGTGGGTCCACGGCGGTGGCTTCGCCAGCTACCACGACGCACGGACGGCGCGGCACGAGCGGCTGGCCGAGCTCCGCCGCCGTTGGGACGAGGAGCACCAGCGGCTCGTGGACCTGGTGCGCACGCTCCAGCAGCAGGCGGCCAACTCGCCGGACATGGCCAACCGCTACCACGCCATGCAGACCCGCCTGGCCAAGTTCGAGGCGGCCGGTCCGCCGCCGGAGCGCCCGCCGGAGCAGAAGGTGGCGATGCGGCTGCGGGGCGGGCGCACCGGGGTGCGCGCCGTCATGGCCGAGCAGCTGGAGCTGACCGGTCTGATGAAGCCCTTCGACCTCGAGGTCTGGTACGGCGACCGCGTGGGTGTCCTCGGCGCCAACGGCGCCGGCAAGTCGCACTTCCTCCGGCTGCTGGCCGGGCAGGACGTCGCGCACACCGGCGAGTGCCGGCTCGGCGCCCGCGTCGTCCCCGGGTTCTTCGCCCAGACGCACGCCCATCCGGAGTGGCAGGACCGGACCCCCGTCGACCTGCTCTGGCACGGCGAGCCGGGCCGGCCGGGAGTGGACCGCGGGCGGGCCATGGCCGCCCTGCGCCGCTACGGCCTGGCCGCGGCGGGCGACCAGATGTTCCGGACCCTGTCGGGTGGGCAGCAGGCCCGGTTCCAGATCCTGCTGCTGGAGCTGTCCGGGGCCACGCTGCTCCTGCTCGACGAGCCCACGGACAACTTGGACGTGCTGTCCGCCGAGGCGCTGGAGGAGGCGCTGGCCGCCTTCGACGGCACGGTGCTCGCGGTGACCCACGACCGCTGGTTCGCCCGCTCCTTCGACCGGTTCCTCGTCTTCGGCTCCGACGGCCGGGTCTACGAGTCGACCGAGCCGGTGTTCGACGAGACCCGGGTGGCCCGCGCCCGCTGAGGTCTTGCCCACCGCCGGCGGGCGGCGCAACCATGGCGTCATGGAGCGAGCCGCCGACCTGGTCCTCGTGCCCGACGTGGTGGGCCTGGAGCTCGGGCAGGCCAACCGCACCGCCCAGGGTGCGGGACTCGCGCTGGCGCAGCCCGACCCCGACGGGCCGCCGTTGGGCGCGCTGACCTGGCCGGTGGTGCACCGGGTCGTCCGGCAGCGGCCGGCGCCCGGGGCGGTGCTGCACCGCTGGGACAGCCTGGTGGTGGAGACGGTGCCGCTCGACGACGGCGCCGCCGGCGACCGGGAGCCCGGCCGTCCCCGTCCTGATCCCGTGGCGGCGGCTGCCGATCAGCCGAAGGCCCGCCCCTCGCCGCGGTAGGTGGGGACGGAGCCGACCAGCTCGCCGCCGGAGACGGTGTGCAGGGCGTCGACGTGCTCGCACACCTCCCCGGCCTTGGCGTGCCGGAACCACACCCGGTCGCCCACTCGCAGGCCCTCGGTGCCCGGCCCGCGCAGGGGCGTCTGCACCTCGCCTACCCCCTCGGTGGGGAACCAGCGGAGCCCGGCCGGGTACGTCGGTGGGGGCAGCCGGTCCGCGCCCGGCGGGCCCGAGGCGATCCAGCCCCCGCCGGCCACGGTCACCACCCCCGGAGCGGGCAGCCGGGTGACGGGTACCGCGAAGAAGGTGGCGGGCCGGCCGGTGAAGGCCCGGTACCCGTCGAACAGGGCGGGGGAGTAGAGGCCCGACCCGGCCGCGACCTCGGTGACGGCGTCCTCGGCCGCGGTGCGCTCGAGGCTGCCGGTGCCCCCGCCGTTGACGAACTCCAGCGGCGCCACCGCGGTGACCGCGGCGACCACCGCGGCCCGGCGTGCGGCGAGCTCCCGGGCGGAGACCGCCTGCAGGCCGCGGACCGCCAGGCCGCGCAGCGGCCGGCCGGCCGGTGCGTCCTGCACCCCGGCGATCTGCGCCTCGTAGGCCATCAGCCCGGTGAGCCGCACCCCGGGGCGGGCGAGGACCAGCCGGGCCAGCGCGACGGCGTCGTCGGGGGTGTGCAGCGGGGACCGCCGGACTCCCACGTGCAGGCGCCCACCGGCGGAGCGCAGCGAGGCGTCGACGTCGAGGCAGACGCGCAGCTCCGGTCGCCGGCCGGGCGGGACGACGTCGTCGAGCAGGTCGAGGTGGTCGGCCGAGTCGACCATCAGCGTGATCCGGGACGCGGCCTGCTCGTCCCCGGCGAGCGCGCGCAGCGCCGCCCGGTCCACCGACGGGTAGCCGACGACGACGTCGGTGCTGACGGGGTCGTCCCCGCCGGCGAGCCAGAGCGCCTCGGGGAGGGAGTAGGCGAGCACGCCGGCGAACCCGGGTCCGGCCAGCACCCGGCGCAGGACGTCGCGGCAGCGCACCGACTTGCTGGCGACGCGGACCGGCTTGCCCGCGGCCCGCGCGACGAGGTCGCGGGCGTTCGCGTCGAGCGCGTCGAGGTCCAGCGCGGCGAACGGCGGGTCCAGATCGGCCGTCGCGCGCTCCAGGAACGCGTGCTGCCGTCCGGCCGGGGAGTCGGCGGTCATCCGCCGCAGCGTGCCCGTCCCGAGGGCCGTCGGCAAGATCACCGGCGTGGGTTGACCGGGAGCGGCCCGGCCAGCAGAGTGCGCGCTCGACGGAGGGAGACCGGGGTGGCCGAGGTGCCGGACGAGCGCACGCGCTGGCGCAACTGGGCGGGCAACCAGCGTGCCGACGTCCCGGTGGCCCGTCCCGGCTCGGTGGACGAGGTCGCCGCGCTGCTGGCCGGTGCCGCGGCGGCCGGACGCCGGGTGCGGCCGATCGGCAGCGGCCACTCCTTCAGCGGGATCGGCCGGCCCGAGGACGTGCAGCTGGTCTGCGACCGGCTGGCCGGCATCCGCTCGGTCACCGACGACGGACTGGTCACCGTCGGCGCGGGGACGACGCTGCACCGGCTGAACCTCGAGCTGCAGCGGCGCGGGTGGTCGCTGACCAACCTCGGCGACATCGACCGCCAGACGGTGGCCGGGGCGCTGGCGACCGGCACGCACGGCACGGGGGCGGCCTTCGGCGGGCTGGCCACCCAGGTGCGCGCGCTGCAGCTCGTGCTGCCCTCGGGCGAGGTGCTCGACTGCGACGCGTCCCGCAACGCCGAGGTCTTCACCGCGGCCCGGGTCGGCCTGGGCGCGCTCGGCGTCGTGACGGCGGTGACCCTCCAGGCAGAGCCCGCGTTCGCGCTGCGGGCCGTGGAGGGGCCCGGCACCCTCACCGCCGCGCTCGAGGGCTTCGACGAGTTGATGACCTCGACCGACCACGTGGAGTTCTACTGGTTCCCGCACACCGACGCGACGCTGCTCAAGTGCAACACCCGGGTCCCGCTGGCCGAGGGGCTGGCGCCGCTGCCGCGGTGGCGGGCGGTGTGGGACGACGAGCTGCTGGCCAACGCCGCGTTCGCCGGTGTGGTCGCCGCCGGTCGACGGATGCCCGCCCTGGTGCCGCCGCTGGCCCGCGTCTCCGCCCGGGCGCTCGGCGCCCGCACCTGGACCGATCACGCCCACCGGGTGCTCGTGAGCCGACGGCGGGTGCGGTTCCTGGAGATGGAGTACGCCGTCCCGCGCGCGGAGGCGCCCGCGGTGCTGGCGGAGCTGCGCCGGGTGCACGAGGCGGCGGACTGGCGGTCGGCCTTCCCGGTCGAGGTGCGGCTGGCGGCGGCCGACGACATCCCGCTGTCGACCGCGTCGGGCAGGGAGACCGCCTACATCGCCGCGCACGTCCCCGCCGGCACCGACCCCGGCTGCTGGTTCGGCGCGCTGGAGCAGATCGCCGGAGCCGTCGGCGGGCGGCCGCACTGGGGCAAGCTGCACGGCCTGGACGCCGACGCGCTCGCCCAGCGGTACCCCCGGTTCGAGGAGTTCACCGGGCTGCGCAGGCGGCTGGACCCGACGGGCGTGCTGACCAACGACCACCTCGACCGCGTGCTGGGACCGGTCGGGCGGAGCTGAACTCCGGCCCGACCGGGCGTCTCAGAGGTCGACGTCGGGCTCGCCGGTGCCGCCGATGCGGTCCAGCTCGGCCAGCTCCGCGGGGCCCAGGACGCGGGCCGCTGCCTGCAGGTTCTCCTCCAGGTGCGCGACCGACGACGTGCCGGGGATGAGCAGCAGGTTGGGGGAGCGGGCCAGCAGCCACGCGAGGGCCACCTGCAGCGGCGTCGTCTCCAGCCGCCGGGCGACCGCGTCCAGGGCCGCGGACTGCAGCGGCGTGAAGCCGCCCAGCGGGAAGAAGGGCGTGTAGGCGACGCCGTCCCGGGCGAGCGCGTCGATCAGCGGGTCGTCGGCGCGGTGGACGAGGTTGTAGTGGTTCTGCACGCAGGCCACCGGCGCGATGGCGGAGGCCTCGGCGTACATCTGCGGCGTCACGTTGCTGACGCCCAGGTGGCGGATCAGGCCCTCCTGCTGCATCGCCGCCAGCGCCTCGAACGGCTCGGCCAGTGAACGCTCGACCGGCTCGGCGAACCCGGGCATGCGCAGGTTCACGACGTCGAGCGCGTCGACGCCCAGGTGGTCGATGTTCTCCTGCACCGCGCGGCGCAGGTCGTCGGGCTCGAGGGCCTCGGGCCAGCCGCCGTCCTCGGTCCGGCGGGCGCCGACCTTGGTGACCAGGACGAGGTCCTCCGGATAGGGGTGGAGGGCCTCGCGGATCAGCTCGTTGACCACGGTCGGGCCGTAGTAGTCGCTGGTGTCGATGTGGTCCACGCCGAGCTCGACGGCGCGCCGCAGCACGGCGATGGCGGCGTCACGGTCGGCGGGCGGCCCCATGACGTGCGGGCCGGCGAGCTGCATGGCGCCGTAGCCGAGCCGGCGCACCTCCCGGTCGCCGAGGCGGTAGCTGCCGGACTTCTCCGCGGTGGTGGTCGTCATGGTGGGCCCGTACCCGTCCTCGGGTGGACATGTGCGGCGGGGCCGGCGGGATCCGCCGGCCCCGCCTGTCCGGTCAGGGCTGCAGGAGCACCTTGACGGCGCCTTCCTTCTTCTCGCGGAAGTTGGCGTAGGCCTCCGGCGCCTGCTCCAACGGGACGCGGTGGGTGGCGAAGTCGTCCACGCCCAGCGGGTCGCCGTCGAGGAGCAGCGGCAGGATGTCGGGCACCCAGCGCCACACGTTCGCCTGGCCCATGCGCAGCTGGATCTGCTTGTCGAACATCCGCATGAGCGGCATCGGGTCGGTCGCCCCGCCGTAGACGCCCGACAGCGAGATCGTGCCACCGCGGCGGACGGCCTCGATCGCGGTGTTGAGCGCGGCGAGCCGGTCGACGCCGACCACCTGCATGACCTTCTCCATCACGGCGTCGGGGACGATCGCCGTCGCCTTCTGCAGGGCGGCGGCGACGGGTGAGCCGTGCGCCTCCATGCCCACCGCGTCGATGACGGCGTCCGGGCCGCGGCCGTCGGTCAGGTCGCGCACCCGGGCCACGACCTCGGCCTGGTCGGTGGAGTCGATGACCGTGATGCCGTTGCGCCGGGCGCGGGCGAGCCGCTCGGGGACGACGTCGGAGGCGATGACCTGGCCGGCGCCGAGGTGCTTGGCGATGCGGGTGCACATGTCGCCGATCGGGCCGAGCCCGAGCACCAGGACGCTGCCGCCCTCGGGGATGCCGGCGTACTGGACCGCCTGCCAGGCGGTGGGCAGCACGTCGGAGAGGTAGACGAACCGGTCGTCCAGCGGGGCGTCGGGCACCTTGATCGGCAGCGTGTTGCCGAAGGGCACGCGCAGGTACTCCGCCTGGCCGCCGGGGACCTGGCCGTAGAGCTTGGTGTAGCCGAACAGTGAGGCGCCGAAGCCCTGCTCGCGGTTCTGCGTGGTCTCGCACTGCGACTGCAGCCCCTGCGAGCACATCCAGCAGGTGTTGCAGGAGATGTTGAACGGGACGACGACGCGGTCGCCGGCCTTGACGGCAGTGACCTCGCGGCCCACCTCGCGGACGATCCCCATGGGCTCGTGCCCCATCACGTCGCCGACCGACATGAACGGCGCCATGACCTCGATGAGGTGCAGGTCCGAGCCGCAGATCCCGCTGGAGGTGATCTCCACGATGACGTCCGTGGGGTCCTGGATGACCGGGTCCGGAACCGTGTCCACCCGGACGTCGGCCCGGCCGTGCCAAGTCACTGCGCGCATGCGAAATCTCCCTCGATCGGACCGTGGATGTGGGCCTCGCCCTCGTTCGTGACCCGGATCGCGCAACTCTCAACCATCCACGGCGCGTCAGTGACGCTCTGTCCAACAGCGTGTACGGAGCGCGTAGCAGACCGGTGGTAATCAGGTGATCGGGTTCACAGAACCAGAGGTCCGTAACCCGTTCCGCAGATCACGAAACCATCACGTCGTGTTTACATGGGCCCCGCTCCTCTCCCCGGGAGCCCTGTGCAATGTCCGCCGACGGAAGTCAGGTGCATGAGTCAGCTCCACCACGACCGCCTCCTCGCAGAGGGTGCGGCGCCGGCCGGTCAGGCCGCCACGGCGCCCGCTCCTTCCCGCCGGACGAGCACCTCGTCCAGCGGGATCCGCGAGGAGAAGGCCGAGTCCACGGTTCCGCCGCAGCGCCAGGGGAAGGCGCAGCAGGGCGGGGTCGGCAGGACCTCCGACTCGACCACCCGGACGACGGCGACCCGGGGCGCCGGCACCGGTCAGCCCTCGGTCCGCACCACCGGCGGCCGCGCCACGGCCGGCGCGGCGGGGAGCATCGTCGCGAAGGCGAAGGCGGCCCGCACCGTCACTGCGAAGGCGGCGAACTCCAAGGCCGTGACCGTCACCGCGGCGACCGCGAAGGCTGCCTCGGCCAAGGCGGCGACCGCGACGGTCGCCGCGACCCGCAAGGCCGCCACCGCGGCCCGAGCGGCCGCGGCCGCCAAGCGCGCGACGGCGAAGGCGGAGGCGAGCACCGCGGCGGCAGAGGCGACCGTCGCGAAGCCCGCCACCGCGAAGGCCGCCGCCGCGAAGGCCACCGCGGCGAAGCCAGTGGCCGGCGTGCCGGCGACCGCGAAGCCCGCCGCCGCGAAGCCTGCGGCTGCGAAGGCCACGACAGCCAAGGCCACGGTCGCGAAGGCCACTGCGGCGAAGCCTGCGGCTGCGAAGGCCACTGCGGCGAAGCCTGCGGCTGCGAAGGCCTCGGCGGCGAAGCCTGCGGCTGCGAAGGCGACCACTGCGAAGGCGGCGACCACCGCCGGCACGACGGCGACCACGCCCGCCACCGCTCGGGCGCGTAGCGGGGGACGGCACCGCGCCGAGACGCCGCGGTCGGTGCGGATCGCCGCCGCGCGGAGCGCCGTCGCCCAGCCGGCCGCGCCGGCCATCCGCCGCCCCACGCCGTACAAGCGAGGCGTCACGACGGTGCCGCTCACCGACGTCGCGGCCCTCATCGAGACCACGGTGCCGGCGCCGGACGAGGTCGTCGTCGTCAAGGAGGCCCCGGCCCGGCCGGCCACCGTGGCGGCACCCGTCGAGCCGGCGCCCTCGACCGACGCGTCCGCAGCCGACCCGGCCGAGGTCGTCGCCGCGCTCGCCGGCGGTCGCCGGGGACTGCTCGCCCGTCGTCCGGCGCCGCGCCGCAGGCCCGCGCTCTACCTCGCCGCCGCGCTCCTGGGTGCGATGAGCATCAGCGGGGCATCCACCGGCGCGCCGACCGAGGTCGCGACCACGACGGTCAGCCACTCGGTCAGCGTGGCCGAGCAGCTCGGGCTGCGGGCCGACGAGCCGGCTCCCGAGATCGTCGCCGCCGACGCCACCGACCGGCTGAGCGAGCTGGTGGCCAGCCGCAACCAGCGCGACGCCGACCGGACCGCCGCCGCCGACGCCCAGGCCGAGGCCGACCGTGTCGCCGCCGAGGCGGCCGCGGAGGCGGCGCGGCCCAAGGTGGTGCACCCCGTGGAGGGCGCGCGGCTGACGAGTGGCTTCGGTGCCCGGTGGGGCACGCTGCACGCCGGTATCGACCTGGCCGCGCCGATGCGCACGCCGGAGTACGCAGTCATGGACGGCGTCGTCCTCGAGGCGGGCCCCGCCAGCGGGTTCGGTCTTGCGGTCTACATCCAGCACGGCAACGGCGACGTGACCGTCTACGGCCACATGGACGAGATCCTCGTCGAGGCCGGCCAGATCGTCCGGGCCGGCGACATGATCGCCCTGCTCGGCAACCGCGGTCAGTCCACCGGCCCGCACCTGCACTTCGAGGTGCACGTCGGCGGGCTCGACGGCACCAAGGTCGACCCGCTGCCCTGGCTCCGGGAGCGCGGCGTCGACATCTGATCGCCCGCCGTACGACCCCTGCGATGCCCCCTGCCGACGGTTCCGGCAGGGGGCATCGTGCATGGGGGAGACTGGAGGGACCGTCTGCAGAGGCCGAGGAGCGATCGATGGGTCACGGCCACGCGCACGGGCCGGGAACGGCCGCGGGTCCGCAGCGGCGACGGCTCGCCGTCGTCCTGGTGCTCACCCTCGCCGTGCTCGCCGCCGAGGTCGTGGGGTCCCTGGTCTCCGGCTCGCTGGCGCTGCTGGCCGACGCGGGGCACATGGCCACCGACGCCGCCGGCATCGCCCTGGCGCTGGGGGCGGTCACGCTCGCGCAGCGGCCGGCCGCCGGCCGCCGGACCTTCGGCTGGCAGCGTGCCGAGATACTGGCCGCCGTCGCCAACGGGCTGCTCCTGCTGGCCGTGGCCGGTTACGTGCTGGTCCAGGCGGTCCGCCGGATCGGGGACCCGGTGCAGGTCGACTCCGGTCCGATGCTGGTCATCGCGCTGGTCGGCCTCGGCGTGAACCTGGCCGGGCTGCTGGTGCTGCGGCAGGGCCAGGGGCGGTCCCTCGCCGTGCGCGGCGCCTACCTCGAGGTGCTCGCCGACGCCCTGGGGTCGGTCGCGGTGATCGTCGCCGCCGTCGTCATCGCGACGACCGGCTGGACGCCGGCGGACACCGTCGCGTCGCTGGCCATCGGCTGCCTGGTGCTGCCCCGCGCCTGGCACCTCCTCCGCGAGGCGCTGGACGTGCTGCTGGAGGCGGCGCCGCGCGGGGTGGACCTGGACCGGGTGCGGTCGCACATCCTCGGCGTCGACGGCGTGCTCGGGGTCCACGACCTGCACGCCTGGACGATCACCTCCGGGCTGCCGGTGCTCTCCGCGCACGTGGTCGTGTCCGACGAGGCGCTGGCCGGCGGGCACGGGGGACGGGTGCTCGACGCGCTCTGCTCCTGCCTGGGGGACCACTTCGACGTGGAGCACTGCACGTTCCAGATCGAGGCGGAGGCGCACGCCGGCCACGAGGCCCCCGTCCACGACTGAATGAGGAACCCCCTGCCCCCCACCGCTCGCGAGCTCGCGGCGGGACCCTGCAGGGGGGCCGCCGTGTCGGGTTGCGGCGGTGGGACAGTGGGGGAGGCAGAGCGGCCGGCAGGAGGAGATCGCGGTGGAGCACGGGCACCACTCGGGCATGTGGGTCCCCGAGGACCCGCCGACGGCGGGCCGGCTGTTCCTGCCGCACCTCGACGGCTGGTCCGTCCTCGCCGTGCTGAGCCTGGTCGGCGTGGTCGTCTACCTCGCCGCGGTGATCCGGCTGCGCCGCTCCGGGGTCTCCTGGCCGTGGTGGCGGAGCGTCGCCTGGATCGGCGGGTGCGTGTCGCTGTTCGCCGTCACCGGCACCTGGTTCAACGGCTACAGCATGGTGATCTTCAGCATCCACATGGCGCAGCACATGGTGCTGTCGCTCATCACCCCGCTGCTGCTGCTGCTCGCCGCGCCGATCACCCTGGCGCTGCGCACCCTCCCGCGCGGGCAGGGGGCCTCGGGGGCGCCACGCGCCCTGCTGCTGGACCTGCTGCACAGCCGGTTCGCCCGGTTCGTCGCCCACCCGCTGTTCAGCGTCCCGCTGTTCATCGCCAGCCTCTACGGCGTCTACTTCACGTCGCTGTTCGACACCCTCATGGCCAGCCCGGTCGGGCACCAGTTCATGCTCGCCCACTTCGTCGTCACCGGGCTGCTGTTCTTCGGCCCCATCGTGGCGCAGGACCCGTGGCCGCGGACCATGAGCCACCCGGGACGGATGGTCGAGCTCTTCCTGCCGGTGCCGTTCCACGCGTTCTTCGGCGTGGCGATCATGATGGCCGGCTCGCTCGTCGTCGACACCTTCGCCGAGCCCCCGGCCGGCTGGGACGTCGACCCGCTCGCCGACCAGGGCGTCGCCGGGGCCATCGTCTGGGCCTTCGGCGAGCTGCCCACGGTGCTCGTCCTCGCCGTCGTCTTCTTCTCCTGGGTGGGCTCGGACGAGCGTCAGGCACGCACCCTGGACCGCACGGCGGACCGCACCGGCGACGCCGAGCTCGCCGCCTACAACGCACGGCTGCGCGCGCTGGCCGACCGCCAGGCCTGAGCCCGGAGACGCGAGCGGCCCGTGCCCCCGGAGGGGCGCGGGCCGCGCGTGCGTCCGGGGCTCAGCCCACGTGGACGACGGCGTCGCCCTCGGCGGGGAGGTCCTCCTTTGTCGCCTTGATCAGGAAGGCGGAGACCAGGGCGCCGGCCACCAGCAGGACGGAGGCCCACGTGAAGGCGGTCGTGTAGCCCTCGACCTGGGCGGCGAGGCCGGCGGCCTGCGGGTCCGAGCCCGAGGCCAGCGCGTCGGCGGTGTACGCGCTGATGGCGGACACCGAGAGGGACGCGAGAACGGCGGTGCCGATGGACGCGCCGACCTGCTGGGTGGCGTTGAGCATCGCGCTGGCCGCACCGGCGTCGTTCGGTCCGGCCCCGACCAGGGCGAGGTTGGACAGCGGCACGAACGTGAAGCCGAGGCCGAGGCCCAGCAGGAGCTGCCCCGGGAAGGGGAGCTGCCAGAACCCGGTGTCCAGCCCGACGAAGGACAGCGTGAACAGCCCGGCCGCGGCGAGCAGGCCGCCGGCGACCATGAGCGGCTTCGGCCCGATCCGCGGGACCAGGACGCTGGCCGCACCGGCCGAGATGAAGACACCGAGGGTGGTGGGCAGCGAGGCCAGCCCCGCCACCACCGGCTCGTAGCCCAGCACCTGTTGGAAGTACAGGCTCAGGAAGAAGAACGCCCCGATGAGGCCGGCGCCCACCAGCGTCGAGGTCAGGTAGGCACCGCCGCGGTTGCGGTCCAGGACGATCCGCATGGGCAGCAGCGGGTTGCGGGTGCGCAGTTCGAGGGCGACGAAGAGCGCCACCAGGACCAGGCCGGCGACGATGAACAGCCAGGCGAGGCCGTCGGCCCAGCCGCTCTCCGGCGTCACGAAGGGGCCGCCCTGGGCGGCCACCGCGGCGTTCGCGGCCCCGGCCTCCGCCGCGTTGGTCTGCGCGGCCTCGGCGACCCGGGTGAAGCCGTAGACGATCGAGCCCAGGCCGAGGGTCACCAGGACGGCGCCGGGGATGTCGTAGCTGGTGTCACCCGGGGCCTTGCTCTCCGGGACGATCGGGATGGCCAGCACGATGGCGAGCAGCGCGACCGGCAGGTTCACCCAGAAGCACCAGCGCCAGTCGGCGTACTCGGTCAGCACGCCGCCGAGCAGGAGCCCGACGGCGGAGCCGCCGCCGGCGATGGCCCCGTAGACGCCGAAGGCCTTGGCGCGCTCCTTCGGGTCGGTGAAGAGGACGGTCAGGAGCGCGAGCGATGCCGGGGCCAGCAGGGCACCGAAGACGCCCTGCAGAGCGCGGGCGCCGAACAGCATCGCCTCGTTCTGCGCGATGCCGCCCAGCGCCGAGGCGACGGCGAAGCCGGCCGCGCCGACCAGGTAGGTGCGCTTGCGGCCCCAGAAGTCGGCGATCCGCCCACCGAGGAGCAGGAAGCCGCCGAAGGTCAGGGTGTAGGCGGTGACGATCCACTGCTGGGAGGCCGCGCTGATGCCGAGGTCGGTGGTGACGGCGGGCAGGGCGATGTTCACGATGGTGGCGTCGAGGATGACCAGCAGGACGGTCATGGCGATGACGCCCAGCGCCAGCCAGCGCTTCTCGTACGGTTCGTCGGTGCTCGCGCCGTCGGGCGCGGCAGGGGAGGTCCGGGGTTCCGTCACGGGGCATTCCTCGGGTCGTGCGGAGCGGGCCGAGTCGTCGGCCGATCCAGGAACGTAGTGGCCTGCGACCATGTCGTCGTGCCTGTTTCGATGGTGTTCACCTCCGACACGCACGTACCGAAGCGGGCGCGTGACCTACCTCATGCCCTGTGGGGTGAGATCGAGGTCGCGGACCTCGTCGTGCACGCCGGGGACTGGGTGGACGTCGCGCTGCTGGACCAGCTGGAGCGGCGCGCCCGGCGGCTCGAGGCGGTGTACGGCAACAACGACCACGGGGCACTGCGGGAGCGGCTCCCGGAGATCGCCCGGTTCGAGGTCGAGGGACTGCGCTTCGCCGTGGTGCACGAGACCGGGGACGCCAAGGGGCGCGAGGCGCGGTGCGCTGCCCGCTTCCCGGACGCCGACGTCCTGGTGTTCGGGCACAGCCACATCCCCTGGGACACCACCGCCGGCTCCGGGCTGCGGCTGCTGAACCCCGGTTCGCCGACCGACCGGCGTCGTCAGCCGCACGGCACCTACGTCACCGCCGTCGCCGACGACGGACGGCTGCGCGACCTGACTTTCCACGCCGTCCCGCCGCGTCGGTGAGCGCCCCGCCGCTGGACCCGCGGGCAGTCGGGCTGCTGGCCTGCCAGGTGTGCGGGGCGTCCTTCTCGCCGGAGGGCGACGGGGCGGGGGTGCGGTGCGCCGCCGGGCATCGGGTGGACCGCGCGCGTCAGGGTCACCTCTCCCTGCTGCCCCCGGGCCGCCGCCCGCCGGCCGGCGACTCGGCGGAGATGGTCGCCGACCGGGTGGCCTTCCTCTCGGCCGGCCACTACGACGGGCTGAGCTCGGCGCTGCGCGCAGCCGTCGCCCCGCCCGACGCCGCCCCGCCGGCCGCGCTGCTCGACCTGGGCGGCGGTACCGGCCACCACCTGGCCCGGCTGCTGGACGACCTGCCCGAGGCCGTGGGGGTGGTGCTCGACGCGTCTCCCTATGCCGCCCGCCGGGCCGCTCGCGCCCATCCGCGCGCTCTCGCCGTGGTCGCGGACGCCTGGGCGCGGCTGCCGGTGCTCGACGGCGTCGCCGACCGGGTGCTCGTGGTCTTCGCCCCGCGGAACGGACCCGAGATCGCCCGCGTGCTCCGCCCCGGGGGGCGGCTGGTGGTGGTGACGCCGGCGCCCGACCACCTCGCCGAGATCGTCGGCCCCCTCGGGCTGCTGCGGGTGGACCCCGACAAGGCCGAGCGGCTGGCCGCCACGCTGGAGCCGCACCTGACCCGCGGAACCGCCTCCGCGCACCGGTGGACGGTGGCGCTGGAGCGTGCCGACATCGCCACCCTGGTCGGGATGGGACCGCACGCCCGCCACCTGACGACGGCCGGTCTGGCGGCCGCGCTGGCTCGTCTACCTGCGTCGACGCGGCTCACGATCTCGGTCGACGTGGCCACCTACGCGCGGGCCCGGTGATCGTTCCGCCACGCCCGCCACGCCCGTCCTGAGCCGACGGCCGGCACGGTCTAAGCTGCGACCCGTGACGATTGCACCGGCGCCCATCGTGAGTCGGCCGAGCCCGGCTCATGTGGTCGAGAAGGGGTCGCGGCTGTCGAATCTGCTGCGGACCACCGACCACAAGACCATCGGTCTGATGTACATGACGACGTCGTTCGTGTACTTCATCCTGGGCGGGCTTATGGCCATGCTCATGCGCGGGGAGCTGGGCCGTCCGGGCCTGCAGTTCCTCTCGCCCGAGCAGTACAACCAGCTGGTCACCATGCACGGCACGGTCATGTTGCTGATGTTCGCGACGCCGCTGTTCTTCGCGTTCGCGAACCTGATCATGCCGCTGCAGATCGGTGCGCCCGACGTCGCCTTCCCGCGGCTGAACGCGTTCTCGTTCTGGCTGTTCTTCTTCGGCAGCCTGATCGCGGTGTCAGGCTTCCTGACGCCGGGTGGCGCCGCCGATTTCGGCTGGTACGCCTACGCACCGCTGTCCAACGGCGTGCACTCGCCCGGCCCTGGGGCGAGCCTGTGGTTCGCCGGCCTGGCCGTCAGCGGTCTGGGCACGATCCTCGGAGCGGTCAACTTCATCGCCACGATCGTCTGCCTCCGGGCGCCGGGCATGACGCTGTTCCGGATGCCGATCTTCGTCTGGAACACGCTGATCACCAGCGTGCTCGTCCTCTTCGCGTTCCCGATCCTGACCGCCGCGATCTTCGGCATGCTGGCCGACCGTCACCTCGGCGCCCTCATCTTCTCGGATGAGAATGGCGGGCCCATGCTGTGGCAGCACCTGTTCTGGTTCTTCGGGCACCCCGAGGTCTACATCATCGCGCTGCCGTTCTTCGGCATCATCACCGAGATCATCCCGGTCTTCTCCCGCAAGCCACTGTTCGGCTACAAGGGCATGGTCTTCGCGACCTGCTCCATCGCTGCGCTCTCCGTCGCCGTGTGGGCGCACCACATGTACGCCACCGGCGCGGTGCTGCTGCCGTTCTTCGCCTTCCTGACGTACCTGATCGCCGTGCCCACCGGCATCAAGTTCTTCAACTGGATCGGCACCATGTGGCGCGGGCAGCTCACCTTCGAGACGCCCATGCTGTTCGCCGTCGGGTTCCTGGTCACCTTCCTCCTCGGCGGTCTCACCGGCGTGCTGCTGGCCAGCCCGCCGCTGGACTGGCAGCTCAACGACAGCTACTTCGTCGTCGCGCACTTCCACTACGTGGTCTTCGGCACCGTCGTCTTCGCCGCCTACGCCGGCATCTACTTCTGGTTCCCGAAGATGTGCGGCCGGATGATGGACGAGCGACTGGGCAAGCTGCAGTTCTGGCTGACCTTCATCGGCTTCCACGGCACGTTCCTCGTGCAGCACTGGGTCGGGTCCCAGGGCATGCCGCGCAGGTACGTGGACTACCTCGCGACCGACAACTTCACGACCCTGAACATGATTTCGACGATCTTCTCGTTCGTCCTCGGCGCCTCGGTCATCCCGTTCATCTACAACGTGGTGAAGTCCTGGAAGTACGGGAAGCTCGCACTCCGTGACGATCCGTGGGGCCACGGCAACTCTCTGGAGTGGGCGACGTCGTCCCCGCCGCCGCGGCACAATTTCGTGGAGATCCCGAAGATCCGGTCGGAACGTCCGGCGTTCGAGGCGCACTACCCGCACCTCATCGAGCGGCTGCAGGACGAGGCGCACGCCGGCAAGCGGCACGCGCCCTACGCCGGTGTCAGCGAGCTCGGTGGGACCGCCGGTCGCCGGCAGGGTCCGAACGACCCCGACCCGACCTGATCGCCGAGTTCCGGCGCTGATCGGCAGAGGCCCAGAACCGTTCCGGTTCTGGGCCTCTCCCGTCGTGCGAGGAGCGGTCAGGCACGATGGCGCCGTGTCGCCCGACCCCACGCCCCGCCAGCCGTCGGCCCTCGGAGCCGGGACGGCGCGCGCCGTGCTCACCGTCACCGGCGCCGACCGTCCCGGGGTGACCGCGCAGCTGTTCGGCGCGCTGTCCGCGGTCACCGACGACAGCCCCGTGGTGGAGGTCCTCGACGTCGAGCAGGTGGTCGTGCACGGGCACCTGGTCCTCGGCGTGGTCGTGGGGGCGCTGGCCGCCGACGGTCGCCCGCCGGTGGGAGAAGCGGCCCTGCTGGGCCACCTGGCACGCGTGGCCGGTGAGGTGGAGTCCGCGGTGGGGGTCCAGGTGACGGTGGAGTCGGCCGGTGGAGCCGCACCCGCACCGGTCCCGGTGGGGCGGCCGCACCATGTGATCGTGCTGGGCCGGCCGGTCCCGCCCGAGGCCGTGGCCGGTGCGGCCCGCGCCGTCGCCGGCATCGGCGGCAACATCGACGCGATCCGTCGGCTGTCGGACTACCCGGTCACCAGCTTCGAGCTCACCGTCTCCGGGGCCGAGTCGACCGCCCTGCGCACCGCACTGGGGTCCGTGGCCGCCTCGACCGGGGCCGACATCGCCGTCGAGCAGGTGGGGGTGGCCCGGCGCAGCAAGCGGCTGATCGTGCTGGACGTCGACTCGACCCTGGTGCGGGGCGAGGTCATCGACGAGCTGGCGGCCCGTGCGGGGCGGGCGGCGGAGGTCGCCCGCATCACCGCCGCGGCGATGAACGGTGAGCTGGACTTCGCCGAGTCGCTCCGCGCCCGGGTCGCGGTGCTGGCCGGCCTGCCCGAGGAGGTCCTGGACGAGGTGCGCGAGCACCTGGTGCTGACCCCGGGGGCGCGCACCCTGATCCGGACGCTCCAACGGCTCGGCTTCCGGTGCGGCATCGTCAGCGGCGGCTTCACCCAGATCACCGACCCGCTGGCCGAGAGCCTGGGCCTGGACTTCGCGGCGGCCAACACGCTGGAGGTCGTCGACGGGCGGCTCACCGGTGGCCTGGTGGGAGAGATCGTCGACCGGCCGGGGAAGGCGCGGGCGCTGGCCCGGTTCGCCGAGCAGTACGGCATCCCGCTGGACCAGACGGTGGCCGTCGGCGACGGCGCGAACGACCTGGACATGCTCAACACCGCGGGCCTGGGCATCGCCTTCAACGCCAAGCCGTTCGTGCGCGAGCAGGCGCACACCGCGCTCAACCAGCCCTACCTGGACGCCGTCCTGCAGGTCCTGGGCTTCACCCGCGACGAGGTCATCGACGCGGTGTGATCTGTGTGATCCGTCGTCCTCCGGACGACACCGCGGCCAGGTGCCGTCCCCCGACCGATGAGCCGCTTCGTCACGCCTGCGCGGGGCCCTTCGGGCCCCACTCGGCGTGATCCCTAGCCTCGAGTGCCGTGCACCGTGCCTTGCATCTCGACGCCGGCCGTCCGCAGCTGGTCCAGGGCGGCCTCGACCGTGGCCTCGGCGACGCCGGCGGTGAGCGGCAGCAGCACCCGGGTGGCGAAGCCGTGGGCGACGGCGTCCAGCGCGGTGGCCCGCACGCAGTGGTCGGTGGCGATGCCGACGACGTCCACGGCGTCCACCTCGCGGGCCCGCAGCCAGTCGGCGAGCGACGTGCCGTCCGACGTGCCCTCGAACCCGGAGTAGGCGGCGGCGTACTCGCCCTTGTCGAACACCGCCTCGATCGGGCCGCGGTCCAGCGCCGGGTGCAGCTCCACCCCGTCGGTGCCGACGACGCAGTGCGCCGGCCACGTCTCGACGAAATCCGGTGCCTGCGCGAAGTGCCGGCCCGGGTCGATGTGGTGGTCGCGGGTGGCCACGACGTGGTCGTAGCCGGCCGTGCGCACGTGCTCGGTGACGGCGGCTGCGACGGCCGTGCCTCCGGCCACCGCGAGGCTCCCGCCCTCGCAAAAGTCGTTCTGGACGTCGACGACGATCAGCGCGCGTGACATGGCGGTCCTCCGGCTCAGGTGGTCAGGGTCTCGAGGGCGGGCTCGCCGCGGGACAGCGCCCACGCCTCTGCGGGAAGGGCGTGGCGCACCCGGGCGTGGTGCTCCCTGGCGGTGCGCAGCGCATCGGCGGGGGAGGCGGGCGCGCACAGCTCGCCGGCGCGCACCAGCGGGACCACGAGGTCACGGTCACCGCTGCGCGGCTCGATCGGCGCGCTGCTCACCACCTCCGCGGTCGCGGTGCCGTCGGCGGCGTGCCGGCGGACCGCGGACTTCCGCCCGCCGACGGAGTTCTTGCCCTCCGACCGCTTGGCCACCGGCACGCCGTCCCGTTCGACGAGCTTGTAGACCATCCCGGCCGTCGGCGCCCCCGAACCGGTCACCAGGGAGGTGCCCACGCCGTAGCCGTCGACCGGCGCGGCCATGAGCCCGGCGATGGCGTACTCGTCCAGGTCGCTGGTCACGATGACCCGGGTCCTCCTCGCGCCCAGGGAGTCCAGCAGCTCCCGGGCGCGGGCGGCCAGGGTCGGCAGGTCACCGGAGTCCAGCCGGATGCCACCGAGCTCCGGGCCGGCCACCTCGACGGCGGTGCGGATCCCCTGCTCCACGTCGTAGGTGTCGACGAGCAGGGTGGTGCCCACGCCGAGGGTGTCGATCTGGGCGCGGAACGCGGCCCGCTCGTCGTCGTGCAGCAGGGTGAACGCGTGCGCGCTGGTGCCGGTGGTGGGGACGCCGTACCGGCGACCGGCCTCCAGGTTGGAGCTGGCGCCGAAGCCGACCAGGTGGGCGGCGCGCGCCGCGGCCACCGCGGCCTCCTCGTGCGTGCGGCGGGAGCCCATCTCGATGCACGGCCGCTCGCACGCGGCGGCCACCATGCGCGCCGCCGCCGACGCGATCGCCGAGTCGTGGTTGAGGATCGACAGCGCCAGGGTCTCCAGCAGCACCCCCTCCGCGAAGGAGGCCCGCACCGTGAGCACGGGGGAGCCGGGGAAGAAGAGCTCGCCCTCGGCGTAGCCGTCGATGTCGCCGGAGAACCGGAAGTCGGCCAGCCAGCCCAGGAGCCGCTCGTCGGTCAGACCCTGCGCGCGCAGCGCGGTGAGCTCCCCGTCGCCGAAGCGGAAGCCGGGTAGCGCCTCCAGGAGCCGCCCGGTGCCGGCCAGCACGCCGTAGCGGCGGCCGTGGGGGAGCCGGCGGGCGAAGACCTCGAACACGCAGTCCCGGGCCGCGGTGCCGTCGGCGAGCGCGGCTGCCAGCATCGTCAGCTCGTAGCGGTCGGTGAGCAGCGCGGTAGCCGTCGGCATGGAACCGGAGCGTAGGCGGGCCGCCGTGCGCGGGCAGCGCCGCACCTTAAGCTGGACCCGTGGCCGGACCCATGGCGCCGACATGGACGCCCGAGAGCACCGTCGAGGAGCGCAGCGACCTCGACCGTCCGTGGGTGACGATCGTCTGGGACGACCCGGTGAACCTCATGACCTACGTGACCTTCGTGCTGCAGGAGCTGTTCGGCTACGACGAGCCGACGGCGACCGCGCTCATGCTCGAGGTGCACCACGAAGGCCGCGCCATCGTCAGCTCCGGGCCGCGCGAGCGGATGGAGCACGACACCAGCCGGCTGCACGCCTACGGGCTGTGGGCCACGTACCAGATGGACTCATGACGCGGCAGCCGAGCGGGGTGCGGTGGGGAGCCGAGACGGCGGTTGCCGGCGGAGGAGGGTCATGAAGCCGTTCCGTGCCCGCGGGGGCCGGCTGGTCGCCCGTCTGGACCGCGCCGAGGCGGGCATCGTCGGGCTGCTGCTGGACCAGCTGGAGCAGCTGCTGGCCGCCGACGCCACCGATGTCGCCGACGACCCCGTGCTGGGGCGGCTGTTCCCGGCCGGGCACCGCTCCGACCGCGACATCGCCGAGGACTACCGGGGCCTGACCGAGGAGTCGTTGCGCAGCGGCAAGGCCGACGACCTGGCCATGGTGCGGGCCACGCTGCCGGCCGACGGGGGAGAGGTGCGGCTGGACACCGACCAGGCCGGCGCCTGGCTGCGCACCAGCAACGACCTGCGGCTGGCGCTGGGCACGCGGCTGGACATCGGCGAGGACACCGAACCGCCGGAGGAGATCGTCGACGAGGCCGACCACCAGCTGGCGGTCTACTACTGGCTCACCGCCGTGCAGGGCTCGCTCGTCGACGCACTGGTCGCCGCTCGAGCCGGCCGAAGGTGAGCAGGGCCAGCGCGGCCATCAGCAGGTCGAGGACGAACAGCACGTAGACCATGCCGTGCAGCTCGACGCCCACGACCAGGGCGCCGATCGTCGACAGCAGCACCACGGCCGAGACGACCAGCAGCAGCAGCAGGAGCAGCGAGCGCAGCAGCACGATCGTGACGACCGAGGCGCGGTCGCCCGGTTCCGCGGCGTTGTACCCGCGGTGCCGGAAGAGCCCCTTGCCCCCGAGGACGAGGGCGGGCAGCGCCAGCAGCACGACGCCGGCGATCAGCAACGAGGGGACCCACACGACGGCGACCGTATCGCTCGTCGCCGCTCGGCCCTGATGCAGGGACCCGGCCGCGAGCTTGCGAGGGGTCGGGGGGCAGCAGGGTCCTTCTACTAGACTGGCGGCGTGCTGCGCATCGACCGCGCGACCTACGACGCCATCGTGGCCCACGCCCGGAAGGACCACCCGGACGAGGCCTGTGGCGTCGTCGCCGGTCCCGAGGGAACCGATCGCCCCGAGCGCATCGTCCCGATGCTGAACGCGGCGCGCTCGCCGACGTTCTACGAGTTCGACAGCGGCGACCTGCTGGCCCTCTACCGCGACCTGGACGACCGGGATGAGTGGGCCGTGGTCGTCTACCACTCGCACACCGCCACCGAGGCCTACCCGTCGCGGACCGACGTCGGTTACGCCTCCGGCCCGGCCGCGGACCCGCGCACCCACTACGTCCTGGTGTCGACGCGCCACCACGGGCCGGAGACCGGTCTGGCCGGCGACGACGTCGAGTTCCGCAGCTACCGCATCGTCGACGGGGAGGTGTCGGAGGAGGAGGTCGAGATCGTCGAGACCCACCTGTTCGGGCACTCGCCGACGACAGTCGTCTACGACTGAAGAAGCAGAAGGACCCCGTCCTCCCCGCCCCTCGCACGCTCGGGGCGGTGCCCTGGACGGGGCCACCCGCGGAATGACCCGTCATGCGCGGGCGTTGCCCGGTCAGACGCACCACCGCTGCCTTCCGCAGCGCCCCCTCCATCCCACGTCCCGAGGAGAAGCACGCCATGGCCATCGAGGTCCGGATCCCGACCATCCTGCGCACCCACACCGGCGGCAACAAGACCGTCGAGGGCAGCGGGGACACCCTGGCCGCGCTGATCGACGACCTGGACAGCAAGCACTCGGGTCTGAAGAACCGCCTCGTCACCGAGGAGGGCAAGCTGCACCGCTTCGTCAACGTCTACGTCAACGACGAGGACGTGCGCTTCACCGGCGCGCTGGACACGCAGGTCAAGGACGGCGACTCGGTGACGATCCTCCCGGCGGTCGCGGGCGGCTGCTGAGCGGTCCCGCTCGCACCGACCCCGTCCTCCTCGTCCCGGAAGAGTTCTCATGGCCCGCTTCGCCTCCCTCGTCGACTCGCTCGGCGGCACCCCCCTCGTGGGGCTGCCGAACCTGTCGCCGACCTCCGACGTGCGCCTGTGGGCCAAGCTCGAGGACCACAACCCGACCGGGTCGATCAAGGACCGCGCCGCGATCAAGATGATCGAGGCGGCCGAGAAGGAGGGCCTGCTCCACCCCGGGTCAACCATCCTGGAGCCGACCAGCGGCAACACCGGGATCTCGCTGGCCATGGTGGCCCGCCAGCGCGGTTACCGGCTGATCTGCGTGATGCCGGAGAACACCTCGGTGGAGCGCCGGCAGCTGCTGGAGATGTACGGGGCGAAGATCATTCCCTCGCCCGCGGCCGGCGGTTCGAACCAGGCCGTCGCGATGGCCAAGGAGCTCGCCGCCGAGCACGACGACTGGGTGATGCTCTACCAGTACGGCAACCCGGCGAACGCCCAGGCGCACTACGAGGGCACGGGGCCGGAGATCGTGGCCGACCTGCCGTCGATCACCCACTTCGTGGCCGGTCTCGGCACGACCGGCACGCTCATGGGCGTCTCCCGGTACCTTCGCGAGCACAAGCCGGGCGTGCAGGTGATCGCCGCGGAGCCGCGCTACGGCGAGCTGGTCTACGGGCTGCGCAACATCGACGAGGGCTTCATCCCCGAGCTCTACGACGCCTCGCTGCTGGACTCCCGGTTCTCCGTGGGCCCCGACGACGCCATCCACCGCACCCGCCAGCTGGTGGAGCGCGAAGGCATCTTCGCCGGTATCTCCACCGGTGCGATCCTGCACGCCGCCCTCGGCATCGCCGACAAGGAGGTGGCGGCCGGCCGCAAGGCCGACATCGTCTTCATCGTCTGCGACGGCGGCTGGAAGTACCTCTCCACCGGCGCCTATGCGGGCACCCTGGAGGAGGCCACCTCCGCGCTCGAGGGCCAGCTCTGGGCCTGAGGGAGGACCCCCTCGCCGCCACCGGCCGCATCTTCGCGCCGGATCCCTCCGAGGGGGCCGTTCGTTCCCGCCACCACGCGGCCGTCGGAGGCGACGGCTAGCCTGACCGGCGACATGGGGACGACGGCAGCCGGGCGCGGAGCAGACGCGCCGATCGGCATCTTCGACTCGGGCGTCGGTGGGCTCACCGTCGCCCGCGCCGTGCTGGACCAGTTGCCGAACGAGGCGGTCCGCTACATCGGCGACACCGCGAACGGCCCCTACGGTCCGCTGCCCATCGCCGAGGTGCGCCGGCACTCGCTGGCGGTCATGGACGAGCTGGTCGACAGCGGCGTGAAGATGCTCGTCGTCGCGTGCAACTCGGCGAGCGCGGCCTCGCTGCGCGACGCGCGGGAGCGCTACGACGTGCCGATGGTCGAGGTGGTGCTCCCCGCCGTCCGCCGGGCGATCGCGGCCTCCCGCAGCGGCCGCATCGGCGTCATCGGCACGCAGGCCACCGTCACCAGCGGCGCCTACGACGACGCGTTCGCCGCCGCTCCGCAGGTCGCCGTCACCTCCGCGGCCTGCCCGAGCTTCGTCGACTTCGTGGAGCGGGGCGTCACCAGCGGGCGCCAGCTCGTCGGCCTGGCGCAGTCCTACCTCGACCCGCTGCTCGCCGCCGGTGTCGACACCGTCGTCCTGGGCTGCACGCACTACCCCCTGCTCACCGGCGTGATCTCGCTGGTGATGGGCGACGACGTCACGCTCGTGTCGAGCGCCGAGGAGACGGCCAAGGACGTGTACCGGGTGCTCACCACCGCGGACCTGCTGCGCGAAGAGACCGCCCCGCCGCCGGTGCACGCGTTCCTGGCCACCGGGGACCCCGAGCCGTTCGCCCGGCTCGGTCGGCGGTTCCTCGGGCCCGAGATCGGCTCGGTGCTGCAGGCGGGAACGGTGGGTGCCGCGTGAAGCTGACCGTCATCGGCTGCTGCGGCAGCGGCCCGGGCCCCGACTCCCCGGCGTCCTGCTACCTGGTGGAGCACAAGGGCTTCCGGCTGCTGCTGGACCTGGGCAACGGCGCCTTCGGGGCGCTGCAGGGGGTCGTCGACCCCGGATCGCTGGACGCTGTCTTCCTCTCCCACCTGCACGCCGACCACTGCCTGGACGTGGCGCCGCTCGTCGTCTGGCACCGCTACTCGGGTCGCTCCCGCCGGTCGCTGGTGCCGCTGTACGCACCGGTCGGCGCCGAGCGACGCCTGGCGCTGGCCTACGACATGGACGGCGACGGGCTGACCGACGTCTTCGACTTCGTCCCGGTGGGCCCCGGAGCCCTGCGGATCGGCCCCTTCGAGGTCGAGCTGGCGCGCACGGCGCACCCCGTCGAGTGCTACGCCATCCGGCTCACCGCCGGCGGGCGGTCCCTCGTCTACACCGGCGACACCGGCCCCAGCGACCGGGTGGTGGAGCTGGCGCACGGCGCCGACGTCCTGCTGGCCGAGGCCGCGCACCCCGACAACGCGCCCGAACAGCCGCCGGGGCTGCACCTGACCGGGCGGCAGGCCGCCCAGCACGCGGCCGCGGCGGGCGTCGGGCGGCTGCTGCTGACGCACGTGCCGGCCTGGGTCGACCACATCGGCCAGCTCTTCGCCGCCAGCTCCGTCTTCTCCGAGACCGAACTGGTGCAGCCGGGCGGGGTCTACGAGATCTGAAGGAGGACCTTCCTGCCCCCCTGCAGGAGGGCCGCTTGCCATGCGTCGGTCCGGGCGGCAGCGTGCACCTGGTGAGCGATGAGGAACGCGACGGCGTCGCGCTGAGCAGCCTGGACGCAGCCCTGGGCGACGGGCTGGACGTGCCCAAGCGCGCGCTCGTCGACCACTTCGACGCCGTCGCCGACCGGTTGGTCCCGCTGCTGGCGGGCCGGCCGCTGTCGGTGAAGCGGGTCCGGCCCGGCCAGCCGCCGTTTATGCAGCGCAACGTCAGCAAGGGCGCGCCCGAGTGGGTCCGCACCGTGCCGGTCTGGTCGGAGGGGTCGCACCGGGAGATCCACCAGGTGCTGTGCGACGACCGTCGCACCCTGCTCTGGCTGGGCAACCAGCGCGCCGTCGAGCTGCACGTCCCGTTCCACGTCGCCGGGTCCGCCGAGCCCACCGGACTGGTGCTGGACCTCGACCCGCCGGAGGGCGCGGACTTCCCCGTGGTCGTCGCCGCGGCGCGGTTGGTGCGCCGCGCACTGGAGGAGGCCGGGCTGGGCGGAGCGGTGAAGACCAGCGGGTCCAAGGGGCTGCACGTCGCCGTCCCGGTGCACGGTTCGCCACCGGAGGACGTCGCGGCAGCCACCCGGGCGCTGGCCGTGCGCACCGCCGCCCTCGCCCCCGAGCTGGCGACCACCGCCTACCTGCTCGAGGACCGCGGTGGCCGTGTGTTCGTCGACTCCACCCGGTCGGGGCAGGGCACCATCGTCGCCGCCTACAGCCCGCGCATCCGCCCGGGTCTGCCGGTCTCCTTCCCGGTGGCCTGGGACGACCTGGACGACGTCCGGCCCGGCGACTTCACGGTGGCGACGGCTGCGGGGCTGCTGGGGGACCGGGACCCGTGGGCCGAGGCGCTGCCGTCCCCGCAGCGGCTGCCCGAGGAACTGGTGAACCAGGGGCACACCATCCCGGTCGCCCGCGTGCAGGCGATGCACGAGGGCAAGCGGCGAAAGCGTGCTCGAGAGGCCGCCGAGGAGGTCTGACCAGGCCGATCCGACGCGAGCGAGGTCCGCACGACTGCGGTGGGCGTCTCGTGCGTCGGACGGGTCCGAGCGGCCCCCGTCCCCAACGGAGGTGCCCGTCCACAGGTCGCGCCGGTGGCTCGCCGGTCGTCGGTACCCGGGAGCACGCTCTCGGGCATGACCGATCCACGGACGATCGCCTGGCTGGACCAGGAGGACGCCCACCTCACCAGGACCATCCGTGCCCACCAGTGGGCGGTGCAGTACGTCGGGGCCGGCGAGGACCCCGGCGAGCCGCCGTTCGGCTACACAGTCGGGCTGTACGGCCTCGGCCACCCCGAACTCGTGGTCGTCGGACTGGAGGCGGGCGCGGCGCACGACATCCTGGGCCGCCTGGCCGGTGAGGTCCGCGACGGTCGCGACCTGGTGCCCGGGGAGCTCGTCCGCTGGCCCGACTGGCCGGAGCTCCGGCTCACCGTCGAGGTGCTGCCGAACCCGGGTGACGTGGTGCTCGTGGCCAACCGGTTCTACCGGCGGCCCGTGGAGTACTCCGTGCCGGCCCACCAGCTCACCTGGGCCGTCCCGGGCCACGACTTCCCGTGGGAGGGGCAGGAGATCGAGCCGGACGTGCAGCCCCGGCCGGGGACCTGGCGGGCGTGACCTCAGTCCAGGCCGAGGTCGCGCCGCAGCTTGGCCACGTGCCCCGTTGCCTTCACGTTGTAGGAGGCGCGCTCGATGCGGCTCTCGGCGTCGATGACGAAGGTCGACCGGATGACACCGACGACCTCCTTGCCGTACAGCTTCTTGGTGCCGTACGCGCCGTAGGCCCGCATCACCTGCTTGTCCGGGTCGGACACCAGGGTGATGGCGAGCTTCTCCTTGTCCAGGAAGCGGAGCAGCTTGTCCACCGGGTCGGGGGAGATGCCGATGATGTCCAGCCCGGCCTGGGCCAGCTCGCCGGCTGCCGCGGTGAAGTCGACCGCCTGGGTGGTGCAGCCCGGCGTCATCGCTGCCGGGTAGCAGTAGACGATCACCCGGCGGCCGCGGTAGTCGGAGAGCGAGACCTGGTTGCCCTGGGCGTCGGGCAGCGTGAAGTCCGGCGCGGGGTCGCCGGCGGTGAGGCGGACGGGTGCGGCGTCGGTCTCGGTCATGGGCTGAATCCTGCCGTGTCCCCGGTGGGAGCCCGCAAGGGGGCGGCGATGATCGGGCGCGGCGGTCGACCGGCGAGGAACGGTCAACCGGCGAGGAAGGAGAAGCGCACCTGGCGCTGGTGGTTGTCGGTGTTGGTGTCGACCAGGCAGATCCGCTGCCAGGTGCCCAGCATCAGCCGCCCCTCCAGGACCGGCACGCTGGCGTGCGGCGGCACGAACGCCGGCAGCACGTGGTCGCGGCCGTGGCCAGGGCTGCCGTGCCGGTGGCGCCAGCGGTCGTCGCGGGGGAGGAGCTCGTCGAGCTGGGCGAGCAGGTCGTCGTCGCTGCCGGAGCCCGTCTCCAGGATGGCCAGCCCGGCGGTGGCGTGCGGCACGAACACGTGCAGCAGCCCGTCACCCTCCTGCCGCACGAAGTCGGCGCACTCCTCGGTGAGGTCGACGACGACGGGGACGGCACCGGTCCGGACGGCGCGCAGCTCCGATCTCATGCCCCGATCCTGCCCTCGGGGGCGGGACGACGGCACGCCGGCGGGTGCACGACCTCAGCCGGTCCGGCCCTCAGCCGGTCCGGTCCGCGCCGGCCCGTTCCGCGTCCGTGCGCTCGGCCACGAGCGCGCGCAGCCGCGCGACCTCCTCGGTGAGCGCCCGCAGGTCGCTGCGGGTGACCGACTCGGTCTCCTCGCCGATCTGCTGCACCCGCTCGACCAGCCAGGAGGCGAAGGTCGCCGTGATGACGCCGAGCAGGGCGATGCCGGTGAGCATCAGGCCGGCGGCGACCGCCCGTCCCTCGACGGTGACCGGGAAGCGGTCGCCGTAGCCGACCGTCGTGACGGTCGCGAAGGCCCACCAGATCGCATCCCCGAACCCGTCGATGTTCCCGTCGGGGTGCCCGCGCTCGGCGTCGAGGACGGCGAGCGCGGCGACGAACATGAGCAGGCCGGTGGCGCCCACGACGAACACCACCACGCGGCCGCGCAGCGACTGGCCGGCGTGCCGGTTCAGCGCGTGCAGCAGGGTCACCAGCCGAAGCAGTCGCAGCGGTCGGAGCAGCGGCAGGACGATGACCGCCAGGTCGACCAGGTTGGTGCGCACGAACGCCCGGCGGTGCCGGGCCAGGCCCAGGCGCACGAGGTAGTCGACGGCGAACCACGCCCAGGCCAGCCAGGTGACCCAGCGGCAGACGGTGGGCCACGGGGAGGCGAGGTCGGGGTCGATGATCGGCCACGCGTAAGCGGCCAGGAACAGGAGCGCCGCGGCGGTGAGGAACCCGCCGGTCACGCTCTCCCACCGGTGCAGACGCGGATTCTCCGGAGTCGTGGCGGACATGGCGAGCGACGCTAACGGACCCGGCGGCAGCCCCGCGGGAGGCCGGAGGCCCGCGCACTACCCTCGGGAGCCGTGACTCGCCCCGACGGCCGCACGGCCGACCAGCTCCGCCCGGTGACCATCACCCGCAACTGGCTCGACCACGCCGAGGGATCGGTGCTGGTGGAGTTCGGGCGCACGCGGGTGCTGTGCGCCGCCAGCGTCACCGAGGGGGTGCCGCGCTGGCGGAAGGGCTCGGGCCTGGGCTGGGTCACTGCCGAGTACTCGATGCTGCCGCGCGCCACCCACACCCGCAGCGACCGCGAGTCGGTGCGCGGCAAGATCGGTGGCCGGACGCACGAGATCAGCCGGCTCATCGGCCGCTCGCTGCGCGCCTCGATCGACCTGGGCGCCCTGGGGGAGAACAGCATCGCCATCGACTGCGACGTCCTGCAGGCCGACGGCGGCACGCGCACCGCGGCCATCACCGGTGCCTACGTGGCGCTGGCCGACGCCGTCTCCTGGCTGGGGGAGCGCGGGAAGCTGGCCAAGAAGGAGCCGCTCGTGCAGTCGGTCGCGGCCGTCAGCGTCGGTGTCATCGACGGCGAGCCGCGGCTGGACCTGGCCTACGAGGAGGACGTGCGCGCGGGCACCGACATGAACGTCGTCTGCACCGGGGACGGCGGCTTCGTCGAGGTGCAGGGCACCGCGGAAGGGGCGATCTTCGACCGGCCCACCCTGGACGCGCTGCTGGACCTGGCGGTCGCCGGGTGCGCCGACCTCACCCGGCTCCAGGTCAAGGCACTGTCCTCAGCCGCGGCGCATCGGTGACCACCCGGCTGCTGCTGGCGACCCGGAACGCCGGCAAGCTCGCCGAGCTCCAGCGGCTGCTGGAGAGCGCGGTGCCCGGCGTCGAGGTGGTGGGGCTGCGCGACGTCGAGGACTACCCCGAGGCGCCCGAGACCGGGGCGACCTTCGCGGAGAACGCGCTGCTCAAGGCCCGCGAGGCCGTCCGGTACACCGGGCTGCCCGCCGTGGCGGACGACTCGGGGATCACCGTGGACGCCCTGAACGGGATGCCGGGCGTGCTGTCGGCCCGCTGGTCGGGTCGGCACGGCGACGACGACGCCAACACCGCCCTGCTGCTGGGCCAGCTGGCCGACGTCCCGGACGGGCGTCGCGGGGCGGCCTTCGTCTGCGCGGCGGCACTGGTCACCCCGGACGGCACCGAGCGGGTGCTGGAACGGCAGTGGCGCGGCGCGGTGATCCGGGAGAAGCGGGGCGGCAACGGCTTCGGCTACGACCCCGTCTTCGTCCCGGAAGGGCTCGAGCTCACCTCCGCGGAGCTGACGTCGGCCGAGAAGGACGCGCGCAGCCACCGGGGCCAGGCGTTCGCCGCGCTGGTGCCGGTCCTGGCCGAGGTGCTGACCGCCCGCTGACCCGGCAGGTCAGCGGAAGCGGAAGCCCAGCCAGTCCAGCGAGTCCTCCTCCTCGGGCTCGGCGTGCCGGCCCGGCCGGACGAGCTGCTCCTGGGTCGCGACCTGGGTCTCGAACTCCGGCGCGCGGTGCCGTCCACGGGCCGGTGCTGCGGCGGTCGGGTGCACGACGGCGGCACGGACCATCGCGGCGGACAGCCAGGTGGCGTTGGGGGAGGCGCTGGAGGTCATGCGTCCTGATCGGTCCAGGGGCCGGTGATCCCGAGCATCGCGCGGTCGAGCCCACCCGACTGGGTGAACGCTGCGTGGTCGAAGGGTGGCTCAGCGCACACCGGCGCGCTCAGTAGCCTGCCGGCATGGAGCTCGTGCGCCTTCTCCTCGTCGTCGTCCACATCTTCGGTCTGTCGCTGATCATCGGGCCGTTCCTGTTCCAGGTGAGCCGCAAGGCGGACTTCGAGCCCCGGCTGATGCAGATCGGCGCGCTCGTGCAGCTGGCCTCGGGACTGGCGCTGGTCGGCGTCCGGGAGGCCGGCGACCTGCCCGTCGACCACGCCAAGATCGGCGTCAAGCTCGTGGTCACCGTGCTCGCCGTCGTCACCGTGTTCCTGGCCGCGCGCAAGCAGCGGGCCGCAGCCGCCGGGCAGGCCGACCCGAAGTCGCCGCTGCCGTTCTTCCACACCACCGGTGCGCTGGCCATCCTGAACGTCTTCATCGCCGTCCTCTGGACCTGATCACCGCTGACAACGTCCGCCGCCGGCGCTAGCGTCCGGCGGCGTGACCATCCCCGCACGCGTGCGACCGGCCGGCGACGGCGACGAGCGGACCCAGCTGCTGGGCTGGCTGAACCTGCAGCGGTCGCTGGTGCATCTCAAGTGCGAGGGGCTGGACGACGCCGCCGCCCACCAGCCGTTGGTGCCGACGTCCCCGCTGATGACGGTGGCCGGGCTGGTGTCGCACCTGCGGTGGGTGGAGCACTGCTGGTTCCAGGTGCTCTTCCTCGACCGGGACATGGCGGCCAACCCGCAGTTCGATGACGTGGCGGACGCCGACTTCCAGGTGGACGGGGTGCCGCTGGCCCAGCTGCTGGAGGAGTACGCCCGGGAGTGCGCGGCGTCCGAGGCGGTGGTCGCGGCTGCCGCTCTCGACGACCGCGGGCGCAATCGCGAGCACCGGGCCGACACGCTCACGCTGCGCTGGATCCTCGGGCACATGGTGGAGGAGGTCGCCCGACACGTCGGTCACCTCGACCTCCTGCGCGAGATGCTGGACGGCCGGAAGGGCTACTACTGAGCCCTGCGCGTGAGCGGGGCGCCGCGAGGGCACTGCCCGCGGATGCGGGTCTTCGTGGACAGTGCCAGGACGCTCCGGTTCGACGACGGGTCGCCGGTCACCGCAGCCTCGGGGGTCGCGCCCCTGGGGGAGGGGTGGCTGATCGTGCAGGACGACTCCGTGATCGCCGCCTGGCGCCGCGACGACGGCGTGCGGCCGGTCCGCGTGCTGCCGGCGGTCGAGGGCCACGACACGTTCAGCGAGGCCGCGGGCACCAAGCACCTCAAGCCCGACCTCGAGGTGGCCTGCCCCGCCGAGGTCGACGGCGAGCCGGCGGCCCTGCTCCTCGGTTCGGGCTCCTCGCCGCGGCGCATGCGTGGGGTGCTGGTGCGGTTGGAGGGCGGCGAGCCGGTCGTGCGGGCCGCCGAGCTGGGCCCGCTGTACGAGGTGGTGGCCGCCCGCCTCGGCCTGCCCATGGACCACCTGAACCTGGAAGGGGCCAGCCGCCACGGGGACGTCGTCCGGTGGTTCAACCGGGGCAACCTCAACGCCGGCGTCCGGTCCGGCAGCGTGGACGTGCCGTTGGAGGACCTGGTAGCCGCCGTCCTCGGCCGGGCGGAGGCCGCCGAGGCCCGGGTGGAGCAGCCGCGGGAGTACGAGCTCGGCGAGGCCGACGGCGTCGGGCTGGCCGTGACCGACGCGATCGCGCTGCCCGACGGGCGGACGCTGCTGAGCGCCGCCGCGGAGGACACCCCGAACGCGGTCGACGACGGGCCGGTGGTCGCCACCGCGATCGCGCTGCTGGACGGCGAGACGGTGCTGGCGGTCGCGCCCATCCCGGAGGTGGACGGCCACGTGCACAAGGTGGAGGGGCTGGCGCTGCGCCGCGTCGAGAGGGACGAGGTGCACCTGCTCGCCGTGGTGGACGACGACGACCCGGCGACGCCGGCGGCCGAGCTGGAGCTGCGCGTCGAGCTGGGCTGACCGCCTCCGGCAGCCGGGCGCCCGCGCCCGCTGTCGTGCCTCGGCGCCGCCGGCGGGAGCACCAGGTGCTCGCGCGTCCGGGCGATGAGTCCGCGGGCGTGCACTGGTCCACCCCCTGGCAGAACGACCGATCCCCTCAGGAGCCAGGCATGGGACTCATCCACCTCGAGATGTTCGCGACCCTCGACCTCGTCGGCCAGGCACCGGGAGGCCCCGACGAGGACCCGGAGGGGTTCCCCTTCGGCGGCTGGCAGGCGCCCCTGTTCGACGAGGTCGCAGGGGCGCAGGTCGGTGCCGCGTACGAGGGCACCGACGCACTGCTGCTCGGACGGCGGACGTACGACATCTTCGCCGCCTACTGGCCGCACCAGGAGGGTGGCGAGGACGGCGGGATCGCCGCGCTGTTCAACAGCGTGCCGAAGTACGTGGCCTCCCGCGGCCGGCCCGACCTGTCGTGGGCCGGGTCCACTCAGCTCGGCGCGGATCTGGCCGGCGCGGTGCGCGAGGTCCGGGTCCGGCACGAGCACGTCAAGGTCGTGGGCAGCCTGGACCTGGTGCAGACGCTCCTGCGCGAGAGGTTGTTCGACCGCCTCGACCTGTGGGTGCACCCCGTCGTGCTCGGCGTCGGGAAGAAGGCGTTCGACGGTGGCGCGGTGCCGACGAACATCACGCTCCTCGAACCGCCGGTCGCGAGCCCGAAGGGCACCGTGTACCTGCGCTACGGGCTCGCCGGGGGCACGCCTGCGACGGGGGACATGAGCGCACCCGACCGCGGTGTCCGGCACGACGGCTGACCCGGACGGACCCGCTGCTCGGTGTGGCGCACACTCGGTGGATGCGTGCACCCCGTCCCGACCCGGTGGGCCCCGGCCAGGAGTCCGTGTGGGACTACCCCCGGCCGCCGTCGGCCGAGATCACCAGCCGCCGGGTGGAGGCCGTGCTCGGCGGCCGGGTCGTCGCCAGCACCGACCGCGCCGTCCGGGTCTGCGAGACCAGCCACCCGCCGGTCTACTACGTGCCGGTCGCCGACGTCGTCCCCGGTGTCCTGGAGCGCGGTCAGGGCGGTTCGTGGTGCGAGTGGAAGGGGGCGGCGACCTACTGGGACGCCGTCGTCGACGGGGTGCGGCATCCCTCGGTGGCCTGGTCGTACGAGCAGCCGACCGCGGGCTACGAGCACCTGAGCGGGGCGGTCGCCTTCTACCCCAGCCGGCTGGAGTCGGCGACGGTCGACGGGGAGCCGGTGCGCGCCCAGGCCGGTGACTTCTACGGCGGCTGGATCACCTCCGACGTCGTCGGCCCGTTCAAGGGGGAGCCGGGCACCCGCGGCTGGTGACCGGTGTGCCGGCCCCACGGGGGACCCGAGCGGCCCGTCACGAGCGAGGCGCTCCACGTGCACGCCGCTGTCGCCAGACGCTGGACGAGGCCCGGGGTCGGCCGTACGTGCGGGAGGGGGGACTCGAACCCCCACGCCCGAAGGCACCAGATCCTAAGTCTGGCGTGGCTGCCGTTACACCACTCCCGCGCGGTCGCCGAGTCTAGGAGCCGCACCCCTCGGGCGTCGTCGCCGCATCCGGGAGTAGCCCGGCCGGGTGCTCCGGTGGACCGTCCCCGCGCTGATCGGCGCGGCGTCTGGCAGGCTGACGCCGTGCCTCGCGACCCACGACAGATTCAGCTGGAGATCGACTCGGCCCGGGAGTCGCTGGCCGCCACGCTGGACCAGATCGCCTACCGGACCAGCCCGACGCGCCTCAAGGCGCAGGGCAAGAGCGCCGTGCAGCGGTTCCTCCAGACGCCGGCCGGTCAGGCGACCGTCGGCGCCGTCGGCCTCCTGGTCACGTTCGTCGTCGTCCAGAAGGTCCGGCACCGCAAGCGCTGATCCCCCCGCTCCGAACGACGGAGGCCGGTCCACCCCGCGGGGTGGACCGGCCTCCGTCGTTCGATCAGCTGGTCAGACGGACGCCCGCACCAGCGGCATGATCACGGTGTCGAGCACCTGGTCGGCGTAGGCCTCGTCGACGGGGCGGCCGGTGAGCAGCCAGCGCTGCACCAGCAGGGCGCTGATGGTCTCGGCGGCCACCGAGGTGCGGAAGCCGGGACCGATCTCTCCGCGCGCCTCGGCGTGCTCCCAGATCGTGCCGAAGGACTGCTGCCAGACCGACAGCGGGCCGTTGCGGAACGCCTCGGCCAGCGCCGGGTGTCGCGGCACCGTGGACAGCAGCGACAGCGTCGCCGCCCCGGTCGGGCCGTTCACGACGCCCACGAGCGCGTGCAGCATCTCCCGCAGGTCGCCCTCGAGCGAGCCGGTGTCGGGGTTGTTCGCCTCGGCGGCGTTCAGGTCGGAGATCGTGTCGACCACGAGGTCCTGCTTCGTGCGCCACCGGCGGTAGATGGTCGCCTTGCCCACGCCCGCCTCCGCAGCGACGGCGTCCATGGTCAGCGCGCCGTACCCCACGTCGGCGAGCAGCTGCAGGATGGCGGCGCGGATGACGCCGTCCCGGCTGGGGTCGCGCGGCCGGCCGCCGCGACTGGGTCGGGCTTCTTCGACAGTGGGGAGTGCGGCCATGGGCAAACCTTAGACATTCAAGTTGTGGAGTGGCTGAAGATCCCCTGTCCGTACCCTCGGAAGTGGGTTCCGATACCGCCGCGCGCCTGTCCCGCGTGTCCGCTCCGGTGAGTCACCCTCTGCCTGTGGGAACGATCTGTGGCGGGGCCTGCGGCTGCCGCCAGCACTGGGAGGTGCCGGGCCGCGCCACGCGGGCGCTGCTCGCCACCTCGATCGGGCACGTCCTGCCGCACGTCGCCCGGACCGCCAAGGCGCTCGGCCTCACCGTCTACTCCGCCCCGCAGCTGGTCGACGTCGTCGACGACCGGGGCGGGCACGGTCTGGAGAGGCTGTTCCAGCGGCTGGCCCGCGAGCTCACGGCCGCCGAGACCGAGGCCGTCCGCGTGGCCACCGACCCGCCGGACGACGGCGCCGCCCTCACCGCGCGCCTGCTCACGGCACCCACGCTGGCCGTCGAGCTCGCCCGGCGCGGAGTCACCGTCGAGGTCGGGGTGCTGGCCGAGGCGGAGTTCTGGTCGGTCTACCAGCCGATCGTGTCGCTGGCCGACCGTTCCGTGGTCGCGCACGAGGCGCTGCTGCGCGGGCTGGTCGACGGCCGCGAGGTGGGCGGCGGTGACCTCTTCTTCGTCGCCGAGTCCGCCGGCTGGCTGCACCGGCTGGACCGCATCGGTCGCGAGTCGGCCATCTCCGGCGCCATGCCGTGGCTGGGCGGCGACGACCTGTTCGTGAACTTCAACCCGACGTCGATCTTCCGGCCGCAGGTCTGCCTCGCCAGCACCGAACGCGTCGCCCACGAGGTCGGCATCGAGCCCGAGCAGCTCGTGTTCGAGGTCGTCGAGTCGCACGCCATCGCCGACCGCGGGCACCTCGTGTCGATCCTCGAGCACTACCGCTCGCTGGGCTGGCGGGTCGCGCTGGACGACGTCGGGGCGGGCTGGTCGAGCCTGTCGCTGCTGGCCGCCGTCCGCCCGGACGTCGTGAAGCTCGACAAGGGGCTGGTCCAGGAGCTGCCGGACGACGGCGCCCGCACGGTGCTCAAGGCCGTCACCGACCTGGCCCACCAGCTCGGCGCCGTCGTCGTCGCCGAGGGGATCGAGACCGAGCAGCTGGCCGAGGAGGTCACCGCGCTCGGGGCGGACATGGGTCAGGGCTGGCTGTTCGGCCGCCCGGTGCGGCCCGAGCCGCCGGTCGAGGAGCCCGAGGGCCGCTGGCAGCCGGTGGAACGCGCCCGCTGAACCGCCTCAGCCCAGCGCCCATCCGCTGAGCACCGGCCGGCCGTGCTCGTGGCCGAGGATCCCGTACCGCCCGGCGGGGAGCGCGAACATCGCCCCGGCCTCGGGCGGCAGGCCCAGCCAGCGGGCGGTCAGCACCCGGAGCACGTGGCCGTGCGCGACGAGGGCGACGTCGCCGTCGGAGAGCCTGGCGCGGGCCCGGTCCAGCACCCGGTCCACGCGGACACCGACGTCGGCCAGCGACTCACCCGGCTCGTCGGCGTCGACCGTTCCGTCCCGCCAGATCGACCACATCCGGCCCAGCTCCTCGCTGATCTCGGCCGTCGTCCGGCCCTCGTAGCCGCCGTAGTCCAGCTCCACGAGGTCGCGATCGACGTCGGTCGCGGTCAGGCCGGCGAGCTCCGCCGTCCTGCGGGCCCGCTGCAGCGGGCTGACGCGCACCTCGACGAACTCCCGCCCGGCCATCGCCGCGCGCAGCGAGCGGGCCTGCTCCTCGCCCTCGGGCAGCAGCGGCAGGTCGGTCGCCCCGGTGTGCTGCCCGGTCCGGCTCCACTCGGTCTGCCCGTGCCGCAGCACGATGATCTCGCCCATCCCGACATCGAACACGCACCGGGGAACACACGCGCGGGATCGTGCGCTGGCCCTTCACATGACCACCGCACAGATCAGCGACACGTTCAGCATCGGCGGAGACCTCCCCGTCCACCGGCTCGGCTACGGCGCCATGCAGCTCCCCGGGCCCGGCGTCTGGGGCGAGCCGGCCGACCGCGCCGCCGCCGTCCGCGTGGTGAAGGCCGCGATCGAGCAGGGCGTCGACTTCATCGACACCGCCGACTCCTACGGCCCCGAGGTCAGCGAGCAGATCATCGCGGAGGCGCTGCACCCCTACCCCGAGAACCTGGTCATCGCGACCAAGGCCGGGCTGACCCGGCAGGGCCCCGGCATCTGGACGCCGGTGGGCCGGCCGGCCTACCTCAAGCAGCAGGTCGAGCTCTCCCTGCGCCACCTCAAGGTCGACCGCATCGACCTCATCCAGCTGCACCGGATCGACGCCGAGGTGCCCTTGGCCGATCAGCTGGGCGCCTTCGCCGAGCTCAAGGACGAGGGCAAGGTCCGCCACATCGGCGTCTCCGAGGTCTCGGTCGAGGAGCTGAAGGCTGCCCGCGAGATCACCGAGATCGTCAGCGTGCAGAACCTCTACAACCTCACCACCCGGCAGAGCCAGGACGTACTGGACTACGCGACGGCCGAGAACATCGCCTTCATCCCGTGGTTCCCGATCGCGACCGGTGACCTGGCCTCGCCGGAGAGCCCCGTGGCCGACATCGCCCGCGAGCTCGACGCCACGCCGTCGCAGGTCGCACTGGCCTGGCTCCTCCAGAAGTCCCCGGTCATCCTGCCCATCCCGGGCACCAAGTCGGTGGATCACCTGACCGAGAACCTGGGCGCCGCGCGCCTCAGCCTCTCCGACGAGGACATGGCCCGCCTGGACGCCCTCGCCTGATCCGCAGGGCCGAAGTGGCCACTTCGGCCCCTGCGCGCCGCGCGGCCGGGTTTCCTGACGGGGACCCGGCCGCCGTCGTCTCGCGGCATGCGCCACGATGGCCCCGTGGACGCCGAGGACTTCCGTCAGGTCAAGGACGCCGTTCGTCAGCTGATCCGTGGATCGGTCCTGCCCCGTGAGGAGCAGATCGAGGAGGAGGACCGCATCCCCGACGACCTCCGCGCGCAGGCCGCGGAGATGGGGCTGTTCGGTTACGCGCTGCCCGAGGAGTACGGCGGTCTGGGCGTGACCATGAGCGAGGACGTCGAGCTCGCCATGGAGTTCGGCTACACGACGCCGGCCTTCCGCTCGCTGTTCGGCACCAACAACGGCATCTCGGGCCAGGTGATCGCGCGCTTCGGCGACGAGGCCCAGAAGAAGAAGTACCTGCCGGGGCTCTCCGCCGGTGAGCTGATCGGCTCCTTCGCCCTCACCGAGGCCGAGGCCGGCTCGGACCCCTCGGCCCTGCGCACCAGCGCCCGCCGCGACGGCGACTCCTGGGTGATCAACGGCAGCAAGCGCTACATCACCAACGCGCCGATGGCCGACCTCTTCGTGGTCTTCGCGCGGACCGACCCGGCCGAGAAGGGCGGGCGCGGCATCTCCAGCTTCGTCGTCGAGACCACGACGCCGGGCGTCACCGTGGGTCCCCGGGACAAGAAGATGGGTCAGGCCGGCGCCTGGACCAGCGAGGTGTTCTTCGACGACGTCCGGGTGCCCGCCGACGCCCTCATCGGCGAGGAGGGCCGCGGCTACGCCAAGGCGCTCACCGTGCTCTCCCGCGGCCGGCTGCACATCGCGGCGCTGTGCGTCGGCATGGCGCAGCGGGTGCTCGACGAGTCCGTCGCCTACGCCGCCTCCGCCAAGCAGGGCGGGGCGCCCATCGGCCGCTTCCAGCTGGTCCAGGCGATGCTGGCCGACATGCACGCCGAGCTGCTCGCCGGCCGGAGCATGGTGCGCGACGTCGCCGCCCGCTACGACTCCGGCGAGGACACCTCGGTCGGCCCGTCGTCGGCCAAGCTGTTCTGCACCGAGATGGTCGGCCGGGCCGTGGACACGGCCGTGCAGGTGCACGGCGGGATGGGATACCTGCGGACGACGCCGGTCGAGCGCTTCTACCGCGACGCCCGGCTGTTCCGCCTGTACGAGGGCACCAGCGAGGTGCAGCGCGTGATCATCGGGAGCTCGCTGCTGCGCGAGGCCGGCATGGCCCGTGGCTGACCGCCCCGACCTGACCGGGGAGGAGCGGGCCCTCCGTCGCGACGCCGTCGGGGAGCTGGGGGAGGCGCTGCGCGCGCTGGTCGACGCCGCCGTCCGCACCGAGGTGCCGCTGGACCGGCTGACCGAGGCCACCGTCGCGGCCCGCGAACTCACGGCGCTGCTCTCGGCCGACCTGCGCGAGGTGCACGAGATCGCCTCGGTCGACGACCCCGACAGCGGGCAGCGCTGGTACAGCCCGGTCTACGGGCCGGGCAGCCCGGTGGCCCCGCCGATGGTCGTCGAGGACTTCCCGGACGAGGGTCGGTGCGTCGGCCGCGTGACCGTGGGCAAGAAGCTCGAGGGACCGCCCGGGCTGGTGCACGGTGGGGTCGTCGCCACGTTGCTGGACCACGTGCTCGCCCGCTCCGCGCGCGGCGCCGGGCACGGCGGGCTCACCGCCTCCCTGACCGTCACCTACCGGCGGCCGGTGCACCTCGGCGTGCCGCTGGTGGTCACCGGCGAGCTGGTCTCCGTCGAGGGGCGGCGGGCCACCGCGACCGCCCGGCTCGTCGCCGAGGACGACCCGGAGACCACGCTGGCCGAGGGCGAGGCGCTGCTGATCGCGCTCCGGGCCGAGCGCGCCAGCGAGGTCTTCGCCCGGACCGGCCGGGTCGTCGGCGCCTGGACGACCCGAACGGGTGAGGACTGAGTCTCGTAACTGAATAGGATCCCTGGGTGACCACTGGCGGACCCGACGAGGCCGATACCTGTCGGGACCACGTGCGGCCGGCCGTGGCCCGTGCGGGATGGGCCGACGACCAGGTCCACGAGCAGTTCCGCGTGCAGGCTGACCTGCCCGGCGGACGGCTGCCGCCTGCCGACCAGCGCAAGCGGCGTGCGGACTACGTCCTGGAGATCGATCCCGGCGTGCCCCTCGTGGTGATCGAGGCCAAGCGGCTGTGGGCGCGCCCGGGTGACGGGATCCAGCAGGCGGTCCGGTACGCGGACAGGCTCGGTGCACCACTGGCTCTCTCCACCAACGGCCGGGGATGGGTGTCGTACAACGCCGTCACCGGCCTGCAGTCGGAGGTAGACGGCGTGCCAACGCCGGTCGAGGCGTGGGATCTGTTGGTGTCCTCACGTCAGCTCGGCGAGCAGGCCCAGGAGTACCTGCGGTCGCCGTTCAACCGTGAGCACCTCAACGCCGATGGCAGCGTGAAGGAACTCCGCTACTACCAGCGGCGGGCCATCCACGAGGTCCTGTGCGCGATGGCCGGCGGTCGGCGCCGCCTGCTCCTGGTCATGGCCACCGGATCGGGCAAGACGTTCACCGCTCTCCAGCTGGTGTGGAAGCTCTGGAACCACCGACGGCGCACGCAGCAGACCACCGGGGAGCGCAACTTCCGGGTCCTGTACCTGGCCGACCGTGACGTCCTGGTCAGCGATCCGATGCGCAAGAACTTCCAGCGGGTCTTCGGTGACGCTGTCGTCAGGGTCAGCACCAAGGACGCCCGGCACTCGCCGGACATCTACTTCGCGACCTACCAGGGATTGACCACGGCCCACCAGGACCCCGACGTCCCTCCTGACGCGTCCGAGGCGCGTGAGCTCCTGCGGAACTATCCGCCGGACTTCTTCGACCTGGTGATCGTCGACGAGTGCCATCGCGGCAGCGCCCGGGCGAACTCGGAGTGGCGCGGCATCCTCGAGCACTTCGATGCGGCGGTGCAGCTGGGGCTGACCGCGACCCCGGTCGACCACGGTGGTGTCGACACTTACGAGTACTTCGGCAACCCGGTCTTCTCCTACAGCCTCAAGAAGGGGATCGAGGACGGCTTCCTCGCCCCCTACACGATCCGCCGCGTCGTCTTCGACGTCGACGCCGAAGGGCTCGACGTCGTGGATGGCCAGCGGGACAGCCATGGCCAGCTCATCCCGGCGGGGACGTACGGCACCCGCGACTACGAGCGGCGCCTCCGGTTGCCGGACCGGACGGCGGCCATGGCGCGGCGGATCGTCGACGTCATCGGCGACACCGAGGACCGCGCCGTCGTCTTCTGCGTCGACGCCGCGCACGCCCTCACCATGTGCGCGGAGCTGCGCAATCTCCGGCCCGAGCGGACCCGTCGGGACCCGGAATGGGTGGCTCGGATCATGTCGGCCGAGCGGGAGAAGGACCGGCTGCTGGAGCAGTTCACGGACCCGGAGCGGGACGTGCCCCAGATCGCCGTGACGTCGAGCCTGCTCTCCACCGGCGTGGACATCGAGGACCTCAAGTACGTGGTCCTCGCCCGGTCGATCGGCTCGATGGCCGAGTTCAAGCAGATCATCGGTCGCGGCACCCGGCTCTATCCCGAGAAGGGCAAGACGGAGTTCGAGATCATCGACTTCGTCGGCGCCACTGAGCTCTTCCGCGACCCGACGTTCGACGGGCCGCCGCTCCGTGCGACTGCTACCGAGACGGTCAGCCCGGAAGGCGAGGTCGAGGAGCGTGCCGTCGCATCCTCGGACGTCGGTTCCGAGGGGGAACCGCTGGAGCCGTCGGTCACCGTCGCCGAGCCCGAGCCGGAGTACCGCGGCGGCGGCTCCTCGGAGGGCGACGAGCCCGAGTCCGGCGAGGCAGCCCCACGGGAGAAGTTCGAGCTGCGCGGCGTGCCGGTGACGCTGACCAGCGAGGGCTTCTGGGTGCACGACGTGACCACCGGGCGGCCGCGACTGGTGAGTTACGTGGACTGGGCCGGCGAGCGGGTCCTGGAGCGCTTCGAGGAGCCCGAGGCACTGCTCCGGGCGTGGGCCGATCCGCGCTCCCGGTCGGAGGTGGTGACCTTCCTCGGCACCAACCACATCGACCCGGTGCGGTTGGCCGAGGAGTTGAGCCGAGGCGGGGACGGGCAGGTCGACACCGTTGACCAACTCCTGCACCTCGCATGGGGGTTGCCCACCATGACGCGAGCCGAGCGGGCGAGGCGGGCCCTTTCCGGCCACCGGGCAGAAATCGACGCCTACCCGGAGCAGGCCCGCGACGTCCTGACCTTGCTCCTGGACCGGTATGCCGTCGCGGGGATCGACGAGATCGCCGCGCCCTCGGTCGTGCAGGTTCCGCCGCTGTCCGCAGTCGGCTCTCCGGCACAGATCGCGAGCCGGTTCGGCGGTGCAGAGGCCTGGCACCAGGCGCGAGCCGCCGTCCAGGAGTGGCTGTACACGGCTTGAACCGGACGAAACTGTAGTTTCGGTCGAGCGTGGTCCAGTCAAACTAAAGTTCCTATTGAGTTCAGCAGTCCTGTAGGGTCTTGGCATGTCCGCTCGCCTCGACCTGCGCCGCAGGCTCCACGAGGTCGCGTTTCGGCAGGCCGGCTACGTCTCGGCCGCGCAGGCGCTCGGGGTCGGGTACAGCTACCAGGCCCAGAAGTACCACGTCGACCGCGGAAACTGGGTGAAGGTCGACCGTGCCCTGTTCCGGCTCGCCGGGTGGCCGGCTGCTGCCAACGACGGCTACGCCCGGTGGGCGGTGTGGTCCGAGGGGCTGGGTGTCGTCTCCTTCCAGTCAGCTGCGGATGTGCACGACCTCGGGGAGTTCGATCTCGGGGATGTGCACCTGACCGTTCCGGCGCCTCGGCCGGCGACCCCAGGAGTGGTCCTGCACGTCGCTGAGCTGGACGACGGCGACATCGACGACCGTGGCTCCTTCCGCGTGACGACCGTGACGCGCACGCTGCTCGATCTGGCGACCACCAGCGTCAGCCAGGAGCAGCTCAGCTCTGCCGTCGGCGATGCCCTGTCGGCGGGCTCGGCGAGCCGCGGCACCCTGCAGCGCCGGATGGATGCCTTCGGCCCCGCCGCAGCCCTCCGGCTCGAACGCGCGCTGACCGCGCCGCCCGAGGCCCACGCATGACCCCCGCGACACCGGCCGCCATGCGCGCGGCGCTGGAGGCGCGCCTGGTGAACCAGGCCGCGAGCCTCGGCATCGAGGCGGGCCGTCTTCGGCGGCGGCTGGTCTTCCAGCGGATCGTGCGGCGGCTGTCGGGTGACGACCGCTGGGTTCTCAAGGGTGGCTACCTCCTGGAGGCGCGCCTGGAGCACCGCGCCCGGACGACCCGGGACCTCGATCTGGCGAGCGCTCTGGCTGCAGGAGTGGAGCCGCTCCGCGATGCCTTGGCGACCGCCCTCGATCAGGACCCGGAGGGCGACTTCTTCCGGTTCTCCATCACCGGTGCGGCGGCGCTCCGACCTGATGACGCCGGGCAGGGCGGGTGGCGGTTCAGCGTGGAGGTCCGGATCGCGGGGAGGGTCTTCGACCGCGTGCGGGTCGACGTCGTCGCTCGCGTCGCCGAGACCTCCGGTTCCACGGAGCTGATCGACCTGCCGGCACCTGTGGACGGCGTCGACCTCGGGCCGGCGCAGGTGTTGGCCGTCGATGTCGCCCAGCACGCGGCGGAGAAGTTCCACGCGATCTGCCGCACCTACGCGGGGAACCGACCCAGCACCCGGGTCAAGGACCTGGTCGACGTGGTGCTGCTCGTCGAGGCCGGGCTCCTACCCGATCCTCGGCTGCCCGAGCGCCTGCGGATGGTCTTCGCGGCACGGGACGGGCAGGAACCGCCACTGGACCTGCCGGAGCCGCCGGCGTCCTGGGCACGCGACTACGAAGCGCTCGTCACCGACGTCGGCGCCGCTACCGGAACCCTGCCGGCGGCCATGTCGGTCGCCACCGCGGTGTACCAGCAGGCCCTCGCCTGACTCCTCGCCACTGCTCGTCCTCCACCAAGAAAGCAGCGCATGCCCGCAGCGAAGCCCACCGCCAGCCTGTCCGCCGTCATCAAGCGGGCCCGTGACGTCATGCGCAAGGACGCCGGGCTCAACGGGGACGCCGACCGCATTCCACAGTTCGCCTGGCTGCTCTTCCTGAAGGCCCTCGACGATCTCGACGAGTCCCGCGAGGTGACCGACCCTGAGTACCGGCCGGCGCTCGCGTCGCCCTACCGGTGGCGGGACTGGGCAGCGGACTCCACCACCCGCCGCAGCGGTGACGCACTGCTCACGTTCGTCAACCAGAACCTGCTGCCTCACCTGGCGGGGCTGACCGGCAGTGGCGCAGCGGGCGACACCCGCGAGACGGTGGCCGCGATCTTCCGGGACACGCGGAACCGGATGCTGTCGGGCTACCTGCTGGCCGACCTCGTCGACGAGGTGAACAAGGTCAGCTTCGTGTCGGCCGACGACGTGCACACCATGGCGCACCTCTACGAGTCGATGCTCCGGGAGATGCGCGACGCCGCCGGTGACGCGGGCGAGTTCTACACCCCGCGGCCGGTCATCCGGTTCATGGTCAACATGCTGGACCCGCGTCCGGGCGAGGTGGTGATGGACCCGGCCGCAGGAACCGGCGGCTTCCTGGTGGAGGCCTGGGACCACATGGTTCGGGCAGCCGATGCGTCGGAGACGCCGGCTCAGCAGCGTGCGGCGCTACGCGGAACCCTGCGCGGGTTCGAGAAGAAGCCCATGCCGTACCTGCTCGGGCAGATGAACCTGCTGCTGCACGAGGTCGACTCGCCCCGCATCACTCGGGGCAATGCGCTCACCTTCTCGGCGGCCGATCAGCGCCGCGACGGCGTCGACGTCGTGCTGACCAACCCGCCGTTCGGCGGCGAGGAAGAGGTCGGGGTCAAGGATTACTTCAAGACCGACTACCGGACGGCGGAGACGTCGTGGCTGTTCCTTCTGTCGGTGATGGAGCGCATCGCCAAGTCGAAGACCGGACGGGCCGCGATTGTCGTACCCAATGCCGTACTTTTCGACGAGGGAATCGGGGCCCGGATCAAGGCGAGGTTGTTGGAGGAATTCAATCTGCACACCATCGTGCGTCTCCCTATTGGTACGTTTTCCCCCTACACCCTCATTTCGACCAATATCCTCTTCTTCGAGCGGGGCGGTCCGACGAGGAGCATCTGGTTCTACGAGCATCCGCTGCCGCAACGGCGTAGGAGCTACACCAAGACCAAGCCGCTGCGCTACGAGGAGTTGGCGGATTGTGAGGCGTGGTGGGGTAGTGACGGCCGAGTTCACCGTGTCGAGACGTCGAACGCTTGGAACGTCCCCGTGACAGACCTCAACAACTTCGACCTTGACCTACACAGTCCGAACCGACCAGACGATCTTGCCCATCGACCACCTGTCGAGTTGATCGCCGAGCTGATCGACACGGAGACGCAGATCCTCGGTCTGCTGGAGCGGATGCAAGCTGAGATGGCGGGCCGGCAGTGACCGTCCGGCACGTTCGCGTGGGGGACGTGCTCCGGCTGGAGCGGACGAAGATCACTCCTGACCCGGCGGCGGCGTATCGCCAGATCGGTGTCTACTCGTGGGGCAAGGGAATCATTGAGAACGAGGCGATCCCCGGTGCGGAGCTGAGCAAGGTCACCTACTACCGTTTCCCGCCCAACGCTTTGATCCTGAGCAACATCCAGGCATGGGAGGCGGCGATCGCCGTATCGACCGAGCGTCAGGCGGAGGAGTTCATAGCCTCACAGAGATTTCTTCCGTACGTGCCGATCCGTGAAGGTGAAGTCGAGGCTCGCTACCTGCTGCACTTCTTCTTGAGTGATCCCGGGATGGTGCTCATTCGCAAGGCGTCGCCTGGCACGGTTACCCGTAACCGCACCTTGGGCATGAAGGCGTTCGAGGACCTTGTGGTTCCTTTGCCAGATGTCACTGCCCAAAGCGTGATGGTTGGCCGATTGGATCAACTGGCGGACATCGCCACGTTGATCGAGCGCCAACGCGCGGTCGCTGTGGCGCTACCTCAGGCGGCACGGAACGAGATCTTTTCGAAGCTTGTCTGACGCGGCTCAGATCGCACGCCAGTGGTCGCCGGCGACGATGAGGTGGTCGAGGAAGCGCAGCCCGCACGCCTCGGCGGCGGCGCGTACCTGAGCCGTCGCCGTGCGGTCGGCAGGGCTCGGTTCCAGCGATCCACCGGGATGGTTGTGCGCCAGGGCGAACGCCTGGCCGCCTCGGGTGAGCACTGCCCGCAGCACGTCACCGACCGGGGCGGCGGCGTGCGCCGTCGTCCCTTCGGCAATCGGAACTACGTCCACCACGCGCAGGCGCCTGTCCAGCACGGCAACCATCATCCGTTCGCGCTGCCGGTCCTGCAGGTGCGGCAGCACCGCCGCCGCCACACCCGCCGAGCCGGACACCCCCGACGCGGGCTCGGTGAGGGCGGCCCGGCGGCGCAGCTCTGTCGCAGCCGCGATGCGGGCCGATGCCGCCGGGCCGAGCCCCCGGATGCGCTCGATCTCCTGCACGGTCGTGGTGGCCAGCCCGGCGACTCCGCCCGTCGACGCGATGAGCCGGTGCGCGAGATCGATCGCGTTGTGCTCGCGATTCCCGGCGCCGATGAGGATGGCCACCACCTCGGCGTCCGTCAGCGCGTCCGGGCCGAGCCTCCGGAGGCGTTCCCGCGGGCGCTGCTCCACCGGCAGATCGGTGATGCGCATCGGTCGGCGGGGCACCAGCCGAGGCTAGTGAGACGCCTGACTGGTCGATGCCCCTCGGTCGGATCTGTGGACAGCTGGAGGAGAGGATGTGCTGCATGGGGACAGGACCGCCGCCGGAACTCGAAGTCGCCCGTGTCGAGCGGTGGTGCCGGGAGCAGGTGCCCGCTGCCGTCCGGGACGCGCTCCGCATCGAGTGCGAGATCTCCGGCCGTGACAACACCATCGTCGAGCGACGGCCACCGTGGAACGGTCAGTCCCGGGGGGAGTGGATGAGCACCCCGGTGGCTCGGCTCCGCCATCTGAAGTCGCGGAGCATCTGGCGGCTCTACTGGCGCGGCAGAGACGGACGCTGGCGTGAGTGCCCCTCGCTGCCGTATGCCGCGTCGGTGGATCAACTCCTGGAGGAGCTCGAACGCGACCAGGATGCGCTCTTCTGGGGCTGACAACTCTGCTGGACAGCCGAACGCCATGACCCGCCCTGCTCGGCAGCGCGCCGGACAGGTCCCTAGTTGGCGCGCGGGCCCGGGGCGTTCGCGACGTCGCCGGCCGGGTCCAGCGTCGGCCCGCCCGCCGGGCGGAGCAGCGGTCCCGGCGCGCCCACGCCGTCGCCCAGGGCGGCGACGAACTGGCGGAGCACCTCGTCGCCACGGTGGAACGGCGCCCAGTCCAGCAGCTTGCGGGCACGGGTGGTGTCCAGCGCCGGCACCTGGGTGCCGATGTCCAGCCACCCCGGCTCGGTGGGCACGACGTGCGCGGCGTGCGCGGCGGCCAGGCCGGCCCGCAGCAGCAGCGCGGGGGTGGGCACCCGGAAGGTCCCGAGCGCGCGGGCCAGCGCGTCGGCGTCCATCAGCGGTTCGGCGGCGAGGTTGAACGGGCCGGGAGCCCGCCGGTCGATCATCCGCTCGATCGCGTCGGCGACGTCGTCGGCGTGCACGAAGGAGATCGCCAGCGCCGGCAGCGGGAGGGGCAGCATCCTGGCCACCGGACCGGGAAGCATCCGTGCCGCCCCGAAGAGCAGCGGGCCGAGGAAGTAGCGGCCGATCTCGCTGCTGGCCTCCGGCTGCAGCACCAGCGTGGGCCGGACGACGGTCAGCGCGGTGTCGCGGTGGCGGCCGAACACCCCGCGCACGACCTGCTCGGCGGCGGACTTGTCCCGGCTGTACTGGGCGCTGGGGATGCCGGTGGTGGGCCAGTCCTCGGTCACCCGGTGCCCGCGGGCTCCACCGGCGTAGGCGCCGATCGAGCTCATGTGCACGAACTGGTCGACCCCGGCCGCGGCAGCCGCCCGGGCGACCCGGCGGGTGCCCTCGACGTTGACCTCGTGCAGCGCCTCGGGGTGCCGGCCCGGCTGGAGTGCCCAGGCCAGGTGGACGACGGCGTCGGCGCCGTCGACGAACTCGGCCACCTCCCGTTCGCTGGCCGCCTCGCCGAGGTCGGCGAGGTGCCAGCGCACTCCCTCGTAGGGCGCGACCGCCGGCGGGCGACGGCGGGCCAGTCCGCGGACCTCCGCCACGCCGGCCTTCGGGTCGGTCAGCCGGCGCAGCAGCGCGGTACCGACGTTGCCGCTGGCGCCGGTGACGGCGACCGTCTTGCCGGCGAGGTGACCGGGGGAGAAGTTCGGCATGACCTGCCGCTACCCGGCTCTCCTCCGGGCAACCGAGGTCAGGTGGCCCGGATCGCCGGACGCCGCCGGCCGGTGGCCCCCGTCCGCGCGGTCCTCAGCGGGCGCGCGGGGCGGATGTCGGTCCGTGGGCGACGCCCTGGTCCAGGGCCTGCCCGCGCAGTTCGGGCAGGCCGAGGGCGGCGACCGCGGCCAGCAGGAAGAAGGCGGCGAAGACGCCGAACACCAGGCCGGTGCCGCCGGTGTCCACCAGCAGCGGCACGCACAGCGGGGCGATGATCGAGGCGATCCGGCCGAAGCCCGCAGCGGCGCCCGCGCCGGTCGCGCGGAGGGCGGTCGGGTAGATCTCCGGCGTCACCGCGTACAGGGCGCCCCAGGCGCCGAGGTTGAAGAACGACAGCACCATGCCGGTCACCAGGATCGCGGTGTCGGCCTCGGCGGCGGCGAACATCCCGGCGCCGACCGCGGACCCGACGAGGAAGGTGGCCAGCGTGGGACGCCGGCCCCACTTCTCGATCAGGTAGGCCGCGACCGCGTACCCGGGCAGCTGGGCCAGCGTGATGATCAGCGTGTACTGGAAGGACTTCACCAGCGAGAAGCCGTCGTTGAACAGCAGCGTCGGGAGCCAGATGAAGGCGCCGTAGTACGCGAAGTTGATGCTGAACCACACCACCCAGAGCGCCGCCGTGCGGGAGCCGGTCCCGGCCGCCCACAGCGCACCCACCCGCGCCGGCCTGGCCGGGGGTGCCGGCGGCGGCGACGGCACCGGTTCCACGTCGGCCGACCGCTCGAAGCGGCGGACCGTGGCCTCGGCCTCCTCGGTGCGGCCGCGCAGCTCGAGGAAGCGCACCGACTCCGGCAGCCCGCGCCGGACGACGACGGCGTACAGCGCCGGCACCGCGCCGATCGCCAGCGCCCACCGCCACCCGTCGTCGCTGCTCGGGACGACGAAGTAGCCGATCAGCGCGGCGAGCGTCCAGCCCACCGCCCAGAACGCCTCGAGCAGCACGACCACCCGCCCGCGGACCCGGGCCGGGGCGAACTCGCTCACCAGCGTGGAGGCCACGGGCAGCTCGGCGCCCAGGCCGAGGCCGATGAGGAAGCGGAAGACCAGCAGCGCACCGACCGACCAGGACAGGGCGGCGGCGCCGGTGGCCACCCCGAAGACCAGCAGGGTGAGGGCGAACACCTGGCGGCGGCCGTACCGGTCGGCCAGCAGCCCGCCCAGGGTGGCGCCGAGCGCCATCCCCACGAAGCCGATGGACCCGATCAGCGACACCTCGCCGTTGGAGAGCCCCCACTGCGCGACGAGCGCCGTCATCACGAACGAGATGAGGCCGACGTCCATGGCGTCCAGGGCCCAGCCCATCCCGGAGCCGACGACCAGCCGGCCGTGCTCGCGGGTGAAGGGCAGGCGGTCGAGGCGCTCGGCGCGGGTGAGCCGGGACGTCGTGTCCTTCATGCGGGGAAGTCTCCCAACCGGTGTGGTCAGGCGCGCACGTGGGCGGTGACCAGCTCGGCGGTGCGCTCGGCGGCCAGCTCGGGGATCCAGTGCGTCACGTCGTCGAGGACCTCCAGCCGGTAGAAGGCGTCGACGAAGCGGGCGGTGTCCTCGGTGGCGGCGCGGCCCAGGAAGGCGTCGCCGGTGCTCCAGACGTGCAGGGTCGGCACGTGCACCGTGCCGACCGGGTCGCGCCCGCTCCACGGCAGCGCGCGGTACCAGTTGATCGCCGCCGTCAGCGCGCCCGGCTCCTGCATCCGCCGCACGTACCGGTCGACGTCGGCCCCGGGCAGCCCGCCGTGCTCGAGCATCCGGCGCATCGCCGCGCCGTCCCCGGCGAGCAGCAGCCGCTCGGGCACGACCGGCAGCTGGAAGAGCCCCATGTAGTAGGAGCGCAGCCCCTGGTCGCTGGTCACCACGGCCCGGGCCATCGCGCCGGGGTGGGGCACCGACAGGGCCGTCAGCGTCCGCACGCGCTCGGGGTACCAGGCACCCAGCGCCCAGCCGACGATGCCGCCCCAGTCGTGGCCGACGACGTGTGCGGAGTCGAGGCCGGCGGCGTCGAGCAGCGCCAGCACGTCCTGCGCCGTCTCGCGCAGCCGGTAGGCGCCGCGTCCGCGCGGACGGGCCATGGGGGAGTAGCCGCGCTGGTCGGGCGCGAGCGTGCGCAGCCCGTGCTGGTGCAGCGCCGGTGCCATCCGGTCCCAGGCGGAGGAGTCCTGCGGGAAGCCGTGCAGCAGGACGACGGGTTCGCCGTCGTCGGGCCCGGCGTCGCGGACGTCGAAGGTGAGGCCGTCCCGGCGGTAGCTGTCCACGAAGCTGATGCTGCCTCGCGCGGAGCGCGATGTCGCGACGAAGGGGGCCCGGAGGGTCCGCTGAGGAGCGACAGGAGCCGCCCCGCGAGGCGGTACGAGGAGCGGGGCCCGGAGGGTCCCCGACGAGGACCGGAAAGGGCTCCACGCAGCCGGGGAACGGTAGGTGGCCGCGGTGTCGTCCGGAGGACGACGAAGTAATGGACAATCCCTCCCATGGAGCTGATCGTGCTGGTCGACGACGACGGGCGGGAGATCGGCACGATGCCCAAGCCCGAGGTGCACCACGGCGAGACGCCGCTGCACCGGGCCTTCTCCGCCTATCTGTTCGACGAGGCGGGCCGGCTGCTGGTCACCCGGCGCGCGGCGGACAAGCAGACCTTCCCCGGCATGTGGACCAACACCGTGTGCGGCCATCCCGGTCCGGGCGAGGGCGACGACGCGGCGATCGCCCGCCGGGCCGGCTTCGAGCTGGGCCTGGGCGTGGCCGACCTGCGCCCCGCGGTGCCCGGCTACCGCTACCGGGCGGAGTTCCTCGGCGTGGTCGAGAACGAGATCTGCCCGGTGTACATCGGCCGGTTCACCGGCAGCCCGGCGCCCGACCCCAGCGAGGTGGGCGAGTGGGAGCTGCTCGACTGGGCCGCCTTCCGCCGTCGCCAGGAGACCGAGGGTGACGCCTGGTCGCCCTGGTGCCGGGAGCAGGCGCGGCTGATCGAGGACGCCGGGCTGCACTCCGTGTGACGCTCAGGCCGGGGCCAGCTCGTCGGCCGGGCCGCTCCGGTGGGCCGCCAGCGCCTGGGTGCTGCGCCGCACCGCTGACGCCGCCATGACGGCGCGGACCGCGTCCGCCTCGATCGGCTCGCTGAACAGGTAGCCCTGCGCGATGTCGCAGCCGAGCGCGGCCACCATCTCCGACTGCTGGGCCGTCTCGATGCCCTCGGCGACGGTGAGCAGGCCGAGGGTGCCGGCCAGCTCCACGATGGCGCGGGTGATCACGTCGTCGTGGGCGTCGCGGCCCAGGCCGTCGATGAACTCGCGGGCCACCTTGAGCATGTCGAGCGGGAAGCGGCGCAGGTAGGCCAGGGAGGAGTAGCCGGTACCGAAGTCGTCGATGGCGATCCGCACCCCGACGCCCTTGAGCGCCCACAGCCTGGCCGCGGCCGCCTCGCGGTCGTGCATCAGCACCGTCTCGGTGATCTCGAGGACGAGCCGGTGGGGCTCGAGCCCCGACGTGGCCAGTGCGGCGCAGACCTGGTCCACGATCCGGTCGTCGGCGACCTGCCGGGCCGACAGGTTCACCGTGACGAGGAAGTCGGCCCCCTCCGGGCTCTCCGCCACCCAGCGGGCGGCCTGCGTGCAGGCGTCGCGCAGCACGAGCTCGCCGATCTGCGTGATCAGTCCGCTGTCCTCAGCCAGCCCGATGAACTGGTCGGGCGAGCGCAGCCCGTCCACCGGGTGCTCCCACCGGACCAGCGCCTCGGCACCGATCGGGCGGCCCGTGCGCAGGTCGATCAGCGGCTGGTAGACCGTGCGCAGCTCGCCGGCCCGGATGGCGCGGGCCAGGTCGGCCGTCGAGTCCGCCCGGGAGGACGTGCTGTCGCCCAGCGCGGGGTCGTAGACCAGGAAGTCGTGGCCGCCGGAGCGCTTGGCCGTATACATGGCGACGTCGGCGTGCCGGACGAGGGTGTCGGCGTCGCAGTCCGCATCGCCGAGGGCGACGCCGATGCTGGCTCCCACGGTGGCGACGGCGTCGTCGCCGAGCAGCACGGGGACGTCGAACTGCGCGCGGATCCGGTCGATGACCCGGCTCACGCCGAACCGGTCGATCGGCCCGTCCAGCAGGACGACGAACTCGTCACCGCCCATGCGTGCGGCGGTGTCGGACGGCCGGAGGCAGCCGCGCAGCCGGTCGGCGACGGTGCGCAACAGGATGTCCCCGGCCTCGTGGCCGTAGGTGTCGTTGACCGGCTTGAAGCCGTCGAGGTCGAGGTAGAGGACCGCGGGGAAGACCTGGGTGCGGCCGGCCCCGGCGACGGCGTGCCGCACGCGGTCCAGGAACAGCGTGCGGTTGGGCAGCCCCGTCAGCGGGTCGTGCAGCGCCTGGTGCCGCAGCTGCTCCTTGAGGTCGGTCACCTGCCGGAGGTTCTCCTCGAGGCGGCCACGCTCCAGCGACGTCGCGACGTGCCGGGCGAAGGTGTCCAGCAGGGCCAGGTCACGGGAGGTGAAGGTGGTGACGTCGCCGATGCGGCCGCCGACGAGCAGCAGCCCGTGCACGCGGTCCTCGGTGCGCAGGGCGGCGGCGACGGCGTCCTTGAGCCCGCGGCCGGCGGCGTAGGTGTCCAGGGGGGCACCGCGTCCGTTGCCGGACCGGGTGATGAGCGCGCCGGAGGCGGTGGCCAGGCGGAGCAGCCGGTCGTGCTCGTCGGCGTCGTCGAGGGGGACCATGACCACGGCCTCGGCGCCCTCGCGGCTGCGGCTGACGGTGGCGCCGTCGGCGCCCTCGGGGCCGACCAGCACGAGCTCGGCCATCTCGGCCCGGAACGCCGAGCGCACCGAGTCGAGGAAGTCGCCGAGTGCGGCCTGCGTGTCGCCGGCGTGCAGGAGCGAGGTGACCTCGTGGAGCAGCCGCAGGTTGTCCTGCTGCTCCCGGGCTCCGGTGTAGGCGCGGTAGGCCACGACGATGCCGATGGTCGGGAGGGCCAGCAGGGCCACCGCGGCGGGGTCGTGGACGGCGGTGCGGGCGACGAGCAGCCCCACGGCGGCAGCCGCGACCGCCGCGGGGACGGTCAGGGCGCACATCGCCACGAAGGCCTGGGTGTCGGACCGACCCTCGGAGATGCTCATGACCGCGAAGATGCAGGCGTTGCCGACCAGGGTGGCCACGACGACGGCGACGAGGGCCGCCAGCCATGACCAGGTGGCCGGGATGGGTGCGGACAGCAACGAGTGGACCGTGACCGCCACGGAGCCGGTGAGGGCGAACAGGGCGGTGTTGAAGGCGAGCTTCAGCCCCCGCTGGCGGCGGTGCAGGACCAGCGCGGCCGCCACCCCGACCACCTGGGCCAGCACCAGGGCCCCGGGGGAGACGAGCACCAGGCCGGCGGCCATGAAGAGGTCGCTCACGGAGAAGGTGTGCGCATCCCTGTTGACCTGGACGTGCACGGGAAAGATCTCGCTGACGGCGAAGGCCGCCGCCCAGAGCACCCACGGCAGGGCCATGGCCGTGGGTGCCACGGGGAGCGGGCGGACGACGATGACGAACAGCGCCACCGCAGTCGCGGCCAGCACGCCCGTCAGCAGCATGATCCGCTGGGGAACGCTCAGCCGGTGCACACCGGACCGGTTCCCGGAGACACCGTTCGTCATCGTCGTCACCTCCTCAGGACCAGTCCGCGCCGGACCAGCTGACGCCGGACCAGCTGACGCCGGACCAGCTGACGCCGGACCAGCTGACGCCGGACCAGCTGACGCCGGACCAGCTGACGCCGGACCAGCTGACGCCGGACCAGCTGACGCCGGACCAGGAGACGCCGCTCCAGCTCACGCCGGACCAGCTCACGCCGGACCAGGAGACCCCGGACCAGCTGACGCCGGACCAGGACACGCCGCTCCAGCTGACACCGGACCAGCTGACGCCGGACAGCTCGGCCTGCTCGGCGACCTCGGCCTGCTGCTCGTCGGGCAGCTCCTCGAGCACCGCGGCCTGCTGCGCGACCGGCAGCGCGGCGATCACCTCGACCTGCTCGACGGCAGGCAGCTCGGTGATGGCCTCGACCGTCTCCTGGGTGGACTCCGCGACGATCTCGGTGACGCCCTCGGCGAGCGAGGCGGCGTCCGAGGAGCCGATGGCCTGGCCGGTCACGTCCACCTCGCCGGTCACGGCCTCGCCGTCGACCTCGACGATGACCGATCCGCGCGCCTCGTCGAGCGAACCCGACCCGGTGGAGACCCGGTGGGTCTGCACCGCGTTCTCCGGCGTGGGGGTGGTCATCGCGGTGGCCAGGTCGATCAGACCTGCCCCCTGCTGCCGCTCCGTGGCGTCGGGGATGGCCTTCGCCGTCCCCATGAGCAGGGCCTTGACCTCGTCCGGCGTGATCTCCGGACGCTGGTCGATCAGCAGCGCCGCGGCGCCCGAGACGACGGCTGCCGCCTGCGAGGTGCCGTTGCCCCGGAACAGCTTCTCCCCGATGCGCGCACCCGGAGCCGTCTGGTCCAGGTAGGAGTTCGGGCTGCGGAGGCTGACCACGCGCTCGCCGGGGGCGACCACGTCGGGGTTGCGCGTGCCGTCGCCGTCGTTCGAGAACGAGGAGACGACGTCGTCGGCGGTGTCCGCCGTGCCGAACGTGGCGGCACTGCCGACGGCGATGACGTAGGGGTCGGTGGCCGGGTTGTTGACCTTCCCGGTGCCGAACCCGTCGTTGCCGACCGCGACGACGACCACGATGCCCTTGTGCCAGGCCTGCTCGGCCGCGTAGGCGAGCGGGTCGAGCTGGTAGCTCTGCACGCCGTCGGTACCGAACGACATGTTCACCACGCGGATGTTCAGGCCGTTCTGGTCCCCCTGCTCGGTGACCCAGTCGATGGCCGCGATCGCCTGCGAGACGTCGGTGTACCCGAGGGCGTCAGCCACCTTGATGCTGACGATCCGGGCGTCCGGCGCCATGCCGACGAAGTCGCTGGAGTTCCCCGGGTACGCCCCGGTCGCGGCGTCGTCCCGGCCGGCGATGATGCCGGCCATGTGGGTGCCGTGACCGTTGGTGTCCAGGTTCTCCAGCGGAGTCCCGACCTCGAAGGAGAGGTCCGGACCGAAGACGAGCTTGCCCGGCGCGGTGAAGCCGTCGACCGGGACGGCGCCCGAGTCGATGACGGCGACGTCGACGCCCTCGCCGGTGTAGCCGGCCTCCCACATCGCCGCGGCGCCGGTGACCTCGTTGGCGATCGTGTAGAGCGAACCGGCCTGCGCCGCCTGGCTCTCGACGTCGGTGCTCTGCAGCGCCAGCCCGGCGTTCTCGGTGACCGAGTGGACGCCGGCGGCGGCGCGCAGGGCGTCGATCCGGTCGACCGGGACCTGGGCGGTGAAACCGCCGATGATCCCCAGCTGGCGCGTGACCGAGCCCCCGAACGCGGACACCGCCCGCTCGGGGCCCTGCCCCGAACCGGCCTTCTCGCGGACGATGACCGACACCTGGTCGGCCGACGACGACAGCGTGGCGGCTGCCGCGGTAGCGGGCCCGGTCAGGCCTGCTGCCACGAGCGTGGCCACCGCGACGGTCATCGCGCGTCCGGCGTGCCGAGGAATTCCGCCCCAGGTGACGCCGATGCTCGGCGCGCGTGGGGGTGATCCCTGCGGGTTGCTGCTCATTTCCGTACACCTCCTTGGTTGATCCGCACTCCATGTGTTGCGGGATCCCTTCGGCACGGGCCGACCGGTGCTGGATCGGATGAGCAGCTCGGTGTAGTGGATCCACCCAGGCGGGTGACCTCCTTCGCGTGACGCCGTCCGACGGGGGTCATGGGGGGGGGTCTGGTCACCCTCTGCAGACGACCCGTCTCGGAGCGAAGTGGATCGGCGCGTCGGCCACCGGCTCCGCCGACACGTGGGCGAACGGAAATACCTTCCGCGACATGGACCGACGACGGTTCCTGCTCGCGCTCGCGGCCGGACTGGCAGGCACGGCGGTGATCCGCGGGGCGGACGGGCTCGGCGACGCCCTGGCACCCGTGGCCGACGCGCCCACCCCGCCGGCGCGGCCTCCCGGCGCGACCGCCGCGGCCGCGGTGCCCGGCACCGTGCCGCAGCTCCCACCGGTGGGAGTCGTCGACGCGCTGCCCGGCGAGGGCACCGCCCTGGCGCTCAGCATCGACGACGGCACCAGCACCGAGGTGGTGGCGGCGTTCGCGCGCTTCGCCGCCGACAGCGGCGTGCGCATGACCTTCTTCCCCAACGGCCGCTACCGCTCCTGGGAGGACAACGCGCCGGTGCTCCGCCCGCTGATCGAGTCCGGCCAGGTCGCCATGGGCAACCACACCTGGTCCCACCCCGACCTGACCACCCTCGGCGACCAGGAGGTGGCCGAGGAGATCCGGCGCAACCGCGACTTCCTGCGCACCACCTTCGGCGTCCACGACAGCCCCTTCTTCCGGCCACCGTTCGGGGCGCGCGACGAGCGCACCGACCGGATCGCGGCGGACCTGGGGCACCCGACCATCGCGATGTGGAACGGCACCCTGGAGGACTTCCGGGTGCTGACCGCCGAGGAGCTGATGGCCGCCGCCCGGCGCTGGTTCAACCCGCAGACGATCGTCGTCGGCCACGCGAACCACCCCGCGGTGACCACCGTCTACGGGCAGCTGCTCGAGCTGATCGCCGAGCGGGAGCTGCGGACGGTGACCCTCGCCGACGTCTGGGCGACCCCGGGCCAGCGGCTGCGCGGCGCCACCGCCCTCGGGCGGCTGACCGTCCCCTGACCGGTCGGCACCTCCGACCTGCGCGCCGGTCGATCCTCGGCGAGGCTGTCGTGGACCGAGGACGCACGCACGACGGAGGAGATCGATGGACGCGCCGCTGAAGGGCCGGGTCGCACTGGTGACGGGGGGTGCCAGCGGGCTTGGCCGGGCCACGGCGCTCGCGCTCGCCGAGGCCGGGGCGCACGTGGCGATCGGCGACATCAACGCCCCGGGCGCCGAGGAGACGCTGTCCCGGGTGACGGCGGCCGGCGGCGCCGGCGACGTCGTTGCCCTCGACGTCACCGACGACGGCAGCCGCCGCGACGTCGTGGCGCGGCTGTTCGACCAGCACGGGGAAGCCTTCGACATCCTGGTGAACGTGGCCGGCATCGACCGCCCCGGCTACATCACCGACATCGACCTCGCGGACTACCAGCAGGTCATGGCGGTCAACTGCGAGGGCCCGATCTTCCTCACCAGCGAGTTCATGAAGCGGGTCCAGGAGCTGCCCGAGGGCCGGACCGCCGACGTCGTGCACGTGGTCTCGCTGTCCGCGATCACCTCCGGCAGCGGGGCCATCGCCTACAACGGTTCCAAGGCCGGCTTCCTCAACGCCACCAAGTGCATCCAGCGCGAGCTCCGGGAGAAGGCGATCCGCGCCGACGACGGCAGCGAGCGTCCCTTCCCGTGCCGGGTGCAGAGCGTCATCCCCGCGGCCATGGACACCCCGATGATGGAGCAGTGGGGCATCCCCGGGCACCTGATGATGCCGCCGTCGGCCGTCGCCGACGCCATCCGGACGCTGATCACGCTGCACCCGACGGCGTTCATCCCGGAGATGCAGATCGTGCCGCGGCTCGAGCCCAACTTCCCGCGGTGACGGCACGTGAGGAACAGCCGAGTGAGCGCTCCCGACGACCCGACGCCTGACACGGCGATGGCGGCCGGTTCCGACGTGGGCGAGCCGGGCCCGCGCCTGGGCCCCGGTGACCTCGCGCCGGACGAGGAGCGCCTGCTCGCCGCGCTGGAACGCGACACCGGCGGCGCTCCCGCCGTCCCGGCGGCGGACGCCGAGGCGTTCGTCCGGGGTGCCGCCGGTGTCGGGCGGCCCCCGGCGCGGGGCAGGGTGCCGGACGACGGCCTGGTGCCGCGGTTCACCGCTCCCGGAGGGGACTGACCCTCAGCACTCCTGCGGACGGATGCGGACGGCGACGAGCGCGACGTCGTCCTCCGCGCCGTCGGGGAGCAGCCGCTCGAGCAGCCGGTCGCAGAGCGGGCCCACCGGCAGTCGGCGCAGGTCGGCCAGCGCCTCGGCGAGCTCCTCCACCCCGTCGTCGAAGACCTGGTCGCGCCGCTCCACGAGGCCGTCGGTGTAGAGGAGCAGGGTCGAGCCGTCCTCGATCACGGTCTCCTGCTCGGTGCGCGGCAGTGCCGCATCCACGCCGAGCAGGAGACCCGGCCGGTTCGCCTCGAGCAGCCGTTGCGTCCCGTCGGGAGCGGCCACCAGCGGGGGCAGGTGGCCGGCGCTGGCCCAGCGCAGCCGCATGATCCCGGCGTCGCAGTCGGCCGGGGACTGCTCCAGGCGCCCCACCAGCACGGTGGCCATGGTCGTGAGGTGCAGCCCCTCGATCGCCGTGTCCAGCCGGGTGAGCACCTCGGCAGGGCCGGCGGCGTTGTCGAAGGCGATCCCCCGCAGCAGGCCGCGCAGCTGCCCCATGGTCGCCGCCGCCTCGGTGTCGTGTCCGACCACGTCCCCGATGATCAGCATGGTGGAGCCGTCGGGCTGCTCGAAGACGTCGTACCAGTCGCCACCGACCTGGGCCTCGCGGGCGGCGGGCACGTAGCGCACCGCCACCTCCAGGTGAGGGGGCTCCGGCGGGTCGGACAGGAGGCTGCGCTGCAGCGTCTCGGCGGCCCGCACGATGCTGCGCGAGCGCGCGTACAGGGCCTCCAGCAGGTGCACCCGCAGCTCCGTGGCCGCCTCGACGTCCGACGCCGTCCAGGGCTCGGAACGGCCGCGCACGGTCTCCCGCCACCGCTCGAAGGACTTCCGGGGGCTCAGCCGGACGTCGTCGCCCTCCTGCTCGGCGATCGCCTTGTTGCTCGGGTCGCCGCCCCAGTCGACGTGCCGCACCGCCTCGCCGCGGAACCACAGCACGAACTGCCCCTCGGGGAGGGGCAGGACGAGCACCCCGCAGGCCGGCTCCACCGGGACACCCAGCTCAGGTTCGGCCACCGGCAGCGCGTCCGAGGCGACGACGTCCTCGCTCCGGCGGGCGGCCCAGTCGGTGATGCGCTCGGTCAGGCCCGGCGGCAGGGCGGCGCCGAGCGCGCCGCGGTGGCCCTGCAGGTGCACCACCACGCCGTCGGCGGGCAGCAGACCGAGCAGGTTCGGCGTTCCGAGCAGGGTATCGGTGAGCGGCCGGTCCTCGTCCAGGGCCGCGGCGGTCAGCCAGGCGAGCGTCGAGCGCGACTCCAGCGCGCGGGCGTGCTCGTCGTCCGAGGCGCGGTCGATGAGCCGGACCGACAGGGTCGAGCCGAGGAACTCGGCGGCCGCGCGGGTGGCGTACGGCGGCGCGTGCGGACCGCTGTAGTGGTGGCAGGCGATGAGGCCCCAGAGCTTGTCCTCGCGCAGCAGCGAGATCGACATCGAGGCGCGCACGCCCATGTTGTGCAGGTACTCGACGTGGATCGGGGAGACGCTGCGCAGCGCGGAGTAGGTGAGGTCCAGCGGCCGGCCGCTGACCGGGTGGTCGACCGGGTGCAGCGGCACCGGCGTGTAGTCGACGTCGGAGATCAGCCGGATCCAGTTCTTCTCGTACAGCGCCCGCGCCTGGGCGGGGATGTCCGAGGCCGGGTAGTGCAGCCCCAGGAAGGAGTTGAGGTCCTCCTGCTTGGCCTCGGCCACGACCTCGCCGTTGTAGTCGGCGTCGTAGCGGTAGACCATCACGCGGTCGAAGCCGGTGAGCCGGCGCACGGCCTCGGCGGTGATGTCGTACAGCTCCTGCAGCGAGGACGCCCGGTTGAGGTCGCCGATCGTGCTGCGCACCGCCTGGTAGGTGTTCGGGAAGGAGAACGGGCGTGGCCCGCGGGCCGGCTCCAGCTCCACGACCAGGCTGGACTGCGGCGGCACCGTGCTCGCGTCGGCCACGGGCTCGCCGTGCCCGTCGGCCACCGGGTGGCCGGGTTCGATGAGCGCCCGGTGCAGCAGGGCGTCGACGGGCACCGGGTCGCCGTCGACGTCCAGCGTGATCTCCACCGGGTTGCGCTCCCGCAGGTCGCCGAAGGCGCTGGCCGAGCGGACGACGGCGCCGGCCGCGGCGACGCCGAGCACCTCGGCCAGGGGGCGGCCGATGGCGCGCTGCCAGGGCACCCCGGTGAGATCGGCGAGGTTGGCCGAGACCTGCTGGACGATCCAGTCCGGGTCGCTGACGGCGATCATGACACCGCGGGGCTGGACGGAGCCGGGGATGTGGATCGGTTCGCGTTCGCAGTTGGTGAGGTCGACCGGCGCCCCCGGTATGAGGAACGAGATGTCGCGATCGACGTCGGTCACGCGGAGACCTCCCGGTGCTGGGCCGCGGGACGGCACCACTCGGCCAGCGCGCGGAACGTGTCCCGGGCGGAGCCGAGGACCCGGTCGACGTCCCCGCCGGCGGCCACGTGGGCGCGGGCCCCGCGGCGGAAGGCGGCCCACATCGACCCGGTCCGCTCGCCGTACGGGGAGAAGGCCCGGATCCGGACATCGGCCAGGCCCGGCAGCTCCGCGAGGTGCCGGTCGATGAACGTGCCGCCGAGGGTGGAGCCCTCCAGCACGTAGAGCCGGCCCACCGCCTCGTCGGTACCGGGGACCGGCGGGAGGCGGGGCGTGCTGCTCGGTGGCGCGGCGCCGAGCGCGGCCAGGTCGCCGGCGAACAGGCCGCTGCGGCGGCGGCCGGCCCAGTCCAGGGCCGCGGCGTCGGCGGGCAGCCGGGCCGCCCACTCGTCGAGCCCGTCCTCGGCCGCCGTCCAGAAGCCGTGCATCAGGGTGAGCACGGAGGCGAGCCGCTCGCGGTCGAGCCGCGGGTCGAGCAGGTCGAGGGTGTCCTCGACCGCCTGGTGCTCCGGCGCGGTGCCGGTGCGCAGCAGGCGCATCACGTCGTCGGCGCTGCGGTCGTCCCCGTGCGCTGATCCATCTCCCGCAGGCATCCCCGCGAGCGTAGGCGACCTCGGCGGGTCAGGCGCGGGGCAGCCGGGGTACGCCGGCGAGCCGGGCCGCGCGCAGTCCCGCGTGCAGCAGCAGGCGGGCGTCGCCGTCGGCCATGTCCAGGCAGGTCAGCGCGGCGATCCGGCCGAGCCGGTAGTACAGCGTCTGCCGGTGTATGCGCAATGTCTCAGCCGCCCGCACCGCGCTTCCGGCGCAGTCGAGGAACACCTCGGCCGTCTCGGTGAGCACCGGGTCGGCGAGGAGGGGGTGCAGCGCGGGGTCGGGTGCCGACAGCTCGGTGGCCATCCGCCAGGCGCCGAGCTCGGCCCAGTGCGCGACGGGGGAGAAGCGCGGCACCGCGGCGGCCACCCGGGCCGCGGCGCAGGCCTCGCGCCACTGGTCGGGCAGCTCGCCGGTTCCGTGGCGGACCGCCGAGACGCCCGCGGTGCTGCCGTCGGGCAGGGACCGCAGCGAGGCGGCGGTGAGGGCGCCGGCCGGGCGCAGGTCGGCCGCCGTCGGCAACGGGAGCAGGACGGCGACGGGGCCGCCGTCGACCACCGTGGCGACGGCGCCGGCGGCCGGCAGCACCCGGTCCGGTGGCGGCTGCCCGTCGGCGGGAGCGAGGGCGACCAGCACCTGGGCGGTGTTCCCGGGCAGCTCCTCGGCCAGCCGGCGCACGGCCTGCGCCCGCGCGCCGGGACGCCCGGTGAGCGCGTCGGCCAGCGTCCGCCCCAGATCGGCCGGGGGGCGGTCCGCGAGCAGCCGGCCGGCCTGGGCAGCGAGCTCCATCGCCCGGGCGAGGGCGGGATCGCCGTCGTCGTCGGGGTCGATCCGGCCGTCGTCGAGCAGCCACAGGTAGCCGTGGCTGCGCTCGTCGTGGCGGACCGGCAGCACCAGCCGGGTGAGGATCCCGGCGGCTGGATCGGCCGGGGTGCGCAGCGGCCGGGTCGCCGAGGCGATGCCGAACTCCTCGAACCACCGGCGGGTCGCCAGCGCCGAGCCGCGGGTCAGGATCGAGCGGGTGCGGACGGCGTCCATCGGGTCGGCGCCGCTGTCGTCGTGGGCGCAGAAGGCGAGCAGCGTGAAGGCGGCGTCCTCGAGCGTGGCCGGCGCGGCGAGCACCCGCGACACCTCGTCGACCAGTTCCTGCAGGTCGTCCCGCACCGCCGCCCCCCTTCTCCCCGGCATTCAGTGCACTTTCTGCCCGGCGGTAAGTGCACTTTCTGCCCGGCGGTTGGTGCACTTTCTGCCCTCGTACAGCTGTATGAGAGCAGAGCCGCGAAGTCCCGACATCTGTCCCTGGCCCCGAGGGGTGGGGGTGCCTAGCGTTCGGGGTGTCGATCCGACGCCTCCCGGGAGATCCCGTGCTGCTCTCCAAGGTCCTCCTCGCCGCTGCCCGGCGCCCCGCCCTGCGCGCGGCCGTCGTCCGCACGCCCGCCACCCGTGCGGTGGTCGACCGCTTCGTGCCGGGGGAGTCGCTCGACGACGCCGTGGCCGCCGTCCGGTCGCTCTCCGCCCAGGGGATCGCGGTGACGCTGGACCACCTCGGCGAGGACGTCACCGACCGCGCGCAGGCCCTCCGCAGCCGCGACGCCTACCTCGCCCTCCTCGAGGCGCTCGCCCCGCTCCGGCTCGGCCCGGCCGCCGAGGTGTCGGTCAAGCTCTCGGCGTTCGGCCAGGCGCTGCCCGGCGGCGGGCACGACGTGGCGCTGGAGCTGGTCCGCCCGGTCGCCGAGGCGGCGACGGCGGGCGGCACCACCGTCACCCTCGACATGGAGGACTCCCGCACCGTCGACTCGACGCTCGCCGTCCTGGCCGACCTGCGCAAGGAGCACCCCGGGACCGGCGCCGTGCTCCAGGCGATGCTGCACCGCACCGAGGAGGACGCGAGGGCTCTCGCCGTCGCCGGTTCGCGGGTCCGGCTGGTCAAGGGCGCCTACGACGAGCCCGACACCGTCGCCCACCGGCGGAAGAAGGACGTCGACGCCGCCTACCTCCGCTGCCTCGAGCTGCTCATGGCCGGCCCCGGTTACCCGATGGTCGGCTCGCACGACCCGGCGATCATCGGCCGCGCCCACGAGCTGGCCGCCCAGCACTCCCGCTCGGCCGACTCGTGGGAGGTGCAGATGCTCTACGGCATCCGCCCCGACGAGCAGCGCCGCCTCGCCGCTGCCGGCACCACCGTTCGGGCCTACGTGCCCTACGGCGCCGACTGGTACGGCTACTTCGTGCGCCGGCTGGCCGAGCGCCCGGCCAACGTCGCCTTCTTCCTGCGCTCGCTCGTCACCCGCTCCTGAGATCCGCAGGGCCAAAATGGCCATTTTGGCCCTCTCCGACCACGGAAAGGTCCCGCACATGGACGCCGTCACCCGCGTACCCGCGCCGCACAACGAGCCGGTCCTCGGATACGCCCCCGGCTCGCCCGAGCGGACCGAGCTGCAGCAGCGCCTCGCCGAGCTGGCCGCTGAACCGCTGGAGCTCACCAGCACGATCGGCGGCCGGCAGCGCATGGCGGCCGGCGAGCGCTTCGACGTCGTGCAGCCGCACCGGCACAGCGCCGTCCTCGGCACGTCGGCGAACGCCACGCATGCCGACGCCCAGGACGCCGTCCGCTGCGCGAAGGAGGCCGCCCCGGCCTGGCAGGAGCTCTCCTTCGACGACCGCGCCGCGGTGTTCCTGCGCGCCGCCGACCTGCTGGCCGGCCCGTGGCGGCAGACGCTCAACGCCGCCACGATGCTCGGCCAGAGCAAGACCGCCGTCCAGGCCGAGATCGACAGCGCCTGCGAGCTCGTCGACTTCTGGCGCTTCAACGTGCACTTCGCCCGCCAGATCCTCGCCCAGCAGCCGCAGTCCTCGGCCGGCGTCTGGAACCGCACCGACCACCGCCCCCTCGAGGGGTTCGTCTACGCGGTGACGCCGTTCAACTTCACCGCGATCGCCGGCAACCTGCCGACGGCGCCGGCGCTCATGGGCAACACCGTGGTGTGGAAGCCCGCCCCCACCCAGCAGTTCGCGGCGCACCTGCTCATGCGGCTGCTCGAGGAGGCCGGGCTGCCGCCGGGCGTCGTCAACATGGTTCCCGGCGACGGGATCGCCGTCTCCGACGTCGCGCTGGCCGACCGCGACCTGGCCGGCATCCACTTCACCGGGTCGACCCCGGTGTTCCAGCACCTGTGGCGCACCGTCGGGGAGAACATCGCCGGCTACCGCGGCTACCCGCGGATCGTCGGCGAGACCGGTGGCAAGGACTTCGTCGTGGCCCACCCGTCGGCCGACGTCGACGTGCTGCGCACCGCGCTGGTCCGCGGCGCGTTCGAGTACCAGGGCCAGAAGTGCTCGGCGGCCTCCCGCGCCTACGTGCCGCGGTCGGTGTGGGCTCGCCTGAAGGACGACCTGGTGGCGACGACGGAGTCGCTGGAGATGGGCGACGTCACCGACTTCTCGAACTTCATGGGCGCGGTGATCGACCGGAAGTCCTTCTCGAAGCTGTCCGGCGTCCTGGACCGGGTGGACGGCGACCCGGCGCTGTCGATCGTCGCCGGCGGCACCGCCGACGACAGCGAGGGCTTCTTCGTGCGGCCCACGATCATCGAGGGCACCGACCCCGGCCACGAGGTCTTCACCACCGAGTACTTCGGCCCGGTGCTCGCCGTGCACGTCTACGACGACGCCGACTACGACGCGGTGCTGACCCAGATGGAGTCCGCGGCGCCCTACGCCCTCACCGGCGCGGTCATCGCCCAGGACCGGGTGGCGATCGCGCACGCCCAGAAGTTCCTCCGCCACGCAGCCGGCAACTTCTACGTCAACGACAAGCCGACCGGCGCCGTCGTCGGCCAGCAGCCGTTCGGCGGCGGGCGGGCGTCGGGCACCAACGACAAGGCCGGGGCGCCGCAGAACCTGATGCGCTGGACCAGCAGCCGGTCGATCAAGGAGACGTTCGCGGCCGCGACCGACCACCGCTACCCGCACATGGGGTGAGGTCCCGCCGGTCAGCCCGGGGACGGCAGGGCGGTCCCGCGGTCCTGGGCCAGCCCGTCCAAGATGTGGGCGAGCACCTCGTCGATGTCCCCGATGCCGGGAACGGTGACGCCGGCCTCGTCCTCGCCGAGCGGCTCGAGGGTGGAGAGCTGGCTGACCAGCAGGCTGGCCGGCATGTAGTGGCCCTTCCGGGTGGTCAGCCGGTCCATCAGCACGGTCTGCGGCACCGCGACGTGGGCGAACCACACCGAGTCGTTGCCCTCGCGCAGCAGGTCGCGGTAGCTGCGCTTGAGCGCCGAGCACGTCACCACGGAGGACTGACCGGCCCGCTCCCGCTCGCCGATCCACCGGGCCACGTCCTGCAGCCACGGACGGCGGTCGTCGTCGTCGAGCGGGAAGCCGGCGCGCATCTTCTCGACGTTGGCCTCGGGATGGAAGTCGTCGCCCTCGGCGAACTCCCAGCCGAGTCGCTGGGCCAGCGCCACCGCGACGGTGGTCTTGCCGGCGCCGGAGACGCCCATGACGACGACGGTGGTGGGACCAGAGCTCATGGGCCGACCGTAGTCACTGCGCGGGCCAACGCACCTGGCCACGTTCACCGCGGACCGCCCCCGCGGCGGGCTGGTGGGGGGAGAGCCGGCCGTCGGGCATCAGGTGCCGTACCGCCAGGCCCCGGCCGAGGACGACGACGTCGGCGATCAACCGCCGGTGGCAGCGCCACCAGACGCTCTCGCTGCACATCACCGCCACGGTCCGCTCGGCTGCGTCGGCCAGCACCTGGTCCAGCGCCGCGGTGAACTCGGGGGTCCGGGTGTGCGCGGCGTAGGCGGCGAACTGGGTGACGGTCCACCAGCCGTCGGCGGCGGGCTCCCCGGCCGGCAGCGTTCGGCGCCCGCCGAGGCGCTCCTCCCACCGGTAGTCGATCCCGGCGTCCGGCAGCCACCCGGCCAGTGCCTCCCGCTGCACGTCGGGGTTGTTCCGGCTGCCGGGGAAGCGGCGGACGTCGACCAGGAGCTGCACGCCGGCGCCGGACAGGCGGGCGCCGAGCGCCGAGCGGTCCTCCGGCCCGTGGCCCACGGTCAGCAGCGGAGGGAGAGCTCGCCCTGTTGCACCTCGCACGGGGGGCGCGGGGGCGGGCGGGGTGGCCGTCCCGGAGTCGTCGTCAGGCATGCCACTAGCTTCGTGCCGTGAGCGGGGGAGCGGCGCAGGCGCGGACCTCGCTGTGGCGGTCGCGCGGGGTGCTCGCCCTCGTGGGCGTGACGGCGCTGGGATTCGCCAGCTACTGCCTGACGCTGGCGTCGCTGCCCACCTACGCGGTCACGGGCGGAGCGTCGGAGAGCACGGCCGGTGTGGTCACGGCGGTCCTGCTCGTCGTGACCATGGTCGTGCAGACGGCGGTGCCGGCGCTGACGACGCGCTTCGGCGCCGGCCCGGTCCTCGCCGTCGGCCTGCTCGCCCTCGGCCTGCCGGCCCCCTTCTACGCCCTGGACGACGGCATCGGCTGGATCTGCGCGCTGTCGGTCGTGCGCGGTGCCGGGTTTGGCATCCTCACCGTGCTCGGCGCGACGCTGGCGACCCGGGTCGCGCCCCCGGAGCGGCGGGGCGAGTCGCTCGGCGTCTACGGGCTGGCCATCGCGATCCCGAACATGCTGGCGGTGCCGGCCGGCGTCGCGCTGGTGCTCGCCGGCCACGTCGGGTGGCTGTCGTGGCTGGCCGCCTCGCCCCTGCTTGGGCTGCTCTTCCTCCCGATGCTGATGCGCTCGCTGCGCGGCGGGGAGGAGTCCGGTACGCCCGGTCGTGCGGGTGCCGCCGTGCGCGCGGCCGCGGCGCCGTCGGTGGTGCTGTTCGTGGTGACCACCGCCGGCGGCGGGCTGGTCACCTTCCTGCCGATCGAGCGGCCCGACGGCCGGCTCGCGACCGTCGCCCTGCTGCTGTGGGGGCTGTTCGGGGCCGTGACCCGCTGGCGGGCCGGCGTGCTCGCCGACCGGCTGGGCAGCGCGCTGCTGCTGCCGGTGGCGCTGGCGGTGTCGGCGGTCGGGCTGGCGCTGACCGGTGTCGGGCTGTGGACCGGGTCGGGCTGGGTGCTGCTGGGCGCGGCGCTCTTCGGGGCCGGCTACGGCGCGGCGCAGAACCTCACGCTGCTCCGGGCCTTCGCCCGGGCCGGCGAGGGTGGCACGACGGCGGCCAGCGCCACCTGGAACGCCTCCTTCGATGCCGGGACGGCGTGCGGCGCCCTGCTGCTGGGCCTGGCGTTCGGTGCCGTGGGGCTGCCCTGGACCTTCGTGCTGGTGGCGGCATCGCTGGCCGCCACGCTGCCGCTGGCCCGGGTCGCCGCACGTCCCGTCCCGGTGCGGGCCTGACCGCGCCGATCGGGGACGCCGGTCAGGGCAGCCGGGCGATGGTGGCCTGCAGCGAGCGGATGAAGAGGATCTCCTCGCCGGAGCGGCGCAGCCACGTGCGCAGCCCCTCGGGGTCGCGCCGGTGGGAGTCGCGCAGCTGACCGAGCTTCAGCTGCCGGGTGCTCGCCTGGGCCCGCTGGGCGGTGGGCAGCACCCGCCCTTCCGCGCGGGCGATCGCGGTCAGCGCGGCGCCGACGAACACGAGGTCACGGATGTCGGTCAGGCCGGCGAGGAACTCGTCGGCGGCGTCGTCCTCTCCCTCGGAGAGGAAGGTCAGCAGGTGGTCGGCGCGGCGGCGGCCCTCGGCCTCAGGATCCAGCGTGGTCACCCCACCACTGTGCCCCGGCCGGAGCGGCCGGGGCGCAGTGGGGGACCGGGGTCCTTCCTCAGGCTCTGCCCACTGCCTGGCTCCGCGCCCCGGTCCGCTCCTCGCTCGCTGGCGCTCGCTGCGATGCTCCCGGGGCTGTCGTCAGGCGTCGCGGCGCCGGAACACGACGTAGCCGACCAGCAGGACCGCGGCGACCTCGGCGCAGAACACCCCGAAGCCCACCCAGGGGTCGAGCAGGTCGGGGTTGAACGACACCGGCGTCGCCACGACCCCGCCGGCGTTGCCGGGCATCAGCTTGGTGGCCCACTCGCCCCAGGCCCCGGGGAGCAGGACCACCATGTTGCCGATCACCAGGATCAGCGCGAGCACGATGGCCAGGGCGGCGGCGGTGTGCCGCACGAGCAGGCCGACGGCGGCGGCGAACAGCCCGATCCCGGCCATGTAGAGCCCGCTGCCGAGGAGCGAGCGGAGCACGCCCTCGTCGCCCAGGGCCAGACCGATGCCCTCCCGCTCGAGGAACCAGTTGCCGCCCAGGTAGCCGAGGACGGCGGTGACCGTGCCGACGACGAACAGCGTGCCGGTGAGCACCAGGGCCTTCGCCGCGAGCACCCGCCCGTGGTGCGGGGTCGCGGTGAGGGTGGCCCGGATCATCCCCGTGCCGTACTCGCTGGTGACCACCAGCGAGCCGAGCACGATCGCGGTGATCTGGGCGATGGTCATGCCCCAGGTGATGAACGAACCGGCCGCCTCGCCGGCGGAGCCGTCGGCCAGGTCGTCCGCGCTCGTCGCGCACACCAGGACGGTGAGCCCGGCGCCGAGCACCACCAGGGCGACGATCGACCAGACGGTGGAGCGCACCGACCAGAACTTGATCCACTCCGCGCGCAGGGTCTGCGCGAAGCCGGGCCGGCGCACCCCCGGCACGTTCCGGTGGGGGTCGAGGGTGACGGTGTCGGTCATCGGAGCGCTCCGGCGGGGGTCTGCTCGCGCGCGGAGTACTCCACGCTGGCGGCGGTGAGGGTCATGAACGCGTCCTCCAGGGAGGACCGGACCAGCGTCAGCTCGTGCAGCAGCAGGCCGTTGCGGCCGACGAGCTCGCCGACGGCGGCCGCGTCGAGCCCCTGCACGTGCAGCTCCTCGCCGTGCACCGCGACGTCCAGCCCCTGCGCCCGCAGGAGGTCGGCGACCTCTCCGCGCTGGGGGCTGGCAACCCGGACGTAGGAGGCGGCGTGGTCGGCGATGAACTGCGACATGGAGCAGTCGGCCAGGATCCGGCCCCGCCCGATGACCACCAGGTGGTCGGCGGTGAGTGCCATCTCGCTCATCAGGTGGCTGGAGAGGAACACGGTCCGGCCCTCGGTGGCCAGCTGCCGGGTGAGGGTGCGCACCCAGCGGATGCCCTCCGGGTCCAGGCCGTTGACGGGCTCGTCCAGGACGACGACCGGCGGGTCGCCCAGCAGCGCGACGGCGATGCCGAGGCGCTGGCCCATGCCGAGGGAGAAGCGGCCCACCCGCTGGCCGGCGACGTCGGTCAGGCCCACCATGTCGAGCACCTCGTCGACGCGACGGACGGGCAGCCCGTTGCTCGCGGCCATCCAGCGCAGGTGGTCGCGGGCGGAGCGGCCCGGATGCAGGGCGCGGGCCTCCAGGAGCGCCCCCACCTGCCGCAGCGGGGCGGGGAAGTCGGCGTAGCTGCGACCGTTCACGGTCACCGTGCCGGCGGTCGGGCGGTCCAGCCCGAGGAGCATCCGCATCGTCGTGGACTTGCCGGCGCCGTTGGGGCCGAGGAAGCCGGTCACCCGGCCGGGCTGCACGGTGAAGGAGATGCCGTCGACGGCGGTGCGGTCGCCGTACCTCTTGGTGAGCCCCCGCGCCTCGATCATCGCGGGGCTCCGGGGAGCGGTCGAGAAGTCATGGGCGAAGCCTGTCCGGCCGGCGATCCACCGACCATCGGGGAGCGCCCTGATCGGACCCTGAAAGATCCCTGGGTGTCAGGCGGTGCGCGGGAGAGCGCCGGGCCGCAGCTCCCGGCGCAGGGCTCGTGCGGCGGCCTGCCCGGCGCGGTTGGCGCCGATGGTGCTCGCCGAGGGTCCGTAGCCGACCAGGTGCAGGCGCGGTTCGCCGGCCACCTGGGTGCCTTCCATCCGGAAGCCCCGGCCGGGGTCGCGCAGCCGCAGCGGAGCGAGGTGGCCCACCGCGGCACGGAAGCCGGTGGCCCACAGGATGACGTCGGCCGGAATGGTGCGGGCCGGTTCGCCGTCGCCGCCGTCCCAGGCCACGCCGTCGGGCGTGATCCGGTCGAACATCGGCAGCCGCTGCAGCACGCCGCGGTCCAGGCCGTCACGGACGTACGGCGTCGAGGTGAGCAGACCGGTGACCCCGACGACGCTGCCGGGGCGGCGCCCCTCGCGCACCGCCTCCTCGACCTTGGCGACCACCTCGCGGCCCACGTCCTCGTCGAAGGGGCCGTCCCGCCACACCGGCGGGCGGCGGGTCACCCACGTCGTCGAGGCGACGCGGGAGATCTCCGCGAGCAGCTGCGTCGCCGACGCGCCACCACCGACCACGACGACGCGCTGCCCGCGGAACTCCTCGGCGGCGCGGTAGTCGACCGTGTGCAGCTGACGGCCGCGGAACAGCTCCTGGCCCGGGTAGCGCGGGACGAAGGGGCGGGTCCAGGTGCCGGTGGCGTTGACGACCGCGCGGGCCTGCCAGGCGCCGCGGTCGGTCTCGACCGTGAAGCCGCCGTGCTCGGTGCGCCGGACCGCGGTGACGCGGACCGGGCGGAGGACCGGCAGGTCGAAACGGCGCTCGTAGTCGGCGAAGTACGCGGGCACGGACTCGACGGCGGGTGCGCTGTCGTCCGCCGGCCGGAACGGCAGCCCGGGGAGGTCGTGCACCCGGTGGGTGGTGCCGAGGGTGAGCGAGGGCCACCTGTGCTGCCAGGCGCCCCCCGCGGCGGTCTCCCCGTCGAGGACCACGAAGCCGCTGCCCCGCTCGAAGCCCTGCCGGGCGAGCGCCCAGCCGGTGGCCAGGCCGGCCTGCCCGGCCCCGATCACCACGACGTCGACGTCGCGGGACGGGGGGGAGGAGGTCACGTCCGGATCAACCCCGGGTGCGCCCGTGCGCTTCCCGGGCCACCGCTCGGAGCCGGCGGTCGCCCGATCGGGCGGAAGCCGACGGTTCGTTCACGGAGGGCGACGAAGGGTCTTCCCTGTGAAACCAACCGACCGGTATGGTCCGGTCCCACTCAGGGAGCGGATGGGGGAGCACGCCCATGGCGATGGCGAGCACAGCCGGCGGGGACCAGGGCGAGGAGCCGGCCGGTGGGGAGCCGTGGTTCGTCGCCGTGGAGCTCCCGGTCCGCGCCCGGGCCGCGTGCCCGGAGCTGGGGGCCGGGGAGCGGCTCGACGCCCCTGGCGCCGCGCAGCTGGAGCGGGCCCGGTGGCGAGGGCTGCGCACCGCCGTCCTGACGCGTGACCGCGGGTCCTACGGCGAGGACGTGGACTGGGTGGCCGACCGGTGGATCGAGTGCGACACGCTGCACCCCGAGTCGATCGTGGCGGCGGTCGGCGAGCTGGACGGCCCGGTCGCCGCACTGACCAGCGCGGTGGACGACTTCGTCGGGCCGGCAGCGGTCGCCGCCCGGGCGCTGGGCCTCCGGGGCCCGACGCCGGGTTCGCCGGCGCTCGCCCACGACGAGGGCGTCCTGCGGGCCGCCCTGGCAGCCGCCGGCATCGCCCTCGCCCCCTGGGTCTCGGTCGCGGCCGACGACCCGGGCCTGGAATCGGCCGTCGGCTACCCCTGCGTCGTCGCGCCGGTCGACGCCGGCCGCACCCGCGACGTCGGCCTGGTCGCCGACGGCCGGGAGCTGCGGGCCCTGGCCGCCCGGCACGCGGCGCGGGCTGCGTACGGCCGCGGGGTCCGGCCGCGGCGCCGGCTCCTCGTCGAGCAGTACGTCGAGGGGCCGCGGTACTGCGCCGACGGCGTCGTCGCCGCGGGGGAGCCGGTGATCCTGGCGTGGTCGGACCAGCTGATGAGCCTGCCGCCCGACTTCACCGAGATGGCGCTCACGGCCACTCGGCAGCCGCCCGCCGGGAGCGCGACGGCGTTCGTCGAGGCGGTGCTGGCGGCCGCGGGGTACGACTTCGGCCCCTTCCACCTGGAGTTCGTGCTCGGGCCGACCGGTCCGTTGCTCACCGCGCTGCACCCGCGACCGGCCGGCGCCGGTGCGCAGCAGTGCGTGGACCTGGTGAGCGGGGTGGACACGGCGGACCTGGCCGTGGCGCTGCTGCTCGGCGAGGCGGCGCCGGATGCCTGCCCGGCCCCCGCCGCGGCGAGCACCCGCATGTGCGTGATGGCGCACGCGGCCGGCAGGGTGCGCGCGGTCGGCGGCCTCCGCGAGGTGGCCTCCATCCCCGGCCTGGTCGTGGCCGAGGTCTTCACCGACGTCGGGGGTGAGACGGGTGCGCCGACGGGCGAGGACCTCGGGCACGTGGTCACCGTCGGCTGCACGCCGGAGCAGGCGCGACGGCGGGCGGCGTACGCCCTCGACGGGATCCGCGTGGACGTGGAGGAGTTGCAGACGGTCTGACGGGAGCCGTTGCGTCCGGTACCCCTTAGGGGCATTACTGGCCGCGGAAGGAAGGGGCTCCCATGGACATGCACAGCACCACCTCGACGGCGGGCCCCCACGGGTCCGGCGGGCAGCACGACTCGGCCGCCCGGTCACCTGGGCGTCGGCGGCTCAGGCGACGCTGCACTGCCTCACCGGCTGCGCCATCGGCGAGATCCTCGGCATGGTCATCGGGACCTCGCTGGGGCTGCACGACCTCGCCACGGTGGCGCTGGGCGTGGCACTGGCGGCCGACACCCTCTCGATCACCGTGATGGAGACCGTCGACAACGCCGCCATGCTCGCGATCCCCGGCGCGATGGAGGCCGGCATCAGCAGCCCGGTCTTCTGGCTGTTGCTCGCCGGTGCGCTCGCGCTGGCCTTCGTGGTCACCCTGCCGATCAACCGCCGGCTGATGAGCCGGGGCAAGGGGCACGCGGTCGTGCACGCGCACGCGCACTCCTGAGGCGCGCGACCGGCCGGGGCCGGCCCCGCGGTCAGCGGCGCCGGCGGTCCCGGCGCTCGGCCGCCTTCGCGATCAGGCCGTACCTGACGACGATCAGCACGAGGACGAGGAGCCCCACCCCGACGGCGAGCAGCGCCTCCATCGGTCGTGACCTCCGTCGCCCAGGGCTCCGCTCGACCGCGAGGGGCTGCGGCGCGGTCCGGTGTGACCTTTCCGACGGACGGCGGAGCGCGCAAGCGCGCGGCCGTCCGGTCACCGGACCGGGTGTCGGGAACGACGAAGCGGCCCCGTCCCGGAGGAGGAGGCCGCTTCGTCGGATCTGGTGCGCCATCAGGGACTCGAACCCCGAACCCGCTGATTAAGAGTCAGCTGCTCTGCCAATTGAGCTAATGGCGCGGTGCCGTCCGGCCGGGCCGGGCAACGAGGGAGAACGATACCAGCGCCGGCGCGCTCGGCGCCGAGCACCCCGTGCGTGCTTCGCCACACGATGTCGTCCCGCCGTGGACACTGGAGAGGTTGCCGTGCCCAGGGGAGGGCGAGGCGGGGAAGAGGAGCTCGGTGCAGGTGCGACGGACAGCCGCGATGGTCGCCACGGGGGCGATGGTGCTCCTGGCGGGGTGCAGCGGGGACGATGCGACGCCGGCCGGTCGGGATGCGCCCGCCGCCGAGCCGGCGACGGTCGAGCTGGCCGTGGCCGACGGGTCGGTCGACGTCTCCCCGGTGGTCCCCCTCGAGGTCGACGTCGACGGCGGCGAGCTCACCGAGGTGACCGTCACCGACGGCACCGGAGCGCCCGTCCCGGGCGCGCTTGCCGACGCGGCCGGGGAGGCCGAGGACGCCGCCCAGGTCTGGAGTCCCGAGACGCCCCTGGCGTACGGCGCGAGCTACACGCTGACGGCGACCGCCACGAACGCCGACGACGAGGCGACGACGCAGACGTCGACGTTCACGACCGTTGACCCGGAGACGCTCACCACCCCCGGCATCGGCCCGCTCGACGGTCAGACCGTCGGGGTCGGCATGCCGATCCGCGTCTACTTCGAGGAGCCCGTGGCCGACAAGGCCGCCGTCGAGAGCCACCTGCAGGTCACCAGCACGACGCCCACCGACGGTGTGTGGAACTGGTTCAGCGACACGGAGGTGCACTTCCGCCCCTCGGAGTACTGGCCGGAGAACATCGAGGTGACCCTGGACGCCGACCTCTACGGCGTGGACTTCGGCGAGGGCGTGTGGGGGGAGAAGGACCGCACGGTCAGCTTCTCCATCGGTGAGCGGCACGTCTCGGTCGCCGACGCCAGCACGCACACCATGGAGGTCTACGACGGCGACCAGCTGGTGCAGACCTTCCCGATGAGCGCCGGTGGGCCGGAGTTCCCCAGCCGGAACGGGCCGCACGTGGTCACCGAGCTCAACCGCGACCGGATCATGGACTCCAGCACCTACGGCACCCCGGTCGACAGCCCCAACGGCTACCGCACCCCGGTGGAGTACGCCGTCCGGCTGTCCAACAACGGCGAGTTCGTGCACGCGGCGCCCTGGTCGGTGGCCCAGCAGGGCCGGGAGAACGTGTCCCACGGCTGCATCAACCTCTCCACCGACCGCGCCAAGTGGTTCTTCGACTTCTCCCAGCCCGGCGACGTCGTGGAGATCAAGGGCTCGATCGGGCCCACGCTGTCGGCCGCCGACGGCGACATCTACGACTGGGCGATCCCGTGGGAGGAGTGGAAGGCCGGCAGCGCCCTCTCCTGACCCGCCGCGCCCCGGCGTTTCCCGGCTCGTAACCCAGGGCAACCACGCGCCGTGGACACCTGGGTGATCGTGCTGATCGTCGTCGTCGTGCTGGTGCTGCTGGCACTCGCGGCGCTGGCGCTGATGAAGCGCTCCCGTGCGGGTCGTGCGCGCCGGGAGGCGCAGCACCGGGAGCAGGCGCGGGAGAACCTGCAGGAGGCCCAGATCCGGGCCGCGCGCGCGGACAAGGAGCAGGCCCTCGCCGAGGAGCAGGCCGCCCGGGCCCGCCGCGAGATGGCCGAGGTGCAGGAGCGCGCCGCAGTGGCCGAGCGGGAGGCCCGCGAGCGGGCCGCCCGCGCCGGTGAGGACCGGACGGCGGCCGAGCACCTCCGGGCGGAGGCCCAGCGCCTGGCCCCGGACCTGGATCCCGAGGGGCACCCCTCCCCGCACGGTCATCCCGAGGGCGGTGCCACCCGCCGCTGAGTTTCCGCACCCGCGCCGGTCCTACCCCCCGAGGACGTCGACTCGGAGGGGTGTCATGACCGATCTGCTGGCCATCGGGACGCGCAAGGGGCTGTGGCTGGCCCGCAGCGATGACGGGCGCCGCACCTGGGCGCTGGACGGGCCGCACCTGGTCGGTCAGGAGGTTGCCGCCGTCTCCATCGACACCCGGCGCCCGGCGCCGCGGGTGCTGGCCGGCGTCCAGTACGGGCACTGGGGCCCGACGGTCACCTGGTCCGACGACCTGGGCGGGACCTGGCACGAGACCGACTCCGGCGCGATCCGCTTCCCGGCGGACACCGGCGCCGCGCTGGGTCGGGTCTGGCAGCTGCGGCCCGACACCGCGGCCCGGCCGGACGTCGTCTGGGCCGGGTGCGAGCCGCACTCGCTGTGGCGCAGCACCGACGGTGGCTGCAGCTTCTCGCTCGTGCGCGGGCTGTGGGACCACCCGCACCGGCCCACCTGGGAGCCCGGCGCCGGCGGGGGCGCGGTGCACACCGTGCTCCCCGACCCGGACACCCGGCGGGTCACCGTGGCCATGAGCACCGGCGGGGTCTACGTCAGCGACGACGGCGCGACCGGGTGGCGACCGCACAACCGCGGGATCAGCGCGGTGTTCCTGCCGGAGCCGCCGGAGTACGGCCAGTGCGTGCACAAGGTCGCCGCCGACGCCGGCGATCCGCGCCGGATGTACGCGCAGAACCACTTCGGCGTCTTCCGGACCGACGACGGCGGCGCCTCGTGGATCTCGATCGCCGACGGGCTGCCGGCCGACTTCGGCTTCCCGATCGCCGCCTCGCCGTCCGTACCGGGGACGGCGTGGGTGGTGCCGCTGGTCGCCGACGTGCAGCGGATGCCACCGGACGGGCGGCTGCGCGTGCACCGCACCCGGGACGCCGGCGACACCTGGACCGAGGTCGGGGCCGGGCTGCCCGACGGTGTCTGGACGGCGGTGCTCCGCGACGCGTTCTGCACCGACGACGTCGACCCGGCGGGCCTCCACCTCGGCACCCGGGACGGCTGCGTCTACGCCAGCGCCGACGAGGGCGACAGCTTCGGCGTGGTCGCCGAGCACCTGCCCGACGTGCTGGTCGTGCGCGCCGCGCGGTTGCCATGAGCGTCCAGGTCCTGCTGCCGGGGGCGCTCGCCCCGCTGGCCGGCGGCGCCCGGCACCTGCATGTCGACCCCCGCGGCGGGACGCTGGCCGACGTCCTCGACGCCCTGGCGGCGGAGCACCCGATGCTCACGCGGCGGATCCGGGACGAGACCGGTCAGGTGCGGCGCTTCGTGAACGTCTACGTCGACGGCGACGACGTCCGCTTCGGGGGCGGGCTGGCGACCCCGGTGCGCAGCGGCGCGGAGGTGCACGTCCTGCCGTCGGTGGCCGGCGGCTGAGACGGGTTCAGAGGGAGGCGAGCTCCGCGCAGCTGGGGCACAGCTGCTCGCCGTCGTAGCCCTCGGGCGGCCAGGGCAGCTGCTCGTCGATGGAGACGTAGGCGCCGCACAGTGCCTTGCGGCTCTGCCCGTTGACCCGGCCGATCGTGGCGTGCGCGGGGCCGATCTGGCGGGGCTTGAGGCCCTCCGCGCCGAAGGAGCCGACCATCACGACCGCGTGTGCTGTGCCGTACGCGTAGACGCTGGTCATGCCACCAGAGTCCGAGGCGGTGCCGTCCGGGGCCAGCACCGCCGGGCGCGTGTCCGGCGCAGGCGTCACACCAGCCCCAGCCGTGTGCCCGTGGCGCGAGAAAGGACGCCTCCCGCGACGGGAGACGCCCTTCCTCGCCTGCTCGTGCGGCCGTCAGTCGGCGTAGATCTTCTCCACCTCGCCGGCGAACTCCTTCATCAGCACCGACCGCTTCATCTTCAGCGACGGCGTCAGCTGGCCTCCCTCGACGGTCCACTCCACCGGCAGGATGGCGAAGGAGCGGATCGACTCGGCCTTGGAGACCTGCGCGTTGGCCGCGTCGACCCCGGCCTGGATCTCGGCGCGGATGTCCGGGTCGTCGACCAGGTCGGCGATCGGGGTGCCGGCCGGGCGGCCCTTGCTCTCCAGCCACGCCGGGAGGGCCTCCACGTCGAGGGTGACCAGGCAGCCCACGTACGGGCGCGAGTCGCCGACGACCATGCACTGGCTGACCAGCGGGTGGGCGCGCAGCCGGTCCTCGAGCACGATCGGGGCGACGTTCTTCCCGCCGGAGGTGACGATGAGCTCCTTGATCCGCCCGGTGATCGTCACGTAGCCCTCGTCGTCGATCGTGCCGACGTCGCCGGTGGCGAATCAGCCGTCGCGCATGACCTCGGCGGTGGCGTCGGGGTTCTTCCAGTAGCCGCGGAACACCTGCGGGCCCCTGACCTGGATCTCGCCGAGGTCGGCGATCCGGACGGCGGAGTCGGGGGCGGGACGGCCGACGGTGCCGATCTTCAGGCTGTCCGGGCCGCTGACCGTCGCCGGGCCGGTCGTCTCGGTGAGGCCGTAGCCCTCGAGGATGGTGACACCGATGCCGCGGAAGAAGTGGCCGAGCCGTTCACCCAGCGCCGCGCCGCCCGACAGCGCGGTCGAGACGTTGCCGCCCATGGCCGCCCGCAGCTTGCCGTAGACCAGCTTGTCGAACAGCGCGTGCTGCAGGTTGAGGCCGAGGCCCGGGCCGCCGGTGTCCTGCGCGCGGGACCAGGCGACGGCCACCCGCTCGGCCCGGTCGAAGATCGCGCCCTTGCCGCCGGCGTGCGCCTTCTGCCGCGCGCCGTTGTAGACCTTCTCGAACACCCGGGGCACGGCCACCAGCGACGTCGGCTGGAAGGTGCCCAGGTCGCCGAGCAGCTCGGCGAGGTCGCCGGTGTGCCCGAGGCGGACGCCGGCCTGCACGCAGGCCACCTCGATGATCCTGGCGAACACGTGGGCGAGGGGGAGGAAGAGCAGGTTGCTGCCGTCGGCGGAGCGCATGTCGGGCAGCAGCTGCTGTGCCAGCTCGGCGACGTAGAGGAAGTTGCCGTGCGTGAGCTCGCAGCCCTTGGGGCGTCCGGTGGTGCCGGAGGTGTAGATGACCGTCGCCAGGCTGTCGGCGGACAGGCCCGCCCGGCGGGTGGTCAGCTCGTCGGCGGGCACGTCCGCACCACGGGCGGCGAGGGCGTCCAGGCCGCCGGACTCGATCTGCCAGACGTCGCGCAGGTCCGGCACGCGGTCGCGCACCGACTCCACCAGCGCCTGGTGGGCGGCGGTCTCGACGACCACGGCGACGGCGCCGGAGTCGGACAGGATCCACTGCGCCTGCTCGGCCGAGGAGGTCTCGTAGATGGGGACGGCCACGCCGCCCGCGGTCCAGATCGCGTAGTCGGCGAGGGTCCACTCGTAGCGGGTCTTGCTCAGGATGCCGACCCGGTCGCCGACCTGGACGCCGGAGGCGACCATGCCCCGGGCCAGTGCCTCGACCTGCTCGGCGAACTGCCGGCTGGTCACCGACTGCCAGCTGCCGCCGATCTTCCGGCTGAAGCGAACCGTGTCCGGGCTGGTCCGGGCGTGCTCGGTGACCGCATCCGGGAGCGCCGCGGTCGGCGGGATCTGGAACGTGGCGGGGCTGGAGTACTCCTGCACGGGCGGGCTCCTCGACGTGGCACGACGATGTGACGTTCGCCGCAAACTAACAGAACGAGCGGTCTGTATGTTCGGATCTGCGCACCGTCATCCGACCGAACGATCAAGCTCCCGGAGGGGCCCCATGCAGTCCGCTCTCTACGAGGCCGACCACGAGGCGTTCCGCGCGATGCTGCGCGACTTCCTCGCCAAGGAGGTCGTCCCGCACCACGCCGCGTGGGAGGAGGCCGGCGTCGTCGACCGGTCGGTCTGGCTCAAGGCCGGGGAGCAGGGCCTGCTGGGCATGGACGTGCCGGAGGAGTACGGCGGCGGGGGGATCAAGGACTTCCGCTACAACGCGATCCTCTCCGCCGAGGTCAGCCGGGTGGGCGCCAGCGGTCTGGGCTTCACCCTGCAGAACGACGTCGTCGCCCCCTACCTGACCGCGCTGACCACCGAGGAGCAGAAGCGGCGCTGGCTGCCCGGCGTCGTCAGCGGCGAGATCATCACCGCGATCGCCATGACCGAGCCCGGCGCGGGCTCCGACCTCCAGGGCCTGCGGACGACGGCCCGGCGCGACGGCGACGACTGGGTGCTCACCGGCAGCAAGACGTTCATCACCAACGGCATCAACGCCGACCTGGTCATCGTCGTGGCCCGCACCGACCCCGATGCCGGTGCCCGGGGCTTCTCCCTGCTCGTCGTGGAGCGCGGCATGGCCGGCTTCGAGCGCGGCCGGAACCTGGACAAGGTCGGGCTCAAGGCTCAGGACACCGCCGAGCTGTTCTTCGAGGACGTGCGGGTGCCGGCGGCCAACCTGCTCGGCACCGAGGGGCACGGCTTCTTCCACCTCATGGAGAACCTGCCGCAGGAGCGCCTCTCCATCGCCGCGGGGGCCGTCTCCTCCGCCCGCATCGTGCTCGACCTGACGGTCGAGTACTGCAAGGAGCGCACCGCGTTCGGCAAGCCGATCGGGAAGTTCCAGAACACCCGGTTCGAGCTGGCCGAGATGCACACCGAGGTCTCGATCGCCGAGACCTACCTGGAGAAGGCGATCGTCGAGCACAACGCCGGCCGGTTCACCGCCGAGGACGCCGCGATGGCGAAGTGGTGGACGACGGAGCTGCAGAAGCGCGTCATCGACCGCTGCCTCCAGCTGCACGGCGGCTACGGCTACATGCTCGAGTACCCGGTCGCCAAGGCCTTCATCGACTCCCGCATCCAGACGATCTACGGCGGCACGACCGAGATCATGAAGGAGATCGTCGGCCGCTCGCTCGGCGTCTGACCACCCCGACCCCTGCTTTCCCGCGGAAAAGCACCGTCGCTTTTCCGCGGAAACGCACGCTGCTCTGCGACCACACGAGAGGACCCGCATGACCACCGAGGCACGAGCATGAGCGCAGAGGCGTTCATCTACGACGCCGTGCGCACCCCGCGCGGCAAGGGCAAGAAGACCGGTGCGATGCACTCGGTCAAGCCGATCAGCCTGACCACCGGGCTCATCGACGCAGTCCGGCAGCGCAACCCGCAGCTGGATCCGGCGCTGGTCGACGACGTCGTGCTCGGCGTCGTCTCCCCGGTGGGGGAGCAGGGCGCCGTCATCGCGCGCACCGCGGCGCTGGCCGCCGGGCTGCCCGACACGGTGGCCGGCGTGCAGATCAACCGGTTCTGCGCCTCGGGCCTGGAGGCGGTCAACCTCGCCGCGCAGAAGGTGCGCTCCGGCTTCGAGGACCTGGTGCTCGCCGGTGGCGTCGAGTCGATGTCGCGCGTGCCCATGGGGTCCGACGGCGGTGCGTGGCCGATGGACCCCGAGACCGCGGCGGCCACCGGCTTCGTGCCCCAGGGCATCGGCGCCGACCTGATCGCCACCCTGGCCGGGTGGTCGCGCGAGGACGTCGACGCCTACGCCGCCGAGTCGCACGCCCGCGCCGCCAAGGCCTGGTCCAACGGCTACTTCGACCGCTCGGTCGTCCCCGTCGTCGACCGGAACGGCACCGTGGTCGCCGAGACCGACGAGCTGGTGCGCCCCGGCACCACCGTCGAGTCGCTGGCCGCGCTGCCCTCGGCGTTCGCCGGCATCGGTGACATGGGCGGCTTCGACGCCGTCGCGCTGAACACCTACCACTGGGTCGAGCGGATCGACCACGTGCACACCGCCGGCAACTCCTCGGGCATCGTCGACGGCGCCTCGCTCGTGGTCATCGGCAGCGAGGAGGCGGGACGGCGCAACGGGCTGACCCCGCGGGCCCGCATCGTGAGCACCGCGGTCTCCGGCGCCGACCCGATCATCATGCTGACCGGCCCCGCGCCGGCCACGCACAAGGCGCTGGCCAAGGCCGGGCTCACCGTCGACGACATCGACCTGGTGGAGATGAACGAGGCGTTCGCCGCCGTCGTGCTCCGCTTCATGGCCGACACCGGCTTCGACCACGACCAGGTCAACGTCAACGGCGGGGCCATCTCCATGGGGCACCCGCTGGGCGCCACCGGCGCGATGATCCTGGGCTCGCTCGTCGACGAGCTCGAGCGTCGCGACCTGCACCGCGGCCTGGCCACCCTGTGCGTCGGCGGCGGCATGGGCATCGCCACCGTCGTCGAGCGAGTCTGAGGAGCGTCCCCATGAGTGAGAGCACCATCCGCTGGGAGTCCGACGCCGACGGCGTCGTCGTCCTCACCCTCGACGACCCGTCGTCGTCGGCCAACACCATGAACGACGCCTACGTGCGCTCGATGGCCGAGACGATCGACCGGCTCGAGGCCGAGAAGGACTCGGTCCGCGGCGTCGTCGTCACCAGTGCGAAGAAGACCTTCTTCGCCGGCGGCAACCTCGGCAGCCTGATCCAGGCCGGCCCCGGGACCAAGGACGCCGTGCTCGCCCAGGTCACCCTGGTGAAGAGCCAGCTGCGCCGGCTGGAGACCCTCGGGATCCCGGTCGCCGCGGCGATCAACGGCGCAGCGCTCGGCGGTGGCCTGGAGATCGCCCTGGCCTGCCACCACCGCGTCGTCCTCGACGACTCGAAGGTCAAGCTCGGCCTGCCCGAGGTGACGCTGGGCCTGCTGCCCGGTGGTGGCGGCGTCGTCCGCACAGTCCGGCTGCTCGGCCTGACGACGGCGCTGCTCGAGCTGCTCCTGCAGGGCCAGCAGCTGCGGCCGGAGAAGGCGCTGAAGCTGGGCCTCGTGCACGAGCTCGCCGCCGACCCCGACGAGCTGGTCGCCAAGGCCCGCGCCTGGGTGCTGGCCAACCCCGACGCCGCGCAGCCGTGGGACACCAAGGGCTACAAGGTGCCCGGCGGCACGCCGTCCACCCCGTCGCTCGCGGCGACCCTGCCGGCCTTCCCGGCCAACCTGACCAAGCAGCTCAAGGGCGCCCCTTACCCGGCGCCCTACGCGATCCTCTCCGCCGCGGTGGAGAGCCTGCAGGTCGACATCGACACCGCGTTCACCGTCGAGGGCCGGTACTTCGTCGACCTGGTCGTGGGCCAGATCTCGACCAACATGATCCAGGCGCTGTGGTTCGACCTGAACGCCATCAACGGCGGGGCCTCGCGTCCCGCCGGCCCCGAGAAGTACGCGGCGAGCAAGGTGGGCGTGCTCGGCGCCGGGATGATGGGCGCGGGCATCGCGCACGCCTTCGCCAAGGTCGGTGTCGACGTCGTGCTCAAGGACGTGAGCACCGAGGCGGCGCAGAAGGGCAAGGCACACGTCGAGGGCCTGGTGGGCAAGCAGGTGTCCCGCGGCCGGATGACGCAGGAGTCGGCCGACGCCTTCCTGGCCCGGATCACCCCGACCGGCGACGCCGCCGACCTCGCCGGCTGCGACGTGATCGTGGAGGCCGTGTTCGAGGACACCTCGCTCAAGCACCGCGTGCTCAGCGAGGCCGAGGCCCACGCGGTGCCGGACGCCCTGCTGGCGTCCAACACCTCGACGCTGCCGATCACCGGGCTGGCCGAGGGCGTCTCGCGACCGGCCGACGTCGTGGGCATGCACTTCTTCTCGCCGGTGGACAAGATGCCGCTGGTCGAGTTGATCGTGGGGGAGCAGACGTCCGACACCGCGCTCGCCCGCGCCTACGACGTCGTCCGGCAGATCGGCAAGACGCCGATCGTGGTGCAGGACAGCCGCGGCTTCTTCACCAGCCGGGTGTTCGGGACGCTCGTCCTCGAGGGGGCCGCGCTGCTGGCCGAGGGGCTGGCGCCGATGAGCATCGAGCGGGCCGCGCTGCAGGCCGGCTTCCCCGCCGGGCCGCTCACCCTGCTCGACGAGGTGACGCTGACCCTGCCGCTGAAGATCCGCGACGAGGCGGCGAAGGCCGGCGCCACCGACGACCACCCGGGCATCGGCGTGCTGCGAACGCTGGTCGAGCAGGGCCGCACCGGCAAGTCCGCCGGGAAGGGCTTCTTCGACTGGCAGCCGGAGAAGCGGGTGTGGAGCGGGCTGACCGAGCTCTTCCCGACTCGTGACACCGGGGACGGCGCCGCCGTGCCGTTCGCCGACGCGCAGGAACGCCTGCTGTTCGTGATGGCGGTGGAGACGGCGCGCTGCGTGGAGGAGAAGGTGCTCAACTCGGTCGAGGACGCCAACATCGGCTCGATCATGGGCATCGGCTTCCCGCCCCTCTACGGCGGCGTCCTGCAGTACGTCGACCAGTACGAGGGCGGCGTCGCGGGCTTCGTGGCGCGAGCCGACCAGCTGGCCGACGCCTACGGCGAGCGGTTCCGCCCGCCGGCGATCCTGCTGGAGCGGGCCGTGCCCGCCGGCAGCCTGCGCGCCTCACTGGCCGGTCGGGCGTCGAGCTGACCGAGGTCCGGGAACGCGAGTCCCGCCCGCCGCTGCGCCGAACCCAGGCGGAGCGGCGGGCGGCGACCCGCGACGCGCTGGTGCGCGCCACGGTCGAGTCGCTGGTCGAGCTCGGCCACGCGCACACCACCACCCAGGAGGTGCAGCGGCGGGCCGGGGTCTCCCGCGGCGCCCTCACCCACCACTTCACGTCGAAGGCCGAGCTGCTGCTCGCCGCGGTGGACCACCTGTACGAGGAGTTCAGCGCCAGCGTGCGGCAGGCGGCGGCCGACCTGCCCGCCGAGTCCGGGGCGCGCATCCGGCTCGGGGTCGAGCTGGTGTGGGAGAGGTTCCACGGGCCGCTGTTCGTGGCGGCCATGGAGCTGTGGGGTGCCGCGCGCCGGGACGAGGAGCTGCGTGCGGCGCTGCTGCCGCACGAGCGCCGGCTGGGTGTGCAGCTCCGGGGGCTGGCGATGGAGGTCTTCGGCGAGCGGGTGGCCCTGCACCCGAGCGCCGAGGCGGTCTACCAGGTGCTGCTCACCTCGATGCGGGGTCAGGCGCTCACCTACGCGCTCCAGCCCGACGCCCCGCGCACCGGCGCGCACGTGCAGCACTGGATGACCATCGTCGAGGCCTTCACCCGCGCCGCCGACTGACAGTGAGGATGTAGGCGAGCCCCGCAGCGGTCGTTCCTGACTCAGCGACTGACTGACCTCGGGTCTT
>NZ_JAAGWG010000001.1 GCF_010682065.1 Blastococcus saxobsidens
GCGGCGGTGATCGTGCTCTCCCGGTGGCGGGCGGGCATGGCCAGCGACGTCACCGCCACCTCGTCGCCGATCCACACCGACGAGTCGCGGGTGAACAGCAGGTTGGGCAGCGGCGGGACGACGAAGTCCGAGCGGTCCATGAGCTGGTAGGCCAGCCCGTGCCCGCGCAGCTCGTCGTGGGCCAGGCCGGCGATCAGGGCGGCGGCGAGGTCCTCGGGGGACAGCCAGGCCAGGTGCCGGGTGGCGTCGCGCTGCAGGGTGGCCCCCAGCCGCGGGTCGTCGACGGCGGCGCCGATCAGCTCGGCACGGGCGGCCGGGAAGGACAGGATCTCGGCCAGCAGGGCGTCCAGGTGCAGCACCTCGACGCCGCGGTCGGTGAGCGCCTGGGCGAACGCGTCGTGCTCCTCCTGCGCGCGGTCCACCCACGGGACGCCGTCGAAGAGCAGCTGGTCGTTGTTGCGGGGCGTCAGCCGGCGCAGCTCGGGGCCGGGCCGGTGCAGCATCACGGTGCGCAGCGGGCCGACCTCGCTGGTGGCGCCCACGGACGGCGCGGCGGGGTCGATCATGCTCGCAGGCTGGCACACCGGCGCGGCCCGGCGCTCGTTCCGGTGTCGGGAACCGCCTGGTTAGGGTGCCCCTGGGGCCGGTGTGCCGGCCCGGACGCCGACTGCGGAGGTACCCGTGCACCTGTTCGACCTGACCGGCAAGGTGGCTGTCGTCACCGGTGGCACCCGGGGCATCGGCCTCATGATGGCCCGCGGTCTGCTGCAGGCCGGCGCGTCGGTGTACATCAGCTCCCGCAAGGCCGAGGCCGGTGACGCCGCCGTCGCCGAGCTCCAGGAGTTCGGGAAGGTCGTCTCCGTCCCGGCGGACCTCTCCACCGAGGCCGAGTGCCTGCGGCTGGCCGAGGAGGTCGGCAAGCACGAGCAGCGCATCGACATCCTGGTCAACAACGCCGGCGCGAACTGGGGCGAGCCGCTGGAGACCTTCCCCGCCTCGGCGTGGGACAAGGTGCTCGACCTGAACCTGAAGTCGCCGTTCTTCCTCACCCGCGCGTTCCTGCCGCTGCTGGAGGCCGCCGGTGCTCCGGGCGAGCCGGCCCGCGTGGTGAACGTCGGCAGCATCGACGGGCTGCACGTGCCCGGGCTGCCCACCTACTCGTACTCCTCGTCCAAGGCGGCGCTGCACCACCTCACCCGCGTGCTGGCGCAGGAGCTGGGCCGCCGCAACATCACGGTCAACGCCGTGGCCCCCGGCCCGTTCGAGTCCAAGATGATGGCCGCCACGCTGGAGGCCTTCGGCGACGCGATCGCCGAGAAGGCGCCGCTGGGCCGCATCGGCCGCCCCGACGACATGGCCGGCGTCGTCGTCTACCTGTCCTCCCGGGCCGGGTCGTACGTGACCGGCGCCGTCATCCCCGTCGACGGCGGCATCGCCACCACCATCTGAGCCGGCCACCGCCGCCGCGTGGTGACGACCGCCGCGCTGCAACGCGGCGGTCGCGGCCACCACGCGGCGGCGAGGCGGTTCTAGTCGGGGAGCAGGACTCCGGGGTTGCAGATGCCCTGGGGGTCCAGTCGCTGCTTGACCGCGCGCAGCACCTCGACGCCGAGCGGCCCGACCTCGCGCTCCAGCCAGGGGCGGTGGTCGGCGCCGACGGCGTGGTGGTGGGTCAGCGTGCCGCCCGCGGCCAGCAGCGCGTCGGTGGCCGCCCGCTTGGCGCCCAGCCACTGCTGGATCGGCAGCGCGTCGTCGCGGTCGGCGATCACGGTGAAGTACAGCGAGGCGCCGGTCGGGTAGCCGTGCGAGAGGTGGGTCATCACCAGCGGCTGGTGGCCGGTGCGGACCAGCGACTCGCGCAGCGCCCGGCGGACCGAGTCGTAGACCGTCGGCAGCGCCGTCCAGGTGGCGGCGGTCTCCAGCGTCTCCACCAGCAGGCCGCCGTCCATCAGCCGGTCGCGGGTGTACGGGGCGCCGTAGCGGTGCGACCGCCACGACTCGCCCACGCGCCGGCCCAGCCGCACCGCGCCGCCGTCGCGGAGCAGCGACGACGCCGCACGCATGCGGGCCCGCACCACGTCGGGCACGCCCTCCCAGCCGACGACGAGCATGCAGCCGTCGCCCCGGCCGCGGGCCCGCAGGCTGCCGCGCAGAGCCTTCGCCCCCGTGCCGCCGGCCATCAGCAGGTTGGCGCGGGTCTCGTCGGGGTCGGAGAGCCGGACGACGTCGGGCAGCAGGTCGAGCCGGGCCAGGTTCTGCAGCGCGGCCAGCCCGGCCGGCCAGGTGCGGAACGACCAGCCCTCGTAGGAGGAGACCGAGGGCTTGGGGCGGACCCGCAGCTTCAGTTCGGTGATCACACCGAGGGTGCCCTCCGAGCCCAGCGCCAGGCCGAGCAGGTCGGGGCCGGCGGCCGAGGCGGGGGCGTGCCCGAGCTCGAGCACCCCCGACGGCGAGGCCAGCGTCAGCCCGGCGACCAGGTCGTCGAACCGGCCGACGCCGGTGGAGGCCTGCCCGGCCGACCGGGTGGCGGCGTACCCGCCCAGGGTCGCGAACTCCCAGCTCTGCGGCAGGTGGCCGAAGGTCAGCCCCTGCCGGCCGAGCTCCTGCTCCAGCGCCGGCCCGCGCATGCCCGGCCCGACGGTGACCATCGACGACGGCACGTCCAGCGCCTGCACCGAGGCCATGCGGCCCAGGTCGACCGCGATCGTCGGCCGGTCGTCGGGGTCCACGCCCGCGAGCCCGCCGACGACGCTGGTCCCGCCACCGAACGGCACGACGACGACGCCGAGCTCGCTGCAGGTGGCCAGCAGCGCCGCCGTCTCCTCGGTGGTGCCCGGCAGGACCACGGCGTCGGGGGCGTCGGAGGCGTCGCCCTCCCTGCGGCGCAGCAGGTCCAGGTAGCTCTTGCCACCGGCCCGGCGCAGCCGCGACTCGCGGTCGGTGCGCACGTTGTCGGCCCCGAGCAGGGCCGCCAGCGCATCCCGCGCGGCCTCCGGCAGCCGGCTGGGCGCCAGCGCGATCTCCTCGACCGGCACCGGCGGGGTGGCGCGCGGCGTCCAGCCCAGCTCGCGGACGAGGTGGCGGCGCGCGGCCTTGGTCAGGACGCCGTCGAGGCCGTTCCCGCCCTGCTCGGTGGGGGCCGCGGGGGCGGGCCCCCATCCCTGGATGGTCAGTTCCGGCTGCTCGGGCACGGCTACAGTCTGCCGGTGCCGCCCGGGACCAGGAACCAGGGAATCGGCTCGCTGTCGCCGGACCGGCGAGCCCGGGACGTCCAGGGGCTGGCCGGATCGGCGGTCGACGTCGTCGTGGTCGGCGGGGGAGTGACCGGTGCGGGCGTCGCCCTGGACGCCGCCTCGCGCGGTCTGTCGGTGGTGCTCCTGGAGCGCACCGACCTCGCCGCGGGCACCAGCCGGTGGTCGTCGAAGCTCGTGCACGGCGGGCTGCGGTACCTGGCGCACGGAGAGATCGGGCTGGCCCGCGAGAGCGCCCGCGAACGCGCCGTGCTCATGGGGGCGACCGCGCCGCACCTGGTCCGTCCGCTGCCCTTCCTCGTCCCGGACGCCGCGGGGCGGGACGTGACCGCGCTGGCGGGGGCCGGTGGCCGGCTCGGCGACGCGGTGCGGCTGTCGGTCCCGGGCGGGCGGCGCTCGCTGCCCTCGACGCGGCGGGTGCGCGCCGACGACGTCGCCCGGATGACCCCGGGCGTGCGCCCGGGGCTCGGTGGCGTCGTCTTCTGGGACGGGCAGCTCACCGACGACGCCCGCCTGGTGGTGGCGCTGGCCCGAACCGCCGCGGCCCATGGGGCGCGGGTGCTGACCGGCGCCGACGTGCTGGCGGTGGACGACGGCGAGGTGCACGTCCGGGTCGACGGGGCGGAGCTGTCGCTGCGGGCCGGCGTCGTGGTGAACGCCGCGGGGGTGTGGTCGCAGCGGCTGGCGCCGCGGATCCGGCTGGTGCCCTCGCGCGGATCGCACCTGGTGGTGCCGGGGGAGCGGCTGGGGTCGCCGTCGGCGGCGCTCACCGTGCCGCTGCCCGGTTCCCGCTCGCGGTACGTGTTCGCGCTGCCGCAGGCCGACGGGCTGGTCTACCTCGGCCTGACCGACGAACCGGTGGACGGCGCGGTGCCCGACGAGGACCCGGTGCCCTCGGACGCCGAGGTGCAGCAGCTGCTGGACACGGTGAACCAGGTGCTGTCCTCGCCCCTGGGCCGCGACGATCTCGTGGGCGCCTACGCCGGCTACCGGCCGCTGGTGCTGCCGGAGTCGGCCGGGACCGGGCCGGGCGGCGCGACCGCGGACCTCTCCCGCAAGCACCTGCTGATGTGGGACGGACCGGTCCTCTCCGTGGTGGGCGGGAAGCTGACCACCTACCGCGCGATGGCCGAGGAGACGGTGGACGCCGTCGTCGCCCGGCTCGGTCGTGGCGCCCGGCGGACGACGACGGCGCGGCTGCCGCTGGTCGGAGCGGCGCCGCGGGTGGCGCTGGACCGCGTGCCGGCGCCGGGCCGCCTGGTTGCCCGCTACGGCACCGAGGCGCCGGTGGTCGAAGCGCTGGGCCCGGCGCTGGTGGTGGCCGGCCGCCCGGAGACGGTGGGGGAGCTGCGGTTCGCCGTCCGGCACGAGGGGGCGCGGACCGTCGCCGACCTGCTCGACCGGCGCACCCGCATCGGCCTGGTGCCCGCGGACCGCGAGCGGGCCGTCCCGGTCGCCGAGCAGGTGCTCGCCGCCGAGCTCTGAGTCCCAGCTCGCGGTCCCAAAGGAATGGGAAGGCAGTTTCGTAGAGTGGGACAGGCGGAGTAGGACTTCCCCGTGGACACCTACACGCACGGGCACGCGGAGCCCGTCCTGCAGTCGCACCGCTGGCGCACGGTCGAGAACTCGGCCGCCTACCTGATGCCGCACCTGCGCCCCGGGCTCGATCTGCTCGACGTCGGCTGCGGGCCCGGCACGATCACCGTGGACCTCGCCGCGCGGGTGGCGCCCGGTCGCGTGCTCGGGCTCGACCTCTCCGCGGACCCGCTGGACGAGGCGCGGACCAACGCCCAGCGGGCCGGCGTGGCGGCGACCTTCGCCGTCGGCGACGTCTACGCCCTGGACCTGCCCGACGACTCCTTCGACGTCGTGCACGCCCACCAGGTGCTCCAGCACCTGACCGATCCGGTCGCCGCGCTGCGCGAGATGGCACGGGTATGCCGGCCGGGCGGCGTGATCGCCGTGCGCGACGTCGACTACGCCGCGACGACGTGGTTCCCGCTCGACGCCGGTCTCGACCGGTGGCTGGACCTGTACGAGCAGGTGGCCCGCCGCAACGGCGCCGAGCCCGATGCCGGCCGCCGGCTGCTGTCCTGGGCGCACGCCGCGGGTCTGCGCGACGTCACGGCGACGGCGGGCACGTACTGCTACGCCTCGGCCGAGGAGCGGCAGTGGTGGGGCCGCAGCTGGGCGGGCCGGGCGACGTCGTCCGCCTTCGCCGAGCAGGCGGTCGGCTACGGGCTGGCGACACCGGACGAGCTCACGGAGGTCGCCGCCGCCTGGTTGCGTTGGGCCGAGGCCGACGACGGCTGGCTCGGCATGCTGCACGGCGAGCTGCTGATCCGCCGCTGAGAGGGGCCGAAGTGGCGATTTCGGCCCCTCCCGGACGACGTCAGGCGCGCCGGGCGGCGTTGGCCTGGACGGCGGTGCTCACGTACTGCGCCAGGCCGGGCGCGATCCGTTCGTAGTACGCGGTGAACCGCTCGTCCTCCACGTACATCCGCCCGAGACCGGCGTGCATCTCCGGGCCGCAGTCGTAGAAGTTCCGGCTGATCTGCTGCCGGTGCTCCTCCGCGAGGTCCATCGCCCGCTCCGAGTCCGGGGCGACCCCCGACCGGAGTGCCTCGGAGAACCGGCGCTCGACGTCGTCGCTCTCGGCCTTGACCCGCAGCCAGTCGTCCTTGGTCATGGCGCGGGTCCGCTGCTGGGACTGCGCCCAGGCCTCGGTCTCGCCCCACTTCTGCTCGGCCTCCGCCGCGTACTCCTCCGGCAGCCAGTCGCCGAACACCTCGAACCGCTCCTCCGGGGTCAGTGAGATCCCCATGGCGTGTGCCTCCATCTCCTTCTCGACGGCCGCGACCATCGCCGACGTCCGCTCCAGCCGGTCCCGCAGCAGCCGGTGCTGCCGGCGCAGGTGCTCCGCGGGATCGGCGGACGGGTCGTCCAGCAGGGTCGCGACCTCCTCGAGGGGGAACCCGAGCTCGCGGTAGAGCAGCACCGAGTGCAGCCGGGTCAGGTCGGCCGGCGAGTACTGCCGGTAGCCGGCCGCGGTGCGCCCGGACGGCGACAGCAGCCCGATCCGGTCGTAGTGGTGCAGGGTGCGCACCGTGACGCCGGCCAGCGCGGCCACTTCTCCCACGTTCATCTTCGTTCCTCCTCCTCTGACGGCGACGAGCCTGCGGCCTGACGTCGCGTCAGGGTCAAGCAGCTTTCCCGACGACGGTCGCCGATAGGGTCGCGCGGTGACCGAGGAGGGCCCGGGCGGCTGGAGCACGCCGCTGTACGAGGCCGTGCTCGAGGCCACCGGTATCGGGCCCGGCACCACCGTGCTCGACCTCGGCTGCGGCGTGGGGCTGTTCGCCCGGGCCGCCGCCGACCGGGGCGCGCGGGTGACCGGCGTGGACACCGATGCCGACGCCGTCGCCGTGGCCACCGCGGAGGTCCCCGAGGGCACGTTCCTGGTGCGGAACGCCCAGGACCCGCCGCGCGGCCCGTTCGACGTGGTGGCCGCGGTGCAGCTGCTCATGCACGTCGCCGACCCGCTCACCGTGCTCAGCCGGGCCAGGCGCTCGGGCGGGGTGGTCGCCGCCACGGTCTGGGGCCGGGAGCGCGAGTGCGACCTGCGCGTGTTCGAGGAGGCGCTCGCCCCGTGGTCGGGGCCGAGCCGGCCCGCGCGGGGGCAGTCGGTCGGCGAACCGGCCCGGCTGCGCTCGATGGCCGAGCGGGCCGGACTCGTCGTGGAGCGGCTCGACGAGGTGGCGGTCCCGTTCCACTACGCCGGCGAGGACGCCATGTTCCGGTCCCTGATGGCCGCGCCGCTGGCCCGCGCGGTGGCGGAGCGGACCGACCCCGGCACGTTGCGGGCGGCGGTGCTCGAGCACCTCGAGCCCTACCGCACCGCCGACGGCGGCTACCGGCTGCAGAACCTGTGCCGGATGCTGGTCGCCCGGCGGGCCTAGCGGGTCTTCTTCCCGGCGGCGACCGACTCGACGGTCTTCGCGACCCGGGCGGACCGGGTCTCGGGCTTCTTCGCCTCGGTCACCCAGCGGACCCACTCCTTGCGGTGCGAGTACGCCAGCGCGTCGAAGGTCGCCCGGACGTCGTCGCCCAGGGCCGCGGCCAGGTCGTCGGGCACTTCGACCTCGCGGGGCGCGTCGTCCCGCTCGACGGTGACGGTGACCTCGTCGCCGGCCCGCACCCCCGCGGCTTCGCGGTGCTCGGCGGCCAGCGGGATCCAGGACGCGCCGCCCATCGGGGCCACCGTCGTCCGGTAGGTGTGGCTGCCCACCGTGACCACCACCGGAGGCCGTCTGCCGCCGCCGAGGGCGTCGACCACCTCGTCGGGAACCTGCAGGCCGGTGGCCGTCTTGCCGCCGAGGGTCACCGTCGTCCGGAACTCCATGACGGACAACCTAGGGCTCAGACCAGCGCGCGGACCGTCTCCACGGCGGCGACGACGGCGAACACGAGGAACAGGCCGGCGGCGACCCGGCGGATGAGCGGGATCGGCAGCCGGTCGGCCAGCTTCTTGCCGAGGAAGACCGCGAGGCCGGAGACGACGAGCAGCGCGGCCCAGGCGCCGACGAACACCGACAGCGGCTCCTCGTAGCGGGCGGCCAGGCCGGCGGTGGCCAGCTGCGAGAGGTCGCCCCACTCGGCGGCGAACAGCACTCCGAAGGAGATGGCTGCCGCGCGCAGGAACGACGTCTGCTCGCGGCGGTCCGCGGCCGTCCCGCCGTCCTCGGCCTCCCCCGTGGCGCTGCGCCAGAGGATTCCCGCGCCGACCAGGAACAGCAGCGCCACGACGCCGGTGACCAGCGCCTCGGGCAGCAACGACAGCAGCGAGCCGGCGGTGACGGCGATGGCGACCTGCAGGCCGAACGCGGTGCCGACGCCGACGAACACCGGCAGCGGGGGGAAGCGGGTGGCGAGCACCAGGCTGGCGAAGAGCGTCTTGTCCGGCAGCTCCACCGGGAGCACCAGGACGAACGCGGCCAGCACGACCGACCAGATCACGTCGAACTCTCCTCCGCGGCTCACTGCCGGGCGGGGCTCGGGCAGGCGACCTCTCGGCGACCACGGTAGCGGGCGGGGTGCCCGGTGTTCGCGACCGGCGGGTCAGACGGGCTGGCGCGGCCGGATCACGCCGGGCCGGCGTGCTGCCTTCACCCGGTACATCGCGGCGTCCGAGCTGGCCAGTGCGCTGTCGGCGGTGTCGTCGGGCCCGCAGAGGGCGACGCCGATGCTGATCCCCACCGCGTGCTCGGCGCCACCGGAGCGGCGCAGCGGCCGGTCGAAGGCGGCGGTGATCCGGTCGGCGATGACCTGGGCGGCCTGCTCGGAACCCACCTCGGGGCAGAGGACGACGAACTCGTCGCCGCCGATCCGCGCCACCGTGTCCCCCGGCCGGACGGCCGCGGCCAGCCGGCGCGCCGCCTCGACGAGCACCTCGTCGCCCGCGGCGTGACCGGCCGTGTCGTTGACCGGCTTGAACCCGTCCAGGTCGCAGTAGAGGACCGCCATCGGCCGCTGGGCCCGCTCGGCAGCGGCCAGGCTCTGGTCGAGCCGGTCCAGCAGCAGGTTGCGGTTGGGCAGCCCGGTCAGGGGGTCGTGCAGCGCCGCCTCGCGGAGGGCGGCCTCCAGCGCCCGCTGCTCGGTGACGTCGGAGATGGTGACGACGATGCCGAGCATGGTGCCGTCGTCGTCGTGCACCTGGACGCCCGAGCCGGACACCCGGCGCAGCGGTCGGCCGGGGAGGGCGATGGCCATCTCGGCGCCGTCCACGCGGCCCTCGCTGTAGACCCGGCTGAACGGGACGTCGTCGTAGGCGAGGGGCGTGCCGTCGACGTCGGTGAGCCCGAAGGTGCTCGGGATGTCCTCGACGGCGACCGTCGGGTCGGCGTCCAGGCCGTGCCAGGCGCGGGCGGCGGCGTTGAAGAGCGTGACCCGCCCCTCGGCGTCCCCGCCGACGACGCCGACGGGCAGCACCTCGAGCAGGGAGCGGGTGAACGCCGCCGAGCGGGCGAGCTCCTGGTGCGCTCGCGCCGTCTCGGCCCGGGCGAGCTGGCTGGCCGCGGCGAGGTCGGCCAGCTGGCGGGCCTGCTGGGCGGCGCGGACCAGCGAGGCGACGGCGACGGCGACGTCGGCGAGCCGGCTGCGCTCCTCGTCGGTGAAGGCGTGCGGCTGGTCGTCGAAGACGCAGATGGCGGCGAGCGCGACGTCGTCCACCACGACCGGGACGGTGCCGAAGGCGCGCATCCGGCCGCGTCGGCCGTCGACCCACGGGCTCCCGGCGAATCCGGGCACCAGGCTCAGGTCGTCGCAGGTCTGCACGCCGGTCCCACCGTCGAGCACCGTCGCGACGATGGAGCCCTCCCGCGGCCAGGAGGCGCCACGGAAGCCGTGGACGGCCATCACGCGCATGATGGCCGTGTCCATGGTGATCACCGAGGCGCAGCGCATCCCGATGACGGCCGCGGCGACCCGGACCAGCCCGTCGAGCGCGGGGTCGGCGTCCATGACCGGCAGCTCCGTGTCGGGGGCGAGGGCAGCCGGACGGCCGAGCACCGGTGCGGGCTCAGCCGTGCTGGTCATCCTGGGATCCCTCCGCGTACGGCCGGTGACTCCGATCCGTTCAGTTTCGCAACGGCGCGGCGGGACGCGCTATTGAGGCTCGCCGGAGCACTTCCCCCGCACGGGTGGTGCCGGCCGCTCCGGCCGCACGCCGGACCTGCCGGGCAGGCCGCTCACCCCCACAGCGGGGGTGCCTCCGCGGTGCTGACCGGGTAGGCGTCCTCCGCGGCCGCGGTGGCCGCGCGGAGCACCTCCTTGACGGGCAGGTCCCGCTCCCGGGCGAGGGCCGCGACGTCCTCGAACTCGACGCTGACGTTGGCCAACCGCCCGCCGGAGACGGCCAGCTTCACGCCGACCTGACCGCCGAGGACGTCCACGGTCGCGTGCGCCCGCTCCAGGGCCACCTTGCCGACCTCCACCACCCGCAGGCCGATGGTGGAGGTGGTGGCGAAGACCGCCGCCTGCACCGCGGCCACGGCATCGGGCCGGCAGAGCGCCGACAGCGTGTGCGCCGGCCGGCCCTTCTTCATCAGGATCGGCGTGAGCCACGCGTCGGAGGCGCCGGCGGCGAACAGTGCGTCCAGCACGCCCGGCCACAGCCGCGGGTCGAGGTCGTCGACGTTGGTCTCCAGCACCACCGGGCGGGCGGGGGCGGGGGCGTCCGGCTCACCGAGGACCAGCCGGACGACGTTGGGCAGTTCCTCGGGGTCGCGGCCCCCGGCGCCGGTGCCCACCCGCTCCGGGCGCAGCGCCGGCAACGCCGTCCACTCGTCGACCCGTGCGGCCAGCAGCGCGGCCCCGGTGGGCGTGCACATCTCCGCGGGCACCGGCCCGGCGAGCACCGGTACGCCGGTCAGCAGCTCGAGCACGGCCGGCCCGGGGATCGGGACCACGCCGTGCGAGCTCCGGGCCGAGCCGCTGCCCAGGGCGACGGGTGAGGCGGTGAGCCGGTCGAGCGCCAGGTACTCCAGCCCGGCGACGACGCCCACCACGTCGGCGAGCGCGTCGAGCGCACCGACCTCGTGGAAGTGCACCTGGTCGGGGTCGACCCGGTGCACCCGGCCCTCGGCGACGGCCAGCCGTTCGAACACCGCGAGGGCGCCGTCGCGCACGGGCGGGGGCAGGGCGGAGTCCTCGAGCAGCGCCCGGACGTCGGCCCAGCTGCGGTGCACGTCCGAGGGCGGGGCGTGCACGTGCACGCGGGTGGCGCCCAGCCCGTGGCGGGTCACCGGCTCGGCGACCAGGTGGACGTGTTCCACGTGCAACGCCGCGACGGCCTCGGCCGGCACGTCCAGCGGCACCCCGGCGTCCACCAGCGTGCCGAGCAGCATGTCGCCCGACGCGCCGGCCGCCAGGTCCAGCCAGCCGATCATGCTGCGCCCCCTCCGGGACTACCGGCGGGCGCTCCTCCGCGCCACGCGGGCGGCGAAGACCCCGGCGGAGTAGCCGTTGTCGATGTTGCTCACCGTCATGCCGGGGGTGGCCGCGGTCAGCATGGTCATCAGCGCGCCGAGGCCGCCGAACGCGCTGGGCTGCCCGGTGGAGGTGGGCACCGCGACGACCGGCACGTCGGTGAGGGAGCCGATCACCGTCGCCAGGGAGGCGTCCATCCCGGCGACGACGACCAGGCAGTCGACGTCGTCGAACAGCGACCGGTCCGACAGCAGGGTGCGGACGCGGCCGCCGGCCACGTCGTCCATGCGGACCACCTCGGCCCCGGCCACGCGGGCGACGAAGGCGGTCTCGGCGGCCACCGGTGCGTCGGCGCCACCGGCGCAGAGCACGGTGATGCGGCCGGTGGGCTCGGGCACCGGGCCCACCGCGGCGGCCGAGGCCGCGGCGTCCATGGTCGTGTACGCGTCGTGCTCCGTGGCCAGGGCGACCAGGGTCTCCGGGGTCGCGCGCAGCACGAGCGCCGGGCGGTCGGGGTGCTCGGCGCGGGCCGCGCGGACCAGCGCCAGCACCTGCTCGGTCGTGCGCCCGGTGGCCCAGACCACCTCGGGCTCCACGGCGGCCGGCGTGCCGGCCAGCGGCTGCGCGGCGGGGGACTCCTCGACGGCGGTCTGACCGGCGGACTGCTCGACGGCGGACTGCTCGACGGCGGACTGCTCGACGGCGGACACCGGCACCGGGCCCAGCAGCGGCTCATCGGGCCGGTCGGTGCCGAGCGGCGGGTGCGGGGTCAGCAGGGCGGCGAAGCCCGGCGTCTCCTCGCGCACGGCGGTGACCGCCCGGTGGACGTCGTTCCCCGGAGCAGCCTGCACCTCCGCCACGACATCGGCGTCCGGCGTCGGATCCGGGCTGTCGTCTGCCGTGTCGGCAGCTGCCGGCGGGGGCCCGAAGAGCACGTCGAGCGGGCTCGCGGCGGCCCGGGTCTGCGTGACGGCCGACAGCCGCACGACCCGGTCCCGCCCGCTGCGCTTGGCGTCGTAGAGGACGCCGTCGGCCGCGGCGAACAGGGTCTTGCGGTCGTCGCCGCGGGTGGCCGACGCGATGCCGACGCTGATCGTGACCGGCACGTCGAGCCCGAGCTCGGACCACGAGTAGCGGGCCACCGAGGCCCGGATGCGCTCCAGAGCGCGTTCGGCCTGCTCGGCGGTGGTCTCCGGCAGCAGGATCACGAACTCGTCCCCGGCCCAGCGGCACACCTCGTCGGTGTCGCGGACCCCGGCCACCAGCAGCTCGCCGACCGCCCGCAGGACGGCGTCGCCGCCGGGGTGGCCGATGGCGTCGTTGATCGACTTGAACCGGTCCACGTCCACGACGGCGAGGGCCGGGACGTCGCCGGCGGCCAGCAGGCCGTCGAGCCGGGCCTCGGCGTAACGCCGGTTGGGCAGGTGGGTGAGCGGGTCCTCGTAGGCCTGCCGGCGCAGCTGGCCGGCGGCGCGCTCGGTCTCCAGCAGGCTCTTGCGGCGGCCGAACAGCTCCACCCAGCGGGTGCGCCGCTCGTCGACGCGGTCCAGCTCGTCGGAGAGGTAGGCCTGCAGGTAGGGCAGCGCGCGGTCGGCGTCGTTGAGGTCGGCGTGCAGGGTGCACAGCTCCCGCAGCGCGGCGCGGCGGACCCGGGGCAGCCCGTGCTCGGTGGCCAGGTCCAGCGCGGCGACGAGGTGCTCGTCGCCGGTGCGGCCGTCGCCGTTGCGGCGCAGCGCCCGGCCCAGCGCCAGCTGCGCCGAGGCCAGCCGGGCGCGGTCGGCCGACGCCGAGGTCAGCCGGACGGCGGCGCGCAGCGGGCCGACCGCCGCGGCCTGCTCACCCATGCCGACCAGGGCCCAGCCGTGCACGATCTGCGCGGGCACGATGCCGGCCGAGTCGGGCGGCAGCTGGACCAGGGCCTGCTCGGCCAGCCGGCGGGCCTCGGCGAAGTAGGGCGCCGCGGACTCCGGCACGCCGTCGTCGAGCAGTCCCTCGCCCAGCTCGGCGCACAGCTCGCCCAGCCGGGTGGCGGCGACGGCGACGAGCACGTCGGGGTCCGCGCCGTCGCGGGCCAGCACGTCGGGGTCGGTCGCCGCGGCGAGGGCCGTCTCGTGCGCCCGCCGCTGGTAGTCCAGCGCGAGTGGCATGAGCTCCAGGTCGGCCAGCACGCCGGCCAGCGTGCCCAGCGTGTCGACCAGCAGGACGCCCGGCGGGAGCGTCGGGTCGAGCAGGCTCGCGGCCTCCACGGCCTCGTCCATGGCGGCGTCGATCCGCCGGGACAGCAGCTCGATGCGGGCGTGCCGGGCGAGGCCGGCGGCGCGCTGCAGGTCGTCGTCGGCGGCGTCGAAGGCGGCCTTCGCCGAGCGGACCAGCGCGATGGCCAGCGCCGCGCGCGAGGCCGACTCCGAGCGGGCGTCGGCTCCGCCGCCGGTGCCGTCGAGCAGCTCGGCGACGCCGGCGTGCAGGTCCAGGGCGGGTTCGGCGGAGGACTCGGGGGAGACCGGGTCGCCCACCAGCGTGAAGCCGGCGACCCGCAGGCGGCGGACGAGCAGCTCGGCGCGGAGCGTGTCGGCCCAGGCCCGGCCCAGCGACATCGGGGCGCCCTCGACCGCGTCGGCGCCCGGAACGGCCGCGACGTAGGGGGACGGGTCCCGCTCCACACCTGCGAGCAGCTGCTCGGCGTCGTCGAGCTGCCAGTTGCTCAAGGCGGCGGTCACCCGGTGATGCAGGGCTCCCGGTGGCACGAGCGCACTGTGCATGCCGGTACCGACAGTGTCGAGAACCGGCCCCGGAACGCGCCGTCCCCTGTCCGTCGCGTCCCTCCCGTCCCACGCGTGCGGGAAGCTCACGCGCCGGCTCCGCGCTTCCGCGCGGCGGCGCGGAGGACGTCGGGCGGGGCGTGCGCGCGGACCCGGTTGCGCCCGCCGCGCTTGGCGGAGAACAGGTGCAGGTCGGCGGTGTCGAACAGCGCCCGCCAGCCGACCACGGGGCTGGGCTGCCCGGCGGGGACGGCCGGGGCGGTGGCCACCCCGATGCTGACGGTCACGTCGGCGGAGAGCTCCAGCTCGGTCCAGTCGGCCGCGGCGACGGCGGAGCGCAGCCGCTCCATCACGACCACGGCCTGCGCCTCGGTGGCCGTGGGCAGCACCACGAGGAACTCGTCGCCGGCCCAGCGGTACACCTCGTCGCCGTTGCGGCTGTGCTCCCGCAGCAGGTCGGCGACCCGGCGGAGGACGGCGTCCCCGTGGGTGTGCGAGGCGGCGTCGTTGACCTCCTTGAACCGGTCGACGTCGACCACGGCCAGCGACAGCGGCTCCTCGCCGAGCCGCAGGGCGCCCAGCCGGCGCTCGGCGCTGCGCCGGTTGCCGAGCCCGGTGAGCGGGTCCTCCAGGGCGTGCCGGCGCAGCATCGCGGCCTGGCGCTCGGCCTCCCGCAGCCGGCTGCGGCGGACGAACATCTCCGCCCACATCTCCCGGCCGCGGGCGTGCGCCCGGCCGGTGTCGGAGCGGTAGGCCTCCAGCCAGTGCAGCGCCTCCGCGGTGCGGCCCAGGTCGGCGTTGTCCTGGCCCAGCTCGAGCAGGCTCTGCCGGTAGCGGCGCCGGTCGCCGGTGGAGGCGAACGCGCCCGCGGCGTCGACCAGCAGCCCGATGGCCTCCTCGCCGACGGCGACGTCGCCGTCCCGGCGGGACAGCGCGCGCAGCAGCCGGGCCAGCGCCAGGTCGGTGTAGCCGCGCAGCCAGACCCCGCCGTCCCGCTGCACCGAGCGGCGGACCCGGCGCAGCGGCCCGAGCGCGCCGTCCAGGTCGCCGCTGACCACCAGGGCCCACCCGTGCACGACGTCGAGCAGGTCGCCCTCGGCCGGCTCCGGCTCCCACGGCAGCTCGCGGGCGGCGGTCGCGCAGGCGATCGCCTCGGTGGCCAGCTCGGCGGCGCGCTCGGTGTCGCCGCGGCGGCGCAGCGTCTGGGCCAGCTCCGCGTGCTGCCGCGCCCCGAGCAGCAGCAGCCGGCCGTGGTCGCCGACGTCGGGCAGCCCGGCGGCCACCTGGTGCCCGCGGACCGCGTGCGCGACGGCGAGCTCCTCCAGGTCCAGGCCGCAGAGGGTGAGCGACAGCCAGCGGTGGGCCTGCAGCAGCGCGCGCGAGGGCTGCGCCTGGCCGTCGGTGAGCAGGCTCGCGTCGACGGCGAGCAGCATCGCGTGGTCGAAGTGGTCGGCGGTCATCTCGACGTGCGCGAGGTAGGCCATGAGCAGCGCCGTCTCCGACGACACCGGGCAGCGGTCCAGCAGGTCGCGGGCGGCGGTGACCTCGTCGGCGGTGGTGTCGGGGTCGCGGTCGAGCGTGGCCCGGCGGGCGGAGAGCGCGTGCCGCCAGGCGGTCCAGGTCGGCTCGCAGCCGTCGGCGAAGGTGTCGGCGGACTCGTCGAGCAGGGCGAGGAACGGCTCCGGGTCCTCGACGTGGCTGGCGTCGAGGTACCGCCACAGCGCCGCCTGGAGGACTCCGGGGGCGACGCGGGCCGGGCCGGGGGTCACCTGTCCTCCACTCGGGTTCGGCGGCCAGCCGGCCGGTCCTGCCGTAGTGAGGCCGATCCTCCCGGGCGGGACGTGCGCCTCGCCCCGTCGGCACTACCCTCGTCGGATGCCCGGGATGCCACCCAGTACACCTCCGACGCGATTCGTGTACCTGGGACCGGAGGGTACCTTCACCGAAGCGGCCCTGAGCAGGGCGATTCCGTCGACGGAGGGATCGCGCGCTCCCCGGCCGAGCGTGGCCGCCGCGCTGTCCGCCGTCCGATCGGGGGAGGCGGACGCCGCCCTGGTCCCGTTCGAGAACTCCGTCGAGGGCTCGGTGCCCGCGACCATGGACGGCCTGGCCGACGGCGACCCGCTGGTGATCACCCGCGAGGTGTTCCTCGAGGTGGCCTTCGTGCTCGCCGTGCGCCCCGGCACCGCGCTGGCCGACGTCCGCTCGGTGACCAGCCACCCGCACGCCCTGGCCCAGACCGCCGGCCGGCTGGCCGAGCTCCTGCCCGGCGTCACCCCGATGCCCGCGACGTCGACGGCGGCGGCCGCGGCGTCGGTGGCCGCGGGCGAGGTCGACGCCGCGGTGTGCGCGGCGATCGCGGCGTCCCGCTACGGGCTGGAGGCGCTGGCCGACGACGTCGCCGACCACGCCGGCGCGGTCACCCGGTTCGTGCTGGTCGCCCGCCCCGGCCCGCTGCCCGCGCCCACCGGCAACGACAAGACGTCGCTGGTCGCCGTCGTCGCCGACCGGACCGGCGCCCTGCTGGACCTGCTGAGCGAGTTCGCCGTCCGGGGGATCAGCCTGACCCGGATCGAGTCGCGCCCCACCCGGCAGCGGCTCGGCGCCTACTCGTTCTCCCTCGACTGCGAGGGGCACGTGGCCGAGCCGCGGGTGGGGGAGGCGCTGTCGGCCCTGCACCGGATGTGCGAGGACCTGCGCTTCCTGGGGTCCTATCCGCGGGAGGACGGCCGGGAGAACCGGCCGGTGCCGGCGGAGTCCGCCGACGCCGCCTTCGCCGAGGCCGGGGACTGGCTGACCCGCCTCCGCTCCGGCGCCGTCTGAGCTCCGGCGGGTGGAGCCGTGGCGGCGACTGATCTTCGTCTGGGCCGCCTACCCCGTCGTCGCCGCGGGTTGAGCCGCGTCAGCGTCCCTGGAGCCGCGTCGTGGCACGGCTCCGGGGGCGGTGGCCCGGCTAGACCCCCGTCCGGCGCACCGCCGATCGCCGGCGGGTCGGCTCATCCGAGCCGCTTGCGGAGCTCCTCGACGATCGACCGGGTGACCGGCACGTCCACGCCGTGCCGGTCGGCCGCCCGCAGCACCGCGCCGCCGATCGGCTCCAGCTCGGTGGGATTGCCCTCCGCGGCGTCCCGCTCCATCGACGAGCGCATCCCGTCCGGCAGCGACCAGGCGAAGTCGCGGGTGGCGGCTGGGTCGGAGGCCGCCCCCTCGGCGCGGGCGACGGCGGCGACCTCGGTGATGACGGCGGTGAGCTCCTCGCCGTGCCCTTCGCGCACCGCCCCGAGCGGCTGCCGCGTCCGGGTGGTGAGCAGCGCCATCGGCGCGAGGAAGCAGAGCTTGTCCCACAGCAGACCGGCCTCGTCGGGGCGGACGGTGACGTCCACCCCTGCCGCGTCGAGGGCAGCGGCCAGCCGCTCGGCGCCGGGCGCCAGCTGGACCGCGGCGAGCTGCCCCTCGTGCCGGATCACGCCGGGACCGGGCCGGGAGGCGAACACCCGGATCGTGCCCGCGACCACGGAGGCGGCGGGGTAGCGCTCGCGGAGCAGCGCCAGGTGCTCGACCCCGTTGAGCAGCGGCACGACGACGGCGTTCCCCAGCACGTCGGCCGGCACCCGGTCGAGCGCGGCGTCCAGGGCGGTGGCCTTCGTCGTCACCAGGAGGACGTCGACCGGCCCGTCCAGCCGCTCCACCCCGCGCACGGTGGCCGTCAGCTCCCCGTAGCGGTCGCTGCGGACGGCCAGACCGGCGCGGTCGAGGTGCTGCGCCGTCCCCGGGCGGGCCAGGCAGCTGACCGCGTGCCCGTCGCGGGCGAGCAGGGCAGCCAGCAGGCCGCCGACGCCGCCGGGTCCCAGGACCGCCACGCGCAAGGTCTCCACGCGGTCAGCCTGCCATCGGCCCTCCGGCGTCGAGTGAGCAGTCGTCGTCGCCTCGGCTGACGGGGAGGCGACCGCAACCGACCACTCGGCGGGGGGCTCAGACGCGCTCGAGCTCCCGGTCCTCCGTCGGCGCCGTCGGCCCCTTCGCCAGCTTGCTGGGCCACCACACCTTGTCGCCGATGAGGTGGACCGCGGCGGGCACCAGCAGGGTGCGGACGACGAAGGTGTCCAGCAGCACGCCGAAGCCGACCAGGAACCCGAGCTGGATGAGGATGACCAGCGGCAGCACGGTGAGCGCCCCGAACGTCGCGGCGAGCACCAGCCCGGCCGAGGTGATCACCCCGCCGGTCACCGCCAGCGCCCGGAGGATGCCGGCCTTCGCGCCGTGCCGGATCGACTCCTCCCGCGCCCGGGTCATCAGGAAGATGTTGTAGTCGATGCCCAGGGCCACCAGGAAGACGAACCCGATCAGCAGCACCTGCGGATCGCTGCCCGGGAACTGGAACAGGTGGTCGAAGACCAGCGCGGCGACGCCGACGGTCGCGGCCGTGCTGAGCGCGACCGTGCCGACCAGCAGCAGCGGGGCCACGACCGCCCGCAGCAGCAGGGCCAGCACGACGGTGATCACCAGCAGCACCAGCGGCACGATCACCAGCAGGTCGCGGGCCGCCGTCTCCTGGGTGTCGAGGTCGCTGGCGCTGGAACCGCCGACCAGGGCGTCGGGGTCGACGTCGCTGACGGCCGTCCGCAGTGCGGAGACGGTGGCCTGCGCGGCCTCGCTGTCCGGGGCGTCGTCCAGCGTGGCGTCGAGACGGACCAGTCCGTCCACCTCGACGGGTTCGGTGGCGCCGGCGCCGGGCGGGCCGCCCTGCTGACCGGTGAAGGGCGCCACCCCGGCCACGCCGTCGGTCGCGGCGGCCGCCTCGGCGACGTCCTCCCAGCCGTCGGCCGGGGTGATGATCACCGCCGGGCTGGCCGCACCGGCCTCGTAGTGGCGGGCCAGGGCCTCCTGGCCGGCGCCGGACTCCGAGCCGCCGCGCACGGCCTCCGACAGCGGGATGCCGTCGGAGTCGAAGGTCGGGACGAACAGCGCGAGGACGACGAGCGCCCCGGCGCTGCCCAGCAGGTAGCGGCCCGGACGGCGGCCGACCGAGGTGGAGATCCGCTCCCAGCCGCGGCCGTGGGCCTGCTCCTCGCCGTGCTTCGGGCGGAACGGCCAGAAGGCGGCGCGGCCGAACAGCACCAGCACGGCGGGCAGGAAGGTGAGCGCGGCGAGCATGGCGAAGGCGATGCAGACCGCGGAGATCGGCCCGAGCCCCCGGTTGGAGCCGAGGTCGGAGAACAGCAGGCAGAGGACGCCGAGGATCACCGTGCCGCCCGAGGCGAGGATCGGCTCCCACGACTGCTTGAGCGCCACCCGCATCGCGGTGTACTTCGACTCCTCGCGGCGCAGCTCCTCGCGGTAGCGGGCGACCAGCAGCAGGCCGTAGTCGGTGGCCGCGCCGACGACGAGGATCGAGGCGATGCCCTGGCTCTGGCCGTTGACCGCGATCCAGCCCTGCTTCGCGAGGAAGTAGGCGACGGCGAGCGAGACGACCAGCGCCATCGCCGCGGTGCCGATGACCAGCAGCGGCAGCAGCGGGCTGCGGTAGACGACGAGCAGGATCAGCAGGACGACGCCGAACGCCGCGATGAGCAGCAGTCCGTCGATGCCGGAGAAGCCCTCGGCGAAGTCGGAGAAGATCGCCCCGGGCCCGGTCACGTACGCCGTGGTCCCGTCGATCCCGGGCAGGTCGCGCAGCTCGCCGATGACCTCGCCAAGGGTGTCGCCCAGGTCCGGGTCGAAGGGCAGCACCGCCTGGACCGCCTCGCCGTCCTCCGACGGGAGAGCCGGGGACGGCTCGCCCCGGAGCGCGTCGGCGTCCTGGGCGATCCCGACGGCCGCGTCGACGCGTTCCTGCGCCTCGGCCAGGGCAGCCGGGTCGAGGGCGCCGTCGTCGCTCTCCCAGAGCAGGATGACCGGGAGGGCGCGCTCGGTCTGGAACTGCCGCTGCAGCTCGGTGACCCGGGTGGACTCCGCGCTGTCGGGGAGGAAGGCGGCGGAGTCGTTCTCCGAGACCTCTCCGAGCTTGCCGCTGAACGAGCCCAGCGGGCCGGCCAGGCCGAGCCAGGCGATGGCGATGAGGGCCGGGATCAACCAGCGGAGGATGCGGGTACGGCGGGGCATGATGTCCTTCGGTGGTCGAAAGTCTCGATCATCGAGAGATTAGGTCGGGATCCGGCCGGACGCGAACGGAGGTACCGGTGTCCGAGGACGACGAGCGCGCGCGGCGGGAACTGGCACTGCTCCTTCGCCGGCTGACGGTCGAACTGGATGCAGTCGGCCAGAGATTCGCCCAGCGGCACGGCCTCAACCGCACCGACGTGCGGGCGCTGGTCGCGATCATGGACGCGGCGCGTCGCGGCGAGGAGCTCACCGCCGGCCGGCTGGGCGAGGCCGTGGAGCTGCGGTCGGCGTCGGTGACGGCGCTGGTGGACCGGCTGGAGAAGGTCGGTCACCTGCGCCGCGCACGGGACGCCGAGGACCGCCGGCGGGTCGTGCTGCAGATGTCGGACAGCGCGATGGCGGCGGGTGCCGAGCACTTCGGTGGGCTCGCCCGCGACCTCTCGGCCGCGATGGAGGGCTATACGCCCGACGAGCTCGCCGTCGTCCGGCGGTTCCTGGTCGAGATGACCGACGTGATCGTCGCGCACGCCCGCACGCCCGAACCCCAGGAGTGATGGTCCCGCCTACGGGGCGGTCACGGAGCCGAGGAGGCGAGGGCGGCGCTCCGGGCGAGCAGGGGGATGCCCACCAGGGCGGCCAGAGCCGCGGCGACCAGCGCGTAGTACGCCCAGATCGACGGCGCGACCGGGGTGGCCAGCAGCAGCACCGTGGCCAGCAGCGCCACGTTCAGGACGGCGAGGACGGCATAGGCGGCGTCGCTGCCGCGGAACGCCAGCAGCCCGATGACCGCGAGGACCACCAGCCAGCCGCCCGGGACGGTTCCCGGATCCCCCGGCAGGGCGGCGACCACCGCGGTCGCGGCGACGAACACCGCCCACACGCCCACGGCGGCGGAGCGGGGTCGAGCGGCGACGCGCGTCATGGCGAGCATGCTGGCGGCGCGCGCCGCCCGGGTCAACGAGCCCGGCCGCCCGTCACCTGCTCGGGGTTGCGCTGGAGTGCACTCCAGCTCCTAGCGTCCGCCGCATGAGATCGGTGACGGGATATGCGGCCTCCGGGCCGGACGGGCCACTGCGGCCGCTGGAGCTCACCCGCCGGGACCTGCGCGCCGACGACGTCGCCGTGCGGATCACCCACGTGGGGGTCTGCCACAGCGACCTGCACGCCATCGAGGGCCTCGCGCCCGGTGCGGCGCCGCTGGTGCCCGGCCACGAGTTCGTCGGCGAGGTGACCGAGGTCGGGCCGGACGTCACCCGCTTCCGGGTCGGCGATCCGGTCGCCGTGGGCAACATCGTCGACTCGTGCGGCGCGTGCGAGAACTGCCTCGCGCACCGGGAGCCCTACTGCCGGGAGGTCCCCACGCTCACCTACGGCGGCCGCGACCGGTACGACGGCACGCCGACGCAGGGGGCGTACTCCACGGAGTACGTCGTCCGTGACGCCTTCGTCTACGCCCTCCCCGCCGGGCTCGACCCGGCCGCGGTCGCGCCGCTGATGTGCGCCGGGGTCAGCACCTGGGGGCCGTTGCGCCGGGCAGGGGTCGGCCCCGGGCAGCAGGTCGGCGTCGTGGGCCTGGGCGGGCTGGGCCACCTCGCGGTGCGGTTCGCTGCCGCGCTGGGTGCCCGCGTCACGGTGTTCACCACGTCGCCGGCGAAGGAGGCCGACGTCCGGGCCCTCGGCGCGCACGACGTCGTCGTCTCCACCGACGCCGCGGCGATGGAGGCGGTCGCCGGCCGGCTGGACTTCGTGCTGGACACCGCCTCGGGCGCGCACGACCTCGCGCCGTACCTGGCTGCGCTCCGGCTGGACGGGACGCTGTGCGTGCTCGGTCTGCCGGAGCGGTACGTGGTGCCGCCGATGAGCCTGCTCGGCCGCTCGCTGACCGTCTCCGGCTCCGGGGGCACCGTGGAGACCCAGGAGATGCTCGACTTCTGCGGCGAGCACGGCCTGGTCGCCGACGTCGAGGTGCTGCCGCTCGACCAGGTGAACACGGCGGTGGAGCGACTCGGGCGCAACGACGTCCGGTACCGCTTCGTGCTGGCGGTGGGGTCGTGAGCCGGGTGGAGTGGGGCGGGCAGACGACGCTGGTCACCGGCGCGAGCGCGGGGATCGGGGCCGAGTTCGCCCGGCAGCTCACGGCGCGGGGCTCGGACCTGGTGCTGGTGGCCCGTCGCGCCGATCGGCTGGACACCCTGGCCGCCGAGCTGACTGCGGCCTCCGGGGTCCGGGTGGCCGTCGTCCCCCTGGACCTGGGGCGGCCGGCGGCAGGGCAGGCGCTCGCCGCCGAGGTCGACCGCCGCGGGATCCCGGTGACCAGCGTGGTCAACTGCGCCGGGTTCGGCACGCACGGGCCTTTCGCCCAGGAGGACGCCGATCGGCTGGCCGAGGAGATCGCCGTCGACGTCACCGCGCTGGTCGACGTCAGCCGCGCCTTCATCGGCCGGCTGCAGGCGGCCGGAACCGGCGTGCTGGTGAACGTGGCCAGCATGGCCGCCTACGCACCGAGCCCGAACATGGCGGTGTACGCCGCCGGCAAGGCGTTCGTGCTCAGCTTCACCGAGGCGCTCTGGCAGGAGTCGCTGGCCAGCGGGCTCCGGGTGCTGGCGCTCTCGCCGGGCGCCACCGACACCGAGTTCTTCGACGTCCTCGGCAACGATGCGGCCGACGGCGGGCGGGGGAGGCAGGCGCCGCGCCTGGTGGTGACCACCGCCCTGCGAGCACTGGACCGGCGGAACCCGCCGCCGAGCGTGGCGGTGGGCCGGCTCAACCAGGTGGTGGCGACGGGCGCGCGGCTGCTCAGCCGCCGGCGCGCGGTGCTCGCCATGGCGGCGCTCACGGGACGGGCCGTGGTCCGGACCGGGCCGGGTAGTGGCGCGCACGCCTAGCCTCGCGGTCATGGACTCGGTCATGGACTCGGTCATGGACTCGGTCGTGGTTCCGGCATCGCAGCAGGCCCTCGGGATCCGCCAGGTCTCCGAGGAGACCGGCCTGAGCATCGACACGCTGCGCTGGTACGAGCGCGTGGGGCTGTTGCCGCTCGTGGAGCGGGCGTCCGACGGCAGGCGTCGCTACCCACCCGACGCCCTGCGGTTCATCCGGCTCGTCCAGGCGCTCCGCCGCACCGGGATGCCGGTGGCCGACGTGCGGCAGTTCATCGAGCTCGGTGGCGGCGAGCTGGCCAACCACCCGGAGCGCATGGCGCTGCTGGAGCGGCAGTGCGCCCAGATCGAGGAGCGGATGGTCGAGCTGCGGGACGACCTGGCGGTCGTGCAGGCCAAGATCGAGACCTACCGCGACCTGATCGCCCGCGGGCTGGACTGCGAGGACGACCTCCCCGACGACATGGTCGAACAGCTGCAGGCCGACGAGCTGCTGGCCGGGACCCTGCCCGCGGTGCCGCGGCGTCAGAGGTAGAGGCCGGTCGATTCCTCGATGCGCTCGGCGGCGACGGCGTGCACGTCGCGCTCGCGCAGGATGATCAGGTCCTCGCCGTGCACCTCGACCTCGTGCTGGTCCTCGGGCGAGAAGAGCACCTGGTCGCCGAGCTTCACCTGGCGCACGCTCGGGCCGACGCCCTTGGCCTCCCCCCACACCAGCCGCTTGGCCACCTGGGCGGTCGCGGGGATGAGGATGCCGCCGCTGGAGCGACGGTCGCCGTCCTCCTTGCGGAGCGCGACCAGGATGCGGTCGTGCAGCATCTTGATCGGCAGCTTGCCGGCGTTGTCCTCGGGCACGTCGGTCAACGCTACCCGTCGCCGTCCCCCACGCTTCTCCGCGGAAGAGGCGGGGTGACTTTCCGCGGAAAAGCTCGGGTCAGCCCCAGCCGAGCTCGTGGAGGCGGTCCTCCTCGATGCCGAAGTGGTGCGCGATCTCGTGCACGACGGTGATCGTGACCTCCTCGACCACCTCGTCCTCGGTCTCGCAGATGTCGCAGATCGCCTCGCGGTAGATCATGATCCGGTCCGGCAGCGCGCCGCCGTAGTCCCAGCCGCGCTCGGTCAGCGCGTACCCCTCGTAGAGGCCCAGCAGCTCGGGCTCGTCGGGGTGCCGGTCCTCCACCAGGACGACGACGTTGTCCAGCAGCTCCATGAGCTCGGCCGGCACCTCGTCCAGCGCGTCGGCGACCAGCGCCTCGAACACCGGCATGGGCAGCGCCTTCACCAGGACGTCGGCAGCGGCCGGCCCTCTTCGTAGCCCGCCGAGCTCTGCACGCCCAGGACGGCCCGCTCGTGCAGCTCGTCCACGGTGCGGGCGCCCGCGTAGGTGCAGGAGGACCGCACACCGGCCACGATCTGGTCGATCAGGTCCTCCACGCCCGGGCGGGCCGGGTCCAGGTACATCCGGGACGACGAGATGCCCTCCTCGAACAGGCCCGCACGCGCCCGCTCGAACCCGGTCTGCGTCGCCGTCCGGGCCTTGACCGCCCGGGCCGAGGCCATGCCGAAGGACTCCTTGTAGAGCCGGCCGCCGTCCTCGTGCACGTCTCCGGCGCTCTCGTACGTGCCGGCGAACCAGGAGCCCACCATCACGTTCGCCGCACCGGCGGCCAGGGCCAGCGCGATGTCGCGCGGGTGCCGCACGCCGCCGTCGGCCCACACGTGCTTGCCCAGCGAACGCGCCTCCGCGACGCACTCCTCGACGGCGGAGAACTGCGGCCGGCCGACGCCGGTCATCATCCGGGTGGTGCACATGGCGCCGGGCCCGACGCCGACCTTGACGACGTCGGCACCCGCCTCGATCAGGTCGCGGGTGCCCTGCGCGGTCACCACGTTGCCGGCGACGACCGGCGCGGAGCCGGCCACTGCCCGCACCGCTCGCAGCGCCTCGATCGCCTTCTCCTGGTGCCCGTGCGCGGTGTCCACGACGAGCACGTCCACACCGGCGGCCAGCAAGGCCGACGCCTTGCTGGCGACGTCGCCGTTGATGCCGACGGCGGCCGAGGTGAGCAGGTGACCGTCGGCGTTCACCGCGGGGGTGTAGATCGCCGAGCGCAGCGCGCCCTTCCTCGTGATGACGCCGACCAGCCGGTCGCCGTCGACGACGGGGGCCGCGCTCACCCGCTCGCCGGAGAGGACGTCGAAGATCTTGGGCAGGTCGGTGCCGGCCGGGATCGTCAGCGGCTCGCGGGTCATCACCTCGGACAGCTGGGTGAACCGGTCCACGCCCTGGCACTGGCCGTCGGTGACGACGCCGACGGGGGAGTCGCCCTCGACCACCACGACGATCCCGTGCGCGCGCTTGGTCAGCAGCGAGAGCGCCTCGCCCACGGTGGAGGTGGGGGAGAGGGTGATCGGGGTGTCGTAGACCGGGTGCCGGGTCTTGGTCCACGACACCACCTCGGCGACGACGTCGACGGGGATGTCCTGCGGCAGCACGGCGAGTCCTCCGCGGCGGGCCACGGTCTCGGCCATCCGGCGACCGGAGATCGCCGTCATGTTGGCGACGACGATCGGGATGGTCGTGCCGACCCCGTCCGGCGTGGTCAGGTCGACCTCGAGCCGCGATCCGACCGTCGAGTGCGCCGGCACCATGAAGACGTCGGAGTAGGTGAGGTCGTGATCGGGCCGCTGCAGGAAACGCATGCGCACATTGTCGTCCTCCGGTCGACACCGCGACCAGGAGCCGTTCCCCGCCTGCGTCGAGCGTGTCCGACCCACGACGCCGGGAGCCCTCCGGACCCCGCGCCGCCGTCGGCCACTCGCAGGGGCGGCTCCCGTCGTCGACGCCGCCGCGGGGCGGCTCTCGTTACGCTCGTGCGGTGATCGACCTGCGACTCGTGCGTGAGAACCCCGACCTCGTCCGTGCCAGCCAGCGCGCCCGGGGCGCCGACGAGTCCCTGGTCGACCAGCTGCTCGCCGCGGACACCGCCCGGCGGGAAGCGGTGAAGCGGGCCGACGACCTGCGCGGCGCGCAGAAGAATGCCTCGCAGGCGGTGAAGAAGGCCACCCCCGAGGAGCGCCCCGCCGTCCTGGAGCGGGCCAAGGCGCTGGCCGCCGAGGTCAAGGAGGCCGAGGAGGAGCAGCGGGCCGCCGACGCCGCGCTGCGTGCCGTGCACACCCGGATCCCCAACGTCGTGGCCGACGAGGTGCCGCCCGGCGGCGAGGACGACGCGGTGACCATCCGCACCGTCGGTGAGGTGCCCTCCTACGACTTCGGGGTGCGCGACCACATCGAGATCGGCGAGAAGCTCGGCGCCATCGACATGGAGCGCGGCGCGAAGGTGTCCGGCTCACGCTTCTACTTCCTCACCGGGCCCGGCGCGCTGCTGGAGTTCGCGCTCGCCCAGCTGGCCATCAGCCGGGCGGTCGCCGCCGGTTTCACCCCGGTCATCGCCCCCGCGCTGGTGCGCCCGGAGGCCATGGAGGGCACCGGCTTCCTCGGCGAGCACGACGAGGAGGTCTACCGCATCGAGCGCGACGACCTGTACCTCGTCGGCACCTCCGAGGTGGCGCTCGCCGGCATGCACAGCGGCGAGGTGCTCGACCTGTCGAAGGGCCCGAAGCGCTACGCCGGCTGGTCGTCCTGCTTCCGCCGCGAGGCCGGCTCCTACGGCAAGGACACCCGCGGCATCATCCGCGTGCACTGGTTCGACAAGGTCGAGATGTTCAGCTTCGCCCGGCCCGAGGACACCGAGGCCGAGCACCTGCGCCTCCTGGCGTGGGAGGAGGAGTTCCTCACCGCACTGGAGCTGCCCTACCGGGTCGTCGACATCGCTGCCGGCGACCTGGGCACCAGCGCCACCCGCAAGTACGACATCGAGGCCTGGTTCCCCAGCCAGGGCACCTACCGGGAGCTGACCTCGACGTCGGACTGCACGACGTTCCAGGCCCGGCGCCTGGGCATCAAGTACCGCGACGACGACGGGAAGACGCAGATCGCGGCCACCCTCAACGGCACGCTCTGCGCCATCGCCCGCACGATCGCCTGCCTGCTCGAGGTGCACCAGCGGGCCGACGGCTCGGTGCACCTGCCGGTGGCGCTGCGGCCGTGGCTCGGCGGCATCGAGGCCATCACCCCGGGCATGACGCTCACGGCGCCGATGCCCCCCACCGCATGAGCCACGAGCAGCCGAAGGCCCTGCCGGCCCACGGCGTCCTCCCCGGCGCCGACGAGGTGGTCGTGCTCGGGGACCTCGGGAACTGGCGTCCCAAGCTGGTCGCCACCGACCTCGACGGCACCCTCCTCGACGCCGCCGGCGAGGTCGGCCCGCGCACCCGGGCGGCCCTCGGTGCCTGTTGGGACGCCGGCATCCCGGTGATCGGCGTGACCGGGCGCGGACCCCGGCTGCTGGACAGCGTGCGGGTCGCCCTGGACGGGCGGGGGATCGCCGTGCTGGCCCAGGGCGGGTTCGTCGTCGACCTGGAGCGGGACGATGTGCTGCGCACCGTGGCGCTGCCGCGCGACCGAGCGGCCGCGGTCATCGAGCGGATCGAGGCCGTGGCCGGGGAACTCGTCCTCGCCGTCGAGGACGCCGCCCAGCAGGCCGAGGTGCACGCCCGGCTGCGCGTGCAGCACGGCTTCGACTGGCCCTACCCCGAGGGCACGCAGCTGCTGTCCCGCGCGGACGTGCTGCCGGCCGAGGCGGTGCTCAAGGTCTTCCTGCGTTCACCCACGCTGGACCAGGACGAGCTGCTGGCCCGCGCGCGCGGCGTCGTCGACCCGGCCGACGCGGAGGTGACGCACGCCGGTCTCGGCTTCATCGAGGTGCTGCCGCCCGGCGTCACCAAGGCCACCGGGCTGGCGGTCGCGCTGGAGCGCTACGGCGTCGACCTCGGCGACGTGCTGGTCTTCGGCGACATGCCCAACGACCTGCCGATGCTCACCGCCGTCGCCGAAGCCGGTGGCCGGGCGATCGCGGTCGCCAACGCACACCCCGCGGTGCGGGCCGTGACGCACGGGCGGACCAGCGGCCACCACGCCCACGGCGTCGCCCGCTACCTGGAGGCCCTGCTCGATGTCTGACTGGAAGCCGCGGCTGATCGCCAGCGACATGGACGGCACGCTGCTCCGCTGGGACGACACCGTCAGTGAGGCGACCGTCGCCGAGCTCGGACGCTGGCGGGCCGACGGCGTCCCCGTCGTGCTGGCCACCGGCCGCCCGCCGCGCTGGATGCACCGCATCCGTGAGGTGCTGGGGCACGGAACGGCGGTGTGCTGCAACGGCGCTGTCCTGCTGGACCTGGAGAGCTTCGAGATCCTGCACGAGGAGCCGCTGCTCCCCGACGTTCTCCGGGCCGTCACTGCAGAGCTGCGGCGGCGGCAGCCGGACACCTGGTTCGCCGTCGAGTACGGGCTGGAGTTCCGTCACGAGCCCGTCTACAAGCCGCGGTGGGACGTCGACGCTCCGGGGGTCGCGGAGGCGACGCTGGAGGAGATGATGCTGCAGCCGGCGGCGAAGCTCCTGGCCCGCCATGAAGATCTGCCGCGCGACGAGTTCGTCGCCCTGGTGGAGGAGGTCGCCGGCGGTCAGGCGACGGTCACGTGCTCCTCGACCGACGCGCTGGCCGAGATCTCGGCCCCCGGCGTCACCAAGGCCACCGGCCTGGCGAAGGTCGCGGCGCGTCACGGGGTCGGGCCGGAGGACGTCGTCGTGTTCGGCGACATGCCCAACGACATCGCCGCGTTCGAGTGGGTGCGCGACGGTGGCGGCCGGGCGGTGGCGATGGCGCACGCGCACCCGGACCTGCTGGCGGTGTGCACCGACGTCACTGTTGGCAATGACGAGGACGGCGTCGCCGCGTTCCTGTCCTCGCTCTAGCACCTTCTGCCCGCTCCGGGGGCAAGTCGGCTCAAGATCGGGCGGTTCCTGCCGAAATGGCCTCCGAACGTGTCATCGGTACACAGGAGAGCAGGCACGCATGGAGCACGCGCACGACCCCGCACCCCCGACCGCAGACGGCGCGGAGCGGGACCAGGACGGGGCCACCGGCTACCGCTTCGGCCTGCGCGGCCGGATGCTCGGCGCCATCCTCGTGGTCGCCGTCACGACCGTCGGCGTCGGCGCCTTCGGGATCGACCGGATGTCGATGCTGAGCGACCAGGCCAAGAACGTCTACGACGAAGGCGCCGTGCCGCTCAGCGCGCTGCGGCAGCTGGAGACGGACTGGTGGCGGCTGTCGACCAACGTGGCCCGGGCGTCCATCCCGACGCTGCCGGCCGAGACGATCGCCAAGGCGCGTCAGGGCACGGCCGAGACGACCGAGGCCCTGGCCGAGCACACCGCCGCGGTTGCCGAGATGCCGCTGAGCGCGGACGCGCGGGCGGCCTTCGAGACCTTCAGCGCAGCCACCCAGGCATATCTGACCGCGCTCGCCCAGCTCCAGCAGCAGGCCGCCACCAACCCGGCGGCCATGCCGCCGCTGCTGCGGACGATGGCGGAGAACGAGGCCGTCATCGGCGCCTCGCTCGCCGAGGCCACCGAGGCCGCGTCGGCAGAGGCGCTCGCCACCGCGACCGAGGCCGAGGAGGCCTACGAGACCGCCCGAACCCTCACCCTCGTGATCATCGTCGCCGGCCTGGCCATCTCGGTGGTCCTGGCCATGCTCGTGGCCCGCGGCGTGATGCGCCCCGTGCAGCGGATCCGCGAGATCCTCGGCCAGGTCGCCGAGGGTGACCTCACCGTGCGCGCCGGTCGCACCGGCGGCGCCGAGCTCGGCGAGATGGCCGTGTCTCTCGACCACACGCTCGACGCCATCGGCAACGTGCTCGTGCTCGTCGGCGACTCCTCGACGCGTCTGGCGGCTGCCTCGCAGCAGCTCAGTGGCGCGGCCGAGGGGATGCGGCAGAACGCGCAGACGGCTGCCGGTCAGGCCGACGACGTCGTGGCCTCCGCGGGTGCGGTGGCCTCCAGCGTGGACACGGTCGCGACCGGGTCCTCGCAGATGGAGTCCGCGATCCGGGAGATCTCGCAGAACGCCAGCGAGGCCAGCCGGGTGGCCAGTCAGGCCGTGGACGTCGCGGAGGACACGACCCGGACGGTCGGCAAGCTGGGTGACTCCTCGGCGGAGATCGCCACGGTGATCAAGCTGATCAACGGCATCGCGGAGCAGACGAACCTGCTGGCGCTGAACGCCACGATCGAGGCGGCGCGCGCCGGGGAGGCCGGCAAGGGCTTCGCCGTCGTCGCCTCCGAGGTCAAGGAGCTGGCGCAGGAGACGGCTCGGGCGACCGAGGACATCTCCAAGCGGGTGGAGGCGATCCAGGCCGACACCGCCGGTGCGGTGGACGCGATCGGCCGGATCAGCACGGTCATCGGTGAGATCAACGACTTCCAGGCGACCATCGCCGCGGCGGTCGAGGAGCAGACGGCGACGACGAACGAGATGAACCGCAACGTCGCCGAGGCGGCCAGTGGTTCGCAGGGGATCGCCGCGGCGATCACCGGGCTGGCCGCCGGCACCGCCGAGACCAATCAGCGGGTCGAGGACGCCCAGCGGGCGGCCGGCGAGCTGGCCCGCATGAGCGGCGAGCTGCAGGACGCGGTGGCTCGCTTCCGGGTGTAGCAGCGACCGCACGACGCACGACGGCGCCGTCCTCCTGCGCGGGGGCGGCGCCGTCGTGCGTCGGTGGCGCCTCAGGTGAGGATGTTGTAGGCGATCACCATGTTCACGATCGCCACGACGACTGCCACCGCACCGGTGGCCACGCCCGCGGTCGCCTGGCCCCGCTGCGTGCCGGAGCGGCGCGCGAAGATTCCCAGGGCCACGGCCACGAGGCCCAGGGCCAGGCCGATGATCGCGAACAGCACCGCGAAGACGATGCCGACGATGCCGGTGACGAGCGCGGCGATCGCGAGCCCGTTCTGGCCGCTCCGGGTGCTGGGGGTGCTCGACTGAGTGGTCACGGGGTCCTCCCGGGGTCGGGCCGGGTGGTCCCGGCCACGGGCCCGGGGGATGGGCGCCCGGGCACCCCGGGAAACCGCGGATGATCATGATTCACCCGGTCAGGGGAACCGGTTGGTTCCGCCTCCATCGCGCCCTACAGGTACTGGCCGCCGCCCGGCCGGAGGTCCGGCTGGGCGCCGGGCTGCTGCCCACCGGGCAGGGCCTTGCGGCGCATCTCCTCCAGCTGGGCGCGGGCAGCCATCTGCTGGGCGAACAGCGCCGTCTGGATGCCGTGGAACACGCCCTCGAGCCAGCCCACCAGCTGCGCCTGCGCGATCCGCAGCTCGGCGTCCGACGGCGTCTGGTCCTCGCTGAACGGGAGGGTGATCCGCTCCAGCTCCTCCCGCAGCTCCGGCGCCAGGCCCTGCTCGAGCTCGCGGATCGAGGAGGCGTGGATGTCGCGCAGCCGGTTGCGGCTGGCGTCGTCCAGCGGAGCCGCCCGGACCTCCTCCAGCAGCTGCTTGATCATGGTGCCGATCCGCATGACCTTGGCCGGCTGCTCGACCAGCTCGCCCACGGCGAGGGCGCCGGCGTCGTCGCCCTCCTGCGCGCCCGAGGGGGCCACGGGCACCGCGCCCAGCGGGCGCCCGTCGGGCCCGACCACGACCACCTGGTGGGGACCTCCGCTGCCGTTCTCCGGTGCTGTCATGCCCCCATCCTGCCCCGTGCTCCCGACGGCGACCGACCGGCCGGGCGACGCCCGCGACAGGACCCGGGACGGTGCGTCGGGGACCCGGTGGAGCAACTAGGGTGCGCGACATGTCAACGGGGGCCGGACGGCTGGACGTCGCGCGTCTGCGCGGTCTCTTCCCCGCCCTCGCCGACGGCTACGTGCACGCCGACGGCCCGGCCGGCTCCCTGGTGCCCGAGAGCGTCGCGCACGCCGTCGGCACGGCCATGCGGATGCCGGTCGCCAACCGCGGCGGTGTGTTCCCCGCGTCGGGGCGCTCCGAGGCGCTGGTCACCGGGGCGCGGGCCGCCGTCGCCGATCTGGTGGGCGGGCAGCCCGGCGGGGTGGTGCTGGGGCCCAACATGACCACCCTGACGTACGCGATGGCCCGGGCGCTGGCCCGTACGTGGCGCCCGGGCGACGACATCGTGGTCAGCCGGCTCGACCACGACGCCAACGTGCGGCCCTGGGTGCAGCTGGCGGCGAGCGTGGGCGCAGAGGTCCGCTGGGCCGAGGTGGACATCGAGACCGGCGAGCTGCCCGCGTGGCAGTACGCCGACCTGATCGGCCGCCGCACCCGCCTGGTGGCGGTGACCGCGGCCAGCAACGCGCTGGGCACCCGGCCGGACGTCGCGGGCATCGCCGCGCAGGCGCACGCCGTCGGCGCGCTCGTCTACGTCGACGCGGTTCACGCCGCCCCGCACGTCTTCCTCGACAAGCGCTCCCTGGGTGCGGACTTCGTGGCGGTGTCGGCCTACAAGTGGTGCGGGCCGCACGTGGGCGCCGTCGTCGCCGACCCCGACCTGCTCGGGTACCTGCACCCCGACAAGCTCGTGCCGTCGTCGGACAGGGTGCCCGACCGGTTCGAGACCGGCACGCCGCCGTTCGAGCTGTACGCCGGCGTGAGCGCGGCCGTCGACCACCTGGCCGGGGTCTGCGGCGATGCCCCCGGTACGCGCCGGGAGCGGCTGCGGGCCGCGATGGCCGCCGTCGCCCGGCACGAGGGGGACCTGTTCGAGTGGCTGGACCAGGCGCTGCGGGCGATGCGCCACGTCCAGGTGCTGGGCCGGCCCGAGCGCAGCACCCCCACGCTGTCGTTCACCGTGGCCGGGATGCGCCCGCGCCAGGTGGCCGCCGAGCTCACGCGGGACGGCATCTGCGCGTGGGACGGCGACTTCTACGCCCGTGAGCTGTTCGACTCCCTCGGCGTGAACGAGACCGGCGGCGCGGTGCGCCTGGGCCTCATGCACTACAACACCGCCGACGAGGTGGGCCGGATCATCGACGCCGTCGCCGCGCTGCGCCCGCGCTGATCGGCCGTCAGTCGGCGAGCAGCAGCACCTTCCCCACGTGCTCGCTGGCCTCGACCACGCGGTGCGCCTCGGCGGCCCGCGACATCGGCAGCCGGCGGTCGACGATCGGCCGGATCGAGCCCCGCTCGACGTCGGGCCACACGTCGTGCCGGACCGCGGCGACGATCTCCTGCTTGCCGCCCGGGCCGGTGGCGGGGCGGGAGCGCAGCGCGGTGGCGTGCACCGAGGCCCGCTTGCCCAGCAGCGTGCCGATGTCCAGCTCCGCCTTCGAGCCGCCCTGCATGCCGATGATGACCAGCCGGCCGCCGACGGCGAGGGCGTCGACGTTGCGGCCCAGGTACTTCGCGCCCATGTTGTCCAGCACGACGTCGGCCCCGCGGCCGCCGGTGGCCTCGCGCACCCGCTCGACGAAGTCCTCGTCGCGGTAGTTGATGGTGGTGTCGGCACCCAGCTCGCGGCAGACGTCGAGCTTCGCGGCCGTGCCCGCGGTGGTGAGCACCCGCGCACCGGCCCGGGCGGCCAGCTGGATGGCCATCGTGCCGATGCCGCTGGACCCGCCGTGCACCAGGAAGGTCTCCCCGCGCTGCAGCCGGGCCAGCTGGAAGACGTTGGACCACACGGTGCAGGTGACCTCGGGCAGCGCGGCGGCGGTGGCCAGCTCGACGCCGGAGGGCTTGGGCAGCAGCTGCACGGCCGGGACGGAGACCCGCTCGGCGTAGCCGCCCCCGGCCAGCAGCGCGCACACCTCGTCGCCGACCTGCCAGCCGAGGACCCCCTCGCCGATCTCGCTGACGATCCCGCTGCACTCCAGGCCCAGGATCTCGCTGGCGCCCTTCGGGGGCGGGTAGAAGCCCTGCCGCTGCAGCAGGTCGGCCCGGTTCACCGCGGTGGCGGCGACGTCGACGATCACCTCACCGGGTCCGCAGACCGGGTCGGGCACCTCGGCCCAGGTGAGGACGTCGGGGCCGCCGGGTTCGCTGATCGTCACCGCACGCATGCCCCGACCCTAGAAGGACCCCGTCGCCCCCCGCCGCTCGCACGCTCGCGCCGGGACCCTGCGACGGGGCCGTTCCAGCCCGGCACCAGCCCCCCGCCGCTCGCCCGCCCGCGCCGGGACCCTGCGCCGGGGCCGTTCCAGCCCGGCACCAGCCCCCCGCCGCTCGCACGCTCGCGCCGGGACCCTGCGACGGGGCCGTTCCAGCCCGGCACCAGCCCCCCGCCGCCGGCCCGCCCCGTGGACGAGCATGGCGCCGGGGCCACCGGACGACGCTGGCCGGTGGCCCCGGCGCCATGCTCGCGCTCAGGGGAGTGCTGTGCGGGATTCAGCGGGCCTTGAGGTCCTTGCGCAGGATCTTGCCGGCGGCCGACTTCGGCACCTGCTCGATGAACTCCACGAAGCGGATCTTCTTGTGCGGGGCCACCTTCTCGGCCATGTAGGCCATGACGGCGTCCTCGGTCAGCTCCGAGCCGGGCGCGCGGACGACGAAGGCCTTGGGGAGCTCCTCGCCGCTCTCCTTGTCCGGCACGCCGATGACCGCGGCGTCGGCGATCTCCGGGTGGTTGATCAGCACGGCCTCGAGCTCGGCCGGGGCCACCTGGTAGCCCTTGTACTTGATCAGCTCCTTGACGCGGTCGACGACGGTGTAGCAGCCGTTCTCGTCGACGATCGCGACGTCGCCGGTGTGCAGCCAGCCCTCGGAGTCGAGGGTGGCGCGGGTGGCCTCCTCGTTGTTGAGGTAGCCCTTCATCACCTGCGGACCGCGCACCCACAGCTCACCGCGCTCGCCGGGGGCCGCGTCCTCGCCCGTGGACGGGTCGATCAGCCGGCACTCGGTGTTCGGGATCGCGAAGCCGACCGAGCCCTTGGGGATCTCGATGGAGACGCCCGGGGGCTGGGCGTCCAGGTCGGGGCTGGTGTGGGAGACCGGGGAGAGCTCGGTCATGCCGTAGCCCTGGCCGACGACGACGCCGCTGTCGGCGCCCTTGCGCAGCCGGGACTGGGCCGACAGCGCCAGCTGCTCGTCGAGCGGCGCGGCACCCGACAGGATCGAGGTCAGCGACGAGAGGTCGTAGTTGTCGACGATCGGGTGCTTGGCCAGCGCCAGCAGGATGGGGGGCGCCACGAAGGCCCGGGTGATCTTCTGGTCCTGGATCGTGCGGAGGAAGTCCTCCAGGTCGAAGCGCGGCAGCGTCACGACGGCGCCGCCGAGCGCCAGGCCCTGGTTCATCAGCACGGTCAGGCCGTAGATGTGGAAGAACGGCAGGACGGCGATGATCTTCTCGTCCGCGCCGGTCTTGAGCAGCGGCAGGCACTGGGCCACGTTGGCCACCAGGTTGCGGTGGGTGAGCATGACGCCCTTGGGTAGGCCGGTCGTGCCGCTGGAGTAGGGCAGCGTGACCAGGTCGTTGGCCGGGTCGATGTCGACGGTGACCGACGGCGCGTCGGCGCCGAGCAGGTCGAAGAGGTTGGCGTGCCCCTCGGCGCCGTCGAGCACGATGATCTCGTCGACCGGCGACTTCTCCGCGGCGGCCGTGGCGCGGTCCAGGAAGAGCCCGATAGTGATCAGGATCTTGGCGCCGGAGTCCTTGAGCTGGAAGGCGATCTCGTCGGGCGTGTAGAGCGAGTTGATCGGGCTCATCACGCAGCCGGCGGCGGCGATGCCGTGGAACACCACCGGGAACCAGGGGGTGTTCGGGCAGAAGACGGCGACGACGTCGCCCTTGCGCAGCCCACGGGCGTGCAGGTTGGCGGCGACGCGGTCGACGTAGGCGGCCAGCTGGCCGTGGGTGATCACGTCACCCTTGAGCCCGTCGATCAGGGCCGGCGCGTCGGGCCGCTCCTTGCCGGCCGCCAGGACGAACTCGGGGACGGAGACGTTCGGGATCTCGACGTCGGGATAACGGCTGGCCAGAGCCACGGTGGTTCCTCCTCGCACGGTGTTGTGGCCCCAGTCTCACACCCGGCGTGTCGGGGCTCACAAGGGGGTTACCGGCGGGTTCGCCCGATCAGCGGGGCCAGAGCACCGACTGCGTGCAGCGGAAGAGAGCGATGGTCTTCCCGGAGTCGGCGTTGGTCACCACCGCGTCCCACACCTGCGTGGTCCGCCCGGCGTGCACGTTGGTCGCGGTGCAGGCGATCCGGCCCTCGCGCGCGGTGCCCAGGTGGTTGCTCTTCAGCTCGATGGTGGTGAAGCCGGTCGAGCCCTCGGGCAGGAGGGCCCGGGTGGGCAGGCCGCAGCTGGTGTCGGCCAGGGTGACCACCGTGCCGGCGTGCAGGTAGCCGTTGGGCGCCAGCAGCTCGGGGCGGACGTCGAGGTGGCTGGTCAGGCGCCCGCGCTCGTGCGTGTCGATCACGATGCCCAGCAGCCCCGGGAAGGTGCCCGGGAGCAGGTCGTTGAGCTCGTCGGCGGTCAGGAACCCGGTGTCGGCCATGGGAAGGGAACCTAGCGGCAACGTCGTCGACGGCAGTGCGGAGTGGACCGGTCGCGGGGGCCCGGAGGGTCTCCCGACCGGGACATGGGCAGCGGCTCAACGGCAGTGGGCGACGGCAATTGGCCGCGGTGCGGGCCGGAGGACCGCGATGTCATCGCATCAGGCGAGGCCGCGGACGGTGCGCACGGGCGGGCGGGTGCCCTGGATGGAGGCGACCATGTCCAGCGTCTGCCGGGTCGCGGCGGCGTCGTGCACGCGGAACACCCGGGCGCCCAGCCAGGCGCTCACCGCCGTCGCCGCCAGGGTGCCGGTGAGCCGCTGGTCCAGCGGGACGTCGAGGGTCTCGCCGACGAAGTCCTTGTTCGACAGCGCCATCAGCACCGGCCACCCGGTGTCCACCAGCTCGCCGATCCGCCGGGTGGCCTCCAGCGAGTGCCGGGTGTTCTTGCCGAAGTCGTGCCCCGGGTCGACCAGCACCCGCTCGCGGTCCACACCCGAGGCGACGGCGGCCTCGGCCAGCGCCGTCGTGCGGGTCACGATGTCGGCGACGACGTCGTCGTAGGCGACCCGGTGCGGCCGGGTGCGCGGCGGCAGCCCGCCGGCGTGCGTGCAGACGATGCCGGCGCCGGCCTCGGCGGCGACCTCTGCCAGCCGCGGGTCCACCCCGCCCCACGCGTCGTTGACGACGTCGGCGCCGGCGGCGAGGGCCTCCCGCGCGACCGGCGCCCGCCAGGTGTCGATCGAGATCGGCAGCGCCGGGTGCGCCGCGCGGATGGCGGCGACCAGGTCGACGGTCCGGCGGATCTCCTCGGCGGGGGAGACCTCCTCGCCGGGTGCCGCCTTCACGCCGCCGACGTCGACCATGTCCGCACCCTCGGCGACCACCTGGTCCACCCGCTCGACGGCGGCGGCCAGCTCGTAGGTGGCGCCGCGGTCGTAGAACGAGTCGGGGGTGCGGTTGACGATCGCCATGACCACGAACCGGCCGTCGGGCACGTCGAGGGCCCCCAGTCGCAGCAACCCGCTCCCCGTCCGATCGTGGCGTGTGGTGGAGTCAGCCAACCAGACCGTGTACGAGGAGGCAGAGCTGATGGCGCAGACGACGGCCGAGGGTGTCGAAGGGGTCCAGGGCCTGGTGGGCCAGCACCTGGGCCACAGCGACTGGGTGGAGATCACCCAGGAGCAGGTGAACCAGTTCGCCGAGGCGACCGGTGACCACCAGTGGATCCACGTCGACCCGGAGCGCGCGAAGAAGGAGAGCCCGTTCGGCGGCCCGATCGCCCACGGCTACCTGACGCTGTCGCTGCTGCCCTCGCTGGTGCCGCAGATCGTGGAGATCAGCGGCTTCCGGATGGGCGTCAACTACGGCACGGAGAAGGTGCGCTTCCCCTCGCCGGTGCCCGTGGGCGCGCGGGTGCGGGCGGGGGCGACGATGGAGGCCGCGACCCCGTTCGAGGGCGGCGTCCAGATGAGCCTCACCGTGACCGTGGAGATCGAGGGCGGCACCAAGCCCGCGATGGTCGCCACCGTCGTCTACCGCCGCTACCTGTAGCCACCAGAGGGGCCAAAGTGGCGATTTTGGCCCCTCTGGGGCGGGGTCAGGTGACGATGGACGCGTTGACCAGCTGGCGCAGGTAGTTGCGGATCGGCAGCGTGCTCGAGGGCAGCAGCTGTGTGTAGAAGCTGACGGTGAGGTCCTCGACCGGGTCGACGTAGAACGCCGTGGACGCCGCGCCGCCCCAGCTGTAGTCCCCGGCGCTGGCGACGCCGCCGTAGCGCGCCGGGTCCAGGATCATCGAGAAGCCCAGGCCGAACCCGACCCCGCGCAGCGGCGTCTCGGCGAACAGCGGCCGGCCGAAGGTCTCCAGGTCCTGCCCGCCCGGGATGTGGTTGGTCACCATGTGCGCCAGCGTGCGCGGCCCGAGCAGCCGGCCGCCGTCGAAGGAGCCGCCGCGGCGCAGCATCTCCACGAACCGCAGGTAGTCCCCGGCGGTGGACACCAGCCCGCCGCCGCCGGAGAGGAACGCCGGCTTGGCCAGGGCCGCGGCGCCCATGGCGTCGAGCGGGGCGATGCCGGTCGGCGCGCCGCCGGGCTGCCCCGGCACCGCGGTGTAGAGCCGGGCCAGCGAGTCGGGGTCGTCCTCCGGGCGGAGGCCGAAGGACGTGTCGGTCATGCCGAGGGGGGCGAAGATTCGCTCGGCGAAGAACTCGTCCAGCGGCTGCCCCGAGACGACCTCCACGAGCCGGCCGAGGACGTCGGTGGAGACGCCGTAGTTCCACTCGGTGCCCGGCTGGAAGACCAGCGGCGCCGACGCCCACTGCCGGCAGACCTCGGCGGAGTCCGCACCCGGCGGCGTGCCCCACTCGTGACCCATCGCCCGGTACATGGCGTCGACCGGGTGGGCGTGGTGGAAGCCGTAGGTGAGCCCGGACATGTGGGTCAGCAGGTGCCACACCCGGATCGGCTCGGTCTGCGGCGCGGTCACCGGCTTCATGGCCGATCCGGCGACGTAGACGCGGGTCTCGGCGAACTCCGGCAGCCACCGCGCGATCGGGTCGGTGAGCTGGAAGGCACCTTCCTCGTACAGCATCATCGCCGCGACCGAGGTGACCGGCTTGGTCATCGAGAAGATGCGCCAGCGGGTGCCGGGCTCGACCGGGCGGCCGTTCTCCACGTCCCGGGAGCCGCCGCGGCCCACGTGCACGAGCTTGCCGTGCCGGGCCACGGTGACGAGGAACCCGGGCAGCTGCCCGTCGTCGACGTAACGGGCCATCCGGCGGTCGATGCGGGCCAGCCGGCCGGCGTCCATGCCCACCTCGGCCGGATCGGTGTCCACCTGCAGATCGCCGCTCACGCGCACCTCCGGGTCCCGGACGCCGTCCGCCGCCGGGCGACGCCTCGACCTGCATCCTGGCTCACGCCGTTGTGAGCCCGGACACACGGGGGTCGGGCGCCCGCCCGGCGGCGGACAGTTCCGCTCCGGATCAGACCGGGACGGAGCTCGCAGCCTTCTTCAGGTTCGAGCCGGCGGTCACCTTGACGGTGTTGGCCGCGGGGATGTCGATCGACTCACCGGTCTGCGGGTTGCGGCCGGTGCGCGCGGAGCGCTGCGTGCGCTCGACGGTGATGAGGCCGGAGACGGCGACCTTCTCGCCGCGGGTGATCGCGTCGACGAGCTCGTCCTGCAGCCCGGCGAGGACGGAGTCCACGGTCGAGGCGGGGACATCGGCGCGCTTCGCGATGGCGGAGACCAGTTCGGCCTTGTTCATGTGCTTCCTCTCGTAGGCGGTGGCGGTGCCAAGGGTTCGGCACGCAGCCGGCTCCTCCTCCCGGGCGCCGCACGGCCCCGCGGGAGCCCCCGGTGACCGGCGCGCGCGGCGCGCGGTGCCCGGGGAGCCCGGCCTCGTGAGGAGGTCGGACGGTGGAACGCTGCCATGTCGCCCGGGCATCTGACCAGCGGGGGGTGCCCGGAACCCCGCAGCAGACCCGGAAGTCACAGCAGTTTCAGCACGCGCGGGACGCTCAGGCCCTCCTGCAGGGGCCCGTCGCGAGCGTGCGAGCGGCGGGGGGCAGGAGGGTCCTTTGGCTAGCGTGGGGGCATGCCGCTGATCCCGCACACCGATCTGACCGTCAGCGACCTCTGCCTCGGTGGCAACGTCTTCGGCTGGACGGCGGACGAGGCGACGTCCTACGCCGTCCTGGACCGCTACCTCGACGCCACCCCGAGCACCCTGGCGCCGTTCGTGGACACCGCGGAGATGTACGGGGAGGGCACCTCCGAGCGGATCCTCGGGGCCTGGATGGCCGACCGCGGCGTGCGGGACCGGATCGTGGTGGCCACCAAGGCGTCCCCGGGACAGAAGGACCACCCGCTGTCGGCCGGTGAGATCCGCAGCGCCGCCGAGCGGTCGCTGCGCAACCTGCGGACCGACGTCATCGACCTCTACTACGCGCACTACGACGACGAGACGACGCCGCTGGAGGAGACCCTCACCGCCTTCGACGAGCTGGTTCGGGCCGGCAAGGTCCGGTACGTCGCGGCGTCGAACTACTCCGCCCCCCGGCTCACCGAGGCGCTGGGCACGGCGGAGCGCGCCGGGACCGCGGGGTACGTGGCGCTGCAGACCCACTACAACCTGATGGAGCGGCCGGCGTTCGAGGCCGAGCTGCGCGACGTCGTCACCGCGGCCGGGATGGGCGTGCTGCCCTACTTCGCGCTGGCCAAGGGGTTCCTGACCGGCAAGTACCGGCCCGGCGAGCAGATCGACTCACCGCGGGCGAAGGGCGCCGCGGCCTATGCGGGGCAGCGCGGCGACCGGGTGCTGGCAGCGCTCTCCGAGGTCGCGGGCGAGCACGGGGTGCCGATGGCCGCCGTCGCACTGCGCTGGCTGGCCGACCAGCCCACCGTCGTCGCGCCGATCGCCAGCGGCCGGACGGTGGAGCAGCTGGCCGACCTGCTCCCGATGCAGGACCTGGAGCTCACCGCCGAGCAGCGGCAGCGCCTGAGCGCCGCCTCCGACGGGTAGCGGCCTCAGGCGTGCTGGATCGCGGGGACGACCAGCACGTCGGAGTCCGTGCCCGGCTCGGCCGCGCCGTGCGACTCGACGGCGTGCCGGCGGGTCTGCACGAGGATGCCCTCGTCGTCGGCGGCGGTGAACGTGGCGTCGCAGCCGGGGATGATGTCGCCGCAGGCGAAGCTCTTCACGGGGGTTCTCCTCAGGGTCGGATGTCGGTGTTCGGGGCGTGGGTCAGCGGGCGCGGGCGGCCGAGGCGAGATCCTCGATCCGCAGCAGCCCGAGCACCTGCCCGCTGGGATCGGTGCAGACGACGGGGTCGAAGCGCTGCGCGGGCGGGCGGGTCAGGGCCCGCTGGAGCGCCTCGCCGATGTCGGTCGAGGGGTGCACCCGCAGGGACACCGGGGCGGTGTAGACCTCGAGGGTCCGCGGGTCGGACAGCAGCAGCGACGCCGGCTCCCCGTGCGGTCCCACCAGCACCGCCGGGGGGACGTCGGGGACGTCGTCCTCGCCGAGCACGCACTGGCGCACCGGCCGCATCAGGCTGGCCACGCTGTCGGTGAGGCGGGCGCGGGCGACCTGGGTGCGCACGAGCTGGGCGACGTCGTCGGCCAGCGGCAGGAACTCCGGTGACGGGCGGCCGAGCAGCCAGCCCTGGGCCAGCGGGACGCCGAGCCGGGTGAACGCGGCCAGCTCGGCGGGGGTCTCGATGCCCTCGGCGAGCAGCCAGGCGTCGATCCTGCCCGCGAACTCGCCCATCATCTCGGCCAGCGCCATGCGCACCGGGTCGTCCTCGGCGTCGGCGACGAGCGAGCGGTCGAGCTTCACCAGCTGTGGGCGGACCGCGGCCATCTGCTGCAGGCCCGAGTAGCCGCTGCCGGTGTCGTCCAGGGCGATCAGCGCGCCGCGCTCGCGCAGGGCGTCGGTCTGGCTGCGCAGGCAGGACAGGTCGTCGACCGCGGTGTGCTCGGTCAGCTCGACGACGACGCGGTGCAGATCGGGGCGCACCGCCAGCGCGCGCTGGACGACGTCGGCGCCGAGCAGGTGAGGGCTGACGTTGACGGTCAGGAAGGTGTTGTCCGGCAGCCGGTCCACGGCGTCCAGCGCCTTGTGGATGGCCAGGGCCTCGAGCTCGGCGGCGATCCCGGCCTCCGCCGCGGCGGCGAACCACACGTCGGGTCCGGCCGTCCCGGGGAACCGGGCCAGCGCCTCGTAGCCGACGACGGTGGCCGCGGAGAGGTCGACGATCGGCTGGAACACCAGGGTGAGGTCGTCGGAGTCGGCGAGCAGTGGCCGGCAGTCGGGGAGCCGGTCCGTGCGCGTGCCGATCATGAGCTGTCCATCGGCTCCGCGCCGCCGCTCCTTGACCCGGGCCCCGAACCTCACCCCGGTGGGGGAGACGACCCGCCGTCGAGGCCGTTCCCGCGCCGGGGCGGCCCGCGTGCCAGCATGTGGACTCCAGCGCCCGGCCCGGGCGCCGCAGCCGGTGGGGAGGAGCACGGTGCCCACGCCCCGACCGGCCGTCCCCGGCCGCCCGACCGCGGAACCGGCCGAGGACCCGCTGACCGACCCCCTGCGGGTCGCCGCGGCCCGGCGGCTCCTGCTCGAGGTCACGGGGCCGGCGGCCTTCGACCGGCTCTCCGCGCTGGCCGCGCGGGTGCTCGGTGTCGGGCACGCGAAGGTCACGCTGTTCACCGACCACGACGTCGTCGTCGGCGGGTACGGCCTCCCCGCGGGCGTCGTCGGCGGGCCCGCGCTGCTCACCGGCGAGCTGTCCGCCATCACCGTGCGCACCGGCCGGCCCCTGGTCGTCCCGAACGCGGCGCAGGACGAGCGGGTCGCCTCCCTGCCCGCCGTCACCTCCGGGCAGGTCCTGGCCTACCTGGGCGCCCCGCTGGTGGCCGCCTCCGGGCAGGTCATCGGCGCCCTGGCGGTCTACGACTCCGTCCCCCGCGACTGGTCGGGCGACGCCACCGAGCTGCTCGAGCAGCTCGCCGCCTCGGCCGTGGCGGAGCTGGAGCTCTCCGCGGCGCAGTCGGCGGTCGGCACGTCCCGCGCCTGGCTGGAGGTGGCGCTGGAGGCCAGCTCGATCGGCATCTGGGAGCGCGACCTGCGCACCGGGACGATCCACTGGGACGACCGGTGCGCGGCGCTGTTCGGTCTCGCCTCCGCCGTGGACCTCGACTCGCTGGAGGACGTGCTCGGCTCGCACGTGCACCCCGACGACCACTCCGCGATCGAGGACGCCATGCGGGTCGCGATCGAGGAGGGCGGCGACTACACCGTCGAGTTCCGGGCGCTGCGCGAGGACGGCGCCGTGCGCTGGGCGCTGGCCCGGGGGCGGGTGGTGGCCGACGCGAGCGGGGCCCCGGCCCGGGTGCTGGGCACGATCCTGGACATCACCGAGGCCCGCGGGCAGGCCCAGCAGCGCCTCACCGCCGTGCAGCGGGCGGCCGCCATCGCCGAGGTCGCCGCCGAGCTGGCCAACGCCGCGCGGCTGGAGGAGCTCGCCGACGTGGTGCTGCGCGGCGCGCAGGTCATCGGGGCGCAGTCCAGCGGCCTGGCGATCTTCGACTCCCCGGGCGGGCCGCTGCGGCTGCACCTGACGCGGAACCTGCTGAGCACCGTGCGGGAGGAGAGCCCCGAGGCCGGCGACCTGGACGACGGCGTCGTCCTCCCGATGGACGACGCGCTGCCGGCCCAGTACGTGGCCCGGCACGGCAGCCGGGTGCTGATCAGCGACGTCCAGGAGGCCGCCGCGCGCTTCCCGGGGCTGGCCGCGGTCACCCAGCTGCTCGGGCTGCGGGCGCTGGCCGCCGTCCCGCTGCGCGTCGAGGGCCGGGTGCTGGGCACGTTCCTCGCCGTCTGGACCGTCGACCACGACTTCGCCGGCGACGACGTCGAGGTGCTGGAGGCGCTGGCCGCGCAGATCGCGCTGAGCGTCTCCCGGCTGCAGTCCGACGCCGAGCGCGCCACGGCCGTCGCCGCGATGGCGGAGGCCAACCAGCGGCTGCGCCTGCTGGCCGAGGCCGGCCGGGTGCTGTCGGGCACCCTCGAGATCGACCGGCAGATCGAGCAGCTGGCCTCCCTGGTCGTGCCCGACCTCGGGGACTGGTGCTGGATCGTGGTCACCGACGAGCAGGGCCGGCTGCACGACGTCGCCAGCGGGCACCGGGACCCCGCCCGGCGCGCGGAGGTCGAGGACTACGTGCGCGCCATGGTCGCGGGGATGACCGAGCAGGCCGCGGCCCGCACGGTCACCGCCACCGGACGCCCGGCGGTGATGCCCCGGATCGACTGGGACCACGTGGGGCGGGCGCTGCCCGATGCCGCCGTCCGCGAGCGGTTCGCCCGGCTGGGCGCCGGGTCCGGTGTGGTGGTCCCGCTGATGGCCCGCGGGCAGGCGCTCGGCGCGATGGGCCTGTTCACGACCGAGGAGCGGGGATCGCTCACCGAGGCGCAGGTCGACACCGCCGTCGAGATCGGCCGCCGGGCCGGGCTGGCCCTGTACCAGGCGCGCCTCTACGGCCAGCAGCGCGACCTCGCCGATGCGCTGCAGCGCAGCATGCTCACCGAGCCGCCGCAGCCGGAGCACAGCGAGATCGTCGTGCGGTACGTCCCCGCCGCCGAGGGCGCCGAGATCGGTGGCGACTGGTACGACGCCTTCCAGCAGCGCGGCGGGGCCACGGTGCTGGCGATCGGCGACGTCGTCGGCCACGACACGCGGGCCGCGGCGGCCATGGGCCAGGTGCGGGGCCTGCTGCGCGGCATCAGCTACTCCAGCGGCGGCTCGCCGGCCGAGGTGCTCAGCGAGCTGGACCGGGCCGTCCAGGGGCTGGCCCTGAACACGATGGCCACCGCGCTGGTGGCCCACCTCGAGCCGGAGCCGGACGAGGAGACCGGCCGGGTGCGGCTGCGCTGGGCCAACGCCGGCCACCCACCGCCGGTGCTGCTCGCCTCCGACGGCAGCGTGGTGCTGCTCGACGGCAAGCAGGCCGACCTGCTGCTGGGCGTGGCCCCGGACTCGGCCCGCGAGGACCACGTGGCCGTACTGGCCCCCGGCTCCACCGTGCTGCTCTACACCGACGGGCTGGTGGAGCGGCGCGACCGGGACATCGATGCCGGCACCGACGAGCTGCTCCAGGTGCTGGGGGAGTGCGCCGGCCTGCCGCTGGACGAGCTGTGCGACCGCGTGCTGGACCAGATGTTCCTGCCCGGCGCCGAGGACGACGTCGCGATCCTCGCCGTCCGCCTGCGCTGACCCGCGCCGAGCCTGCGAGGCGCGGGTCAGCGTGACGCCCTGGAACGGCCCATCTCGCAGGGGCCCGCGCGAGCTCGCGAGCGGCGGGGGGCGAGGGGGTCCTCTTACTGGCCGGGCGGGACGTCCAGGTCGGTCGCGGTCCCCTCCGGGGTGTCCTCGCCGTTCCGCGCGCGCAGCTCGGCGTCGCGGGCGGCCATGGCCGCCTGCCGGTCGGGCTCCTCCTCGAGGATCGCCGCGGCCTTCCAGTGCGCCGGGATGGCGAACGCGTCGACCAGGGTGATCATGTGCGGCCGCAGCTCGCGGATCAGCTGGTTCACCGTCGCCGTCAGCGTCTTGGCGCGGGCCGGGGTGAGCTGCCCGTGCTCCAGGAACCAGGCCTTGTCCGCCTCGATGGTCGACAGCGCGTACAGGTCGCACTGCGAGTCCAGCAGCTGCCGGACCGCCGGGTCGTCGGTCCGGTCGACGCCGGCGACGAACGCCTCCAGGACGACCCGGTCGATGTGCGTCTGCGCCGTCTTGAGCACGTGGTCCTGGACGGAGTTGAACATGTCGAACGGCGCCATGCCCTCGGTCGTGGAGTTCTTGCGCAGCCGGCGGATCGCGCCCTCGAGCGAGTGCTTCTCGCGGAACTCCAGCATCTTGAGCTGCCAGCCGCGCTCCAGCATCGGCACGTCGTCCACGCCCGGGACGGCGTCGACGAGCCGGGCGATGAGCGCGCGGGCCGCCGTCCGCTCCAGCACGGTCTCGCGCACCATGTCGGCGACGAACCCGACCCGGCCCCAGCCGTCGAGGGAACCGAAGTTGTCCCGGTAGCCGGTGAGCAGACCCTTCGCCACGAGCTGCAGCAGGACGGTGTTGTCGCCCTCGAAGGTGGTGAAGACGTCGGTGTCGGCCTTGAGGTGGGGCAGCCGGTTCTCCTGCAGGTAGCCCGCACCACCGCAGGCCTCGCGGCACATCTGGATGGTGGCGGTGGCGTGGGCCGTCTGGGCCACCTTGAGGCCGGCGGCCCGCGACTCCAGCTCGCGCTGGGCCTGCTCGTCGATCTCCTGGCCGTGCACGTGCACCGCCGTCTGCACGTCGTGCATGGTCTCGACCAGCTCGCCCTGCGCGAAGTGCAGCGCGTAGGTCTTGGCCAGCGCCGGCAGCAGCTTGCGCTGGTGCACCAGGTAGTCGTTGATGACGATCTCGCGGTCCTCGCCGGGGGCGGCGAACTGGCGGCGCACGTCGCCGTAGCGGACGGCGATGTCCAGGGCCAGCTTGGTCGCCGAGCCGGCCGAGCCGCCGACGCTCACCCGCCCGCGCACCAGCGTGCCGAGCATGGTGAAGAAGCGCCGGGTCTCGTTCTCGATCGAGGACGTGTAGGTGCCGTCCTCCGCGACCTGGCCGTACCGGTCGAGCAGCATGTCGCGGGGCACGCTGACGTGGTCGAAGCTCAGCCGGCCGTTGTCGACGCCGGGCAGGCCCGCCTTGGGGCCGTCGTCGCCGATGGTGACGCCCGGCATCGGCTGTCCGTCGGCGTCGCGGATCGGCACCAGCCACGCGTGCACCCCGTGGTTCGTGCCCTGGCTGATCAGCTGGGCGAAGACCACGGCCATCCGGCCGTCCTTGGCCGCGTTGCCGATGTAGTCCTTGCGGGCGGCCTGGTGCGGGGTGTGCAGGTCGAAGGTCTGCGTCTGCGCGTCGTAGGTGCAGGTGGTGCGCAGCTGCTGGACGTCGGAGCCGTGGCCGGTCTCGGTCATGGCGAAGCAGCCGGGCAGGTCGAAGCTCATGACGTCGCGCAGGTACTCGTCGTGCTGCCGCTTGCTGCCCAGCAGCTGCAAGGCGCCACCGAACAGGCCCCACTGGACGCCGGTCTTGACCATGATGGAGAGGTCGTTGAACGCGACCATCTCGATGGAGGTCACCGAGCCGCCGGAGTCGTCCTGGCCGCCGTACTCCTTGGGGAAGCCGAGGACGACGCGGCCGGAGTCGGCCAGCTTCTTGGACATGCGGGTGACGCGCTCGCGGGCCTCCTGCATGGTCTCCCCGTACACCGGCAGCATCTCGGGGTCGTCGAGGTTCTCGCGTGCGTCGCGCCGGACGTGTGCCCAGCGGCCGTCCAGGACCTCCTGCAGGACCTTCGGGTCGACCGACGAATTCACGGGGGTGCTGGTGGTCACTGTGCCTCCTCGATGCGGGGGGTCTGGGATTCCTCGGTCACGACGCCGGACAGGCCGGCCCACGCGAGATCGGTCAGGTGTGCGGCGAGTTCGGAGCGGAGCATGGGCTGCCGGGCGCGAAGCCACCAGTCGGCGGCCGAGCGCACCAGCCCGACGACGCCGTGGCCCCAGGCCCCGGCGGCCGCCGGATCGCGGCCGGCACGCTCCAGCGCGACGGCCATGATCGTCGCCGCCTGGTCGCCGACGAGGTCGGCGAGCGTGGCGACGGGGTCGACCGGGTCGTTGCCCGGCACCGGGGTGACGACGAAGCGGTAGACCTCGGGATCGGCCTCCAGGAAGGCCAGGTAGGTGTCGATCGACGCGGCGGTCATCTGCCGCGGGTGGTCGCTGCTCTCCAGCGCCTCCCGGAGCCGGGGGAGCAGCTGCTGGGCGACCCGGTTGCACACCGCGACGTGCAGGTCCGACCGGTCGGCGAAGTGCCGGTAGACGACGGTCTTGCTGGTGCCGGCCGCGGCGGCGATCTCCTCCATGCCCACGCCGGAGCCGTGCCGGCTCACCGCGGCGAGCGCGGCGTCCACGAGCTGCTCGCGGCGGGCGCGGCGGTGCTCGTCCCAGCGTGAGTTCCGCCGATCGCGGGTAACGACGGCGTTCGACTCGCGCGGGGCGCCGTCCTGCGCGATCTTGTCCTCCGTCGCGCGCAGCTGCGACGAGCGTCTCACCGCCTCGGCTTTCATGTGACAAACAGTACCGCGTACCCTGAGTACCGGCCAACCCGGCCACCACCCCGACCTCGGAGGTCCCCATGGCGAGCAACTCCAAGCCGGCGACTCGCAAGGCCGCGATCGTCGGCGGGAACCGGATCCCGTTCGCGCGCAGCAACTCCACCTACGCCCAGGCGTCCAACCAGGACATGCTGACGGCGACCCTCGACGGTCTGGTGGCCCGCTTCGGGCTGCAGGGCAAGGAGGTCGGCGAGGTCGTGGCCGGCGCCGTCCTGAAGCACGCGCGGGACTTCAACCTCACGCGTGAGTCGGTGCTGGGCTCCAAGCTCGCGCCGAGCACCCCCGCCTACGACGTCCAGCAGGCGTGCGGCACCGGCCTCGAGGCCGCGATCCTCGTCGCCAACAAGATCGCCCTCGGGCAGATCGAGTCCGGGATCGCCGGCGGTGTGGACACCACCTCCGACGCGCCGCTGGCCGTGAGCGACGACCTGCGCCGGGTGCTCATCTCGCTCAACAACGCCAAGTCCGTGCAGGACCGGCTCAAGGCGATCGCGAGGATCCGCCCGGGGATGATCGCCCCGGAGATCCCGCGCAACTCCGAGCCCCGCACCGGCCTGGCCATGGGCGAGCACGCCCAGCTGACCGCGCACGAGTGGGAGATCGGCCGGGAGGAGCAGGACGAGCTCACCGTCCGGTCGCACTCGAACATGGCCGCCGCCTACGACCAGGGCTTCTTCGACGACCTGGTCACCCCGTTCCTGGGCCTGAGCCGCGACCAGAACCTGCGGCCGGACTCCTCGCTGGAGAAGCTGGCCAAGCTCAAGCCGGTCTTCGACAAGGCTCTCCCCGAGGGCGCCGAGGCCACGATGACCGCCGGCAACTCCACGCCGCTCACCGACGGTGCCTCGGCGGTGCTGCTGGCCTCCGACGAGTGGGCCGCCGAGCAGGGCCTGCCCGTGCTCGCCCACCTGGTGGACGCGCAGACCGCCGCGGTCGACTACGTGCACGGCGGCGAGGGCCTGCTGATGGCGCCGGTCTACGCGGTGCCGCGGATGCTGGCCCGCAACGGCCTCTCGCTGCAGGACTTCGACTTCTACGAGATCCACGAGGCGTTCGCCTCCACGGTGCTCGCGACGATGAAGGCCTGGGAGGACCCGGCGTACTGCAAGGAGAAGCTGGGCCTGGACGCCCCGCTGGGCTCGATCGACCGGTCGAAGCTCAACGTGCACGGCTCGTCGCTGGCGGCCGGGCACCCGTTCGCCGCGACCGGCGGGCGGATCGTGGCCTCGCTGGCCAAGACCCTGCACCAGGCGGGCCCCGGCAAGCGCGGCCTGATCTCCATCTGCGCCGCCGGCGGCCAAGGCGTCGTCGCCATCCTCGAGTCCTGACCCACCCCCCAGCTTTTCCGCGGAAACTCACCCCTGAGTTTCCGCGGAAAAGCGCGGTCCATCGGAAGGAAGTCCCCTGTGGCTGACTGGTACACCACCTTCGCCAACTCCGGCTTCGGCACCACGATCACCAAGCAGCTGGGCCTCCCGCGCCCGGCGGTGCTGCGCCGCTACGAGCCCGGCCAGCCGCTGCTCCCGGGCCCGGTCGTCATCGGCTCGGCCGGCCAGGGCCGGCTGCGCGACACCGTCACCACCGTCCTCCGGGACGCCGGGGTGACCGTGCAGTCCCCGGTGACGGCGGACGGCGCGACCGACGGCGAGAAGCTCGGCGCGGTGGTCCTGGACGCGACCGGGCTGACCGGCCCGGGCGACCTGGCCAGCGCGCACGACTTCCTGGCCTCGGCCATCAAGCGGCTGCGGCCCTCGGGGCGGGTGCTGATCCTGGCCGACCCGCCCTCGGACGCCGACTCCCCGGCGCAGGCGGCCGCCCGCCAGGCGGTGGACGGACTGGTCCGGTCCATCGCCAAGGAGCTGCTGAACGGCTCCACGGCCAACGCCGTCTACGTGCCCGAGGGCGCCGAGGCCTCGCTGGCCAGCCCGCTGGCGTTCTTCCTCTCCGGCCGGTCGGCCTACGTCGACGGGCAGCTGCTCGCGCTCTCGCCCGCCGACGTGCCCACCGGTGAGGACGCCGACAAGCCGCTGGCCGGCAAGGTCGCCGTGGTCACCGGCGCCGCCCGCGGCATCGGCGCCTCGATCGCCTCGGTGATGGCCCGCGACGGCGCGCACGTGGTCGCCGTCGACATCCCGGCCGCCGGGGAGAGCCTGGCCGCGGTCGCCAACGAGATCGGCGGCACGGCCCTCCAGCTCGACATCACCGCGCCGGACGCGGCGAACCGGCTCATCGAGCACCTCCGCGAGCGGCACGGCGGGGTCGACGTCGTCGTCCACAACGCCGGCATCACCCGCGACAAGCTGCTGGTGAACATGGACGCCGCCCGCTGGAACTCGGTGATGGCGGTGAACCTGCAGGCGCAGCTGGACATCACCCAGGCGCTGCTCGACGACGGCGACGTGCTGAACGAGAACGCCCGGATCGTCTGCGTTTCCTCGCAGTCGGGCATCGCCGGCAACCGCGGGCAGACCAACTACGCGGCCAGCAAGGCCGGCGTCATCGGCATGGTGCGCGCCTGGGCCCCGCAGTTCGCCGAGCGCGGCGCCACGATCAACGCCGTCGCGCCGGGCTTCATCATCACCGAGATGACGGCGAAGATGCCGGTCGGCACCCGGGAGGTCGGGTCGCGGATCAACTCGCTGTCCCAGGGTGGGCTGCCGGTCGACGTCGCCGAGACGATCGCGTGGCTGTCCCAGCCGGGCAGCGCCGGGGTCAACGGCCAGACCGTGCGGGTCTGCGGCCAGTCGATGCTGGGCGCCTGATGGCGGCCGAGGACGTGACGGTGCTGGAGTCGCCGCCGAACATGGCGGCGCTGTTCGCCAGGGCCGCGCTGACCGCGCGCGGCCGCAGCGGCGACCTGCCCGGCACCCGGCTCGCCCGTCGGGGCGTGACCGTGGACGCCGGGAACCTCGCCGGCTACGCCCGCGTGTGCGGCTTCCCGCTGGGCGACACGCTGCCGCCCACCTACCCGCACATGCTCGCCTTCCCGCTGCAGATGGCGCTGATGAGCGACCGCGCGTTCCCGCTGGCCCTGCCCGGGCTGGTGCACGTGCGGAACACGATCGACGTCGTCCGGCCGATCGGGGCGGGCGAGAGCCTGGACCTGGAGGTGTGGGCGGAGCGGTTCGCGAGCCACCGCAGCGGCGCCACCGTGGACCTCTGCGCGTCGGTGTCGGCCGGCGGCGCGGAGGTGTGGCGGAGCCGCTCGACCTACCTGGCCCGCGGCGCGAAGGCCCCGGCCGGTGCGCCGGAGGCCGACGTCACCGTGGCCGTCGGCGACCTCGAGCGGTCCGTGGCCACCTGGCGGATCCCCGACGACGCCGGACGGCGCTACGCCGCGGTCTCCGGCGACGTGAACCCGATCCACCTGTCCGGGCTGACGGCGAAGGCGTTCGGCTTCAAGCGCGCGATCGCGCACGGCATGTGGGTCAAGGCCCGGGTGCTGGGCGCCCTGGCCAACCGGCTGCCGGAGTCCTTCGCCGTCGACGTCGGCTTCCGCAAGCCGCTGTTCCTGCCCTCGACGGTCACCCTCGCCACGGCGCAGGCCGGCGGCGGCTGGGACGCCGCGGTGCGGAATGCGAAGAGCGGCACCGAGCACCTGGTCGGCACGATCCGCCCGCTCTGAGACCGGGTCAGCCCCGGCCCGCGGCCCGACGAGGCCGTGGGCCGTGGCGGCGGGGCCGCGGTGGCTGCGGCCGGCTCAGCCGTGTGCGGACGGCTCCGTCGAGAACTCCACGGACGTCTTCGAACCCGTGTCGACGCGGAGGGAGAACACGTCCGGGCGCGAGTAGTGGCCCGTCGCGTCCATGTCGATGTGACCCCTCGTCTTGGCTCCGAGGTCGATGTCGGCGTACAGGATCGTCTCCTCGCCGAAGACGGGGCCGGCGAGCACGTTGCCCAGCGGATCGACGATCATGCTGCCGCCGCGCATGACCGTGTCCGGGGCGTCGTAGTCGAACTCGTAGTCGGCGGGATAGGCGTCCTTCGTGATCGCCTGGCAGGCGGACAGCACGAAGACGCGGCCCTCGAGCGCGATGTGCACCATGGAGCTCTGCCAGGTGGGTCGGTCGTCCGCGGTGGGAGCGCAGTAGATCTGCACACCCTGGGCGTACATCGCCTGCCGGAGCAGGGGCATGTAGTTCTCCCAGCAGATGACCGTGCCCAGGCGACCGGCCGGGGTGTCGACGACGTCCAGCGTCGACCCGTCGCCGAAGCCCCAGACCAGGCGCTCGACGGCCGTCGGCATGAGCTTCCGGTGCTTCCCCACGACGCCCTTGTGCGGGTCGATCATCAGGGCAGTGCAGTAGAGGGTGTTGCCGAGCCGTTCGATCACACCGATGACGACGAAGAGCTTGTGCTCGGCTGCCCCCTGCTCCAGCAGCGCGACCTCCTCGCCGTCGAGCGTGATGGCGGCGTCGAAGTAGCGCTGGAAGAGCGCGCGCCCCTCCGGGCTGCGGTACCCGACCGCACTGCCGAAGGCCGATCCCTTGGGGTAGCCCCCGATGAACGCCTCGGGGAAGACCGCCAGCGTGGCGCCACCCTCGGCGCACTCGCGCATGAGGCCCATCGCCTTGGCGACGGCCGCCTTCCGGTCGAAGGGGACGGATCCCGCCTGCACCACCGCTGCTCGCGTCATGTCGACCGTCGCTTTCTCGAGGGGGATGGTTGGTGCGCCCTTGGGTGTGAGCCACACCACGGTCGCACGCCTGCGACCCGGCTGGCGACGATCTGGAGCGCTCCCTTGGCCCACGCAGCGGAGAGGTGGCCCCCCGGAAGCGGTGAGCGGACCGCCCGGCGATGATCGACCCGACAGGCGTCCCGGGCCTCGTCGTCGCGTCCGCCCGCTCTGAGACCAGGAGATCCCGCATGGCCGTGTCGTTCGACCTCACCGAGGACCAGATCGAGCTGCAGAAGTGGGTGCACGAGTTCGCCGCGAACGTCGTCCGCCCGGCGGCCGCCGAGTACGACGAGCGCGAGGACTTCCCCTGGGCGGTGCTCCAGGAGGCGGCGAAGATCGGGCTCTACTCGCTCGACTTCTTCGCCACCCAGTGGGTTCGACGAGTCCGGCCTCGGGATCCCGCTCACCATGGAGGAGCTCTTCTGGGGTGACGCCGGCATCGGCCTGGCCATCGTCGGCACCACGCTGGCCGCCGCGTCCGTGAGGGCGAACGGCACCGACGAGCAGGTCGGGCAGTGGATCCCGGCGATGTTCGGCACCGAGGCCGAGCCCAAGGTCGCCGCGTTCTGCTCCAGCGAGCCCGACGCCGGGTCCGATGTCGGCGCGATGCGGACCCGCGCGGTCTACGACGAGAAGACCGACGAGTGGGTGCTGACGGGCACCAAGACGTGGGCCACCAACGGCGGCATCGCCGACATCCACGTGGTCACCGCGGTCGTCGACCCCGAGCTCAAGGCCCGCGGTCACGCGAGCTTCGTCGTCCCCCCGGGCACGCCGGGGATCAGCCAGGGGCAGAAGTTCCTCAAGCACGGCATCCGCGCCTCGCACACCGCCGAGGTCGTGCTCGACGGCTGCCGCATCCCCGGCGACTGCCTGCTCGGCGGCCGGGAGAAGCTCGAGGAGCGGCTGGCCCGTGCCCGGGAGGGCGTGAAGAGCGGCCGGACCCAGCCCTCGATGGCCACCTTCGAGCGCACCCGGCCCGCCGTCGGCGCGCAGGCGGTCGGCGTGGCCCGGGCGGCCTACGACTACGCGCTGGAGTACGCCAAGCAGCGCGAGCAGTTCGGCCGGGCGATCATCGAGAACCAGTCGATCGCCTTCATGCTCGCCGACATGAAGACGTCGATCGACGCGGCCCGGCTGCTGGTGTGGCGGGCGGCGTGGATGGCCCGCAACGGCCAGCAGTTCACCGCCGCCGAGGGCTCGATGTCCAAGCTCGTCGCGGGGGAGACCGCCGTCCGGGTCACCGAGAAGGCGATGCAGATCCTCGGTGGCAACGGCTTCACCCGCGAGTACCCGGTCGAGCGGATGGCCCGCGACGCGAAGATCTACACGATCTTCGAGGGCACCTCGGAGATCCAGCGGCTGGTCATCGCCCGCACCATCTCCGGCGTGCACATCCGCTGAGCGGCCCCGTCCGGGAGTTTCCCGCGCCGGTCCCGTACCGGTACGAGAACGGCGTGAACTGATCCGCACAGTCCGCCCGGGCGCGGTTCGTCGCTATTTCGGCTGCACCGACGGCGCGCTGACCAGGGTTTTCGCGCTGCAGGTCACGATCGGGTCACGTGTGGTCCCAGCCGTTCCGCGAGCGTGGCGGCGGGATCTCGCGCTGCGGCCGCATGGTCTGGTTCGCGCCGTCCGGACCGCCGGGCCACCGCCCCGGCGATCCGGGACCCATCGAGGGAGCAGACGTGCAGCTCACGTCATCACCCCGTCGTGCTCTCGGCCTCGTGGCCGTCGGTGCGATCGGGATGTCCACCGCAGTGCTCGGCGTCGCGGGCGTGGCCCAGGCCGCTCCGCTGACCCCCATCCCCTTCACCTCCAGCAGCAGCCCGCTGGTCATCTCCGCCGGCTACTGCAGCGTCGACTGGACGCTCGTCGGCGGGTCGGGCGGCGCGTCCCAGAGCGGCACCCCCGGCGCCAACGGCGGCAAGCTCGTCGTCACCACCGACGTGTACGCCGACGAGACCTTCACCTTCTTCCCCGGCACCGAGGGGCAGCCGGGCGCCGGCGGGCTCGGTGGCGCCGGCGGCACGAACGGCGACGGTCAGGGCAACGGTGGTCTCGCCGGTGCGGACGGCGTCTCCGGCGGCGGTGGCGGCGGCGGGGCCACCACCGTGCAGGCCGACGGCTTCCCCTTCCTCTTCGCCTTCGGCGGCAACGGCGGTGACGCCGACCCCGACAGCAGCGCCGGCTTCGGCCAGGGCAACGGCGGGAACCGGGTCGAGGGCACCGAGTTCGACCGGGTGGTCGCTCCGGGTGCCGGCAACGGCAGCGTGAGCGGCACGGTCCAGCCCTGCGAGATCGGCACCCCGACGGTGAACTGGATCGAGGGCGGCGAGAAGTCCGCCACCCTGCAGATCTGGGCCGGCGACCTGCCCGACGGCGCGTCCACGCCCGTCTACGAGTACAGCCTCGACGAGGGCCCCTGGCAGGCGCTCGTCACCGGCAACGACTTCCAGTACGAGCCCACCATCACCGGCCTGGTGAACGGCCGCACGTACTCGGTGCGCGTCCGCACGACGACGACCTGGGGCTCCAGCGAGCCGACCGTCGCCCAGACGGTCACGCCCCGCCACGTCCTGGGTGCGCCGACCGGCGTGACCGCGACAGCCGGCCCCGGCTCGATCACCGTCACCTGGGCGCCTCCGGCCGACCCGACCGGGATCACCGGGTACGAGGCCTGGGCGATGCCGGCCGGTGCGCAGTCCAGCGCCGGCCTGGTGAAGTGCCCGCCGCTGAGCGCGGCCGCCCGCAGCTGCACGATCGGCGTGCCCGTCGGGCAGGAGTACAGCGTGGGCGTCGTCGCCCTCGACGCCGCCGGTCGCGGCGAGTCGGCCTTCGTGCTCACGGGGAAGATCCAGGCCGCTGCCGCCCCGGCCACCCTGCCGAAGTCCTCCGGCGCGCTGTCCACCACCAAGGGCGCGGTCAAGACGCTGGCCCCCGGCGCGTCGGTCACGCTGACCGGCGGCGGCTACCTGCCCGGGTCGACCGTGACCCTGCTCATGTACAGCACCCCGACCGTGCTCGGCACCACGGTGGCCGACGCCAGCGGCAACATCTCCGCCACGGTGACGCTGCCGGCCGGTTCCGGCAACCACACGCTGGTCGCCGGGGGCGTCGACCCGTCCGGCGCTCCGCACAACCTCACGATGGCCGTGACCCTGAAGGCCGGCGCCGGCCTGGCGAACACCGGTGCCGACATCGCGCTGCCGCTGGCCGGCGGCGCCGCGGCGCTGCTGCTGGGTGGCGGGCTGCTCGTCGCCTCCCGTCGTCGCTCGGCCGTCTGACCCGTCACCGCACTCCCAGGAGCCCGGGCCACCGCGAGGTTGCCCGGGCTCCTGCGCGTCCGACACCCGGTGAGGCGGGCAGAACCGGGTCGCGGGAGCCGTCTCGCCTAGCATTCGCAGCGTCGGCGGGAGCAGCGCCGGCGGCCAGGGAGAGGACCGGGGGAACGGCATGGTGGACCCGGACGGGGATCGGCCCCAGGAACGGACCGATCGCTGGGACCGCGTGCCCGCGATGAGCGGGGCACCGCAGCGGACGCGACCGCCCGTGCCTCCCCGCACCGGCGCCCACCGGGCGCCTGACGAGGACAGCCCCGAGCCCGTCCGCGGGGACCGCTGGCGCAGCGTCGCCCGCGGCCTGGGCGAGCTGCTCGTCACCTGCGGCGCCGTCCTCCTGCTGTTCGTCGTCTACGAGCTCTACGTGACCGACCTGCTCACCGACCGCCGGCAGGACCAGCTGGCCGAGCAGCTGCAGGAGGACTGGGCGGAGCCCGGTCCCGCGCGGGACCTGCGCGAGGTGGAGATCGGGGACGCCTTCGGCGTCCTGCGCATCCCGCGGCTGGGCGAGGACTACGCCCGCGTCGTGCTCGAGGGGACGACGGAGGCCGAGCTCTCCCAGGGCCCCGGGCACTACGTGGGGACGGCGTTGCCCGGGGAGCCGGGCAACGTGGCGCTGGCCGGCCACCGGGTGGGCAAGGGATCGCCCTTCCTGGACCTCGACGCGATGCAGCCGGGCGACCCGATCGTCGTGGAGACCGCCGACTCCTGGTTCGTCTACCGGGTGCTCGGCGACCCGGCGACCGGTGACCTCGCGGCCGACCCCAGCGGCATCCCGGGGCGGCAGATCGTGAGCCCGGCGGCGCTGGAGGTCATCTCCCCGACCCCGAACCAGGCGGCCGGGGCGGCACCCAGCGGCTCCTACCTGACGCTGACCACCTGCCATCCGCGGTTCTCCGCCCGGCAGCGGCTGATCGTGCACGCCCGGCTCGACGGTGCGGCGATGCCCAAGGCGGAGTTCCCCGACGGCCCGCCGGCGCTCTGGGAGGGCTGAGGACATGTACGGCTGGATCTGGCGCCATCTGCCCGGCGGCACCGGGCTGAAGACGGTGCAGGCGCTGGTGCTGCTGCTCGCCGTCTGCGCGCTGCTGCTGTTCGTGGTGTTCCCCTGGGTGGAGCCGCGGCTGCCGTTCAACGACGTCACCGTGGGCGACTGAGGGGCCGTTCCGCCCGGAAGGTCTCGTCCCCGCAACGATCGTCGCGAGACGCCGTCTGGGGGTGCGGACCTGCGCGTATGGGTCCAGGGTCGTAGGGAGGACGACGTCTCCCGACACCCGGAGGTCCCTGTGCGCTCCCCTCGACTGCTCGCTCTCGCCGCCGCCGGCGGACTCCTGCTCACCGCCTGCGGAGGAGGCGGCGACAGCGTGGACACCGGAGGCGGTGGCGGAGGCGGGGACAACGTCCTGGTCGCGGCGGTCAGCGCCCAGCCCGACCAGTTCGACCCGCACGTCACCAGCGCCTACCCGAGCTTCCAGGTGCTGGAGAACGTCTACGACACCCTCGCCGTCCCCGACGCCGAGGACCTGACGATGCAGCCGAGCCTGGCCGAGTCGTGGGAGACCAGCGAGGACGGGCTGACCTGGACGTTCACCCTGCGCGAGGGCGTCACGTTCCACGACGGCAGCGAGTTCGACGCCGCCGACGTCGTCTACTCCTACAACCGGATCATCGACGAGGAGCTCAACAACGCCTACCGGTTCGCCACGGTCGAGAACGTCGAGGCCGTGGACCCGCAGACCGTCGAGATCACCGTCAGCCAGCCGACGCCCAACCTGCCCGCGCTGATCGGCGGCTTCAAGGGCATGGCGATCCTGCCCGAGGGCGCGGCCGAGGAGTACGACCTCACCACCGAGGCCGTGGGCACCGGCCCCTTCACGCTGGAGAGCTCCGACGCCAGCCGGACCGAGCTCGCCGCCTACGAGGACTACTGGGGCGGTGCGCCCGGCATCGACGGCGTGGAGTTCCGCTACATCACCGAGCCGGCCGCCGCGCTCACCGCGCTGGAGAACGGCGAGGTGCAGTGGACCGACAACGTGCCGCCGCAGCAGATCGAGTCGCTGGAGGGCGACGACGCCGTCGAGCTGGCCACCACGCCCAGCGTCGACTACTGGTACATGAGCATGAACTACGCCCGGGAGCCGTTCGGCAACCCGCAGGTGCGGCAGGCGATCGCGACGGCCATCGACCGCGGCGCGGTGACCGAGGCGGCGCGGTTCGGGGCGGCCCAGCCCAACCAGACGGCCATCCCCGAGGACAGCTTCTACTACTACGACTACGCGCCGTACGACGCGAACGTCCAGGAGGCGCAGTCGCTGCTCCAGCAGGCCGGCGTCCAGACGCCGATCACCATGGGCCTGATGGTCACCGACGAGTTCCCGGAGACCGTCACCGCCGCCCAGGTGATCGCCAGCCAGCTGGAGCCGATCGGGATCACCGTCGACGTCCAGACCGTGGACTTCGCGACCTGGCTGGACCGGCAGGCACAGGGTGACTTCGACGCCTTCATGCTCGGCTGGCTGGGCAACATCGACCCGTTCGACTTCTACCACGCCCAGCACATCACCGACGGGTCCAGCAACTTCCAGGGCTACAGCAACCCCCAGGTCGACGAGCTGCTGAACTCCGCCGCCACGGAGACCGACGAGGCGGCCCGGAAGGACCTCTACGACCAGGCGGCGAAGCTGATCGTCGACGACGTCTCCTACCTGTACCTCTACAACCCCGACGTCGTGCAGGCCTGGGCGCCGGGGCTGTCCGGGTACGAGATCCGCGCCGACAAGGCGATCAACTTCGAAGGCGTGGAGCTGCCCTGACCGGCTACCTGCTCCGGCGGGTCGGCCAGTCCGCGGTCGTCCTCGCCGGGGTGAGCGTCATCGTGTTCGCCCTGGTGCACCTCGTACCGGGCGATCCGGTGCGGCTCGCGCTGGGCACGCGGTTCTCCCAGGAGAGCTACGACGCCCTGCGCGAGCGGTCCGGCCTGGACCAGCCGCTGGTCGAGCAGTTCTTCGGCTGGGCCGGCCGGGCGCTCACCGGCGACCTGGGGGTGAGCTTCCGCAGCGGGGAGACGGTGACCTCGCAGATCGCCGAGCGGCTCCCGGCCACGCTGACGCTGGCGTTCGCCTCGATCCTCGTGGCGCTGCTGATCGCCATCCCGCTGGGGACGGTCTCGGCCCTGCGGCCCCGGTCGGTCATCGACCGCGTCGCCACGGTGATCAGCCAGTTCGGGATCTCGGTGCCCGACTTCTGGATGGGCATCGTGCTCATCCTGGTCTTCGCCGGGACGCTGGGCTGGCTGCCCTCGGGCGGCTACGTGCCGATCAGCGAGGACCCGGGCGCCTGGTTCTCCCGGCTGCTGATGCCGGCCCTGGTGACCGGTGTGGTGTCGGGCTCGGTGATCACCCGGTTCGTGCGCTCCAGCGTGCTGGAGGCCCTGGGCTCGGACCACGTGCGGACGGCGCAGGCGAAGGGGTTGCCGACGCGTCAGGTGTTCACCTGGCACGTGCTCCGCAACGCGCTGCTCCCGCTGGTGACCGTCACCGGCGTCCAGCTGGCCTACCTGCTGTCGGGCGTCGTCGTCGTGGAGATCGTGTTCTCCTGGCCCGGCCTCGGGCAGCTGGCGCTGCAGGCGGTCCAGGCCCGCGACTACCCGGTGCTCCAGGGCGCGATCCTGCTGTTCGCGCTGGTCTTCCTGGTGATCAACCTGGTCGTCGACCTGCTCTACACGGCCATCGACCCGCGGATCCGGCGATGATCCCCAGCCGGGTCCTGCTGGTGACGACATGACCGGCGCCCCCGTCCCCGAGCCCGGCGGTTCCCCGGACACCCCTGCGGGGGCGCCGGGCACGTCCCCCGTCGCGTCGCTGAAGCCGGCCCGCCCCCGCTGGCGGGAGACGCTCGGTCTGCTGGCCCGCAACCCGACGGCCGCCGTCGCCTCGGTGGTGCTGCTGCTGATCGTCGTCGTGGCGGTCTTCGACGACACGTTCGCCCCCGAGGGCGCCAACGAGATCTCGGTGACCGACCGGCTGCAGTCCCCGAGCTGGGCCCACCCGTTCGGCACCGACGACCTCGGCCGCGACATCCTCAGCCGGGTGATCCTGGGCGCCTCGGTGTCGCTCAAGGTCGGCTTCCTGGCGGTCGGCTTCGCGCTGGTCGCCGGCACGATGATCGGCCTGCTCGCCGGCTACTACGGCAAGTGGGTCGACGACGTCCTGATGCGGTTCATGGACATGCTCTTCGCCTTCCCCGCGGTGCTGCTGGCGATTGCGGTGCTCGCCGTCCGCGGGCCGGGCTCGGGCAACACCGCGCTGGCGATCGGCATCGTCTACACGCCGATCTTCGCCCGGGTCACCCGCGCCAGCGTGCTCGGCGTGCGCGAGGAGGTCTACGTGCGGGCGTCCCGCTCGGTGGGCGCCTCGGACTGGCGGATCCTGACCCGCCACATCCTGCCCAACGCCGCTCCGCCGATCATCGTGCAGACCTCGATCAGCCTGGCGTTCGCCGTGCTGGCGGAGGCGGCGCTGTCCTTCCTCGGGCTGGGCACCCAGCCGCCGAACCCGTCGTGGGGGCTGATGCTGGCCGAGGGCCGCGGCTACATCGAGCTGGCCTGGTGGCTGGCGTTCTTCCCGGGGATGGCGATCTTCCTGACCGTGCTGTGCTTCAACCTGCTCGGTGACGGGCTGCGGGACGCGCTGGACCCGCGGCAGCGCACGCTGATGGCCGGGGGTGGCAAGTGAGCGGACAGGGGCGTGAGCATCGCAGCGAGGCGGCCGCCGACAGGGAGGGAGCATCGCAGCGAGGAACGAGCGAGGAGCGGACCGACCGCGGAGGCGGTCTCGGCATGGGAGCGAGGAGCGGAGCGCCCCGCGGGAGCGAACCGGCAAGCGCAGTGACCGCGGGGACGGCGCCGGTGCTGGAGGTCGAGGACCTGCGGGTGCGGCTGCGCACCCCGCGCGGGCCGGCCGACGTCGTCAACGGGCTCAGCTACACCGTCGGCCCCGGGGAGACGGTGGCCGTCGTGGGGGAGTCGGGCAGCGGCAAGAGCGTCTCGGTGCTCGCCCTGCTGGGCCTGCTGCCCGCGCGGGTGGCGACGGTGACCGGTCGTGCCGTGCTGCAGGGCGAGGACCTGCTGACGATGAAGCCCGAGCGGCTGCGCCAGGTGCGCGGCCCGGGCGCCGGCATGGTGTTCCAGGACCCGATGACCTCGCTGAACCCGGTGCTCACCGTGGGCCGCCAGCTCGTCGAGGGCATCCGGGCGCACGGCGACGTCTCCAAGGAGGCCGCCCGCAGCCGCGCCGCGGACCTGCTGGGGGAGGTGGGCCTGCCCGACCCGAAGGGCGCGCTGGACCGGTATCCGCACGAGCTGTCCGGTGGCATGCGGCAGCGGGTGGTCATCGCGATCGCGCTGAGCAACTCGCCGGCGCTGCTGATCGCCGACGAGGCGACGACGGCGCTGGACGTGACGGTGCAGGCGCAGATCATCGACCTGATCGAGAACCTGCAGGCCGACCGCGGCACCGGGGTCATCTGGATCACCCACGACCTCGGCGTCGTCGCGGGCATCGCCGACCGGGTGCTGGTCATGTACGGCGGCCGGTGCGTGGAGGACGGCACGGTGGACGACGTCCTGGAGCGGCCGGCCCACCCCTACACCCGCGGGCTGCTCGGGGCGCTGCCCGACCTGGCGCGGCCCGCGGTCGACGGCGTGGTCCCGGACCTGGCCACGGTGCCCGGCACCCCGCCCGCGCCGACCGACCTGCCGGAGGGTTGCGTGTTCTGGCCGCGCTGCCCGGTGCGCGGGGACGCGCGCTGCGAGCACGAGCAGCCGCCGCTGGTGCAGATCCAGGGCCTAGATCGCCACTTCGGCCCCTCGGGGTTGCCGCACCGGGCGGCGACGTGGTGCACGGAGCCGACCTCCGACACCGGACTCCCGGCGTCCGGTACGGGGAGCACGGCGCTGGGAGGCGACCGATGAGCAGCGACGTGCTGGTGAGCGTGCGCGGTCTCGAGGTGCACTTCCCGGTGCGGGGGGAGGGCATCCGCAAGAAGGGCGCCGGGGTGCTGCGCGCCGTCGACGGCGTGGATCTCGACATCCTGCGCGGCGAGACGCTGGGCCTGGTGGGGGAGTCCGGCTGCGGGAAGTCCACCCTCGGCAACGCCGTCCTCCGGCTGATCCCCTCCACCGGCGGGTCGGTCCACTTCGCCGGCACCGACGTCACCTCGGTGGGCGGCAAGGGGCTGCGCGAGCTGCGCCGCCGGGCCGGGATGGTGTTCCAGGACCCGTTCGCCTCGCTCGACCCGCGGCGCACCGTCGCCCAGACGGTGAGCGAGCCGCTGGAGGTGCACGGGCTGCGCTCCGGCCGGCGCGAGCGGGCCGCCCGGGTGGGGGAGCTGCTCGAGCTGGTCGGCCTGGACCCGGCCGTGGCGGGCCGCTACCCGCACGAGTTCTCCGGCGGTCAGCGGCAGCGCGTCGGCATCGCGCGTGCGCTGGCCGGCGAACCGGACTTCCTGGTGTGCGACGAGGCGATCGCCTCCCTCGACGTGAGCGTGCAGGCGCAGGTGCTCAACCTGCTGCGCAGGCTGCAGAAGCAGCTCGGGCTCACGCTGCTGTTCATCTCGCACGACCTGTCGGCGGTGCGGCACATCTCCGACCGGATCGCGGTCATGTACCTCGGCCGGATCGTGGAGATCGGGCCGGCGTCGGCGGTGGGCTCGGACCCGCAGATGCCCTACACGCAGGCGCTGCTCTCGGCGGTGCCCCTGCCGCACCCGGCTCTGGAGCGGGAGCGGAAGCGGATCGTGCTGCGCGGCGACGTGCCCTCGCCGTCCGCCGTCCCCTCGGGGTGCCGGTTCCGCACCCGCTGCCCGTACGTCTTCGAGCCGTGCGACGACGTCGACCCCGCGTTGCAACCGGCCGGGGCGGCCGGTCAGCAGGCGGCCTGCCACCTGCACGGCGTCGTCGGCACGCCGGTGGAGCGCACCCCCGAAGGCGTCACCGCCGAGCCCTGACCGCGGGTCAGACGGCCTCGCCGACGAGGCGCGGCCGGGCGGCGGCCAGCCCGATGGCCAGCTGGCCGGCGACGACGACCAGCAGCAGCACGAGCCCGGACGTCCAGGCGTGGGTGGAGTCGTGCAGCAGGCCGACGGCGAGCGGCCCGGTGGCCGCCACGAGGTAGCCGACGCTCTGCGCGGACGCCGACAGCCGCCCGGTCTGCCCGACGTCGCGGGTGCGCTGCAGGACCAGCGTCATCGCCAGCGGGAACGAGATGCCGGTGCCCAGCCCGCACAGCAGCGCCCACAGCAGCGGCGCGACCGCCGGGGCGACGAGCAGGCCGGTCAGGCCCGCGAGGATCGGGACCGTGCCCACCAGCACCCAGCCGCCCTGACCGGGCCGCCGGGCGGCCAGCGGGGGGACGACGAGCGACATCGGGACCCCGAGGAGAGCCGCCAGCGCGACGTAGGCGCCCGCGGCGACGGCGGAGACTCCCGCCTCCGTCTGGAGCACGTCGGGCAGCCAGGTGAGGATCGCGTAGAACGCCAGGGACTGCAGGCCGAAGAACAGCGTGACGGCCAGGGCGACCCGGTCGCGGAGCACCGCCGTGCGGGCCCCCTGCGGCGCGGCTGCCGGCCGGGGGGCGCCGCGCCGGGCGCGGGCCAGGGCGGCCACCGATCCCAGCGCGACCAGCACCAGGACGCCCCACAGCAGCAGCCCGGTGACGGCGCTCCCGCCGGCGTCGGCCAGCGGCTGGGCGAAGCCGGCGCCGAGGCTGGCCGAGGCCGCCATCGAGGCGGTGATCATGCCCAGCACCAGGGCGCTGCGGCTGCCGTACTCGGCGCGCGCGACGGCGGGGAGCAGCACGTTGGCGACCGCCATGCCGCCGGTCAGCACGACCGTGCCGACGTACAGCCCGGGGACGCCGAGCAGGCGCAGCAGGATGCCGACCACGATGACGGCGACACCCAGCAGGACGGCGCGGTGGAGGCCCAACCGCGAGGCGAGCGCCGGGGCGAACGGGGAGACCAGGCCGAAGCACACCAGCGGCAGGGCGGTGACGACGGCGAGCGCGCCGGTGGACAACGCGAGCTCGTCGCCCAGTTCGCCGAGCAGCGGGCCGACGGCGGTGAACGGCGCGCGCGTGCACAGCGCCACCAGCACCAGTGCGACCGCGGGCAGCGCGATCACCCAGCGGGGGCGCCGGCGGGTGGCCGCATCGTGGTCCGTCCTGCTCCCCGCCGTCATGCCTCCATGCTGACCGTCGCCGCGCGGGCTCCCGACGCCGGGTGGGTGCGGGCCCGGAGCGACTTCGGGGAAGTGGCGCTCCGCGGGGCGCGCCAGGCCGCGAGTTACCCGAAGTCGCCGCCCAGGGCGGTGCCAGGTGCCACGGGACGCCGGGCGGCGGGAGGGTGGACCCGCGCACTAGCCTCGACGGCGCCAGGAGGGCTCGCCTAGTGGCCGATGGCGGCGGTCTTGAAAACCGCTATGGGGTAACACCCATCGTGGGTTCGAATCCCACGCCCTCCGCTCTGATCAGCACGTTCGCACAGGCTCGACCGGGAGGCGGCCCAGCCGTGCGGCCACTTCGGCGCCAAGTAGCCGGCCGGTCGGCCGCAGCAGGACGCAGCGCTCACCTCGGGCCACTGGCGGCTCTGCATGCCGAGAACGCTGATGTACCGGTCAGTCCGCTGACGGGCGTTCGAGCTCTTGGGCGGCGTGGCGAGCTCGGACGTCGTGTGGACGGGCGGACGGTCCCGGCCTGGGACACGCCTGGGGGTTCGGTCAGCAGCTGCTAGACAGGCGCTCTGAGTAGAGGCACTATCAAGACGTGCCGACCGGACCGCAGCCCAGCGAGTGGCTCCGCGGGGTCCTCGAGCTGTGCGTCCTGCGGGTCATGGCTGATGGGCCCACCTACGGCTATGCCATCGCCGGTCGCCTGGCCGACTCGGGCTTCGGCGACATCAAGGGCGGCACGCTCTACCCGCTGCTGGCCCGGCTCGAGAAGAACGAGCTGGTCATCGTCGACTGGCGGACCGGTGACAGCGGTCCGGGGCGCAAGTACTTCACCCTCACCGACGCCGGCCGCGCCGAGCTGGAGCACGGCCTCACCCAGTGGGAGGCGTTCTCGGCCCGGGTCGGCGTCCACCTCGCCGCGGGCGGCGACACCTTCGTCCACTCCACCCACTCCTCGAGGAGTTCAGCATGAGCGAGTCCCCCGGCGTGCAGGCCGCACCGCAGGAGGTCTGGGAGCGTCCGTTCGTCCGGGCCCACCAGGAGTGGTGTAGTGCGTTCGTGCTCGAGCTGCGGCTGCGGGACGTCCCGGGTCCGGTGATCGGGGAGCGCCTGGGCGAGGTGGAGGGCCACTGCACGGAGACCGGTGAACCTCCCTCGGCAGCGTTCGGTGATCCCACCGACTACGCCCGCGAGATCGATGCGGAGAGCTCTCCCGAGCGCGTGTCGGGGGTGTGGGCCATCGCCGCTCTCGGCGCCGGTCAGGTGCTGGCCATGCTCGTCGGCACCGATGCGATCCGGCACTGGGCCAGTGGTGAGCCACTGACCTACAACCCGGTGCAGCTCGGCTGTCTCGCCGTGGTCGCGGCCGCGCTGCTGTGCCTCCCTCGAGTGCTGCGCCCGCTGATGGCGCACCCTTGGGTGGTGGGCACCGCCCTCTTCGCCGTGGTCACCGCGGCTGGTGTCGGAGCCGCAGCTGCCGGTGGGACTTCGTCGACCGTTGTTCCGGTATCACCGGCAGTGATCGCGATCGGCCTCTTCGCGGTGGTGCTCGCCCTGTCCTGGCTCGAGTACCGCGAGCTGGCTGGTGACTCCGCCGACGATCTCGTCACCTCACCTCTCACCCCTGAGCCGCGAGCGAACACGGCAGCCCGGCGATCAGGCTGGAGCACCTTCCTGCCGCCCCTGATGATCCCCATCTACTACCTTGCGGTGGGGCTCCTCTCCTGGGTCTTCGGCTGACGCACGTCAACCAGTCCGACGACCTGCCGCGTCGAGGCGACAGCGTTCCGCCGCCCGTTGTCGGACTGGCCTCGATCTGATCACCTGCCGTCGCTGAGTCGCGCACGACGCGTGCCACCAGCCAGGGCGACTCGCGCGAAGTGCCTTCGAATCCCACGCCCTCCGCTCCGCGTCCCAGCAGGACGCCACTCCGGGCCCACCCCGTGCCGGGGCGCGTCCCGCCCCCGCGGGGTGAGCCCCGACACGCCGCCCCCGGAGGTCGTCGACCCGCCTCCGCGACGCCGGACACCGGGTTTCCGCAGGTCGCGACGCCGCATGTCGACAAGGCGGCACCCCGGGGAAGGGGTGACCGTGCGGGATGCGGCCCTGCGGCAACGGTTCGGTGACGGGCGGTCAGAGTGCGGGTCGGGACTGCCGAGTACGGGGGTTCGCAGCCTTAGCGTTCTCCTTGTTCGCGGGACTTCCCCACCGCGGCGATAGGTGCTGAGGAGAGCTTCGTGACCATGGGCGCGATGGTGCTGTGGCCGGCGGCGGCGACGATGGGCTTCCTGCTCATGACGGCGGTGGTCGTCGTCCTGGGGGCCGGGTCGACGGCCCGCTACGAGTTCGAGCGCAACGGGGCCCGTGCGCCCCGGCCCGCGGCGGCGCCCTCGCCGATCGGCAACCATCCCGCCGGCCGCCGTGCCGCGGCCCGCCCCGCCGGTGCTCCCGCCGACTCGGCGCAGCAGCCGCAGGCCGTCGCCGTCGCCGTCCGCCCCGCCCCCGCCCCGGCCGGCGAGCCGGCCTGGTGGCTCGTGGGGGAGACCGCGCAGGTGCTGGCCGGGCCGTTCGACGACCGGGTCGACGCCGACTGGGCCGCCCTCGGCGGGAACCTCACCGCGGTGAGCGTGTTCGGGGCCCGCCGCGCCGACGGCACCGTGGCCCCGCGCCCCTCTCCGGCGGACCGCACGTGGATGGTGGAGCTCGGCGACCAGCTGGACCGGCTGCCGGACGACTGGGACGCGCTGCTCAGCGACACCGACCCGCTGACCACGCTCGTGGTGGAGGTCGCCGCGGCGCTGGTGGAGGCCGGCCTGCCGCTCTACGACGCCGCCCAGGGCGCCCCGGCCGGGGGAGTCTGCCTGGCCCCGGAGACCAGCTGCGACGGCGTGCTGGTCAGCTGGCGCACGCACGACCGGATGAGCGTCCAGGCCTCGCGGGGCGCCGACGCCGACGCCGTGGTCCAGCAGCTGATGAACCTCGCCGTCGCGGACACGCTGGCGCAGCTCGGGTTCGTCGTCCAGACCCTCGGGGACGGCGGCTGCGCGCTGGTGACGGCGCTGCGCTGAGGGGTCTTCCCGCGGATCGCAAGCCCCTCGTCACCCGATGGGGCCAGGAAGCTTCGGAGCGGCCCCCGTGGTGCCGATGCAGAACGGGTGAGGATCCCGTCGTCGCTGCGAGCGCGCGAGCCGCGCGCCGCCGCCCGGACCGCGGCGATCGTGCTGCTGGTCTGCGCCGGGATGCTGAGTCTGGTCGGGCTGCTGGGGCCCGCCGCCGTGGGAGATGCCAGCCGCGGCGTCGTCTGGAGCTGCGTCGCCGGCCTGCTGCTCGTCGCGGGGGTCCTGGAGCGCACACCGCCCCAGTTCCTGGACCGCATCGGCGCCTTCCTCGCCCTGGCCATCGGCGGCGTGACCGTCCTGGCCACGCTGGCCCTGATGGGCGGTGGGACGTCGACCCGCGCGCAGGCGTTCCTCGCCTTCGTGGTGGTCTACGCCGGCTTCCACCTCCGCTCGGCGGCCGCGGTGATCGCCACGACGTACTCCGTGGCGGCGGGTGGGGTCATGCTGCTGGGCTCCGCCGAGTCGTTCCGGGCCGCGTTCACCGAGTGGGTGTTCTTCGGCGCCATGCTGGCCGTCATCGGTGGCCTGCTCATCCGGTCGACCAGCAAGCAGGAACGGCTGGTCGCCGCGCTGAAGCGGCAGGCCGACGTCGACGCGCTCACCGGCCTGGTGACGCGGCGCGTCCTGGACGAGGAGCTCACCCGGGCGCTGGCGCGGACGAGCAACCTCGAGGGCACCGCGCTCCTGCTCATGGACGTCGACGAGTTCAAGTCCATCAACGACGTGCACGGTCACCTCGCCGGTGACGACGCGCTTGTCCACCTCTCCACGATCATCCGGCGGCAGACCCGCGCCAGCGACGCCGTCGTCAGCCGGATGGGCGGCGACGAGGTCGCGATTCTGCTGCGCCGCTGCTCGCAGGAGACCGCCGTCCGCCGTGCCCAGCAGCTGCTCGACGCCGTGCGCGGTGAGCCGCTGACGCTGCCCGACGGCACCCTCTACGGCCTGTCGATCAGCCTGGGCGTGGCCCACGTCGAGCGCAGCACCGGTGACCTGCGGACGCTCTACGCCGCCGCCGACGCCGCCCTGTACGCCGCCAAGCGCGGTGGCCGCGGTCGCGTCGAGGTCGCCGCCGCCTGACCCTCCGGCCCGTCGCGGGCAGGCTGCCGGCGCCGGCGACGGAGCGAGCCCTGCGCACGGCTCACCGAGCGGCGACTGGGCTCGTCCGGGGATCCCTGCCGCTGCCTACAGTGACGCGGTGCCCGCCCAACTGCTGCCCTTCCTCGCCGTGGTGGTCGTCCTCACCCTTGCTCCGGGTCCGGACATGGCCCTCGTCCTGCGCAACGGGGTGCGGGGCGGCGTCCGGGCGGCGTGGTGGACGGGGCTGGGGTGCTGCGCGGGCATCGCGGTGTACGCCGCTGCGTCGGCGGTCGGCCTGGCGGCGATCCTCGCGGCGTCGGCGACGGCCTTCATGGTCGTCAAGTTCGTCGGGGCTGCCTACCTCGTCTACCTGGGCGTGACGACTCTGTGGCATGCGCGGACCCAGCCGGAGGTTCCCACCGCGTCCACCGCGTCGACGCCGACCCCCGCGCCGGTGACGGGCCGGCGCCCGGCCTTCCGTCAGGGCCTGGTGAGCAATCTGCTCAATCCCAAGATCGCGCTGATCTTCCTGACGCTCATCCCGCAGTTCGTGTCCCCGGGAGAGCCGGCATCCACGACCGGCGTCCTGGCGGCCGTGTTCCTCGCCCTCGCGGTCCTCTGGTGGCGGCTCTTCTCGCTCGCGGTGGGCTCGTTGGGCCGGGTGCTGTCCCGGCCGCGCGTGCGCATCGCCGTCGAGCGGGTCACGGGCGCGGTGCTCATCGGCCTGGGTGTGCGGGTGGCGCTGGCCGACCACTGACGGCGCGAGGGGTCAGCGCAGCCTGCGGGCCGCGGACACCAGGGTGCGGGGCGTCAGCCGGCCGTCGGCCAGCCCGAGGGCGACGACGGTGTCGAACACCCGCTGGTCGTCCCCCGCCGCGCGGAAGACGGCGTCCATCAGCGCGGTCCGGCGGCTCAGCCGGGACGCCACCGACGAGTGCCGCAGGTGCCGGCCGAGGCGGCTGCCCAGCGCCCGCCGGTACGCCTCGCCCGCTCCGGCGCCCGCGGCCGCCGCCCGGCCGGCCAGCGCGCCGGAGAGCACCGCGTAGAAGATCCCCTCGCCGGTGAGCGGGTTGATCAGCGAGGCGGCGTCCCCGGCCAGCAGCACCCGGCCGTCGGGCTGGCGCGGCCGGCCGGTGCTCAGCGGCAGCCGGTGGGCCTTGAGCCCGGCGGGGGAGACCCCCGGCAGCAGTCGGTGCAGCCCCTCCACCAGGCCGGCGCGGGTCGCCCCGGCAGACACCAGCTCGCCGTAGCCGACGTTGGCCCGCCCGTCGCCGAGCGGGAAGGACCACGCGTACGCCGGCCAGCGCTGCTCGGTGGTGACGATGACCTGGACGCCGTGCTGACCGGGGGGCTCGGGCGCGTAGCCGCGCAACGCCACGGCCACCTGGGAGGGCAGGCCGCGCGGGACGTGCAGCGCCCGGCGGACCACCGACTCGGCGCCGTCGGCACCCACCAGCACGCCGGCGGTGAGCGCGGAGTCGACCTCGACGTGCCCGGGCGCCGCGCGCACCTTCCGCACCTGCTCCCGGCGCAGCACCGCCCCGGCGTCCTGCGCCGCGGCGATCAGCCGGGCATCCAGCACCGAGCGGGGGATCACGTAGGAGGGCCGCTCGGTGGCCCGCTCCACGGTCGTCCCCCGCGGCGAGGTGAGCCGCAGCCGCGGGACGGCGGGGTAGCCGTCGGTGACGGCGGCCGGGTCGACCCCGAGCCCGGCGAGGACGTCGAGCGCCTCGGCGGCGATCCCGTCACCGCAGACCTTGTCGCGGGGGAACGCGGCCCGGTCGAGCACCAGCACGCGGGCCGAGGGATCGGACTGCCGCACGGCCAGGGCGCACGCAGCCCCGGCCGGGCCCCCTCCCACGACGACGACGTCCCAGTGCTCCACGGCGCTGAGGCTAGGGAGCGGGGGCGATCACTGCGCGACGGGGCGCGGGACGCCGTCCCAGTTCTGCGCCAGGAGCCGCCGCCAGCTGTCCAGATCGTGCGCCGCGGGCTCGGTGGTGGTGACGAAGTCCAGCAGCACGTCGCAGAACCGGTCGGGCTCGTCGAGGTGCGGCCAGTGGCCGGACTCCTGGAAGACCTCCACCCGGGCGCTGGGCACCAGTTCCCCCACGGTCCGGGCGTGCTGGGCCGGCACGATCGGGTCGCGGGCCCCCCAGACGACGAGCATCGGGATGGCGTCGGCCAGGTAGAGCCGGTCCAGGGCGGTGACGGCCTGGCCGCGGGCGTCCACCACGCCGCGCAGCGTGCGCAGGAAGGCCCGGCGAGCCTCGGCGTCCTTGAGGGCCAGCAGCGCGTCCACCGCCTGGGCGAGGTCGCCGACCCGCTTCAGGCCGGTGACCCGGCCGACGGTCTCCACGGCCTGCAGCCCGCTCCGCAGCGGGCCGGAGACGCCGGCCAGCGCGGTGACCACGAGCTCGGCCCCGGGCAGCGTCGCCGCCCGCAGCCCCGCGGACAGCTCCGGGCCCAGGCCGCCGCTGCCGACGAGCGCCAGCCGCTGGCAGCGCTCGGGGAACTGGTAGGCGAACTGCAGCGCGATGCCGCCGCCGAGCGAGTGGCCGACCACGGTGGCCCGCTCGATGTCGAGCACCGAGAGCAGGTCGCGCATGCCGTTGGCGTAGGCGGCCAGCGAGTAGTCCCCGCGGGGCTTGTCGGAGTTGCCGTGGCCGAGCAGGTCCGGCGCGATGACGGTGTGGGTCTCGGCGAGCCGGTCGATCACCTTGGCCCAGGTCTGGCAGTTGTTCCCGATACCGTGCAGGAGCAGCAGCGCGGGGCCGTCGCCGGCCCGGATGAAGGCGCGCTTGTGCCCGTGGACCACACGGGTCTCGGCCACCTGGCGTGTCGGCATGCCACCAGTGCACCACGATTCGTGTTGCTGATGGGTTACGGCTACCCCGGCGGATCAGGACGACGAGGGCGCGGTCCACTTCCGCGGCGGGTGCTCGTAGCCCGCCGCGAACGACAGCAGCCCGGGGGCGTCGGCGACCACGCCCAGGGCGTCCAGGCGCCGCCCGTCGAGGTAGCCGTCGTCGACCATGCGGCGCAGCTGGGCCAGCAGCGGCTGCCAGAAGCCGTCGACGTCGAGCAGCGCCGTCGGCTTGGCGTGCAGGCCGAGCATCCCCCAGGTCCAGGCCTCGAACAGCTCCTCGAGCGTGCCGGCGGCGCCGGGCAGCGCCACGAAGGCGTCGCCGAGGTCGGCCATCAGGGCCTTGCGCTCGTGCATGGTCTGCACGACCTCCAGCCGCGGCAGGCCGGGGTGGGCCAGCTCGTCGTCGACGAGGTGCTGCGGGATGACGCCGACGACCTCCCCGCCGGCGGCCAGGGCCGCATCGGCGACGACGCCCATCATCCCGACGCGGCCGCCGCCGTAGACGATCCCGACGCCGGCCCGCGCCAGGCCGGCGGCGAAGGTGGCCGCTGCCTCGGCGTGCGCCGGCGGGCCGGCGTGCGACCCGGTGAAGACGGCGATGCGCATGGAGGCCGGCTCAGCCGCCGTAGTAGCGGTAGACCGGCTCGGCGATGCAGACCGGCTTGTCGCCGCCCTCGCGCTCGATGACGCAGGAGAAGGTCAGCTGCTTGCCGCCGGTGATCTCCTCCACGTTCGCCAGCGTTGCGGTGAGCCGCACCCGGGAGCCCACCGGCACCGGGGAGGGGAAGCGCACCTTGTTCAGGCCGTAGTTCACGCCCATCACGGTGTCGGTGACCAGCAGCACCTGGCCGAACAGCGGGACCAGCAGCGACAGCGTCAGGTAGCCGTGGGCGATCGGCCCGCCGAACGGGCTCTCCTTGGTCGCGCGCTCCACGTCGACGTGGATCCACTGGTGGTCGCCGGTCGCGTCGGCGAAGAGGTTGACGTGCTCCTGCGTCACCTCGTACCAGTCGCTGGTGCCGAGCTCGGTCCCGATCAGGTCGTTCAGCTCGGCCATGGTCGTGGTCGTGGTCATGCGCGCGCCCTCCGGGAGCCGTGTGTACCTACGGATGCTCCGCCTCTGCTTACCAGGGGGAGCAGAGACGGAGCATGTGCGGGCGCCCTCCGGCCCGGCGTCCCGGCCGGCGGCCGGGTTGACTGGAGGTCGTGCTCACCTCGACCGACGGCTGGACCCTCTGCGCCCAGGGGCACCGGCACTGGGGCCGGGCGGGTGCGGCCGGGCTGCTCATCCACCGCGAGGGCCCCGAGGGCCCGGAGCTGCTGCTGCAGCACCGCGCGCTGTGGTCGCACCACGGCGGGACCTGGGGGACGCCCGGCGGCGCGCTGCACGCCGGGGAGGCGGCGGACGCCGGGGCGCTGCGCGAGGTGCGCGAGGAGCTTGGCCTGACCGCCGGCGACCTGGTCCTGGGCGCGCACTCGGTCGACGACCACGGCGGCTGGGCCTACACGACCGTGCTGGCCAGCCCCGCGCGTCCGATCGAGGCCGGCGACCTGATGCTCGACGGCGAGAGCGACGGCGTGGCCTGGGTGCCGGTGGCCCGGCTCGGCGAGGTGGAGCTGCACCCCGGGCTGGCCGCCTCGCTCGGCCGGCTGCGTCCGTTGCTCGATGCAGTTGCGGACGAATAGTTTCCGAGTGGCTGGGCAACCCCCTCCCGATGTCCCCGCCCGGTAGCGGGCGGGGTGGCACGACCGCATCGCGAAGGAGCCGGCCCTGTCCCGCCACGCAGCCAGCACCGGACGCCACGGGGCCATCGGCTTCGGCGGCGGCCGCCACGAGCGACGCGCGCGCCCCGACCGTCGCAAGGGGATGCTCCTCGCGCTGGCCCTGCTCTGCGCCGGGCTGCTGGTCGCCGTTCCGCTGACGTTCATGCTGCTCGGCGGCGGCGACGCGGGGAGCGACGACTCGTCGTCCTCCCGTGACTCCGACGGTGTGTTCACCGGGGCCGACCCCGACCTGCCCGACGTCCCCGATGGTTCCGGCGGGGCGGCGGCCCTGACGACCGAGGCCGCGCGCACCCCCGCGCCGGGGGAGACGCCGGTGGACCCGGCCGGGAACAGCGGTCCCGGATCGGACGCCGCCGGCAACGGCGGCGCGGGCGGCAGCGGATCCGGCGGTTCGGGCTCCGGCGGCTCCGGTTCCGGCGGCTCGGGCTCCGGCGGTTCGGGATCCGGCGGTTCGGGCTCCGGCGGTTCGGGATCCGGCGGTTCGGGCAGCGGCGCGGCCGGCTCGGGTGGGTCCGGCTGGACCGGCGGTGGCTCCGGCGGCGGCGGAGGGACGGCGGCCGGTGCGCCCGCTCCGGCCCCCAGGCCCGCTCCGGCACCGGCTCCCGCCCCGGCCCCCGTGCCCGCCCCGGCCCCCGCGCCGCAGCCCACGCACCCCGCGCCCAAGCCGACGCCGAAGCCCCCGCCGCCCCCGAGCACGGACGCCAACGGCGTCCCGTGCCCCTGCAAGCTGGTCAACGACGTGCTGGTCGCCCTCTCGACGCTGACCAACCCCGTCACCGACGGGCTCGGCGACACGGTGGACGGGGTGACCGGCGGGCTGCTCGGCCGCAAGTGAGACGGCCGGCGCCGCGAGCCGACCCTGCGGGTTAGGTTCGAGCCATGACCGCGCGCGACGACGTCTCCGAGATCTTCGACAGCTCCGCCTGGGCCCCGGTCGAGGAGTTCGACTTCGCCGACATCACCTACCACCGCGCGGTCGACGCCGGCGTCGTGCGGATCGCGTTCGACCGCCCCGAGGTGCGCAACGCCTTCCGGCCGCAGACCGTCGACGAGCTGATCACCGCGCTGGAGCACGCGCGCCTGTCCACCGACGTCGGCTGCGTGATCCTCACCGGCAACGGCCCGAGCCCCAAGGACGGCGGCTGGGCCTTCTGCTCCGGCGGCGACCAGCGGGTGCGCGGGAAGTACGGCTACGAGCACGCGCAGGGCTCGAGCGGCCGGCTGCACATCCTGGAGGCGCAGCGGTTGATCCGCTTCATGCCCAAGGTCGTCATCTGCGTCGTCCCCGGCTGGGCGGCCGGCGGCGGGCACAGCCTGCACGTCGTCGCCGACCTGACCCTGGCCAGCGCCGAGCACGCCCGGTTCAAGCAGACCGACGCCGACGTCGGCAGCTTCGACGGCGGCTTCGGCTCGGCGTACCTGGCCCGCCAGGTCGGCCAGAAGTTCGCCCGGGAGATCTTCTTCCTGGGCGACGAGTACACCGCCGAGGACGCGCACGCGATGGGCATGGTCAACCGCGTCGTCCCGCACGCGGAGCTGGAGGCCACCGCGCTGGAGTGGGGGAAGAAGATCGTGGCCAAGAGCCCGACCGCCCAGCGGATGCTCAAGTACTCGTTCAACCTGATCGACGACGGGCTGGTCGGCCAGCAGCTGTTCGCCGGTGAGACCACGCGCCTGGCCTACATGGCCGAGGAGGCGGTCGAGGGCCGCGACGCCTTCCTGGAGAAGCGCGACCCCGACTTCACCCGTTTTCCCTGGCATGTGTGAGGGCCAAAGTGGCCATAAAGGCCCCATGAGGAGGTCGTGGTGATCGTCGAGGTGGTGACGGGCGCGCAGGAGCAGCCCGAGGCACGGGTGGTCGACGTCGATGAGCTCAACCGGCTGCACCTGGCGCTGGGGGCGGTCACCGACGAGGAGGCCACCGAGGCGCTGGAACGGTCGGGGCTGGGCCGGCTGCAGGACGCGGAGACGGCGTTCATCGACGTCGCCGCGCTGCGGGCTGCCGCCGAGCCGCAGTCCAGCGCCCCGGGGTGGGCGAGCCGGTGGGACGAGATGATCGCCGGGGCCCGCGCCCGCGGCTGGCTGTCCGCCGACGGCGCGAGCCTGCAGGTGCACGTGGAGAGCGCGGCCAGCGGCTGACCTGCGTGAACTCGCGGTGGCCGAAACCGAACTCGTCGGTAAGTTGTGCGCCGAAGATCGTTGTGGTGACTCCACCGAACGGTCACTATGTCCCGGTGCAGATGATCAGCCGCGTCGGAGCGGCATCGTGAGCGGCGCGCCTGGACGCCCGCTCAGTGCGGAACTCTCGGAACAGTTGCTCACCGTCGCCGTCGACATCCTGGCCGACGAGGGCTGGGGCAGGCTCAACAGCGACCGGATCGCCGCCCGCGCGCGGGCCGGCAAGGCGGGCATCTACCGCCGCTGGCCCACCATGGCAGCGCTTGCCCGGGCGGCGGTGAGCCGCTTCCACCTCGTCGAGGTGCCGGAGGACGGCGGATCGCTGCGGGCCGACCTGCTGGGCCTGCTGCAGCGCTGGACCCAGCCGCTGGACCGCGAGGAGCGGGCGGTGGCCAGCCTGGTCGGCGCGGCGTGCCACGACGAGGAGCTGCGGGCCGGGCTCGACGAGGCGCTCGTGCGTCCGCTGACCCGCGCGGTCGAGGAGCTGGGCGTGCGGGCCGAGGCGCGCGGCGAGGGCATCCGGCCGGAGCGGCTGCGCCTGCTCACCGCGATGCTGGAGGCCTTCTGGTGGCAGCGCTACCGGCTGGTCGACCCGCTGACGCCCGAGCAGGTCGAGCTGGTGGTGGACGAGGTCCTCACGCCGCTGCTGCGCAAGGAAGGCGAGCCGGTCGCCGCCTGAGCCGGGCTCAGCCGGTCAGCCGGTCAGCCGGTCGGCCGGCCGGGGGCTCCGGGCGGGCACGACGCGCGCGGTGGTGCGGCTGGGTGCGCCCAGCAGTCCCGCGGCCTGGGCCAGACCGGTCAGCAGCCGGTCGGCCAGCTCCCTGAGGTCGTCGGCGAGCGCGCAGGTGTCCAGGCCGCCGGCCACCAGGGCGCGGTGCTCGACGATCAGCGCCCGGGTCGCCGAAAGCCACACCGCCGCGGTGACCGATGCCGCGGTGTGGGGGTCGCGCGGGTTGCCGGCCGCGTCGGTGTGCGACTGGCCGGTCCACGCGTCGTGCAGGGCGGCGGTGAGCTGCCGCTCGCTCTCGAACACGAGCTCCCGCTCACGCACCTGCAGCGTGTCGGAGGCCTTGATCGCGCGCGCGTAGGCCTGCCGCTCGGCGGCGCCCAGGACGTCGACCATGCCCGGCACCTGGTCCACCAGGTACGACCGCAGGGCCTCCAGCGGGCAGCTGCCGGGGGCCCGGTCCCGCACCGCGTCCGCCGGTCCGGACACCCACGGCGTCCGGCCGTCGAAGAAGAGCTCTTCCTTGGTGGGGAAGTGGTTGAACACGGTCTGGACGGCGACATCGGCGCGGCGGGCGATGTCGGCGGTCGTCACGGTGTCGAATCCGTGTGCGTCGAACATCTGCTGGGCCACGCTCCGGATGTGCGCCCGCGTCCGTGCCTTCTTCATCGCCCGGCGGTCGCTGAGATCACCCACGGTCGAAGCTTAGGCACGTTCAGTATCCGAATGCACCCCGACTGGCCGCCCGGTATGTACTTCCCGCCGAGCCCGTGCCCGGGCCCGTGCGGGACGCCCCCGGCCACCAGGCACGATGGCGGACGGTGACCGCGTCCGGACGGGACGGAGGTCCCGCCCCCACCACCCCGAGGAGGACGCCCGGTGCTCACCAGAGCGGCTGTGCTGCGCGAGCCGGAGACCGAGTACGAGATCGTCGAGCTCGAGGTGCGCGAGCCCGGGCCCGGCGAGGTCCTGGTCGAGATGGCGTACTCGGGCCTGTGCCACTCCGACGAGCACCTGCGGCACGCCAACCCCGGCGGCCGGTACCCGATCGTCGGCGGACACGAGGGCTCCGGCGTCGTCCAGGCGGTGGGCCCGGGCGTGACCGGCGTCGTCGCGGGCGACCACATCGTCACCAGCTTCCTGCCGGCGTGCGGGCACTGCCGGTTCTGCGCCTCGGGCCGGTCGAACATCTGCGACAAGGGCGCCACGATCGCCACCGGTCTGCTGCCGGGCGGGCAGTACCCCTACCGGCTCGACGGCGAGGAGCTGGGCGGCTTCTGCATGGTGGGCGCCTTCGCCCGGCACACGCTGCTCAGCGAGTTCTCCTGCGTGAAGATCGACCCCTGGCTGCCGCTGGACACCGCGGCGCTCACCGCGTGCAGCGTGCCCACCGGCTGGGGTTCGGCCGTCTACGCCGGCGGCACCCGGCCGGGCGACGTCGTCGTCGTGGTGGGGCTCGGCGGGGTCGGCGTGAACGCGGTGCAGGGCGCGGTGCACGCCGGCGCGATGCACGTCATCGGCGTCGACCCGGTGGCGATGAAGCGCGAGTTCGCCGAGTCGCTGGGCGCCACCCGCACCGTGGCCTCGACCGACGAGGCGGTGGACCTGGCCCGCGAGCTGTCGCGCGGCACGGGCGCCGACGTCGTCGTCGTCACCGTCGGGAAGATGTCGGCCGAGGTCTACAAGGGCGCCGCCGCGTGCCTGGGCAAGGGCGGCACGCTGGTGCTGACCGCGCTGGGCGACCGGCCCTCGGACGGCTCGGTCACCCTCAACGGGCAGATCACCACGGTGTTCGAGCACCGGGTGCAGGGCTCGATGTTCGGCTCGTGCAACCCGTTCACCGACATCCCCCGGCTGCTGCGGATGCACGAGGAGGGCCGGCTGGAGCTCGACCGGCTGATCACCCGCCGCTACTCCCTGGACGAGGTCAACCAGGGCTACCGCGACCAGGCCGCCGGCGAGACCGTCCGCGGCCTCCTCGTCCACGCCGACTGACCCCCGCTTTTCCGCGGAAAAGCACCGTGCTTCTCCGCGGAAAAGCACCGGTGCTTTTCCGCGGAAAAGCGGGTGTGTCCCGGCAGAAGGTGCACTTTCTGCCGGGAGTGGGCAGGGCAGGGCGCATGAGTGAGCCGCGCATCGCCGTCCTGGACGTGGACGGCACCCTCGTCGACACCAACTACCAGCACGCCCTGGCCTGGTACCGGGCGCTCCGGTCGCTGGGGGAGACGTTCCCGGTCTGGCGGATCCACCGGCTGATCGGCATGGGCGGCGACCGGCTGCCGGCCGCGCTCGGAGGGGACGACGTCGAGGCGCGGATCGGCGACCAGGCCCGGGAGCGGTGGACCGAGGAGTTCGACAAGGTCATCGACGAGGTCGAGCCGCTGCCCGGGGCCCGCGCGCTGATCGAGGCGCTGCGCGAGCGCGGGCACCGGGTCGTGCTGGCCAGCTCGGGCAAGGGCAAGCACGTGGACCACGCGCTGGACCTGCTCGGGGTGCGGGACCTGGCCGAGGCGTGGACCACCAGCGAGGACGTCGAGTCGAGCAAGCCGGCGCCGGATCTGCTGCAGGTGGCGCTGAAGAAGCTGGGCGAGCCCGTGGACGCGCCGAGCGTGATGATCGGCGACTCGGTATTCGACGTCGAGGCGGCGAAGAACGCGGGGATGCCGGCGATCGTGGTGCGCTCCGGCGGGTTCGGCGACGACGAGCTGCGCGAGGCCGGCGCCCTCGACGTCTTCGACACCCCGGGGGACCTCGCCGCCGCCCTGGACCGCCTCGACATCACCGCCTGACCCTGCTTTTCCGCGGAAACTCACCCCTGTTTTTCCGCGGAAGAGCAGGGGTGGGTATCCGCGGAGGAGCTCAGCCGGTCCGGCCGTAGGCGCCGGGGGCGCGGCCGAGCCGGCGGAGCACCTCGTCGGGGCGGTCGGTGATCAGCGCGTCGACGCCGAGCGAGACCAGGAAGTCGATGTCGGCGGGGGTGTTCGCCGTCCAGACGTGCATCTCCTTGCCCGCGGCGTGCGCCTCCGCCACGTAGGACGGGTCGGACCGCAGCAGGGCCACCCCCGGCCCGACGGCGGTCATCGAGCCGGTCAGCAGCTCGCTGCGCACCGGCCGGAGCCGCTTGCCGATCAGCTGCACCGTCGGCACGCCCGGCGCCAGCGCGCGCACCCGGCGCACCGCGAGCTGGGAGAAGCTCATCACCCGGAACGCGGGCTTGCCGGCCCACTCGGCGGGCCGGTCGCCGTCGAGCAGGCCGTAGCGGCGCAGGCAGCGGATGAGCTCCTGCTCCACGCGGGCCGCGTGCCGGGTGGGGTGCTTGGTCTCGATGGCCAGCCGGACGGTGCCCGGCGTCGACGTGACGTACTCCAGCAGCCGCTCGAGGGTGAGCACCCGGCCGTTCTCGACGTCGGGCTCGTCGGTGACGGCGACGATCTCGTCGTCCTTCCACGGGGTGCGCCGGCCGCGCCGCGCGCCGAACTGGAACTGCTCCATCTCGGCCAGCCGCATCGTGGAGACGACACCGCGGCCGTTGGAGGTGCGGTGCACTCGCCGGTCGTGCACGCACACGAGCACGCCGTCCCGGGTCATCCGGACGTCGCACTCGACGGCGTCGGCGCCGATGTCGGCGGCGTGCCGGTAGGCGGCCAGGGTGTGCTCGGGCGCCTCCACGGTGGCGCCGCGGTGGGCGACGACCTCGGGGCCGCTCACCGGCGGAGGCAGGGGGACGCTGCGGGGCGGGCGACGCGCACGTCGCAGATGATCCCCGGGGTCGGCGCGCTGCGCGACCGAGGGGTCACCCGGCGAGACGGGCCCGGTACTCCGGCACGGTGATCAGCGGCGGTCGCTCGTCGACGGCGACCGGGCTGCTGCGGGGGAGGAACCCGCTGCCGTCGTGCCGGAACTGGGTGAGCAGCCCGCTGGGCTGGCGGGTGCAGGCGGCGCGGGCCAGCACGGTGGCCAGCACCTGGCCGGCCATCTCGCCCAGCGCCTCGACCGGCTGCGAGGTGTGCCGGCGGACGCCGAGGTCGACCTGGGCCAGCGAGGACAGCCCGCCCAGGGCCAGCAGGTCGACCAGCAGGCCGACCTCCACGCCGTAGGCGGAGACGAACGGCACCTGCTCCAGCGCGGAGCGGCGCCCGGCGTACTCGCCGCCGAGCGGCTGGACGACGCCGGCGAGCTCGGGCCACAGGGCGTTGAGCAGCGGGCGCGCGGTCAGCTCGGTGACCCGCCCGCCGCCGGCCGGGACGACGGTGCCCTCGACCTCGAGCGGCCGGGTGTAGCAGCCCTTCACGTACCGCACCTGCGGATCGGTGAGCAGCGGGGCGAGCAGGCCGGGCACGTAGTGGGTGACGTCGCCGAGCAGGTCGGCGTCGAGGAAGACGACGAGGTCGCCGGTGGTGGCGGCCAGCGCCTTCCACAGCGCCTCGCCCTTGCCGCGGCGGGTGCCGTGCTCGGGGAGCACGTCGGTGGTGGCGACGACGTCGGCGCCGGCGGCGCGGGCGACCGCGGCGGTGGCGTCGGTGGAGTCGGAGTCGATGACGAGCAGCTCGTCGACGAGCGGGGTCCGGCCCATCCAGTGCTCGCGGACGGTGGCGACCAGCCGGCCGACGGTCGCCTCCTCGTTGCGGGCGGGCAGCACGACGCTGACCCGGTGGCCGCCGCGGCGCTTGGCGCGCAGCAGGCCCACGGGGTCCAGATCGGCCAGCGAGGTCGCGGTGGTGGTGCGCTCCTCGAACCAGGCACGGGCGTCGGGTCTCACGTCGTCCACTGTCGACCTTCGGTGCGGTACCCACCAGACCGGGGTGCGGCTGTTCACCGGATGGTCACGGCGCCGTCCCCGAGGCGTCCCACGCACAGCCCCGGTGAGTTTCCGCGGAAAAGCTCCGGTGAGTTTCCGCGGAAAAGCTGGGTCAGGGGGTGGGGACGGGGGAGCCGGCGAGCAGCGCGGCCAGGTCCTCGACGGTGAGGTCGTGCGGCAGGGCGCGGCCGTGCAGCAGCTGGAGGCCGGCGGCGACGGCGCCGTCGCGCTGCTCGGCGGTGGAGATGCCCCCGGCGACGGAGACCAGCCCGAGATTGGTCGTGGTGCGGCCGATCGCGGCCAGCACCACCAGCGCGCGCTCGGTGTCGTCGCGGGTGGCCAGGGCGGGCAGGTCCACGCGCACCATGTCCAGCGGCACCCGGGCCATCAGGCCGAACAGGCTGTAGCCCATGCCGTAGTTGTCCAGCAGGAGCCGCACGCCGGTGCGCCGGACGGCCTCGAGCTCGGGGACGAGCGCCGCCGAGGACGTCAGCAGCGTCTCCTCGGTGAAGGAGATCACCAGCCGCCCGGCGGGGAGGCCGGACGCCGTCAGCGCGCCGGCGACCATCTCGGCCAGCCCCTCGGCGGCGACCATGCCCGCAGGCAGGCTGACGGCCACGCAGACGCGGTCGTCGGCGAGCCCGGCGACCGCCCGGGTGGCCGCGTGCAGCAGCCACAGCTGCAGCTCCGTGGCGCGGCCCTGGCGGTCGGCGAATCCCCACAGCGCCACGCCGCTGACGGTGTCGTGCAGCGGGTGGGACCAGCTGGGGACGGCGTGGACGAGCTCGATGCGGCCCTCGGGCGTGCAGGCGGCGTCCAGCCGGACGTCGAACGTGCCCTCGGCGACGACGTCGTGGAAGTCCGCCTTGGTCTCCACGCCGGAGAGGTCCTCGTCGCCGGCCAGCCGCACGCAGCCCTTGCCGGCCTGCTTGGCGGCCCGCAGCGCGCTGTCCGCGGCGCGGAAGGCGGCCTGGCCGCCCATCGACTCCAGCGTGCAGACGCCGACGCTGGCACCGACGGCGAACGTGGTGCCGTCGGTGCGGAAGGGCATCGCCATGATGTCGACGATCCGCTGGGCGACGTCCTCGCCGTCGGCGACCGAGCCGCTGAGCACGACGGCGAACTCGTCGCCGCCGAGGCGGGCGACCAGGTCGTCGTCCCGCACGACGGTGTGCAGCCGGCGGGCGACCTCCACCAGCAGGTGGTCGCCGGACTCGTGCCCGGCGACGTCGTTGACGGCCTTGAAGCCGTCGAGGTCGAGGACGAGCAGGCAGCGGGGGTCTGCGGAGACGCGGCCGAGCTCGCGGAAGAGCAGCGCGCGGTTGGGCAGCCCGGTGAGGTGGTCGGTGTAGGCCATCCGCTCGAGCTCGCGCTCGCGGGTGCGCCGGGTGGTGACGTCGCGCAGGTAGAGGACGCGCCGGGTGCCGCCGGGGCGCTCGGAGGAGGTGACCTCCAGCTCGCGGGGCTCGGTGCCCTGGCCCGGCACGCGCAGGTGCAGGGGGGTGGCGTCGCCGGCGGCCTGGGCGAGCGACGCGGTGCGCACCGGCTCGCGGTCCTCGGGCACGAGCAGGTCGAGCAGCGAGACGCCGTCGGACGGCTCGCCGTCGATGCCGAGCAGGCTGCGGGCGGCGGGGGAGGCGAACAGCAGCCGGAAGTCGCCGTCCATGATCGCGATGCCGTCGGAGCTTGACTCGATGAGCTCGCGGAAGTCCTCCTCGCTGCGCACGAGGTCCTCGGTGACCCGGCCGTCCTCGCGGATGCGCAGCACCAGCCGGACGGCCATGAGGACGAAGATCAGGCAGCAGCCGAGCTCGGCGGCCATGCTGACGTGCTCGCCCTGCAGGACGCCCCACACCATGGCCGCCGGCACGCCGAGGATGGCGGCGACGACGAGCGAGAGCCCGGCGGGGCTCACCTGCGGGGCGGCGGCGCGGGCGCTGCGGTCGGTCGGGCCGAGCGGCGCACGGTGGGCGGCCAGGCCGGCGCACAGCAGCGAGGCGGCGACGGCGTAGTCCGAGACCGCCGTCCAGCCCCAGCTGGGGTCGACGATGGCCATCGCCTCGGCGCCGGCGGCGCACGCCTGGAGCGAGACGCCGGCGATCAGCGTGGTGGCCGAGCGGCGCATCGCCGCGGTGGAGACGGTGCACAGGGCGCCGACGCCGCCGAGCATGACGGCGGCGTAGGCGCCGTAGACGAGCACGAGCGAGCGCAGGTCCTCCGGCGCGTTGGCCGGGCTGACCAGCGGGGTGCGCAGCAGCTCGGTGATCACCAGGATCGCGGAGACGACGATGGCGGCGTCGACGACGAGCGCGCTCCACCGGGTGCGGCTGACGGTGCGGGCCAGCATCGCGCAGGTGATCAGCGGGGAGGTGGCGCCGGCCAGCAGGACGACGTCGTCGACCCCGAAACCGTCGAACGCCGGGCCCGGGAAGGCGCCGGCGAGGAACTGGGCGACGGCGAAGCCGAGGGCGCCGATGGCCGGCGGCCACCAGGGCCGGGCGGCGCGGCGGTCCATGATCCGCAGCCGGCGCAGGACCAGCACCGCGCAGCTGGTGGCGATCGAGCCGAGGACGAGCTCGTCCCACTGCATGCCGGTGCCGTCGGGCGCGCTGAACGGCACCGTCAGCGCGAGGCCGACGATGCCGAGGACGACGGTCCAGCGGAGCTGGGACGGGAGTTCCCGCAGCCAGGTCATGGCGTTCCCGCCGGGGGCGGAGCGCCGAGGGCGGCGCTGTCGAGTGCGGCGGCGTCGACCGTGCGCCAGGCGCCGGCGGCGAGCTGCTCGGCCTCCAGCGGCCGGGAGAAGGCGTAGCCCTGGACGAAGCGGTGGCCCATGTCGCGCAGCAGGGCGAGCTGGCCGGGCGTGGAGACGCCCTCGACGACGACCGGCAGGCCGAGGCTGGCGCCCAGCTGGAGGACGGTGCGGCACAGCGCCTGGCGCTGCAGGTCGGTCTCGACGCCGGCGAGGAAGTGCTGGTCCATCTTGAGCAGGTCCACCGGCATGCCGACGAGGTAGGCCAGCGACGACCAGCCGGTGCCGAAGTCGTCGACGGCGACGCGGACGCCGAGCTCGCGCAGGGTCTGCAGGTCGGCGGCGACGTGCGCGTCGAGCAGCATCGACTCGGTGATCTCGACGATCAGCCGGGAGGCGGGCAGGCCGCCGGCCTCCAGGGCGGCGACGACGTCGGAGACGAGTTCGCCGCTGCGCACCTGGCGGGCGGAGACGTTGACCGCGACGGACAGCTCGTCGTCGGTGGTGGAGGCGACGGTGCGGCAGGCCTCGCGCAGCACCCAGCGGCCGAGCTCGCTGATGAGCGGGGACTCCTCGGCCAGCGGCACGAACTCCTGCGGGGAGACGTCGCCGAGCTCGAGGTGCCGCCAGCGCAGCAGCGCCTCGACGGAGACGGTGCGGTGCAGCGCGACGTCGACGACGGGCTGGAACGCCAGCCGCAGTTCGCCGCGGGCCAGCGCCCCGGCGAGGTCGGCGGCCAGCGTGCTGCGCCGGTCGCGGGCGATGCGCAGGGCCTCGTCGTAGCGGTGCACCGAGCCGAGGCCGGCGGAGCGGGCGCTGTGGAGGGCCAGGTCGGCGCGGCGCAGGGCCTCGCCGGGGTCGACGTCGGAGGCCAGGCCGGTGACGCCGGCGGTCGCGGTGAGCGGTCCGGCGGGGGTGGCCAGCCAGCCGATGGTGGCGACGAGCCGGGTGGCGACGACCTCGGCGTCGGAGACGGTGCCGTCGACGAGGACGACGAAGTCGCCGTCCTTGCCGCGGGCCAGCCAGTCCTCGCCGCGCAGCTCGCGGGCGAGCCGCGAGGTGAGCACCCGCAGCACGGTGGACTCGGTGCCGGGCGGGGTGGCCCCGGTCAGGCCGTCGACCGACACCAGGGCCAGGGCGACGGGTGAGGTGTCGACCCCGCGTTGGACGGCGGCCAGCCGGCGGACGAGCGCGGTGCGGTTGGGCAGCCCGGTGACGGGGTCGGTGAGGGAGAGCTCGAGCAGCTCGGGGTCGGTGCCCCGGCCGCGGGAGGTGACGTCGCGGCAGTACAGGACGATCGCGCCGACGTCGGGGTCGGTGCGCAGGTCCCGGACGGTGGCCTGGACCAGGCGCCACTGCCCGTCGCCGGTGCGCACCCGCACGGTGCGGACGGCGAACTCGCCCTTCTCGCCGGGCGGAGTGCCGGTGGCGCCGAAGAGACCGGCCCGGTCGTCGGGGTGGACGGCGTCGGGCAGCGAGAGCCCGGCGACGTCGTCGGCGTCGCGGCCGAGCAGCGTGGCGACGGCGGGCGAGGCGAAGGTGATCCGCAGCTGCTGGTCGAGGATGACGACGGGGTCGACGCTGCTCTTCACGAGCGTGCGGAACGCCGCCTGGCTGCTGCGGAGGTCGGTGGTGAGCCGGGACTGGCGGCGGGAGAGCACGGTGATCGCGGCGGTGAGCGGGACCAGCGCGAGGAGGGCGACCAGCCGGAGCGCGAGGGAGCCGGGCAGCGCGACGAGGACGACGGCGACCAGCGCGATCCCCAGCGACAGCGCGGCGAGGAGCCCGGTGCGCCGGCGGGGCGGCGCGGCCGGGTGCGCAGCCGTCGGCTGCCCCAGGTCGGGGGCGGTGGTCACCTGGGAGTTGTCGGCGTCCGCGGGTGGCTTGCTGCAGCGCAGTTACCGGATCGTCACCCGGACGGGGGACGTGCGCCGTCGCGGCACCTCCCCGGCCCCCGGGGAGACCGCGGAACGGCGTCCCGCCGCGGTCTTGCGGATCTCTTGCGGTTCCCCGGAGGGCAGCCTGCGGTTCGTCGGCGAACGTCGTCGGTGTGAGGGGTGGAGCCACCGCCCCGGACAGCACCGAAGGGACACCGACCGTGTCGATCCGCAGCAGCAAGGCCGCCGAGAGCGGTACCACCGCGAAGGTCCTGGGCTCGCTCGGGGTCCTCGGCATCGCCGCCGCCGTCGCCGGCATGGGCACCTTCGGCACGTTCACCGACACCACCACGCCCGTGGAGGCCGACGTCGACACCGGCGTCCTGTCCGTCAGCCTGGGCCGGGCGGCCAACAACGCGACGGTGCCGCTGATCCCCGGCGGCCTCGTCCCCGGCGACACCTTGGCCACGCCGTTCGACCTCAGGAACGACGGCACGCTCGCCTGGAGCTCGGTGAGCTTCGAGTCCGCGGCCAGCCGGTCCAGCCTGCTCGACACCGACCGCGTGAACGGGCTGCAGATGGTCGTCCAGTCCTGCTCCTCGCCGTGGACGGTGACCGGCCCCGGCGCGTACGGCTGCGGTGGCACGGTGACCGACTTCTACACCGGACCGGTGGTCATGGACGAGGTGCTCGAGGGCGCCGCCAGCCTGGCCCCCGGCCGGGTGGACCACCTGCTGGCCACCATCGTGTTCCCCCAGTCCGCCGGCAACGCGTTGCAGGGCCAGGTCACCGACCTGGCGATCACCTTCACCGCGGTGCAGCGCGACGGCACCGACCGCTGACCCTGGTCGACCGTCCCCTCCGACGACAGCACCCGCTCCCACGGGGGGAGCGGGCGCTGTCGTCGGTGTGTGGGGGGTACCTCCGGCCCGGCGCTTTACGCCGTAAGCGGCACCGGGCAGACTCGCCACGTGACCGAGCCGTCCGTCTCCACGGTCGGGGCCGAGCTGGCGCAGGCCGTCGAGGATCTGGCGACGGCCCGTGCCGACTACGGACGTCTCGAGGCGGCGCTGCGGTCCCGCCTGGACATCGGGATCGCGATGGGCATCCTCATGGAGCGGCACCGGCTGCCCCAGGAGCAGGCGTTCGACGTGCTCCGCTCGGCCAGCCAGCGGCAGAACGTCAAGCTCAGCGAGATCGCGGCGCGCATGGTGTCCACCGGATCGCTCGAGGCGTAGCCCCGGCACCGTGGTGCGGAGGCCGCAGGGAGCGCTCCTCCGGCGATCGGACGGCGCGAAGTCGCGGGCAGCGGCCGGGAGCGCCACGATGCGGGCATGGTCTCGCGGAAGCCTGATCCGATGCCGGTCCCCCGAGCCGAGGGGGAGCGCGGCGGAGTCGACCGCAGGCGGGTGGCCCTGCTGCTGGAGACGGCGGAGGTGCTGGCCGAGCGGGCGCGACGGACGGACGACGCCGCGCAGGCGCAGGTGCTGCTGCGGCGGGCCGCCCAGCGCCGGGCGCAGGCGCAGCGGCTGGCCGCCGCGGGTCGCGCCCCGGAACCGCGCCGCCTGACGGGTGCGGCCTGGCCCGGCCGCCTTGCGCCCTCCTGAGCCGACGTCCGGGAGCCGCCTGACCGGCGGCCCGACCGAGAGCTCGCCGGGGCGCCGGCACCGGTTGGTCTACCTGGCGCTGGCGCTGGGCGTGCTGCTCACCCGGCTGCCGTTCCTGGCGGGCACGGGTCTGGGGCGGGATCCCGACGCCTGGCGGTTGTGGCTGGCCGGCCGGATCGCCGCCGACACCGGCTCCTACGTCCCGTCCCGACCGCCGGGGTACCCGGCGCTGGAGCTGGTGGCGACGGCGTTGCAGGGGGTGCCCTGGGAGGTGTTCGCCGCACTGACCACGGGGGCGACGGCGGTGGCCGTGGTGGCGATCGCCGCGCTGGCGCGGGATCTCGGGGTCCGCTGGTGGCCGGTGGTCGGGGCCGGGCTCGCACTCACCCACGTCGTCCTGGTCACCAGCACCGCGTTCATGGACTACGCCTGGGCGCTGGCCGCGCTGGGCTGTGCCCTGCTGGCGGCCCGGCGGCGCCGGCCGGTGGCGGCCGGAGCGCTGCTCGGGCTGGCGGTGGCGTGCCGGCCGAGCTCCGCGGTGGCGGCGGTGGCGCTGCTGGTCGTCGCGGCGCTGCTGCCCTGGTGGACGCTCCGCCGGGTGCTCGTGGCCGGTGCCGCGGCCGCCGCGGTGGTGCTCGCCTTCTTCGCCGTCCCGCTGGCGACCTACGGGCCGGACCTGCTGTCGGCGGCGCCGGAGCCCTTCCGGCTGGAGCGCACGGTGCAGCACGTCGGGGCCGGGGTGGCCGGGGTGGCCGGCGCGGTGGGCCTGGCGCTGGTCGCCGGTGCCGCGGCGTTCCGGTGGGCGCGCGGCGGCCGGCCGGCGCCGGACGGCGAGCGGCGCGCCTGGCGAACCGCGCTGGCGGCGGGGATCGTCGCGCAGCTGGGCGCCTACCTGCTGCTGCCCGTCGACGCCGCCTACCTGATCCCGGCGGTCGCGATGGTCTGGCTGCTGGCCGGGATGCTGCTGCGCCGGGCGGAGCTGGCCGTTCTGGTCGCCGCGGCGGTGGCCGGCAGCCTCGTGCCCGGGCTGGGCGTGCCGTCGGCGGCGGAGGTGGCGGCCGACCGGCGGGCCACGCTCGAGGAGACGACGGCGATGGTCGAGGCCGTCGAACGGCTGCCGGCCGGCTCGCTGGTCGTCGTCCGGGGGCGGCTGCCGCAGCTGCTGGCGCTGGCCGGCGCCGAGGTGCTCCCGAGCCTGGACCCGGCGGGGACGGCGGCACGCGTGACCCTGGACGGCGGCCAGGTCGTCACCTACGCCTACCGGCCCAGCGACCGGGAGAATCCGCGGGTGTACCGGCTGCCCGGCGTCTCCGGCGCTCCGGAGCACCTGCCGGTCCTGCCGGTCTGAGCTCCTCCCCCACGTCACCGCGACGGGTCGAGCGCGATCCGCGTACCTTCCGGTCATGTTCGGGGGACTGCCGCCGGCCCCGCGCTGGGCCTGGATCGTGATGGCGCTGAGCGTCGTGGCGATCGCGGTGATGTCCTACCTGGTGGTCAACCGGCCGCCGCCGCCGGGCTTCACGGCCCCCGCCGCGGCCGAGGCCCCGGCCGCGGCCGACGAGGCGCCTGCCGAGGAGCTCGAGGAGCTGCGGCTGCTCGTGATCGGGGACGGGACCACGGCGACGGCGGCGGACGAGCCCGGCTGGCCGCAGCTGCTGGCCGACGACCTCCGGGAGGACGGCCGGCCGGTCGAGCTCACCGTGCAGGCCGCCACGGGCGCCGGCTACCTGAAGACGCCGCCCGGTGGCGCGACCTTCGGGAGTCTCGCCGAGGCCGGGGGATCGGAATTCGACGTCGTGGTGTTCTTCGGCTCGCGGGACGACATCGAGGCCGCACCCGAGGTCCGTGCCGCGGCGGAGTCGGTGTTCGCGGCCGCGCAGGCGGCGGCACCGGAGGCCGAGCTGCTCGCCATCGGCCCGGCCTGGCCGACGGCGGACCCGCCCGGCTACATCGAGACCAACCGGGACGCCGTCGCCGCCGCGGCGGCGGACGCCGGGGTCCGGTTCGTCGATCCCCTCGTGGCCGGATGGCTGGCCGATCCGGCGCGCGCGGAGCCCGGCCGGGTGGCCCCGACGCCCGCCGGGCACCGGTACCTCGCCGACCAGGTCAGGCCGCTGGTGGAGGAGCTCGTCCCGGCGGACGGCTGACCGCTCGGACCGCGGGCGAAAAGGCGGGGCACAACCGGGTCGGGCGACGCGGCGGGCCTGTCGCCGCGCAACGGTCGGCACGAGGTGGCAGAGTGCCAGGAGTGAAGACCTGGCTCGAGAGCTGGCCGGTGTACCGGCAGCTGACCGGCTCGGACCCGTTGGGGCGCGGCAAGGCCGCCCGCAGCAAGGCGACCGAGGCGACGGTGTCGCGTACCGCGACGGCTGACCGCGTGGTGAAGAGCGTCTGCCCGTACTGCGCCGTGGGCTGCGCGCAGAACGTGTACGTGAAGGACGAGAAGATCGTCCAGATCGAGGGCGACCCGAACTCCCCGATCAACCGCGGTCGGCTGTGCCCGAAGGGCAGTGCCAGCAAGCAGCTGGTCACCAGCCCGTCGCGCGTCACGACGGTCAAGTACCGCCGTCCCCACGGGACGGAGTGGGAGGACCTCGAGCTGGACACGGCGATGGAGATGATCGCCGACCGCGTCCTGGACGCCCGCCGCAAGGGCTGGCAGGACACCGACGACGCGGGCCGGACGCTGCGCCGGACCATGGGGCTGGCGAGCCTCGGAGGGGCCACCCTCGACAACGAGGAGAACTACCTCATGAAGAAGCTGTACAGCGCCCTGGGCGCTGTGCAGATCGAGAACCAAGCACGCATATAGCACTCTGCGACGGTGCCCGGTCTGGGTGCCTCGTTCGGTCGTGGCGGTGCCACGAACTTCCTGGAAGACCTCGCGAACTCCGACTGCATCGTCATCGAGGGTTCGAACATGGCCGAGTGCCACCCGGTGGGCTTCCAGTGGGTCGGTGAGGCCAAGGCGCGCGGCGCGAAGATCATCCACATCGATCCTCGCTTCACGCGGACCAGCGCGATCGCCGATCTGCACGTCCCGCTGCGCATCGGCACCGACATCGCGTTCCTCGGCGGCCTGATCAACTACGTGCTGAGCAACGAGCTGTACTTCAAGGACTACGTCGTCGCCTACACGAACGCCGCGGCGCTGGTCGGCGAGGAGTTCGTCGACTCCGAGGACCTCGACGGCCTGTTCTCCGGCTACGACGCCGAGAACCGGCAGTACGACCAGGACACCTGGAAGTACGAGCCGGAGGAGAGCGAGCACTCCGGCTCGGACAACCCGGCCGAGGCGGCCGAGCAGGACCGCACGGAGAACGACCCGGCGGTGCAGGGCTCCGACCGCGCGCAGGCCGCCGGCAGCGGCGGTCCGCCGATCGCCAGCAAGCCCAAGCGCGACGAGTCGCTGCAGCACCCGCGCTCGGTGTTCCAGATCCTCAAGCGGCACTTCGCCCGCTACACCCCGGAGATGGTGTCCGAGGCCTGCGGCATCGAGCCGGAGGTGTTCGAGCAGGTCGCCAGGTGGGTGACCGAGAACAGCAACCGCGACCGGACGACGGCGTGGGTGTACTCGGTGGGCTGGACGCAGCACAGCGTCGGCGCGCAGTACATCCGCACCTGCTCGATCCTGCAGACGCTGCTGGGCAACATCGGCCGTCCGGGCGGCGGGATCATGGCGCTGCGCGGGCACGCGAGCATCCAGGGCTCGACGGACGTGCCCACGCTGTTCAACCTGCTGCCCGGCTACCTGCCGATGCCGCACGCCCACCAGCACTCCTCGCTGGAGGAGTTCGTGGCCGACGCCGCCGGCAAGGCGGGGTTCTGGGGCAACAAGCGCGACTACATGACCAGCCTGCTCAAGGCCTGGTGGGGCGAGCACGCTCGGGAAGAGAACGACTTCGCCTTCGACTACCTGCCGCGCATCGACGGCGACCACAGCTCCTACCGGACGATCGCCGACATGATCTCCGGCAAGGTCAGCGGCTACTTCCTGGTCGGTGAGAACCCCGGTGTCGGCCACCCGAACAGCCGGATGAACCGGTTCGGCCTGGCCAACCTGGACTGGCTCGTCGTCCGCGACCTGCAGATGATCGAGTCGGCGACCTTCTGGAAGGAAGGCCCGGAGCACGAGACCGGCGAGCTGAAGCCGGAGACGATCGCCACCGAGGTCTTCTTCATGCCTGCGGCCACGCACGTGGAGAAGGAAGGCACCTTCACCCAGACCCAGCGGGTGCTGCAGTGGCGGCACAAGGCGGTCGAGCCGCCGAACGACGCCCGCAGCGACCTGTGGTTCTACTTCCACCTCGGCCGCATCCTGCGCGAGCGGCTGAAGGACTCCACCGACCCGCGGGACCGCCCGCTGCTCGACCTCACCTGGGACTACCCGACCGAGGGCGAGACGGCCGACCCGAGCGCAGCCGCCGTGCTGCGCGAGATCAACGGCTACGGCCCCCACGGTGAGCTGCTGAACTCCTACATGCAGATGAAGTCCGACGGCTCGACCAGCGGCGGCTGCTGGATCTACACCGGCGTCTACGCCGACGGGGTCAACCAGGCCGCTCGCCGCAAGCCGGCCAAGGAGCAGGGCCCGGTCGCCTCGGAGTGGGGCTGGGCGTGGCCCCTGAACCGGCGGATGCTCTACAACCGCGCCTCGGCCGACCCGGACGGCAAGCCGTGGAGCGAGCGCAAGAAGTACGTGTGGTGGGACGAAGACGCCGGCGAGTGGACCGGCCTGGACGTGCCCGACTTCGAGAAGAAGAAGCGGCCGGACTACGTGCCACCGGACGGCGCCAAGGCGCAGGACGCGCTGGCCGGAAACGACCCGTTCGTCATGCAGGGCGACGGCAAGGCGTGGCTGTACGCGCCTGCCGGGCTGGTCGACGGCCCGCTGCCGACGCACTACGAGCCGGCCGAGTCGGTCGTGGAGAACCCGCTGTACAAGCAGCAGGCCAACCCGACGCTGGAGCAGTTCGACGGGCCGTGGAACCGGGCCAACCCCGCGCGCAGCGAGGTCTTCCCGTTCCAGGTGACCACCTACCGGCTCACCGAGCACCACACCGCCGGTGGCATGAGCCGCACGCTGCCCTACCTCGCCGAGCTCCAGCCGGAGTTCTTCGTGGAGATCAGCCCGGAGCTGGCTCGCCTGCGTGGGCTCTCCAACGGCGAGTTCGCCACGCTGGTCAGCGCGCGCACGGCCATCGAGGCGAAGGTGCTGGTCACCGAGCGGATGCGGCCGATCAAGCTGCGCGACGGCACCGTCGTCCACCAGATCGGCATGCCGTACCACTGGTCCTACGCGGGCATCTCCACCGGTGACGCCGCCAACGACCTGCTGGGCATCGTGATGGACGCCAACACCCACATCCAGGAGTCGAAGGTCAGCAGCTGCGACATCGTGGCCGGGCGCCGTCCGCGGGGTCCGGAGCTGCTGGAGTTCGTCGAGGCCTACCGGAAGCGGGCCGGCGTGCAGTCGGGCCGGGTGGGCGTGAACGGCCGCGAGCCCGTGGACGCCGACGCCGGTCAGGGATCGAAGCTGTGACGATTCAGCACGACGAGAGGAGGCCGGCATGACCTCCATCAGCTCGGCGAGCCCGGGTCTGGCGATGCCGGACCCGAAGAACCGGCTGTTCGGGCCGCTGCCCGACGTGTCGGCGGAGGCCGGTTACGAGGAGGACCACCCCAAGCGGGTCGGCTTCTTCACCGACACCTCGGTCTGCATCGGCTGCAAGGCCTGCGAGGTGGCCTGCAAGGAGTGGAACACGCTCCCGATGGACGACTCGCACGGCGAGCGGGACGCCCTCGGCCTGTCGGGGATGTCCTACGACAACACCGGCATGCTGGGCGCCAACTCGTGGCGGCACGTGGCGTTCATCGAGCAGTCACGCGCGGTCGACCTGCCGATGCCGACTCATCGCCGCCCCGGCGACGACCGGAGTGCCGGGGGAGACCTGCCGGCGCCGGACAGCGGTGACCTGGACTCCACCGCCAAGGCGCAGGCCAGCGTGCTCAACGCCGAGGCGCTCTCGGAGTTCGACCCGCAGACCGGGCAGACCGGCGCGGACAAGCAGATCCGCTGGCTGATGAGCTCCGACGTCTGCAAGCACTGCACGCACGCGGGTTGCCTCGACGTCTGCCCGACCGGTGCACTGTTCCGCACCGAGTTCGGCACCGTCGTCGTGCAGGGCGACATCTGCAACGGCTGCGGCTACTGCGTGGCGGCCTGCCCCTACGGCGTGATCGACCAGCGCAAGGACGACGGCCGGGTCTTCAAGTGCACGATGTGCTACGACCGGCTGACCGACGGGCTGCAGCCGGCGTGCGCCACCGCGTGCCCGACGCAGTCCATCCAGTTCGGTGACCTCGACGAGCTGCAGGAGCGCGCCGACGCACGGCTGGCGACGCTCAAGGCGCAGGGCGTGGAGACCGCGCGGCTGTACGGCCGGGACGAGAACGACGGCGTAGGCGGGGACGGGGCGTTCTTCCTGCTCCTCGACGAGCCGGAGGTCTACGGACTGCCGCCGGACCCGATCGTCACGACCCGGGACCTGCCGGCGATGTGGAAGGCGGCCGGCAAGGCCGCGGCGATGATGGTCGGGGTCGCCGTGACGGCGATCCTCGGCTCGCGGAGGCGCTGACATGACCGGCGGGATCACCAGCCCGGACGCTGGGTGGCGGCAGGCCGATCGCGGCCCGGCGACCCAGCAGAAGACGGGCAAGAAGCGCCGCAAGCGTGGCGGAGGCCGGGGTCGCGGCGAGGTCGCGATGGTCGACGACGTCGAGTTCACCTCGTACTACGGCCGGCAGATCGTCAAGACGCCGGTGTGGAAGTCGCCCGACGTGCCGCTGTACCTGTTCCTCGGTGGGGCGGCCGGCTCCTCGGCGATCCTCGGTGCGCTCGCGGACTTCACCGACCGGCCGACGCTGACGAAGGTGTCCCGGCTGACCGCCGGTGGTGGCTCGATCCTGTCCGTGGTCTTCCTGATCCACGACCTGGGCCGGCCGTCGCGGTTCCTGCACATGCTGCGGGTGTTCAAGCTGACCTCGCCGCTGTCGGTGGGCACCTACATCCTGGCGCCGTTCAGCGCGGCGGCCGGGGCGACGGCGGCGGTGGAGCTGCTGGGCTGGTTCCCGCGGCTCAAGCGCTTCGGGGGTGCGGTGGCGGCGCTGTTCGGTGGGCCGCTGGCCACCTACACGGGCGTGCTGCTGGCCAACACCGCGGTGCCGTCGTGGCATGCGGCGCACACCCAGCTGCCGTTCGTGTTCGGTGGCTCGGCGATGGCCGCCGGCGGTGGCATCACGATGATGTTCACGCCGGTGGACGAGGCCGGGCCGTCGCGCAAGATGGCGGTGGCCGGGGCCGCGATCGAGCTGGCCGCGATGCACAAGGTGGAGAACGACCACGGCATCGAGAGCGAGCCGTACCACGAGGGGCGCCCGGGCAAGTTCATGCAGGCGGCCAAGGCGTGCACTGCGGTGGGCGCCGGGCTGACCGTGGTCGCCGGACGCACCCGCGCCGGGGCGATCGCCTCCGGAACGCTGCTGGCCGCCGGGTCGCTGCTCACCCGCTTCGGCGTCTTCGAGGCCGGCATCGCCAGCACCAAGGACCCGAAGTACGTCGTCATCCCGCAGCGCGAGCGGCTGGCCGCCCAGCAGAACGAGCACTCCTCGACGATCACCCGCTGACCGGTCCGGCGCCTGGGCGCCGGACCGCCGGTCAGATGAGGCCGCTGTCGAGGGACTGCTGCCAGGACATCTCGTCGATCACGGCGCGCTTCTCGACGTCGTCGAAGCGCACCTTCTTCCAGGTGTGCCCCTGCTCGGTGCCGGCCGTGGCGCTGCGGTGCCACTCGCCCTTGCGGGTCAGGAACCAGGAGCGGCCGTGGTAGCCGGAGCCGGTGAACAGCCAGCCGGAGAGGCTGGTGAGCCCGTTGCGCTGCTTCTGGAGCTCGCGGGCGTAGGGGAGGAGGTACAGGCAGACGTCGGTGAAGTCGGTGGCGCGCAGGCCGCGGAGCACGTGGACGGCGGAGCGGATCTCCTGCTGGGTGCGCTTGGCGTCGCGGGTGTAGAGGATCCAGACGGCGTCCTCGTCGGCGAGCTCGAGCAGGGTGGTGCGCTGCCGGAGGCGCTCGGCCTCGGCGGCGGCTGCTTCTTCCTCGCGGCGGCGCTCCTCGGCGGCCGCGGCCGAGCGTGCGCGCACGCGGGCGAGGGCGAGGTCACGGTCGCAGACCCGCCAGCCCTGCCAGAGGTCGGAGTGGTCGGCGCAGACCATGCGGGAGCACTCGGTGCACTCGCCGACGGCGGGGTCGCCGCAGCGGCATCGTGCCGAGCCGATCCTGTCGTCGCTGGATTGGACGTAGACCTTGCCGCACCGGCGTTCCGTCACGGTGGCAATGGGCGACGGAGCGACGCCGACGGCGACGGGCTGGCCGGCCGGGACGAGGGCGTCGCAGCGCCAGTACCCGGGCAGGATCTGCGTGCGTGCGTCCGTCGCCCCACAGGAGGGGCATGGCATGCGCGAAGCCTAGGAGCGGGCTGGTGCGCGCCGACCCCGTCTGTGGCACGTGTCGGTCACGCTCCGGCTCGTCCGTCCCAGGCCTCACAGGCGTGCCATCCGAGTTGCAGGATGCCGGTGGCAGTGGGAGGCGCGAGGACCTCGTGGGCGTCGACACCGTGGAGGACGCCGTTGGAGGGTCGTCCAGGGTTTGTCGTGGCGTGCCGCGGTGCCCGGCGGTATCCCGTCGCTCGACGTGCGCGCCCGGCGCATGGGGAGCGGCGCAGGGCGCCCCTCCCGGAGGAGAGGCGCCCTGGGTTGTGGTGGTGCGGCGGCCGACCGCCGTCCCTACGCCTGCCGGGCCGGCTCCGGCCCGGGCTTGACGTCGAGGCCGAGGTCCAGGTGGTGCTCCTGCTCCGCGTGGCCGCGGGGCTGGTGCGCGAGGGCCTCGGGGTTCTCGTAGGCGCTCTCGGCGTGCAGGGCCTTGTCCAGGCCCTCCCGCTCCTGCTCGTCGGTGACGCGGATCCCGATGGTCCGGTCGAGGACCTTCGCGATGACGAACGTGAGCGTGAACGTCCAGGCACAGGTGGCCAGCAGCGCCACGGCCTGCCGGCCGAGCAGCCCGGGGTCGCCGCCGTAGAGGAGGCCGGTCTCGCCGATCGGCGCGTCGGGGTGGGCGAGCAGCCCGATGGCGAGCGCACCCACGATCCCGCCGACCAGGTGCAGCGCGACGACGTCCAGCGCGTCGTCGTAGCCCAGCCGGTGCTTGAGCAGGACGGCGAAGTAGCAGACGACCCCGGCCCCGGCACCGATGAGCAGCGCGCCGATCGGTGAGACGACGCCGCACGACGGCGTGATGGCGACCAGTGCCGCGATCGCGCCGGAGCAGGCGCCGAGCGTGGTGGCGTGCCCGTCGCGGAGCTTCTCGACGACCAGCCAGGCGCAGGTGCCGGCGCAGGCGGCGGCGAGGGTGTTGAAGATGGCCACCGCGGCGTCGTTGTCCGCCGCGCCGAGGGCGGAGCCGTCGAAACCCAACCAGCCGGTGAGCAGCAGGCCGACGCCGACGATGACGAACGGCAGGTTGTGCGCCTTGGGCTGGACCGGCCAGGTGCGGCGCTTGCCCAGGACGATGGCGAGCGCCAGGGCGGCGATGCCGGAGTTGACGTGGATGGGCGTGGAGCCGGCGTAGTCGACCGCGCCGACGACGTTGGCCAGCCAACCGCCGGTGGTGGTGTCGCTGTCGAAGGCGAACACCCAGTGGGCCACGGGCAGGTAGCACAGGGTCACCCAGAGGGCGGCGAAGACCATCCAGGCGCCGAACTTCATCCGGTCGGCCGCCGCGCCGGCGATGATCCCGATCGTGAGGCCGGCGAAGCCGAGGTGGATCGTCGCCAGCGCCAGGGGCGGCAGGGCGGCGCCCTCGTCCGGGGTGAGCAGCTGCCCCAGGCCCGCGTACTCGAGCGGATTGCCGAGCACCCCGGCGCCGCCCAGGGAGTCGCCGAAGACGGCGGAGTAGCCGAAGGCCACCCAGACGAAGGCGGTCAGGGCGAAGGCGCCGAAGACCATCATCATCATGTTGGTCGTCGTCCGGCGGGACACCATGCCGCCGTAGAAGAGGACGAGCCCCGGCAGCATGAGGATGACGGCGATGATCGCCGTCAGCAGCCATGCCGTGTTGCCCGCGGTCGTGGGGTCCATGTGCGCCTCCAGGGGGTTCCAGCCCGGGCGCACCGACACCTTCGATGCGCTATCGGAATAGTGCGGAGGCGCCGTTCCGATGGCTTATCGAATCGATGTCGCTCTGGTTACGTCTCGTCCAGGACCGCCATCGCGCCCCGCTCGGCGTCGGCCGCGCGGGCCGGGTCGACGAGCAGGGCGCGGACCGCCGTCCCCGCCGCGAGCCGGGCGGCGTCGGCCGGCCCGCCGAGCGCGGCACCCCGCTCGGCGGCGTCCGGCGTCGGGCTGCGGAACCGGTGCTGGATCCCTTCGGTCTGAGCGAGGCAGGCGAGGGTCGCGGTCCGCGCGTCGCCGGGCACGAAGTCACCCGACCGCATGCCGGCCTCGACGACGGCCTCGATCTCGGCGCGCAGCCGGCCGTAGTCGGCGAGGATCTCGGCGAAGAACTCCGGCTGCGCGTGCGCGGCGCGCTCGAGGTCGTAGAAGTCGAGGGCTCCCCGGCACATCTGCAGCACGTCGGCGTAGAGGACGGCGTACAGGTGCTCGGGCGGGGGAGTGGCGGCAGCCGCCAGCCGGTGCGCGACCTCGAGGGACTCCCGGTTGGCGCCGGTCAGCGCCCGCAGCAGGTCCTCCTTGGAGCGGAACCAGTAGTAGACCGAGGACTGCCCCAGGCCGACCGTGCGGGCGATCTCGGACATCGTCGTCGCGACGTAGCCTCGGTCGGCGAACAGCCGGGCCGCGGCGTCGAGGATCTCCTGCCGTGGATCACCCGCCGGCGCCGCACCGGTGCGTCGGGGCCGTCCGACCGTGCGCGGCCGGTCGGTGGTGGTGTCGGGGCCGGCGCTGGGTGTCACGGGATCCTCCACGGGCGGAAGTTAACACGGGTGCAATGGTTTCGATGCCCCATCGGAATACCGGACGGGCATCTTTCGACGAGTCATCGAAACACGTCGTCGAGGAGGACACCATGACCGCCACCATCGGAACCGGAACCCAGGACGTCGAGGCCGTCCGCGCCCGGCTGGAGGCGGCCGGCGTCCGCTACGCCCTGGCCGGCTTCAGCGACCTGCACGGGCGGCTGAAGGGCAAGGTCGTCCCGCTGTCGCACCTGTCCAACATGGCCGGGGGCTCGGAGCTCTTCACCGGTGCCGCGGTCGACGGGGTGCCCCAGGAGATCAGCGACGAGGAGGTGGCCGCCGTCCCCGACCTCGAGCGCGGGTTCCAGCTGCCGTGGAAGCCGGAGGTGGCCTACTTCCCCTCCACCCTCTACACCGAGGGCAAGCCGTTCGAGGCCGGCGCCCGGCACATCCTGCAGCGCCAGGTGGCCGCGGCGGCCGAGCTCGGGTTCACCTTCAACCTCGGCATCGAGACGGAGTTCTTCGTCCTCAAGGACGGCGAGAACGGCCCCGAGGAGGTCTCGGAGCGCGACACCGCGGCCAAGCCCTGCTACGACCTGACGACGACGCTGGACAACTTCGGCTGGCTCACCGAGCTCGTCGAGGCGATGGACACCCTCGGCTGGGACGTCTACTCCTTCGACCACGAGGACGCCCGCGGCCAGTTCGAGATCGACTTCATGTACGCCGACGCCCTGACCAGCGCCGACCGGGTGGCCTTCTTCCGGATGATGGCCGGCGAGATCGCCCGCAAGCACGGCTACTTCGCCTCGTTCATGGCCAAGCCGTTCGCCGACCGCACCGGCTCGGGCGCGCACTTCAACATGTCGCTGGCCGACCGCGAGACCGGCACCAACCTCTTCGCCGAGGGGGAGGATCCCAAGGGCGTGGGCGTCACGGCGCTCGGCTACTCCTTCATCGCCGGCGTGCTGCGGCACGCGAAGGCGATCAGCGCCGTCATCGCCCCGACGGTGAACAGCTACAAGCGGCTGGTGCGCGGGGGCTCGACGTCGGGCTCGACGTGGGCGCCGGTGTTCGTGAGCTACGGCGACAACAACCGCACCAACATGATCCGCATCCCGCTGGCCGGGGGCCGGGTGGAGTGCCGGGCGGCGGACATCAGCTGCAACCCCTACCTGGGCGCGGCGATGATCCTGGCCGCCGGCCTGGAGGGGGTGCGCGAGCAGCTGGACCCGGGGGCGCCGCACACCGAGAACATGTACTCCTACACCGAGGCGCAGGTGGCCGAGCTGGGCGTGGGGATGCTGCCCCGCGACCTGTCCGCGGCGATCGACGAGTTCGAGGCCGACTCGCTGTCCCGCGAGGTGTTCGGCGAGGCGCTGTACAACTCCTTCATCGACTACAAGCGCGCCGAGTGGGACTCCTACCAGTCCCACATCTCCACCTGGGAGACGGAGCGCTACCTCAAGTTCTTCTGATGGCGGCGACGCTGGACCTGGGCAGGTTCGCGCTGGAGTCCGGCGCGAACCTGCCCGCCCGGCTCGTGCACGCCACGCACGGCACGCTCGACGCCGACGGCGGCAACGCCGTGCTGGTGCCGAGCTACTACACGGGCACTTCCGACAGCTACCTGCCGTGGATCGGCCCGGGGCGGGTGCTGGACACCGAGCGGCTGTTCGTCGTCGTGGTGGACATGCTGGGCAACGGGGTGTCGACGTCGCCGTCCAACGCCCCGGCGGGGGTGGGCGGGCCGGACTACCCGGTGGTGACCGTCCGGGACCAGGTGCGGGCCCAGCGCCTGCTGCTGGACTCGCTCGACGTGGACCGGCTGCGGCTGGTCGTGGGCTGGTCGATGGGGGCGATGCAGGCCTACGAGTGGGCGGTCACCTTCCCCGACGACGTCGACGCGCTGCTGCCGATCTGCGGAGCCGCCCGCTGCTCGCCGCACAATCGCGTCTTCCTGGAGGGGGTGCGGGCGGCGCTGACGGCCGACCCGGCGTTCGACGGCGGGCGGTACGCGGCACCGCCGGTCGCCGGGCTGGAGGCGTTCGGGCGGGTGTACGCGGGCTGGGCGTACTCCCGGGACTTCTTCCACTCCGGCACCTACCGCGAGCTGGGGTACCCGAGCGTGCAGGCGGTGCTCGACGGCTGGGCGGCCGACCACGCGGCCCTGGACGCCAACGACCTGCTGGCGATGATGGACACCTGGCTGAGCGGCGACGTCGGCCGGGACCGGCCGGGTGGCTACGAGGCAGCGCTGCGCAGCATCCGGGCCCGGACGATCGTGATGCCGTCGACGACGGACGCCTACTTCACGCCGGCCGACTCCGAGGTCGAGGCGTCGCTGGTGCCGGGAGCGGAGCTGCGCCCGCTCGAGTCGGAGCTCGGGCACATCGCCGGGCGGCCGGGCGTCCGGGCAACCGAGACGGCCGTGATCGCCGGGGCGGTGCGCGACCTGCTCGGCGGGTGAGCGGCCGCGGCCGGGTGGGCGCGGGGCCGCCGCCGCACCGACAGGTGAGCGCGGAAAGGTGCTGCTCAGGCAGCGGTTGCCCTTGACGGGATTGCGCCCCATGTGGCTTCCTGGCGGCCCCTCCGACGGCGCCGCGGCGCGGTCGGAGGTCTGAGAGCAGGGCCGAGAAGTCCGGCCGACCGGCGAGGGGTGCCCACGATGCAGGCGGTTCCCCGAACAGGCTTCGTCTCCGTACCGGGCATGGACGTGGTCCCGGACGCGCACTGGGACAAGGTCATCGGCGAGGTGGGCCCGCTCGAGACGTACCTGAGGTGCGCCTATCACCGCGTCTCCGCCCACGCGGAACCGCCGGGAACCCGGCCGGTGCTGCTCCTCCACAGCGACGGCGGGGCCGAGATCGCCCTGCCGCTGCTGCTCCGCCCGCTACCGGACGGCAGCGGGTGGGACGCGACCAGCGCGTACGGCTACGGCGGGCCCGTCGGCACGGCCTCCCGGGCGACGGCGGCGTTCGGAGAGGCCCTCGACCGGTGGGCCCGGGAGAACAGGGTCGTGACGACCTTCCTCCGCCTGCACCCGCTGGTGGGCAACGTGGCGCTGGTGCCCGCGGGTGCCGAGCTCGTGTCGCCCGGCCCCACCGTCGCCTGGGACGTCACACCCGGTCGGGACCTGGCGGCCGCACAGCACGCGCACCACCGTCGGGCTGTCGCCCGTGCGCGGAAGGCCGGGGTGACCGTGCGGATCGTGGAGGCCCCGGAGACGCTGGACCGGTTCCGGGAGCTGTACGAGGAGACGATGCGGCGCCAGCGTGCGGACACCTTCTACCTCTTCCCTGACGCCTACTGGGCCGCGCTGGAGGCCGAGCGGCACGAGCTCGGCGTGGTCGTCGTCGAGGGGTGGCTGGACGGCGAGGTGGCCGCGGCCCTGCTGTGCTTCGCGGGCGGGCCGTGGCTGCACTACCACCTCGGCGGGTCCTCCGACGCCGGTCGCACGGTCGGGGCCTCACACCTCTGCTTCCTGTCGGCGGCGACGTGGGCGCAGTCCAGAGGCATGAGCCGGTTCCACCTGGGTGGCGGCACGGCGGGGGGCGCGGAGTCGCCGTTGTTCGTGTTCAAGAGACGGTTCGACCCCGGCTCAGAGCCGTTGGCCTTCTCCGTCGCGAAGCTGGTGCACGACCCGGCGCGTCACGCGGCGCTGGCCGGCACCGATTCGACCGCCGGCTTCTTCCCGCCGTGGCGCAGCCCGGCCTGAGCCGGCCGTCCCTCATCGCACCGGCGATGGCCGGCAGGCCTCAGACGATGCCGCTGTCGATCGACTGCTGCCAGGACATCTCGTCGATGACCGCGCGCTTCTCGACGTCGTCGAAGCGCACCTTCTTCCAGGTGTGCCCCTGCTCGGTGCCGGCCGTGGCGCTGCGGTGCCACTCGCCCTTGCGGGTCAGGAACCAGGAGCGGCCGTGGTAGCCGGAGCCGGTCAACAGCCAGCCGGAGAGGCTGGTGATCCCGGTCCGCTGCTTCTGCGGGTCGCGGGCGTAGGGGAGGAGGTAGAGGCAGACGTCGGTGAACTCGGCGGCGGTCAGGCCGCGGAGCACGTGGACGGCGGAGCGGATCTCCTGCTGGGTGCGCTTCTGGTCGCGGGCGTAGAGGATCCAGACGGCGTCCTCGTCGGCGAGCTCGAGCAGGGTGGTGCGCTGCCGGAGGCGCTCGGCCTCGGCGGCGGCGGCCTCCTCCTCGCGGCGGCGCTCCTCGGCGGCGGCGGCCGAGCGTGCGCGCACCCGGGCGATGGCGAGGTCGCGGTCGCAGACCCGCCAGCCCTGCCAGAGGTCGGAGTGGTCGGCGCACACCATGCGGGAGCACTCGGTGCACTCGCCGACGGCGGGGTCACCGCAGCGGCATCGTGCCGAGCCGACCCTGTCGTCGTCGCTCTGGACGTAGACCTTGCCGCAGCGACGTTCCGTCACGGTGGCAATGGACGACGGAGCGACGCCGGCGGCGACAGGCTGGCCGGTTGGGACTAGGGCGTCGCAGCGCCAGTACCCGGGAAGGATCTGCGTGCGTGCGTCAGTCGCCCCACAAGAGGGACATGGCATGCGCGAAGCCTAGAAGCGCTGGATGCGGCTGCAGCTGTGGAACCATCACGTGTCGGCCGCGTCCCAGCACGTACGTCACAGCCGCCACGGCTGATACCTGACGACTCCGCCACCCGCTCGCTGGGGCCGCGCCAGCGGGCCCTCTAAACCCCGTAGGACCGCCCACGTCCAAGAATTGTCCGCATGGCTATCCGCGAAAGATCAAACTGCCGGCGCGGGCCCTGTGACGAAGCCGGCAATCGGGGAGGTTAGCCGCCGACCCTTGGCGCCCAGCGACGGGACGTCCTCAGTAGCGCCCGCCCACTTACCGCACGGTGACGTCCCGCTGCGTGGTGGATGTAGTCCTCACCGTGCTGGGTCAGCGGTGTGGTGACTATGACGCGATCAGGGCCGGTTGCGCCACCTCCTCCTTGGACGGACTCGGCCGGTTGAGCGCGGCCATGGAGCCCTCTGAGAGGTAGCGGCGGTCGGAGACCTGCCATTCGTCGTGGGCCTCAACCAGGACGGCGCCGGCCAGGCGGAGCAAGGCTGCGGGGTTGGGGAAGACACCCACGACGTCGGTGCGCCGCTTGATCTCCTTGTTCAGCCGTTCCAGAGGATTGGTCGACCAGACCTTCTTCCAGTGCGCGACGGGGAAGCCGGTGAAGGCCAGCAGATCGTCCGCGGCTTCGCGCAGCATGGCCTCCACCTGCGGGAACTGGCGGCCGAGCATGCCGGCGATGACGTCGAGCTGGGAGCGCACGTGTTCGGCATCGGGCTGGGCGAAGACGGTGCGGATCGCGGCGGCGACCATCTCAGCGTTGCCCTTCGGGACCCGGGCCAGCACATTGCGCATGAAGTGCACCCGGCAGCGCTGCCACGCCGCGCCGAGCAGCACCGCACTGATGGCCGCCTTCAGCCCGGCGTGGGCATCGGAGATGACCAGCTGGGTGCCACTCAGGCCGCGGGCCTTCAGCGAGCGCAGGAATGCCGTCCAGAAGGCGCCGTCCTCGCTGTCGCCGACGGCGAAGCCGAGCACCTCCCGGTGCCCGTCGGCGGCCACCCCGGTGGCGATCACCACCGCCTGGGAGACCACCCGCCGGCTGACCCGCGCCTTGCAGTAGGTGGCGTCCAGGAACACGTAGGGAAACGCCTGCTCGGCCAGCGAGCGGTCGGCGAATGCGCTCACTTCGGCGTCCAGATCGGCGCAGATCCGGGAGACCTCGGACTTGGAGATGCCGGTGTCGGCGCCCAGCGCCTTGACCAGGTCATCGACCTTCCGGGTCGAGACACCGTGCAGGTAGGCCTCCATCACCACCGCGAACAGTGCCTGGTCGATTCGCCGGCGCCGTTCCAGCAGCGAGGGGAAGAACGATCCGGCGCGCAGCTTGGGGATCCGCAGTTCCAGATCCCCAGCGGTCGTGGTCAGCGTGCGTGGGCGGGAGCCGTTGCGCTGGGCGGTGCGGGCATCGGTGCGCTCGTGCGGGGCGGCGCCGATGACCGCGGTGAGCTCGGCCTCGATCAAGGCCTGGTAGATCGTGGTCGCCGCCGACCGGATCCGGTCATCGACGTCGGCAGCCTTCAGTGCCTCCAGCACCTCGAGCAGGGCAGACTGGTCCAGGGCCATCGTGTGTTGTGTCCTTCCGCGAGAACCATTGGCGTGGTCTCGCTGACCATCACACGATGGCCCCTCTACGTGATCACTCACGCGAACGGGACCTGGACTTACACCACCCGCAGGGACGTCACCTACCGCACAGGTGGTGCAAACGTCAGAAGCGCCGTTGCAATTCGGGCCGCAAATAGCTGGAGCCAGGCGCGCCAACGTCAACAATTGACGCCCAGCCCTCACAACGCGACTAATCTCCTTACCACAATCGGCAGGTTCGTAGAGCCCGAGGAGGGCCTCAGCGCCTTCAGCCACGCGGGCCGGCCCGGGCGCGCTGGACCGTAACCCAATGGAGCACGTAGGCTGCGAGGGTGCGTCGGTCCGGCCTCGCCATGACCCGGCCAAATAAATGAACCGCGGTGGGTTCGACGAACCAGACTCGAGTGGGTGCATGTGGCTCGCGACATTGTAGTGCTCCAGCCGGCAATGGCTAGCTATCGGCAGGCATTTCTCGACGCTGTAGATAAACAGCTGCCAAACGATGTCAAACTGGCGTTCCATGTCGGCGACGCTCACTTTGTCTCGACCGTAGTGACTGGAGTGCAATCTCGACTTATAAGCTCCACAGGCGCAAATCGCTACGTAGCAGGCCGGCGCATCGGCTGGCAGCGCGGCGTTACCAGAGCGGCAATAGTCGCCGACTGTTGCGTGGTCGAACTAAACCCGCGCAACATCAACACCTGGGTGGTGTTGATCGGTCGTCGACTCCTTCGGAAGCGGACCCTTTGTTGGGGTCACGCTTGGCCACGCCGCGGACCGGCAAGTCGGAGCGACCGCCTGCGGAAAGTTATCCGCCATTTGGCATCGGGAATCATCGTATACACCCAGAGACAGCAGCAGGAGATTCAGGAGGTGGAGCCTGCAGTCCGTGTTTTCGTTGCGCCAAATGCACTGTATCCGGCAAGGCAACTTCGCCCCACTGTAAGTGTCGAACCTAAAAAGACATTCGTATGGATAGGCCGCCTAGTGGATGAAAAGAATCCACTCTTGGCGCTGGCTGCGTTTCGGCGGTTAGCAGCGCGCCACGGCGATCTCCATTTAGACATCGTGGGCGCCGGTCCGCTCAGAGACGGGCTGGAAGAGGCCGTTCAGTCATATGGCCTATCGCACATGGTGACTTTCTGGGGCCACGAAAGCGACCCGGCCGTGCTTGGTCCACTCTTCTCGCAAGCGGTAGCCTCAGTTTGTTCGGGCTATGTGGGGCTAAACGTGACCCAGTCTCTAGGGTTTGGCTGCCCGGTGATTTGGGCTCTGGACCCACTCAATGCGCCAGAGGTCTGCACGCTAGACCAGAGCAACGGCTACATATATGCAAGGGGAGATGCCGAGAGCTTGGCGGCCGCCATGGACTCCGCGCTCGAGGATCACGCCTCTCGCCGCATCGATAGGGACGAAGTTAGCGCTCGTGTCCGGAACACATACTCAGCAGAAGCAATGTCTGCGGGATTTCTCAGCGCAGTCCTCGCCACCGAGCGTCCTCGCTCCGGACGCTAAGCTAAGCCAGTGAACACAACGGGACGGCCAGAGCGTCCACTCCCCCGCGTCCTGAGGCCGCTTCGCCGAGTGGTTACTCGGCTCCGTCTCCTCCGACTCCGATTGTCGTATTACGGGCCGCTCACTCTGGGCGATGACTTTCGTATCGGCGCGGGCGCCGTCTTCGCCACCGCTGGTCCTATCAAGTTCGGCAACAGAGTTCGCGTCGCCCGCAACCTGCACCTCGAGACGTCGCTCACCGTGCACGACGATGTGCTGATCTCGAGTAATGTCGCGATCATTGGGGACGATCACCCATTCGACGCGTCGAGCACGCCAATCACTGAATTTTCTAGAAGCCCCCTAGCGCACGTCCGGATAGGCGGGGACTGCTTGATCGGCTTTGGGGCTACTATCATCGGACCGCTAACGGTTGGCTCGGGGTCCATTGTCGGGGCTGGGGCGGTCGTCACAAAGGATGTTCCGCCGAACTCAATTGTAGCGGGCGTGCCAGCGCGAACCTTGCGCAGTCGACGCCCCTAACAACGGCGCGCGGGCCAGGGTGATCCGGCGATGATCGTGAGCAACAGTTGACGCGGAGCCAGTCTGCCGTGAGGGCAAGTGCAAGATCCATCCCGATCCTGATCCCGGCTCCTATAGAAAGTCGCCGGGTAGTCGATTCCGGAACGTTTCGGTTAACCCCTCGACAAGTCGGCGTGGACCAGCATAAGCGGCGCCTGTAGACCCGCTCGCGCCAGTGAAGACCGGTGCGACACTGAACGTTCGACGATTAAGCCCAGTTCCAACTCCCGTCAATACTCGCTCAGCGACAGCATGTTCTAGGTATCGCCCGTTCCGCTCATCCACCTGACCGGCTAGCCCCGTCAGGTGCTCGTGAAGTATCGCCGGAGTGACTGCGAAGAGCCTGCTGTCGACCTGTGTCAGGTCGCGTCGAAGGCGAACGAAGGCGTCTTGGCTGCTCACGGTATGGGGGAGAAGTAGCCCGGCGTTCCTCACGATCAATCGTCCCGTGACCTTGACCACGAGTTCATATGCGTGGCCGCATTCGGTGACATATGAGTCTAGGCGGTCAAGCATGAGAGCTTCGCCGACGCCCTTGCCAAGGCCGCTCGCAGACCGCTCCTCAAAATAGCTGATCACTTCAACGTCCCGCGCGAATCTAGCGGGAAGATGGGAGAGAAGCTCACCGACCGGGAAGCCTGAGTTCTCGATCACCAGTAGATGATCGCCCCACCTGGCCACCCTCTTGGCCCAGAACGCAAGAGAGGCCTGGTAATCCGCGAGGCGCCTCTCGGAGGCGCGAAGAGCCAGAAAGGGTACGGATTGATCCGGTACGACGCACGCGGTGAGAACCCACAGCCGATTATTGTGTCGGCGCATCAGCACACAACCTCGCCTGCGACCAACAAGTAGTTCTTCGCTACCTGCGCCGGTAGGAACCTGTCGACGCAGTAAGTGTTGTTTCTCTTGGTGAGCGAGAGGATCCTCATCGACTCTTCGGCGATCGGTATCGGTTCGGCATTCACGATGCTAGTTCCAACCATTGAGCCGACCTCTCTCAGGCCGGGAACGTCAGTAACGAGGACTTGCACGCCCAGGCCCGCTGCCTCTACGGCGACCAGGCCGAATCCCTCGTAGCGGGATGGCACGAGCACCAGATCGGCCGCCTTCATCCACGGGCCAACCTGCTGGACCGCCCCGACGAGGTGAAGCCTTTCACCGACGCCTAGGGTGTCGGCTAGCCGCTTGATACCCATTCGCTCGGCTCCATCGCCTACGCAGACCAAGTGCACATTGTCGGGCGTAAGGCTCAAGGCGCGAATCGCAATGTCGTGGCCCTTGGCATGCTTTAGGGCTCCCACAATCACGATGACCTTAACGTCCTCACGTGAAGCGCGAAGGGCGCGTACGAACGGCGGGACGCCTGTAGTGGCTGCAAGCTGAGCTTGGAGTCGCGCAAGATTGACTGGGTTATAGATCACGTGGACCAGTTCGGAGACGCCTACGGTGTCGATCAAGTCAGCTTCAACCGCTCTACTGACAGCGATGATGGCATGTGCACGCCGATAGAGCACGCGCCTGAGGAATCGGAGCCCTTGGCGCTTTAGTCCAAGGCCCTGCAGCACCTGCGCACTAATATTGTGCTCAGTAGCCACCACGCGGACGGGCATCCCGATGGTGGAGACGAGGGCGATGATATTTGACAAAGGCATGAAACTGAAAACCAGTACGTCCCCCCTCTTCTTGAGGTCGCAGCGTAGTCGCCATATGACCTGCAACATCGCCAACGGCTTCCAGCGCGATCGTTCTATGCGCAGGCGTCGCCAAGGCTGGTTCTCAACGTCGACTTGGCCCTGGTCGGCCCCGAACGTTACGACTGTTGTCGACCGAATGCTTGAGAACTCCGTGGCGAGGTCGATGCATACACGCTCGGCCCCGTAGGGTTTTAGTCGATCAATCAGCAAGAGCAACTCGGACATTACGGATCTCCTTTCGCACCTGCCTAGTCCCGGTGCTCGCTTGAGACAACGCCACTAGGCAAGTCCCGATCAAGCTCCATGTTAGCCAGTCCACCTGTCCGACAGACCATGGGCGCTCAAGAACACCAATCCAAATGGGAACCGCGACGAGGCTTAAGCTGGCGGCGCCGTAAGAGCCTAGCCTTACGCTGACCTGAGTTACAAAGATGGCAAAAAAGATCAGGCCGAGACCACCCGCGACAAAGTACACATCGACGATCTGATTATGGAGGCTGTAGGCGCTTGCGCCTTCAATGCGCCCGCCCTCTGCGAAGCGCCGTTCCAGCGCCCCCCATCCCTGGCCCACTATCACCGAAGCGCCTTCGGCCGTTGCTGCTAGCTGCCACAACTGCGGCCGTCCTGTGAACGAGTTCGGGGCCGCCAGAAGTGGCAGCAACAGCTCGGCTGCAACGCCGCCGAGAAGTACCAGCCATCCGAGGATCATGCCGACTCGTCGGACGGCCCAGCGTTCGATGCACCAGTAGGCTGCCGCCGCAGCTACTCCGAGGAGAGCAGTACGACTGCCGATCAGCCAGATGTCGACGCCAATCAAGAGCATGAGAGCGTCCCGCGCGCCGCGGCGCGGGACGAGGAAAAGGAAGGGGAGAGTAAGGGCGAGAACTAACGCCAGTGCATTCTCGTTCGGATAAATCCCCGTGATCAACACATCAAGCGGGCCGCATTTGTCAAAGCGGCAGGCGCGGGTTCCATGCTGCTCGCTTGTGGCGGCTAGAGCGAAAGAGGCCACGAGGACGAGCCCACCGAAAGCTATGGCCCCTAGGTGTGCGCCCCTTGAGTGTGGAACAAGCGCAACAAGCGCAACCGCAAGTGCGAGGACTAGCCATCGTTGCGACGCTAGCGGCCCCCCGGTGAGGAGGTTCCCTATCGCACCAAGACACAGAACGCCGACGATCAGGCTGCCCGTTCCATTGACGCGGAGCCTTAATCCATCGCGAATAAGGCTCTGGATCAGAATGGAGGCGCTCATGCCTGCCACGCCCAGCAGCCCCAACTTCTCGAGCATGCTCACCCAGGGAGCCTGACTGATGTCTGCGTCGCCATACAAGCCGTAGGTGATCGTAACTCCGCCTAGCAGTCGGCCGATGAGCTGCGCGATCGAAAGTGCGCCGCCGACCCCCAGGATCAGCCAAGAACTGGCGTCCCAAAGCTTGCGGTCCCTCCGAAGAATCATAAGAAGGAGGGCAGCTCCAAGGATGCTCGAAAGGCCGAACACGACTGAGGCAAGAGAACTCGGACCCATCATGTCGTATCACCGATCTGCCGTACCGAGAATCGACTGTATAGGGCCATGGGGATAAGCTGGAATAGGAAGACGCAGGTCGCAGATGCCAGGACAGGGCCCGGCGCCCCTATGGCCACTGACAGGGCAACCGACATCGGAACGTTCGCGATGCCCATGGCGAGCACGCACACCGCCTGGAAGCGCAGCTCTTTGGGTCGCGTGAGAAGCATCGAGAATGGCATTGTAAAGCCTTGTATTACGAGCAGGAGGCCGAATACGGCAGTGAGGTTGCCGCTGAACTCGACCTCGGGACTGAGGATCGAGTTCACGGGGAACGCTGCCGCCCAGGCCCCGAGTGCCAGCACGATCGAAAGTCCAACGGGCGTGCGCGCTAAGATCGAGAAGGTTTGCTGCCCCGGTTCAGAGGCTGCCCGGAGTCGGACCAACTGGGGCCATAGCGCCAGCCCTGCAGCCGACAATACGGAGAGGGCCGGTGTGTACAGGAGTGCGGCGAGCGCGTAGCGGGCCATCTCGTACTGGTTGTTTGTAATGTCCAAGATGATTCGGTCGGACTGCAGTGCCAGTGCTTGCGCCAGTGTGATGGCGAACATGGCGGACCCAGTACGGGCAAGAAGGGACAGGCTTCCGGGGCCGGATCGCCTGGCGGTGCGTCGGAGGATGGATACAGCGGGGAACCAGCGGCGACGGCTTGCCCAGACGATGAGTGCGAGATTGCTTAGGGCGAGGCTAATGGCGGCGGCGGACCCTAGACTCCAGGTCGGCAAATCCGTTGCGAGGCATGCGGCGACGATGGCCGGCGTGGCGGCGGATGCAGCGCCGAGCGCCAGGATGCTGTCAATCTGTCGACCGATCGCGAGAGCGTAACGGTGGATGAGTGCCAGAGGGACGTTGATGGCGGATACGGTTACGAAGCTCGCAATGGCGGCGTCTACATCGATTGCACGGGTTGATCCGCCCAAGAGTGATGACCAGATCTCGAAGCTGCTCGCAGTGGAGACCGTGCCAGCTAGCAGGAGGCCGATGAGGCTGACTGATCTGAGGGCGCTAGCGTAAAGGGCGATGACTTCGTGGTCCGAAGTCGGATGTTCGCTCGCCGCGGCAGCCGATGTAATCGCGGCGCCGGCCCCTAGGTCGGCGATCGGAAAGAAGGCCGTCAAACCCCATACCAAGGAGATCGCAGCAAAAACGCCAACGCTGGTCTGTTCGATGACCATGCTGGCGGTGAGAAGCGACGCGGCTGCGGTGATTGGCAGGGTAACGAGGCGTGCGCCTGCGCCCCTAAGTGAGCTTGAAGTTCTAAGCATCACTAGAGAGCGTGTATGGCCGACCTCCAGGTCGCCACGGGGCAGGCTTTGGTGCGGGACCATAACGGAACGACCGGTCGACCCACTTGTCAATGGTTCGACTTAGTGGGCGCCACAGTCGGTACGTGCGGCTCGCGAGCGTGCCAGCATGCCGGCGACGGACTAGCTCGCCTTCATCCAGGTTACCCTTGGTCATGGTGATGCTACTAGGGTGGAGCCGGTATGCGGAAAGTTCCACTGGCACGTATACGGGCTTACCGACCCGTTGAAGTCGGAGGAGCAAATCGAGGTCCATCGCGTTTCGCAGGCTTACGTCGATGTCGCCGACGGTCTGCAGGGCGGACCTCCGCAACAGGCTGCCCGGCTGAGGTATGAAGTCCTTGCCATATCGGGCATACCGCGCGGCGAGTGATGTCGGCCGTGTTAGACCGATCGTGTCGCCTTGCTCGTTGATGTATCGAGTTCGCCCGTACACAAATGGGGCCGACGGGTTCCTGTCCAGTGCCGCCAGCGCAGTCTTAAGTGAACCTGGTGCCAGCAGGTCGTCGTCGCCCAGCCAGCTGACGTACTCGTTGCGAAGGCGGGATAAGCCATGTTGCAAGGCGGCGGAAAGGCCCGGAGTCTCGCACACTTCCTGCTGAACCTCCGCAACGAAGCGGTCCAACAAGGTGCCGATGGGTGTTCTGCTCACGACGAGAATGTCGACGGGAAGGCCCTGTCGAGTGAGTGACTCGAGGTTGTCTCTCAGCCAACTAGGCCGTTGCCCTAAGGTGGGCACCACGATGCCCACTCGGGCTGGCGTGTCGGACATCGGGCGCCTTTCGTCGGCTTACCAGCGTGAATATGGCGGTGGCGCGGGTCGAGGTCGGTGTCGAGACCGGCACGCAATGGACGACCTCTACGCCGTTCGGCAAGTTGGCTGGGATGACCGTCAGCTGTGCTGGACGGGTCCGAAGGGTTGGGCGGTGTTCCTAGTTGTCTAGGCGAATACGGCGGCCAGAGCGTTCGTCGTCGAGGAGCTTCATGTCCGCATCAACCATGATCCTGACGAGGTCAGGAGTGAGAACCTTAGGCTCCCACCCAAGCTCATTCTTCGCCTTGGAGTAATCTCCGATAAGTGCATCGACCTCTGTAGGGCGTTCGTAGCGGGCGTCGTAATCCACGTACTTCTCCCACTCGAGGCCAGCGTGCTCAAAAGCCATGCGGACGAAGTCCTTGACCGAGTATGCGGTGTTCGTCGCCAGCACGTAGTCGGCTGGCTCCGGTGCCTGCAGCATGCGCCACATGCCCTCGACGTACTCGGGGGCGTAACCCCAGTCGCGGACAGCCTCGAGATTGCCCATGTAGAGCTTGTCCTGGAGGCCGGCCTGAATGCGAGCTACCGCTCGAGTGACCTTGCGCGTCACGAAGGTGGCGCCTCGGCGCGGCGACTCGTGGTTGAAGAGGATGCCGTTGACTGCAAAGAGGTCGTACGCCTCCCGATAATTGCGCGTCACCCAGTACGCGTAGACCTTTGCTGCTCCGTAAGGGCTTCGCGGGTAAAACGGGGTGTTCTCATCCTGGGGAGGCGGAGTTGCGCCGAACATCTCAGAGGAGGACGCCTGGTAGATCTTCGTCCTGACGCGCGCGGCGCGCACGGCCTCGAGCAGGCGCATGGCGGCCACACCGGTGATGTCCCCGGTGAAGACCGGCTGGTCGAACGACACCCGGACGTGGGACTGGGCGCCCAAGTTGTAGACCTCGTCCGGGTTGATGTCGCGCAGCAGGTTGATGAGGGTGACGCCGTCGTTCAGGTCGCCGAAGTGAAGGAACAGACGGCGGTCGGCGACGTGCGGATCCTGGTAGATGTCGTCGAGGCGCTCGGTGTTGAAGGACGAGGAGCGGCGCACGATGCCGTGCACCTCGTAGCCCTTGCTGAGCAGAAGCTCCGCCAGGTATGAGCCGTCCTGACCGGTGATCCCCGTAATGAGTGCCGACTTCGCCATACCCGTGTCCCCGTTCGATGTTGTCCGTACGCTGCGGAAGCTCCGACGTAGCCTAGGGCCCGATCAACACGGGGAGAATCGACTGTGACTGTGACAACCCTCGACAGGGGTGCACGAACCTACGTCGCCGGACATGGCGGTCTCGTCGGTGGTGCGATCCTCCGCCACCTTCGAGACCTTGGCTTCACCGATCTCGTCACCCGGACGTCGCGCGAGCTGGACCTCCGGGACCCGGTTGCCGTCGAAACGTTCTTCGCGGAGCAGAAGCCCGCGGCTGTCGTGGTCGCGGCGGCGAAGGTCGGCGGCATTCTGGCCAACAGCACCTACCCGGCTGACTTCCTCTCCGACAACCTGCGCATCCAGGTGAACGTGCTCGACGCGGCCGCCCGTCACGGCGCCTCGAAGCTGCTCTTCCTCGGATCCAGCTGCATCTACCCGAAGTTCGCCCCACAGCCGATCCGTGAGGATTCGCTGCTGACCGGGCTGCTGGAGCCGACTAACGACGCCTACGCGATAGCGAAGATCGCCGGCGTCCTCCACGTGCAGGCCCTGCGGCGCCAGCACGGGGTGCACTACATCTCCGCCATGCCGACCAACCTCTACGGCCCGGGTGACAACTTCCACCCGACCGGGTCGCACGTGCTTCCCGCCCTCATCCGCCGGTTCGACGAGGCGGCGCGCTCGGGGGCCCCGTCGGTCACCGTGTGGGGGACCGGCACCCCTCGCCGGGAGTTCCTGCACGTCGACGACCTGGCCCGCGCATGCGTGCATCTGCTCGAGCACTACGACGAGCCGGAGCCGATCAACATCGGCGTCGGTGACGATCTCTCCATCAGCGAGATCGCCGAGCTGGTCGCCGAGACCGTCGGCTTCGAGGGCAGTCTCGAGTTTGACGCGACGAAGCCCGATGGGACGCCGCGGAAGCTGCTCGACGTGAGCAAGATCAAGGGCCTCGGCTGGGAACCGCGGATCGGGCTGAGGGAAGGTCTGGCGGACACCTACCGGTGGTACCGCGAGCAGCTGGATGCGGGATCCCTTCAGCGGACCTGACGGTCAACCGGCGAGGCCGCGGATCCAATCCTCGTAGCTGTTGAGCGATGCCGTCCCGGTGAGGTGTTCGGCGGCGTACGCCTGGCCGTTCGCCGACATCTCCTCGGCGACGGCCGGGTTGGCAGCGATTTTCTCGATTGCATCGAGGATGGCCGCGGCGTCGCCCGCGGGAACGCGCACGCCGGCCTCCGAGGCCGCGATGAGCGCCGCGGCGCCGCTGCGCTCGTGGGTGGCGGCCACGACCGGCCGGCCGGCGGTGAAGTACGTCGTCAGCTTGCTCGGTACCGACATCTCCACGACGCCGGGCTTCTCGTGCAGCAGCAGGCAGTCAGCAGCGGCCAGCGTCGCTTCGAAGTCGCCCTCGGGCAGCGACTTCAGCATCGAGACGCGGGTGGCACCCTCGGTCCGGGCCCGCAATGCTTCCCGTTGCGACCCGTTCCCCATCAGGACGACTCGGACGTCGCTACCGCGTTTTTCCGCGAGGCGCCCGACGTCCACCAACCCCTCAAGGCCTTGCTTGGCGCCCATGTTCCCCGCGTGCAATGCGACGAAGTCGCTGGGTGGCCAGCCCAACCTGCGGCGCTGCTGCTCGCGTTCGGTGGCGCCGGCGGACGTCACGTGGGCCCAGTTGGCGATGACGCGGATCCGCTCCTCGGTCACACCGCTGGTGACCAACCGCTGGAGGAACACCGCGTGGATGACAGCGATGCCGTCCATCTGGCGCAGCAGGAAGCGCTCCAGCCAGCCGGTGACCATGGCGAGCTTGCCGCCGCTCAGGCCGGTTTCCGCAAGGGCCGCCCCGTAGAGGTCCTGGACCACCGCGGCCATCCGGTAAGGACGGAGCGGGCGCAGGAAGAGGACGGGCACAAGGCTGAGCAGCGCGGGGCTGACTACGACGACGACATCAGCTCGCCGGCTGACGAGCTTCGCTGCGGCGCGCACGGCGAAGACAATCTCCATCCAGACTCGGGAGACGCCGCTCGGATTGCGCGGCACGGGATGAGGCACGCGGATCAACCGCACGCCGTGGTCATCGGTCTGCGGACGAGGCTTCTCGTACCCCGGATGCAGTCGCCACTCCGGATAGTGCGGATGACCGGTAATGACCGTGACGTCGTGCCCGGAGAGGGCCAGGTGGCGGGCGAGGCCAGTTGTGTACGGCGCGATCCCGGTGGTCTCCGGCGCGTAGTTCAGGCCGATAACCACCACCCGTAGCCGGGCGCCACTAGACTCGGCCGACGCGGACACGCTCACTCCTTCGGCTGTGCGCCTCCGGGTGAGACGCGCGTAGACCGTATCCTCAGCCGGTGTCACAACCCACCGTGATCGACCTTTCAGCCGCTCCCGGAGCGGGGGAGAGCTGGGACGCTCCGGCCTGGAAGGTCTACGCGTGGGGGCTGGCGGAACTGCTGTTCGTCAGCAGCTCCTGGCAGGTGAGCTCCCGGTTGCGCCGCGCCGTCCTGGTCGCCTTCGGCGCGCGCGTTGGCGAGGGAGTCATCCTCCGCCCCCGCCTCCGGGTGCGCTTCCCATGGAAGCTGACCATCGGGGCTCGCAGCTGGATCGGTGAGGGCGTTTGGCTGCACAACCAGGACCACGTGTACATCGGCTCGGACACAGTCATCTCGCAAGGCACCTTCGTCACGACGGGATCGCACGCGCACCGGCGGGACATGGCCCTCATCACCAAGCCGGTGGTCATCGAGGACGGTGCCTGGGTGACTGCGCGATGCATCGTGCTCGGCGGCAGCCGGATCGGGGTGTCTGCGTTGGTGACCCCCGGAACCGTCGTCAACGGCCAGGTACCGGACGCGATGATCTTCGGCGCACCGGAGGGCGCTGTGCTGCGCCCTCGATTCTCATGACCCCATCGGGGCACGGACGAGTTCCGCTGTGGCCGCCAAGGTGAATTGCTGCTCTAAGGTCTCGCGGAGTCGAGGGCATCGGAGTCGGGCCTCTGCGCGAGCTTCGACGGAAACGGGGACGTCGTGGAACTGAGAGAAGTCCTGGCTGCCCTGCGCGCCGGCTGGTGGTTGCCCCTGATCGGGCTCGTGGTCGGCGGCGCGGCGGCGCTCATCGTCAGCCTTCTCCAAGCGCCGCTGTACACGTCCTCCACGCAGCTCTTCGTCTCGACCAGGGACACGGCCTCGACCTCGGAAGCCTTCCAAGGCAGCCAGTTTTCCCAGCAGCGCGTCACCTCCTACGCGCGACTGATCACCGGGGAGGAACTTGCCCAGCGGGTCATCGACCGCCTGGGCCTGGAAGTCTCGCCCGGCGAGCTAAGCGCACGGATCACCGCGACCGCGATGTCAAACACGGTGCTCATCGACGTGACCGTCACGGACGAGTCGCCCGAGCGGACGCAGCGCATCGCCGACGCAGTGGGTGCGGAGTTCACCGAGTTTGCGGCGGAACTCGAGACGCCGGACGGAGCGGACGTCTCACCTGTCAAGGTCACCGTCACCGACGGGGCCGAAGTGGCGAGTGCGCCCAGTTCCCCGCAGACGACTCGCAACGTCGCTCTCGGCCTGCTGGTCGGGCTGCTCGTCGGCGCGGGGCTCGCCATTCTCCGCGTCCGCATGGACCGCACGGTCAAGGACCCGGACGAGGTCGTCCAGCTGACCGGGGTGCCGGTCATCGGCACCGTGTTGCGAGACGACGCCCTGGAGAAGCGGCACGTCGTTGACCGGAACAGCACCACCCGGACGGCCGAGGACTACCGGCAGCTGCGCACCAACCTCCAGTTCCTCAACGTGGACCAGCCGCCCAAGGTCATCATGGTGACCAGTGCGCTTCCCTCCGAGGGCAAGACCACGGCCGTGGTCAACCTGGGGCTGGCGCTGGCCGACGCGGGCCGGACGGTGACCATCGTGGAGGCCGACCTTCGGAAGCCGAAGGTCACCCGCTACCTGGGCATCGTCGGCGGGGTTGGCCTCACCAACGTCCTTGCCGGCACGGCGGAGGTAGAGGACGTCGTCCAGCGGTACGGCCCCTCCGGGTTGTCGGTCATCGCCTCCGGGCCGACCCCGCCCAATCCGGGCGAGCTCCTGGCTTCCAGCAACATGCATGCCTTCCTGGAGAAGCTCCGGAGTGGGAACGACTTCGTTCTCGTCGATGCACCGCCGCTTCTGCCGGTTGCCGACTCCACCGGTCTCGCGGTGTACATGGACGGGGTCCTGCTCTCCGTCCGCTACGGCAGCACCCGCAAGGAGCAGTTGCAGCAGGCAGCCGTATCGCTGGAACGGGTTGGCGCCAAGACGTTGGGGGTCATCCTCAACATCGTGCCGGCGCGTGCAGAGCTGGCCAGCGCCTATGGCTATGGCTATGGCTATGGCTACGGCTCGGAGCCGGAAGGCGGGACCAAGGGCGGCAAACGCCGGGCGTGAATCTGACATGCGCGTAAGCCCACGCCTGCAGTGAGCACCCGTGCCCGTGTGTGATGCGGCACGGGGACGGCCTGACCCCTCCCGCTGAAGTCAGCGAGCCTGTACGGTCCGGATGCCGGTTGAACGCTGAAGTTCCCTGGTGGCAGGCGGAACTCATCCGGGGCGTATGGCTCACGGTTCGGTGCACGGGGGTGCCCAGTTGTCGATGATCGACGCTCGCGACGGTCTGCAGACCCATGACGAACGGTCGGTCTCGCGGGGCTGGTACTCCTACACCTCCCGTTTCCGTGGCGAGGGCACGGAGGCGCGACGTGCATGGCGCGGCGACTATGTGCGCCGCATCGTCATCGGGGATGTCGCGTGTGCGGCTGCGGCAGGCATGGCCGGCTATCTCGTCCGCTTTGGCTCGGACAGCGGCGGCACGGCGCACGCCTCCCTCTGGGCCGCGGTCCTGCTCCCTGTGATCTGGGTCGGCGCCATGCTGATCGCCCGCAGCTACGAGGAACGCTTCCTCTGGGTGGGCGCCGAGGAATTCCGCCGGGTCTTCTTCGCGGCCATGATGCTGCTGGCCACGCTCGGCACCGTCTCGTGGGCCTTCAAGCTCGACGTCGCGCGCGGCTTCGTCATCGTCGCCGTTCCGCTGGCCGCGTCGCTCACGCTGCTCCACCGCTACACCCAGCGGCAGCTCCTGCACCGGGCGCGCGGTCGGGGCGAGCACCTGCAGACCACCATCCTGGTCGGCCACCGCAACGCCGTGGCCGCGCTGGACGAGCAGCTGGACCGCGAGGCCTTCCACGGGTACCGCGTCATCGGCTGCTGCCTGCCGACGGACCAGTTCAGCCCGCACGCGGACGCATTCAACGGGCTCCCCGTGCTCGGGGGCCTCGACGAGGTCGCCGACGTGGTGAGTCGCTACGAGGTCGACACCGTCGCCGTCCTGCCATGCCCGGAGCTCGATGGTCCGGCGCTCCGCCGCCTCGGCTGGGACCTCGAGAAGACGCGTGCGGAGCTTCTCCTGGCTCCCGCGATCACCGAGATCGTCGGCACCCGCGTCCGGATCCGCCCCGTCTGCGGGCTCCCGCTGATGCACATGGAACGGCCGGAGTTGACCGGCATCCGCCGCATCACCAAGGACCTGTTCGACAAGGCCGCCGCGAGTCTGGGCATCTTCTTCCTGCTGCCGGTGCTGATGGGCATCGCCCTGGCCGTGAAGGTCACCAGTCAGGGGCCGGTCTTCTTCCGGCAGGAGCGGGTGGGGCGGGACGGCCAGACCTTCTCCATGCTGAAGTTCCGCAGCATGGTCACCGGCGCGGACCGCATGGTCGATGAGCTGGCCGACGACAGCGACGGCAACGGCGTCCTGTTCAAGAAGAAGGACGACCCCCGCGTCACCCGGGTCGGCAAGGCCCTGCGGCGCTACTCACTCGACGAACTGCCGCAGCTGTTCAACGTGCTTCGCGGCGACATGTCGCTGGTCGGCCCCCGTCCGCCACTGCCCACCGAGGTCGAGCGGTACGGCTTCGACATGCACCGGCGATTCCTGGTGAAGCCTGGGCTCACCGGCCTGTGGCAGGTCAGTGGGCGGTCCGATCTCTCCTGGGACGACTCGGTGCGGATCGACGTCCGTTATGTGGAGAACTGGTCCCTCATGTTCGACTTCATGATCCTCTGGAAGACCGTCGGGGCAGTTCTCCGCGGCTCAGGGGCGTACTGACCGCACAATGTGCCAGTGAGCAATTCCGGTGGTACGCCGCCGGCCGTCACCGTCCTGCTGGTCTGCACCGGGAACATCTGCCGCTCAGCCCTGGCCGAACGGCTCGGCCGCGCCTATCTCGACGAGCGCCTCGGCGACTTGGCGGCAGACATCCAGCTGATCAGTGCCGGGACGCAAGCCGTCGTGGCATCAGAGATGCATCCGCTCAGTGCGCTCGTGCTGGCCGGCTTCGGCGCGGATGCCGGCGCTTTCCGGGCTCAGCAGCTCACGGAGCAGCAGCCGGCGCACGCCGACCTGACCTTGACGATGACCCGCGCCCATCGTCGGGATGTGCTGGAGATGGCTCCTCGCGGGCTGAGTCGAACGTTCACCCTCCGCGAGGCGGCAGCCCTGCTCGAGCTGGTGCCTCCGGAGGCGGGCCGTGCCGGCGGAGGCTTCCGAGAGAGCGCCGGGAGCCTGGTCGCCGCACTCGCGGCAGCCCGGTCCCGGCGAGAGGCCGGCGCTGAGGACGACGTCCGGGATCCCATCGGCAGACCGGCGGAGGTGCACGAGGAGGTCGGGGAGCTGATCGCCGGGGCCCTCCTCCCGCTGCTCGGCCGACTCGCAGAGCTGCGCGAACTCGACTCCTCGTCGGTGTAGATCTGCCTGCGTGTCTGCTCTGGTCCGAATGCCTCCCGATCGGGTTGCTCAGGCCGGACCGGGGTGGCATCCGAGGGTGCCGACGCTCTACCGTCCGGAGTGATCAGCGGGGGCGGTCGAGAGTGCCGACCTGCTGTCTTCTCTCGAACAGGAGCAGGACGTGAAGATCTCGGTCATCGGCTGCGGTTACCTCGGGGCCGTGCACGCGGCCTCGATGGCGGAGCTCGGCCACGACGTCGTCGGCATCGACGTCGACCAGCCCAAGATCGACCTGCTGTCCCAGGCCGAGGCGCCGTTCTTCGAGCCGGGCTTCGAGGAGCTGCTGGCGCGGACCCTGGCGACGGGGCGGCTGCGCTTCTCCACCGACTTCGCCGATGCGGCCGGCGCTGCGGTCCACTTCGTCTGCGTCGGCACCCCGCAGAAGCGCGGTGAGTACGCCGCCGACATGCGCTACGTCCAGGGCGCGGTCGAGTCGCTCCTCGGTGTCCTGTCGGCCGGCGAGCTCGTCGTCGGTAAGTCCACCGTGCCGGTCGGCACCGCGGCGGCCCTGGCCGAGCTGGTCTCCTCGAAGGTTCCCGGTGCCCTCCTGGCGTGGAACCCCGAGTTCCTCCGCGAGGGCTTCGCCGTCCAGGACACGCTGCACCCGGACCGCCTGGTCTACGGCCTGCCGCCTGGTCCGGACGCCGACACCGCCCGACGCCTGCTGGACGAGGTCTACGCGTCGATCGTCGAGCGGGGCACGCCCAAGGTGGAGAGCGACTACGCCACCGCCGAGATGGTGAAGACGGCGGCCAACTCCTTCCTCGCCACCAAGATCTCCTTCATCAACGCGATGGCGGAGCTGTGCGAGGCCACCGGCGCGGACGTGAAGCTCCTGGCGGACGCCATCGGCTACGACGACCGGATCGGCCGCAAGTTCCTCAACGCCGGGCTCGGGTTCGGTGGCGGGTGTCTGCCCAAGGACATCCGCGCCTTCATGGCCCGTGCCGGTGAGCTGGGCGCCGACCAGGCACTCACGTTCCTGCGCGAGGTGGACAACATCAACATGCGGCGCCGCATCCGCATGGTGGAGCTCGCACGCGAGGTCTGCGACGGCTCGCTGCTCGGCAAGCGGGTCGCCGTGCTCGGCGCCGCCTTCAAGCCCGACAGCGACGACATCCGCGACTCCCCGGCGCTCAACGTCGCCGCCCAGCTGCAGCTGCAGGGCGCCGTCGTCCAGGTCACCGACCCGGCGGCGGGCGACAACATCCGGCGCAACTGGCCGCAGCTCGATGTGGTCGACACCGCGGAGCAGGCGGCTGACCGCGCGGACGCCGTCCTGGTGCTCACCGAGTGGAAGCAGTACCGGGAGCTGGACCCGGTGACCTTCGGCGAGCTCGTGAAGCAGAAGCGGGTGCTCGACGGGCGCAACGCCCTCGACCGCGAGGCATGGACCGCGGCGGGCTGGAGCTACCGCGCCCTGGGGCGCCGGGCCGGCTGAGGCGCGAATCTAGCGGGGCACCTCGGGCAGGGCGTCGGCGGCGAACTCGTCGGCGTTCTGGCCGAGTGAGTCGTTGCGCAGGTACTGCCACATGCGCTCGCCGGCCGTCCGGTCCAGGTAGACGACGCTGGCCGGCCCCTCCATCCCGGTGCCGAGCACGGGAGCGGTGAAGAACTCGATGCTGTCCGGGGTCAGGTTGCGCAGCGAGTAGGCGAGGCCCACCAGTTCGGTGTTGCCGAGCGTGTCGTCCAGCGTCACGGCGCTGGTCACGGCGAGCAGCGCGGAATCCAGCCGCGGCGGGTCGGTGAAGGTGTCGGAGCTGAAGAGCTTTCCGAACATCGCTTGCAGGTACTGCTGCTGCCGGCGCACCCGGTCGAAGTCGCCGCCCTGCAGGCCGTAGCGCTGCCCGAGGTACCAGCGGGCCTGCTCGCCGTTCAGGTGGTTCGTCCCGGCCTCGAAGGTGTACGGCCCCCAGCTCGTCGTCTCGGCGACCACCACGTCCACGCCGCCCAGGTCGTCGGTGACCTGGATCAGCCCGTCGAAGTCGATCGCCGCGTAGTGGTCGATGCGGACCCCGGTGAGCTCCTCGACCGTCTGGATGAGCAGCGTCGGCCCACCGAAGGCGTAGGCAGCGTTGATCTTGTTCATGCCCCGGCCGGGGATGTTCACCCAGCTGTCGCGCGGGATGGAGATGACCTGGGCGTGCTGGCGGTCGGCGGAGAAGCGGGCCAGCATGATCGCGTCGGAGCGGCCGTCCGGCAGTTCGCCCGGTTCCAACTCCGCGCGGGTGTCCGACCCGACCAGCAGGAAGGTGACCGGGTCCTCGCCCGCGGCCTGTTCCGGGGTGGCGGGTGCGGGGCGGCTGTCCTCGTCGATGTCGGCGAACACGTCGCTGACGCGGTCGATGTTGCCCGCGTAGCGCTCGGTCAGGTACCAGAAGCCGCCACCGATGATCAGCAGCAGGATGGCGGCGAGGACGCCCAGGCTGATCAGCACCCGGCGGAGCCGGCGGCGCCGCGGTGCCGGCGTCTCCTGCTCCTCCTGCGAGAACCCGTCCAGCGGGCCGCGCCCGGCGTGCTGCCCGGCGGCGTCAGGCGCGACGGTGGACCGGCCGCTCGGGGTCGGTGACGGGTCCGCGTGCGTGGGCCCTGGCTCGTCGCTGCTCATCCGTATCCCCCGTCCGACCTGCTGCCGACCGAGGGTACGGCGCGACGGACCGCGATCCGACCGGCCTGCTCACCTCGGGTGAGACCGAGCGGAACGAGAGGGAAGGGTCAGTCGCGGTCGAAGGTTCGGGACGTGCGGGCGAGCAGCAGTGAGCCGCCCGCTGCAGCGAAGGCAGGAGCGGCAGGCAGCGGCGCGGCGAGCGGATCGCCGTCGACGGCGAAGTTGCGCTCGGCCGACGTGGCCGCCTAGTCCTCGTCGGCGAGCCGGATCCCCCGGGCGAGCACGAGGGCGAGCCCGACGGCAAGGACCATCCACACCGCTCCGACGACCACCACTGCGCTCATGTGTCCTTCCTACGGGAGGAGCTCGTCGGCCCCTCGGCTCGAGTCTCGGCGTGGTTTGCCGAAACCCGACAGGAGGTTCTGTGATCACGGCCCATGCCCGGTGCGGGTGGGGTTCATGCATGCTCCCGGGACCGGTGGGGCGTGCCGTGCGGGCGTCCGGTGGCCGACGACACGTGCCTTCCCGGGCTGGAGGGCTGTCGGGCCGGAAGCCCGCCGGAGGAAGATGCAGCCATGCCCGCGGACCGCTACCTGCGCCGTCTGGACGTCCCGGCCGACCCGTGCCCCTTGTGCGGGCGCCGATCCACGATGGTGGAGACCCGGGCCAGGAGAACGGGCTGGGCTCGCGTCGATCCGCGGTGGTCACCGGAGATCCGGCTGTACGCGATGTGCGACGACTGCGGTGCACGCCGTCCTCTCGACCAGGGGAGTGCCGTCCCCCGGTCCGCCGGGGGTTGATCCCGCGGCTGGGCCGGTCCGTTGCTGCGGCTCCGACGGCGGGGTCGGCAGGCGACAAGGCCCTGCCATTCTGTCCACAGGCGCGCGTGCGCCGACACCCTGATCCAGTGACTCTGCGCATTCGATTGAGCACTACTGGTCAGTATGCGGTGAGCTGTCTGCGTGCCGTGGTGGGGATGGGCCCTGATCGTTTGGGCTGCCGTCGCGGTGCCGCTCGCCTGGCTGGTCGATGGCGCGATCCACGAGGCGATGCACCGCGAGCGCCCGCCCGAGGCCGATCCGCCCGACGACCCGTCGACCGGCGCCTGAGACTTCGTGCCGACGGACGGCGCGTGCGTCCACCGAGCGGTCCTCAGCTCCTGAGCGACGCGTGGTCGGCGGTGCCGACCGCCCGCTGATCGGGCACGAATGCCCGCAGGCCGGCACCGGTCAGGGCGGCCACCTGGTCGTGGTCCAGCCGGCGCGGTTGCTCGGACAGCCATGCCGCGAGGCGCTCCCCTGCGATGTAGGTGACCCCGCCGCTCTCCGCGATCCCGTCCGGGAACGGGGACCAGACCACCACCACGGCCCGCGCCGCCCGTGGGCGGGTCCCCGTCGCCGCGGCCAGGCCCCGGGCGACGACGCCCGCGGCCGCAGGCAGGGACCGGTGGTGCCCGCGTGCGGTCCAGGCTGCCCAGGGCGCACCGCTCGGCGTGATGGTGGCGCCCTTGTGGTCCACGGTCACGGCTCCCGGCCAGGCCCTGCTGTCCAGCACGTACACGCCACACGGCCCGACGGCCAGGTGGTCGACCGTCGCACCCCCGGGCAGCGCCACCCCGTGGGTCACCCGCCACCCCGATCGCTCGAACCGGCCCAGCACCTGCCGCGTGCGGCGGCGGCCCTCCGCGCCGTTGGCCCACTGCAGGACGAACGCGGCGGCCGTCGCGACCACCTGGAGAGGTGGGGCGCTGGTGGCACCACGGCCACGTCGGACGGCGGTCATGACGTGTGCTCTCGGGTCCATCGCAGCAGCCTCATCGCTCGCCGGTAGCCGGGACGGCGCGACAGTAGCCGGGGCGGTGCGCCGGAGGACACGGGTTCGGACGGCTGCAATTCGTGACGGCGCGCGGTGTCCCCTGCGGTCCTCACCCGGCGGGAGGAGGGGCGCGCGGGGCGCCCGTGCGGCGGCTGCAGGCCGACTAACGTGTCCCACCAGCAGGATGGCCCGGCGAGTGCTGAACGTGGCGCTGGTGCGGCGACGGATTCGACGGCATAGGAGTCAGCAGACGATGCGCATGCTCGTCACCGGGGGCGCGGGCTTCATCGGCGCCAACTTCGTGCACCAGACGCTGCGCGAGCACCCCGAGTTCGACGTCGTCGTCCTCGACGCCCTGACCTACGCCGGCAACGAGGTCTCGCTGGCCCCGGTCCGCGACGACATCGAGTTCGTGCACGGGTCGGTCGCCGACGCCGAGCTGGTCGACCGGCTGGTGAGCCGCTGCGACGTCGTCGTCCACTTCGCCGCCGAGAGCCACAACGACAACTCGCTGCGGGACCCCTCGCCGTTCCTGCAGACGAACATCGTCGGCACGTTCGCGCTCTTGGAGGCCGTGCGCAGGCACGGCGTCCGCTACCACCACATCTCCACCGACGAGGTCTACGGCGACCTCGAGCTCGACGACCCGGCAAAGTTCACCCCCGAGACGCCGTACAACCCGTCCAGCCCCTACTCCTCGACGAAGGCGGGCTCCGACCTGCTGGTGCGGGCGTGGGTGCGCTCCTTCGGCATCCACGCCACCATCTCCAACTGCTCGAACAACTACGGGCCGTACCAGCACGTGGAGAAGTTCATCCCGCGCCAGGTCACCAACGTGCTGTCCGGGCTGCGCCCCAAGCTCTACGGCGCGGGTGAGAACGTGCGCGACTGGATCCACGTCGACGACCACAACTCCGCCGTGCACGCGATCCTCGACCGCGGCCGCTCCGGGGAGACCTACCTGATCGGCGCCGACGGCGAGAAGAACAACCGCGAGGTGCTCGGCCTGATCCTCGAGCTCACCGGGCAGCCGGCCGACGCGTTCGACTGCGTCACCGACCGCGCCGGGCACGACCTGCGCTACGCGATCGACGCCACCAAGCTGCGCACCGAGCTCGGCTGGACGCCGAAGTACACCGACTTCCGCGACGGGCTCGCCGCGACCATCGACTGGTACCGGGCCAACGAGGCGTGGTGGCGCCCGCAGAAGCAGCAGGTCGAGGCCACGTACGCGGCCGCGGGACAGTGAAGGCAGCCATCGTCGGTGCGGGTGGCCAGCTCGGTCGGGCACTCCGCCGCGAGTTCCCCGACGCCGTCGCCCTCGACCGGGCCGCTCTCGACGTCACCGATGCAGCCGCCGTGGCCGACCACGACTGGGCCGGCGTCGACGTCGTCCTGAACGCCGCCGCCTGGACCGCCGTGGACGCCGCGGAGGACCCGGCCAACCGCGCAGCCGTCCGCGCCGTCAACGTCGACGCCGTCGCCTTCCTGGCCGAGGCCGCCGAGAGGCACGGGTTCGCGTTGGTGCACATCTCCAGCGAGTACGTCTTCGACGGCAGCCACCCCGGGCCCATCCCGGAGGACCTGCCGCCCTCGCCGCTGAGCGCCTACGGCCGCAGCAAGGCCGACGGCGACGCCCGCGCGGCGGCCATCGAGCGGCACTGGCTGCTGCGCACCACCTGGCTGGTGGGGGAGGGCGGCAACTTCGTCCGCACCATGGCGGGTCTCGCCGACCGGGGGATCAGCCCGTCGGTGGTCGACGACCAGATCGGCCGGCTCACCGACGCCCGCGACCTCGCCGCCGGCATCCGGCACCTCGTCGGGACCGGCGCCCCGTACGGCACCTACAACCTGACCGGCGCCGGCGAGCCGGGCAGCTGGGCCGACGTCGCCGCCGCCGTCTTCACCGCCCGCGGCCGCTCGGCCGACGACGTGACCCGCGTCAGCACCGAGGAGTACTTCGCCGGCCGGACGGGCATTGCGCCCCGGCCGCTCAACAGCGTGCTGGACCTCGCCAAGCTCTCCGCCACCGGCTGGCGCACGCGCCCGTGGCGCGAATCGCTGCAGGAGTACCTCGCCGGCGTCCGCTGACGGCCGGCCGTCCCGCCCGCACGTCGACCGGCCAGCCCTGACCACCGGCCGAACTCGCGCCGGTGCCGACCGACGGGTTCGCGATGCCGTCGTCGATCGCGGCCCTCACCGCGGAAGCGGCGGTTCCGCTGATCCTCTACGGGGTCCGGCGGGCCGACGCCGTGGGAGGACTGGTCGTCGTCGTGCTCGGCACGGGCACCGCGATGGTCGGCGCGGCGATGGTCTACCTGGGCGCGCACTGGGTGAGCGACGTGTTCGTCGGCTGGGCGCTCGGCGCCGCCTTCGGCCTGGCGGCGTCCGCGCTGGTGCACGCCATCCGGCTGCCCCGCCGGCAGCCCGGCTGAGGCGGCTGCGCGCTGCCCTGCGGCGCTAGGGGTGCCGGTAGAGCGGGGTGCGGTTCCGGGCGCCGACCGGGGTCGACGGCGTCGGCCGGGCCGGGCCCCGGGACGACGCCTCGGCGGGCGGCGCCGCCGACTGCGGGCCACCGGGGCCGGCACCGGGAGCCCGCTGCCCGGAGTGCCGCCCGTGCGGGCACGTGCGGGGCGCGGCCGCCATCACGACGGCCTTCGGCAGCCGCGACCGGACGGTGCGTGCGTTGGAGGGTTCTGCGGTGGGGGCCTCCACCTCCACCTCGACCTCGACGGCCGCGGCGGGCAGGGCGTCCACGACGTGCGCCTCGCGCTCGTCGGACCGGCGGAGCCACCGGCCGGCCGCCAGCGCCACCGGCAGGACGAGCGCCACCCAGAGGAGAGCTGCCGTCGACAACCAGTCCATTGGTCGCTCGCTTCGAGGAGGGAGTGCGCTCGGCTCCGTGCGGTCCAGTCTGGGACGGGGCCGGCTCATCCGCACCTCGGTCCGGCTGTTCGGAAGGCGCCCTCGGCGCGACTCGCGAGTGCCGGACGCCCACCGTCGCGGCGCAGTGGCCCTCTGCTGCCGAACTCAGCGGCGGCTGACCCGGAGGAACGGGGTCCGACCCATCGCCGCGTCGACCAGTCGGGGCAGTTCGTCGAGGGAGAACCGGCGCAGCACCTGCCCGACCGGGGTGTCCGGGGACGCCTCCCGCGCGGGCCCCGCGGTGGTGCTCGACGTGCGGAAGCGCAGGGGCGCCACTCGACCGCCGTCCGCGTCCGTGCGGGGGTGGCGGACGAGCGCCGGGCCACGGCTGGTGAGCCTGACGGCCACGCCGATCAGCAGCAGCAGCGGAAGCAGCAGCACGGCGACGAATGCGGCCAGCGCACGGTCGGCCGCCCGGGGGTGGTCGACCAGCGAGGCGCCGACGGTCAGGACGAGACCGGCCGCGAGGACGGGCACGGCCGCGGGAGAGCGGGTCACCGCGGCGACGGCGGCCACGGCGAGGCAGCAGTGGGCGGCGACCCGCAGAGCCGGCGCCGGACGCCGACCCAGGCCGTCGCGGAGTGCGCGGGGGCTGCCGGATCGGGCGGCGTCGGGCTGCGGGGAGAGCCGGTGGTGGGCCGAGGCGGGGCTCTGCGGTCGAGGCGGGGCCGTCGTCGCGGTACGGGGCCCCGTGCGGGGCCGGGCGTCGGGCGCGTGACCGAGCGCCCGGTGGAGTGACCTCATCGGGGACGTCCTCACGGGAGTACGCGATGTGCACGAAGGGGAGCGGGCCCGGACGTGGAGTACGTCCCGGGAGATGGAGCCGGCGTCTGGACGACCGGCGGCGGAGGGAGTGGCGGGCACAGCCCAGCCGGGAGCTCCCGCGGTCTAGTCGGGGCGGGCGCCAGGTGCGTGGGCGCCGCCCAGTGCGTGGTCGTCGATGAGCGCGCACATGCGAGCCGAGATCGAGCTCAACGCTGCGGTCAGCGAATGGTTGAGGACGGCGAGATCGGCGGCGTTCCCCCCGCCGTGGCCGGTGCTGCCGCCCGCCGACGTCTGGCAGCCGAGGCCGGCCGAGGTCGACGCCGGGGCCGGCGGCGGCACAGCGGGGGGCGCCGGCGGCGCCTGCTCGGCCGGCGGTGGCGACACGGGACGAGGGGGCGCGGCTGCCGGAACGGACTCCGCGACGATGCCCGGCGTGGTGCTCGTGGTGGCCGCGGCCACCACCGGACCACCGCTCCTGCCGTCCCACGAGGTGGTCTGCACACGGCGCACGGTGACGGGCTGGGGGCACTCCGGACCCGTGCCGGCTGACGTCCGGCGGTCGGTCGTCGAGTCCTGCGCCGCCCTCGCCGCCTTCGGCGCCGCGGTGGACGAGGAGAGGGGGGCGTCCGCCGCCACCGCGGAGGCCGCCGGCACCTCGGCGGCGGCCGGCGTGCCGGCCGGCGGCGCCGGAACGGCGGCGGCCGGCGCCAGGGGTTCGGCGACGGTGAGCCCTGCGGGTGCCGGGGCGGGCGCCGGCGCGCTGCCGGTCGCCGGATCGGCCGGGAGGCCGGTCGCGGGATCCACGGCCGGAGCGGCCGGAGCGGCCGGAGCGGCCGGAGCGGCCGGAGCGGCCGGAGCGGCCGGAGCGGCAGGAGCGGCAGGAGCGGCCGGATCGCCCGCGGTCCCGGTGACCGGCGGGATGTCCTCGACCGTGCCGGGGTCGGTGGACGTCGATCCGGCCGTCGCCGGCGGGACGTGGCCCGAGGGTGCGGCCGGCTCGGCGCCCTCATCCGGAGCCCGAGGGGCTGCGTGCGCACCGCCGGAGGACGCCGTTGGCCGGCCCGCGGCGTTGCCGTCGGCGGCCGGGCCCGTCGTGGGCTCGGGCTCGGGCTCGGGCTCGGGCGCGGGCGCGGGCGCGGGCTCGGGCGTGGGCTCCGGCGCAGGCTGCGGCGCAGGCTGCGGCGCAGGCTGCGGCGTGGGCCCCGAGTCGTCGTCGTCACCGGTCGGGGGCGGAGCGGCCTTCGGAGCGGGGGATGCCGCCCGGTCGTCTCTCGCCGGCGGGGGCTGGTCTCCGGTGTCGGCAGCGGTCGCAGGCGCCTGAGCAGCGGGGGGCGGCTCGGTCGCCGGTGTCGCCCGGGGCCGGCCGCCACCGGGTCCGTCCTGGTCCGGTCCGCCGCGATCCGTGTGCGGCGGCGCGGACGCCGACGCCGACCGGTTCGACGGCCCGTTCCCGTCCGCGCGCGCGGACGGAGCCGTCGCGATCAGGAGCACGGCCGCCCCGAGGGCGAGCAGCAGGATCACGAAGGCGGTGCGGATCACCGGGGCGGCGAGGTGGCGGTTCCCGTCCGGGGTCAGCGCGCGGTCGGCCGACCACGTACCGCTGCCGCCGATCACGGGCACCCCCCTTCGAAGGCGCGATGCTTCCGTCACCCCGAGTCGCATCGGGAACCCTCCGCTCGACGCGCCCGGTGGGCAACAGCAGCGCGCGCGGCGCGGTCCGGTTCCGGCACGCTGTCACCATGGGTGAGCGGATCGCCTACGGTCGGTCGTGAGTGGCGGTCCTGATCGGCCCACCGCGCAGTGCCGCCCAAAACTCCGGGCACACCATCGGAGGAGAACGGTCATGTTCCCGGCCGGACCTGCCGATGACTTCTCCGTGTGGTGGCTCTGGGTCGTGGGTGGACTGGTCGTGTGGTTCGTCCTCGCCTTCGCAGTGGCGGTCGTCATCGGCCGGGGCATCCGCACCGCTGACCTCCGCACCCCCGACTCGACGGGCCTGCTGACCACCGAGGACCTCGCCCGGCAGCCCGCCGCCGCGCGCGTCCGACGTCGGGCCGTGCCGCTGCCCCCGATCGGCATCGCGCTCGCCGCCCTCGCCGTCGGCCTCATGACCGTCGGCTACGGCTTCCGGCTCTCCGGCACCACCGGGCCGCTGGCCCAGGCGCTGTCCATGGACGCCCCCTACTCGCTGCCCCGCCTCTACGTGGCCGCCCTCTTCGGCGCCGCGGCCCTCACCGCCGTCGCCGGTGCCGGTACCACCCGCCGCACCTGGTGGCTGGCCGTCGGCGTCGTGGCCGCGGGCATCGCTCTGGTGAAGGCCGGCAGCACCGTGCACGTCGACGGCATGACCGCGCTCAGCTCGGCGGTCGGCTCGCAGGGTGCGGTGCTGGTCAGCGCCGCCGCGGCGTCCGTCGTCGTCGCCGCCCTCTTCTTCCTGAGCCGCACCGAGCGCCGTGACCGGCGGCGCGTGCTCGGTGCCCTCACCGGCTACGCCGTGGCCTCCGTCGGGCTCTCCGCGCTCAGCACCGTCGCCCCCGGCAGCTGGGCGGTGACCGCCACCTACCTCGAGGAGTCGGGCGAGGCGCTGGCCGGCGTCGCGTTCCTCGTGGCCGTGCTGGTCGGTGTCGCCCCGCGGCTGGTGCTCCCGGCCGATTGGGCGCTGCGGCGGACCGCCGACGCCGAGACCCTCGACGTCCGCGAGGTCCTGCCGGGCCGACCGACCACCGGGGACGCGTTCCGCGGCTGACCGTCGCCGGGGCCTGCGGCCTCCCGGAGGCGGCCGACCGGGCCGCGCCCGGACCAGTCAGTCCCGGCCGCTCATCCGGTAGTACTTGTGCGGATCGCGACGGCGGAGGACGCCCGCGACGCCGGGGAGCAGGCTCAACCGGGAGGGGACCTCCACCACGGGGATCCCGTTGAGCTCCTTGCTGCGGCTCAGGCCCTGGTTCTCCCGGGCGTGCAGCCCGTCGACGATCTCGGTGATCGTCCCGGTCCGCCGGCAGGCATGGACGAACTCGTAGAACAACCCCGCGCTGATGTTGCTCTGCAGGGCCCACGTCGCCACGACGCCCTCAGCCGCGTAGGCGGTGCCGTCCACGGCGTACCCGGTGAGGTAGCCACCGAGCCGTCCGTCGACGATCCCGGCCAGGACGATGCCGCCCGGCCGGTCGAAGCTGCCCAGTCCGGCGATGTACTCCTCGCGGCTTCCCGGCAGCCTGCCGTAGCCGGTGCGCTCGTGGGCCGACAGCGCGACGTCGTAACCCTGCTCCCGCAGCAGCGCCGGCCCCGTGAGCTGCACCATCCGGGCACGTTGCCGGGCCCGCCGCAGGGTGTTCCGGCGCCCCTTGGGCAGCCGCTCCTCGTCGAAGCTGCTGAGGTCGGTGACCAGGTGCACCGGCATCCTCGCGTCGGCGCGGTGCGCGTCCGTCTCGTCGAGCCGGGCCTGGAAGCCCCAGCAGGCGAGGGCCGGACGGGTCGCCTCCCGGGCGGACAGCCGCGCCATGAGGTGCACGGGCCGGTAGTAACCGGGAAGGACCTGGTACCAGAAGCGCCCTCGGTGCTGGACCACTCGCCGGCCCTGGGATGCCAGGTGCTGGGCCGTCTGGGCCTCGCTCGCCACCGGCACCGTCGCCTCGGCGACGTCGCGCACCTCCGCCGGGTCGCCCACGCGCCACTCCCTCCAGCCGGAACCCCCGCCACGATGGCATCCCGGTGGCCCGCGCGGGGCGGTCGGCGTCGCGCCGACGACGGGTGTGCCGGGCGCCGGCCGCCGTGCGGGGTGATCCGCAGGCCCGGCCCGGCTGACCTCCGGCAGGGGTCAGATGCTGGGGCGCACCACGCCGCACCGGCAGGAGTACATGCTCGACCCGCTGAACGGGTCGGCCCCGCTGTAGCGGAACCAGTGCACGTGCCGGACGGCGGTGGAGCGGAGCCGCTGCTGGCGGTCCGCTGTCGTGGCCGGAGCTACCCCCGAGGGCGTGTGCATGCCCGGCAGTGTGCCATCGCCGATGGGTGGTGCGGCAGGGGATACCTGATGTTCTGCCGACGTTCAGCGTCCGGCGCCGCGCAGCACCGAGCTGAACGTGCGCAGGATGATCTTGACGTCCAGCCAGAGCGACCAGTTCTCGATGTAGTAGTTGTCGAAGCGGGCCCGGTCGGGGATGGACGTGTCGCCGCGCAGGCCGTGGATCTGCGCCCAGCCGGTGAGGCCCGAGGGCACCCGGTGACGGGCCTCGTAGCTCGGGTAGAGGCTGCGGAACTGGCTCACGAAGTGCGGCCGCTCCGGGCGCGGGCCCACCAGGCTCATGTCCCCGCGCAGGATGTTGAACAGCTGCGGCAGCTCGTCCAGCGACGTCGCCCGCAGGAACCTGCCCACGCGGGTGAGCCGGGGGTCGTCGCCGATGTTCCACGTCGTGGCCGACTCCGCCGCGGTGGCCGGCCGCAGTGAGCGAAACTTCAGCACGCGGAACCGGTGCCCGTCCACGCCCACCCGCTCCTGGCCGAACAGGATGCCGGGGCCGCTGTCCAGGCGGACGGCGAGCGCGATGACCAGCAGCACCGGCAGGATCGCCACGACCGCCAGACCCGAGAACAGCACGTCCACCAGCCGCTTCACCCGCCAGGCGCGCGTCCGGTACGTGGCCCGGCGCAGCCGCACGAGGGGGAAGCCCCACGCGGTGTCCATCGAGGCCTCGACCTGGTGCAGCTCGAACAGCCGGGGGACGACGAAGAGCTCGCAGCTGAAGCGGTCGCAGGTGCGGATCAGGCTGACCATCTCCGACTCCTTCATCGAGGAGAAGGCCACCACCACCGTGCTCACCCCGCCCCGCTCAAGCATGCGCGGGAGCACGTCGGGGCCGCCCAGCACCGGCAGCTCCCGGGGGCCGTCGAGGTCCGGCGGGTCGTCGTCGAGGAAGCCGATCGGGCGCAGGCCGTACTCCGGGTGCGCACGCAGGACGTCGGCCACCTGGACCCCCACCCGGCCGGCGCCGATCACCAGCGTCCGGTATGCCACCAGTCCGCCCGCCCGCAGGCGCCGGACGACGGCGTAGCCGATGCCGCGCAGCACCACGAGCGCGACCCAGGTGGCGAGGGCGCCCCACAGGAACCGCCACTCCACCGGCGAGGAGAGGTCGGACACCGACGACCACGACATGTGGACGACGACGGCGAGCGCGGCCGCGACGAGGGAGCGGGCGGTCAGGGACGGGAGGTCGTCGAGCACCGAGGGTGACAGGCGGGACCGGTAGAGACCACCGAGGAGGAGCAGCACGAGGAGGGTGCCGGCGAACACGAGGCCCGACCGCGCCGGGACCGGCTGGCCGAGCTGTGCGCTGGCCACGGCTGCGGCGCCGAGGCCGAGTGCGAGGGCGGCGAGGTCCAGGGAGAGGCAGAAGGTGCGCAGGCCGAGTCGGGCCAACCGACGCCAGCCCGCTCGGGCGCGGACGGCCTCGAGCGGTGGGAGCGCGACCAGCGTCCGCGGTCGTCGACCGGCGTCGGGCGAGGGCGGGACGGCGCGATCCGGGCCGCCCTCGGGAGTGCCCGACGGCGCATCGCGCCGTGGGGCGGGGCCGAGGACGGGCCTGCCCGTGTCGGGGGCCGCTCGATCGAGGTGGGTGTGCTGCCGCATGGTGACCAGTCCTTGGGCATGCGCGCCGCTGGGCGCTCGGTGCGAGATGCGGAGCCGGACGGAACAGGTCCGGCGGTGGGGACGGCGGAGCCGTGCCCGTGCGTGCTGACGGGACGTGGCGGCGACGGGGCGGCCACGGTGGATTCGGTCCGCCGGATCAGTCGGGGCGGCTGCCCGGCTGGGAGGTGCCGTCGAGGACCAGGGCGCCGCAGTGCAAGGCGAAGCTCGTCGGGGACTGCGCCACCGCGGTGCTCAGCGCCTCGCTGAGGACGGCGAACTGCAGGTCGTGACCTTCGCCGTGCCCGCCGGAGCCGGACGAGGTGGGCCCGGCGGCGGTCGCAGCGCTGCCCCCGCCGGTCGGCACCGTCGGGGCCGGCGCCAGGGGCGGGGGTGGTGCTTCGACGGGCGCCAGCGGTTCGGGGGCCCGGACCTGCGGCGTCGGCTGGGCGGTCGTGGGGGCGACCGCCGGGACGGGCGCGCTCGCCGTGACGTGGGCCGGGGCGGCGACCGGCGGCTCGGGGGCCGCGGTGGCCGCGGGGGCCTCGGTCCCTCTGGCCACGGGGACGATCGGCTTCGTGGCACCGGAATGGGTGATGGCCGGGGTGTCGGGGCCGGTCACGTCAACCGGCGTGGCCGGGCAGTACTCGGCCGACGCGGCCGTGGTGGGAGCGGCCGGCCCCGTGGCCGTCCCTGGCTGCTCGGCGGGGAGCGTCGCGCCCGTCGGCGCGTTCGTCCCGCTGCCGGGGAGCCCGTCGACCGGCGCGCCCGTGCCGGGTGGGGATCCGGGCTCCGGCGTGCCCCTGGGGCCCGACGTGCCGGGTCCGCCTGGTCCGCCGGCGCCGCCCGGCTGGCCGGCCAGGTCCGGCGCTGCGGGTGTGCCCGACGGCGGGGACGGGTCCGCGGGAGGTGTGACGCCGGCAGGAGGACCCGCGGGATGGGGCGTGCTCGGGACGTCGATGGGCTGCGTGACCGGCGGGGGCGGGTCGTCGGCGGGCGGCGCAGCCGGAGGAGCCTGCGGCGCCGTGTCGGCCCGGGAACCCTGGGGCGGCGCGTCGGAAGGCGGGCCGGAAGCCGCCGGGGCGGGTCCGCGACTCTGCGACGCGGTCGCGGGGGCCCGGTCGGCAGCCGCGGCGGGCGCACCACGCGAGTCGCCGGCAGGCGCGGCTGCTTGCGCGCCACTGGGGATGGCCGTGAGCAGAAGGAGGAAGCCGCCCAGCAGCAGCCCGCCGATCAGCAGTCGGAGGCGCCAGGACGCTCCGGCAGCCGGAGGGGGCATCGACCGTGCGACGGCGTCGGCCACCGGTGTGACTACGTCACCGGTCACCGCGCGCCCCCTCTGCTCCGACTGCCCTGCTTCTTCTGCCCTGCTTCTTCTGCCCTGCCCCCCGGTCCCGTGGACCGCATCCGCAGCGCTCCCGTGGTTCGCACGGTGCTGCTCTGCCGGATGTGTCGGCAGGGCCGATCCGCTCCTTCTGTCACGACACACGGGCCGCCGTCACGTTCCGTAGTGCTCGCGCACGCGGAGCGGTCCGCCAGCTGGTGCCGCTGCTGTCGTCCGATCCCACCGTACGACGGCGGAGGTGCAGGTCGTGGCGGCGATGAGGGTCACGCCACCCGGTCGAGGGGTGCCGGTGCCCCGTGGGGTCCCTCCTCCGGGCGTCCCGTTGGATGATGCGGTCCGTGACGATCACCCGGGGGGCCGGTCCCGCCGCGCGCGGCGCCGGTCGGCGCGTGCTGCACGTCGTCGAGAAGTACAGCAGTGGCGTCGGCTCCGCGATCGCCCAGTACACCCGGTCCCTGCCCGCCGCGGAGCACTTCCTGCTGTCCACCACGGCGGTGGACGCCGAGGGCGACCTGGCCGAGCAGGCCGCGTTCGCCGGTACCTACCGCATGGGCGGCGCGGTGCCGGCCAAAATCCGCCGGATCCGGGTTGTCGTGGCCCAGCTCCGCCCCGACGTGGTGCACGCGCACAGCAGCCACGGCGGCGCCTTCACCCGCCTGGCCCTGCGGCGCGGCCGGCACCGCATCGTCTACACCCCGCACTGCTACGGCTTCGAGCGCCGCGACGTGTCCTGGCCGGTCCGGGCGGCGTTCTGGACCGCCGAGGCGCTGCTCGCGCCGAACACATCGGTCTTCGCCGCCTGCTCGCCACGGGAGCTGGCGCTCTCGCGGTGGCCGCTCGGCCGCACCGACCGCCTCCTCCTCCCGAACGTCGCCCCGCCCATGGCCGGCCCCACCGAGCGGCCGCGGAACGAGGTCCCTGTCGTGGCCGGTGGTGGGCGCATCTCGCCGCAGAAGGATCCCGAGTTCTTCGCCGCTGCGGTCCGTGCACTGCGCCAGGAACTGCCCGGGCTCCGCGCGGTCTGGTTCGGCGACGGCGACCAGGCCGGTCGCGGCCTCCTCGACGACGCGGGGGTCGAGGTGACCGGTTGGCTCCCGCGGTCCGCCGTCCTGGACGAGTTGCGTGCAGCGGACCTGTACCTGCACTCCGCACGATGGGAGGGATTTCCGCTCATGGTGGCCGAGGCCACCGCACTCGGTGTGCCCACCCTCGTCCGCCCGGTGCCGAGCTTCGGGGACGTGCCTGGGGCACTGCGCATGGGCGGCGCCGAGGACCTGGCACCGGCACTGGGCTGCCTGCGCGATCCGGAAGCCGCCAGGTCGAACACCCTGGGATGGCAGGAACACCTGGCGGGCAACACCGTGCCCGTCCAGGCGGAGGCGCTCGCGCGGGTCTACCGCGCCACGGCCACCCGCGGCTGAACCTGAGGAGCTCACCAGTTGGGGCAGCACGAGCATCGGGACACCGCCCTGCCGGTCGGTGGATTCCTATGGTTCAGGACGTGAACGTCGAGCCGAGCCGCCGAATCGCACCGCAGGGCGCGCGGAGCCCAGGCGGGAGGACCCGTACCGCTGCCCGTCGCGCGAGAACCGCGGCATCCCCGACCGTCCCCGTGGTCGACCTCATCCCCCTCCAGGAGGTCGACGAGGAACTGCTGCGCGCCTGGCGGGGGCTCGCGGCGGAGGCTGTCGAGCCCAACCCGTTCTTCGAGCCGGAGTTCCTCCTCCCGGCGGGCCGCCATCTGCCGGGAGGCGCGGACGTCCGGCTGCTGACCGTTCGCCGCGGCCCGGATCTCCTCCTGGCCATGCCGGTCTCCCGGACGCGCTACCGGCGCGTGCCGGCTCTCACCACGTGGAAGCACCCCTACTGCTATCTCGGAACGCCGCTGGTCCGGGCGGGCGCCCTGAACACCGCTCCGGCTGCCGCTCTCCGGGCCCTCCGCAGCGAGCAACCCGGCTGGCTCGCCCTCGAGCAGGTCGGGACCGAAGGTCCCGTCACGACGGCGTTCCGCCGGGCCGCCAACGACGTCTCCGCCACCTGGCACGAGCAGCGAGTCTGGTCACGACCGGTCGTGTCCGCGGGCGACGACGGCGCCACGGGGACGGACAACATGTCCGCCCGCTCGGCCCGCTCGTTACGCCGCCTGCGGCGGAACCTGGAGCGCGACGTCGGAACCGTCGCGAGCCAGGACGTCGCCGCAGCCGCTGATCCCGTGGCGGTGGAAGCGGAGGTGGAGGCGTTCCTCGCGATGGAGATGGCCGGCTGGAAGGGGCGTGCCGGAACGGCCATGGCCAACACCGCCGACCACGCGGCGTTCTTCCGCGAGGCCTGCGCCGGTTTCGCCGCCGCGGGTCGGCTGCGTCTCTGGCGGCTGGAGGCCGGAGACGTCGCGGCCGCACGGGAGTGCCACCTCCACGCCGGCGAGACCATCTTCACGTGGAAGACCGCCTTCAACGAGGAACTCGGCCGGTTCTCGCCCGGGGTGCAGCTCGAGCTCGACGTGCTGGGCGCCTTCCACGACGATGCCCGGGCTCGGTGGCTCGACAACTGCACCGCGGACGTCCCGAGCACCTCGGCACGGCTGACCGCTGATCGTCGGTTGATGGGCGACGTACTGATCGGGGTCTCCCGCCTGGGGAGAACCATGGCGTGGGCAGTCCCGCTCGTCGCCGCGGCGTGGAGCCGGACAGCGGCGCTCCGTCGTCGCGGTCGCACCGCTGACCAGGACTGAGGAAGCGGACAGCCTCCACTCCATGGGGCGATGTCCTGTCCAGGGAGCAGTCCGCCCACTCGGTCGGCAGGTAGCGTCGACGGCGGCCGGGCGACCCACGTCGCTGACCACGGGGAACCCAGAACGGGAGGACGGACGCGTGCGCCACAGTGGTGTGCCGCCAGCCGCCGGCGGAGAGCACGCGCCGTGCTGAGTGCCCTGCGGCGCCACTGGATGCTTGCGCTGTTGTCGGCGTTGGCCACCTTCGCCGGGTGCGTCGTCGCTCTGGCCGCGGTACCCAGCAGCTTCACCGCCACCAGCGTCGCCGCCATGACCCCGCGGCCCGGGTCCGAGGCCAGGGCCGACCTGCTGCTGCTCACCATCCCGAACTACGCCGCACTGGCGACCTCGCAGGCCACCGCCACCGAGCTGGCGGCCGAGTACGGTAGGGCGCCCGCCGACATCCAGGACGCGATCCGGGTGGACAACCCGCCCTCGTCCAACACCCTGCTGGTCTCGGTGAGCTGGCAGGATCCCGACACCGCAGCGCAGCTGGCCAACAGCGTCACCGACGTCATCGTCCGGTCCGCCCGCACCGACCCGGTCCTGCGCGCCGAGGTCATCGCTGACGCAACCGCGCCGAGTGAGGCCAGCTGGCCGCCGTGGCGGGGCGGCCTCATCCTGGGTGCCCTGCTGGCGTTGACCGTCGGCCTGCTCGCCGCCAGGCTGGCCGAACTCCGCCGGCAGCGGCTGGCAACCCCCGAGCAGGTGGCGCGCGTCTTCGCGGAGCGAGGGGTCAGGGCCCCGCTGCTGCTGGCCGCCTCGGACATCGCAGACACCGTTCCGCGGTTCCTCGCAGGGGTCGTAGACGAGGCCGTGTCGAGCCGCCGCAACGCCGGGTCGACGGTCGTCGGCGTGCTGGTCGTCGGGACCGTCGACGCCCAGCAGCTGGCGTCCGTCAGCGCCCTCGCCGCCACCCTCCGGGAGCGCGGCCGCCGGGTCGTGGTGGCGTTGGACGAGCACGATCCCGAGTCGATCCGGCGCAGTCACCTGCGGGAGCGCCGACTCACCGCGGACCGGGCAGCGGCGACGGGTGTGATGTCGCTCGAGGAGCTCGACGGCGGGCCGGGCCGGCGGAAGCGCGCCGGCCTGGTGCTGATCGTCAGCGACCGGCCGGACCGCCTGGCCGACGCCCTGGACGAGACGTCCGTCGGCGTCGTCACCATGGTCATGGAGGAGGCTCCCGTCCTGCTCCTGCGGGCAGGCATCCGGGTGTTGCGGCGGCAGCAGGTGGACCACCTGGCCGCCGTCCACTGGCAGCGCCCCGTCCGTTCCACCGACCAGGCGGTCAGCGACGCGCCTTCCCGGCCAGGGAGTGCCCGAGCCGGCGCAGCGCCGGTGCTCGATCGAGCACCGACTTCAGCCTCGGATACCAGCCACTCGTCTTGAGCGCGAAGGTCCTGGGAGTGTCCAGGGCGTTGATGTCGACCCGCGGAAGCGCGAACGGGCCGGTGCTGTCGTAGATCGCGAAGGCGGCGCTCATCCCCGCATCCGCCACCGCCTTGCGCGCCGCGGCGTCGTGGCTGCCGAACGGGTAGGCGAAGAGTGCTGCCTCCTCACCGGTCACCTCCGCCAGCGCGGCCCGTGCCACTGTCGTCTGGCGGTGCAACTCCGCCGTGGCCAGAGCTGCCATCGAGCGGTGGTCCCAGCCGTGCAGGCCGATGCTCACGCCCATACCGGGCAGCCGGGCCAGCCCCTCGGCGTCGAGCAGGCGCTCGTGCGGCATCTCCGGCATCCACGACGACGTCGCCCCGAGCATCCCCGGCAGGGCGAACAGCACCGCAGGGACGTCCAAGCGGCCCAGCACCGGGGCGGCCACCTCGAGCGTGGAGACGTACCCGTCATCGATGGTGACCAGGAACGACCGCGCAGGCCAGCGGCCCGACCTTAGCCCCGCGAGGAACGACGGCCCGTCCAGCGGGCGGAATCCGCGACCCAGCAGAGCGCGCAGCTGCTGGTCGAACGCCGCCTCGGGAACGAAGAGGTTGTGCGGGTCCTCCGACGCTGGTCGAGTGCCGAAGCCGTGGTACATCAGTACCAAGGGGACGGACATGGGGCCTCCGAGGACTCCGCGGACGATGGCTGAGCGGGGCGCACGGCACCCGCCCCCTCCGGGCGAGACCTCCGCGCCGCAGGGGCCCTTTCCGGTCGGCCGCCACCTATCGTGAGGCCGGATGCACGGCACTCGCGCCTTCGCCCGGTGCCGGAGAGGAGCGTAGTGCCCGTACGGCTGCCGGCCCGGACGTGGAGCGCGCGCGGCGTGTGGCTCGCCGTGGCGACGTTGGCGGGGATGGGCACCACTCTTCTGGTGCTGGTCGCAGGACCGCTGACCGCGGTGCTGCCGGTTGTTCTCGGGCTTCTACCCCTCGCCATCGGCAGCCCGTTCTGGGCCGTGGCCACGTTCGTGCTCGCGCTTCCCCTCGGTCTTGTCGACGGACTGGTGCCGGCCGGGCCGGTCGACCTCGTGCAGTTGGTGGCCGTCTTCGTCGTGGCAGCCGTCGTGCTGCAGAGGGTCGTGGCCGGTCGCCCGCCGCTGCGCTGGCATGCCAGCGCCGGCTGGGCGGTCGTGATGGCGGTGGTGGCCGTGGTGGCCATGGTGACCGCTCGCAACGTGCCGCCTGCCGTGCCACCTGCCGTCGCCCTGGTGGTGGCCGTCGCCTTCGGGCTGGCCGTGTACTCCGCCTGCGAAGGGTGGACGATGCTGCGCCGGCTGATCACTCTGCTCGCGGTCGTGAGCGCCGCGGTGTGCCTCTACAGCCTCGGCGCTGCCGGCGACATCCAGGCCACGCTGCCCGGTGCCGGCGCAGTCGGCGGCCGCGCGGCCGGCATCTTCCAGAGCCCCAACCAGCTCGGCACGTTCAGCGGGCTGATGCTGTTCGTCGGTCTCGGGCTGGCCCTCGGCGGACAGCGGCGGCTGGAGCGGCTCGCCGGCAGCGCATGCGCTCTCCTCTCGGCCGCAGCTCTGCTGGTCACCCTCTCCCGAGGCGCCTGGGTCGGCGCCCTGGCCGCTTCGATCCTGCTGCTGGCACTCTCGCCCCGCGCCCGGCGGATCGTCCCGCTCGTCGTGGCATCGACGGCCGGGGTGCTGCTCACCGTCCTCGCCCTGGCCGCGCCACAGCTGCTGCAGGTGCTGGTCTCCCGTGCTGCGGCGCTGGTCGATCTCGACGCCAACCCCGAGGACGCCCGCCCCCTCATCTACCAGGAAGCAGTGCGGCAGATCGTCGAACGGCCGTGGACGGGGCAGGGGCCCGGCAACTACACGGTGGTGATGGAGTCGGCCGACTCGGCCGCCCCCACGGTCGCTGTGCTGCATGCGCACAATGTGCTGCTCCACGTCGCTGCCGAGGCCGGCCTACCGGCGGCGGTCGTCCTGGTGGCGTTCACGCTGAGTGTCGCGCGAGCGGTTCTGCTGGCTCGTCGCTGGCTCCCGGAGCCCGACCGCGACGTGCTCACGGGCCTCGCGGCCGGCCTGGTCGCCGTGATGAGCCAAGGAGTCATGGACTTCACCCTCGGCAACCCCACGCTGCTGTTCCTCGTCTGGATGGTCGTGGGGTTCGTCCTGGCGGCCACCGTGCGCCCGCAGGCCACGTGGGTGCCGAGCTCCGCGGATCGGCTTCGGTCGGCCGGCGTGACTGTGCCGTCCCCCGCCCTGCGGAGCAGCACGTAGGACATGGCTCTCGGCGATGCGGACCGCTCCAGCACCGGCGACCCGACCAAGGCCCGCTGGACCAGGGGTCACCGCTGCGCCGGGGTGGCTCCCGCCCCTGCCCCGTTCTCCCCGTAGGGCCGGGCCGGGCGCGGGCGCCGCCATGCCTCCTCCGCCAGGCCACGGGCGCCTGCGACGTCCCGGTTGAGCAGCCGGTGGATCACGAGGACCACGAGCATCAGGGCGAACCGTGCTCGCGCCGACCGGCTCTGCGGGAAGTTCTTCTCGAACAGGTAACTTCGATTGCGCACCACCTGGTGGCCGAAGGCACGGCGGTCCTTGGCGTGGAATCCGGCGTTGTCGTGTTCGACCGGCACGTCCCCGAGATAGCGGATGCGTCCCCGACGGGACAGCCGGCAGGAGAAGTCCTCGTCCTCGGCCAGGCCGTAGCCGGTGATCCGCTCATCGAAGCGGACCTGCCGGGCCACCGAGGTGCGCGCGGACATGAAGGCCCCCTGCATGAACTCGATGTCGGTGGTCACCGACTCGTCGACCAGCCGCCGCGGGAAACCGGCGCGGGTGAACGTGCCATCGCGACCGCGGCCGCGCAGCAGGATGCGCACGCGTGAGCCCTTCCCCCCGATCCGGTTGCTCGCCGGCTCCACGACACACCCGGTGGCGCCGACCACGTCGTGCTCGCGATAGGCCGTGAGCAGGCGCTCGAGGGTGTCAGGCCGCACGCGGACGTCGTCGTCCAGGAAAAGCACGACGTCGCCCCGGGCCTCGTCCAGCCCGACGTTGCGCTGTCGGGTCAGGCCACGCGGCGCCGGCACGTGCCGAAGCGACACCAGGCGCCCGCGGTGAGCGGCGACGACGGACCTGGCGCCGCGGTTCTCGTCCCCGTCGACGACGAGGACCTCGAGGGGCGCCAGCGTCGAGGCGGCCAGTGCATCGAGTGCTCGCGTCAACGGCTCCGGCCGCCCCAGTGTCGCGATGACGACGGTCAGGCTGGGCCGGGTCGCCGGCTCCTGGGTCATCGGGCCACCTCCGTGTACAGGTCGAGCAGTTGCTGGGCGGTGCGCTCCACGGTCATCCCGCTCGCGCGCTCGCGGCCCCGTGCGCCCACCGCAGCCCGGGTGGCCGGGTCGGCGAGCAGTCCCCGGATCTCGCGGGCCAGGCCCGCTCGATCCCCACCGGGAACCAGGGCACCGCATCCGCCAAGCACCTCGCCGGTCGCACCGACGTCGTAGCCGACCACGGGTACGCCGAGCACGAGCGCCTCGGCGGCCACGAGGCCGAAGCCTTCCCGGCCAGACCCGTCGGGGCGCGGCATCGTGGGCACGCAGACGACGTCCGAGGCGCCGATCACGGTCGCCGAGGGCCGGTGACCGAGCAACCGCACCCGACCAGTCACCCCCAGCTCCGCGGCTCGCGCAGAAAGCTGCGCGCGGACGCCGGGGTGCTGCGGATCGTCCGGTCCGACGAGCAGGGCCGTTGCCGATGGTGCACCGCTCAGCACGTCCGGCAGCACCTCGAGCAGCTCGCCGTGCCCCTTCGCCGGGTCCAGCCGACCGATGACCGTCACCACGGGCCCCGGGACGTCCAGCTCGGAGCGGAACCGGCCGGCCGCGGCGGCGTCGACGGCATCGATGCGAACTCCGGGATGTACGACCAGCTGACGACCGGCATCGCCCAGGCCGTCCAGCACCTCACGGCTGACCCCGGCCACGGCCCCGCAGCGACGGGCGAGCGCCCGCCCCAGCACACCGTCCAGCGAGACGTCGTGCTTCATCCAGACAACCGGCACCGGCCGTCGGGGCGCTGCCAAACGCGCCGCCACGGCGGAGACCAGTGCTGCCTTCACGCCGTTGGCGTGCACCAGGTCCGGCCGGGCGCACCGTAGCCGGACGGCCAACCGGACGGCCCCGCGGGCGAGGCCCGCCGGGGACCCCGTGGTCTCGACGACCGTGACGGGAAGCGACCGGGTGCGCAGCCGGTCGACGAGAGGACCGGCCTGCAGGGCGACCACGCCGGCCGCCGTTGCGCTGGGCATGGCGTCGAGGAGGTCGGCGAGCACGTTCTCCGAGCCGCCGGGCTGGCTGTGCGAGGACACGAACAGCACCCGGGGCGGCCTCCCGCTCACCGCCCCGCTCGCCGGCGGAGCGCGGAGCGCACCACCGCTGCCCGCTCCGGCTGCCAACGCCGGGCGGCGGGCCACCAGAGGCCGAGGTATGCGACGCCGGCGAACAGCAGCGCCGGCACGACCGGCACCGGGAGCAGCGCGATCCCGAGTGCTGGCAGCAGGGCCAGCAGCGGTAGGGCGAGAGGAGAGAGGGCTGCGACCCCGCCCAGATGTCGCCGGGCCATGACGACGAGGTGCACCGTGTTGACCAGGAAGGCGGCGGTCGTGGTGATGGCCGCACCCAGCGAGGCGAGCGGCGGTAGCAGCGCGAGGTTGGCGACGATGTTCACGGTGGCCGCGATGAGGGTGCTGACCATCGGGACACCGCTCCGGCCGGCCGCGACGAAAGCGTTGCCCAACAGGTAGGCGTAGGCGAACAAGAGCGGCGTGGGCGCCAGCCACCACAGCGTGGACGTCCCGCTCTCGGCGTAGTAGTCACCGAAGAGCAGTGCAAGTATGTCGTGGCCGCGAACGATGGCCAGGCCGGCGAAGGGTATGAAGACGAACCCGGCGACGGCGAGCCCGTGCTCCAGGGCGCGGCGCAGCGCCGGCGGATCGGCTGCCGCGGCCATCGCCGGGTAGACGACCCGGGAGACCGCCCAGGTGAAGAACAGCACCGTCTCGACGACCCGGAACGGTGCGGCGTACTCGGCGACCGTGTCGTCTCCGTGGAACCAGCCGAGCAGCACGGAGTCCGCTCGGAACAGCAGCATCGCCAGCAGCGCGTCGATGCCCACCGGCACCGACCGGCGGGCGGTGAGGGCCAGGTCGGACCTGCCCACCCCTCCCCATCCCGGCCTCACTCCCATCCGGGCGACGGTGCCGAAAAGGGCGACCGTGCCCACCAGGGTGACCGTCAGGTAGACGGCAGCCAGGCCGGCCAGCCCCATACCGGCGGCCAGAGCGAGGACGCCGGCGATAGCCGTGAGCAGACGCTGTCCCACCAGCACGAGAGCTGCGGCCGACTGTCGCCGCAGCACGCCGGCGACGGCTCGTGGGGCGTGGGCGTAGCTCTCCAGGACTGCGGCGGCCAGGAGTGCCACCAGGGTGAACCGGTCGGCCGGCGACGGACGGGTGGCCAGGCCGAACCCGGCACCGACGAGGAGGACCGGCAACGCCAGCGCGGTGCGCAGCATCAGCAGCTGGGCGTACTGGCCAGGAAGCCGGCTGGTGTCGGAGCCGGTCTGCTGGACCAGCAGCGCGTCCAGCCCCCACGTGGGCAGTGCGGCCAGGAGCATGCCGAAGGCCAGCGCGTAGGAGAAAGAGCCGAACTCGCCGGGGCTGAGCTCGCGGACGGCGTACATCAGCAGGACGAGGGTGAAGACCTTGCCGCCGACCTCCGCCAGGGCGAGCACCGCGACCGTCCGAGCCCCGCGGGCGGCGCCGGCTGGGGCCTCCGGCGCAGCGGCGCCGGCCGGAGAGTTCACCTGGGCCCGGGCCGAGACGGCGTCGTCCTGGCCGGACACGGTCCTCCCCCCTTGGTGCACGATCCCCAACTCTAGGCAGCGGGAGACGCGGGAGGGGCTCAGCGGCGGCTTTCGCACCCCGCGCGAGTGAGAGTCGACCAGGGGGAAGGATCCACTGGTGTCAGCTTGGCCGAGAATGGCGCCGATGGGACTGGCACAGCGCCAGCGGGTTCTCAGAGAGGCGCACGCGTGCCGGAGTCGTCACTGCCGAGGATCCTGGCCGTTCTCCGGGCCCGTGCCCTCCTGATCGCCGTCCTCGCTGTCCCCGTGGTGGCGGCCGGGTTCGGGTACGCGGCGACGCGGGAACCGGTGTACCGCTCGGACGTCGTCGTCACGTTCACACCCGCCTATGCGCCGGCGGCCGACAACTCGTTCCTGCGTCTGGTGCGCTCCTACCAGCTGGTGGCGACCAGCTCCGATGCCCTGCGAGAGGCCGAGGGCGAGGCCGGACTCGAGCGCGGGAGTCTCAGCGACGCCGTCACGGTCGAGAGCCCCGGGGACACACTCCAGCTGGGTCTGTCGGTGGTCACGGACGACGCCGGCGACAGCGCGCGGGCCGCCGAGGCCATCGCCGACGTCGTCGTCCGGATCGCCGGCCAGGACCCACTGGTCTCGGCGGACCTGCTGATCGGTCCGACGGAGGGGGAGAACTTGACGCCGCTCCGGCAGAGGCTCGCCGTCGTCGCCGGGCTCGCGCTCGCGGCCGTGCCCGGCGTCCCAGTTGCGCTGCTCCTGGAGGGTGCCCGCCCGCGCGTGCGGGTGCGCGAGGACGTGGCGGAACTGGGAGTGCCGCTGCTGCTCTCGCTCCGCGGGCGGGAACTGCGCCGGTGGGCCGCCGACCCCGCCTCGGCGGAGGTCCCTTCCGGTGTGATCGCGCTGCGCGCCGAGCTGGCCGAGGTGCTGGTCCAGAGGGGTTCGGACACGGTCCTCCTGACCTCGCCGGACAGGACCGCGGAGGCGGTCGTGATCGAGCTCGCCGACGCGCTCACTGCACGGGGTGAAGGGCCAGCGGTGCTCGCTCGACCCGGACTGCTGGTCGAGGAAGACGCCCTCACCGCCACACGCGGGCACCACGTCACCGTCCTGGTGCTGCCGGCCGGCACCTCGCGTGAGCGGGCGGCGGACTGCGTCGAGCTGCTCGGGCGCCGCGGCGCCGAGTGCGCCGGAGCGGTGCTGGTCCGCTGACCGGCTACGCGCGGCGCCGCGCCGCGGCCGTCACGGCCAGCCGACCGCGGGCAGTGAGCGGCACGGCGACGGTGCAGACGTCGGCCTGCGCGTCGGCGAAGCGGGCCTTGTAGGGCTCGCCCCCACGCAACAGGCGGTACTCGCCCATCCCGTCCTCGAGCGCGGCTCGGATCGCGTGGGCCAGCAGCAGGAAGCCGACGGAGTGGGCGTCGAAGGCCGGGTTCCGTCCGCCCTGGTGGAAGTACTCGGCTCCGGCGAACCGGAAGCCGTGCAGGGATGCCACCGGCTCTCCGTCGAGCTCGAGCACCCACAGACGCAGGCGACCGGCGGCCAGGGCCACCGCGGCGAACTCGATCTGGAAGCGTCGCTCGCGGCCGCTGGCGAACCCGGCATCCGTGCCCCAGCGCTGCTGGTGCAACGTGAAGAGCGTGGCCATGTCCCGGTCGAAGGTTTCTTCGTCGGCCAGCCGGAGAACCACCCGGAAGTCCCGGTGCAGTCGCCGCTCCTTGCGCCGGGCCTGCTCGCGGAAGTTCCGGCTGCGGGCAGCCAGGAACTCGTCCCAGGTGTCGTACGAGAGCGTCACGACGGGGCTGGGCTCGAAGCGCAGGACCGTGCCGCCGAGCTGCTCGGCCCACGCCTCGGAGACGGGTACGTCGTTGGCGACGAACAGGTCGTGCCGCGGTCGGCCGCCGAGGAACGTGCGTAGCTCCCGGAGTGCGGAGGGCACCTGCGACGCCGACCCCAGGATGCCCAGCTGGTCGGCGGGGCCGGCTCCGAGCAGGCGGGCCTGGCGGAGCATCCGACCGGTGGAGGAGAGGGCCATGAAGGCGCCGGACCCCGGTACCGGGACGACGTGCGGTCGGGCGTTCTGGCCGTAGTGCCGCCACCAGCACTGCGCCCAGGCGTGCGTCAGAAAGATGTTGCCCGCCTCCGCGGCCAGTGCGTCCCAGTCCTCCGCGGAGGGCCCCGGTAGTTCCGCCACCGGCGGGACGCCCACCACGTCCTGCTCACGCCCGGACATGGAGGCCCTCGGTGGAGTGGGCCCGGACCAGCGACTCCAGCTGCCGGGCGACGAGCGCCGCAGACGTGGGGTGACTCCCGGGTCGCTGCATCCGGTGGCCGAGGTGGCGGGCGAACCACACGAGCTCGAGGTCGGGGACCAGCTGGGCGGGCGTGCCCGACCGAGCGACCACCTCGGTGGCGGCGGCTCGGAGAGCGGCCCCGTAGGGCCCGTAGCACCAGGCAGCGGTGAAGGCGTCACCCAGGATCTCCTCGCTCCAGCGCACGAGCCCGATGCCCTGCTCCAGCCAGGCCAGACCGGCGTTCCACAGATCCCCGCCGGGCAGTCCGCGATCCTCCCCTCCCTCCCAGTCCACGAGACCGGACAGCCGACCTTCGTGCATGAGCACGTTCTGCGGCGATACGTCGTTGTGGCCGAGGACCACGGAGGAGCGGGCCCGCACCCGCGCCACCGCGCCGGCCACGGCGTCTCTCGTGTCCTCGGACAGCAGTGAGCCGGCGAGAGCGGCATCGATCACGCCGTCCGTCACCGCGTCAGGAACACCGGGCGCGGCCGTGGCGGCGGCCAGGTCGCCGAGTCCTGCCGCAAGGGTGGCGAGCTCAGCCGGCCAGGTCAGGGCGGCGGATCGTCCGACCCGGATGGGAGCCACCCGTAGCGCACGACCGGGCAGCCCTCGCTGGAGGCTGTCGACGCCGGGCAAGGAGCCGAGCGCCCGCGGCGCCACTCCTGCCGGAGCCGCCCGGCTCAGCGCTGCGGCCTCGTGGTGAACCCCCGGATCGGCCCCGTGGGCCGTTTTCGCGACGACGAGCGGGGTGGCATCACCCGGCGCGAAGAAGAACGCGGTGCGGGCTGCGGCCCGCTCCAGCTCGAGTACCGAGAGCGACCGTCCCGGGGGCAGCGAGGGGTCGCGGGCCACCAGCTCGTCCCATCGGGCGAGCACGGTCTCGACCTGGGCGGACGGACCGGGCGCGGGACGGAGCCGGCCGGCTCGGCGGAGTGCCGCGGCCGTGGCCCGCTGCGGAATCCCCAGCCGGCCCACGGTCGTCCAGAGGAGTCGGGGCCTGCGGACGGCGGGAAGCCCGTACCGGAGTGCCTCCCGGGTCAACGAGACGTAGAAGCGGGCCGGTTCGGGCGCTCCGACCTCGACGATCGCAGCCCAGGGGCGGCTGACGTGGGTCCATGTGCGGGTACGCGCAGTCACGCGGGCGGTGCCGCGCGGCGCCCGGCAGCGCACGACCCTCCGGGCGCGGCACCAGCGTCAGCCATCTCGAACCCCCACATCCCGTGGCGACCCCGACCGGGTCCGGCACGGCCCTGGCCGCCACATCCGGGCTCATTCTCTCCTAGGCCCGCGCCCCGTGCGCGGCCCGAGGGAGTCGCACACCTCACCGGTCCCCTCGTGCAGGGACGGGCGCAGCCGTCATTGTTCGTGCACCCTGGGGGACGTGGACCTGGCGGTGGGGAGGAGACGGAGCCCCGTCGCGACCCACCGCGGCCGGTCGGGGCCGGCGTGTCGCTTCCCCCTGGTGGGCGTCCTGCTCCTCGCGCTGGTGCTCGCCACCGGCTGCCTTCCCGCCGACCGAGGCGGCAGCACCTCCTGGTGGGAGGGGACGACGTGCGGGAGCGCCGCTGCGTCTCCCGCGGCCCTGCCCTCTGCGGACGCCGTCCGGGACGACGGCGCGGACCCCTTGGCGGTGGGTGTCCAGTTCCACGGGCTGTGGCAGGAGTACACGGATTCCGAGCGTGCCCGCGTTCTGGACCAGTTCGTGGCAGCCGGTGTGGAGACGGTCCGGATCGACGTGTCCTGGGCCATGCTGCAGCCCGACGGACCGGACAGCTACAGCGAGTGGGGCGTGGGCTTCGTCGACGACGTGCTGACCATGGCTCATGAGCGGGGACTCGAGCCGCTCGTCACGCTGTGGCTGTCCCCGGAATGGGCGAGCGAGGACGGGGACGAGCGGGCCCTGCCCACGGATCCCGTGGACTACGGTCGCGTCGCTCGATGGGCGGCGCAGCGGTGGCAGGGGAAGGTCGCTGCCTGGGAAGTCTGGAACGAACCCAACGACGACGACTTCGCACGGAACGCCGACCCGGCCGCCTATGCCGATCTGCTCGAGGCGGCCTACTGCGGGTTCAAGACCGGGGCCCCCGAGACCCCGGTCGTCTTCGGCGGCACGTCGTACGTCGACCTGGACTGGATCGCCGCGGCCTACGAGGCCGGTGCCGGTGACCGGTTCGACGTGATGGGCATCCACCCCTACATGGGCGTCGCCGACAGCCCGCCGGAGACGCCGGACGGCGGTTCCGGTCGCACACTGGCCGCCGTCGGTGACCTGCACGAGCTGATGGCCGCCAAGGGCGATGCCGACAAGCCCATCTGGGTCACCGAGATGGGCTGGAGCGCACATCCCGACACCGGTGACACACCGGACTGGGCGCGCGGCGTGGCCGCCTCCGTCCAGGGTGACTACCTCGTGCGGGCACTCGATCTGCTGCGGGCGGAGCACCCGTACGTCGAGCGGTTCTACTGGTACACCGACCGCGATCGGCAGACGGGTGACACCCACTACGACAACTACGGGCTCCTCACCCAGGACCTTCAACCGAAGCCGGCGTACCGAGCACTGGCCGCGTACCTCCTGCGCTGACCTCGCCGGTCAGCGGGCCGGCGGCTCCCCGCGCGCCACGTCGAGCAGGCGTGCGGCGGGCAGTCGCTCCGTGGGGAGCCGGGCGGGGAGGCCGCGCGCCCGGCCCAGCAGCTGCAGGAACGTCGCGCGGTCGACGACCTGGGTGCCCAAAGCCTTGGTGTGCGGGGTGATGTACTGGCAGTCGATTCCGACGCCACCGCCGCTCCGGACACGGTCCGCGAGGTCGACGAGGGCGACCTTGGACGCGTGGTCCTCGGTGTGGAAGAGCGATTCGGCGCTGAAGAGGCCGCCGGTCTGCACGCCGAACGTGCCGCCGATCAGCCGGCCGTCGGGGCTCCATACCTCGATGCTGTGGGCCAGTCCCCGGCGGTGCAGCTCCGCGTAGGTGACGCGCATGTCGCCGGTGATCCACGTGTCGGGCCGGTCGGCGCAGTGGCCGACGACCTCGTCGAACGCTTCGTCGGCGCTGGTCGCCCAGCCCTTGCTCTTCAGCCGGCGCTCCAGCGTCCGGCCGAGGTGCACGGTTCCCGCCGTCAGGACGGCCCGTTCCCGTGGGCAGTACCAGGGGATGAGTCGAGAGTCCTCGGACCGAGGAAAGGGGAACCGTCCTGCTGCCGCGCCGCGGAGAAGGGCTTGCGGCCCGACTCCTGTGGTGACGCGGACGAGATCGCCGCGAGCGACCTCGCGCAGGGTGCGGGCCATGGCAGGGAGCCGCAGGAAGTGCAACACGCTCGGTATCCCCCTCTGATCGGGAACCCGAGCCTACGGACGCCGGTGGGCCAACCACTCCAGGAGCCGGTCCATCTGCCACGTGTTGATGACCCGGTCGGGCTCCACGCCGCACTCGATCGCGCGCTCCACGCCGTTGTACTGCCAGTCCAGCTGACCGGGGGCGTGCGCGTCGGTGTCGATGGCGAACTCGCAGCCGAGCTCGACGGCGAGGGTGAGCAACCGCCGGGGCGGGTCGAGCCGCTCGGGGCGCGAGTTGATCTCCACGGCGGTGCCGAACTCGACGCAGGCGCCGAACACGGCCTCGGCGTCGAACTGGCTCTCCGGGCGGGGCTTCTGCGTGCCGTTGCGCTGCTTGCGGCCGATGACCAGCCGGCCGGTGCAGTGACCGAGGACGTCGGTGTGCGGATTCGCGACGGCGGTGAGCATGCGGGCCGTCATGGACCTCGCGTCGGCGCGCAGGTCGGAGTGCACGCTGGCGACGACGACGTCGAGCCGGCCCAGCAGCTCGTCGGTCTGGTCCAGGGAGCCGTCGACGTTGATGTCGCACTCGATGCCGGTGAGGATCCGGAACGGCGCCAGCTCCTCGTTGAGCGCGGCGACGACGTCCAGCTGCTGCTCCAGCCGCGCGGGGGAGAGGCCGTTGGCGACGGTCAGCCGGGGGGAGTGGTCGGTCAGCGCCATGTACTCGTGGCCCAGCGCGATCGCGGCCTCGGCCATCTCGCGGATCGGGCTGCCGCCGTCGGACCAGTCGGAGTGCAGGTGCAGGTCACCCCGGAGCGCGGCGCGGAACTCGGCGACGTCGTCGGCCAGGGGGACCAGCTCGGCGAGGTCCTGCTCGAGCTTCGCCAGGTACTCCGGCACCTGCCCCTTGTGCGCCTGGACGACGACCGCGGCGGTCTTGGGGCCCACGCCCTTGAGGTCCTTGAGCGTGTTGGTGCGGATCTTGAGGTCCAGCTGCTCGTCGGTCAGCCCGTCGACCACGGCGGCCGCCGTCCGGAACGCCTGCACCCGGTAGCTGGGCTCGCGGGCGCGCTCCAGGAGAAAGGCGATCCTCCGGAGCGCGGCCGCGGGCGGGAGCGCAGTGCTCAGCGGGAGGCCTTCTTCAGGCGCTTCTCGGTCTGCTTCTGGGCCTTCGCGGCACGCTTCTGCGCCTTCGCGAAGTTCTTCTCCGTGCTGTCGGCGGCCTTCTGGGCGGCGCGGCGGGCCCGGTAGCCCACCGACGGCTTGCCCTCGGTGTCGACGGCGGCCAGCAGCAGCCCGCCGAGCATGCCCAGGTTTTTCACGAAGTGGGCGATCTTCTCGAAGGAGACCTTCGGGTCGCTCTCCTCCCAGAACCGGTGGCCGGCGAGCGTCGTCGGCACGGTGGAACCGGCCAACGCCAGCGACGTCAGGCGCGGGAACCGGCCGAGGGCCAGCAGCACACCCGCGCCGACCTGCAGCGCGGCGTTGGCCTTGACGTACTGCTCCACGTCGCGGGGCACCTCGACGGGGAGCTGCTTGTCGGCGGTCTCGGCGAGCTTCTCCACCACGGGGCGGGCGCCCGGCACGCGGTCCTGCGGCTTCCGCAGCGTGCTGATGCCGCCGTAGATGAAGGGCGTGGCGAGCAGGGGCCGAGCGATCCGGCGAACGAGCATGGTGACCTCTTTCCTCGATGTCACTGGGGAGTCCCGGGTGCACTGCCCGGAAGATCCACCCCGCAATCGTTCGCCCGGCGTGCGCCGTCGTCCGCCGATCCCGCGGCCGGTCAGCAGTCCTGCGGCGGGAGATCCGGGAAGGGCACCCACGCGCGCACGAGCGACCACCGGTGCCCGTCGCGGCGCTCGACCCGGAAGTCGCCGCGCACGACCGGCTCGACGGGCTGACCGCTGTCGAGCGCGGGCGGCTGCGGGTGGTCGGCGGCGAGCTCGCGCCCGCGGGCCACGGCGCCCCGGTCGTCGTCGGCGTCGAAGCACGTCAGCTTCTCGCCGAGGCCGCTGAGCAGCCGGTAGGTGGGCACGCTTACACCGTAAAGCACCGCGGAACCCCCACGGATCTGCGACGACGCCTTCCGTCGTCGCGGGCTCACGTCGCCGGCTGCTCCCCGTCGTCGTCCGTGTCGTCGCCGCGCCGCTGTTCCTTGACGTAGGCGTCGAGCGCCACGCCGAGGGCGAGCCCCAGGCCCATGCCGACGGCGAGGTTCTCGAACAGCAGCTGGCCCAACCCGGCGCCGAGCGCGAGCCCGATGGCCAGGCCCGAGCCCTCCTGCCAGGAGGCGATCCAGGCCGGCCGGTCAGGAGAACTGGACGGTTCCACCACGCACGGACCCTAGCGGGGCGAGCCGGGACGGCGCCGTCAGGCGGCCGTCTCTTCGAAGGTGAACGGGTCCACCGTGTCACTGGCGTCGAGGTCGAACGACATCCCGTCGATCAGCCAGCGGTGCCCGCTGCCCTCCGGCGCGGGGATCAGCGCATAGGTCAGCTCCCGCACCATCAGCATGCCCATCGGCGCACCGGCGTCCATGACACGGGCCTTGGCCGTGTGGGTGAACCGGACGACCAGCCGCGGCTCGGCGCCGTCCTCGATCCAGGCATCGGGGTCCGAGACCGACTGCTCCACCACGAACGACCCGTCCGGCATGAAGGTGTACGGCGTCGCGCTCGTCCCGACGTCGAACCAGGCCAGCGCCCACGTCGACAGGCAGTCCTCGCGCACCGCGTCCAGGCAGCCCTGGGCGGCGGCGCGGAGTTCCCCGACCGTCTCCGGCGAGACGCGGGCGAGGACGGGGGCCAGGTCGTCGACGGTGTTGTTCCCGTCGGCGATGAAGGTGTCCGGGTCGAAGTTCTGCGTGGCGACGGCCACCATCTCGTCGTACCCGGCCCGCACGGCGTCGTCGCCGAGCTCCGCGATCGCGTCGGCGACGGTCCCGCCGGAAGGCAGGACGGGCACGGAGGCCTCGGCGACGACGGGGCCGGCGGGCTCCGGCGCGGCCGACGTGGTCGCCGCCCGCTCCTCGGCGGTCGCCGTCGGCTCGGCGCTCCCGCAGGCGGTGACGGTCAGGGTGAGCACGGCGAGGGCGGCGGAAGCGGTGAGCCGGGAGGTGCGTCGGGACATGGGGCGGCCATCGACACGGCGCCGGCGGGACTCCAGCGCATCCCGGTGCCGGTTCACCCCGTCGGGGCAGCGGCGGTCACCCGCGCTGCCGGGTGCCGCTGCCCGCCCGCACCGACGGACCGCTAGCGTCGCCCTCCATGAGCCGCCGGCTGGCCGTCGCAGGGCTGGTCGCCTACCTGGTGGCGCTGGCCGCCGTGACCCTGGGCGCCTCGCCTGGCGGCCTCTTCGTCCGTGGCGCCCGTGTCGCCCGGCGGATCGACGGCTTCGGGTGGGTGTCCAGCGGCGACGTCGAGCGGGCGGCCAACGTGCTGCTGTTCGTGCCGTTCGGGCTGCTGCTCTGCTTCGCCCTGCCCACCGTCGACCGGTTCGTCGTCTGGCTGCTCTGCGTCGCCGTGTCGGTCGCGGTGGAGGCGGCCCAGTTCGTGCTGCCCGGGCGGGACTCGACACCGGTCGACGTCGTCACCAACGCGACCGGCGCGGCGCTCGGGGTGCTGGCCGCCGTCGTCTGGACCCGGGCCCGTCAGCGGGTGCGGCAGCAGTAGACGGTGAGCGCCTCGCGCTTGCGGAAGCGGAACTCCGTGGCCGCCGCGCCCATCTCGCCGTCGTAGGCCACCCGCTGCGGCCCGGAGCGCGACACCACGGTCACCTCCTCGGCGGCGAAGTGCCCGTAGCTGCGCGCGTGCTCGCTCACCCCGAGCAGCGTGGCCAGCACCGCACGGGTGCGGCCGAAGCGCAGGTCGGCCCGCAGGTACTGGACGTCGAGCAGCCCGTCCTCCAGCCGCGGCCGGTACGCCGGCGCCAGCCCGCGCGGGGTGTAGGTGCAGTTGCCGATGAACAGGATCCAGGTGCGCAGCGGCCGGCCGTTCACCACGAGCTCCACCGGCGACCCGGTGCGCAGCACCTGCGCCGCGGCCACGGTCAGCGCCAGCCACTTGCCCAGCCGGGCGGCGAGCCGGTCCCGGCGGCGGACCATCTCCGGATAGGCGCCGATGCTGGAGGTGTTGAGGAACGGCGTGCCGTTGACCTCGGCGACGTCGACCTTCACCGCCTGCCCGGCCAGCACCGCGTCGACGGCGTCCTGCGGGGTGTGCACCCCGACGTCCCGGGCGAAGTGGTTGAGCGTGCCGGCCGGGATGACCGCCAGTGGCAGGCCGTGCTCCAGCGCCACCGCGGCGGCTGCGGCCACGCTGCCGTCACCGCCGGCCACGCCGAGCGCCGTCGCCCGGCCGGAGGCGGCCGCCTCGCCCAGCAGGTCGGCGACGCCGGCCTCCTCGCTGAGCTCCAGCACCTCGGCGCGGGGCAGCAGCCGGCGGATGTCCTCGGCCGGGTCGTAGTCGTCGGGCCCCGAGCGCGGGTTGACCGCCACCACCAGCCCGGCGCCCTGGTCCAGTGCCGGCGCGGCGAAGGAGGTGCGCACCCGAGCCGGCACGGTGGGCTGCCGGAGCCACCAGTGCTGGCTGGCCGCGGCCACCGCGGTGCCCACGGCCAGGCCCGCCAGCACGTCACCGGGGTAGTGGACGCCGACGTGCACGCGTGAGTAGCCGACGCCCAGGGCGAGCGGCGCCAGGGCGGCTCCCGCGGCGGGGCTCTCCATCGCCAGGCCGGTGACGAAGGCGGCCGCCGAGCTCGAGTGCCCGCTCGGGAAGGACAGGCTGCCCGGCTCGCGGCGCAGCCGGCGCTCGGTCCGCAGGTTGGCCAGGTCGGGGCGCACCCGGCCGAAGATCCGCTTGAGGACGACGTTGACCACGCCGCTGGACACCAGCATCGAGCCCAGGCCCCGGATCGCGCCGCGGCGGAGGCTGCCGCGGCGGGCGCCCAGCACGAGCGCGATCAGCATCCAGAGCCGGCCGTGGTCGGCGAGCGTGGACAGCCGGCGCAGCCAGCGGTCGGCCGGCGTCGTGGGGAGGTCCCCGATGAACGCGTGCAGCCTTCGGTCGAGCTGCCGGGGGGAGGCCATGGGTCGGACGCTAGCCCCGCCACCCGCCGTCCGCGGCCCGTCGATCAGGTCTCCTGATCATTTCGGGTCCTGGCTCATCACTCGGGGCGTCGCAGGCATGGCGGGAGCCGGCTCCCGGCCGGCCCGCTCGCCACGCCGAGGGGGCCGGCCGGTGTGCGATCTGGCGACGGTCGCGCTGGGTGTCGGCCGCGCCGGGTAGCAGCGAGGCGCGCCGTCGACCGCGGGGTCGACTGCCATACCGCGAGGGCGAGGTGGCGGGGGCGTGCCGGAGGGGCGTCAGGACTTCTGGCGGGCCCGGTAGGCGGCGACCGTGGAGCGGCTCGCGCACGTGTTGGAGCAGTAGCGCCGGCTGGCGTTGCGCGAGGTGTCGACGTAGACGTCGTCGCACCCCTCCGCCGAGCAGACGCCCAGCCGCTGCCAGCCGTGCTGCACCATGACCTGCGACAGGCCCATCGCGACCGTCGTCGTCAGCTGCTCCAGCACCGGGGCGTCGGGGCGTGCGTAGTGCAGGTGCAGCTCGCCGTCGTGGTCGGTGGCGTAGGGGCGCGGCCGGGCCAGCGCGAGGAGCTCGTTGAGCCGGGTCAGGACGTCGTCCTGCGACTCGGCCAGCGCCACGGCGCGCACCAGCAGCGCGGTGTCCGCGGCCTTGCGGGCGTCGGACGGCGCCAGGTCCTGCGAGGTCCCGGGCGTGAACCACTCGTCGTGGGCGGCCAGGAAGCGCGACACGGCGCCGTCGGGCTCCAGGTCGGCGTTGGCCAGCGCGATGGCCAGCTCGACCGCGGTCGACCCGTAGGTGTCGTAGTCCAATTGACTCGCTACCTTCCAATCCCTACTGTGGGGGCGTCGTAGGGGGTCAACACTCTTTGACCGCCTACCGTTCCCTTCCCTGCAGTGCGAAACGAGTTCCCGCGTGCGTGCCTACCTCACCGTCTGGCGGCTTCCCTCCGCCCCGGTGCTCCTCCTCGCCGGTTTCGCCGGTCGCCTTCCGTCGTCCATGGTGCCGCTCGCGCTGCTGCTCATGGTGCAGCAGCAGACCGGGTCCTACGCCGTCGCGGGGCTCGCCGCGGCCACGCTCGGCATCGCGTCGGCCGCCATGGCGCCGGTCCTGGGACGGCTGGCCGACCGCAGGGGTCCCCGCCGGCTGCTGCTGACGCAGGCCGCGCTCTACCCGCTGCTGCTCGCCGTGCTCGTGGCCGTCGTCCTCGGGAACGCGCCGGACGCCCTCGTCGTCGCCGCCTCCGGTCTGGCCGGCGCCAGCACGCCGCTGGTCTCCGGGACCGTCCGCGCGCTCTGGTCGCGCACCGATCCGCGCACCCGCCCGACCGCGTACGCCCTGGACGCCACCGCCACCGAGCTGGTCTTCGTCGTCGGCCCCGCCATGGTCGCCGCGCTCGCCGTCCTCGCCACCCCGGCCTGGGGCCTGGCCGTGGCCGGCACGCTGGGCGCCGTCGGGGCGCTCGGCGTCGCCCGCGCCGCCCGCTCGTGGGTGCCGCAGGTCGCGCCCCGGACGAGCCTGTTCTCCACCGTCAGGGCCCCTGGCATGCCGCGGGTGCTGGTCAGCGGCTCGGCCCTGATGCTCGGCTTCGGGGCCCTGGAGGTGGCCATCCCCGCGTTCGCCGACTCGACGGGACGGCCCGGCATCTCCGGGCTGCTGCTCGCGGTCTGGGCGCTCGGCTCGGTGGCCGGTGGCCTCTGGTTCGGCGCGAGGGTGCTCAGCGCCTCCCTGCCCCGGCAGTACCGCTGGCTGCTGTTCGGCGTCACCATCGGCCTCGCGCCGCTGGCCTGGGTCTCCAGCCCGTGGGCGCTGGGCGTGCTGCTCTTCCTGGGCGGGACGGCGATCGCGCCGACCCTGACCGTGCAGAACTCGCTGGTCGGCTCCATCGCGCCGGTGCACGCCACCACCGAGGCCTTCACCTGGCTCTCGACCATGACCGTCGGCGCCTCCGCCGTCGGTGCGGCGCTCGGTGGCGCGCTGATCGAGAGCCGGTTCGGGGTCCCCGGTTCGCTCGTCCTGGCCTGCCTCGGCGCGGCCGGCGCGGTCGTCATCACGCTGCTGCCGGGGCGCGGTCCGCTGTCCGCCGCGCCGGCCCGCGAGGCCGTCCCCGCCTGACCTCGCGGCCGAGCCCTGCGAACTCGTGGTCATCAGCGGCTGATCACCAGGAGTTCGCAGGGCTCGGCGCCGGGCACGAGACCCCCGCTGGGAGGCCTCCGGAGGCGCTGGTAGTCTCTCTTCTCGGCGGTTACGAGGTGACTCGGACCCCGGGAGGCTTCGCCTAGTCCGGTCTATGGCGCCGCACTGCTAATGCGGTTTGGGTTAATCCCCATCCCGGGTTCAAATCCCGGAGCCTCCGCGCACGACAACTGAACACACGCACCCGTAGCTCAACGGATAGAGCATCTGACTACGGATCAGAAGGTTAGGGGTTCGAATCCCTTCGGGTGCACGTCTGGTTGAGACACCGAGCGGCCCCGCACTTCGACGGAAGTGCGGGGCCGCTTCGTGTCCGCGTCGCGCCCTCGCTCCGGGGGTGCTGTGCCCGCTCTCGGGCGCCTGCACGACAGCCCCAGCAGCGGTTGCACCCCAGAGGGACGCCGCGGAGAACTTTGCGATCGCGTGACAGACCGGCCGCAGGGGTGCCCCTCCCGGCTGCATCGGGCACAACGGGAGGCGGCCCCGTCGCGCGCGGGCGCCACCGTTGCCGCCTGCGCCGAGGAGTTCCGTGTCGCCCCGCCCCACCATCGACGGCCTGCCGCTGCCCGGCATCGAGCAGGCCACGGGGCCGATCCCGCGGCGCGCTCGGCACGGGCTGCTGGCCCGGCTGGCGCTGGCGGTCGTGCTGGCGGGTGCCCTGGTCGCGGCGTTCGTCGCCCCGGTCGTGGGCGGCGCCTCGTTCCTCACCCAGGCCGGCGCCGGCCTGCTGCGGCCGGTCGAGGCCGACCTGCTCGACCGCACCCCGCCCGGCAACACCCGGATCCTCGCCGCGGACGGCTCGCTGATCGCCGAGCTCTTCCAGCGCAACCGCACCGTGGTGCCCGGGGAGGCGATCGCCCCGGTGATGAAGGACACCATCGTCGCCATCGAGGACAGCCGGTTCTTCACCCACAGCGGCGTGGACGGCAAGGGCCTGCTCCGGGCGCTGGTCCGCAACGCCGCCGCCGGCGAGGTCGTCCAGGGCGGCTCGACGCTGACCCAGCAGCTGGTCAAGCAGATCCGCCTCCAATCGGCCGACGACGCCGCGTCCCGGCAGGCGGCCACCGAGCAGAACGTCGGCCGCAAGCTGCGCGAGGCGCAGCTCGCCCTGGCGCTGGAGGAGCGCTACGGCAAGGAGGAAATCCTCACCCGCTACCTGAACCGGGTGTACTTCGGCGCCGGTGCCTACGGGGTCGCGGCCGCCGCCGAGACCTACTTCGGCGTGACACCCGACGCGCTCACCCTCGCCCAGGCTGCCACCCTCGCCGGCCTGGTGCAGAGCCCCACTGCGTACGACCCCTTCGTCGCCCCCGAGCGGGCCACCGAGCGGCGCGACGTCGTCCTCGCCCGGATGGCCGAGCTCGGCATGGCCGACCCGGCCGCCGTCGAGGAGGCCCGCAGCGCTCCCGTCGTCCTCACGCCCGGCGAGGGCCCGCCGCGCGGCTGCCGCGAGGCGCGGATCGGCGGGTTCTTCTGCGACTACGTGCTGGACCACCTGACCGGCACCCTCGGCCTGGACCGCGAGCTGCTCGACACCGGTGGGCTCACCATCGAGACCACGCTGGACCCGGCTGTGCAGCAGGCCGGCGACGCCGCCGTGCTGAACACGCTGGGCATGGGCGACCCGCGCGCCGGCATCTACACGGCGGTCGAGCCGGGCACCGGTCGGGTGCTCGCCATGTCGGTCAACCGGATCTTCGGTGCCGCCGAGGGCGACCCGGCGCGGACGACGGTGAACCTCAACGTGGTGGCCGGTCAGGGCGCCGGGTCCACGTACAAGGTGTTCACCGCGGCCGCCGCGCTCGAGCAGGGCATCGGCCTGGACCACCGCCTCACCACGTCGGACCCCTACGTGTCGGACATCTACCGCGACGGCGCCGGTCCCTACGACGTCGAGAACGCCGGCGGCTACCCGCGCACCCTGGACATGGAGGAGGCCCTCTACCGGTCCTCCAACACCTACTTCCTCGCCCTGGAGGACCAGCTCGGCAGCGTCGAGGGGCCGGTGCGGATGGCCCAGCGCCTCGGGCTGCGCTCCCTGGACCCCGTGGCCGACCAGGTGGTCGCCGAGAACCGGGGCTCCTTCACCTTCGGCGCCGAGGCCACCAGCCCTCTGCACCTGGCCAACGCCTACGCCACGCTCGCCGCGAGCGGCACGCGCTGCGACCCCTCGCCGATCCACCGGGTCCTCGACCGGTCCGGTGAGCCGCTGCTCGCCGACGACGGCCGGCCGCTGGGTGAGCCGCGGTGCGAGGCCGACGTCGTCGCGCCCGGTCTGGCGCACACGCTCACCCAGGCGCTGCGCAAGGACGTCGAGCGGGGCTTCTCGGGGCAGACCGGCCGCCGCGCCTTCGTCCCCGGCCACCAGATCGCCGGGAAGACCGGGACCACCCAGAACAACTACTCGGTCACCTTCGTCGGGTACACACCGCAGGTGGCGGCGAGCGTGATGGTCTACGACCCGGTGCGGAACCAGGACGTCGGCGGCTTCGGCGGCCTCATGCCCGCCCAGATCTGGCACGACGCCCTGCAGCCGGTGCTCGGCGCCCGGCCCGCGGTGCCGTTCCCGCCGGCCGACCCGCAGTACGTCGAGGGCACCCGCGAGACGATCCCGGCCGGCTGTGCCCGCCGGTCGGTCGACCGGTGCCGCACCCTGCTCGGCGCCCGCAACCTGGCCGCGTCCGTGGTGCCGGTCGACAGCGGCCTGGCGCCGGGGACGGTCGTCTCCGTGGACCCGCGGCCGGGCACCCTCGTGCAGAGCGGCCGCGCCGTGACGATGCTGGTCAGCAACGGCGCGCGCTGGACGCCGCCGCGGCCCGAGCCCGCCCCGGCACCTGCTCCTGCGCCGGCCCCCGCTCCTGCGCCGGCACCCACCCCGACGCCCACTCCCGAGCCGACGCCCACGCCGGAGCCCACGCCGACTCCTGAGCCGACGCCCACACCGGAGCCCACGCCGACTCCCGAGCCGACCCCGACGCCGACTCCCGAGCCGACCCCGACGCCGACTCCCGAGCCGACGCCGACGCCGACTCCCGAGCCGACGCCGACTCCCGAGCCGACGCCCACGCCCGAGCCGACGCCCACGCCCGAGCCCACGCCCGAGCCCGCGCCGACGCCGGAGCCCACGCCTGAGCCGACGCCGCCCGCGCCCGCCCGAACGCCGGAACCCACGCCCGAACCGGAGCCCACGCCCGAGCCCGGTCCGCAGCCGACGGAGCCCGCCCCGGAGACGGCGGAACCCACGGCCCCCGCGGGGGAGTAGCTGTGGGGGCGGGGGGCCGGTTCTGACGGTCTGGCCGCGTTGGTCGGTCTACCCAGCGATGGGTAGCCACTCGGTCCCGGCTACCCCCGCCCCGCACCTACTGTGACCCAGGCCACATGGCGGCGTCAAGACGGCGTCGGAGTGTCGTGCCGCAGGGGCCGGCGCCGCCGCGGTCAGCCCGCGCGGCGCAGGGCGGCGGAGGCGCGGCGGGCCACGAGCAGCGCCCCGATCACCACGCGCGCGGCCGGCCGCGCCAGCCGCCCGCGGGCGTCGCCGATCGCGGCGTTCCACTGCGGGTCCGCGTACGTGGGGTACGGGTGGATCGAGGACGTGAGGTCCGACGTCGTCAGGCCCTTCGTGACCGCCAGGGTGAGCTCGGCCAGCGCCTCGCCGGCCCGGGGACCGACCACCGTCGCACCGCGGACCCGGTGCCGGCCGTCGACGACGAGCCGGCTGAACCCGTCGGGGTTCTGCTCGGCGATCGCCCGGTCGGCCGAGCGCAGCCGGCGGGTCAGGACCGTGCGGTCGGGGCCTGCGGCCGAGGTGGGCTCACCGACGGAGGCCACCTCGGGCTGGGTGTAGGTCACGCGGGGGACGGCGGACAGGTCGACCGTGCGCCGCAGCCCCAGGACGGCGTTGCCGGCGGCCAGGCTCCCGTGCACCCCGGCGAGGTGGGTGAGCTGCGGATGCCCCGTCACGTCCCCGGCGGCCCAGATGTGCGCGTTCGTGGTGCGCAGCGCCGCGTCGACGACCACGGCACCGCGCTCGTCGACGTCCACGCCGGCGACATCGAGGCCGAGCCCGGCGGTGCGCGGCGCCCGTCCGGTGGCGACCAGCAGGCGGTCGAAGTCCACGGTGGCACCGTCGTCGAGCACCAGGCGCCCGGCGTCGACCCGCGTCACCGATGCGCCGGTGCGCACCTGGACGCCGTCCCGGACCAGGGCGTCGGTGACCGCCGCCGAGGCATCGGGGTCCTCGCCGGCGAGCAGCCGGTCCGCGGCCTCCACGACGGTCACCCGCACGCCGAGCCGGGCCACCGCCTGGGCCAGCTCGCAGCCGCTGGTGCCGCCGCCGAGCACGGCCATGCGCTCGGGCAGGTCGGGCTGGTCCCAGAAGCTGTCGGTCGTCAGCGGCCCGGCGTCGGCCAGTCCCGCCAGTTCGGGGAGCGCGGGTGCCGATCCGGTGGCGACCAGGGCCTGGCGGAAGCGCACGGGCCGCCCGTCGATCTCCGCCGAGGCGGGGCCGGTGAACCGGACCGACCCCGACGTCACCCGCGCCCCCGACCGGCGGACGGCGTCCGGCGAGTCGACCGGCTCGATCGTGGTGATCGCCCGGCGGACGTGCGCCAGCACGGCGGGCACGTCGACGGTGACGCCGTCCGCGTGCACGCCGTACCGCGCGGCAGCCCGGGCGTCGGCCGCCGCGTGCGCCGCGGCGAGGAGGGCCTTGGACGGCACGCAGCCGGTCCACAGGCAGTCCCCGCCGAACCGGGCGCGTTCCACCAGCAGGACGCGGGCGCCGAGCGCCGCGGCGGTCTGCGCCCCGATCAAGCCGGCGGTGCCGGCCCCCACCACCAGCAGGTCCCAGCGGCGGCGGCCGATCGCGTCGTCAGGCATCTCCCGATCCTGGCCCCGGCGGAGCGGTCCCGCCGTCCCACCGGTCCGGCAGCACCAGGGGCGCGACCGGGGCGTCAGCCGACGCGGCGGAGGATGTCCGGGCTCAGCTGGTCGACGGCGGTGTGCCCGGTGAGACCGAGGGTGAGGTCGAACTCGCCCACGACGTCCTCGATCACCTGGCGCACCCCCTGCTCGCCGGCCAGCGCCAGACCCCAGGCGAACGGGCGGCCGAGCAGCACCGCCGTCGCGCCGAGTGCCACCGCGGTGAACACGTCCGCGCCGCTGCGGATGCCGCTGTCGAACAGCACCGGAGCGCGGCCGGCGACGGCGCCGAGCACCTCCGGCAGCGCGTCCAGCGCGGCGATCGAGCGGTCCACCTGGCGGCCGCCGTGGGTGCTGACGACGATGCCGTCCATGCCCTCCTCGAGCGCGCGGCGGGCGTCGTCGGGGTGCAGCACGCCCTTGACCAGGATCGGCAGCTTCGTCCGCGACCGCAGCCAGGCCAGGTCGTCCCAGCTGATCGACGGGCGCGAGTAGATCGACAGGAAGGTCTCGACGGCGGCCCGCGGCAGCGGTGAGCGCAGGTTGTCCCGGAAGTTGCCGGGCCAGGCCTTCGCCATCGTGACGAGGGCCTTCACCGCGGCGGGGGTGGGGCGCGGCTGGGCCTGCTTCGGGCCGGGGGCGGCGGCGCGCTCCTCGACGAGCCGGCGGAACACCGGGTCGGAGGTGTACTGCGCGATCCCCTTGCCGAGAGCGAACGGCAGGTGGCCCAGGTCCAGGTCGCGCGGGCGCCAGCCGAGCATCGTGGTGTCGAGGGTGACCACCAGGGCGTCGCAGCCGGCGGCCTCCGCGCGGCCGATCAGGCTCTCGACCAGCTCGTCGGAGGTCGACCAGTACAGCTGGAACCACCGCGGCGAGTCGCCCATCGCGGTCGCGCAGTCCTCCATGGACGCCGAGCCCTGGTTGGAGAACACCATCGGGACGCCGGTGGCCGCGGCCGCCCGGGCGACGGCGAGGTCTGCCTCCGGGTGGACCAGTTCCAGGGCGCCCACCGGCCCGAGCAGCAGGGGTGCGGGCAGCCGGCGGCCGAAGAGCTCCACCGAGGTGTCCCGGGCGCTGGCGTCACGCAGGACGCGGGGGACCACTGCCCACTTGTCGAACGCCGCCCGGTTGGCGCGCTGCGTGACCTCGTCGCCGGCGCCTCCGGCCACGTAGGCGTAGGCGCGGGCGTCCAGGACCCGCTTCGCGCGCTCCTGCAGCCGGCGGATGCCGACCGGGACCGAGGGGGAGTGGCCGAACACCCCCGCCCGGTAGACCTCGTTCTGCCGACGCCGTCCCGCACCCGCTTCGTCCACGCGGCCACCGTAGTGATCGCGATCTCACCGGGGGCACCGGGTGGCGCACTCGTGACGTCCGGATGAGTGGAATGCGGCCGGAGCGGGAACGAATCGGCGACACGCCGCACGACACGCACGACACGCGCGTAACGGGCTAGCAACGAAGCGTCACATCCGTCATCATCTGAAACTCCAGTGCATCGGTTTGGGGGCAGCGCTGACGAGCAGGTTCGAGCGGAACGCCGCATCGACGTGGACCACGTCGGCGCGGCCGGCCCGCGGCGCGCTCTCCGCCGGTGTCGTGACCGGCCTCCTCGCCGTGCTGATGGCCGGCGCCCTGGCCACGGCCGGCCCGGCCGCCGCCATCGAGGACCCCACCCGCCCGGACTCCCAGGTCACCCACGGGCCGAGCTGCCGCCCCGGCGGCATCGTCGTGGAGGTCGTCGCCGGCACGGCGTCCTACACGGTGCGGCTGGCGACGTCCCGCACACCCGCGGGCGAGGACGAGGTGACCCTGGCCCCTGGTGCGTCCGCGGTCCTGCAGACCGGCGACGTCGCCCCCGGCGAGACGATCGACCCGCGCCTGGAGTTCGCCGCGCTCGACGGCTCGGGCACCACCTACGTCGACGAGCTCGAGGACTACACCCTCACCCGGCCGACGACCGAGGACTGCGAGGCGGCGACCTCCCCGCCGACGGTGCCCGCGCCGCCGCCCCCCACGGCCACCGTGCAGCCCGGCAGCCCGAGCCCCTCGCAGACCAGCCCCAAGCCCTCCACCACGTCGCGGCCCAGCGGCACCACCACGACGACCGCCGGCACCCCGACCACGGGCACCACGACGTCGCGGACGACGTACGGGCCCACCACCGGCACGCCGTCGCGCACGTCGGCCACGGTCGTGCCCTCCGTCGACGGGCCGGCCCGCGGGGACGGCCAGGAGGTCCTCGCCGGGGGCACGGTCTCCCTCCGGGGTGCGGGGTTCCTCCCGGGCGAGAAGGTCAACGTCCTGCTGCACGGCACCGACACGGTGCTGGCCACCGCCACCGCCGGGACCGACGGTCAGGTGCACGTGGACGTGCTGATCCCCACCGGGGCGACGGCCGGCCCGGCCACCCTGGACCTCGTCGGGGTGGACTCCGCGCAGTCCACCGGGGTGCGGCTGCAGGTCGCCGCCGCCGAGCACGCGGTCGACCTGGCGCCGAGGGGAGCGGTGTCGCTGGCCTCGCTCATCGCGGCGGCGACGGCGCTGGTCCTGACCGCGGCCGCGCTCGTCTCGGTCGCCGGGACGCGGCACGCCGAGCGACGTGAGCGCTCCACCGCCTCTTCCTGACGGCGGTTTCGCCGTCCCCCGATCAGGGGACCCAGGGGCCGTGCAACGGTCCGAGGACGCGCTCGCGCGTGGAGTCCCGCGGGACGCCACCACTCTTCCCGGAGTCGCTCCCCGCCCCGCCGAGACGTGGCTGCGCATCGTGCAGGTGCACGACCGCATCACCCGGCGGGTCGACTCGGCGCTCCACCGCCACCACGACCTCTCGCTGACCGGGTTCGAGGCGCTGCGGCGCATCGCCGAGTCGCCGGACGGGCGCGCCTCGATGGGAGACGTCGCCGACGCCGTCGGGCTCTCCCGACCGGGGGTGACCAGCACCATCAGCCGGCTGGTCGAGCAAGGCCTGGTCGTCCGCGAGCGAGGGGGCGCCGACCGGCGGCTGCTGCACGCCCGCCTCACCGAGGCCGGGCGGAACCGCGTCGAGGCCGCCGCCGGCACGCACGACGAGATGGTCGCCTCCCTGCTGGGTCTGCTCGGCGACGACGCCGCGCTGGTCACCGATGCGCTGGCGCGGGTCTCCGCGGCCACCCGCGACCGTCGCTGACCGCTCGCGGAGCGCCCAGACGCTTCAAGCCCGTAGTTTTCGCCGTCCGGAGAACGGGCAGGACGCGATCATGCTCGCGCAGGTGACCGTGGTCGTGCCGACGATCGGGCGTGCCTCGCTCGACGTCCTGCTCGACGCGCTCGCCGCTGCTCCCGGGCCGCGCCCGGCCGAGCTGATCCTGGTCGACGACCGGCCCACCGGCGAGCCGCTGCAGCCGGACCGTCCCGGGCTCCCGCCGGTCCGCGTCGTGCGCACCGGCGGCGGCGGGCCGGCCCGCGCCCGCAACCTGGGCTGGCGCAGTGCCCGCACCGAGTGGATCGCCTTCCTCGACGACGACGTCGTGACCGACCGCGACTGGTACTCCCGGCTGGAGAGCGACCTGGCCGACCTGCCGGCCGACGTCGCCGGCAGCCAGGGCCGGGTGCGGGTCCCGCTGCCCGGGCACCGTCGCCCCACCGACTGGGAGCGCGGCACCGCCGGGCTGGCCACCTCCAGCTGGATCACCGCCGACCTCGCCTACCGCCGCGCCGCCCTGGCCGCCGTCGGGGGCTTCGACGAACGCTTCCCGCGCGCCTTCCGCGAGGACTCCGACCTCGCCCTGCGCGTTCTGGACACCGGCTCCCGGCTGGTCCGCGGCGAGCGGTGGATCACCCACCCGGTCCGGCCCACCGACCGCTGGGTCAGCGTGCGCGTGCAGGCCGGCAACGCCGACGACGTCCTGATGCGCCGGCTGCACGGCCGCGACTGGCGGGACCGGGCCGACGCCGCGCTCGGCCGCCGTCCGCAGCACATGGCGGTCACGGCCGCGGCGCTCGCCACGGTCGGTCTCGCCGCGGCCCGCCGGCCCCGCGCCGCGCTGGCCGCCGCGGCCGCCTGGGCCGCCGGCACCGGGGAGTTCGCCTGGCGGCGGATCGCCCCCGGCCCGAGGACGAGGGCCGAAATCGCCACTATGGCCCTGACGAGCGCCGCGATCCCGCCGCTGGCCACCTGGCACTGGCTGCGCGGCGTCGTGCAGCACGTCGGCGTCCGTCGCTGGCGGGGCCTGCCCGACCTGGTGCTCTTCGACCGCGACGGCACCCTGGTGCACGACTACCCCTACAACGGCGATCCGGAGTGGGTCCGCCCGGTGGACGGCGCCCGCGAGGCGCTGGACGCGCTGCGCGCCCGCGGCGTGAAGGTCGGCGTGGTCAGCAACCAGTCCGGCGTGGCCCGCGGGCTCATCACTCCCGACCAGGTGGACGCCTGCATGAAGCGGCTGGACGAGCTGATCGGCCCGTTCGACACCGTCCAGTACTGCCCGCACGGCCCCGACGACGGCTGCGACTGCCGCAAGCCAGCTCCCGGGATGGTCACCGCCGCCTGCGCCGAACTGGGCGTCGACCCCGCCCGATGCGTGGTGATCGGTGACATCGGTGCCGACGTCGAGGCGGCCGCCGCGGCCGGGTCGGCCGGGATCATGGTGCCCACCCCCGTCACCCGCCGCGAGGAGGTCGAGGCCGCGCCGCAGCGCGCGGAGACGCTGACGGAGGCGGTCGGGCGCGTCCTGGGCGGGCACTGGTGAGCCGCACCGTGCTCGTCGCGCGGCTGGACAACGCCGGCGACGTGCTCCTCCAGGGCCCGCTGGTCCGCGCCGTCGCCGCCGGGGCCGACCGCGTGGTCGTGCTCGCCGGGCCCGCCGGCGCCGCCGCGGCGGAGCTGCTGCCCGGCGTGGACGAGGTCTGGACCTGGGCCTGCCCCTGGATCCTCGGCGACCCGCCGCCCGTGGACCCCGCCGACCTGGCCGCGCTCACCGCGCGGATCCGGGACCTGGCGCCCGACGAGGCGCTGATCTCCACGTCCTTCCACCAGTCGCCCCTGCCCCTGGCCCTGGTGCTCCGCGCGGGCGGCGTGCCCCGCATCTCGGCGATCAGCGTCGACTACCCGGGCTCGCTGCTCGACGTCCGGCACCGGGTCGAGGACGACCTGCCCGAGCCCGAGCGCGCGCTCTCCCTCGCCCGCGCGGCGGGGTTCGAGCTGCCCGACGGCGACGACGGGCGGCTCGCCGTCCGCCGCCCGTTGCCGGCGGTGGCGCACGAGCCGGGCTACGTCGTGCTGCACCCCGGCGCCTCGGTGTCGGCCCGGGCCTGGCCGGCGCAGCGCTGCGCCGAGGCCGTCGAGGCGCTGGCCGACGCCGGGTACCGCGTGCTGGTCACCGGCGGGCCGGGCGAACGGGAGCTCACCGCCGCCGTCGCCGGCACCCGGGGCACCGACCTGGGTGGGGAGACCACGCTGGCCGAGATGGCGGCGCTGCTGGACGGCGCGGCCGCGGTCGTCGTCGGCAACACCGGACCGGCGCACCTGGCGGCCGCCGTCGGCACCCCGGTCGTCTCGCTCTTCGCGCCCGTCGTCCCCGCGGCCCGGTGGGCGCCCTACGGCGTGCCCACCGTGCTCCTCGGCGACCAGTTCGCCGCCTGCCGCGACACCCGGGCCCGCGAGTGCCCGGTGCCCGGCCACCCCTGCCTGACCTCGGTGACGGCGCAGGACGTCGTCGCCGCCGTGGAGAAGCTGGTGAGCGCGTGAAGGTCCTGGTCTGGCACGTGCACGGCTCCTGGACGACGTCCTTCGTCCAGGGCGACCACGAGTACCTGATCCCGGTCACCCCCGGCCGCGACGCCGACGGTCTCGGCCGCGCCCGCACCTGGGACTGGCCGGCGTCGGCCCGCGAGGTGACCCCCGAGCAGCTGCGCGACGAGCACGTCGACGTCGTGGTGCTGCAGCGCCGACGCGACCTGGACCTGGTGCGCGAATGGCTGGGCCGCGAGCCCGGCCGGGACCTGCCAGCGGTCTTCCTCGAGCACAACGCGCCGGGGCTGGAGCCGGGCGACGGGCCGGTGCCGCACACCCGGCACCCGATGGCCGACCAGTCCGGCATCCCGATCGCGCACGTCACCTCCTTCAACGAGCTGTTCTACGACAACGGCCGCGCGCCGACGACGGTCATCGAGCACGGCATCGTCGACCCGGGGGAGCGCTACACCGGGGAGCTGGCGCGGGCCGCCGTCGTCACCAACGAGCCGGTGCGCCGGGGCCGGACCGTGGGCGCGGACCTGCTGCCCGGGCTGGCCGCCGCCGCGCCGGTCGACGTCTTCGGCATGGGGCTGGCCGGGCTGCACGAGAAGTACGGCCTGGACCCCGAGCGGGTCGCGCTGCACGACGACCCGCCGCAGGCGGCCATGCACACCGAGCTGGCCCGCCGCCGGGTCTACGTGCACCCGGTCCGCTGGACCTCCCTGGGGCTGTCGCTGCTGGAGGCCATGCACCTCGGCATGCCGGTGGTCGGCCTGGCCACCACCGAGGCGGTGGAGGCGGTCCCGGCCGAGGCCGGCGTCCTCTCCACCAGGCCGGACCGGCTGTGGGAGGCCGTGCGGCACTTCGTGGACGACGAGGACGCCGCCCGGCTGGCCGGCAAGGCCGCCCGCGCCGCCGCGCTGGAGCGCTACGGCCTGGCCCGATTCCTGCAGGACTGGGATCGCCTGCTCGGAGAGGTGACGCGATGAGGATCGACCTGGTCAGCGAGCACGCCAGCCCGCTCGCCGCGATCGGCGGCGTCGACGCCGGCGGGCAGAACGTGCACGTCGCCGCACTGGCCGCCGGGCTCGCGCAGCGCGGGCACGAGGTCACCGTGCACACCCGCCGGGACGACGCCGCGCTGCCCGAGCGGGTCGTGGTGCAGGACGGCTACAACGTCGTCCACGTGACCGCCGGCCCGCCCGAGCCGCTGCCCAAGGACGAGCTCCTGCAGCACATGCCGGCGTTCGCGCGGGTGCTGCGGCACGGCTGGGCCGCGGCCCGGCCCGACGTCGTGCACGCCCACTTCTGGATGAGCGGTCTGGCCTCGGTCGAGGCCTCGGCCAGCCTGCTCTCCCCGGTGCCGGTGCTGCAGACCTTCCATGCGCTCGGCTCGGTCAAGCGGCGCCACCAGGGCGACGCCGACACCTCGCCCGCCGAGCGCATCGACCTCGAGCGCGGGCTGTGCCGCGACGTCAGCCACGTCGTGGCCACCTGCTCCGACGAGGTGTTCGAGCTGCGCCGCCTCGGGCTGACCACCGACCGCGTCTCGATCGTGCCCTGCGGCGTGGACACCGCGGTGTTCACCCCGCGCGGCCCGGTCGCCCCGCGCGGGGACCGCAAGCGCCTGCTGGTGCTCGGCCGGCTGGTCGAGCGCAAGGGGCAGGACGACGCCGTCCGCGCCCTGCGGGCCGTGCCCGACGCCGAGCTCGTGGTCGTCGGCGGGCCTGCGCCCGACGCCGTCGACGCCGATCCCGAGGTGCGGCGGCTGCGCGGCATCGCCGCCGAGGCGGGGGTGGCCGACCGGCTGGTGTTCGCCGGCTCGGTGGCGCGCGCCGACGTCCCCGCCTGGGTGCGCTCGGCCGACGTCGTCCTCGCCGTGCCCTGGTACGAGCCGTTCGGCATCACCCCGCTGGAGGCCATGGCCTGCGGGCGGCCCGTCGTCGCCACGGCGGTCGGCGGGCTGCAGGACTCCGTCGCCGACGGCGTCACCGGCGACCTCGTCCCCCCGCGGGACCCCGCGCGCCTGGGTGAGGTGCTCGCCGCGCTGCTGGCCGACGACGAGCGCCGGGCCGCCTACGGCTCGGCCGGCGTGCGGCGGGTGCGTGCCCGCTACCGCTGGGACCGCGTCGTGGCCGACACCGAAACCGTCTACCGGCAGGTCCTCGCCCGCCGCCGTCCCGTGGAGGTCGCCCGATGAGCATCCCCCCGCACTCCTTCCGCGAGAACGTGGTCGCTCAGGGGACGGCCGCGGCCTTCCCCCAGCCCGACACCTGCACCCACCTCACCGGTGCCGACCACGTCGCGTCGCTGACCGCGGCGCTGGGCTCGCTGAACGCCCAGCTGCCGGCGCTGGACCGTTGGGGCCGGCTGGTCGCCGAGGTGCTGTGCGGTCCCGGGCGCGGCCGCCTGCTGGCCGCGGGCAACGGCGGCAGCGCCGCGCAGGCCCAGCACCTCACCGCCGAGCTGGTCGGCCGCTACCGGGCCGACCGGCCGCCGTTCTCGGCGATCTGCCTGACCGCCGAGACGTCGTCGCTGACCGCGATCGCCAACGACTACCCGGCCGACGAGCTGTTCGCCCGCCAGGTGGAGGCACACGGCCGCCCCGGTGACGTGCTGGTGCTGCTGTCCACGTCCGGACGCTCGCCGAACGCCGTCGCCGCGGCCCGCCGGGCGCAGGAGTGCGGCATCACGGTGCTGGCCATGACCGGGCCGGCACCCAACCCGCTGGCCGCCGTGGCCGACGACGCCGTCGCCATCGACTCGCCGTGGACCGCCACCGTGCAGGAGTGCCACCTGGTCGCCCTGCACCTGCTCTGCGCCGCGTTCGACGAGGCGGTGCTCGCCGAGCCGGCGCGGGTGCCGACCGGCCCGTCCTTCGAGGCGGCGAAGTGACCGAGCGGCCGCTTGTCGTCGTCGGCGACGCGCTGCTCGACGTCGACCTGGTCGGCAGCGCGTCCCGGCTCACCCCCGACGCGCCGGTGCCGGTGGTCGAGGGCATCGAGCGCCGGGAGCGCCCCGGCGGCGCGGCGCTGGCCGCGGTGATCGCGGCGGCGGCCGGCACCCGCGAGGTCGTGCTGATCGCCCCGATCGACTCCGACGAGGGCGCCGTCCGGCTGCGGGAGCTGCTCGCCGGCCGGGTGCGGCTGATCGAGATCCCGGCGACCGGGGGCACCTCGGTGAAGCAGCGGCTGCGCGTGGGGGACCACTCCGTCGCACGCCTGGACAGCGGCGCGCCCGTCGCGACCCTCGGCCCACTGCCCGCCGAGGCGGCCGCGGCGATCCGGGACGCCGCCGCGGTGCTCGTCGCCGACTACGGCCGCGGGACGACGGCGGCGGCCGACGTCCGGGACGCACTGGGCGCCGCCCGCGGGCCGGTCGTGTGGGATCCGCACCCCCGCGGCGCGGACCCGGTGCCGAACGCCCGGCTCGTCACGCCCAACGGCGCCGAGGCCGCCCGCGTGGCCGCCGACGCGACCGGCACCGGGCTGGCCGTCGTCGGGGCCCGGGCGGAGGCGCTCATCCGGCAGTGGGAGGTCGGCGCCGTCGCCGTCACCCTCGGTGCCCGCGGCGCGCTGCTCTCCTACGGCTCCGGGGCGCCCATGGTCGTGCCGGCCGTCGCGGTCACCGGCGGCGACCCGTGCGGCGCCGGCGACTCCTTCGCCGCCGCCGCCGCGCTGGCCCTGGCCGACGGCGCGGTGACCGGCGAGGCGGTGGCCGCGGCGGTCGCCTTCGCCTCGGCCTTCGTCGCCCGCGGTGGAGCGACGTCCTGGGACGCCGCCGGGCCCGCCGGGCCCGCCGCACCGGAGGGCGCGGCCGAGCCCGGCGCCGAGGCCGTCCTCGCCCGGGTGCGGGCCGCTGGCGGCACGGTCGTCGCCACCGGGGGCTGCTTCGACCTGCTGCACGCCGGCCACGTCGCCACGCTGCGCGCCGCCCGCGGGCTGGGGGACTGCCTGGTGGTCTGCATCAACTCCGACGACTCGGTGCGCCGGCTCAAGGGCCCCTCGCGTCCGCTGGTGACCGCGCCGGACCGGGCGCGCGTGCTCGAGGCGCTGGAGTTCGTCGACGCCGTCGTGGTCTTCGACGAGGACACCCCCGCCGAGGTGCTCGACCGGCTGCGGCCCGACGTGTGGGCCAAGGGCGGCGACTACGCCGGCGCGGACCTGCCCGAGGCCGCGGTGCTGCGCACCTGGGGCGGGCAGGCCGTCGTGCTGCCCTACCTCGACGGGCACTCGACGACCGCACTGGTCGAGCGCTCCCGCGTGTGAACCACGACCACCCCGAGCTTTTCCGCGGAAAAGCCGACGTGAGTTTCCGCGGAAAAGCTCGGCCGACTGCGGTCGTGCTGCGGCCGCTCGGGCTGGGCGATCTCCTCACCGGCGTCCCTGCCATCCGCGCGGTCCGGGCCGCCGTGCCCGACCACCGGCTGGTGCTCGCGACCACCGAGCCGTTGCGCCCGCTGGCCGAGCTGATCGACGCGGTGGACGAGGTGCTGCCCGCCCGCGAGCTGGAACCGCTGGACTGGTCCGGTCCGCCGCCGGAGCTCGCCGTCGACCTGCACGGCAAGGGTCCGGCATCGCACGTCGTCGTCGCCGACCTGGCGCCCGCCCGGCTGCTCACGTTCGACAGCCCCGGCTACCCCGGGCCCACCTGGTACGCCGACGAGCACGAGGTCCGGCGCTGGTGCCGGCTGGTCGCCGAGGGGCTCGGCGTCGAGGCCGACCCCGACGCGCTCGACCTCGCCGTCCCGGCCGTGCCGCCGCCGGTGCGCGACGCCGCCGTCGTCCACCCCGGCGCCGCACATCCCGGCCGGCGGTGGCCACCGGACCGGTTCGCCGCCGTCGCCCGGCACCTCGCCGACGCCGGGCACGACGTGCGGATCACCGGCGGCCCGGCCGAGGTGGAGCTCGCCCGCTCCGTCGCCGCGGCGGCCGGGCTGGGCGAGGACGCGGTGCTGGCCGGCCGGACGACCTCCGTGGAGCTCGCCGCGGTGGTGGCGGCCGCACGCGTGGTGGTGTGCGGCGACACCGGCGTCGCCCACCTGGCCACCGCCTACCGGCGACCGTCGGTGGTGCTGTTCGGGCCGGTGTCCCCGGCGCTGTGGGGCCCGCCGGCGCGAGCCGGGGAGCGCGGACCGCTGCACGTCGTCCTCTGGCACGGGGACGGCACCGGCGACCCCTGGGGCACCGAGCTCGACCCCGCCCTGGCGCGCATCACCGTCGACGAGGTCACCGCCGCCCTGGACCGCCTCCCCTGAGCTCTTCCGCGGAAACTCTCACGAGGGTTTCCGCGGAAAAGCTCAGTCGCGCTGGCGGAGGGCGTCGAAGAGCACGGTCTGCAGGTCGTTCTCGTCCACCGCCGAGTAGGCAGCGCCGCCGGTGGCCTCGGCGATCTGCTCCAGTGCCGACAGGTCGGCGTCCGGGCCGAGCGCCACACCGATGACCTTGATCGGCCGGTCGGGATCGGCCCCGGCGGCCAGCTCGATGAGCAGGTTCTCCAGGGAGAGGCCGGCCTCGTCGTCCTCGTTCGTGCCGTCGGTGAGGACCAGCACGCTGTTGACCGCGGTCGGGTCGTAGTCGTCCCGCGCCGCCTGCACGGCGGCCAGCGTGGTGTCGTACAGGCCGGTGCCGCCGGGGGTGAGCCGGTCGGGGATGGTGTCCAGCTGGTCGTCGAGGATGTCGCGCTGGCTGGTGCCGTCGACGTCGGCGTCCAGCTCGCGGGTGGGCACCAGCGCCTCCCAGTCCTGGTCGCCGGCCAGCTCGTAGGCGAACACCCACAGGCCGAGCGCGAAGTCGCCCGGCACCAGGGTGAGGGTGCTCTTGGCGGCGTCCCGGGCGAGGGTGGCGCGGGTGCCGTCGCCCACCGGGGCCTTCATGGAGGTGGAGACGTCGAACACCGCCAGCAGTCGCGAGGGCGCGGCGAGGCTGGACAGCCGGGTCAGCAGCGCCTGGACCTGCTCCACGTCCATCGGCAGCGAGGCGGGCATCGCCTCGGCGATCCCGGAGTCACCGCCGGCCCGTGGCGGGGCGCCGCCCTCCGGGCCGCGGAACCCGGCCTCCCGCACGGCGACCGCCGCGTCGTCGGACTGCAGCCGGCGCACCACGGCCTCCACGGCCGTCTGCTCCGCGCCGGACGCCGACCCGACCCGCAGCACCGGGTAGTCCAGCGCCGGGGTGCCCTCGGCCGGGTAGACGGCGACCAGGTTCGCCTGGGTCACGGTCTCGTTCGCCGCGTACACCTCCTGCTCGCTCACCGGCACCAGCGGAGCGTCCGCGCCGCCCTCGGTGCCGGTCGCGAGTGCGTCGGCCGGGGAGGGGGCGGTGTTCCGGGCGGCGGAGAGCACGGCCTGCACGACGGCGTTGTCGGCGTCCTCGTCGCCGCCCAGCGAGCCGCGGACGGCGGCCAGCGCGGACAGCCCCTCTGCGCTCGCGGCCAGGTCCGGCACGGCCAGCGGGCGGCCGGTGCTCAGCGCCTGGCCCCACGTCGGAACCTCGCCGGCCCAGCCGAGCTCCTCGACCGCGGCCCGGCTGGTGGCCAGGACGACGGGGGAGGTCGCCATGGACCCCATCGGCTGCAGCTCGCCGTACCCGGAGCGGGCGGCCCACAGCGAGGAGTCGGGCACCCAGACGTCGGGCAGCGCCTCGGCCTCGAGGGCGCCCAGCGAGCCGGCGGTCTGCAGCGGCTCCTGCGCGGTGACCGCGGCGTCGACGCACACGTCGTCGTCGGTCGTGGGCACCTCGGCCAGCAGCTCCTCGGTGAGCCCACCGAGCTCCGGGGCGACCGTGACGTCGACCGTCACGCGGTCGCCGCAGCCACGGGTGGTCAGCCACCAGGTGAGCCCGCCCGCGAGCAGCAGCACGACGAGGCCTGCGGCGATCAGGACGGGGGGCACCGTACGGCGCTGGGCGGTGGGATCGGCGTGGCGGCCCATGCTCGCTCTCTGATCGACTCGGGGTGGGTGCGGCTCCCCCCGGGCCCGCCCCGTCAGAGTAGAGGGAACGCCGGCCCGTCCGGCGTGACGCCGATCACCATCCGTGCCCGGCCCTGGTCACACCGTCAGCGCGAGCGGCCGTCAGACAGCCTGGGCCCGGGTCGCGGCCAGGTGCCCGGCGAACCACTCGACGGTGCGGCGCAGCCCGTCCTCGGAGGGAACCCCCGGCTGCCAGCCCAGCAGCTCCCGCGCGCGGGTGGTGTCGGGGCGCCGGACCTTCGGGTCGTCGACCGGCAGGTCGATGAAGTCGATCGGCGACGACGAGCCGGTGAGCTCGACGATCCACTCGGCGAGGCGGAGCATCGACAGCTCGTCGGGGTTGCCGATGTTGATCGGGCCGGGCTGGTCGGAGAACGCCATCGCGAGGATGCCGGCCACGGTGTCGTCGACGTAGCAGATCGAGCGGGTCTGCGATCCGTCCCCGGCGACGGTCAGCGGGCGGCCGTCGAGGGCCTGGCTGACGAACGCGGGGATGGCGCGGCCGTCGTCGGCCCGCATCCGCGGACCGTAGGTGTTGAAGATCCGGACGATGCCGGTGTCGGTGCCCTTGGAGGTCCGGTACGCGGTCGTCATGGCCTCGCCGAACCGCTTGGCCTCGTCGTAGACGCCGCGCGGGCCCACCGGGTTGACGTTGCCCCAGTACTCCTCGGTCTGCGGGTGCTGGAGGGGGTCGCCGTAGACCTCGGAGGTGGAGGCGAGGACGTACCGGGCCTGCTTCTCGTGCGCGAGGCCGAGGGTGTGCAGGGTGCCGAGGCTGCCGACCTTGAGCGTCTCGATCGGCATCCTGAGGTAGTCGATCGGGCTGGCGGGGGAGGCGAAGTGCAGGACCAGGTCCACCTCGCCGGGTACGTGCACGAACTCGCTGACGTCACAGCGGACGAGCCGGAACCCGGGGTGCTCCATCAGGTGCAGCACGTTGTCCGGTGAGCCGGTGAGGAAGTTGTCCAGGCAGACGACCTCGACGCCGCGTTCGAGCAGCTGCTCGCACAGGTGGGAGCCCAGGAAGCCCGCTCCTCCGGTGACGACCGCCCGGCGGATCGTGCGTGGCTCGCGTGCCGGTCCGGTCACCTACTGCCTCCTCGTCCTGCGGGCGCGCTCGCCGCGCGATCGCGGGCCTCCTACCCGGCGATCACCGCCACACACTTCGGCGTCGAAGTGGTCGTCCCGGGGTCGCACAACGGCGACGGGCCGCCGGTCTCCCGGAGGAGAACCGGCGGCCCGCCGTCGTGCCGGGTACCGCTAGGAGGGGCTGACTGCTCAGCCCTCGTAGGCCTCCTCGTCGGGGATGGCGTTCGCCGGCGGCGTGGCGGCCTCGCCGCCGAACTCCTCGATCTCGGCGTCACCGATGTCGGTGATGCGCACCGGCTGCACCTCCTCGGAGCCGTTGCCGACGACGCGCTCGATCGTCATGCCGCTGGTGCCCATGTGGCTGTCCTCGGAGTAGCGGAACGGCGCGAACACCGGGCCCTCCCACTCGCTGCCGACGGCCTCGACGGCCTCGACGAGACCCTCGCGGGTCGGGTTCTGACCGGCGGCCTGCAGGGCCTGCGTCATCGTGTAGGCCTGCGACATGCCGTAGACGCGGTAGTTGGTGAGCTCACCCTCGCCACCGCACTCGTCCCAGATGCGCGAGAACTCGGTGATCCACGGGTTGTCGGTCATGTCGACCGTGGGCAGGTAGCCGGTGGTCAGCGCGCCGTCCAGCAGGGCGGCGTCGGTGACCTTGCCCTCGCTGAAGCGGTTCAGCAGGCCGCCGACGAGGTTCGGGTCCGAACCCACGTTGGAGTAGAACCACTGCGGGTCGTAGCCGAGCTGCAGGGCCGTCAGCTGCGACAGGGCCGTGTAGCTGGGCACGTTGAACCCGACGACGAAGTCGGCGCCGGCCGCCTTCAGCGCCGCGATCTGCGGACCGACGTTGGTGTTGCCCGGCGTGTACCGCTCGGCCGCGACGATCTGGTCGTCGATGTACTGGCGGATGCCGGACTCGCCGTCCTCGCCGAAGTCGTCGTCCTGGAGGAAGAGACCGACCTTGGCGTCGGGGAACTCATTGGCGATGTACTCGCCGATGATCTTGCCTTCGCTCTCGTAGTCGGTCTGCCACCCGAACGACATCGGGTAGGTCTCCGGGTCGTCACCCCACATCAGGGAGCCGGAGGAGACGAAGAGGTCCGGGACGCCCTCGTCGTTGAGGAAGTCGACGACGGCGCTGTGGGTGGGGGTGCCCAGGCCGCTCATCATCGCGAAGATCTCTTCTTCGAGGACGAGCTCGTTGGTGACCTGGCTGGTCTGGCTCGGGTTGTAGGCGTCGTCCTTGAAGATGAACTCGATGTCACGCCCGTAGACCCCGCCCTCCTGGTTCAGGCAGTCGAAGTACGCCTTGACGCCGGTCGGGATCTCGCTGTAGCCGGGGGCGGCCACACCGGTCAGCGGGTAGTGCGCGCCGAGCTTGATCGAGTCCGCGGTGACGCCGGTGTCGGAGGCCTCGTTCTCGCCACCCTCGGCGGAGGACGAGCCGCCGCCGTCGTCACCGCCGCCACAGGCGGCGAGGGTGGAGGCGACGGTGGCCGCGGCGATGGCGGTCATCAGACGACGGGAGGATCTGGACAACAGTTCTCCTCTGGTGCGGCCCGGGCATCGGTGCCCGGGAGTCGGGGTGGGGTGGAGCGGTCTGGAGCAGCGGAACGGATGGGTCGTGCTCACCCCCCGTTCGAGCCGGCGGCCTTCGCCTGCGCCGCCGACGCACGCTTGGCCTTGGCGGTCATCCGACGGAGGCGGATGGTGCCCACGAAGCCGGCGGGGGCGAAGATCATCGCCACGATCAGCACGACGCCGTAGACGAACGGGGCGAGCTGCGCGGCCTCGGTGCCGTTGAGCCCGAAGTCGGCGCCCAGGTTGGTCACGAACGGCGGCAGGAAGACCAGCAGCGCCGAGCCGAGGAGCGCGCCGAGCAGGCTCCCCAGGCCACCGATCACGATCGCGGTGAGCAGCGCCAGCGAGAGCACCAGGGTGAAGCCGCTGGGCGCCGCCAGCCGGACCACGATGGCCAGCACGCCGCCGGCGAGCCCGGCCGCAGCCGCGCTGACGACGAACGCCAGCACCCGCCAGGCCCCGAGGTTGATGCCGGCGAGCTCCGCGGCGACCTCCTGGTCACGCACCGCCCGCCAGGTGCGGCCGATCCGGCTGCGCACCAGGTTGGCGAGGAAGAAGTACGTGATCAGCAGGCAGATCACGCCGACGTAGGCCAGCCACTTGGTGCTGGACGCCGCGTTCCCCGACACCGTCTCGATGAAGCTCTCGAAGGCGTCCGGCGCCTGCGGGGCGCGCACCCGCATGCCCTGCTCGCCGCCGAAGATGTCGTGGAAGTAGATCGCCAGACCGGGCAGGCCGACGGCCAGGGCGAGCGTCGCGCCGGCGAGGTACGGGCCGTGCAGGCGGGCCGCGGCGACGCCCACGAGCGCGCCGACCGCGGTGGCCACCACGACGGAGGCCAGCAGGATGAGCGGCAGCGGGAGCGGCTCGTCGGCGTCCAGGAACAGCGCCGTCGTGTACGCGCCGGCGGCCATGAGGGCGCCGTGCCCGAGCGAGATCTGGCCGTTCATGCCGGTGAGGACGGTGAGACCGCCGGCCGCGATCGCGTAGTAGCTGAGCGTCGCGATCTGCGAGTTCTGGTACGGGCTGCTCACCTCCAGCAGCACGACGGCGAACACCGCGGAGAGGGCCAGCACCAGCAGGTGGCGCGGCAGGGTCGACTGCGGCAGGAAGGACCGGCCGGCCTTGGCGGTGGCCGAGGGGGCGTTGGCGCCGGCGGTCGACTCGGTGGGGGCCTCGTCGGTGGCCTTGCCGGCGGCGGACGCGGGGCTCTGCAGGTCGCTCATGGTCATGCCCTCCGAGCCGTGGTGCTGCTGAACAGGCCGCCGGGACGCACCAGCAGCACGACGATGAGGATCACCAGGGCGGCGACGCTGACCAGCGCGCTGCCGCGCTCCACGTAGCCGTTCACGTAGCTGAGCGCGAGGCCGAGGATCAGCCCGCCGACGATCGCGCCGACCGGCGAGTCGAGCCCGCCGATGATCGCGGCGACGAAGCCGAACACGATCAGCGAGTCCATGTACGCCGGGTAGACGAACCCGCCACCGGCGATCAGCAGACCCGACAGGGAGCCCACGACGGCGGCCAGACCCCAGCCGAGGGTCAGCATCCCGCCCACCTTGACGCCCAGCAGCCGGGCGACCTCCTGGCTGAAGGCCGAGGCGCGCATGGCCAGGCCGATGCGGGTGAACCGGAAGAGCGCCACCAGCAGCGCCATCGTGATCAGCACGGAGCCGATGACGTAGAGGCTGGTCGGGGTCAGCGGGATGGTGGAGCCGCCGACCTCGAAGCCGCGGACACCGAACGGCGTCGGGAAGGACTGGAACGACGAGCCGAAGACGATGGCGATCAGCGCCTGGATGGCCACGAAGAGGCCCAGGGTGACGATGACCGCGTTCAGCTCCGGCCCGCCCTCGACCGGGCGGATGATGACCCGCTCCACGACGGCGCCGAGCAGGAAGCCCGAGAGCAGGGCGACGATCAGCGCCACCCAGTAGGACTGGCCGGCCTGGATGAGCGCCAGGGCGATGAACGTGGTGGCCGCGGCCATGGAGCCCTGGGCGAAGTTCACGATGCGGGTGGAGCGCCAGATGAGCACCAGGGCGAGGGCGAAGGCCGAATAGATCATGCCCTGGGTCAACCCGGTGAGGGTCACGTTGACGAAGTAGTCCACGACAGTGGGAAGCCTTCCTGGCAGTGCGGGAGGGTCAGAAACCGAGGTAGGCGTGCCGGAGGTCCTCGTCGCCCATCAGCGTGCGGGCGGAGTCGGTGACGACCACCCGGCCGAGGTTGAGGACGACGCCGACATCGGCGACCGACAGGGCGCTGCGAGCGTTCTGCTCGACGAGCAGGACCGACAGGCCCTCGGCGTCGACCAGCTGGCGGAGCAGACCGAAGATCTGCGCCACGATGCGCGGGGCGAGCCCCAGCGACGGCTCGTCGAGGAGCAGCACGCGCGGCTTGGCCAGCAGGGCCCGGCCGATGACCAGCATCTGCCGCTCGCCGCCGGAGAGGGTGTGCGCGGCGTTGTTCTTGCGCTCGGCGATGCGCGGGAACAGGTCGTAGACCCGGTCGAACTCGTCCTTGCCGACCTTGCCGCGGAACAGCGCGCCGACGCGCAGGTTCTCGTCCACGGTGAGCTCGGCGATGACGCCGCGGCCCTCGGGGACGTGCGCCATGCCGCGCCCGACCATGGACTCGACCGAGGCCTTGGTGATGTCCTCGCCGTCGAGCACGACCCGGCCGGAGACCGGGCGGACCAGACCGCTGATCGTGCGCAGCAGGGTGGTCTTCCCGGCGCCGTTGGCGCCCAGGACGGCGGTGATCTTCCCGGCCTCCGCGGACAGCGAGACGCCGTCGAGGGCGCGCACCGGCCCGTAGGCGGAGCTCAGGTTCTCCACCTCGAGCAGGCGGCTGGTGGTGGCGGTGCCGCCGGTGGTCCCGGTGGCCGACACCGCGGTGCTGCCGTGGGCCTCAGCCATGGGTGCGTCCTCCTTCGGCGTGGGTCAGCTCGGCCGCGTCGGCCTCGGCGTCGACGGCGTCGCCCAGGTAGGCCTCGGTGACCGCGGGGTCGTTCTGCACCTGCTCGGGGGTGCCGGCGGCGATCTGCTTTCCGGAGTCGAGCACGGTGATCTGGTCGCAGACCCGCATGACCAGGTCCATGTGGTGCTCGACCAGCAGGACGCTCATCCGGCTCACGACCGAGCGGATCAGCTCGCCCAGCTCGTGCATCTCGTCCTCGGCCAGACCACTGGCCGGCTCGTCGAGCAGCAGCAGGTCCGGCTCGGCGACCAGGGCGCGGGCCAGGGCGACCCGCTTCTGCACGGGGTAGGGGAGCGAGCCGGGGTAGCGGCCGGCGAACTTCTCGGCGTTGAGCTCGGTCAGGGCCCGCATGGCCCGCTCGCGCAGCAGCCGCTCGTCCTTGTCGGAGGTGGGCAGCGCGAGGAGCGCGGAGAGGAAACCGGCCCGGCCGTGGCGGTGGGCGCCGACCATGACGTTCTCCAGCACGGTCATGCCGGGGAAGAGGCCGACGCCCTGCAGCGTGCGCGAGATGCCGAGCTTGGTGAGCTGGCTCGGGCGCAGCCGGCGCATCTCCTCCCCCCGCCACACGATGCGGCCGGAGGTCGGGCGCACCAGGCCGCAGGCGACGTTGAACAACGTCGTCTTGCCTGCGCCGTTGGGACCGATGAGGCCGTGCACCTGACCCGGCTCGACGACGAGCGAGACGTCGGTGAGAGCCAGGACGCCGCCGAAGGCGACGTTGATCCCGGTCAGCTCGAGCCGGGAGGTGGGCGCTGAGTCGTGCGTTCGCTGGCTGCCGGTCGGCTGCGCCAAGGGGCCCACTGCTCCTCTGCGTCGGGGAGATGGCCGCTCCGGAGGTGTCCGGACGGCGACGATTGGGTCACGAGTACGTCCCGCTGAGACTGCCCGCCGGTGTCACCGGTCACAATGGGCGCACTGCACAGCGATGAGGCGGACGCGTTGTGCTGTGCGTCACGTACGGGAGGTGAGCGGATGCAGCGGTTCCGGCCGGAGATCTCCGATCGCCTGTCCGAGCTCGCGCCACTGCTGGTGGCCGAGCTCGAGGACATGACCGACCGGATGCTCGAGGTGCTGCTGCGCAGCGAGCCCTCCTACCGCGACCTGCTGGTCACGGAGGAGGAGCTGCGTTCGTCGGTCCGCCGGGGCCTCGAACAGGGGCTGCGCACGCTCATCGAGGGATGGGCCGACGACGGCGACGCCGACCGCAGCGGTGCCCGTGCCGTGGGCCGCCGCCGGGCCGCACAGGGGGTGCCGCTCGAGGCGGTGCTGCGGGCCTGGCGCCTCGGTGGCCAGGTCACCTGGGAGGCGCTGCTGTCGGTGTCCCAGCGCAGCAGTCACCGCCACGACGTGCTGCTCCTGGAGGTCGCCGGCTCGGTCTGGCGCACCAACGACGCCGACTGCGCCGCCGTCGCCGAGGGCTACCGCGAGGAGCAGCGACGGCTGGCCGGCGTCGACGAGCACGCCCGCCAACAGGTGCTCGACGGCCTGATCGACGGCCGCGGCAGCGACCCGGCGTTCGTGCGGACGGCGTCGGACCTGCTGGCCATGCCGCTGGACGGCCGGCTGATGGCCGTGGTCGCGCTGCCCGCGCCCGACGGGTCCCCCGGGCTCGACGGGCCCGCCGAGGGGCTGCTCAAGCGCGGGGTCCGCTCGGTGTGGGGCACCCGCGGTGGCGCGCAGGTAGGCGTGGTGGGGCTGGGCGCCGTGCGCCCGGCCGACCTGGTGGCCCTGCTGACCGCCGTCGCCCGCGGGCCGGTGGGGGTGTCCGACGTCGTGGAGGGCGCCGCCGCCGCGGGGGTGGCCTACCGGCTGGCACAGACCGCGGCCCGGACGCTGCCGGCCGGCTACAGCCGGGTGGTGAGCATCGACGAGCGGTTGCCCGAGGCGCTGCTGAGCAACTCGCCGGAGATCAGCTCGCGGCTGGTGGGGCAGTCCCTGGGCGGGCTGCTGGAGCTGCCCGAGGACGAGCGGGACGTGCTGCTGGACACGCTCGCGGCCTTCCTGGCCGCCGACGGCTCACCGACCCGCGCCGCCGACGCCCTCTACTGCCACCGGAACACGGTGATGCACCGGCTCCGCCGGATCGAGTCGGTCACCGGCCGCAAGCTCACCGACCCGCGGTCCCGGCTGCTCTGGCAGCTGGCCCTGCTCGGCGCCGGCGGCCGCCAGCCCACCACCCGCTCGGCCTGAGCGACGGGCCGGTCGACCGCTGACCCGCGACCGGGGCCGCTACTGGAGGTAGCTCTCCACCTGCGGCTCCGGGCGGGCGTCGGCGTCGTCGGGGTCCTCGCCGTACTGGCGCTTGGCGCGGCGCTGCCGCAGCAGGTCCCAGCACTGGTCGAGGTCGGCCTCGAGCTTCTTCATGCGGGCGCGGGTCTCGTCGGTGTGCTCCTCGCCGTCGCGCAGCGAGTGCTCCTCCTCGACCAGCGAGTGGATGCGGCTGAGGATGTCGGTCTCGTCCATGCCCTGCTCCCTGCCCGCCGGCGCGGGCGTGAAACGGCGCCGGGCCGTGCCGGGGCCCGGCGCTCAGGCGGAGCCGTCGGGCAGCCAGCCCTCGACGAACGCGGCCAGCCGCCGGTGCACCGCCCCACCGGCGCGGCCCAGCGCCAGCAGCGCCGCGCGCTCGAGCGGGACCCGCACCGTGCGCCGGTCCGCGGCCCGCCGCGCCACGGCGTTCCCGGTGGCGACCAGCTCGGGCCAGGGGCGGTCGAGCTCGGCGCGCACGCGGGCCAGCGCGGCGGCGGTCGGGGCCGCGTTGCCCTCGACCATCGCCGTCACGAAGGCCGGGTCGCTGCCGATCACCCGGGTGCCGTCGCGGAAGCTCCCGGCGGCCAGCGCCAGGGCGAGCGGACCGGCGTCGGCGGCCGCGGCGGCCAGCGCGGCGGCCAGCAGGTGCGGGACGTGGCTGATCGCGGCGACGGCGTCGTCGTGCTCCGCGGCGGTCACCGGCACCACCTCCGCGCCCACCGCCAGGGCGATCTCGGCGACGCGCAGCCAGCGCGGCAGCTCCGTGCCCGGCTCCAGGCACAGCGCCCACCGGGCGCCGGCGAACAGCGCGGGATCGGTGGCGGCGTGGCCCGAGCGCTCGGTGCCGCACATGGGGTGCCCGCCGACGAAGCGCCCGCCGAACGCCGCGCCGAGGGTCTCCAGCACCGGCACCTTGACCGAGCCGAGGTCGGTGACGGTCGCGGCCGGGTCGATGGCCAGCCCCTCGAGCGCCGTCGTCATGGCCGGCAGCGGCACGGCGAGGACGACGACGCCGGTGAACTCCTGGGTGATCCGCACCCCGCGCGCGGCAGCGGCCTCGCGCGCCGCCGGATCGACGTCCCAGCCGCCGACCTCCCGGCCGGCGGCGACGAGCGCGGCGGCCAGCGAGCCCCCCAGCTGCCCGAGCCCGACGACGCCGACCGGCGGGGCGGGCATGGTCGGCACCGGGAACGCGGGGACATCGGCCATGATCTACAGGCTATGACGCCCCGCTCGTTCCTCCTCACCCCGGAGCTGGCCGACTACGTGCAGGCCGCCTCCGATCCGGTCGACGCGGTGATGGCCGACCTGATCCGGGAGACGGCCGACATGGCGGCGCGTGGCGAGGCGCCGTCCACCATGCAGATCGCCCCGGAGCAGGGGGTGCTGATGCGCCTGCTGACCCGCGCGCTGGGTGCGCGGCGGGCGATCGAGATCGGCACGTTCACCGGGTTCTCCGCCCTCTGCATCGCCCAGGGCCTGCCCGAGGACGGCTCGCTGCTCTGCCTCGACCGGAGCGAGGAGTGGACCGACGTCGCCCGCCGGCACTGGGCGCGCGCGGGCGTGGCCGACCGGATCGAGCTGCGGCTGGGCGACGCGCTGGCCACGCTCCGGGAGCTGCCTGCCGAGGAGACCTTCGACCTGGCCTTCGTCGACGCCGACAAGACCGGGTACCCGGCCTACGTCGAGGAGCTGCACCCGCGGATGAGCCGCAACGGCGTGGTGCTGCTGGACAACACGCTGCGCGGCGGTCAGGTGGTCGCCCCGGTGAGCGAGGCCGACCGCACGCTCGCCGAGCTCAACGCCGCGCTCGCCGCCGACCCGCGCTGGGAGGCCGTGCTGCTGCCTCTGGCCGACGGCCTGACCGTGCTCCGCAAGCGATGATCGAGCGCGAGGGGCCGTCCAGCTTCGCCGTCCGCGTGGCCCGGGACGGCGCGGGCTGGCGGGTGGACCTGCTGGCCGACGACGCCGGTGACGAGCTGCCGGTGCTGGAGCGGGCGCTGGGCGAGCCGGGCGCCGGCGGGTGGCCGCCGCCGCTGGTGATCGTCGTCGACTCGCGGCTGTACTTCGTCGCGCTGCGGCACGGCCCGGGCGGCATGGTGCGGGCGCTGATCTCCGACGCGACGATGCTGGAGTGGGTGCTCGCCGCCGAGGTGGTCGAGCGCTACGGCATCGGCGTGGACACCGAGGGCGCCTTCGACGACGACGAGACGGGCTGGCCCGGCGGCGACCTCGATCTCTTCTCCGACGACGGCCTGCCCGCCGAGGAGCTGCGCCCGATCGTCACCGCCGACGACCTGTGGGCCGACGAGATGGTGCAGCGGATCGCGACCCGGCTCGGGTTCGCCGACGAGCTGGCCGCGGCGGTGGGACCGTGAGCGGCCCGGCGGCCGGCGCCGTCTCCGCGGTGGTGTTCGACCTCGGCGGGGTGATCACCGAGAGCCCGATGACCGCCTTCGCCGCCTACGAGCGGGAGGCCGGGCTGCCCGACGGGCTGATCCGCCGGCTGAACTCGACCGATCCGGACGCCAATGCCTGGGCTCGCTTCGAGCGCAACGAGCTCGACGTCGCCGGGTTCTCGGCGGCGTTCGAGGCGGAGGCCGCGGCGCTGGGGCACCGGCTCTCGGCGGCCCGCGTGCTCGCCGCCCTGCACGGCGAGGTGCGCCAGGCGATGGTCGCCGCGGTGCGCCGGCTGCGCGAGGCCGGGCTGCCGCTGGCGATCCTGTCGAACAACGTGGCGCCGATGGAGCGGACCGGGCGGCTCGGGGACCTGCTGGGGCTCTTCGACGCCGTCGTGGAGTCCTCGGTCGAGGGGGTGCGCAAGCCGGAGCCGGAGATCTACCGGCGGGCGCTGGACCGGCTGTCGGAGGCGGTGGGCCGGCGGATCGAGGCCACCGACTGCGCCTACCTGGACGACCTGGGCATCAACCTGAAGCCCGCCCGCGCACTGGGCTTCTCGACGATCAAGGTGGTCGACCCGTCGGTGGCGCTGGCCGAGCTGTCCGGGCTGGTCGGCTTCCCGCTGGACCACGCGGCATGACCGCGGACGGCACCTCCGTCCACAGGTGCTCTCCCTCTGCTCGCAGTGGGGAGCAGAGGGAGAGCCTCGACGGAGCACCCCGGTGACGCCGGACCTGGCAGCGGTGATGGGGCGGGCGCTGGAGCTGGCGGCCGCGGCGGAGGAGTGGGGCGACACCCCGATCGGCGCCGTCGTCCTCGGGCCGGACGGCGCCGTGCTCGCCGAGGCGGCCAACGAGCGGGAGAAGCTGGGCGACCCGACCGCGCACGCGGAGGTGCTCGCGCTGCGGGCCGCCGCCGCGGTGCACGGGGACGGCTGGCGGCTGTCCGGCTGCACGCTGGTCGTCACGCTCGAGCCCTGCACGATGTGCGCCGGGGCCAGCGTGCTGTCCCGCGTGGACCACGTCGTCTACGGCGCCGAGGACCCCAAGGCGGGTGCGGCCGGATCGCTGTGGGACGTGGTCCGCGACCGGCGGCTCAACCACCGGCCGCAGGTCACCGGCGGGATCCGGGCGGAGGAGTGCGGCGCGCTGCTACGTGCCTTCTTCCGCCGTCAGCGGGGCCTGTAGTCTCTCCGGCGGTGGCGTGTCCGAGCGGCCGAAGGAGCACGCCTCGAAAGCGTGTGAGGTGCAAGCCTCCGTGGGTTCAAATCCCACCGCCACCGCCAGCTGAATCACGGCGGCGTCCCCTGCGGGGGGCGCCGCCGTTCTGCATCAGGGGTCGAGTTCGCTGTCCAGGATCAGCTGCCCGTCGCGCACCAGCAGGGTGAAGGCGCGGACCGCCGACTCCCGCGTGCCGTTGGGGTACACCCACTCCAGCCGGCCGGTGACCCGGGACGGATCGTCGGTGGCCTGGACGTCGCTGACGTTCACGTCGGAGAACTGGTTCCAGTAGCCGATGTAGTTGCCCCGGCTGATGTTGGCGCGCAGCGTCGGGCCGGTCCGCTCCCAGGCCGCGGCCGGGTCGTCGACGACCTGCTGGTGGTACCCGTCCAGGAAGGTCCGCACGTTCTCCGCGCTGAGCGGGTCCGCCGGGGGATCGGGGGTCTCCGGCTCCGGCGGGTCGACGACCTCGGGCGTGGGCTCGGGCGTGGGCTCCGGCTCGGGCTCCGGCGTCGGCTCCGGTTCCTCGCTGCTGGAGGGCGCCGCCTCCGAGGTGCTCGGTGACGGGTCGGCCGACGCCCGGTCCGGATCGTCGTCGGGGAGGGCCAGCCAGAGCGCCAGCAGCCCGGCGACGACCACGAGGGCGACGGCGATGATCCAGACGCCCCGCCGCCGACGACGTGGTGCGGGCGTCCCCGTGGCGGCCGAGGTCCCGGTGGCGGACGAGGCCGCCGCGGACGCCGACGTCGCGGCCGGAGTTGTGGGAGGCGCGGCGGGAGCAGGCGTCGTCGCCGGTGGGGAGCTCGGCGCGGCGGGCGGCGTCGGCGGAGGTACGAGGGGCGGCACGGGAGTGCGGGCAGCGGCCGGGATGGGCGTCGGCGCGTCGACCCCGGCGGGGGACGAGCCGGTCGAGGTGGCCGAGGCGGCGCCCGCGGCGAACACCGCGGTGCCCGAGTGCCCCCGTGACTCCGCGAGGTCGGTGCGGGCGAGCAGCACGGTGGTGGTGTCGCCGTCGCGCCCGGCGGCGAGCGTCGCCAGCTCGTCGCGCACCTCGGTCATCGGAGGACGGTCACCGGGGTCGGCGGCGAGCATCCGCAGCAGCGGCTCGCTGAGGGAACCGGCGCGACGCGGGGGAGTGATCTCCCCGCCGGCGACCCGGTGCAGCATGCCCAGCGGGTTGTCGTCCATGCCGAACGGCGGCGTCCCCTCCAGGCACGTGTACAGCGTCGCGCCGAGCGAGAACACGTCGCTGGCCTCGGTCATCTCGCGCCCCTGCGCCACCTCGGGGGCGAGGAAGGCCGGGGTGCCGGTGATCTGGCCGGTCTGGGTGAGCGTGACGTCCCCGCGGGCGTGCGAGATGCCGAAGTCGGTGATCTTGACCAGGCCGGCGACCCGGCCGCCCCGCCCGATGAGGATGTTGGCCGGCTTCACGTCCCGGTGCACGATGCCGGCGGCGTGGGTGGCGGCCAGCGCGTCGGCCACCTGGGCGCCGATCTGCGCCACCTGGTCCCCGCGCAGGACGCCGTCCTCCCGGAGCACCTCCGCCAGGCTGCGGGAGGGCAGGTACTCCATGACCAGCCACGGGGCGCCGCCCTCGACGGCGACGTCGTAGACCGAGATCGCGTGCGGATGGCTCAGGCGCGCGGCGATCCGGCCCTCGCGGAGGGCCCGCTGCCGCTGCTCGTCCACCTGCTTCTCGTCGGCGCCCAGCGGGGAGAGCACCTGCTTCACGGCCACCTGGCGGCCCAGCAGCTCGTCCCGGGCGAGCCACACCGTGCCCATCCCGCCGCCACCGATCTGCGACTCCAACCGGTAGCGCCCGGCGACGAGGCGACCGGGCGCGGTGACGGGACGGGTCATCGAGGGCAGGCGGGCGCGCTCAGACGGTGGACGGCACGCCGTACCGGCGCGCGTACTCCTCCTGCGCACCGGCGGGCAGGGCGTCGTAGAGCTCGCCCAGCTCGGTGTGCACGCCGGGACCGAGGTCGTCGAAGATCCGCTGCCACGTGGGTGCCTCGTCGTAGCTGCGGGTCAGCAGCAGCTCCCAGGCCTGCGCCTGGCGGTCGCGCTTGCTGCGCTCGGCCACGAACTGGGAGAGGTACCGGTCCTTCGCGGCGGTCTTCTCCGCCGGGGTGGCGCCGGCCGGCAGCCCACCGGCGTCGCCGCCCTTCAGCACGTCCACGATCGCCTCGACGACGTCCGGCCGCAGCTCGCTGTGCTCGCTCATGCCCTGCCTCCTCGTCCGTGACCGCAGTTACGGGGCCTTCCCCGTCGACCACCCGGCCAACCGCTCTGCGGTGCAGGATGCCGCACGCGCTCCCGGACGGCCTCTCCGGCGGTGTCGCGCGAATCGGCCGGAACCCGCCCGGTAGCATGCCTGTCGTACCTGGAGGATTCGCCTAGTGGCCTATGGCGCTCGCTTGGAAAGCGGGTTGGGGGCAACCCCTCGGGAGTTCGAATCTCCCATCCTCCGCAGGTCGACGGGCCCCCGGCAGCACGCCGGGGGCCCGTCGCATCTCTGCCCCGGTCAGGCGCCCGCGGCAGGAACGGGCTGGCGCAGCCGCTGCAGGTAGAGCCCGGCGACGGCGGCGAGCACCAGCACGCCTCCGGCCAGCGCGGCGGGGGAGAGCCGTTCGCCCAGGAACGCCGTCGCCAGGGCCGTGGCCGTCAGCGGTTCCAGCAGCGTGACGATCGATGCCACGGCACCCGGCACCGTCCGCAGCCCGGTGAAGAACATCCCGTACGCCAGGGCGCTCGGGACGACGCCCAGGTAGAGCAGCACCCCCAGGGCGACCGGGTCGGCCGTGAACCGGAGCCCCACGGCCAGCGCGACCGGGGTGAGCAGCAGCGCGCCGCCGGCGAAGCCGACGAGCGTCACCGGGATGCCGGCCGGGACGCCGCCCCCGGCCAGGGTGACGACGGCGTAGCCCAGCGCCGAGCCGACGGCGGTGAGGGCGCCCAGCACGATCGTCGTCCCGGAGTCGGCGCCGGCCGAGACGCCCACCAGCAGGACCAGCCCGACCAGCGCGACGACGAGGGCGACCACGGTGGCCCGGTCCGGCCGGCCGTGGCCGAGCGCGGTGGCGCCGAGCGCGATGAGCAGCGGCGCGAGGCCCAGCGCCACGAGCGTGGCGATGCTGACCCCCGCGGTGGCGACCGCGGCGAAGTACGCCAGCTGGTAGGCGGCGAGGCCGGCGGCGACGAGCCCCAGCCGGACCGTCGTGCCCCGGCCGAGGGACGGAGCCGCGCCACCCCGCCGGCGCCGCGTCAGGGCGAACCCGGCGAGCAGCACCACCGCACCGATCGCCATGCGGTGCCAGGCGATGTCGAGCGGGCCGAGGTCGCTGTGCCGGGCGACGAGGCTGCCGCTGAAACCGGAGGTCCCCCAGCAGAGGGCCGCCAGCACCACGAGGACGAAGCCACGGCGCGAGGCGGTGGGACTCGGGGCGGGCATGACGCTCCAGGTGCGGGTTCCGGCGGCGCGAACGGAGCGCGGCGGGAGCCTAGCGGGGGAGTCGTCCAGGTCCGGAACCGTTTCCTCTACAGTGGAGGCGACCCCTCGTGTGGCGTCATCCTGTGAACCTCCCCAGGGCCGGAAGGCAGCAAGGATAAGCGGGCTCTGGCGGGTGCGCGGGGGGTCCTTTCCTTTTCCCGGGGCCGGAGGTCACCAGGTCCGGTCGGCGAGGTCGAGCACCGCCATCACCGCCGCCGCCCCGTCCACGCGCTGATCGGTGCCCGTGGTGGCCCCGATCCACCAGACGCCGGAGCCGCTGGTGTCGGGCACGCCGAGGTTCCAGTGCACGACCGCGTCCGGCTCCTGCACGCACACGTCGAGGACCATCGCCCGCCCCATGGCCTCGTGGTAGGCGCCCGGGCCCGTGGTGGAGTGCGAGACGACCGTCCGCTGGCAGCCCTCCGCGGGCAGCCCGTCGCCGTGGTCGAGATCGTCCTCCGTCCAGCTCGGGCTGAAGCCGATGTTGGTGGCGAAGTACTCCGACAGCGGCCCGGCCGAGCTGCCCGGCAGCGACCACTCGCACGTGCCCGGGTCCCCGGGCAGCGTGCCGGCGAGGTACTTGAGCGGGACGCCGAGCGCCGCCTGCAGCGAGCCGCCGTCCTCCGGGCACGGGAACCGGCCCGCCGGGGCGGTCAGGGACACCGGGGTGTCGCGCGCCTCGAACGCCGCGGCCACCGTGCCGCCGCGCGCGTCCAGCTCGCGGACGAGCCGCCCGTCCTCCGCACGTGCCCGCTCCTCACGTGCCTGCTCCGCGGTCTCCGACCGCCGGGCCTCGCCGTCCGCGCCCGGCCCGGCGGCGTTCCGCCCGTCGGGAGCCGCGCCGTCCAGCGCGGCGATCCCCACGGGCACCACGACGGCGGTCGCGGTGGCGACGGCGAGCAGGGCGAGCCGGCTCCGGCGCTGACGGCGGTTGCGCACCCGGGCCTCGCGGACGAGCTCCACGACGTCGACCTGCGGGGTGAACCGGTCGGCCAGCCGGTCGAGGCGGTCACGGAGCGCGGTGGTGTCGTGGTCGTTCACTGCTGCCTCCCGGGCGTGGGGGTGAGATCGTCGGTACCCGGGGCGAGCAGGGCGCGCAACGCTGCCAGCCCCCGGGAGACGTGGTTGTTGACGGTGCTGCGCGAGCAGCCCATGAGGTCCGCGGTCTCGGTCTCGCTCAGGTCGTCGAAGTAGCGCAGGACGACGGCCGTGCGGACCCGGGGCGACAGCCGCAGGAGCGCGAGGCGCATCTCCTCGCTGTCGGCGTACCGGGTCGGGTGGTCCTCCCCGGACCCGAGATCCGGGAAGGTCTCCAGGACCGTCTCGGTGCTGGTCAGCCGGCGCAGCCAGCTCAGGTGGGCGTTGATCATGAGCCGGCGGACGTAGGCGGCGGGGTGATCGGCCCGGCGGACCCTCGGCCAGGACCCGTAGGCCTTGGCGAGGGCGGTCTGCAGCAGGTCCTCGCCGAGGTGCCGGTCACCGGTCACCAGGCACGCCGTCCGCAGCAGGTGCCCGGCGTGATCGGCGACGAAGTCGGTGAACTCCGCGTCCGTCGAGTGGGTCACGGGCTCCTCCGTCGGTCGGCCACGACTGGTGGACGCCTCGACCGGGCCGGTCCACCCCACACCGTTAGGTATCGGTCTCATAACGGGACGGCGGAACCTCGTCGGCGTCGTCCAGAGGCTCGGCGCGAGCTTGCGAGCGGTGAGGGGGACGAGGTCCTTTGAGTAACCTCGCCTGCGTGGCTCTGGCGCTCTACCGCAAGTACCGCCCGGCGACCTTCGCCGAGGTGGTCGGGCAGGAGCACGTCACCGCGCCCCTGGTGAACGCGGTCGACGGCGGCCGGATCAACCACGCCTACCTCTTCAGCGGCCCGCGCGGCTGCGGCAAGACGTCGTCGGCGCGGATCCTGGCCCGCTCGCTCAACTGCGAGCAGGGCCCGACGTCGACACCGTGCGGGGTGTGCGGCTCCTGCGTGGCCCTGGCGCCCGACGGACCCGGCTCGCTCGACGTCATCGAGATCGACGCGGCCAGCCACGGTGGTGTGGACGACGCCCGCGACCTGCGCGAGCGCGCGTTCTTCGCGCCGGTCAGCAGCCGCTACAAGGTCTACATCGTCGACGAGGCGCACATGGTGACCACGCAGGGCTTCAACGCCCTGCTCAAGGTCGTCGAGGAGCCGCCGGAGTTCCTCGTCTTCATCTTCGCGACGACGGAGCCGGAGAAGGTCCTGCCGACCATCCGGTCGCGCACCCACCACTACCCGTTCCGGCTGGTGCCGCCCACCACGCTGCGCACCCTGCTGGAGAAGACCTGCGAGGCCGAGGGCGTCACCGTCGAGCCCACCGTCTTCCCGCTGGTGGTGCGGGCCGGCGGCGGCTCGGTCCGTGACTCGCTGTCGATCCTCGACCAGCTGCTGGCCGGCGCCGGGCCCGAGGGCGTCACCTACAAGGGCGCCGTCGGCCTGCTCGGCGTGACCGACGACGCGCTGCTCGACGAGACCATCGACGCGCTGGCCGCCTCCGATGCCCCCGGGGTCTTCCGCGCGGTCGACCGGGTGGTCGAGGCCGGCCACGACCCGCGCCGCTTCGCCACCGACCTGCTGGACCGGCTGCGCGACCTGATCGTGCTCGACGCGGTGCCCGAGGCCGGCGGCAACGGGCTGCTGGACTGCCCGCCCGACCGGCTGGACCTGATGACCTCCCAGGCGCAGGCGCTCGGCTCGGCGACGCTGTCCCGCATGGCCGACACCGTGCACGAGGGCCTCACCGAGATGCGGGGGACGACGGCGCCGCGCCTGCTGCTCGAGCTGGTCTGCGCCCGCATGCTGCTGCCCGCCACCGACGGCTCGTCGGTCGCCACCCTCCAGCGCCTGGAGCGGCTCGAGCGGCGGATGTCCATCGCCGGTGAGCACGCCGGCCGGCCGGAGCCGGCTGTCGCCGAGGCTCCGGTCCGGGCGGTTCCGGCGCGCGAGCCGGCGCGCGAGCCGGTGCGCGAGGCCCCGGCGCGCGAGGCGGCCCCGCCGGCCGCCCCCGCGGCCGACGCCGGCGCCGCCCGCCGCGAGTTCGTGCGCAGGTCGCAGGCGGCGGCCGCCGCCGCACCGACCGCACCGCCCGCCGCCCCGCCGGCTCCCACGACGGCGCCGAGCCCGGCGCCGGCAGCAGCGGAGCCGCCCGCTCCGGCGCGCCCCGCGGCTGCGGCGGCCCCGGCCGCGACGCCGTCCTCCCCGGCGCCTGCCGCCGGCGACTGGCCCGAGCCCGCCCGCCCCGGATCGCGGCCAGCGGCTTCGGCCCCGGCCACCCCGGCGACCACCGACTGGCCGGAGACGGCCCAGCCGGGCAGCCCACCGCGTCCGGCGGCCCCGCGCCCGGGCGCCGCCCCCGCCGCGCCTACCGCGCCGGCCGCCGCCGCCCCCGGCCGGCACCCGCGCGAGGCCGTGGCCGAGTCGGACATCCCGCTCCCGCCCGAGCCCACCGACGACGAGGACTGGCCGCACGCCGCCCAGCCGGCCGCCGTCCGGGCCGCGGAGACCCGTCTCGAGCAGCCGCGTCCGCCGGCGTCCCCGCCGCGCGCGGCCGCCGAGTCCGCACCCGCGCCCCGCGGGGGCGAGCCGACGCCGATGGTCTCGGCGAACCCGCCCGACACCGCGGGGGCCGACGACGGCGAGCTCACGACCGCCGACGTCCGGCGGGTGTGGCCCGAGCTGCTCTCTGTGGTCAAGAAGCACAAGCGCACCACCGAGGCGCTGCTCAAGAACGCCCAGGTGCACCAGCTGGCCAACGGCGTCCTCACGCTGTCGACGTCCTCGCCCGCGCTGGCCCGGCGGCTCGGAGACGACCTCAACAAGGACGTCCTGCGCGCCGCGCTCAACGAGCTGCTCGGCGTGCGCTGGCGGGTGGACGCCGTCGTCGAGGGGTCGGGCCCGGCGGCCGGCCCGTCGGTGACGCCCGAGGCAGCTCGTGAAGTGGCGCGGCAGGCGGAGGCCGCCGAGGCCCGGGAGCTCATGGCCGAGCGGGCCGCGGAGACCTCCGCGGGTGGGGACCGCGAGCCCGAACCAGCCGTCGACCAGGAGCAGGCCGCGCTGCAGCTGCTGCGCGCCCAGCTCGGGGCACGGCCCGTCGACAGCTGATCGCCGCGCGCCGTGCCGGTGTCGCCCGTCGCAGCCGCGGCCTACTCTCGTGGCATGTTCCCCGGAGGCCAGCCCGACCTGTCGCAGCTCATGCAGCAGGCGCAGCAGATGCAGCAGCAGCTCGTCGCCGCCCAGCAGGAGCTGGCCGCCAGCGAGGTCACCGGCACCGCCGGCGGCGGCCTGGTGTCGGCGACGATGACCGGTGACGGTGAGCTCACCGCGGTGACCATCTCGCCGTCGGCCGTCGACCCGGAGGACCTGGAGACGCTGCAGGACCTGGTCGTCGCCGCCGTCCGCGACGCCAAGCGCGCGGCCGACGAGCTCGCGGCCGACGCCATGGGTCCCCTCGCCGGGGGCCTGGGTGGCGGCGGCGGTCTGGGCCTGCCGGGCCTCTGATCGAGCCGTTCCGCTCGATCCACTTCGCAACCCGAGGAGCCCCGTGTACGAGGGTGCCGTCCAGGACCTGATCGACGAGCTCGGTCGCCTGCCCGGCGTGGGGCCGAAGAGCGCCCAGCGCATCGCCTTCCACCTGCTGTCGTCGGAGTCCGCCGACGTCAGCCGGCTGGTGGCTGCCCTGACGCGCGTCCAGGAGTCCGTCCGCTTCTGCGTGACCTGCTACAACGTGGCCGAGGCCGAGCAGTGCCGCATCTGCCGCGACCCGCGCCGCTCCGACGACGTGCTGTGCGTGGTCGAGGAGCCCAAGGACGTCGTCGCCATCGAGCGCACCCGTGAGTTCCGCGGCCGGTACCACGTGCTCGGCGGGGCGATCAGCCCGATCGACGGCGTCGGCCCCGACGACCTGCGGGTCAAGGAGCTCATGACGCGGCTGATGGACGGCTCCGTCAAGGAGATGATCATCGCCACCGACCCCAACCTCGAGGGGGAGGCGACGGCGGCGTACCTGGCCCGGCTGGTCGGCCCGATGGGGCTGGCGGTGTCCCGGCTGGCCAGCGGCCTGCCCGTCGGCGGCGACCTGGAGTACGCCGACGAGGTCACGCTGGGCCGTGCGTTCGAGGGCCGCCGCCGCATCGACGCCTGACGGCAGCCGCGTCCGGGAGGGGAGGCGGCCGGTCGGGTCCGCCGGCCGGCGACGGTTGAGCGTTCTCTCACATTCGGGGCCGCGGATTGGCAGTCGGCCTCCGAGCCTGGGCATGATCGATCGGTGCTGAAGGGGTGTGCGCTGACTCGTCGCCGCGCCATCGACCTCATGCGCACGGCCAGCCGGCTCTAGTCCGGTCCTCGCCGGGTACGCCGGGGACGACCCCGCGTACCGGCCCCGCCGTCCGTGCCGCACCACCCAGCCCAGCCGAGGCCGCCCTGTGATCGAACTGACCGACGTCCGCAAGGTCTTCCCCGCTCGTCGCGGGGCGGCCGAGGTCGTCGCCGTCGACGGCGTGAGCCTGTCGGTGGCCGACGGGGAGTTCGCCGGCGTCGTCGGCCCGAGCGGCTCGGGCAAGAGCACGCTGGCGCGCCTGGTCAACCTGCTCGAGCGGCCCAGCTCCGGCCGGGTCGTGGTCGACGGTCAGGTGCTCACCGACCTGGACGACGACGGCGTCCGCCAGGCCCGGCGGACCGTCGGCATGGTGTTCCAGCACTTCAACCTGCTGGACTCCCGCACGGCGGCCGGCAACGTCGAGCACCCGCTGGAGCTGGCCGGCGTCGGCAGGGCCGAGCGCCGCCGTCGCGTCGCCGACCTGCTCGACCTCGTGGGCCTGGGTGACCGGCACGCCTCCCGTCCCGCCCAGCTCTCCGGTGGTCAGAAGCAGCGGGTGGCCATCGCCCGCGCCCTGGCCGCCCGCCCCAAGGTGCTGCTCTGCGACGAGGCCACCAGCGCGCTGGACCCGGCGAGCACCACCGGCGTCCTGGACCTGCTCCGCCAGGTGCGCGCCGAGCTCGGCCTCACCGTCCTGCTGATCACCCACGAGATGGCCGTGGTCCGTGCCGTCTGCGACAGCGCGGTGCTGCTCGACCGGGGCCGGGTCCTCGACGGCGGGCCGCTGGCCGAGGTGCTCACCCGGCCGCACTCGCCGCTGGCCGCCCAGCTGCTGCCCGCCCCGGCCGTCGCCGGCGCCACCGGGGACCTGGTCCGCGTCACCGTCACCGAGTCCGCGCCCGAGGGCCGGGTGCTGCGCACCCTCGCCGGCGAGCTGGGCCTCGACGTCGAGGTCGTCGGCGGCTCGGTCGAGACCGTCGCGGGCCGCCGGTTCGGCCGGCTGCTGCTGTCGGTGACCGGCGACGACGGCCGGCTCGATGCCGCACTCCAGCGGCTCCGGGACGGCGGCTCGCTGGTCGAGCGGGCCACCCCGGGTGACGAGCCGCCGCCGATGGACGCCCACGACGAACCCGACGCCGCGGCGCCCGGCGGTCGCCAGGTCCCGAACCTCCTCGACGCCCCGGAGGTGCAGCGGTGAACGACTGGGACCGCATCGCCCCGCAGCTGGCCGAGGCCACCTGGGACACCCTCTACATGGTCGGCGTCAGCGCGCTGCTCACCGTGCTGATCGGCGTCCCGCTCGGCGTGCTGCTCACCGTCACCGCGCCCGGCGCGCTCTCCCCGAGCCCGCTCGTGCACCGGGTGCTCGGCCTGGTGGTCAACCTCGGCCGGTCGCTGCCGTTCATCATCCTGCTGGTGCTGGTCGCCCCGGTCACCCGCGGCATCGTCGGCACGACCATCGGCTCGACCGCGACGATCGTGCCGCTGACCATCGGCGCCGTCCCGTTCCTGGCCCGGCTGGTGGAGACCAGCCTGCGCGAGGTCGGGCACGGCAAGGTCGAGGCGACGCTGGCCATGGGGGCCCGCCGGCGCGACGTCGTCCGCACCGTCCTGCTGCCGGAGGCGCTGCCGTCGCTGGTCGCCGGGATCACCGTCACCGTCGTCGCCCTCATCAGCTACTCGGCGATGGCCGGCGCGATCGGCGGTGGCGGCCTCGGCGACTTCGCCATCCGCTACGGCTACCAGCAGTTCCGCACCGACATCACCGTGGCGACCGTGGTGCTGCTGCTCGCCGTCGTCCAGCTGCTCCAGTGGGCCGGCGACCGCTGGGCCCGCCGGCTCGCCCACGCCTGAGCCGCCCCCACCGAACTTCCCGCACCACCCACCCCGCAAGGAGAAATCCCGCATGATCCGCTCCACCAGGTCCGCCCTCGCCGCCGTCGGCGCCGCCGCGCTGCTCGGCCTCACCGCGTGCGGGGGTGGGGAGGCCGAGCTCTCGGCCGCCGACGAGCCACTGCGCGTCGGCGCCAGCCCGGTGCCGCACGCCGAGATCCTGCGGTTCATCGACGAGGAGCTCGCCCAGGACGCCGACCTCGACCTCGACGTCGTCGAGTTCACCGACTACGTGCAGCCCAACGTCGCGCTCGACGACGGCTCGCTGGACGCCAACTACTTCCAGACCGTGCCCTACCTGGAGGAGCAGGAGGCCAACGCCGGCTACGACTTCACCGCACTGGAGCCGGTGCACATCGAGCCGCTGGGCCTCTACTCCGAGTCGCTGACCGACGTCGCCGACCTTCCCGACGGCGCGACGGTCGCGATCCCCAACGACCCGACCAACGCCGCCCGCGCGCTGCGGCTGCTCGAGGCCAACGACCTGCTCACGCTGGCCGACACCGGGGACGCCGCGCCGACCTCCCTCGACATCGAGGAGAACCCGAAGAACCTGGAGATCACCGAGGTGGAGGCCGCGCAGCTGCCGCGCTCGCTGGCCGACGTCGACGCCGCGGTCATCAACGGCAACTACGCGATCGACGCCGACCTCTCGCCGGCCGAGGACGCGCTGGTCCTGGAGGAGGCGGAGGGCAACCCCAACGCCAACCTGCTGGTCGTCCGCAGCGGCGACGAGGACGACGAGCGCATCCAGCAGCTGGAGGAGCTGCTGCACTCCGACGAGGTCCGGCAGTTCATCGAGGAGACGTACTCCGGAGCGGTGCTGCCCGCCTTCTGACCAGCGCCGACGCCACCCGCGCCGTCCGGGCGCACCTGGTCCCGGACGGCGCGGCAGGCGGGCGGGCCACGCGCGCGCGAGCGGGGCGCCGACGCAGGCTGCTACGTGCGTCCGACCAGCGGTTTCCCGGCGAAGGTCACGGATCGGTGTCGATGCCCATCCGACCCTCACGAGCGCGGACGACCGAGGCCTAGGGTCCGGGAAGCATTCGTGGACGCATTCGCGTCCACGGCAGTCCCGCCCGGAGCTCGTCCGGCCCCGAGGGGTCGAGAAGGCAGGTCTTCCGCGATGACACGTCGTCGTACCACCCGAGCGCTCGCCGCCTCCGCGGCCGCGCTCACCGCAGTCACACTGTCGGCCTGCGCCTCCAGCGACCGGGACTCCGGTGGCGGCGAGGGCGGCGAGGCCGAGTCCGGCGGCACGCTGGTCTTCGGCGCGGCCGGCGACCCGGCCATGCTCGACCCCGCCTTCGGCAGCGACGGCGAGACCTTCCGCGTCTCCCGCCAGATCTTCGAGGGCCTGCTCGGCAACGAGCTCGGCGGCACGGACCCCGTGCCCGAGCTGGCCGAGGACTGGGAGGTCAGCGAGGACGGCCTGGAGTACACGTTCAACCTGCAGCAGGACGTGAAGTTCCACGACGGCACGGACTTCAACGCCGAGGCGGTCTGCTTCAACTTCGACCGCTGGTACAACTTCGACGGCCTGGCCCAGAGCCCGAGCGCGTCGTACTACTACCAGGCGGTCTTCGGCGGCTTCGCCAACACGCCGGACACCCCGAGCATCTACGAGAGCTGCGAGGCGACCGACGAGAACACCGCGGTCATCACGCTCACGCAGGTCACCTCCAAGTTCCCCGCGGCGCTCGCGCTGCCGGCCTTCTCGATCCAGAGCCCCACGGCGCTGGAGGAGGGCGACGCCGACAACCTGTCCGGCAGCGAGGACTCGCTGACCTACTCCCAGTACGCGCTGGAGAACCCGGTCGGCACCGGCCCGTTCAAGTTCGAGAGCTGGGACCGCGGCAACGGCGAGGTCACCCTCGTCCGCAACGAGGACTACTGGGGCGAGCAGGCCAAGCTCGACGAGCTCATCTTCCGCACGATCTCCGACGGCAACACCCGCCGCCAGGAGCTCGAGGCCGGCTCGATCGACGGCTACGACTTCGTCGCGCCGGCCGACTACGACACCCTCGAGGACACCGGCGCCCAGGTGCTGGTCCGCGACCCGTTCAACATCCTGTACCTGGGGATGAACGGCGGGAACGTGCCCGACTCGGGCGCCAACCCGGCCCTGCAGGACGAGCGGGTCCGTCAGGCGATCGCGCACGCGATCGACCGCGAGACGATCGTGAACTCGCTCCTGCCCGAGGGCGCCGAGGTGGCCACCCAGTTCATGCCGCCGACGGTCGACGGCTGGGCCGACGACGTCACCACCTACGAGTACGACGTCGAGAAGGCCAAGTCGCTGCTCGCCGAGGCCGGCGCCACCGGCACGACGCTGCGCTTCTTCTACCCGACCGACGTCAGCCGGCCGTACCTGCCGGACCCGGCCGCCATGTTCCAGGTCATCAGCCAGAACCTGACCGACGCCGGCTTCACCGTCCAACCGACGGCCCTGCCGTGGAACCCGGACTACCTGAACGCCGTCCAGGCCGGTGGCGCCGACATCCACCTGCTCGGGTGGACCGGTGACTACAACGACGCCTACAACTTCATCGGCACGTTCTTCGCCGAGGCGTCGAACAACCAGGCGTCGGCCGAGTTCGGGGCGTTCAGCGCGCCGGAGATCTTCAGCGCGCTGGCCGAGGCCGACAGCGAGCCCGACCCGGCCAACCGGACGGAGATGTACCAGGAGGCCAACCGGCTGATCATGGACTACCTGCCGGCTGTCCCGATCTCGCACTCCCCGCCGGCGATCGTGGTCTCGGAGCGGGTCGAGGGCCTGGAGCCCAGCCCGCTGACCGCCGAGGTCTTCTCGACGGTGTCGCTCCGCGACTGAGGAAGGACCCCTCGCCCCCCACCGCTCGCAGGCTCGCGGCGGGCCCCTGCAAGGGGCCGGCCGCGAGCCTGTCGGGCAGGTCCGTTCCGTGAGAGGCAACCCCGAGCGTGCTCCGCTTCATCGTCCGGCGGCTCCTCCAGCTGATCCCGATCCTGCTGGGGCTGTCGGTCCTGCTGTTCGCCTGGCTGCGTGCGCTGCCCGGCGGGCCCGCCCAGGCCGCCCTGGGCGAACGCGCCACCCCTGAGGCCATCGCCCGCTACAACGAGCTGTTCGGCCTCGACGAGCCGCTGATCGTGCAGTACCTGCGCTTCCTCGGGCGCGCGATCCGGCTGGACTTCGGCACCTCCGCGCGCACCGGCCGGGCGGTGACCACCGAGTTCCTCGAGCGCATGCCCGGCACCATCGAGCTCACCCTCTTCGCGATGATCTTCGCGATCGGCGTGGGCATCCCGCTGGGCTACCTCGCCGCCCGCAGGCACGGCAGCTGGCTGGACTCCACGTCGGTCATCGGCTCGCTGCTCGGCGTCGCCATCCCGGTCTTCTTCCTCGCCTACCTGCTGCGCCTGGGCTTCGCCGTCGAGCTGGGCTGGCTGCCCGGCTCCGGCCGCCAGGACGTGCGGATGGACGCCACCCGCATCACCAACTTCTACGTGCTGGACGGCCTGCTGACCCGCGAGTGGGACGCCGCCTGGGACGCCGTGCTGCACCTGATCCTGCCGGCGATCGCGCTCGGCACCATCCCGCTGGCCATCATCGTCCGGATCACCCGCGCCTCGGTCCTCGACGTGGTCAACGAGGACTACGTGCGGACGGCGAACGCGAAGGGGCTGGCGACGTCGACGGTGCGGCGCCGGCACATCATCAAGAACGCGCTGCTGCCGGTGTCGACGACGATCGGCCTGCAGACCGGCCTGCTGCTGTCCGGGGCGGTGCTGACCGAGAGCGTCTTCGCCTTCGGCGGCGTGGGCTCGGCGCTCTACGACGCCCTGTTCGCGCGGGACTTCGCCATCCTCCAGGGGTTCATCCTCATGCTGGCGATCGTCTACGTGCTGGTGAACCTCCTCGTCGACATCTCCTACGGCCTGCTCGACCCGAGGGTGAGAGTCCGATGAGGGCTGCGGAATCGAACCGGGGTGCCACGCTGTGACCGCGATGGGTGACGTCAAGCGACGTCGGATCGACGAGCTGGCGGCGCGGGCCGGCCAGGTGCCCGAGGGCGAGGGCGGCGTGTCGCTGACCCGGAGCGCCTTCCGCCGGCTGCGCCGCGACCCGGTGGCGATCATCGGCGCCGTCATCGTCGTCACGTTCCTGGTCGTGGCGCTGTTCGCGCCGTGGCTGGCCCCGCGGGACCCGCTGGCGCAGACGCTGCTGTCCCAGATCCGGCCCGGGCTCATCCCCGGCAGCCAGGAGGGCTTCCCGCTCGGGGTCGACAACCTCGGCCGCGACCTGCTCTCCCGGCTGATCTACGGCTCGCGGCAGTCGCTGATGATCGGCGTCGTCTCCACCGTGCTCGGCGTCGCCGCCGGCATGGCGCTGGGGATCATCGCCGGCGCGTTCGGCGGCTGGGTCGACACCGTGGTCATGCGGTTCGTCGACATCCTGCTGTCGATCCCCGGCCTGCTGATGGCCATCAGCATCTCGGTGCTGCTGGGCCAGAACCAGTACGCGCTGATGATCGCCATCGCGGTCACCCAGGTACCGATCTTCGCGCGCCTGCTGCGCGGGTCGATGCTGGTGCAACGCGGCAGCGACTACGCCCTGGCCGCGCGGGCGCTGGGTATCCGCAAGCGGCGGATCGTGTTCGGCCACGTGCTGCCCAACTCGCTCAGCCCGGTGATCGTGCAGGCCACGCTGTCGCTGGCCACCGCGATCATCGAGGCGGCGGCGCTGTCCTTCCTCGGCCTGGGCGACCCCGACCTGGCCCGGCCCGAGTGGGGCGCGATGCTGGCCAACGCGCAGGCGTTCCTCTCGGTCCGGCCGGAGCTGGCCGTCTACCCGGCGCTGTGCATCATCGTGGTCGCGCTCGGCTTCACGCTGCTCGGTGAGTCCTTGCGCGAGGCCCTCGACCCGAAGTTTCGGAGGTGAGCGCCCCGATGACGTCCGTGCTGGGTGCCCCCGTCCTCGAGGTGGACGACCTCTCCGTCACCTTCCAGCGCAAGGGGGAGAAGCCGACCCGCGCCGTCGACGGCGTCAGCTTCTCCGTCGCGCCGGGCGAGACGGTCGGCCTGGTGGGTGAGTCCGGCTGCGGCAAGTCCGTCACGTCCCTGGCGATCATGGGTCTGCTGCCCAGCCGGGGGGTCAAGGTCGGCGGATCGGTGCGCCTCGAGGGGCAGGAGCTGATCGGGGCCGGCAGCCGGAAGCTGCGCTCGCTGCGCGGGGCGCACATGGCGATGGTCTTCCAGGACCCGCTCTCCTCGCTCAACCCGACGGTGCAGATCGGCACCCAGGTCACCGAGGTGCTGCTCGAGCACCGCGACATGTCCAAGGCGGAGGCCGCCGCGGAGGCCGTCGCGCTGCTGGACCGCGTCGGCATCCCGGACCCGCGGCGCCGGCTCAAGGAGTACCCGCACCAGCTGTCCGGCGGCATGCGCCAGCGTGCGCTGATCGCCATGGCGCTGGCCTGCTCGCCCCGGCTGCTGATCGCCGACGAGCCGACCACCGCCCTCGACGTCACGATCCAGGCGCAGATCCTCGAGCTGCTCAAGGAGCTCGTCGTCGACACCGGGACGGCGCTGGTGATGATCACCCACGACCTCGGCGTCGTCGCCGGGCTGTGCGACCGGGTGCACGTCATGTACTCGGGCAAGATCATCGAGACCGCGGACCGGCACGAGCTGTTCGCGCAGCCCCGCCAGCCCTACACCGGGGGCCTGCTCGCGTCGGTGCCCCGCCTGGACGCGGGCCGCGGCACGCCGATCACCCCCATCCGCGGGTCGGCCCGCGACGCCATCCCGTGGGCCGAGGGGTGCGCGTTCGCCCCACGCTGCGACAACGCGCAGGACGACTGCCTGACCGAGGTCTCCGGCAGCGTCGTGCCGCTGGAGCCCGACGGGCCCGGCCGGGAGCTGCGCTGCCGCCACCCGCTGCAGTACCCGACGGCGCCGTCCGGTGCCACCGCCCTGGGAGCCGCCCGATGACCGCCGCACCGAGCGCGTCGGAGGAGCCGCTGCTGCGGGTCCGGGGCCTGAAGGTCCACTTCCCGATCAAGCGGGGGGTCCTGTTCGACCGGACCGTCGGGCACGTGCAGGCGGTCGACGGCGTCGACCTCTCCATCGCCCGCGGGTCCACGTACGGCCTGGTCGGCGAGTCCGGCTGCGGCAAGTCGACGCTGGGCCGGGCCATCCTGCGGCTGGAGGAGCCCACCGCCGGTGAGGTGATCTTCGACGGCACCGACGTCGCCTCGCTCAAGGGCGAGCCGCTGCGGAGCATGCGCCGGCGCATGCAGATGGTCTTCCAGGACCCGCTGGGCAGCCTCGACCCGCGGCAGAACGTGGAGTCGCTGCTGTCGGAGCCGCTGCGCGCGCACGGCCTGGGCGGCGGGACGAAGGGGATCGCGGAGAAGATCCGCGGGCTGCTCGACGCCGTCGGTCTGCCGTCGGCCGCGCTGCGCCGGTACCCGCACGAGTTCTCCGGCGGGCAGCGGCAGCGCATCGGGATCGCGCGGGCCATCGCGCTGGAGCCCGACCTGCTGATCGCCGACGAGCCGGTCTCCGCCCTCGACGTCTCGGTGCAGGCCCAGGTGCTCAACCTGCTCGAGGAGCTGCAGGAACGGCTCGGCCTCACCTACCTGGTCATCGCGCACGACCTCGCGGTCGTCCGGCACATCAGCGACGTCGTCGGCGTCATGTACCTGGGGTCGCTGGTCGAGCAGGCGCCGGCGGACGACCTGTACGAGCAGCCGCTGCACCCCTACACGCGGGCGCTGATGAGCGCCGTACCCGTGCCCGACCCGGTCGTGGAGGAGTCGCGGGAGCGGATCCTGCTGGCCGGCGACCTGCCCTCACCGGCGAACCCGCCCAGCGGCTGCCGGTTCCACACCCGGTGCCCGTGGCGGCAGGAGACGCGCTGCGACGACGAGGTGCCGGTGCTGCGCGAGCTCGCCCCCGGGCGCCTGGTCAGCTGTCACTGGGCCGAGGAGATCCGCGACGGCGTGCTGCAGCCGAAGTCGGCCGAGGAGGTGGCGGCCCTCATGGGCGTCTCCGTGCGGGCGACCGGAGCCGGGCCGATCGAGACCGACGCGCTGGTGCAGGGCGTCGACGAGCCCGTCGAGCGGCGGTGACACCGTCGTCCTCCGGACGACACCGCGACCGACCTCACTCCAGGATGACGTCAGAGCCGCGACGGGCGGCCCGGCGCACGCGGAGCCGGGCCACGGACCCGAGCAGCCGCACCAGCTGCGTGTAGCCCGGCGTCGGGCCGTGGTAGCCGAGGAAGCCGCGCGGCCCCTCGACCATCTCGCCGGTGCGCACGTCGTAGCGGCTCTGGTGCCACGGGCAGACCAGGCAGCCGTCGGCGTCGACCGTGCCCTGCGAGAGGTCCGCGAGCTGGTGGCGGCAGCGGCGGGAGACCGCGAAGTGCCGGTCCTGCCCGTCCGGGCCGGGGCCGCGGTTGCCCACGGCCCAGTCGCCGACGCGGCGCACGGTGCCCGGCGGCAGGTCGGCGGCGGGCACGGAGTCGCGGTCGGGCACGTGGGTCCTCCTCGGACGGGGGCGTTCGTCGTCCCGCCCTACCCACGGCGGCCGGGCCGGACCCCTCGGCCGTCGGTAGTGTCGCGGTCGTTCCGCTCCCACTGTCCTGGAGGTCCTCCGTGCGCCGGCTGTGCGTCGTCCTGGGGGTGCTCGCCGGCCTCCTGCTGACCGCCGGCCCGGCGCTCGCCGTCCCCCCGTTCCGGCTGGCCGAGCAGGTGGTCGACGAGGTCGGCGCGCTGGACGGTGACCAGGCGCGGGTCGACCAGGCGCTCGACGAGCTGCAGGCCGACGAGGGGACCCAGCTGTTCGTCGTGTTCGTGTCCAGCTTCGACGGGGCCAACGGGCCCGAGTGGGCGGCGGCGACGGCCGAGCTCAGCCAGCTGGCCCGCAACGACGCGCTGCTCGCCGTCGCCGTCGACGACGGGCTCTACGGATTCGTGCCGCCCCCGGGTTTCCCGCTCACCCGCACCGAGATCGAGGACCGCGCCGCCACCACCGTCGATCCGGCGTTCACCGAGGGCGACTGGGCCGGTGGCGTGGCCGAGTTCGCCGACATCCTGCGCACCGACTCCGCCGCCGCGGACTCCGGAGGCGAGGGGTCCGGCGGCGGCTCCGGGGCGCTGCTGGTGCTCGGCGGGATCGCCGTCGTCGGCGGCGGCGCCTACCTGGTCAGCCGCTCGCGCCGGAACCGGGGCGGCGCGGGCCTCCCGACGGGCCGGCAGCCGCGGGAGCGCGACCCGCACGAGGGCACGCCCACCCCCGAGCTGCAGGGTCGCGCCAGCGAGGCGCTGCTCGACGTGGACGAGGCGGTCAAGACCTCCCAGCTGGACCTGGACTTCGCGCGCTCGCAGTACGGGGAGGAGGCGGTCGCCGGCTTCGGCGCCGCGCTCGCGCAGTCCAGGACGGAACTGTCGCGGGCGTTCACGCTGCGCCAGGAGCTGGACGACGACGTCCCGGAGGACGAGCCGACCACCCGCCGCATGCTGGCCGAGATCATCTCGCTGACCGCGGCCGCCGACGCGCGGCTGGACGAGCAGAGCGCGGCCTTCCAACAGCTGCGCGACCTGGAGCACCGGGCCCCGGAGGTGCTGGCGGCGCTGGAGCCGCGCATCGCCGAGCTGCGCGGCCGGCTGCCGGAGGAGGAGCAGCGGCTCGCCGGGCTCCGGCAGCGCTTCGCCGGATCGGCCGTCGCCGCCGTCGCGGAGAACGTGACCGAGGCCGGCGCGCGGCTGGACGCCGCGGAGCAGGAGATCCGGGAGGCCCGGGAGGCGATCGCCGGGGGGCGGACCGGGGAGGCCGTCGGCGACGTCCGTGCCGCGGAGGACGCCGTGGCGCAGTCGGTGACCCTGCTCGACGCCGTGGGCCGGCTGGCCGCCGACCTCGACGCCGCCGCCGGCCGGGTCGCCGCCGCCCGCGCCGAGACCGAGAAGGACCTGGCCGAGGCGCGGTCGCTGGTGAGTGCCGGGGACCGCAGCGGGCTGGAGCCGCAGATCGCCCGCGCGGAGTCAGCCCTCGCGGCCGCCGATGCGGCGCTGCGTCCGGCCGATGCGTCGCCGGGGGACCCGCTGGCCGCCCTCCGCCAGCTGGAGGACGCCGACGCCGCGCTCGAGCAGACCCTCGCGGTCGCCCGGGACGCGCAGACCCAGGCCCGGCGGGCCGCGGGCGCACTGGACCAGGCGCTGCTGACGGCCCGCTCCACGCTGGCCGCCGCGCAGGACTTCATCGACACCCGCCGCGGCGCGATCGGCCCGGAGGCCCGCACCCGGCTCGCCGAGGCCCGCCGCCACCTGGAGGCGGCCGTCGACCTGGGCCGCACCGACCCGGTGGCGGCGCTGCGGGAGGCGCAGCAGGCCGGGCTGCTGGCCCAGCACGCGCTCGACCTCGCGCAGGACGACGTCGGCCGGTGGAACTCCGGCGGCTACGGGCCCGGGGGCATGGGCGGTGGCTACGGGCCGGGGATGGGTGGCGGCTACCGCCGGGGCGGGGTCGACCTGGGCAGCCTGGTCCTCGGCGGGATCCTCCTGGGTGGTGGCGGCCGGCGCGGCGGCTACGGCGGGGGGTTCGGCGGTGGCTTCGGCGGTGGCGGGGGCTTCGGTGGTGGCGGTGGCTTCGGCGGCGGCCGCGGCGCCGGGGGCGGTTCCTTCGGTGGTGGTGGCAGCGCCGGAGGCGGCCGCTTCTGACCCGGGCGCGCGGAAGGCCCTGGGAACTGTCGGTGCCCGGTGCCACCGTGGCCTCCTCACTTCACGAGGAGGCGACGATGCCCACCCGAGACACCGCCTGGCCGGCGGGGACACCGTGCTGGATCGACTACGGGGCCGGTGACCTGGCCGCGGCGAGGGAGTTCTACGCCGAGCTGCTCGGCTGGCAGTACACCGGCGGCGACGCCGAGTTCGGCGGCTACCTGAACGCCGAGAGGGAGGGGCGCCGGGTCGCGGGCCTGGGTCCCCAGATGGACGAGGCCGGGCAGCCCGGCTGGACCACCTACTTCGCCACCGACGACGCCGACGCGACGGTGGCCCGGATCCGCGACGCGGGGGGCACGGTGCTCGTCGAGCCGATGGCGATCGGGCCGCTGGGCCGGATGGTGGTCGCCCTCGACCCGCAGGGGAGCGCCTTCGGGCTCTGGGAGGCCGGTGAGCACACCGGCGTGCAGCGGTTCAACGAGCCGGGCGCGCTGGTCTGGAACGAGGCGGCCGTCGCCGATCCGGAGGCGGCCCGGGCGTTCTACAGCGCGGTCTTCGGATTCGAGTGGGACGCCATGGAGGGCATGGCGCCCTACGCCACCTTCCGGACCGGTGACCGGCCGCTCGGCGGTCTGGGTGCCGCCGAGCCCGGCCTGCCCACGGGGTGGACGGTGTGCTTCGCGGTGACCTCCACCGACGCCGCGGTCGCCACCGTCGAGAGCGCCGGCGGCACCGTGCTGCACCCGGCCGAGGACACCGAGTTCGGCCGGTTCGCCGTGGTGGCCGACCGGTGGGGCGGGGCGTTCTCCGTCATGGAGGTCGGACAGGAGAACTGACACGTCCCGGGTCGTTGACGGCCGCACCCGGATACGGGAACACTCCGTTCATCAACCGGTGCACCCTGTCACCGGAGAGTCGGGAGTCCTCGTGAAGCGCGTTCTCGCATCCCTCGGCACGGCGGCACTCGCCGCGGGCCTCGTTCTCGGCACCGCGGCGCAGGCCAATGCGGGGGCGATCAGGGCCTCCGGGCCGTACAGCAGTCTGACGCAGTGCCAGTACGGCCAGAAGGACCTGCGCGGCTTCACGAGCGGCGTCAGCAACATCCAGCCGTGCAAGTACCAGCCGGCGTACACCGACGACTACGGCCGGACCCTGCGCGCCGGCTGGTACTTCGTCTACGTGCAGAACTGAGCCCCGTGGTCGGCCGGCCCGCGAGCGCTCGCGCTCGTGGGCCGACCGACGTCAGCGGACCCGGCCGCGCGCCATGAGCGGCACCGGGGGCAGCGGAGGGGCCTCGAGCCGGGCGCCGTCGTAGCCCACCACCGCGCCGAACCGCTCGTCCTCGGCGTTCCAGCGCTCGGCGTAGTCGGCGATCTCCTCGCCGGACCGGCCCACGAAGTTCCACCACATCACCAGCCGCTCCTCGAACGGCTCGCCGCCCAGCAGCAGGAGGCGTGAGGCGTCGGCAGCGCGGAGCCGGAGCGAACGCCGGCCGGTGCCCAGGTAGAGCATCGCCCCGCGCTCGAGCGGGACGTCCTCGACCGTCGCGCTCCCGGACGAGGCCAGCACGGCGTACTCGAAGTCGGGCTCCAGCGGCACCTCGACGTCGGCGCCCGACGACAGGTCCAGGTCGGCGCCGACCAGCGGGGTGTAGGCCCGCCCCGGGGAGGTGGCGCCGGCGAACGAACCCAGGAGGACGGTGGTGCGCAGCCCGCCGGAGCTGAAGCCGGGCAGCGCGTCGTGGTGCTCGAAGTGCGGCGCGACGTCGCGGTCGGCGTCGGGCAGGGCCACCCACAGCTGGGCGCCGTGCAGGAACCGTGGGTGGCTCGCCGGCGACTGCTCGGAGTGCGCGATGCCGTGGCCGGCGGTCATCAGCGCCAGCTCGCCGGGGCGGAAGGTCACGTCGCTGCCCAGGGAGTCGCGGTGGTGCACCTCGCCGTCGAGCAGCCAGGACACCGTCTGCAGCCCGGTGTGCGGGTGGGGCGCCACCTGCATGCCGGGCGAGCTGGTGATGTCGTCGGGGCCGTAGTGGTCCACGAACGCCCAGGCGCCCACCATGCGCCGGCCCAGCGTCGGCAGCAGCCGGCGCACGTGGGTCGACTCGCCCAGCAGCACCTCCTTGGCCGGCAGCAGGTCCAGCACCGGCCCCGCGGAGGTCTGCTGCAGTCCCCCCAGGTCGCGGGCCGCGGGGCGGCGGTCCAGGTTGCTCACGGTGTTCCCCTCCATCTCGACGGGGCCGAAGTGGCGATAATGGCCCTACGCGTCCGGGTCAGTCTGACCCCGGAGGTCGCCGTGCGGAACGGGTCCCGACACCCGCTGGGCGGGGATCGCGCCGAGCCGGCCGGCGGAGAAGTCGGCGAATGCGTCGCGGACCTCGTCGGCGGTGTTCATGACGAACGGGCCGTACATGGCGATCGGCTCGTCGATCGGCCGGCCGCCCAGGATGACGACGTCCAGGGCCGGGGTGCGCGACTCCTGGTGGACGGCGCCCCGGACGGTGACGGTGTCGCCGGGGCCGAGCACCGCGAGCTGGCCGGTGCGCACCGGAGCGCCGTCGATGCCGACCGAACCCGCGCCGGACAGCACGTAGACCAGGGCGTTGAAGTCCGGCCGCCAGGGCAGGTCGAGCGTGGCGCCGGGGGAGACGGTGGCGTGCACCATCGCCATCGGCGTGTACGTCGAGCCGGGACCCCTGTGGACGACGGAGCGCCCGGCATCCGTGATCTCCCCTGCGATGACCCGGAGGAACGCCCCGGCGTCGGGGCTGGCCAGCAGCACCGAGGCGTCGGCGCGCAGGTCCTGGTACCGCGGCTCGACCCACTTCTGGGCCCGGGGGAGGTTCACCCACAGCTGCAGCCCGTGGAAGAGCCCACCGCTGACGACCAGCTCCTCCGGCGGCCGCTCGATGTGCAGGACGCCGCCGCCGGCGGTCATCCACTGGGTGTCGCCGTTGCTGATCGTGCCGCCACCCCCGTGGGAGTCGGCGTGCTCGAAGGTGCCGTCGATCAGGTAGGTGACCGTCTCGAAGCCCCGGTGCGGGTGCCAGCTCGTGCCCTTGGGCTCACCGGGTGCGTACTCGACCTCGCCCATCTGGTCCATGTGCAGGAACGGGTCCAGGGCACGCAGGTCCACGCCGGCGAACGCCCGGCGGACCGGGAAGCCCTCGCCCTCGTAGGCCGAGGGTGCGGTGGTCACCGACCGGGTGCGCCGGCGCACCGTGCGGGGTGCCGGCAGCGGGACGCGCGGCAGCGTGGTGGTGTCCTCGACGGTCACGGCGGGCATCGGATCTCCCTCGTTGAAAGTTCAACCAGTGGAGACGGTAACCCGGCCCGTGGCCGTTGTCTCCCCCCGGCGGACCACCGCACCGCGGGTGCGGTCGGCCGCCGCCGATGGACGCAAAGAAGTCCTTGCAAAGAGCCCTTTGCATACATAGGCTGCCCGGCATGACGCCGAAGGACACCGCCCCGGAGCCCCGGGTCCAGGTGACGGACGTCCGGGCCCTGCGGGCCCTGGCGCACCCGCTGCGCAACCGCCTGCTCGGACTGCTCCGGCTGCACGGCCCCGCCACCGCCAGCGGCCTCGGTCGCAGCGTCGGGGAGAGCAGCGGCTCGACCAGCTACCACCTCCGGCAGCTCGCGGCGTACGGCTTCGTCGAGGAGGTCGAGGGCCAGGGCACCACCCGCGAGCGGTGGTGGCGGGCCCGGCACCGGATGACCAGCTGGGAGGCCGCCGACGTCCTGGCGCAGGAGGGCGGGTCGGAGCTGGAGGACGAGCTCCGGCGGCAGCAGCTGGCCAACCACGCACGGGTGCTCGGCGCCTGGCAGGCGCAGGAGGCGGAGCTCGACCCGGCCTGGGTGGCGGCCGCCTCGCTCGGCGACTACGCGCTCCGCCTGCGGCCGGACCAGGCGAGGGACCTCGTCGGGGAGCTGAACGCGGTGCTTCTGCGCTGGCTCGAGGCGCACCCCGCGGAGCAGCCGGCGGAGGGCACCGAGCTCGTCGGCGTCCTGCTCGACGTCGTCCCGCTCAAGGAGTGGCCGACGTGACCCCGCCGCAGACCGTCCGGTCGGCCACCCGCCGGCTGGTCGGGCTCACCGCGCTGCGCTGGCTACCGGTCGGGCTGACCACCCCGGTCACCGTCCTGCTCGCCCAGGCCCGCGGGCTGTCGCTGGCCGAGATCGGGCTGCTCTTCACGCTGCACGGCGTCGTCGTGGTGGCGCTGGAGCTGCCCACCGGCGGGCTGGCCGACGTCCTCGGCCGCCGCCCGGTGCTGCTCGCCGGAGCCGTCCTGCACATCGTGTCCTGCGTGCTGTTCGCCGTCGCGACGAGCCTGCCCGGCTTCGTGCTGGCCATCCTGGCGCTCGGGCTGGGCCGCACGCTGGACTCCGGCCCGCTGGAGGCCTGGTACGTCGACAGCGTCCACCGCATCGACCCGGCCGCCGACGTCGCGCCCGGCCTGGCCCGCCACTCCGCCGCCGACGGCGGCGGGCTCGCGATCGGCGCCGTCGCCGGCGGCCTGCTGCCCGGTCTGCTGGGCGGGTCCACCGGCGCCGCGCTCGCCCTCCCGTACGCCGTGGCCGCCGTCCTCGACCTGGTCTACGTCGGCTTCGTCCTGCGCCTGCTCACCGAGGACCGGCCGCCCCGGGAGGGCAGTGTCCGGGCGGCGCTCGGCGCCGGCGCCCGGGCGGTGCCGGCGACCGTGGCCGGGGCGCTGCGGCTGTCGGTCACCGACGGGCCGCTGCGCCTGGTCCTGCTGATCACCGCCGCGGGCGGCGTGGGGCTGGTCGGCTGCGAGCTGCTGGGACCGCTGCGCTTCGCCGACCTCGCCGGCAGCCGGGACGACGGTGCGGCCGTCTACGGCACCGTCCTCGCGATCTCGTTCGCGGCGGCCGCGGTCGGCGCGATGACCACCCCGGCGATGCGCCGGCTGTTCCGCGGCTCCACCCGCGTCACCTGTGCCGTCCTGGCGCTGCTCGGCGCGGGCGCGCTCGCGCTGTTCTCCGGGCCCGACGTGCTGGTGGTGGCCTCCGTCGGGTTCGCGCTCTACTACGTCTCGCACGGCGCCACCTGGCCGCTGACCGCCGCGGTCCTGCACGACCGGGTCACCGCCGCGCACCGGGCGACGGCGGTCTCGGCGATGTCGCTGTCGATGGCGCTCGGCGGGATCCTGGGCAACCTCGCCGTCCCGGTCGTGGTGCGCCTGGCGGGGCAGGACGGCGCCCTCCTCGCGATCGCCGGGGTGATCCTGCTCAGCGGGCTCGCCTGTCTCCGGCTGCCCCGCACCGTCCGGGCGGAGCCGGTGGGCGCCGACGGCATCGAGGCGACCGCGCGCTGACCTGCGCTTTCACCCGGCCGCAAAGGTGTTCCCCTCCCGGCCCGGTTCTGTGAGGATCCGCGGCGGTTCCCGCGCCGGTCAGGACGGGCCGAGCGGATGAGGGTTCATGCGGCGTCGATGGTCGGTCCTGGGTGCGGTGGTCGCGGTGCTGCTGGCTGCGGGGTGCACCGATGACGGGGAGGAGCAGCCCGCCGCCGCCGGCGAGGGCTGGACGGTGCTCGTCTACTCGATCGCCGACACCGATCTCGAGCCCTACCTGCTCACCGACCTGGCCGAGTTCGCCGAGGTGGGCTCGCAGGAGAACCTGCAGATCGCGGCCATGGTCGACCGGGCCGCGGACTACAGCAGCGACCCGCTGCTCGACGTCGAGGACTGGGTGGGCGCCAAGTACGTCTCCATCGGCCAGGGCAGCGTGGAGGAGCTCGAGGACCTCGGCGACGTCGACACCGGTGACCCCACGCCGCTGGCCGAGTTCATCGCCCAGGGCGTCGAGGACCACCCGGCCGAGCACTACGCGCTGGTCATCAGCGACCACGGCGCCTCCTGGCCCGGCGTCGGCGGGGACGAGGGCTCGGGCAACAGCCTGCTCACCCTCGAGGACCTCCGCAGCGGGATCGCCGACGGGCTGGACGCCGCCGGGCTGGAGAAGCTCGACCTGCTGGGCTTCGACGCCTGCCTGATGGCGACCTACGAGACGGCCAGCGCACTGGCGCCGCTGGCCGACCGGATGATCGCCTCGCAGGAGCTCGAGCCCGGCCACGGCTGGGACTACCGCGCCTTCCAGGTGCTCGCCGACGACCCGGGCACCGACGTCGACACCCTCGGCACCGCGATCATCGACGGGTTCGCCGCCCAGGCCGAGGCGGAGGGCACCGGCGCCGACATCACGCTGTCGATGATCGACCTGGACCGGATGGCCGCCGTCGACGCGGCCCTGGCCGACTTCAGCAGCGCGCTCGGGGAGCGGGCCGCCACGGTGGCGCCGGTCGTGGGCCGCCAGCGCGCGACGGTGCTCGGCTTCGGCAAGGACGCCGACCCGACGGTCGACACCCACATGGCCGACCTCGGGCTGCTGGCGAGCCAGATCGGCGTCGAGGCCCTCGACGTCTCCCCCCAGGCCGACGCGCTGATCACCGCGATCAACGACGCCGTGCCCTACAAGACCGCCGGCCCGGCGGCGCTGGGCGCCAGCGGGCTGTCGATCTACTTCCCGCCGACCGCGGACCTGCTGAACCCCGACTACGCCTCGGTGGAGAGCGCCGAGGCGTGGAGCGGGTTCCTCGCCAGCTACTTCGAGGCCGGCGACGCGATCCCGGCCGCGGAACAGCCCCGGTTCGTCACCCCCGACGGCGAGGCCGAGGTCTTCTTCGACGACTTCGGGCTCAACGTGCAGGCGCAGTTCGACGCGGCCGCGGCCGGCAACGTGACCACGGCGAGCCTCGGCTACGGCGAGGTCGGCGAGGACGGCTCGGTCACCTACTTCGGCGAGGAGCAGGCCGAGGTCTCCGACGACGGCTCCGGGACCGTGCTCGGCAGCTTCGACCTGACCGCGATGACGATCAGCGACGGCACCGACACCTCCTACGCCTACCTCTCCCTCACCTACGACGAGGAGGCGGAGGTGGCCACGATCGACGTGCCGCTGGCCTACTACGCGCCGGGGCAGACCGAGGAGTACCGGGACGTCACGCTGACGATCACCTTCGACCCGGCGAGCGGGGACGTCCTCAACGAGACGTACTACGGCTACACCGAAGCCGGCACCTACGGCGAGCTCACGGCCGACCCCGAGGGGCTGATCGTGCCCAAGCTGCTGATCGCCGCTGCCGACGGCACCCAGTCGTGGCAGCCGGCCGCCGACGTGGGCCTGTTCGCCGACCTGCCGAATCCAGTACGGCTCCGAGCGGCTGGCGCCGGGCACCGCGCTGACCACCCAGCTGACCGTGACCGACTTCGGCGGCAACAGCGACTCGGTGTCGGCCGAGGTGGTCGTGCCCTGAAGGACCACCCTTCCCCCCACGCCTCGCAGGCTCGGCGCGGGGCCCTGAAGGGCGGCCGTTCCAGCCCGTCACCAGGCGGGGATACTGGAGGGCGATGAGCGCACCCCTGAACCTGGTCAACCTCGAGCGGGTGCACAAGGCGCACGGCACGACCGTGATCCTCGACGACGTCTCCCTCGGCGTCGCCGCCGGCGAGCGGATCGGCGTCGTCGGCCGCAACGGCGGGGGCAAGAGCACGCTGCTGTCGCTGCTCACCGGCGCCGACGAGCCCGACTCCGGGCGGGTCACCCGCCGCGGCGACCTCGCCATGGGCGTGCTGGACCAGTCCGGCACGCTGCCCGACGGGACGACGGTCCGCGACGTCGTGCTGCCCCCGTCGATGTTCGCCGCCGAGCACGAGTGGGCCGGCGACCCGGCCGTCCGCTCGGTGCTGACCGGGCTGGAGCTCGACCGGCTCGGCCTGGACGCACCGGTCGCCCCGATGTCCGGTGGCGAGCGCCGCCGCGTGGCGCTGGCCGCCCAGCTGATCCGCCCGCTGGACCTGCTGATCCTCGACGAGCCCACCAACCACCTCGACGTCGAGGGCGTGGCCTGGCTCGCCGAGTACGTGCGGGCCCGCCAGGGCGGCATGGTCGTCGTCACCCACGACCGGTGGTTCCTGGACGAGGTCTGCACCACCACGTGGGAGGTCGCCGACGGCAGCGTGCACTCCTACGACGGCGGCTACTCCGCCTACACCCTGGCCCGGGCGGAACGGGCGCGGATCTCCTCGGTCACCGAGGAGCGGCGGCAGAACCTGGTCCGCAAGGAGCTGGCGTGGCTGCGCCGCGGCCCGCCGGCCCGGACCAGCAAGCCGAAGTTCCGCATCGAGGCCGCGCAGGCGCTGATCGCCGACGAGCCGCCGGCGCGGGACACGATGGCGCTCAAGGGCTTCGCCGCCCGGCGGCTCGGCAAGACCGTCTACGACGTCGAGGACGTGGACTACGCCGTCCCCACCGACGACGGTCCGCGCACGCTGTTCAAGGACCTCACCTGGAACGTCGGCCCGGGCGACCGGATCGGCATCGTGGGCGTGAACGGCGCGGGCAAGACCTCGCTGCTCAAGCTGCTCGTGGGCGAGACGAAGCCGGACGCCGGCTCGATCGTGGTCGGCCAGACGGTCGCGCCGGCCTACCTGTCGCAGCACGTCACCGAGCTGCCGCCGAAGGCCCGCGTGCTGGAGGCCGTCCAGGACGTCGCCCGCATCGCCCGGATCGGCAACCAGGAGATCTCGGCGTCCACGCTGGCCGAGCGGTTCGGGTTCGCCGCCAACCGGCAGTGGACGCCGGTCGGGGACCTCTCCGGTGGCGAGCGGCGGCGGCTGCAGCTGCTGCGGCTGCTGATGGCCGAGCCGAACGTGCTGGTGCTCGACGAGCCGACCAACGACCTCGACATCGACACCCTCACCGCGTTGGAGGACCTGCTCGACAGCTTCCCGGGCACGGTGCTGGTGGTCAGCCACGACCGGTACTTCGTCGACCGCGTGTGCGACAAGGTCGTCGCCCTGCTCGGTGACGGCACGCTGGCCGAGCTCCCCGGCGGGGTGGACGAGTACCTGCGCCGGCGGGCGGCGGGCGGTGCGCCGCTGACGTCGGCCGGCGGCGGGGGATCGCGCCCGGTCGGGACCCCCTCGACGGCGGCGCCGGCGGTCTCGGCCGCCGAGGCGCGGCAGGCCAAGAAGGAGGCGAGCCGGCTGGAGCGGCGGATGCTCAAGCTGGACGCCGACGAGAAGAAGCTGCACGAGCAGCTCGCCGCCGCGGCCACCGACTACGCGAGGGCGGCCGAGCTGGACGCCCAGCTCAAGGCCGTGCAGGCGGAGAAGGAGCAGGTCGAGGAGGAGTGGCTGGTCGCCTCGGAGGCCGCCGACGGCTGAGGCCTCCCGGCCGTCCTGGCTCAGCGCGAGGGGTCCTGGCTCACCGTCGACCGTGAGTCAGGAACCCTCGTGATCAGGTCCCTGATCATCGGCCCGGCCGATGAGTCGTGGCCCCAGGTAATCTGCAGGCACCGCCCGCCGGTCGTCCCCCGACGTCAGTGGTCGTCCCGAGCCCATCGAGACTCCCGGAGACCCGTGCTCGCACTCCTGCTCCTCCACCTCGTGGCCGCCGTGCTCGCGCCGGTGCTCGTGCGCTGGTGGGGCCGGAACGCGTTCCTCGCCCTCGCCCTCGTGCCGGCCTCCGCCCTGGTCTGGATCCTGACCCGGCTGACCGGCGTGACCGGCGGCGGCGAGGTCACCGAGACCGTGCCCTGGGTCCCGGCCCTCGAGCTGAGCGTCGCCCTGCGGCTGGACTCCCTGGCGCTGGTCTTCGCGCTGCTGGTCACCGGGGTCGGTGCCCTCGTCCTGCTGTACTGCGCCCGCTACTTCGAGCCCGACGACGAGGGGACCGGCCGGTTCGCCGGCACCCTGACCGCGTTCTCCGGCTCCATGCTCGGCCTGGTCCTGGCCGACCACCTGCTGCTGCTCTACGTCTTCTGGGAGCTCACGACCGTCTTCTCCTACCTGCTCATCGGCGGGTCGGGGAGCAAGCTGGCGGCCCGGCGCGCGGCCAGCCAGGCGCTGATCCTCACCACCGCCGGCGGGCTGGCCATGCTGGTGGGCCTGATCATGCTGGGGGAGACCAGCGGCAGCTACCTGCTGTCGGAGGTGGTCGCCGATCCCGGCAGCGGACCGCTGCTCGTCACCGGCACGATGCTCGTCCTGGCCGGGGCGATCACCAAGTCGGCGATGATCCCGTTCCACTTCTGGCTGCCCGCGGCGATGGAGGCCCCCACCCCGGTCAGCGCCTACCTGCACGCCGCGGCGATGGTGAAGGCCGGCATCTACCTGGTCGCCCGGCTGGCCCCCGGGTTCGCCGACGTCCCGGGCTGGCGGCCGGTGGTCGTCGGCCTGGGCCTGGCCACGATGCTGGTCGGCGGCTACCGGGCGCTGCGGCAGTACGACCTCAAGCTGCTGCTCGCCTTCGGGACGGTCAGCCAGCTCGGCTTCCTCATGGTGCTGGTCGGCGCGGGGACCCGGGAGCTGGCGGCCGCCGGGCTGGCGATGACGCTGGCGCACGCCCTGTTCAAGTCCACGCTCTTCCTCAGCGTCGGCGTCATCGACCACGCCACCGGAGTCCGCGACCTGCGCCGGCTCTCCGGGCTGGGCCGGCGGCTGCCCGTGCTGGCGGCCATCGGCACGCTCGCCGCGGCGTCCATGGCCGGGCTGCCGCCGCTGCTGGGCTTCGTCGGCAAGGAGGCGGCGTTCACCGCGCTGCTGGACGGCGGGCTGCCCGACCGGACCGCAGCCGTCGTCGTCCTCGTCGGGCTGGTGCTCGGCTCGGTGCTCACCGCCGGCTACACCGCGCGCTTCCTGTGGGGGGCCTTCGCCCGCAAGCCCGGGCTGCCCGCCACCGCACCGGCCGAGCTGGTGCACGCCCCCGGCGCGCTGTTCCTCGCCGCCCCGGCCACGCTGGCCCTGCTCGGCCTGGCCGCCGGCCCGCTGAGCCCGCTGCTCGAGCCGCTGGTCGCCGGCTACGCCGACACGATGCCGCTGCTGGCGGCGGAGGCCGAGAAGCTGGCGCTCTGGCACGGCCTGCAGCCGGCGCTGCTGCTCTCGGCGGTCACCGTCGCCGGTGGCGCCGCCCTGTTCGTGGCGCGGGGAGCGGTCTACCGCGTGCAGCGGCGCTTCGCCGTCGGCGCCTCGGCCGACGAGGGCTACTGGAACACGCTGCAGACGCTGGACCGGCTGGCCGTGCTGGTCACGGGCACCACGCAGCGCGGCTCGCTGCCGGCCTACCTGGGCACGATCCTCGTCGTCGTCCTGGCGCTGCCGGGGTCGATCCTGCTGTTCCAGGCGCCGTGGCCGGGGGAGTGGCGGGCGTGGGACACCCCGGTCCAGGCGCTGGTCGGCGCGGTGGTGCTCATCGCCGCCGGGCTCGCGCTGCGCATCCGGCAGCGGCTGTCGGCCGTCCTCGTCGTCGGCGTCACCGGCTACGGCCTCGCGGTGCTCTTCGCGCTGCAGGGCGCCCCGGACCTCGCCCTCACCCAGTTCCTGGTCGAGACCCTCACCCTCGTCGTCTTCGTCCTGGTGCTGCGCAAGCTGCCCAAGGACATCACCGAGCGGCACCGGCCGCGGGAGCGCACCTTCCGGGGGGTGCTCGCCGTCGCCGTCGGGGTGCTCATGGCCTGCGCCGGGGCGGTCGCGATGAGCGCCCGCACCGCCACCCCCGTCTCGGTCGACCACCCCGAGGCGGCGTACGAGTTCGGCGGCGGCAAGAACGTCGTCAACGTGACGCTGGTCGACATCCGGGCGTGGGACACCCTGGGGGAGATCTCCCTGCTCGTCGTCGCCGCGACCGGGGTGGCCAGCCTGGTCTTCCTGCGGCGGCGGACCGGCGCGGTCGACCGGCTGGACCCGGTCCGGCTGGCGCAGGACGACCGGCGCGCCCACCGCGCCCCCCGCGGGCAGTGGCTGGCGGCGTCGCAGGCCCTGGCGCCCGAGCGGCGGTCGGTGATCCTCGAGGTGATCACCCGGATCCTGTTCCACACCATCGTGGTCTTCTCGCTGTACCTGCTGTTCAGCGGGCACAACGAGCCCGGCGGCGGGTTCGCCGGCGGGCTGGTCGCCGGCCTGGCCCTGGTGCTGCGCTACCTGGCCGGTGGGCGCTACGAGCTCGGCGAGGCCGCACCGGTCGATCCCGGCCTGCTGCTGGGCATCGGCCTGCTGGTCGCCGGCACCACCGGCGTGGTCGGGCTGACGCTGGGCGCCCAGGTCCTGCAGACGGCGATCCTCGAGACCACGCTGCCGGTGCTGGGCGACGTCAAGCTGGTCACGTCGCTGTTCTTCGACGTCGGCGTCTACCTCATCGTGGTCGGGCTGGTGCTGGACATCCTGCGCAGCCTCGGCGCCGAACTGGACCGCCAGGTCGACGAGGACGACCCGATCGACTCCGCCCGGGGAGAGGTGATCGCCCGATGACCCCCACCGTCGTCCTGCCGGTGATCGTCGGCGTGCTCTACGCCGCCGGTGTCTACCTGCTGCTCGACCGCAGCCTCACCCGCGTCCTGCTGGGCTTCCTGCTGCTGGGCAACGCGACCAACCTGCTGCTGCTCTCCAGCGGGGGCGCGGCCGGGCTGGCGCCGATCCTGGGCTACGCCGAACCGGAGGAGATGAGCGACTCGCTGCCGCAGGCGCTCGTCCTCACCGCCATCGTCATCACCTTCGGCATCGCGGCGTTCCTGCTGGCGATCATCTACCGGTCCTGGCGGCTGGTCCGGCAGGAGGTCATCGAGGTGGACGAGGAGGACCGCAGGATCGCCCGCCGGTCGGACACCGACGCCGACGACATCGACCCCGACGACCTGGCGCCCGAGGACCGGCCGGCCATGCACGCCGACACCTTCGCGGCCGACAACGAGGTCGAGCGGGGGCTGGCCCGGCAGTACGCCGGCATGGCCTCCGACGACGTCGACCTGCCGCCGACGCGGCGGAGGAAGCGATGATCCGGGTCCTCACGCCGCTGCCGGTGCTGCTCCCGCTGCTCGGGGCGGCAGCGGCCCTGCTGGTCGGCGGCCGCCACCCGCGGATCCAGCGGACGCTGAGCGTCCTCGTGCTGAGCGCGGTGCTCGTCGTCTCGGTCGTGCTGCTGATGCTCGCCGACGCCGACGGTGCCGACGCGATCTCCGTCGGCGGGTGGCCGGTGCCGCTGGGCATCGTGCTGGTGGTCGACCGGCTGTCGGCGCTGATGCTGGTGGTCGCGGCGACGGTGGCGCTCGGCGTCCTGGTGTTCGCGGTCGGGCAGGGCGCGGCCGACGGCGACGAGGAGACGCCGATCTCGATCTTCCACCCGACGTTCCTGGTGCTGATCGCCGGCGTGGCCAACGCCTTCCTCGCCGGGGACCTGTTCAACCTCTACGTCGGCTTCGAGATCCTGCTGACCGCCAGCTACGTGCTGCTGACCCTCGGCGGCTCCGCGCCACGGATCCGCGCGGGCATCACCTACATCATCGTGAGCCTGCTCAGCTCGATCCTCTTCCTCGCCGCGATCGGGCTGGTCTACGCCGCGACCGGCACGGTCAACATGGCCCAGCTGGCCCTGCGCCTGGCCGAGCTGCCCGAGGGCACCCAGCTGCTGCTGCAGTCGATGCTGCTGATCGCCTTCTGCATCAAGGCGGCGGTGTTCCCGCTGTCGGCCTGGCTGCCCGACAGCTACCCGACCGCCCCGGCCCCGGTGACGGCGGTGTTCGCCGGGCTGCTCACGAAGGTCGGCGTCTACGCGATCATCCGCACCCAGACGCTGCTGTTCCCCGGCGGCGCGCTCGACGACGTGCTGATGTGGGCCGCGCTGGCCACCATGCTGATCGGCATCCTGGGCGCGGTGGCGCAGACCGACATCCGCCGGATCCTGTCCTTCACGCTGGTCAGCCACATCGGCTACATGATCTTCGGGATCTCGCTCGCCTCGACCGCGGGGCTGGCCGGCGCGGTCTTCTACGTGGTGCACCACATCGCGATCCAGACGACGTTGTTCCTCGTCGCCGGGCTGATCGAGCGGCAGGGCGGCTCGACCGGCGTGGACCGCCTCGGCGGGCTGGCGAAGGCCTCGCCGCTGCTCGCCGTCCTCTACTTCGTGCCGGCCATGAACCTGGCCGGCATCCCGCCGTTCTCCGGCTTCATCGGCAAGTTCGGGCTGCTGGACGCCGGGATCGCCGACGGCGGCTGGCTGCCGCTGGTGCTGGTGGGTGCCGGCGCGGTCACCAGCCTGCTCACCCTGCTGGCGATCTCCCGGGTGTGGAACCGCGCGTTCTGGCGGCCACGCGCGCAGTCCCCGGTCGGCGACACCGACGCGGCCGCCGCCGCCGACGCCGGGCCGGAGCTGTCGGCCGCCCCGCTGGAGGAGCCGGACGGCCCCGACGGCGCGGCCGGTGGCAGCACGGCGGTCCGGTCCAGCGCGCGCCGGGCGGCCTGGCAGCGGCACACCGCCGTGGCCACGGCCACGACGCCCGCCACCGACGGGCTGGGGGACGGCGGGTCCGCCGACCGGCCGCTGCAGCCGCTGCCGCGCGTGATGGTGGGCTCCACCGCGGTCATGGTGGCGGTGACGGTGGCGCTGACCGCGCTGGCCGGCCCGCTGTACGGCATCGCCGACCGCGCCGCGGAGGACCTGAGGGACCGCGGGCCCTACATCGATGCGGTGTTCGGTGGGGAGGGGCGGCCATGACCAGCGACCCGGCGCCCGGTCCCGGCAGCCGGCTGGCCCACCAGCTGCGCCACCAGCTGCCCCTGCTCGTGTGGCTGGTGGCGGTGTGGAACCTGCTCTGGGGGACGTGGTCGTGGGCGAACCTGCTCGCCGGCATCGTCGTGGCGCTGGTGGTCACCTGGCTGCTGCCCCTGCCGCCGGTCGTGGGCGGCGCGCGGCTCCGGCCGCTGGGGCTGCTCGTCTTCCTCGGCACGTTCCTGGCCGACCTGGTGTACTCCGGCGCGGAGGTCGCCTGGCAGACCGTCCGGCCCAGCGGCATCGACCGCAGCGCCATCCTGCGCGTCCAGCTGCGCACCGACTCCGACCTGCTGCTCACCATCCTGTCCGAGTCGGTGACGCTGGTGCCCGGCTCGATGGTGATGGACCTGGACCGGGAGCGGGGGGTGCTGGTGCTGCACGTCCTGCACGTCCGCGACGACGACGACGTCGAACGCCAGCGCGCGTCGGTCCTCGCCCAGGAGGAGCGGATCGTCCGGGCGTTCGGCACCGACGACGAGATCGCGGCGCTGAGCCGCGCGCCGGGGGAGCCGTTCCCGGCGGCGGAGCGGAGGACCCCGTGACGATCGTCTACTGGCTGACCTACGGGATGCTCGGCGGGGGCGCACTCCTGGCGCTGGTCCGGCTGGGCCTGGGGCCGTCGCTGCTGGACCGGGTCGTCGCCACCGACACGCTGCTGGTGATCATCGCCGCGGGCCTGGCCGTGCACGCCGGCCTCGCGCGGGACCCCACGCTGGTCCCCGTCCTGGTCGTGGTGTCGCTGCTGGCGTTCGTCGGGTCGGTGTTGGTCGCGCGCTACATCGGCGGCATGCTGCTCCGGTCGGCCGACGACGGGCAGGACGTCGGGCTGCCGGAGGCGGCCGAGGAGCGCGCCGCGCGGGCGAGCGAGGGGGAGCGGTGAGCGCCCTCCAGACGCTGGGCGACGTCGTCGCGGTGGCGTTCCTGCTCCTGGGGGCGCTGCTGTGCCTGACGGCGGGGATCGGGCTGCTGCGGTTCCCCGACGTGCTGACCCGGATGCACGCGGGCACCAAGCCGCAGGTGCTGGGCGTGCTGTTGATCATGGTGGGCGGTGCCATCCGGCTGCAGGGCTGGTCGGCCACCTGGATGCTGCTGCTCGTGGCGGTGTTCCAGATGCTCACCGCCCCGGTGAGCGCGCACATGGTCAGCCGGGTCGCCTACCGCCGCCGACACGTCCGCCGCGACCGGCTGCTGGTCGACGAGCAGCACACCGCGGGGCAGGACCGGCTGTACCGGGGCGACGAGCCCGCCGACGCGCCGCCGGAGGAGCCGGCGACGGCCCTGGCCGAGCGCGTCCGCGAGAACCGCGAGGACGGGACGCGCTGAGTTCGCGCGTCCCGTCCCGCGGGGGTCAGCGCTGGGCGCGGTTGACCGCGGAGACGACGGCGCGCAGCGAGGCGGTGACGATGTTGGGGTCGATGCCCACGCCCCACAGCACCCGCTCGCCGACGGCGCACTCGACGTAGGCGGCGGCGCGGGCGTCGCCACCGGCGGACATGGCGTGCTCGGCGTAGTCGAGCACCCGGACGTCGACGTCGACGGTGGACAGCGCGTCGACGAACGCGGCGATCGGGCCGTTGCCGCGGCCCTCGACGGTGACCGGGACGCCGTTGTCGACCAGCTCGACGACCATCTCGTCGAGCTGGTCGCCGTGGGCGGTGTGCCGGTGGCCGGTGAGGGCGAACCGGCCCCACGGGGCGTCGGGGTCGGGCAGGTACTCGCTGCTGAAGGCGGTCCACATCTGCTCGGCGGTGACCTCACCGCCCTCGTCGTCGGTGTGCCGCTGGATGACCGCGCTGAACTCGATCTGCAGCCGGCGGGGCAGGTCGAGGTGGTTCTCGGTCTTCATGATGTAGGCGACGCCGCCCTTGCCGGACTGGCTGTTCACCCGGATGACGGCCTCGTAGCTGCGGCCGACGTCCTTGGGGTCGATCGGCAGGTAGGGCACGGCCCAGGCCTGCTGCTCGACGGGGACGCCGGCCTGCGCCGCGTCGGCCTCGAGGGCCTTGAAGCCCTTGTTGATCGCGTCCTGGTGGGAGCCGGAGAAGGCGGTGTAGACCAGGTCGCCGCCGTAGGGGTGCCGCTCGTGCACGCCGAGCTGGTTGCAGTACTCGACGGTGCGGCGGATGTCGTCGATGTCGGAGAAGTCGATCTCCGGGTCGATGCCCTGGCTGAACAGGTTCAGGCCGAGGGTGACCAGGTCGACGTTGCCGGTGCGCTCGCCGTTGCCGAACAGGCAGCCCTCGATGCGGTCGGCGCCGGCCCGGTAGCCGAGCTCGGCGGCGGCGACGGCGGTGCCCCGGTCGTTGTGCGGGTGCAGGCTGAGGACCACCGAGTCGCGGCGGGCCAGGAAGCGGTTCATCCACTCGATCTGGTCGGCGTAGACCGTGGGCTCGGCCATCTCGACGGTGGCCGGCAGGTTGAGGATCGTCGGCCGGTCGGGGGTGGGCTCCCAGACGTCGGTGACGGCGTTGCAGACCTCGATGGCGAAGTCGAGCTCGGTGCCGGTGAAGGACTCCGGGGAGTACTCGAAGCGGATGTCGGTGTCGCCCATCTGCTCGGCGAGCTTGCGCACCACCTGGGCGCCGTGGACGGCGATGTCGACGATGCCGGCGCGGTCGGAGCCGAAGACGACCCGGCGCTGCAGCGTGCTGGTGGAGTTGTAGAGGTGGACGATCGCCTGCTTGGCGCCGCGCAGCGATTCGAAGGTGCGCTCGATCAGCTCGTCGCGGGCCTGGGTGAGCACCTGGATCGTGACGTCGTCGGGGACCAGGTCGTCCTCGATGAGCTGGCGGACGAAGTCGAAGTCGGTCTGGCTGGCCGCGGGGAAACCGACCTCGATCTCCTTGTAGCCCATGCGGACCAGCAGGTCGAACATCCGCCGCTTGCGGTCGGGCGTCATGGGGTCGATCAGCGCCTGGTTGCCGTCGCGCAGGTCGACGGCGCACCAGCGCGGGGCCTTCGTGGTGACCTTCTCGGGCCAGGTGCGGTCGGGCAGCGCGACCGGCGTGAAGGGCGCGTAGCGGTGGACCGGCATCCCCGAGGGCTGCTGGGGATGGCGGGCGTGCGGGTGGGTGTCGCTCATGAGGAGGCTCCTGGTGCGGGCTGCCGTGCGCGGAGTGCGCACGGCTCCGGGACGGTCAGCGACGTCGGGAACGCCTGAACCCCGCGACGAGGGAGCCGACCTAGGAGAGGGCCTCGCCGCGGCGGGTAAGCAGGAGGCTGCCGCGCACGGGCCCACGGTAGCAGCGGGTCAGCCCACGTCGCAGCGACACGGGCAGTCGTCCGCGTGCACGGGAGGACCGCTCCGGTCGTCGAGCTCGTCGCAGACCGATGGGCAGGTGCAGGTCCAGGGGTCCGGGAGGTGGCCGCCCCCACCGGTCTCGACCCGGCGTCGCAGTTCCTCCTGCCGTCGGCGTCGCCACTCGGACTTCCGCGCCTCGGCTCGCTCCCGCGGGGTGTCGCCCGGCCGGGGGAGCAGGTGGTCGTCGGGTCTGTCGGCGAGGTCGCGATCGCCCTGCCAGGGGCTGCGCCGGTCGAACGTGTACGTCGGCTGCGACCGGTCGCGCCGGTCGGCCCACCGCCACGACCGCTCCTCGCTCAGCACCGTGTCCAGGTGGGCCGGGAAGCGGCGTCCTGCCTGATCCCGCACGGCGTCGGGATGCATCCCCGATACTTCGGCACCGGTCGCGTCCACCAGTGCGATCCGCAGGCCCGCGAGGCGGGCGGCGCGGGCCAGCGCTGCGACGGGAAGGCCCCGGCTGCCGGTCTCGGCCTGCGCAACGGCGGCGACGCTCAGCCCGGCCGCCTCCGCGAGCTGCCGCTGCGAGAGGTCGGCCAGCCGTCGGATGCGCCGCAGCGCTCCGCCGAGGTCGAAGGGCTCGGGCACGAGCCGATCATCACCGCTGTCCGGCATGGCTCACGGGCGGTCCGGCGAACCTGTGGACGCCGGCTCGACAAGGGACACCACGTATTCCGGCACGCTCCACCTCTGCTCACTCCCGGGAGCAGAGGTGGAGTGCGCTGGGGAACGGTCGTGCCGATGCGACCGCCACCGACCGCCACTCTCGGCGACACGGAGCGCAACCGGCACCGGTCAGCCGGCGCGGGGCGCGATGACGGCGACGGGCGCAGCGGTCATCAGAAGGCCTTGGCCAGGCGCAGGCGCAGCGGGCGGCCGTCGGGGTCCACCAGCAGCCGGTAGACCGGCGTGGCCCACAGCCGGGTCAGCCAGGAGAGCTTCTCCGGCCGGTGCGGCCGGAGCCGCCCCGGTGGGCGGGGGCCGCGCCGGCCGTCGTCGTGCCACTCGTCCAGCGCCGCCGCGCGCGCCTCCAGGGTGGCCACGAAGCGCTCGGGATCGAGCAGCAGCTCGTCAGCGCTCCCGTCCTGCGGCAGGTCCAGGTGCTCGCGCGCCAGTTCCAGGCGCAGGTCACGGGCGAAGGTGCGCGCGCAGTCCCCGGTGCCGGCGGGGTCACGCGGCTCGCGGGGGTCGTGGGTGGTGTCGAGGACGGCGGTGGACAGCTCGCTGTCGTGGGTCCACGAACGGCGGTTGAAGTTGTCGCTGCCGATGCTGGCCCAGACGTCGTCCACCACGCAGACCTTCGAGTGCACGTAGACCGGCGTCCCCGCGCGGTTCTCCACGTCGAAGACGTGCACCCGGTCCTCGCCGCCGGCCCGGACGCAGAGGTCGATCGCCTGGCGGCGGCCGACGTACTGGGGCGTCGCGTTGAACGCCCCCTCCTGGTCGGGGATGCGCGGCACGACGACGACCAGGTGCAGCTCCGGGTTGTCGGTCAGTGCGTCGGCGAACAGCTGGGCGACCTCCGAGGACCACAGGTACTGGTCCTCGAGGTAGATCAGCCGCCGGGCCTTCTTGACCGCCTTGCTGTACCCGCGGGCGATGGAGCGCTCGCCCTCCGGGGCGAAGTCGTAGCGCGGGCGGATCTTGGGGTAGGTCCGCAGGGTCTGCACCAGGTGCGGCCCGCACGGCGGTGGCGGCGGGAGCTCCGGCGGCAACGGCGGCGGGTCGAGCCGGGCCCGGCGGAACCGGTCGACGACGTAGGCCACCGGGTTGCCCTGAACGGGGCTCGTCGGGTCGTCCCACCGCTCCCGGAACGCCATGTCCAGGACGGCGACGGCCGGCCCACGGATCTCGGCCTGGACGTCGTGCCACGGGGGCGTCGGCCCGTACGGCGACGCCATGTCCACCGCCTGCTGGTCGCCGCCGTGCTCGGCGTCGTCGCGACGGCTGTGGCACAGGTCGATGCCACCGGCGAACGCGACGTCGCGCGAGGGCTCGTCCGGGCAGCGGATGACGACGATCTTCTGGTGGTGGCTGCCCACCCGGCGCACCCGCTGGTCCAGGACCACCCGGCCTCCGTCCTCCTCGATCTCCCGGTCCAGCGCCCGGTTCTGCTCCTTGCTGTAGGACAGCCAGTCGGTGTGCGAGCGCCACACCAGGCCGCGCACGTCCACCCCGCGCCGGGCGGCTGCGCTGAACAGCTCGTCGACGGTCGGCCCGTCCGGGCGCAGCAGCTGGTCGGGATCGCCGCGCCAGTCGGTGAACCACACGCGGTCGCCGGGGCCCAGCCGCTCCACCTCCTCGACCAGCCGGTCGAAGTAGGCGACCCCGTGGACCAGCGGCCGGACGACGTTGGCCCCGGTCCAGGCCGGAAGGGGGGTGCCGGGGTTCCCCCGCTCCTCTGCGGTCAGCAGCCAGTCCGACGGATCATCCACCTGGTGATCTCATCCTGCGGGAACGCGCGGACGCAACCACCGGCTCCGCGCGCAACCTCGGTAGCCTTCTGACCCGTGGCCCTCGTCGTCCAGAAGTACGGCGGTTCCTCCGTCGCCTCGCCCACGCACATGAAGCGCGTTGCGGAACGGATCGTCGCCGCCAAGAAGAACGGCGACGACGTCGTCGTCGTGGTCTCCGCCATGGGTGACACCACCGACGAACTGCTCGACCAGGCCAGCCAGATCACCGACGACCCGCCCGGTCGAGAGCTGGACATGCTGCTCACCGCCGGTGAGCGGATCTCCATGGCGCTGCTGGCCATCGCCATCTCCACCCACGGCTACGAGGCCCGCTCGTTCACCGGGTCCCAGGCCGGCGTCATCACCACCGGCAGCCACGGCAAGGCCCGGATCATCGACGTCACGCCGGGCCGGCTGCGCTCCGCGCTGGACGAGGGCTCGGTGGTCATCGTCGCCGGCTTCCAGGGCGTCAGCCAGGACACGAAGGACATCACCACGCTGGGCCGCGGCGGTTCCGACACCACCGCCGTCGCGGTCGCC